>CAVTBY010000001.1:0-2500 GCA_963733085.1 Ilumatobacteraceae bacterium
CATTGCACTCGACGGCTGATTGCCAACCAGCCTGAGGGAACCTTTGGGCGCCTCCGTTACATTTTAGGAGGCGACCGCCCCAGTCAAACTACCCGCCTGGCGCTGTTCCTGATCCGGATCACGGACCGAAGTTAGAGCTCCAACATACACAGGGTGGTATTTCAACGTTGACTCCACACTGGCTGGCGCCAATGCTTCCAAGTCTCCCACCTATCCTACACAATGCAGGCCAAAGCTCAACACCAAGTTATAGTAAAGGTCCACGGGGTCTTTTCGTCCTTCCGCAGCTAACGAGCATCTTTACTCGTACTTCAATTTCGCCGGGTCTATGGTTGAGACAGCGGGGAAGTCGTTACGCCATTCGTGCAGGTCAGAACTTACCTGACAAGGAATTTCGCTACCTTAGGACGGTTATAGTTACCGCCGCCATTCACTGGGGCTTAGGTTCATAGCTTCGCCTTGCGGCTAACCATTCCCCGTGACCTTCCAGCATTGGGCAGGCGTCACAGCGTATACAGCGCCTTGCGGCTTCGCACGCTGCTGTGTTTTTGGTAAACAGTCGCTACCCCCTGCTCTGTGCCACCCCCGCCAGCTCGAGCCGTAAAGGCTTTCACCAGTAGGGGTCCTCCTTCTTCCGAAGTTACGGAGGTAATTTGCCGAGTTCCTTAACCATAGTTCTCCCGATCGCCTTAGTATTCTCTACCCGCCCACCTGTGTCGGTTTGGGGTACGGGCACCGTGCCAACTCGCTGCAGGGCTTTTCTTGGCAGCATGGAATCAGTGACTTCGGCAAAAGAGCCTCGGTATCACATCTCAGAGTTATGGCCCCAACTCTCATCGGGACCCCCCTACATGCTTACCCGGGGACGACCATCGCCCCGGATCACCTATCCTCCTGCGTCCCCCGTCAGCTACCCGCCAGACGCTCGGTAGGATCGCTTCCCGAAGGAAACAGCCCCCACGTTGCGACTCTTGGGCCTGGCGCGAACACGGTGGTACTGGAATATCAACCAGTTGTGCATCGACTACGCCTCTCGGCCTCGCCTTAGCTCCCGACTCACCCTGGGGGGATTAGCCTTCCCCAGGAACCCTTGGGCTTTCGGCGGAGGGGTTTCTCACCCCTCTCTCGCTACTCATGCCTGCATTCTCACTCGACAGCGCTCCACACCGGTTCACACCGATGCTTCGCTGCACTGTCGACGCTCCTCTACCGCTCCTCCTTGCGGAGAAGCCCATAGCTTCGGCTCAGGACTTGAGCCCCGTTACATTGTCCGCGCAAGATCACTCGACCAGTGAGCTATTACGCACTCTTTCAAGGGTGGCTGCTTCTAAGCCAACCTCCTGGCTGTCTGTGCAATCTCACATCGTTTTCCACTTAGTCCTGAATTTGGGGCCTTAGCTGATGATCTGGGCTGTTTCCCTTTCGACCAACGAAGCTCATCCCCCGTGGTCTCACTGCCATGTTCTGGAGCACCGGCATTCGGAGTTTGGCTGGGGTTGGTAAGCTTGTAGGCCCCCGTACCCATCCAGTGCTCTACCTCCGGTGCTGAACACATGACGCTGCACCTAGATGCATTTCGAGGAGAACCAGCTATCGCCAAGTTTGATTAGCCTTTCACCCCTATCCACAGCTCATCCCCGCCATTTTCAACTGACGTGGGTTCGGTCCTCCACGGAGTCTTACCTCCGCTTCAACCTGGCCATGGATAGATCACTTGGCTTCGGGTCTACAGCATGCGACTGAACGCCCTATTAAGACTCGCTTTCGCTGCGGCTACCCCACTTCGGGTTAACCTTGCCACACACCATAACTCGCAGGCTCATTCTTCAAAAGGCACGCCATCGTGGCCGCCCGAAGGCGACGACACTCTGACTGTTTGTAAACCAACGGTTTCAGGTACTATTTCACTCCCCTCCCGGGGTACTTTTCACCTTTCCCTCACGGTACTGGTTCACTATCGGTCGCCAAGGAATACTTAGACTTACGGGGTGGTCCCCGCAGATTCACGCCAGTTTTCACGGTCCCGGCGCTACTTGGGATGTCGAGGCGGAGGCTGCGTACGTTTCGGATACGGGGCTATTACCCACTCTGGCCAGACTTTCCTGATCTGTTCTCCTACGCAGCAGCTTGGTAACTCCGTGGTACCTCTGGTGCGGTACCTCCTCGATCCCACTACCCCCGAACAGCAACGCCACCAGGCTTGGCACTGTTCAGGTTTGGTCTGTTCCCTTTTCGCTCGCCGCTACTCAGGGAATCGCGGTTGCTTTCCTTTCCTCAGGGTACTGAGATGTTTCAATTCCCCTGGTTCCCTCCGCCGGCCCTATGTGTTCAGACCGGGGTGACACTCCATGACGAGTGCCGGGTTTCCCCATTCGGACATCTGCGGATCAGTGCCTAGTAGACGGCTACCCGCAGCTTTTCGCAGTCACTCACGTCCTTCATCGGTTCTTGGCGCCAAGGCATCCACCGTTGGCTCTTAGTAGCTTGGAAAGAATTACTA
>CAVTBY010000001.1:5000-194480 GCA_963733085.1 Ilumatobacteraceae bacterium
CCAGTTGGCGTTGGGCGACGCGGCGTTCCGGGGCCGATCTGTGCTCGGCGAGAAGCGCCTCGATCTCCTCGACTGGGCGCATGCTGAAACGCAGCAGGCGCTCGGCGATGTCCGCGTCGTCCGTCTGCACCCAGTACTGGCGGAACTGGAACGGACTGGTTCGGTCGGCCGAAAGCCACACGGCGTTGCCCGTCGACTTGCCGAACTTCTGGCCGTCGGTGCGAAGCAGCAGCGGCCACGTCAGCCCGTGGGCGGCGCCCCCCGAGGTCTTGCGAATCAGGTCGATTCCGGCGGTGATGTTGCCCCATTGGTCGGAGCCGCCCATCTGCAACTCGACGCCGTACTCGTCGTGGAGATGCCGGAAGTCGTTGGCTTGCAGGAGCATGTAGCTGAACTCGGTGAACGAGATGCCGTGCTCGCCGTCGAGGCGCGACCTCACCGATTCCTTGGCCATCATCTGGTTGACCGTGATGTGCTTGCCGACGTCACGAAGGAAATCGAGCAATGGGACGTCTGCGGTCCACGTCGCGTTGTCGACCAGCGTCGCCGAGCGCTCGCCTGCATCGAAGTCGAGCAACCGCTCGAGCTGCGGGGTGATGCCGGCGAGGTTCTGTTCGAGCGTCTCGCGGTCGAGCAGGTTGCGCTCCTCGGAGCGACCACCAGGGTCGCCAACTACACCAGTCGCTCCACCCGCGAGGGGGAACGGCCGGTGCCCGGCCAGTTGGAAGCGGCGCAAACCGAGCTGGCCCATCAGATGCCCGACGTGCAACGAGTCGGCGGTCGGGTCGAACCCGACATACACGCCGATTGGTCCGGACTGGAGGCGCGCAGCGAGCGCCGAGAGATCGGTGCTGTCGTGGATCAGACCACGGGCTTGGAGGTCGGCGATCAGGTCCATGTGGGCGGAACCGTACCGCTGCTCGGTGCCCGCTCATCCACTACGTTGCCGCGGTGTCACTCGGCGACCGCCACGCCGTCAGCGCCTGCCAGCAACAGTTCGCCGACTTCGCCCAGACGTGCGACGCGCCGCTGTACGCCGACCTCGCCGCCGGGATCGCCGAGGATCCCGAGCTGGCCGGGCTCCTGCTCGCCGCGCCGCAGCACCAACGCCTTCCGGTGTTGCTGTTCGCGTCGGTGCACTGGTTGCTCCTCGCCGAGCCGACGGCGCCGCTCGCCCGCTACTACCCCAACCTGCCGATCCCGCCCGATGAGTCGGGCGCGAGGCTCAGCGCGATCGACGCTTTCCGCGAGTTCTGTCTCCAGCGATCGACCGAGCTTGCCGAGCTGTTGGCGACTCGGCGGACACAGACCAACGAGATCGGGCGCAGCGCCCTCTTCGTCCCCTCGTTCGGGATTCTCGCCGCCGAGTGCGGACCGCTCGCCCACGTCGACGTCGGCGCCAGTGCCGGGCTCAATCTGCTGATCCCCTACTACGACTTCGTGTACGAGCCCGGCGGGAGGATCACTACCGGTTCGACCGTGAGCATCACCTGCTCGACCCGAGGCGACGTTCCGGTGCCGACGTCGCATCCGCCGATCGCCGCGGCGATCGGCATCGACACCGACCCGATCGACGTCAGCGACCCCTTGCAGGCGCGGTGGCTCGAGGCGTGTGTGTGGCCCGACCAGGTCGAGCGCTTCGAGCGCCTCGGCGCTGCCATCGCGATCGCCAATTGTGTCGGCGTCGACGTTCGATGTGGCGACGCCGCCGAGTCGATGGCCGCGCTGGTCGCGGAGTCGGCGGATCGGGGTCACCCGGTGGTGACGACGAGCTGGGTGTTGAACTACTTCCCGGCCGAAGCTCGCCGCCGATTCGTCGCCGCCCTCGACGATGCGGCCGAGCACGGCGACCTCAGCTGGTTGTTCGCCGAGAGCCCAGCGCTGTGCCCGGAGATACCGGGAATTCCGCCGGCTCGGCACGGCCCGAAACAGCCAACCGCCGTCGGGCTCGTGCGCTGGCGGAACGGCCGCCGCGACGCCCGACATGTCGCCGACGCCCATCCCCATGGCCGCTGGCTGCATTGGCGCTGATTGCAATTCGGTGCTCCTCGCTCATCCGTGGGTCCGCCTGCTCGCTGCGTCGAGGTTGTCTGCTCTAGAAGCGGAGTCCGGCCGGTCGACTGTGACCGATGGGTGTGTAGGGGACGATTCGGTCCCCCTGGCACCCATCGGTTGCTTTCTCTTAGCTTCCGAGTGCCGCCTTGACGTCGTCGGTCACCGCGGCCGGGGAGTGGGACCCGGGCTTGACGTTGACGTAGGTGACGACGACGTCGAATCGCTCGACGCCGGCCACCGAGCCGACGAAGCGAACGTCGAAGCTGGTCCGCCCCCACCTCGATACAGCGCAGTCGAGGTCGAGCGTGTCCCCGAAGCGAACCGCCCCGTGCCATGTGAGCACGGCCTTCTTCACCATCACGTCGAACGAGCCGTCGTTGCCGACGTAGTCCATCGCCTTCGGCATGGCCTTGTCCACCCAGGCCCCGAAGGCGTCGTCGCAATAAGCGAGGTAGTGGGAGTTGAACACGATCCCCTGCATGTCGCACTCGGCGTAGCGGATGCGCAGCGTGTGCCGGTACGTCACAGCCGCTCGATCGCCTGATTCTCGCCGGCGAGCAGTTCACGGAAGGCGTCGAGCTGACGGTCCAAGGCGTCCGGACCGGCGCCGCCCGGAGAGGTCCGTCGCGAGACAGCGACGCCTGGCGCCACGAGGGCGGCCGCCTCCGGTCCGAGGCGTGAGTCGGCTGCGACCAGGGCACGCAGAGGTGTCGCACTCTCGACATGACGACGCACGAGATCGCCGACGATCACGTGGGCATCGCGAAACGGTGTGCCCCGCCGGACGAGCCACTCGGCGAGATCGGTCGCGGCGGTCGTCTCGACGTCTGCTGCTGCGGCCATCCTGTCGGTGTCGAACGTCGCCGACTCGATCATCCCGGCGATCGCGACGAGACCGAGGGCGATCTGGTCGATCGAGTCGAACAGCGGCTCCTTGTCCTCCTGCAAGTCGCGGTTGTACGCCAACGGCAGACCCTTGAGCGTCGCCAGCAAACCGGTGAGGTTGCCGATCAGCCGGCCGGCCTTGCCGCGGGCGAGCTCGGCGATGTCCGGATTGTGCTTCTGCGGGAGCATTGACGAGCCCGTGGCGTAGGCATCGTCCAAGCGGGCGAACCCGAACTCCTCGCTGGTCCACAACACGAACTCTTCGCCGATCCTCGACAAGTGGATGCCGAGGAGCGCAAGGTCGAACAGCGCCTCGGCGACGAAGTCGCGATCGCTGACGGCGTCGAGGGAGTTGTCGAAGACTCTGGCAAATCCGAGCTCCGCGGCCACCGATGCAGGATCGATCGGGAGCGAGGTCCCGGCCAGCGCCCCGGCGCCGAGCGGCGAGACGTCGAGCCGGTCGACGGTGGCCAGCAAACGGTCGACGTCCCGGGCCAGCGCCCACGCGTGGGCAAGCAGATGATGGGCGAGGAGCACCGGTTGGGCCCGCTGGAGGTGCGTGTATCCGGGCAGGTAGCTCTCCCGATCGGTCTCGGCGCGGGTCAGCAGCACCTCCTGCAGCGCCACTGTTCGACCGGCGATGGCGACCAGCTCTCGCTTGCAGTAGAGGCGGAGGTCGGTGGCCACCTGGTCGTTGCGGCTGCGCGCCGTGTGCAGCTTCGCTCCCGCCGCACCGGCGAGCTCGGTGACACGACGCTCGACCGCGGTGTGGAGATCCTCGTCGGACTCGACGAACGAGAACGTGTCCGAAGCGAGTTCCTCCTCGACGGTGTCGAGGGCAGCGAGCACCAGATCGCGCTCCGGCTCATCGAGCAGCCCAGCGAGGGCAAGGCCACGAACGTGCGCACGCGAGCCGGCGATGTCGTCCCGCCAAAGGCGCTGGTCGAACGGCAAGCTCGCGGTGTACGCCATCAGAGCGTCCGCCGGCCCGCGCCCGAAGCGGCCGTGCCACAGGGTGGACGGTGTCATCGCGTCCCCCGACGGTCGAAACCGGCGAGCTCGCGTAGGTCGGCGGCAAGATGCTCGCCATGCACGCCGGCAGCCGCCACGCACATCAGCGTGTCGTCTCCGGCGACGGTTCCGAGTAATCCCTGGATGGCGCTGCGGTCGAGGGCGGAGGCGACGACATGCGCGCACCCGGGGGGCGTGCGCACGATCACGATGTTGCCGGACACGGCGACATCGGCGACCCATTCGCCGAGCACCCGGCGGAGTTGTTCCGACGGGGCGATCCGATCCGTCTCGATCGCCGGCAGGGCATACACGGTCTGCCCACCTGCGGCGCGGACCTTGATGACGCCGAGCTCGTCGAGGTCGCGCGAGACCGTCGCCTGTGTCGTCCGCACACCTTCGTGGGCGAGCAGCTCGAGCAGGCGCGGCTGGTTGCTCACCGGCTGCTGGCCGATCAGGCGGACGATGGCCTGCTGGCGCCGCTGTTTCACACTCACGGGCGGACCCCGACGAGGAGAGCCAGGGCGGCACGCGCCGCGTGGAGACGGTTATGGCCCTGGCGGAACACCCGGCTACGCGGGCCGTCGATCACGCTGGAGGACACTTCGAGACCCCGGTATGCCGGGAGACAGTGCATGAACACCGCTTCGGACCCGGCGGAGTCCATCAACGCATCGTCGACGGTGAACCCCTCGAAGGCCTGCATCCGCTGCGCCTTCTCGTCGTCCTGGCCCATCGACACCCAGGTGTCGGCGTGCACGACGTCGGCGCCGGCGACCGCGTCGACCGGCCGGTGGTGGAGGGAGACCTCGCCGATGCCGGCAAGGGCGAGTCGTTCCAGCTCGACGTCGTCGGGGGCGAACCCGGGCGGGCAGGCGAACGACACGTCGGCGCCGAGCATCGTGGAGATCTCGGCGAGCGAGCGGGCGACGTTGTTGAAGTCACCGACCCAAGCGACGCGCCGACCCTTCAGCGACCCGAGCTCCTCCTCCATCGTCAGGGCGTCGGCGATCGCTTGCAGCGGGTGGGCGCGGTCGGAGAGGAGGTTGACGATCGGCACCTCGGCAACGGCGCTCATGCGCTGGAGCACTCCGTGATCGAACACCCGCGCCGCGATCACGGCGTGGTAGCCCTGGAGGATCCGCACGATGTCCTCGGCGGGCTCACGGGTGTCGATCCCGATCTCTTCGCCTCGCGTGTACACGGGGTGGCCGCCGAGCTGGACGACGGCGATCTCGGTGGAGTGACGTGTCCGCGTCGACGGCTTCTCGAAGATCAGCGCGACACCGCGGCCCTCCAGCGGCCTTCCGAGCTCATGGGGATCGAGGCGGGCGAGAGTAAGGACGTCGGCGACCTCCGCCGCGTCGAGATCCGTGACCTCCAGCAAATGCCGAGTCACCGAAGCACCTCGCCCAGGATCGCCAGGGCCTCGTCGATCTCGGCGTCGGTGACGGTGATCGGTGGCGCCAGGCGCAGCGCCGTTGGCGTGACGGCGTTGGTCACCAAGCCGTTGTCGAGCAGGGCGCCGGCCACGTCCTTCGAGTCACGGCGGTCGAGCTCGGCGGCGAGGAGCAGCCCGCGGCCACGGACGGTGGCGACGCCCGGTACGGCCGCGAGTCCCACCGCCAGCCGCTCGCCCTGCTTCGCCGCAACGGCTGGCGCATCGATGCGTCGCATCTCGGCGATGACGGCGTTGACGGCTGCCGTGGCGATCGCCGTCGCGCTGTACGTGCTGCCGTGGTCGCCCGGCTCGAAGACCGCCGCGACCTCGTCGCGCGCCCAGCAGGCACCGACGGGCATGCCGTTGCCGAGGGCCTTCGCCAGCGTGACCACATCGGGGACCACGTCGTCGTGCTGAAAGCCGAACCAACGCCCGGTCCGGGCCATGCCGGTCTGGATCTCGTCGACGATCATCAGCGCGCCCGTCTCGTCGCAGACGCGCCGGATCGCCTCCAGGTAGCCGGGTGGAGCCGGATGCACTCCGCCTTCGCCGAGGATCGGCTCGACGAGGACGGCGGCCACCGTGCCGTCGACCGCGGCAGCGATGGCGTCGACGTCTCCCCAGGCGACGTGGCGGAAGCCCTCGGGCATCGGTTGGAACGGTTCGTGCTTGCTCGGCTGTCCGGTGGCGGCGAGAGCGGCGAGGGTGCGGCCGTGGAAGCTCCCGAACGTGCTGACGACGGTGTGCCGCCCTCGTCCACCGTGCTTGCGGGCCAGCTTGATCGCGCACTCGATCGACTCGGCGCCGCTGTTGGCGAAGAACACGCGGCCCCGCTGTCCGGTGGCGTCGAGCAGCAGCTCGTCGACGGCGACGGCTGCGGCCACCGCTTGGGGGTTGGCGAAGAAGTTGCTGACGTGGAGCAACTCCGCCGCCTGCGCCGAGATCGCCTCGGTGACGGCCGGGTTGGCGTGGCCGAGTGAGGTGACGGCGATCCCGGACAGGAAGTCGAGGTAGCGCTCCCCGTCGATGTCGAACAGCTCGGTCCCCCGACCCCGCACGAACATCCGCTGCGGCGGGGCGAACACCGGCATGAACGGCGACTCGGCAAGGCCGACCGCCCCGAATACGTCAGACACGTCAGACATCGGCCGGCTCCTTCGTTGCGTCGATGACCGTGCCGATGCCCTCGTCCGTGAAGATCTCCAGCAGCAGCACGTGAGGAACCCTTCCGTCGAGGATGTGGGCACGGTGCACCCCGTGCCGCACGGCGTGAATGCAGCTCGTCACCTTGGGGATCATCCCGCCGGTGATCGCCCCGCTCTCGATCAGCCGCTCGAGCTCGTCAGCGGTCGTCTGGTGGATCAGCGTGGAGGCGTCGTCGGCGTCGCCGCGCAGGCCCTCGACGTCGGTGAGATAGACGAGCTTCTCGGCGCCCAACGCCTCGGCGATGGCGGCGGCGACGGCATCGGCGTTGATGTTGTAGGCCTGGCCCGATTCGTCGCTGCCGATCGTCGCCACGACGGGGATGAACTCGTCGGCGAGCAGCCCTTCGAGGATGCGCGGGTCGACGGCGTCGACGTTGCCGACGAAGCCGAGGTCGCCGTCGTGCGGCGTCGCCCGCAACAGGCCGGCGTCTCCGCCGCTGACCCCGACGGCGTAGTTGCCGTGGGCGTTGATGGCGGCGACGAGCTGAGGGTTGACCTGACCGACGAGCACCATCCTGGCGATGTCCACGGTCTCGGCATCGGTGACGCGCAGGCCGTCGCGGAACTCGGCCGTCTTGCCGAGGCGACCCATCAGCGCCGAGATCTGCGGTCCGCCGCCGTGCACGACGACCGGGCGCATGCCGACGAGGCGCATCAGCACGATGTCCTGAGCGAACACCTCGAGGGCGTCGTGCTCGGACGTGCCGGCGATGGCGTTGCCGCCGTACTTGACGACGACCGTCTTGCCGGCGAAGCGGCGGATGTACGGCAGCGCCTCGACGAGCACGTCAGCGCGATCTTGCGCGTCAGCGCGGTTCACGGCAGCAAGACCGACGCGCGGCAGGCCGGCGGTCTCGTCGAGGCCGAGGGCGACGTTGGCCGACTGGACGGCGCCGCCGGAGGCGCCCTTGGTGAGGTTGTCGAGGGCGCACAGCACGACGACGTAGCCGGTGCGCTCGTCGTACCGGGCGGTCACGAACGCCACGTTGGAGCCCTGCGCCGCCTTCGTCGAGGGTGCCTCGGCGGTCACGACGACGAACGGCTCGTCCCGGTAGGCCTTCGTCAGCTCGTCGAGCAACCCGTCCGTGCTCGTCACCGTGCCTGCCGCCGGGCGGGCGTAGCAGGTCGCCAGGATGCCCCGGTTCATCGGGGCGAGGTGGGGCGTGAAGAGGACTTCGGCGTCGAGGTTCTGCTCGATCTCCGGCGTGTGTCGATGGTCGAGCAGCCCGTAGGCGGTGAAGTTCTCGTCGACCGTGCAGAACGCCGTTCCGGCGGAGAGGGCGCGGCCGGCACCCGACACTCCGCTGGCCGCGTCGACGATGATCCCGCGACGGTCGACGAGGCTGGCGTCGAGGAGCGGGGCGAGGGCGAGCGTCGCCGCCGTGACGTAGCACCCCGGCGTGGCCACGAGCCGGGCGCCGGGAAGCACCGCCCTCGTGCGCTCGGGGAGCCCGTAGACCGCTTGACGCAGGAGCTCTGGCTGATCGTGCTCGAACCCATACCAGCGCGGGTAGTGGGACGGGATCTCGGAGCCGGAACGCCGCCGAGAGGTCGATGATGCAGCCGACGTGCTCGGTCAGTTGCGGCACGACTGCGAGGGCGGCTTCGTGGGGAAGTCCGAGGAACACGGCGTCGAGCCCGGCGGCGCGGATCTCGTCGACATCGAAGGCGCCGAACTCGAGGTGCGGATACGCCACCGCCAGCGAGGGAGCGAGTTGCGACGCCGGCACGCCGACGTTGGAGTCCGCGGTCGCGACCGCCAACTCGAGGTCGGGATGGGAGGCGATCAGCCGGAGCAACTCGACGCCGGTGTACCCGGATGCGCCGATGACGCCGACCCGAACCATGACGCATGATCATACAGACGCAATGCATGTTCATCCAAACCTCGGTTCGACGAGCCGCGGCGAGCCGATCGGGCCGCCCGCGTACACTTGGCGGCGTGCTACCGGGACCGGCTCCGACGCGGGGACGATTGCTCGTCGCCACGCCGTTGCTCGATGACCCGAACTTCGATCGCTCGGTCGTGTACATGGTCGAGCACCATGACGAGGGTGCCCTCGGGCTCGTGCTCAACCGGCCGAGCGGTGAGGAGCTCGTCGATCCCTTGGAAGGTTGGGTGTCGGCGCAGTCGGCTCCGTCGCGGGTGTTCTCCGGCGGGCCGGTCGAGCCGGACGCGCTGATCGCCCTCGCCCGCCTCGAACACCGCGTCACCGCCGGACAGGCCGATGACGACGACACCAACTACCTCGCTCCGCTCACCGGTGACATCGCCTCGGCCGACCTCGCCGCCGACCCGGCGCTCGTGATCGGTCGGATCAACGCCTTGCGGGTCTTCCGCGGCTACGCCGGCTGGGAGCCCGGCCAGCTCGAGGCGGAGATCGAGTCCGGGTCGTGGATCGTCGTCGACTCCGAGTCCGCCGACGTCTTCACGAACGATCCCGACGAGCTGTGGCGCAGCGTGTTGCGCCGCCAACCCGGCCGCCTCGGCTGGCTCGCCGAAGCCCCCGACGACCTCGCCTGGAACTAGCGGGGGTTAGGCGCGGAGGGTGGCGCCGAGCTTTTCGGCGGCGGTGCGGACCTGGGCGACGACGGCGGCGGTGTCGGCGTCGGTCAGCGTGCGGTCGGCAGCCTGCAGGCGCAGGCGATAGGCGAGGCTTCGCGACCCGTCGGTGACGCCCGGGCCGCGGTACACGTCGAACAGCTCGAGGCCGACGAGCAGGTTGCCGGCTCCCTGACGGATCGCCTTCTCGAGCTTCTCGGCCGGAATCGTCTCGTCGAGCACGAACGCCATGTCGAGGTCGCTCGATGGGTGCCGGCTCGTCGCCTTCCACCGCGCCGGCTTCGGCTCGCCGGCGAGGACGACCGACAGATCGAGCTCGAGGATCGCGACACGCCCGCTGATCTCGTAGGCCTCGAGAACGGCCGGGGCGACCTCGCCGACGCTTCCGATCGTGTCCCGACCGGCGACCAGCGCGGCCGAACGAGTCGGATGGAGCCCCGCCGGAACGCGCTGCTGGTCGATCCGTGCCCCCGTCCCGAGGGCGGCGGCGAGCTCACGCCACACGGCGAGCGCCGCCGGCGCTTCCGCGCCGGCGAGGACCACGCCGAGCATCTCGCGCTCGTCGGGGAGCTCGCCGGGTCCCGGCGGGTAGACGTGACCGATCTCGAAGAGCGCCACGTCCGGGTGGCGGTGGGACTCGTTGAAAGCCACGGCGCGCAGCAATCCCGGGCGCAGCGACGGACGCAACACGTCCTCGTCGGCGACGAGCGGGTTGGTGATGCGCAGCACCTCGCCGTCGAGGCCGGCGCGGTGGAGGTCGTCGTCGGACAGGAACGGCGACGGCATCACCTCGGAGATGCCGAGCCCGAGCAGCACCTCGCGAACCAGGCGACGACGCTGCTGGGCGGGCTGAGGTGACCGTGCAGCGGCGACAGCGGCACCCGCTTGGGCACGTTCTCGTAGCCGTAGTGACGGGCGACCTCCTCGATGACGTCGATCTCGGCGGTCGCATCCGGCCGCCAGCTCGGCAAGTCGACGGTCAGCGCCTCGGGATCGTCCCCGGCGACGGTGAACCCGATCGGATCGAGCAGCTTGGCGACGTCGTCGCGCGTCAACTCGACGCCGATGATCCGCTCGGCCTGGCTGACCCGCAGGGACGTACTGCCGCGATTCAGCGGGCAGCGACTCGGCGCGGGCGTCGACGGCACCGGCGTGGACGACGAGGTCGGGACACGTCTCGCCGAGCAGCTCGACGAACCGGGCGATCGCCGTGTCGATGCCGTAGGCGTCCACGCCTCGCTCCCACCGCGCCGATGCGTCGCTGCGCAAGCCGGTCCGGGTGACGCTGGCGGCGATGCCGATCGGCTCGAACCAGGCGAACTCGAGGGCCACGGTGGTCGTCGCGTCGCCGATCTCGGTGTGCTCGCCGCCCATGATCCCGGCCAATCCGATCGGTGCGTCGTGGGCGTCGCAGATCAGCAGCTCGTCGGCCGTCAGCGCGCGCGTCATCCCGTCGAGGGTGGTGAGCTGCTCGCCATCGGCGGCAAGTCGCACCCGGATCCCACCGCCACCGAGGGTGGCCAGGTCGTAGGCGTGGTTCGGCTGGTTCAGTTCGAGCATCACGTAGTTGGACACGTCGACGACGTTGTTGATCGGGCGCTGGCCGACGGCGAGCAACCGCGCCGCCATCCACGGCGCGCTGGGACCGACCTCGATGCCCGACAGGATCGTCAGGGTGAACCGGCCGCAGCGCTGTCCGGCGACGATCTCGACGGTCGCCGTCGCCGGATCGCCGGCGGCGGGAGTCGCCGGCCGTGGCGGCGTGAACGGCAGGCCGAGCTTGGCGGCGAGGTCGCGGGCGACGCCGACGTGGCCGAACGCGTCAGGACGGTTGCGCGTGACGTCGACGTCGATCACGACGTCGTCGACGAGCCCGGTGACGTCGCCGTAGGGCACGCCCAGTGGGACGTCCGGGGCGAGGACGAGGATGCCGCTGTGGTCGCTGCCGAGGCCGAGCTCGTGGGCCGAGCAGAGCATTCCGTCCGACGGGATGCCGAGGATCCCCGCGATCCGATCGTGCGACCGTCGGGCATCGTCGTGCCGACCGTCGCCAGCGGCACGACATCCCCCGGCGCGAAGTTCGATGCGCCGCACCACACGTGGTGCTCGACACCGTCTCCGCGGTCGACCCAGACGCGGATCACCTTGGCGGCGTCGGGGTGCCGATCGATGCGAACCACTCGGGCGGTAACGACGCCGGGCACACCACCGACGAGATGTGTGGCGGAGACTTCGATGCCCAACCCGTTGAGGGTCGCGACCAGAAGGTCGACGTCATTCGCAATCGGGGCGTACTCGCGCAGCCAGTTCAGGGACAACAACATCAGAACTGCTCCGCGAAGCGAATGTCGCCGGTGTACATCTCGCGGAGGTCCTCCACGCCGTGGCGCTCCTTGGCCATCCGGTCGATGCCGAACCCGAAGGCGAAACCGCTCCATTCCTCGGGATCGACGCCGCACGCGGTGAGCACCGCCGGGTGGACCATTCCGCACCCGCCGAGCTCCAACCAGCGACCGTCGGGCTGGCGGATGTCGAACTCTCCGGACGGCTCGGTGAACGGGAAGTAGCTCGGTCGCAGGCGGCTCGTGAAGCCCTCACCGAAGTACGCCTTGGTGAACGCCTCCATCGTCCCGGCCAGATGGCCGAGGTTGATGTCGCGGTCGACGACGAGCCCCTCGATCTGGTGGAACACCGGCATGTGTGTCGCGTCCGGGGTGTCGCGGCGGAAGACGCGGCCGGGAGCGATGAGGTACACGGGCGGAGAAGTCGCGAGCATCGCCCGGATCTGCACCGGCGACGTGTGCGTGCGCAGCACCGTGGTGCCGCTCGGTGCGCCGGCGTGGTCGACGAACATCGTGTCCCACTCGGTGCGCGCCGGGTGGCTCGCCGGCATGTTCAACGCCTCGAAGTTGAACCAGTCGGTCTCCACCTCGGGGCCTTCGGCGACGGTGAAGCCGAGCCCGACGAACACGTCCTCGAGCCGCTCCCAGGCCTGCGTCACCGGGTGCTTGTGGCCGCGCCGGGGCGCCGGCAGGAACTCGGTGAGGTCGAGTCGCTCGGCGGCGATGCGGGCGTCGAGCGCCTCGGCGTGGAGCGTCTGGCGACGCGCTGCGAGCGCCGCGGTCACCGCCTCAGTCGTCTCGTTGAGCGCACGGCCGGCGGCCTTGCGCTCGTCGGCGTCGGGCACGGCACCGAGCGCGGTCTTCAGCGTCGCCAGCGTGCCGCGTTTGCCGAGCAGATCCTGGTCGAGGCGGATGATGTCGTCGAGTGCTCCAGCCGCGGCGATCTTCTCGAGCGCCGCTTCCCGGGCGGCGCGGATGTCGTCGATCACGAGTCTCTCTTTCGGGGTCGGGCGGTCGTCAGAAACGGGGTCCCCGGATGAGCTCGCAGAGCGGCGCGCGTGAGTACGTGATCACCGTCCCCGGAGTCACCCGGGGCGGGGAAATCGCCGACTGGCGTGCCACATACGAACGCCGACGATATCAGCACCGCTGCTCGTCAGGGGTACTCGGTTGCTCGATGACGATCGTCTGGTAGTCCGCCGACGACCGCTGTTCGAGCTCGAACCAGCGATCGAACGCATCGCGTTGATCCTGCGGAATCGTCACGAGACCCGATCGCCGCCAGCCGTCGAGGTGGCGGGCGAGCCCCGCCGCCGGCAGATCCGGGGTCGTCAGGACCGTCCGCAACTCCTTCGTCGACTCCTCGCCGAGGGCGTCGAGAGCGGCACCGTCGACGTCGATGGCGCCCTCGCGCAGGAGGTCGCCAAACCGTTCTTGAAGGTCGGCGTACTCGTCCAGTTCGGCGTCGCTGATCCCGGCGACTTCGGCGATGACTGTCGAACCGGGTGCCAGCCGAGGCTCCGGCCCGGAGATGAGCAGCACACGGTCATGGCGTCCGGCCTCGGCGCAGCGGGACTCGCCGAAGCGGTTCAGGTTGCGGCTCTCCGGAACGAAGTGGAACTCGATCCCGGCCCGCTGCAGTTCGGCGAGCATCACGTACGGATAGTCGTTGGCGAAGAACGCCCGCGAGAGATCGACCTCGACGTGATCGTCGACAACGCCCGAGGCGATGGCGGAAGCGAGCTGGGCGCGCAGTGGCTCGCCGATACGTCGAGCCTCGACCTCGTCGATGGCGACCGATGCCACCGGGTACCGCGGCCACACGGCAAATCCGACGGCGGCGAGTAGGAACACCCCGAGCACAGCCCGTCTCTGGGTCGAGGCCCCACGACGCAACGCCGAGGCGACGGCGGGCAACGAGCACACCCCGGCGCAGAGGGCCATGCTGACGAACGCGGCGAGCGACCACGCCCAGTAGTAGTTCTGCGGCACCAGACCGAAGGACGACACGGGGATCCGCGCTGCGGCCACCAGCCCGGCAACGATGGCGACGGCACTGGCGATGCCCATCGCCGAGACCATCGATGCTCTGGCCCGGAACCCGAGCACGATCACGGTCGCGGCGACGAGCAGCCAGACAAGGACGGCCACCACGGCGCCGAGCAAGCTGATCCCGTCGAACGGAAGCAGGAACGTGCGCATCGACGCGGGAGACCAGAACGGTGGAACCAGCGCGGCGCCGGCCATGATCTGCACCCCGACCTCGAGTCCGGCGCCGGGGCGGTCGCGGGCGGGGCCGAGCACGGTGCCGAGGTTGCCCGTCCCGACGAACTGGTCGACGAGCGGCTGCAGCCAGCACAAGGCACCGAGGGCGAGGGACCAGACCGCGACTGATGTCCATCCGTCGCGGTTGCGCCAGGTGACCGCGATGAAGCCCGCCAGCCCGGCGACGAACACGAGGGTGGCCGGGTAGCCGTAGGTGAAGTGGGTCTGCACGACGAGGCTGGCAACGACCACGGCGATCGGAACGGCGATGCGCACGCCGACCCACATCGCTGCGCTCAGCCACAGCAAGGCGTACAGCGGTAGCACCATCGCCTGCTGCTGTCGCGCGTCGATGAGCCACGACAGTCCGAGCGAGGCGACGAACAGGGTCGTGCCTGCCATCACGCCGACGACGACCGCCGGGCGGAACATCCGCCGGGCAACGGTCCACACGATCACGATGCTCGCCGCGCTGATCACGGCGGAGCCGACCGCGGTGCCGACGTAGGGCGTCAGCTTGGTGAACGGGGCGAGGACGTCGAGTTGCAGCGGTCCCAGGTTGTTCACCGGAACACCGACGACCGAGGAGCCCGACGACCAGGCGCCGACCAGCGGGTGGTGCTCCGTCAGGACGTCCGCTGATCGGACGGTGAAGTAGGTCGCGTCACCGACAGGTATCCAATCGTTGATGACCGCCCGGACGACGGCGACGACAACGGGCGTGAGCGCTGCGGCCAGGCTGAGCCACTCCATCGGGAGGGTGCGGACTCGGCGCCCCTCGTTCACCGCGACATCTGTGACCCGCCGGCGCGCTGGCGCAGCGCCTCGAAGCACAGAACCGTCGTCGCCATCGCCACGTTGAGGCTTTCCGCCCGCCCGCTGTGCTCGATGCGCACCCACTGATCGATTGCCGAATCGGCTTCGAGGCCAGCGGATTCGTTGCCGGCGACGATGGCGATCCTCCCACTCCAGTCGGTGGCGGTGTGGGCCGAGCCACGATGAGACGACGAGCCGATCAGGCGCAGCCCCGCGGAGGCAACCTCGGCGAGCGTCGCCGCCACGACTGGAAGGTGGAAGAGGGCGCCAGCCGACGCGCGCACGACTTTCGGGTTGGTCTCGTCGACCGTCCCCGGAGTGACGACGACGGCGTCGGCACCGGCGGCTTCCGCCGAGCGCACGATCGTCCCCAGGTTCCCCGGCTCGCCGACCCGATCGGCGACCACCACGAAGGCCGCCGTCGCGAGCACGCCCGGGTCGGGCGGCTGCCCTGTCACCACGGCGAACAGACCCGGCGGTGTCTCCAGATCGGACACGCGCTCGGCAACGCCCGGGGCCAGCGCGTACAGCTCACTTGGGGTGTCGATCGGTTGCTCACCGGGTGCGACGAACTGGGCCTCGATCCGCCAACCGGCACGGACCGCTTCGGTGGCCAGCCTGGCCCCTTCGACGACAAACGCACCCTCCTCCAGACGCGAACTACGGCGCCCGATCAGGCGCCGTAGTCGTTGAACCTTGGGATTGGTGAAGCCCAGTTCGGGCTGGTGAGTCAGAGTGCCGCCTTCGCGGTCTCGACCAGGCGGCCGAACGCCACCGGGTCGGAGACTGCCAGGTCGGCAAGGATGCGCCGGTCGACGGCGACACCCGCCGACGTCAGCCCGGCGATGAAGCGGCTGTAGGACAGATCGTGCTCACGGCACCCGGCATTGATTCGCTGAATCCACAGCCGTCGGAACTCGCCCTTGCGCGCCCGCCGGTCGCGGAACGTGTACTGGCCGCTGCGCATGACCTGTTCGTTGGCGGCCCGGAACGACCGACTCTTGTTGCCGTAGTAGCCCTTGGCCCGTTCGAGAACCTTCTTGTGCCGGTTCTTGGCGGTGACGCCGCGCTTCACGCGTGCCATGTCAGCTCTTCTCCTTGCTGCGTGGGGTGGGTCGGGTCAGCGTTCGCCGAGGAGACGCTTGATCTTGGGCAGGTCGGCCGAGTGGACGTCGGCATCGGACTTGACGCGCCGCTTACGGGGACCGGACTTCTCGTAGAACTTGTGCTGGTTCATCTGCTGGGCGCGGCGCAACCGTCCACTGCCCGTGGTCTTGAACCGCTTGGCAGCGGTCTTCGAGGTCTTCATCTTTGGCATGTCGTGGGCTCCGGTGGGGGATGTGGACGTGGTGTCGATCAGGCGGATTGCGTGGTTGCCGGCTGGGAAACTGGTTCGGCAGCGACGATTGCAGCCGGCTGGTCGCCGTCGGCGCTGACATCAGTTGCTGCACTCGTCGGCTCGTCGTCACCCTTGGGCAGTGGCTTGCGGTCGGGAGCGAGCACCATCGACATGTTCCGACCCTCGAGTCGGGCTTGCGTCTCGACCTTCACGTGATCACCAACGACGGTCAACACGTCGTCGAGGATCTTCGAGCCGAGCTCCGGGTGGGCCATCTCGCGGCCCCGGAATTGCATCGTCACCTTGACCTTGTGGCCTTCGTTGAGGAACTGGTCGATCTTGCGCACCTTCGTGTCGAAGTCGCCACGCCCGATCTTCGGCTTGAACTTGACCTCCTTGATGGAGACGTTCGCCGACTTCCTGCGAGATTCCTTGGCCTTCTGGGCTTCCTCGTAGCGGAACTTCCCGTAGTCCATGATCCGGCACACCGGTGGATTGGCCATCGGCGCGACCTCGACAAGGTCGAGATCGAGTTCTTTGGCCATGCGTAACGCGTCGGGAACGGTCTTGATCCCGAGTTGGTCGCCGTCCGGACCGATGAGGCGGACCTCACGGGCACGGATGCGGTCATTGATCCGGTGCTCTGCGCGTTGTGGCGCGGCTATGGCTGCTCACCCCTGTGCAATGGCTGATCGCTCCTTGTGTCGGTTGCTTGTGGTCGGTTGCTGTGTATCAGCTCGACGCGAAGCCCGCGGAGCTGATCTGAGCACACCGCCCAGCCGTGCCGTAGGACCCGGGCGCACGCACACGTCGTGGTGGCCGGGTGGGGGTCGCCCCCACTTCGCTTCGATATGGCCACACTAGGGTAGCTCAGGTGTCGGAGGAATCCACGCCCCAGGAGGCCGAGGAGGCCGAGGAGGCCCCGGAATCCGAAGCCGCCGAGACGGTGCTCGGCGACGCCGAGCAAGCGATCGAGGACGCCCGCCGGCGGCTCTCCGAAGCGCCGGCGGAGCTCGTCGTCACCAATCACGTCATGGGTCTCTACGAGCTGGCCGCGATTCACCTGTCGGCGACACCACCGAATCTGCCGGCGGCGTCGCTGGCGATCGACGCCGTTGGCAGCCTCGTCGAAGGGCTCGGCGACCGGCTCGGTGAGGACTCGCCGACGCTGCGTGACGCCCTTGCCAACATTCGCATGGCCTTCGTGGCGGTGAAGTCAGCGGCGACCGACGCGTCCGGCGAAACGACCGATCCGAGCAGCGACGACGCGCCCGCGGCGCACGACGACACCCTCGGCTCGCAATAGCTCTGCCTGGCGGCCCGCCTTGTGGGTGACGATCCGCCCGTCGGCGCGCACGACGCGCCACCACGGCAACTCGACGTCCGTGCTGGCGAGCAGGGCCCCAACCGCCCGCGCCGCGCCAGGGCGACCGGCGTCGTGGGCGACGTCGCCGTAGCTGACCACTTCACCGGGGGCGAGCGAGGCGACGACGGCAGTGATCTCGTCGGCCAGACCAGTCACCCGCCTCCTAGCGGAGCGATCCGGCCGGCCTCGGCGCGGCCCAACTTCGGCAATCGATCGAACTCGACGTTCGTTCCGATCTCGATCGTGCGCGTGCCATCGGCGATCTCGGCACAGTGGAACGGGTACTCGATTCCAGCACCGTCGGTGATCACACCCAGGCCGGCGTGCTCGTCGAACTCGGTGACCACTCCGTTCATCTCAGCGACCGCCGTGTCCAGCGACGTTCGCCACGCGTGTCGTCCGCAGTCGAACTGTGAGCGCTGGGCGCCGATATCGGCCTCGACAGCTCACAGTTCGCGGGCGCGTGTTGCTTGTGCGCACGAAAAGAACCGGATCTGGTCGCCTTCCGGCTACACAGGCGAGAGGTTGCACCCCGTTGGTTCACAATCAATCCCCTACCCCACGATCTTGGAGATCGGGATCTCCAGCAGGTCGGTCGCCCCGGCGTCGCGCAGGGCGGGGATGAGCAGGTTGATCGTGCGCTTGTCGACAACGCTCTCGATCGCCAGCCCGGCCCCGCCGGCAAGCTCGGAAACCGTCGGCGACTTCGCCGACGGGAGCACCGCCAGCACAGCATCGAAGCGATCGGCGGCGACGTTGAGCTTGAGCAGCACCTTGTCGCGGGCGTCGAGGGCGCCGTTGAGCAGCGTCATCAGCTGGCCCATGGCGTGCCGCTTGTCCGGGTCGGCGTGGGAACGAGGGTTGGCGATGACCTCGGTGTGGCTGACGAGGATCGTGTCGACGATGCGCAGGCCGGCGGCACGCAGCGCCCGGCCGGTCTCGGTGATCTCGACCACGCAGTCGGCGATGTCGGGAACCTTCGCCTCGCTCGCCCCGTAGCTGAGGCGGACGTCGGCGTCGATGCCCTGGTCGGCGAAGTAGCGCCGCGTCAACTCCGGGTACTCGGTGGAGACACGCACGCCGTTCGGCAGCTCCTTGACCGACGCGATCGCGGAGTCGTCGGCGACAGCGAGCACGAGCTTGATCGGCTCGGACGTCGCCTTCGAATAGCGCAACTCGCCGAGCGTGACGACGTCGCTACCGGTCTCGGCGACCCAATCACGACCGGTGATCCCGATGTCGAACAGCCCTTCGGCGACGTAGACAGGGATCTCCTGAGGGCGCAGGATCCGTACCTCCTCGATGCGCGGGTCGTCGATCGAGGCGCGATAGGCGACGTCGGACGACCGCGTGACGCCAAGGTCGGCGGCCTCGAACAGCTCCATCGTCGCCCGCTCCAGCGACCCCTTGGGCAACACGATCCGCAACATCGCTGCGTGACGCTAACGGGTCAGTGCTCCGTCGGGGTGCCGTGTAAGAGCCGCAACGCGTGCGGCAGCACGTCGAGGATCGCTCCGAGTTGCTCAACGCAACCTTTCGGCGATCCCGGCGTATTGCAGATGATGGTGGTCCCGCGCACGCCTGCCACGCCACGCGACAGCCGGCCGTGGGGGCTGACAAGTCGCATCGCCTCGGCGAGCCCGGGGGCATCGCGGTCAATGACCCTGCGGGTGCCTTCCGGCGTCTGATCGCGCGGGGCGAATCCGGTCCCGCCGGTGGTGACGATCAGACCAGCGAACCCGTCGCTCATCCGGGTAAGCGTGGCAGCGACCTCGTCGGCGCCGTCCGCAGTCACCTCACGCGCGGCGACCTCGAAGCCGGCCGATGTGAGCTGCTCGGCAAGTGCCAGCCCGCTGGCGTCGTCACGGGTTCCCGCCACGACGCCATCACTGATCGTGAGCACCTTGGCACGCAGCGGGACGGACTCGGCCACGAACGGCGACGCTATCCGAGCCGCTCGCCGGACTCGGGACGGGCGCCGTTGGCGAACTCGCGCCACGTCATCGAGCCCTTGCCCTCGGGTTGGATCTCAACGAGCTCGAGCCATCCCGAGCCGGTGGTGACCAGTCCACCGGTGCCGTCGACGAGCTCCCCGGCGGTTTGTGTCAGCGGACCGGCCGATTGTGAGTCATCGGGCTGACGCAGATGTGCGGTGAGGACACGGAGGCGCTTGCCGCGGAACGTGGTCCACGAGTGTCCGGCGCGAACCCAGCGGTGGAGCACGACTGCGGGCGACGACCAGTCGAGCCTCCATTCCTCGGGGCGCAGCTTCTCGGCATACGTCACCTCACCAGATTGCGGGACCGGCTTGGGAAGCTCGTCAGCAACGACCTCGAGAAGCAGCCGGGCGCCGACGTCGACGAGCCGGCCGCGCAACTGGTCGGCCGTGGTCATGTCACCGATCGGGACATTTTCGACGGCGTAGATGTCGCCGGCGTCCAGCTCGTCGGCGACGTCCATGATGCACACGCCCGTCATCGAGTCGCCGGCGAGGATCGCCCGCTCGACCGGGGCGGCGCCACGCCAACGCGGCAACAGGCTGAAGTGCATGTTGACCATCGGGAGGGCGGCGAGGACGTGCGGGCGGATCAGCCGTCCGTAGGCGACGACGACCCCGAGCTCGGCCCTCGTGTCGATGACGTCATCGATACGGTCGGTCACCGGCAGTCCGAGCTCCAGCGCCGTCTCCTTCACCGGGCTCGGTGACACCGATCCGCCGCGGCCGCGGCGGCGATCGGGATTGCTGACGACGAGGGCGATGTCGTGACCGGCCCCGTGCAGCGCACGAAGCGGAGGTACGGCGATCTCCGGAGTGCCGAGGAACACGAGCCGCTTGGGGCGATGCCCTGCGGTCACGTCAGGAGTCAGCGCAGCCGGAGGCGGCGACGCTCGCCGTTGGGCGAGGGCTGGGCGCTCTGTTCGGCGATGCGGCGATACTCGGCCATCGCGTCACGACGTTGGTCGGGTGTCATCCGGTCGAACATCAGCACGCCGTTGAGGTGATCGAGCTCGTGCTGGAACATCCGTGCCTCGAGCTCGTCGGCCTCCCGTTCGATCGGGTTTCCGTCGAGGTCGATGCCTCGCACGAGCACCGTCTTCGGACGGGCCAACTCGACGTACAGGCCAGGGATCGACAGGCAGCCCTCCTCGTAGACCCACTCGCCGTCGGAGTCGACGATCTCCGGGTTGAAGATCACCTGCGGGTCCTCGCCGAGGTCCCACACGACGACCTGCTTCTGCACGCCGATCTGCGGCGCCGCCAGGGCCAACCCGTTTCCACAGTCGTACAGCGAGTCGAACATGTCGTCGACTAAACGAACTGCCTTGCCGTCGATGTCGGAGACCGGAGCGGCTTTGGTCTTGAGCACCGGGTCACCGAACACACGAATGGGCGCGCTCATGAGTGTCAGGCTATCCAGCGTGTCGCACTACTTCTCGGAGCAGCAGCAGGCTGCCTCGGCCCAGCGGGAGATCGTCGTCGACACCGTGGACCCACCGCTTGTACTGCACACCGACCGCGGCGTGTTCAGTCACGGAAGGCTCGACGCCGGCACCGAGTTGCTCCTCCGGCGGGCGCAATTGCCGCCGCTGACTGGCACGTTTCTCGACCTCGGGTGCGGCGCCGGGCCGATCGCCCTGACGCTGGCTCGGCGGGCACCGGCCGCGAGAGTCATCGCGGTGGATGTCAACGAGCGTGCCCGACGGCTGTGCGCCGCCAACGCTGCCCGCAACGGCCTCGACAATGTCGAAGTAATGGCACCGGACGAGGTCGAAACGGACCAGCGCTTCGATCTGATCTGGTCCAACCCGCCGATTCGAATCGGCAAGGCCGAGCTGCACGCCTTGCTCGAGATGTGGCTCGGCCGCCTCACGACGACCGGCGCCGCCGTCCTCGTCGTACAGCGGCACCTCGGTGCCGACTCGCTTCAGCGCTGGCTCGTCGAGCAGGGCTGGCGGACCGAGCGGCTCGCCTCCTCGAAGGGATACCGGCTGATCGACGTCAGACCCGCGGTGGATCCACCGCGACCCTGACCCGCGACCCCTTCGGTCGCCCGACGGCGATCAACGCCGTGCCCAGCTCGTGCCACGTCGGAGCGGCGACGAGGTAGTCACCGGATCCACCGCCGACGGAGGTCTCGCCCGTGCGCAACTGGTCGGCGACCTCGTCGCTGCCGGGCCCGCTGACGCGGGCCAGCGCCCGTGACGGAGGCAGGCCGAGCAGTTCACGGCGCTGACGTTCGCCGTCAAGCAGCCGGGCGGGATCGGCGAGCAGCGCCGCGTGGATCACCTCGTGGTGGGGAGTGAACGTCTGGATCAGCAGCCGTCCGCCTCGCTCTCGCGGCCCGAGGAGGCGTGCCGCTTTGGTGAGCAGAGCCATGGCCTGCTCGCTGGCGCGGTAGCGCGGCGCGAGCAGTTCTCGATCGAAGTCGAGGAAGGCGACGATGTCCGCACGGTCGACCCGATGGAGCACTGCCTCCGTGCCGACGTAGATCTCCGCCGGTTCGGGGGGTGAGTTGTCCGACCCGGTGACTGCAACGACGGGCCGCCCGGCCGCGGCCTCGAGCTCCTCGCGGAGGCGGGTCACGCCGGGACGCAGGTTGGCGAACCCCGATCCGCCGCACACCTGGCACACGGCCGGGCGATCGGCCCCGCACCGCGGGCAGACCAGCCGGCCGTCGTCGTTGAGCTTGATTGCGGCCTCGCAGCGGGTGCACCGCACCAGGGACCGACACGTGCGGCAGGCGAGGATCCGCGCCCGGCCCGTGGTGTTGTGCACGCAGACGACGCGCTGATCGCCCCGCAGCCGCCTGATCAATGCCGACGACAGCAACGACGTGCGCCACGGTTCCTCGTCGCTGCGGTCGATGAGCTCGACGATCGGCCAGCCGGCTCGCCGTTCGTCGACCGGCAGTCCTGCCAGCTGGCCGCCAACGGCGTCGACACCGGCGACGGTCGGGCAGGGTGTGGTGAGCAGCACCGAAACGCCGGCACGCCCGGCACGCTCGATGAGAACATCGCGTGCGTGCCACGTCGGGTTGCGTTCCTCCTGCAACGTCTCGTCGTGCTCGTCGATGACCACGGCGACACCGAAGTCAGGGCACGACCCCCACGCCGCCCCGCGGGCGCCGATCACAACATCGACTCCGGCCGCCGCGAGTGCCCATTGCCTCGGCAACACGGCAACAACCAGCCCGCGACGAGCGAGCGCTGCGGCCATCGCCTCGGCACGGGCAGTCGTCGGGATGACGACGAGCGCCGGCCCGACGCTGGCGGCGGCGACGATGGCGTCAACTGGCGACGTTGCCGGCGGAAGCGCCAACAGCCCCCCGCCGCCGGTGATCAGGTCCGCGGCCCGGCGACCGATCGAGCTCTGTGGCACCTCGACCTGCCTGCGCGCCGACTTCGGGAGTGTGGTCACATTCGTCGGCGGACTTGCCGCCACGAGAAACGGGCGTAGCCGACCGGCCGCCCAGCGGATCGATGCCCACTCGGCGAGGTCGATCAGTGCCGGATCGGGACCCAGCGACGACACGCCGAGAATGGGTTGCAAGCGTGCCGGATCGACTTCGAGGGCAGGGTCTAGCGCCGTCACCCAGCCGCGGACACGACGACCGTGCAACGGAACTCGAACGATCGATCCGATCGTTACCGCGTCACGCAGGTGCTCCGGAAGCAAGTAGTCGAACTGCTTGTCCAGCCCGGTGACATCCGGGAGCACCCGCACGGTGCTAGCGCCAAAGATCCGAGTATTTCGTGTCATCCGAGTGTCGGGTGGTGACCTGTCCGTCACGAAACACTCGGACGGCCCGAAACACTCGAATGGGCGGGGTTAGAGCCCTACGGCGGCCTTGAAGTCGGCGAGGCGGCTGGCGTGCTCCCACGTGAACTGCGGGAGGCTGCGCCCGAAGTGTCCATAGGCGGCGGTGTCGCGGTAGATCGGCCGCTTGAGCTCGAGGTCGCGGATGATTGCGCCGGGACGAAGGTCGAACACCGCCGGGACGCTCTTTGAGATCAACTCTGGGTCGACCGTGCTCGTGCCGAACGTCTCGACGAGCACGCTCACCGGGTGGGCGACGCCGATGGCGTAGGCGACTTGAACCTCGCACCGCGATGCCGCACCCGAGGCGACGACGTGCTTGGCGACCCATCGAGCGGCATAGGCGGCCGAACGGTCCACCTTGCTCGGGTCCTTCCCGCTGAACGCACCGCCACCGTGACGACCCATGCCGCCGTAGGTGTCGACGATGATCTTGCGCCCGGTGAGGCCGCAGTCGGCGTGCGGTCCGCCGAGCACGAACGTTCCTGTCGGGTTGACGAACACGTCGTAGGCGTCGTCGGCGAACTGCTCGGGGACTGTCGGCTGAATCACCTGCTCGATGAGGTCGGGGCGGATCACGGTGTCTCGATCGACGCCGTCCTGATGCTGCGTCGAGATCAGCACCGCCTTGAGGGCGACGGGGGCGCCGTCCTCGTACTCGAACGTCACCTGGGTCTTGCCGTCGGGACGCAGGTAGGGCACCTGGCCTGACTTGCGCACCTCGGCGAGACGCTCGGCGAGCCGGTGCGCCGTCCAGATCGGCAACGGCATCAGATCGGGCGTCTCGTCGCAGGCGAACCCGAACATCATCCCCTGGTCGCCGGCGCCCTGGGCGTCGAGCGGATCCTCGCCCGCCTCTCCGGCGCGCAACTCCTCGGATTTGTCGACACCCTGGCCGATGTCCGGCGACTGCTCGTCGATCGACACGATGACGCCACAGGTGCCACCGTCGAATCCGTAGAGGGCGTCGTCGTAACCGATTCCCTTGATCGTCTCGCGGGCGAGCTTGGGGATGTCGACGTATGCCGACGTCGTGATCTCGCCGGCAACCACGCACAGCCCGGTGGTCAACAACGTCTCGCACGCCACCCGACCGTCAGGGTCCTCGGCGAGGATGGCGTCAAGGACGCTGTCGCTGATCTGGTCGGCCATCTTGTCCGGATGACCCTCGGTCACGCTCTCCGAGGTGAAGGTCCAACGAGACATCAATGCTTCCTTGTCGTGCGGTTCGGTCGGTTGGTGAGCCTCAGGCGGGTTCGTCGTCGGAGGACTCGTCGTCCGACGTCGCCTCGTCCTCCTCGACGGGCTTGGGCTCGGCCCAGACGATCTTGTCGGCAGCGATCTCCTCGAAACCGATGCTCAGCGGCTTGCGAGAAACCGATGACACCTGCGGTGGGACCATCTGGCCGAGACCTTCACCGAGCTGGTTGAAGTAGGCGTTGATGTTGCGGGCCCGGCGGGCCGCGAGCGTCACCAACCCGAACTTGGAGTCGACCCGATCGAGGAGGCCTTCGATCGGCGGGGTCATCATCGTTTCGTGGGAGCGTTCCATCGGGCTTACGTCGGTCCAATCCAGGAGTTCGGGGGCGTACGGCGGTCGGGAAAGTCTACCGGGCGGGCTGGCGGGCCCCATCGACGATCCGCAGCAGGTCCTCGATCGTGTCGTCGAGATTGTCGTTGACGAGGACGTGGTCGGCCAGCTCGAGGCCGACCGGCTCCTCCGATTCAGCCTTGCGCAGACGGTCGGCCACCTTGTCCTCGCGATCGCCACGCTGCCGGAGGCGACGCTCCTGTTCCGAACGTGTCGGTGGGAGGATGAAGATCAAGATCGCTTCCGGACGCTGGGCCTTGACCTGCTGGGCGCCGTCGACCTCGATCTCCAAGACGACGTCACTCCCCGCCGTCGGCTCGGGGAGCGGCGTGCCGTACAGGTGGCCGAGGAACTCGGTCCATTCGAGAAAGCCGCCGGTGGCGATGTGCCGGCGGAACTCGTCCGGCGTGACGAATCGGTAGGCGGCATCGGATTCGCCGGACCGGCGCTCGCGCGTCGTCCACGAACGCGAAAGCCAGAGCTGCGGGTCACGGGCGACGAGCCGGTTGGCGATCGTGCTCTTGCCGACGCCTCCCGGCCCGGAAATGATGATGGTGAGCGGCGTACACGCTGACGCGCCCGAGCTCACCCGAGGGCTTCGAGCAGTGCCTGGCGCTGCTGAGAGCCGAGGCCCTGGATGCGACGGTTGTCGGCGATGCCGATCTCGTCCATCACCTTGCGGGCCTTGACCTTGCCGACGCCTGGCAACGACTCGAGCATCGACTGCACCTTGAGCTTGCCGACGTTGTTGTCTTCGGACTCGAGCGCTGCCTTCAGCGACAGCGAGCCCATCTTCAATCTCGCCTTGATCTCGGCGCGAGCCGCGCGGGCTTCCTTTGCCTTCTCCAGAGCGGCCGCTCGCTGTTCAGGCGTCAGTGTCGGAGGTGTTGCCATGTCGGGGAACGCTAGCGCCGCTGTCGTCGTGAACTGGGGATATGCGGGCCTGACCACGAACATGTGTTCAAGACGGCGACGGGCGATCACCGCGTCAGCGCGCGGAGAATCCGGATCGGTGCCCGCGGATCATGGAACGTCGCCGTGCCGACTTGTACTGCGACCGCCCCGGCGAGAAGGAACTCGGTGGCATCCCACTCCGTGGCGATGCCACCGACGCCGATGACCGGATAGCCGGGAAGCGACGCGGCGACGTCGCGGACGATGCGCACGGCAACGGGATGGATGGCCGGGCCGGACAGCCCACCGGTCCCACCTCCGAGGGCTGGTTCTTGCGTGTCTGGGTCGTACGCCAAGCCGAGCAGGGTGTTCACGCAGGTGACCGCGTCGGCGCCGGCGTCTCGCACGGAGGCGGCGACGTCGAGGACGCGATCGGTGTTCGGGCTCAACTTGGCCCACACCGGCCGTCCGGCGGCAGCGACGACCGCGCTGACGACCTCGGCCGAGAGCGACGGATCGTGAGCGAAGATGCCCGTGCCGTGCACATTCGGGCAGGACAGGTTGATCTCAACGGCTGCGACGCCCTCAGGGGCCGCGGCGAGCAACTCGGCGGCGGACCGGTACTCCTCGACGGTGCGCCCCCAGATGCTGGCAACCACCGTCGCCCCGGTATCGAGGAGGCGGGGCAGGTCAGCGGCCAGCCAATGCGGAAGTCCTGGGCCCTGCAGGCCGACGGAGTTGAGCATCCCCGCGGCGGTCGGGTACAGGCGTGGCGCCGGGTTGCCCGGCCACTCGAAGGCGGCGAGCGACTTGACGACGACCGCCCCGAGCTCGGCGAGGTCGAACGACGCCGCCAGCTCGGTGCCGTAGCCGGCGGTTCCCGACGCCGTCATCACCGGGTTCTTCAACACTACGGAGCCGATCTTTGCGTTCCCCGGCCACGCAGGCCGCTGCTGGCCGCTCCTCGGCTGGCGCCTCGTCGCTCGCAACTCGCGACGTGGTTCAGCGGCCACGGGCATGGAGTTCCTGGAGTGAACGCACGGTGAGCGGGTGGCCGCGCTGCTCGAGCAGGCCTTGTGCCGCGGCGAGGGCTGCGCTGATCGTCGTCAGGCACGCCACGTTGTGCAGCACGGCGGCCTTGCGGATCTCCTCGCCGTCGCTGCGGCCGCCACTCCCCTGCGGCGTATTGACCACGAGGGTGACCGCACCGGAGCCGAGCAGGTCGACCGCGGTCTTCTCCTCGCCACCGGCGCTGACCTCGGAGACCTTGGCGACGACGGCATCGACGGGCTCGCCGAAGCCCGCCAGGAAGTCGGCCGTGCCCTTCGTGGCGACGATCCCCATGCCGAGCTGGCGGAGGCGCTTGGCGACGACGAGGCCGGCCGGCTTGTCGTGATCAGCGAGGGACAAGAACACCGTCCCACCGGACTCGAGCACCGTGCCGGCCGCCAACTCGGCCTTGTGGAACGCTCGCCCGAACGTCGTGTCGATGCCCATCACTTCGCCCGTCGACCGCATCTCCGGCCCGAGCGCCGGGTCGACGTCGGGGAACCTCGAGAACGGCAGCACCGCTTCCTTCACCGCCACCGTGGTGGTCGCCCCGTCGACGTCGAGGACCGAGGGGCGCAACAAACCTTCGGCGCGCAGCTCGGCGAGCGTGGCGCCGACCATCACCCGCGTGGCCACCTTGGCCAGCGGCACGCCAGTGGCCTTGGCGACGAACGGAACCGTGCGGCTCGCCCGCGGGTTCGCTTCGATGACGAACACCGTCGTGCCGCGCACGGCGTACTGCACGTTGAGCAACCCACGGACGTCGAGACGGGCGGCGATCGCCGCCGTGTAGGCCTTGATCACCTCGATGACCCAGGGCAGCAGCGATGGCGGCGGGATCGCACAAGCCGAGTCACCCGAGTGCACGCCGGCTTCCTCGACGTGTTCCATCACGCCGCCGATCAGCACCTCACCGGTGTGATCACGCACGGCGTCGACGTCGACTTCGACGGCATCGTCGAGGAAGCGGTCGATGAGCACCGGTCGGTCGGCCGACAGGCCGCCTTCGCGCCCGAGGCTGCCGTGGCCAGCCAACTCGTCCATCGCCTCGCGGAGCTGTCCCTCGTCGTGAACGATGCGCATCGCCCGTCCCCCGAGCACGTAGCTCGGGCGCATCAGCACGGGATATCCGATCTCGGCGGCGACGGCGAGCGCTTGGTCGAGGTCGACAGCCGTGCCACCGGGCGGCTGGGGGATGCCGAGGTCATGGCACAGGCGATTCCACTTCTCGCGATCCTCGGCGGCGTCGATCGACTCCGCGTTCGTGCCGGCGACAAGCTGCGCAGGGATCTCGGCGGCGAGCTTGAGTGGGGTCTGCCCGCCGAGGGCGACGATGACCTTGGGTGGAACGCCGCCGGCCGCGGCCGTCTCGGCGGCGATCACGTTGTGGACGTCCTCCCCCGTGAGCGGCTCGAAGTAGAGCCGGTCGGACGTGTCGTAATCGGTCGAGACCGTCTCCGGGTTGCAGTTCACCATCACCGTCTCGAACCCTGCCTCGGACAGGGCGAAGCTGGCGTGGACGCAGCAATAGTCGAATTCGATGCCCTGGCCGATGCGGTTCGGTCCGGAGCCGAGGATCACGACGCGTGGCCGGTCCGAAGGACGGATCTCGTCCTCGTCCTCCCACGTCGAGTAGTGGTAGGGCGTGACGGCGGCGAACTCGGCGGCGCACGTGTCGACCGTCTTGTAGGTCGGCAGCACACCGGCGGTTTCGCGCGCCGAGCGCACTGCCTCGACGCTGATGCGCCAGAGATAGCCGAGCTGGGCGTCGCTGAACCCGAGTCGCTTTGCCCGCCGCCACGACCTCGTGTCCATCGCGTCAACACCGCCGGCCTCGTCGAGCGCCGACCGCTCCTCGACGATCGCCGCCATCTGGTCGAGGAACCATGGATCGATGCGACAAACGGCGTGGATCTGGTCGATCGTGATGCCACGCCGGAGCAGCTCGCCGATCTGAAAAATGCGCTCCGGTGTCGGTGTGCCGATCCCTTCGAGCAGCCCGGCGGTGGGTTGCCCGGCGAGCTGACCTTCGGCGGGATCGGCATTGAGACCGAGTCGTCCCTGCTCCAGAGAGCGCAGGGCCTTCTGCAGGCTCTCCGGGAACGTCCGCCCAATCGCCATCACCTCGCCAACCGACTGCATCTGCGTGCCGAGTACCCCGCTCGTGCCCGGCAGCTTCTCGAACGCCCAGCGCGGCACCTTCGTCACGACATAGTCGATCGACGGCTCGAAACAGGCCGGGGTCAGCCGAGTGATGTCGTTGGGGATCTCGTCGAGCGTGTAGCCGACGGCGAGCTTGGTGGCGATCTTGGCGATCGGGAACCCGGTCGCCTTCGACGCCAGGGCGGACGACCGCGACACCCGAGGGTTCATCTCGATGATCACCTGGCGGCCGGTGGCGGGATCGAGCGCGAACTGCACGTTCGACCCACCGGTCTCCACGCCGACGCGGCGGATGCAGGCGAATGCTGCGTTGCGCATCTCCTGGTACTCGACGTCACTGAGCGTCTGCGCCGGGGCGACGGTGATCGAGTCGCCTGTGTGCACGCCCATCGGGTCGACGTTCTCGATCGAGCAGATGATCACGCAGTTGTCGGCGCGATCGCGCATCACCTCGAGCTCGAACTCCTTCCACCCGGCGATCGACTCCTCGATGAGGATCTCGCTGATCGGGCTCGCCGCCAGACCGGCGACGGCAAGCTGGCGGAACTGCTCGGCTGTGGTGGCGATGCCCGTGCCGCGCCCGCCGAGGATGTACGCCGGACGGACGATGACCGGCAGACCGATCGCGTCGACAGTCGCCATCGCTTCGTCGAGCGAGTGGGCGACGCCGGACCGCGGCACGTCGAGGCCGATGCCGACCATCGCGTCCTTGAACTGCCCGCGATCCTCGGCGGTGGCGATTGCCGTGGCATCGGCGCCGAGCATCTCCGGCGTCCCCGGGACACCGATGACGCCGAGGCGATACAGGTCCATGGCGACGTTGAGCGCCGTCTGGCCACCCAGCGTCGGCAGCACGGCGTCGGGCCGCTCCCGCTCGATGATCGCGGCGACGACCGGTGGCGTTAGCGGCTCGACGTACGTGCGATCGGCGAAGTCCGGATCGGTCATGATCGTCGCCGGGTTCGAGTTGGCAAGGATCACCCGGTAGCCCTCCTCGCGCAACACTCGACAGGCCTGCGTCCCCGAGTAGTCGAACTCGCATGCCTGCCCGATGACGATCGGTCCGGAGCCGATCACGAGCACCGACGACAAGTCGTCGCGACGAGGCATCAGCGGTGACTCCCGGCGAGCCGCTCGGCGAAGCGATCGAACAGGTAGGCGCTGTCATGCGGGCCCGGTCCGGCCTCGGGGTGGTGTTGCACGGAGAAGGCGTTGGCCTCGTTGGCGGCCAAACCCTCGCAGACACCGTCGTTGAGGTTGACGTGCGTCATCGTCGCGATCCCGGAGAGACCGTCGGCAGCGACGGCGAAGTTGTGGTTCTGGCTGGTGATCTCGATCTTCCCGGTCGACAGATCCTGCACCGGGTGGTTGGCGCCGTGATGGCCGAACGGCAGCTTGACCGTCGTCGCGCCGAGCGCCGTGCCGAGCAACTGATGTCCGAGGCAGATCCCGAACACCGGAACCTGTGAGCCGAGCAGGTCACCGATGATCGCCGAGGCACCCGCCACACAGGCGGGATCGCCGGGACCGTTGGACAGGAAGATGCCATCGGGGTCACGGGCGATGACGTCGTCAGCCGGGGTCGTTGCCGGGACCACCTCGACCGTCGCGAGCCTGCGGAGGTGGCGCAGGATCGTCCGCTTGATGCCGTAGTCGTAGGCGACGATGCGATGTGGCGAGCCGTTGGCAGCGGCGACGGTGTACGGCTCGGCCGTGGTGACGGTGGCGACGAGGTCGATCCCGTCGGTACCCGGCTCGTCGGCGGCGGCGCGGCGCAGGTCGTCGAGCGCCTCGGCCGGCCCGAACGCTCCGGGGATGGCCCCGGTCTCGCGGATCAGCCGGGTGAGCCGCCGCGTGTCGATCCCGGCGATACCGGCGACACCGTGTGCCCGCAGCATCGTGTCCAGGTCGTCGGTCGCACGTCGGTTGGAGTGGCGGCGGGCCAGCTCGCGGACCACGACACCTCGACAGAACAAGCCACGCGATTCGAAATCCGCGGCGTTGACGCCGTAGTTGCCGATGTGCGGGTTCGTGAACGTGATGATCTGCCCGGCGTAGCTCGGGTCGCTGAGCACCTCCTGATAGCCACTCAGGGCGGTGTTGAACACGACTTCTCCTGCCGACGCCGCCAGCCCGGCGCCGAATAGCTCGCCCTCGAAGACCGACCCATCGGCAAGCACGAGAACGCCGGGCCGCATGTTCATACGGTCGAGTGTATGAACATTCATCGCTGCGCCACCCCGTCGATCACGGTCGGCACCCCTGCCAGGACGGTGTGGCGCACCCGTCCCCGGAGCTCGATGCCGGCGTACGGGGTGTTGCGGCTGCGGCTCGCCAGCTTGGCGGGAACGACCTCCCACGACTCGTCGGGATCGAACACCACGAGGTTCGCCGGCCTACCCGACACGATCGGACCGCCGTGGCGATCTTCGATCTGTGCGATCGCCGCTGGCTTCCACGTGAAAGCGGCGACGACGTCGGCGACGCTCATCCCGGCGGCGCGAAGGATCGGCAGGCAGACGCCGAGCGCCGTTTCCAAACCGAGCATCCCGGGCGGGGCCTCGTCGAGCGGCCGCTCCTTGGCGTCGGCGGGATGGGGAGCGTGGTCCGTCGCAATGGCGTCGATCGTCCCGTCGACCACGCCTTCGATGAGCGCATCGATATCCGCCTTCGTGCGCAGCGGCGGGTTGACCTTGAACAGCGGGTCGAAGCCGCGTAGCTGTTCGTCGGTGAGTGACAGGTGGTGCGGTGCGACCTCGGCGGTCACCCTCACACCGGTGGCCTTGGCCCGGCGCACGAGCTCGACGCTGCCCGTCGTCGAGAGATGGAGGAGATGGATCGGCGCACCGGTGAGGCGCGACAGCTCGATGTCGCGATGGACCATCAGCTCCTCAGCGAGTGCCGGCCACCCAGGTACGCCAAGCTCGCTGCAGCAGGGCCCTTCGTGCATGACCGCCCCGGTGGTCAGGGCGCTGACCTCACAGTGCTGGGCGAGCACGACGTCGAGTCCACGGGCGTACTCCAGCGCCCGGCGCATCAGCAGCGGGTTCTGCACGCCGTTGCCGTCGTCGGTGAACAAACGGACGCCGGCATCGGCGAGCTCGCCGAGGGGTGCGAGCTGTTCGCCACGGCGCCCGGCGGTGATGCACCCGGCTGGGTACACGTCGCAGAGGCGAACGCGACCCGCCTGATCGCGGACCAGCTCGACGACGCTGCGGGCATCAGCCGCAGGTTCGGTGTTGGGCATCGCCACGACGGCTGTGTAGCCACCAAGGGCCGCTGCGCGGCTGCCCGACTCGATCGTCTCGGCGTCCTCACCCCCGGGCTCGCGGAGGTGGACGTGCAGGTCCACAAACCCCGGGGCGATGACACATCCTGTTGCGTCCAGCGTCAACGTGTCAGCGGAAACGGCAAGATCAGTGTCCAGGGCGGCGATCAACTCACCGTCGATCAGCACGTCAGCGTGTCGCTCGCCGCCCTGATCGACGACGATGCCGCCGCTGATCACGATCATTCGACACCGCCAATGCCCAACAAATCGAACAGCACGGCCATCCGCACGGCGACGCCGTTACTGACCTGGCGGGTGATGACCGCCCCTGGCAACTCGGCGGGGTCGACGAGGATCTCGACGCCGCGGTTCATCGGCCCGGGGTGCATCACGAGGGCGCTCTTCGGCAGCCGGGCGGCGCGCTCACCGGTGAGTCCGAAGCGGGCGCTGTACTCGCGGACGCTCGGCACGACGGCGTCGGCGATCCGCTCCCGCTGCATGCGCAGGAGATAGAGCACGTCGATGTCGGCGATCACGGCATCGAGGTCCTCGACGACAGCGGCCATGGGCGTCGGCGGGAGGAGCGTGGCCGGGGCGACGAGGGTGACGTCGGCACCGAGCATGGAAAAGATCTCGATGTTGCTGCGAGCGACGCGGGAGTGGCGGATGTCGCCAACGATTGCGACCCGCAGTCCGTCGAGCCCGCCCGTCCTGGCCAGCGCCGTGCGCACGGTGTAGGCGTCGAGTAGGGCCTGGGTCGGGTGGGCATGCCAGCCGTCGCCGCCGTTGACGATGCTGGCGGTCGTCCACCGCTCGATCTGCCACGGCACGCCGCTCGACTTGTGGCGGATGACGAAGGCGTCGACTCCCATCGCCGCCACCGTCTCGATCGTGTCTCGCAGGCTCTCGCCCTTGTTGACGCTCGACGAGCCTGCGGTGAACGTCATCACGTCGGCGGAGAGGCGCTTGGCCGCAGTTTCGAACGACAGTCGGGTGCGCGTCGAGTCTTCGAAGAACATGTTGCACACCGTGCGTCCGCGCAGCGCAGGGACCTTCGGGTTGGGCCGCGTGTTGACCTCGACCATGTGCTCGGTGAGGTCGAGAAGGCGATGGACGGCGTCGACCCCGATCTCCGAGATCGAGCGCAAGTGCTTCATCTCTGCGTTCCCCGGCCACGCAGGCCGCTTGTTGCCACTCCTCGGCTAGCGCCTCGTCGCTCGCATCGGATGGTCACTTCAGCAACACTCCCTCTCGACTCGCGACGACCGTCTCGTCGAGGCTGGTCGGCAGGTTCTTGCCGACGAAATCGGGGCGGATCGGCAGCTCACGGTGGCCCCGGTCGACGAGCACGGCGAGTTGCACAGCCCGTGGCCGTCCGTAGTCGGCGAGCGCGTCGAGGGCGGCGCGCACCGTGCGTCCCGTGAACAACACATCGTCGACGAGGACGACGGTGGCACCGTCGATGGGGACGGGCAGCTGGTTGCGGCGGGCCGGGGTGACCGGGCGCATGCCGATGTCGTCGCGGTAGAACGTCACGTCGATAGCCCCCACCGGCACGGTGTGCTCGAAACGGTCGATCTCGGCGGCGAGCGCTTCGGCGACCCACGTGCCTCCGCGTTGGAGGCCGACGAGCACGACACCGTCGAGCCCATGGTTGCGCTCGGCGATCTCGTGGGCGATGCGAGTGATCGCCCGGCGCACATCGTCAGCGCCAAGCACCTGCTTGCCCGCTGGTGCGGTGTCGTTCATCAGTTCCTCCCGTACGGGCCTCACGGGACCCGCTTCACGGTCGTCGGTTCGGCGCAACTCTAGCCCGGTACAGTCGGCTGGGCATGGCGGAGACCGAAGCCAGATCGGACGCCGCAGCCGTCGACACCGTCGCGCCGGACGAACTCGACAGCGATGAAACGCTCCGACAAGAGATCACCGAAGAAGTCACCGCCCCGGAAGCCGGGCCGGGCGGTGCGTCGGCACGCGTCCGCGCCGTCGTCGATCGCGCTCGCGCCGAGCCTGCCGTCGTCGCCCTTGCCGGTGCCATGCTCGTGTGGTTCCTGGTTTTCGGGCGGTTGATCTGGCTCCGTCACGCCCGCTATGCGACGTTCGACTTCGATCTCGGGCACCACGACCAGGCGATCTGGCTGCTCGCCCACGGCAACGGGTTCATCACCGTCAGTGGCATGCCCGTGCTCGGCCACCACCTCACCCTCGCCTACTTCGCCGTCGCCCCGCTGTACTGGCTGGGCGGCGGGGCGCAGCTCATCAACCTGCTGCAGACTGCCGCCCTTGCACTCTCGGCGGTGCCGCTCTTCCTGTACGCCCGTGATCGTCTGTCCAACGACTGGCTGGCCCTCACGTTCGGTATCGCCTGGCTGCTCAACCCCACCGTGCAGTGGCTGGTTTGGGAGGCGTGGCACCCCGAGACGATGGCGATCCCGTTCTTGTTGATGACGTGGCTGATGGCGTCACGGCGCCGTCACGGCTGGTACTGGGTCTTCCTCATCGCCGCCCTGACGTGGAAGGAGGACATCGCCCTGGCCGTGATCGGGCTCGGCATTGTGTTGATCGTCCGCCGACAACGGCGCCTCGGCCTGCTCACGATCGCCGTCGGAGCGATCTGGTTCGTCGTCGCCTACGGCATCGTCATGCCGGCGTTCAACGGTGGGACCAACCACGCCGGGATCTTCTACGGCGAGCTCGGCGACTCTCCCGCCGAACTGATCAAGACGACGTTCACCGACCCCGGAATGGTGCTCGACCGCCTCGACAACAACGACGCCCTCGGCTACGCCCGCGATCTACTCGCCCCGTTCGCCTTCACGTCGCTGCTCGCCCCGCTGCTCCTCGTTCCGGCGGTCCCCCAGTACTTCGCCAACATCCTCACCAACCTCAACTTCTTCTGGAGCATCCAGTTCCACTACGCAGCGATCATCGTCACGTTCGTGGCGATCGCCAGCGTCGACGGGGTTGCTCGGCTCCGGGGTGATTCGCTTCGGCGCTTCGGCGTCGGCGCCGTCGCCGCCGCTGCGTTGGCGACGTCAGTGGCGTGGGGTATGTCCCCGATCAGCACGCAATACCGCAACGGCTATTGGCCGCTGACGGAAAACCCCCGCCAAGACATCCTCGACGACGTCGTCGATTCCGTCCCCGGTGACGCGGCCGTAGCGGCGACGTACAACATCGTCCCGCACCTCAGCCACCGCGAGCAGATCTACACGTTCCCCAACCCGTGGTTCCCTCTCAACTGGGGTGTCGCCGGCGTGGCGCCGGACGATCCGGACCACGACCACGTCCCCGCCGAGATCGACTGGATCGTCGTCGATCGGACCACGCATGTTCCCGAAGGGCGGGAGGAGCAACTGCTCGACAGCCTCGTCGACAGCGGAGAGTTCGAGGTCGTCTCCGACACGGACGGCATCTTCGTGGCGCGGCGAGTCGAACCCCCTGCCGAAGAATCCAAGTCGCCCGACTGATCGACGGCCCTCAGGCGGGTGGCGCGAGCGGATTGGCTCCAGGACAGTTGGGTGGCTGCGGTTCACCGTCCGGGCCGGGCGTCACCCGCCGAGCGACGATGACGTCATCCTGCTCGAAGATCACATCGAACTCGCCGCCGGGAGCGATCAACGAATCGATGAACGCGGCTTCGTTGCCGTACAGCGCTCCTTCGCCGCGGAAGTACGTCATGTCGAGGGCGAGGTAGTCAACCTCGGAAGCGCTCGGGAATTGTGCGCAGTCCGTGGCCCCGTTGCCCCAGTACGCCGGCCAAAACGGGTTTGGCCAGTCGTAGGACTCGCGCCGGCGAGACAGGTGCGGCCCGATGTTGAACGACGACGACACCGTGGCGTCGTCCGGCACGATGTCGACGGCGGCACGCAACGCTTCGGCGTGGGCGTCGTTGCGGCGCCAGACGCCGTAGGCGTTGCCGATCGGCGACGGCGACCACGCCACGTTGGACACGTAGGCGCAAGCGAGCAGAGCAATCACGATCGCAGCGCGCAAGCGCGTCAACCGCCACAGCCGCCTGAAGCCCTCGATCGAGGCGATCAGGATCGGGGCGATCATCACGGACGTGTACTGGTACTGGATCTGCCGCGCGAACTGGGTCGACGCGATGATGCTCGCGAGCAAGGTCGGGGCGGCCATCAGCAGGTGCAGCGGTGACAGGATCGCCAGCCCGGCGAGCGGGAGCCCGAGGTCGCGGTAGAAGCGGATCCGATCCGGCTGGATGGCGTCGTTGACGAGGCGGTCCGGATGGCGCACGATCGTCTCGACGATGCCGCCGAAGCTGCCCCCGTAGTGGGCGAAGAACCAGGGCAAGAAGAACGGTGGTTGCCCTTGGTTGAAGTGCGGGATGACGATCTTCGTGCTGACGAGATACCAGAACACTCCGAGCAGCGTCGTGGCGACTGCCGTCCGCCGGTCGGCGTTCCGCGTGTCGCTGTCGCGGGTGGTGATCAGCAGAACGACGCCCATCATCGCGATGGCGAGAGCGGCGTCCTCGCGCATGATGAGAACCACCGCGACTGCGACCCAGTACCAGCCACGCCAGCGGCGCAGAAAGAAGTACCAGGCGAACAGGAACGGCGTGATCACCAGCGCCTCGGGGTGGAAGTTGATCCACGAGATCCATTGCGTAGGCGCGTAGAGCAGGTAGGCGGCGGCGAACACCAGGCCGAGCCACGGTGAGACCAGCCGGTTCTTGGCGATCAGGTAGACGGGCAGCGCACCGAGGGCGATCGAGATGTTCTGGACGACGTAGAGAAACTCCGGCCCTGCGCCGAGCCAGTAGAAGGGCGCGAACACATAGGCGATGAGGTTGACGTGATGGCCCCACACGTCGAGGCCGCGCACGCTCATGAACGTGCTTCCGCCCCGGGACACGAGCCAGAACGACTGATCGTAGATCGCCATGTCGAAGGCCCACGTGCCGAAGTTGCGATGGTTGCGGACCCCGAGGGTGGCGAAAGTGGCCGCCCACACGGCGATCCCGGCGAGCACCAAGCCGAGACTGATGACTCCCGCGTGAGCGCGCAGGAAGCCGATGATCCGGCGCCCCAAGTTGATCGCCCGGCGACCGAGGGCATTCGCCGTGGTCGTCACGGTGTGCGTCAGCCCGACGGCCGGTTGCGGCTCATCCGCCTGACGCAAGCGCGAGGTCACCCCTGGCGGAGCTCCGGTGCCAATGCGGCCAGCACGCCGTTGACGAACCGGCCGCTGTTGTCCGTGGAGAAGCGCTTCGCCAGGTCGACCGCCTCGTCGATGACGACCGCAACCGGAACGTCGGGGCGCTCGGCGAGCTCGAACGCGGCGAGGCGCAAGACGTTGAGATCGAGCACCGGCATTCGTTCCAACGACCAGCCTTCGGCCTTGGCATCGATCGCTGCATCGAGCCGTTGGCGGTGCTCGGCGACGCCCGTGACGAGAAGCGTGGTCAGCTCGTCGGGAGTCACCACCTGAGCAGCCAGCACCTCGCCCGGTTCGATCCCCTTGACGGACGCTTCGTACAGGGCATACAGGGCGCGCTCACGCGCATCGGAGCGACGGTCGGATCGCTCGCTCATGTATTCACACCCGTGTGATGTACTCGCCGGACCTCGTGTCGACGCGCACCTTGTCACCGACGTTGACGAACAGCGGAACTTGCACCGACTTGCCGGTCTCCAGCTCGGCCGGCTTGCGTCCCCCCGACACCCTGTCGCCCTGCACTCCTGGCTCGGTGACGGCGACGGACAGCTCCACCGAAGCGGGGATCTCGACGCCGATGATGTCGGACCCGTGCTGGGCGATCTGAGCGACGGCGCCTTCGACCAAGTAGTCGGCAGCGTCGCCGAGCTGCGCGGGACGAACGTGGAGTTGGTCGTAGGTGTTCGTGTTCATGAACACGTAGTCGTCGCCGTCGCGGTAGAGGAACTGCATGTCCTGCCGGTCGACGATCGCCTGCTCGACGCGGATCCCGGCGTTGAACGTGCGCTCGAGCACGGCACCGGTGCGCACGTTGCGCAACTTCGTGCGCACGAAGGCGCCTCCTTTGCCGGGCTTGACGTGCTGAAACTCGACAACCTGGAACAAGACGTTGTCGAGGTTCAGCGTGATGCCGTTCTTCAGGTCGTTGGTGGTGATCGCGGGCACGGCGAGTCCTTCGGAAGTGTGGTCAGCGTTGCACAGCCGGTCGCTGTGACGACGACGAGGTCCTCGATGCGGACGCCGCCGAATCCGTCACGATAGAGGCCCGGCTCGACCGTCACCACGTCGTCTTCGACAAGTGTCGCCGTCGACGTGACTGCCGCGAACGGCTCCTCGTGGATGTCGAGGCCGACCCCGTGACCGGTGCCATGAATGAACCAGTCCTCGTAGCCGGCGGCGCGAAACACGGCCCGGCAGGCTTCGTCGACCTCGGCGGTGGCGACGCCCGGACGAACCGCGGCGAGGCCGGCGAGCTGGGCCTCGAGGACGAGGTCGTACACCTCCTGTTGCCGTCGATCGACGTCCCCGACCACATACGTCCTCGTCATGTCCGAGTGGTAGCCGTCGACGAGCGCTCCGACGTCGATGATCACGGTGTCGCCCTCGACGATGGTGCGCCGCGACGTCTGGTGATGGGGTCGGGCCGCCAACTCGGGCCCGCTGGCGACAATCGTGTCGTAGCTCGGGCCGTCGGCACCCGCCTTGCGCATGCGGTACTCGAGCTCGTCGCGGACATCTGCCTCGGTGGGCCGTTCAGCAAGCATCGGCACCACGGCGTCGAGCGTCGCATCGGCGATTTGGGCGGCGAGCGTCATGCGGGCCAGCTCTCCGGTGTCCTTGCGGCGGCGCAGCTGTTCGATGATCCCACCAGCCGGTTCCAGCGGGACACGCTCGTGCAGCGCCGACCACGATGCGTGGCTGAGGTGCTCGGCTTCGGCGAGCACGGCGGTGCCGGCGGTGCTCGCGGCTGCCACCACGGCGTCGACGATCTCGGGCCGCTTCGTGCGCACCTCCAGCTCGGTGCCGATGCCTCCGTTGGCAAGCGCGTTGGCGGCAAGGTCGCCGGCGGCACGGTCGGCGTACCGGCCGTCGGTGACGAAGACCAGCCGGTCGCCGTCGATCACGACCCAGGCGAGCGATCCGCCGAACCCAGTGAGCCAGCGGATGTTCGTGGCGTGCGACAGGACCATGGTGCGACCGTCGATGGCGGCGCGCACCGCCGCTATCCGGCCTGCGAAGTCCGACGAAGGAAACTCCCCGATCACGCGCTGTCCACCGTACCGATTCGGTTCAAGTGACTGCTGTCAAGGCGTCGCGGACGATTGCCGGAGCGACGTCGGGTACGACCTCGATCCCCCGCGGCCCGTCGAGTACGAAGGTCAACCCGTCGCGCGCCTTCTTGTCGCGACCGATGAGGTCGACCAGTCGATCGTGATCGACGCCGGCCGGAATCGTGGTCGGCAGGCCGTACGTCCCGCCGACCACGGCTCGATGCTCCTCGACCCGGCTGCGATCGATGCGCCCGAGGCTCGCCGCCAACTCGGCGGCATAGACGAGCCCGATCCCAACCGCCTCGCCGTGGGTGAGTGCATGGCTGGTGGCGATCTCCAATGCGTGGGCGAGCGTGTGTCCGTAGTTGAGCAGGGCACGATCGCTGCCCTCGCGTTCGTCGCCAGCGACGAACGAAGCCTTGATCTCCACACAACGTGCGATGCGTTCGTCGAGCGCCATGGCGTCGAGATCGTCACCGGCGAGGAAGTGGTACTTGGCCATCTCGCCATCGCCACTGCGCCGTTCACGTAGTGGCAACGTGTCGAGTGCGTCGAGGTCACAGAGCACTCCGTGTGGTTGCCAGAACGCCCCGACGAGGTTCTTGCCCTCGGGCAGATTGACCCCGGTCTTGCCGCCGACGGCGGCATCGACCATCGCGAGCAGCGTCGTCGCCACGTGGACCACGGCAATGCCGCGGTGCCAAATGGATGCGGCAAATCCGGCGACGTCGGTGACCATCCCCCCACCGACGCCGACGATGACGTCGTCGCGCGTCAGTCCGGCACCGGCGAATGCCCTGGTGACGTGCTCGACCGTCGTCAGCGACTTGTTCGCCTCACCATCGCCGATGTCGATGCGCACGACCTCGCGGCCGTCGAGTCCCGACACGACCCGGTCGGCGATCGGGATGCCGCGCTGGGTGACAACAGCTACCCGGCGGGCCGTCGGCGGCAACAGGTCGGCCAGCTTGTCAACGACGCCCCTGCCGACGACGACGTCGTACGACCGCTCCCCCAACGGAACAGTCACCGTCTTCACGGCAGGGTGGCGCGGAACGCGTCGGCGTTGCGGACGAGCTCGGCGACGGAATCTCCGCCGAATTTGCGCAGTGCTTCGGAGGCGAGGACGAGGGCGACCATCGTCTCGGCAACGACTCCCATCGCCGGCACGGCAGTCACGTCGGTGCGCTCCTTGAACGAGACCGTGGCCTCCTTCGTCGCCGTGTCAACAGTCTCGAGCACCGGAACGTTCAGCGTGGCAAGGGGCTTCATCGCCGACGCGCACGACGAGCAGCTCGCCGGTCGACATCCCGCCCTCGACACCGCCGGCGAGGGTGGTGTCACGCCGATAGGCGTTCTCCGCCGCGTCCCAGCGGATGGCGTCGTGGGCGACACTGCCGCGCCTGCCGGCGACGTCGAACCCGTCGCCGAGCTCGACACCCTTCACGGCCTGGATGCTCATCACTGCGTGGGCGATCAAGGCGTCGAGTTTGCGATCCCAGTGGACATGGCTGCCGAGCCCGACTGGTACGCCGTAGGCAAGCACCTCGACGACGCCCCCGAGCGAGTCGCCGTCCTTGGCCGCGGCCTTGACTTCGGCGATCATCGCCTCGGCCGCGGCGGGATCGAAGCAGCGCACGGGTGACTCGTCGACCGCATCGAGGTCGTCGGGTGCCGGCCGGCGATTGCCTTCGCTGCGTGCTTCGCCGAGTTGCACGACGTGGGAGATGACCGAGATCCCGAGCGTGCGCAGGAGCAACTTGGCGACGGCTCCGGCGGCAACGCGTGCGGCCGTCTCACGTGCGCTCGCCCGCTCGAGCACATCACGGGCGTCGTCGAAACCGTACTTCTGCATCCCGGCGAGATCGGCGTGCCCTGGACGAACCTGCGTGAGTGGTGCCGCGGTGGCTCCGGGGGCCGGTGACATCTCAGCGTGCCACTTGTCGCTGCGCGTCCACTCCGTGTTGGCGATCTCGATGGCCACGGGAGACCCGAGCGTGCGCCCGTGGCGGACACCGCCGATCAGCGTCAGTTCGTCCACCTCGAAACGCTGACGAGGTCCGCGGCCGTAGCCGAGGCGGCGGCGCGCCAACTCCTCTTGGACGTCTTCGACGGTGAGCGCCAACCCAGCCGGCAAACCTTCGAGGATCACGACGAGCCCCTGGCCGTGGGACTCTCCCGCAGTCAGGAACCTCAGCACCGACGGAACGCTAACGGCAGGGTCACGCAGCGCGGCGGGCTAGTTCCGCCTCGGCGGCGGCGCGCATCACGGCGACGTCGGGTAGGTGGCCGAGCCACAACTGCTGCTGCAGGGCGGCTTGGTGGACGAGCATCCCGAGCCCGACGAACGTGCGCGCCCCGGCGTTCCGCGCCGCCCGCAACAGTGCCGTGTCGAGCGGGTGATAGACGAGGTCGGCGACGAGGTGCTCGGGGTGCAGCACGGCTGGGTCGATCGGAAGGTCGGTGGAGTCGAAGCCGACCGACGTGGCGTTGACGATCAGTTCCGCTGCGTTGAACTCGGCGGCGACATCGTCCCCGGCCGGCCGCGCCGTCAGTGGCGCGAGGGCGACTACTGCGCCAATCTTGCCGGGGGTTCGGTTGGCGACGACAATTGCCGCGGCGCCGGCGTGGTCGAGGGCGGCGACGAGGCTGCGCGCGGCCCCACCCGCACCGATCACGGCGACGTGCATCCCACAGACGTCGACGCCATCGGCGTGGAGGGCGGCAATGAAGCCTTGACCATCGGTGCTGTGGCCGACCAGCCGCCCGTCCGCCTCGGCCACCACGGTGTTGACCGAGCGCAATGTTGCCGCCGCAGACGCCAACCCGTCGACAGCGTCGGCGACCTGTTCCTTGTGGGGCGTCGTGACCGACAGGCCGGCGATGCCAAGTGTGCGCATCGCCGCCAATGCGTCGCCGGCATGCCCGGCCGGAACATCGAAGGCGACGTACCGCCAATCGACACCTGCCGCATCGAACGCCGCTTGATGGATCACCGGCGACAGTGAGTGCCCGACGGGCGACCCGATCAACGCGGCGATGTTCATTCTTGCGTTTCGCGGCCACGCAGGCCGTGGATGGCCGCTCGCTCGCACCGGACGACGCGCCCAGGCTCCTTCACAGCAAGCCGGCGTCTTCGGCAGCCTGGACGTCGGCGTTGAACTGGTCGATCGTCACGGAGAAGGCGTGGTTGCCCTGCTCGTCGGCGAGCACGTAGTACAGCCACATGCACTGCTGAGCGGGCACGCCTGCGCATTCGGCGCTACCCGGACTCGGGTTCGGCGCCGGGTGAAGGGCCGCTTCGATCGACGCCCGACCGGGGTTGGCGATCGGTGTGGCCGGCAGCCCGGTGTTCGTGAACGTGTTCCACGGCGTGTCGACGTCACGGAGCTGGGTGATCGCCCCATCCGGCTCGAGTTGTTCGGGCGGCACGTTGTAGATGTGCGTCGCGTCGATCTGCAACGGCATGTTGATGCCGAGCCGGTTGTAGATCACGCGTGCGATCATCGGTCGATCCTCGTCGGTCTTCGCCTCGCGCTCGATCATCGAGGCGATTGTCAGGATCTCGTACGGCGTGTAATCGGCACTGACACCGACGGGTCCGGCGGCGATGTCCTCCTGGGCGCCGACCAGCTCCATCTGCTCGGCCATCCGCGTGACCACCTGGTTCTCGCTATCGGCGTTCGACACGCGGTACGTCGCCGGGAACATCAGGCCTTCCAGGCTCTGCGTACCCGCCGGGCGGAACGCGGCCGGGATCGCCGGGTCGGTTGCGGCGGCGACGAACTCGTCGACGGAGAACTGGGGCAGCTCGGCGGCGAGCCGGGCCCCCATCTGTTGGGCCGTGAACCCCTCGGGGAACGTGATCTCGAGGAACGTCTCCTCGGGAGGAGTGCGCAGCCGGGCGAGAACGTTGCCGACGGAATCGCCGGTCGGCAGCCGGTAATAGCCCGGGGTAACGGTGAGGCCGCCGTGATCGCCGACATAACGCTCGAAGAACGACGCGTTCCCGACGATCCCCTCGTCCTCGAGACGCGCACTCAGGGCATCGAGGTCCTCGCCCTCGGCGATGACGAACTCGACCGGACCGCCGACCTCACCGGGGGCATTGGCCTGGCGGATGTACCACCAGCCGTAGACCCCGCCGGCGATGATCAGCAGGTTGACGAGGGCGAGCGCGCCGTAGCCGACCCACTTCGCTGTCCGCGTCTGGCCGCGCAATGGTTCAACCTCGCTGACACCCAGCGACGCATCCCACGGATCCTCGTTCCAGTCGTAGGTCTCGAGCACGTCGACGTCATCGATGTCGTCGATGTCCGGTCGGCCGCTGTGGCGCGTGTTCACGGCGTGCTTCCGCGCTGACGGTCGAGGAACGCCTGCAGGATGACGGCTGCGGCGACCTTGTCGATCACGCGGCGACGGGCGGGGCCGCGCACGCCGGCCTCGGCGAGCGCCCGTTCGGCGGTGACCGTGGTGAGTCGCTCATCGAACGTCTCGATGGGCACGTCGACCAGCGTAGCGAGGGCTTTCGCCTCCGTCCGGGCAGCCTTGGCGGCGGGTCCCTCGGCGCCGGACAGGCTGATCGGCAGGCCGACGACGACCAGCTCGGCCTCTTCATCGCGCACGTAGGCGGCAATGTGCTCGTGATCGTGACGCCTCGACCTCGACCGCTCCAGCACGGCCAGCGGTGATGCCACCGTGCCGGTGAGGTCGCTGACGGCGATGCCGATGCGCTTGCTGCCGAGATCGAGGGCGAGGACGCGCACTAGTGGTCGGTGTCGCCGGGCGCGCCGTCGCCACGGGCGAGGAGCACCGCTTCGCGCGCCAGTTCCAGCGCCTCCTCGATACCCGCGGGGTCCTTACCGCCGGCCGTGGCGACATCGCCCTTCCCGCCGCCACCCCCGCCGACCGCCTTGGCCGCGTCGCGAATGAGGCCGGCGGCATCGAACGGGGATCCCGGTGTCACGGCCGCGGCGAGGCCTACGCCGCCAGTCGGCGTCTCGCCGGCGAAGACGACAACGTCGACGTCGGGTGCGTTGCGGACGGCGATCGCCAGTTCGCGGAGCTCGTTCGGCGAGACCCCGTCAATTCGACTGATGACGACGCCGTCGACCGCTTCGGCGGCGAGCTCGCTCGCTCGAGTTCGGGCCAGCTTGGCGCGCAACTGCTTGTTCTCGTCGCTGAGGGCGCGCAGCTCGTCGAGTTTGCGGCGCACTCCTCCGGCCGCGTCGCCGGGGGTCCCGACGAGGTTGGCGATCTCGCCGAGGTCACGCTCGTCGCGCTGCAGCAGCGCCACGGCGCCGGTACCGGTGACCGCCTCGATACGCCGCAGGTTGGAGCCGATCGAGCCCTCGCTGACAATCTTGATCGTGCCGATGTCGCCGGTGGCGCTGACATGGGTGCCGCCGCACAGCTCGATCGAGCTTCCCGCTTCGAGCACGCGGACGACGTCGCCGTACTTCTCGCCGAAGAAGGCGATCGCCCCGAGGCCCTCGGCCTCGTCCTTGGACGTCTCGAACGCCCGAACCGGCGTGTTCGCCAGCGTCTCGCCGTTGGCGAGGTTCTCGATCCGGATGATCTCCTCGGCGCTGAGCGGCGCGTAGTGCGAGAAGTCGAAGCGCAGGCGATCGGGCGCGACCAGCGAGCCCGCCTGCTTGACGTGCTCGCCGAGCACCTGACGGAGGGCGTGGTGGACGAGGTGGGTCGCCGTGTGGTTGCGGCGGATCGAGTCGCGTCGGTCGACGTCGATCGCCGCCGCCGCCGCCTGGCCCGGTGTGATCGTCCCGGCGACGATGCGGGCGGTGTGGCGGCGGAGGTTGGGCAGGGCGAACGTCGTGTCGACGACCTCGGCGGTGCCGGTCTCTGTCGAGATCGCGCCGGTGTCACCCACCTGGCCGCCGCTCTCGGCATAGAAGGGGGTCTCGTCGAGGAAGATCTCGACGAGCTCGCCGTCGTCGCTACCGGGCACCACGAGCACGTCGAGGACCCTGGCGACGGCGTTGTCGGCCACGTAGCCGACGAATGTGGTGACGCCGTGCTCGTCGACGATGCGTCGATACGCCTCGACGTTGGCGTGCTCGCGGTGCACGCCGCGAGCGGCCTTGGCCCGCTGGCGTTGGTCGGCCATCTGCGCCTCGAACCCGGCGAGGTCGACAGCGACGCCTCGCTCGGACGCAATCTCCTGGGTCAGCTCGAGCGGGAACCCGTAGGTGTCGTGGAGGGCGAATACCGTCGTTCCCGACAGCACGGCGCCGTCGGAGGTGCCGTCACCCAACTCGCGCTCGAGGATCGACAAGCCGTTGCGCAGGGTGTGGCGGAAGTTCTCCTCCTCCTTGCCGAGCACGCCGACGATGAAGTCACGCTGGCGGGCGACGTCGGGATAGGCATTGCCCATCACGTCGACCGCCACCTGGGCCAGCTCGGGCATCACCAGCCGCTCGGTGCCGAGCAGGTAGGCGTAGCGCACACCGCGGCGGATGATCCGGCGCAGGACGTAACCGCGGTTCTCGTTGCTCGGGAAGACGCCGTCGGCGACGAGCATTGCCGTCGAGCGGGCGTGCTCGGCGAGGACGCGGATGGCGAAGCTGTCGCGGTCGTCGTAGTCGCCCGGCGTGTACGTGCGCCCGGTCAGCTCGGTGGCCTTGTCGATCAGCGGCTGCATCAGGTCCGTCTCCCACAGCGAGTCGACGCCCTGCACGACGGTGAGCACCCGCTCGAGCCCGGCACCCGTGTCGATCGACGGCTTCGGCAGTGGCGTCAGCGTGCCCGCATCGTCGCGGTCGTACTGCATGAACACGAGGTTCCAGAACTCCATGAAGCGATCGCCGTGCTTGTCGGCAGCCGGGCCACCGTCGGGTCCGAACTCAGGACCGCGGTCGATGAAGATCTCGCTGTCGGGTCCGCATGGGCCCGTCTCACCTGCCTGCCAGAAGTTCTCCTCGTCGCCGAGGCGCTGGATCCGATTCATCGGAACGCCGACGACGTCGTGCCAGATCTGCTCGGCGTCGTCGTCGGTCTCGTGCACGGTGACCCACAGCCGGTCGGCCTCGAGCCCCCACCCTTCGGTCACCAGCTCCCAACTCGCCGGGATGATGAACTCCTTGAAGTAGTCACCGAAGCTGAAGTTGCCGAGCATCTCGAAGAACACGAGGTGGCGCTTCGTCCGCCCGACCTCGTCGAGGTCGTTGTGCTTGCCCCCCGCCCGCACGCACTTCTGGGCGCTGACGGCCCGCTTGAACGGCGGCTTCTCGTCGCCGAGGAAGTACGGCTTGAACGGGACCATCCCGGCGACGTTGAACAGCAACGTCGGGTCCTGCGGCACGAGGCTCGCCGAGGGCACCACCGCGTGGTCGCGCGCGACGAAGAAATCGATGAACGACTGACGAACGTCGTCGGCACTGCGCGGATAGCTGACCATCCCACCCCAGTGTACGGACCCCACCCCCGACGACCGATGGGTGTTCTGGGGACGGAACGGTCCCCCAGACACCCATCGGTTCACGAGACGGCGGCGAGGCTCGTGCGGATCGTCCGGAGAGTGACGTCGAGAACGCTCGTCGACGAGATCGTGGAGATGGACCCAGGTGAACCGCAGAACGCGATAGCCGTGTGCCACCGCTTCGTTGTCACGCCAACGGTCGCGATCGAAGTCGGCGTACCTGGCGTGCCACCTGCGACCGTCGGCTTCGACGATCAGCTGAAAGTCTGGAAGCAGGAAGTCGACTCGTGAGTCCCTCGCCGTCCGCCAGGGAAACGCCGCCTGTCGCACAATCCGCGGGGCACCGGGGATGCGACCGAGCACCGCCGCCAACAGGGCCTCGAGCTCACTCTCCGGTGGTGTCCAGCCGTCGTCGAGTCGCTCGAGCACGAGCGGTCGGATGCGGGAAAGCCCAGGTCGTCGGCTGCCGGCATAGAACCGCAGCCGTTCGTCGAGATCCGCCGCCGTGATTCGCTTTCCGAGCAGGGCGTCGTCCATCGCCCGCTCCAGCCGCCATGGGCTGACCCGTTTGGCGACGTCGAACAGCGACTGCGGGATCGTGGTCACACGGATCCCCTCGACCGTGGTGAGCGCCGCCCCGGCGTAGCGGTGCAGGATGGCGAACGGGTGCGTGCAGTAGGAGTTGACCGGCGCCAGCAACTCGATGGTGCCCGGCCGGAATCCAGGCAGCTCATGGAGCGCGGCGGCGGAGAAGCCGGCAACCGCGGCACCATCGATCGACAACTCGCCGATCTTGCACTGGCGCTTCCAGGTTCCAGCGCTGCGTGCCAGCATGTACACCGCCGGCACCGGCCGAAGCCAGTACTTCTCCTGCAGCCGCCGCTTCACGAACCGTTCGCTCGCCCCCAGATCAAAGGCTTGTTGCCGGCTGAACACGCCAAACTGTTTCGTCGCGAGCCCGTCGATGAGCCGGTCGATCTCTGTGTACCTCATGGTGTTACCTCCCTGAGATGCCGGTCTCGCCGATGATCGTGACAGCGGGGTGTCGCAGTCGCCGCCTCTGCGCCAACCGATGGGTGTTTAGGGGACCGTTCCGTCCCCTAAACACCCATCGGTCGTACGATCGGGGTGTGGATGGGGTGGAGGTGCGGGAGTGGGTGTCGTTCGAGGACCCCGAGGAGGAGCGAACGTGGGTCTTCGACGCCACGTTCTTGCGCTCCAGCTACCACTGCATCTACGGCGCCGGCTGCCAGGGCGTGCTCGACGCCGACGCCACGGAGATGGAGCAGGGCTGTTGTAGCTACGGCGCCCACTTCGTCGATGAGGACGACGTCGCCAACGTCGTCAAGCACTTCGTCCGCGTCGAGCCGCGGCACATGCAGTTCTACGCCGAAGCCGTCGCCGCCGGCTTTCTCGCCCCCGGTGATCCGACCGAGAACGGCGACCCGGTGACGGTCACCCGCCTCGTCGACGACGCCTGCATCTTTCTCAATCGACCCGGCTCCACGCAGGGTGCCGGATGCGCCCTGCACGTGGCCGCCCTCGAAGCCGGCGAGCGACCCCTCGACTGGAAACCGAACGTGTGCTGGCAGCTGCCGCTGCGCCTCGAGCACTCCACCGACGAGAGCGGCCACGTCACCTCCCGCCTGCGTGACTGGAAGCGGCGCGACTGGGGCGACGGTGGCGCCCAGTTCCATTGGTGGTGCACCGAGGCCCCAGACGCGTTCACTGGCAGCGAACCGGTGTACGTGTCGTCGCGCGACGAGATCGTGGAATTGGTCGGCGCGCCGATCTACGACCTACTCGTCACCGCCCTCGACCGAAATCGGCCCCCGGCGCTACCGACTCCGGTGTCGCTGCGCCGGCGCCGTCACTCCTCGTCGTCGGCGTCCTCTTCGAACTCGACGCCGTAACGCTCGGCAATCGCCGCGTACTCGTCCTCTTCGGATACCTCGTCATTCGTCGTCGTCGTGGCGCTGCGGCCACGATCGCCGAATCCGAGGTCGAACGCCCCAGGTCCTGACTGCTTCAGCTTTCGCGCTTCTTCGAAGCGGCGATGACGACCCTTCTTCACGCAGGGCTCCCAACGAACTAGGAAATTGACATTGATGGCATTCTACCGGGTGGTCGCTGACGGCAGCGTCATTGCGGCGGTTGTCCGGCCACCTCGATGAGGCGCAGGCCGCCGCGTCCGTCGAACGTCAGTCCCACAGAGCCGGCCAACAGGCGTTCGATTCCGTCCCCGACCAACTCCGCCCGCCACCCCGAGTGCAGCCTGGCGTCCGGCTCACCGGCCAGCAGGGCAACGAGATCGTTGCGCGTCGCCAGCAGCGCCGTATCGATCCGCTCGCTGCGGGCGACTTGGCTGACCCACGCCGAAATCAACGTCAGGGCGGGTCGCAACGCTCTGTCGAGATCGTCGCCGCCGTTGCCGACCTGCGGCGGCGGCGCATGCCTGGCCTCTTCGACCACCGCCAGCAACTCGTTGGCTACACGACCGCGACGGTGGCGGTCGTCGACACCGCGACACTGGGCGAGCTCTGTCAGAGTGGCCGGCTGCCGCTGGGCGATGCCGAGCACGGCGAGGTCCGGGAGCACCTGGCGCACGGGGATATCGACGGCCTGGGCCTCACGCTCTCGCCAGGCAGCCACGGCCTGGGCGATCGCCCGCGCCCGCGGCCGCAGAGTGCGGGCGTCCTTGAGCCGCGCCCAGGCGTTCTCCGGGGCCGCCCGGCCGGTCGGCCGCGTCCGCAGTTCGTCGAACGCCTCGACAGCCCAGGCGAGTCGGCCGCGCTCGATCAGCTTGGCGTCGATGTGGTCCTGGAGGTCGAGGAGATGGAGCACGTCGGCGGCGGCGTACTCCTTCTGGTCGGCGGTCAACGGCCGGTGCAGCCAATCGGTCAGCCGATCACCCTTGGCCGGGCTCTGCCCCAGCTCACCACGTACGAGCTCGACCAACGACGGCGTGGCGTAGCCGATGAAGCCGGCCGCCACCTGGGTGTCGTAGATGACCCTGGGCACGCTGCCGACTGCGTGGGTGAGCACGTCGAGGTCCTGCTGGGCGGCGTGCAGCACCGCGACGGCGTCGGACTCGAACAACTTGGCGAACAGCTCCGGGCTGACGGCCAGCGGGTCGACGAGAGCGATCCCCCCAGGCCACGCGACCTGGACCAACGCCAGTCTCGGGAAATAGGTGCGCTCTCGGTGGAACTCGGTGTCGAGCGCGTACCTCGGCTCGACGATCAGCTGGTCGATGAGTTCGAGAAGGTCGACTTCGTCGTCGACCCAGCGGAAATCCACTACGGGCTGTCTCCGATCGCAACATCACGGCCGGAGTCGATCCAGGCACCGGTTCCACCGGTGACGTTGACGACGTCGTAGCCCTCGTCGGCAGCGATCTCGCAGGCCCGCATGCTGCGCCCTCCCGACTTGCAGATCACGTAGGTCGGGCCGGCGGGGTTGAAGCGAGTGAGCTCGTCGGGAACGGTGGCGAGGGGGATCAGCTGGGCTCCCGGGACGTGGCCGGCGCGGTACTCGTCGGGCTCGCGCACGTCGATCACGAGGGCGCCCTGGGCGACACGATCGGCGAGTGCGGCGACTTCAATCTCGGAGATCGGCACGGGCCACAGGATAATCGCCGAGGTCGCTCGGGCGATTGACGTTGTGCAGCGCCGCTGCGTCGACGGCGACCCGCGTCGCACCGAGCGTGTCGAGCGCCTCGTGCATCGCCCGGACTCCAGACCGAAACAGTGCCTCGACATCCTCAGCCGTCGAGATCGGCCAGTACGCCAACGATGGGTGCACACGTTCGGCGACGGCAACGGCGATCACGCGCTCCTCGCCGGCGACGGATTGCACAGCTTCCACCGTCAGATCCGGCAGATCACATGCCGCGACGACAACCCCGCAGGTGTCGAGCCGGTCGAACCAGCGCAGGGCATCGACGACGGCCCCGAGTGGCCCTTCGCCGGGCCATGTATCGGCGACAACTTCCCGACCAGTGATCGCCGTGAGCCGGTCGGCTTCACCACCGACGAAGACGACCGGCGCGCAACCTGCGGACTCGAGCACCGCGGCCACCCGATCGGCCATCGCTCGACCATCGACCTCGACGAGCGCCTTGTCGGTGCCGAAACGACGACTCCCACCGCCGCACAACACGGCGCCGCCGATCGCCGGCGCACTCACACCGGCGGGCCGGCCGGATCGAGCTGCTGCAGGAACTGGGCACAGCGCTCGGCCTCGTCCGTCTCGCCGATTGCCGCAGCCATCGCCTGCAAACCGCTGAGACAGCGCAGGAAGCCGACGTTCGTCGCTTCCGCCCAGCGCACGTAGCCGGATCCCCGCCAGCCGTTCGCCCGCAACGCATCGAGGCCGCGGTGATAGCCGACGCGGTACGCGGCGTACCGCTCGACGGGATCGGTGGCGGAATCGCCGAGCGCGGCCCAGGCATCGATGAAGCGGGGATTGTCGGCGACGACGCGGGCCACGGCGTCGCGCCTCACGGTCGGCTCGCTGCGCACCGCCTCGGTGAGGGTGGCGTTCGCCACGGGATCTGCGGGTGGCAGCACCGTCGACGGCAGCCCGCCCGGCGACATCGTGATCGGGCGCTCCTCGGCCATACGCGATTCAGGGTACCCACCACACATAACGTGATCGACGTGGACACCGTCCTCGGGTTCGACTTCGAGACTGCCAAGAACGCCAGCTTGTGGACGGTCGCGGCGGCCGTGCTGCTCGCCCTCGTCACCGTCTGGGTGGTCAAGGAGGTCGTCAAGAAGGTGTTCACCGTCGTGATCCTCCTCGCCATCGCCGGACTGGCGTGGTCACAGCGGGCGGAGCTGACCGCCTGCGCCGACGAAGTCCAGGACACGGTCGACGCCCTCGCCGTGCCGGATACGTCGTGCACGTTCTTCGGCCAAGAGGTCACTGTGCCCGGTCGGGCCACGTTGCTCGGACCCGGTCAGACAACGACGACGACGGTCCCGATCTCCTGAGTCAAGCGCGCCGATAGGTGGTGCTGCGGGTTCGAGTGCGCGTGACCACGGCTGTGTTGCTCCGGAAGGGGAGCGCGTCGGGCCACCAGACGGGTTGGCTCGTTTGCGTCAGCGAATGTGCCTGTAGAGGGCCCTCTTGCTGACACAAACGAGCGGCCGAGCTTTGCGTCAGCTCAAGAAGGCGACTCCAGGTCACGGATCACCGCGGCGACGGCCTCGGGATGCGTGAACGGACCGTTGTGACGGGCGCCCTCGATGACGATCGCATCACGGTCGGACAACAGCTCGGCGAGGTAGTGGCAGCCGTCGCGATGGTGCTCGCGGGTCAGGGATCCGTACATCGCGACGACCGGCACGTCGATGCGCTCGGCATGCCACGGCGGCGCCGCACCGAGGTCGCTGATCTCCTCGACGAATGCCACGCCCTCGGAACGCCGCGCCTCCCTCGTCGACTCGGACAGGGCGTCCCACTGTTCGTCGCCGACCATCCGTCGCATGAACCGCTCGGCGGCATCCTCTGGAGTTCCCTGCACGGCCGCGCCACGGCGTCCCGTCGAGCCCGGCCACCAGGGCAACCACGAGAGCGGAACCTCGTACACAGCCACGGCCCGAACCAAGTCCGGATGACGCTCCGCCAACGCCAGGGCCACGTTGCCGCCGTAGCTGTGGCCGAACACGACGGCGCTCCGGCCGTCGAGCAGGTTGGCAAGATCAGCGACGTGCGAGTCGATCGTGAACGGTCCGCCCACGGACCGCGACCGGGCATACCCACGACGGTCGTAGCGCAGCACTCGGTGGTCGGTGTCGAGGCGCCGGGAGAGCAGGACCATGGCTGCCGAACGATCCATCGCCCCATGCACGAGGGCGACCACGGGCGCGCCGGGCGGACCCATCTCGTGCGACCAGATGTTCATCCTCACGACACGCGGACGATGCGCATCACGTCGGCGGCCGCCCCGCTAAGTCGGTCCGGAGCGCCGGCGATGACGACAACGGGGTCGCCGACAGCGATGAAGCCCCCGCGGACGGCGTGTTCGACGGCGAACCACACCATCTCGTCGGTCGAGGTCGACTCCTCCATCTCCACCGGCTCGACGCCCCATGACAGCGCCAAGGCGTCGAGCGTGCGACGGTCCGGCGAGAGCCCGAGCAGTGGCGCCGGGGGGCGAAACCGGGCCATCGCTCGTGCCGTCCGGCCGGAACGGGTGCAGCACAGGATCGCCGCGGCGCCAACGTCGTCGGCAGCCTGCCACGCCGCATGGGTGATCGATTGGGTGATCCGCTCGTGGACATCAGCCGGCAGACGCTGCTGCGTTCGCCCCAGGCGGTTGGCCCACTGCCGGTAGCTGGCCTCACTTTCGGCGCGGGCGGCGATGCGTGACATCGTCGCCACAACGAGCGCGGGATTGTGGCCGATCGCCGTCTCTGCCGACAGCATCACGGCGTCAGTGCCGTCGAACACCGCATTGGCGACGTCGCTGACTTCGGCCCGAGTCGGAGCCGGAGCGTCGACCATCGACTCGAGCATCTGCGTCGCCGTGACGACCGGCGTGCCCTCCGCGACACAGTGGCGGATGATCCGCTTCTGCAGGTGGGGGACGTCCTCCAGCGGGCAGTCGATGCCGAGGTCGCCGCGTGCCACCATCACCGCATCGGCCGCCCCCGAGATGCCGGCGAGATCGTCGAGGGCGGCAGCAGTCTCGATCTTGGCGACGATCCGCGAACGATCGCCGACGATTGCGCGCAACCTCTCGATGTCGCTCGCTCGACGCACGAACGACAACGCGATGTAGTCGGCACCGGCGGCGGCCATCGCCTCGGCGAGTATGAGGTCTTCGTCCGTCGGCGCGTAGAGCGCCAGCCGCTCGCACGCCAGGTGGACGCCGGGTCTCCCCTGTGTGCGCCCCCCGGACTCGACCTCGGCGAGCAGCGCGTCGCCGGCCTTGTCGACGACCCGCAACGAGATCTCACCGTCGCCGAGCACGACACGCTCGCCGACGTCGACGTGGGTGACGAGGTCGGGGTAGTCCACGGTGATCTGCTCCGCCGTGCTCGCCTCTGTGCCGCCGACGATCCGAACAGCGCCGGCCGCCGGCAGGTCGACGCCACCCTCCGGGAACGAGCCGGCTCGAATCTTCGGACCGGGCAGGTCGGCCATCACCGCCACATGCCGACCGAGCTTGGCGCTGAGGTCGCGCACCGTGGCCAACCGACCGAGGTGCTCCTCCAGCGGCCCGTGGCTGAGGTTGAGCCGGCACACATCGACGCCGGCGCGAAGCAGCTTCTCGAGGGCAACCGGGTCGGCCGATGCCGGGCCGACGGTGGCCACGATCTTCGTCCGCCTCGTCAATGGCGGCCTTGCCGTTCGCGCACACTCATTCTCTACTCGATTGAATGGTCGCGTGCAGGAGTTGCTCGACTTCCTCGACCGCTCGCCGTCACCGTGGCACGCCGCCGCGTCGGCGGCCCGCCTCCTCGGCGCGGCCGGGTTCGTCGAACTGGCCGAGGCGCAATCGTGGGGGCCGCTGCCGCCGGCCGGGTTCACCCGCCGCGGTGGTGCGCTGGTTGCGTGGCGTCTCGCTGATGGCAGCCCGGCAGGGCTGCGGATCGTCGGGGCGCACACCGACTCGCCATGTCTGCGCGTCCACCCCCATCCGGATCAGGCCGTCGCCAACTGGCAATTGCTCGGTGTGGAGATCTACGGCGGAGTCCTCCTCAACAGTTGGCTCGACCGCGACCTCGGCATCGCCGGCAGAGTCGTCGCCGCCGACGGGTCCTCCACCCTCGTCGATATCCGCGAAGCGGTCGCCCGGGTGCCTCAGCTGGCGATCCACCTCGACCGCGAGGTCAACGAGCGCGGCCTCGTCCTCGACCGTCACACCCAGCTGCGGCCGGTGTGGGCGACGGGATCGTCACCCGACGGCGAGGGTTTCGCCGGCTGGCTCGGCGAAACCGCCGGTACGACGCCGGCGTTCTGGGAGCTGTGCCTCTACGACCTCCAACCGGCCGCCGTGCTCGGCGCCGACCGATCCTTGATCGCCAGCGGACGGCTCGACAACCAAGTGTCGTGTTGGGCCGCGGTCACCGCCCTGACGGCAACCGAGCCCGGGCCGCGCATCGCCGTCGTCGCCCTCTTCGACCACGAGGAAGTCGGCTCAGAATCGGCCAGCGGAGCAGCAGGTCCGCTGCTCGCCGACACCATCGAGCGCCTTCTCGCGGGGTCGGGCATCGACGCCGTCGACGACGTTCGCCGTGTCATCGCCTCGTCAAGTTGCGTGTCGGCGGACAACGCCCACGCCATCCATCCCAACTACCTCGAACGCCACGACGCCGGCCATGCCCCGCTGGTGAACGGCGGACCGGCCATCAAGCTCAACGTCAACCAGCGCTACGCCACCGACGCCGCGACGGCGGCGCTGTTCCAGTCGTGCTGCGAGAAGGCCGGTGTGCCGGTGCAGACCTTCGTGTCGCGCAACGACATCCCGTGTGGATCGACGATCGGTCCACTGACGGCGACCCGCCTGGGGATCGCCACCGTCGACGTCGGCGTGCCCCAGCTGTCGATGCACTCAGCCCGCGAGCTGTGCGGCGCCGAGGATCCTGGCCATCTGCTCGCCGCCCTCACCAACTACTTGAGCTGACGTCACTCGTTGAGCTGACGCGGAGTCGCCGCAACTTCGAGCAGGCCGACTCGGTCCTGGGCGGCGTCGAACAGCTGCTGCAGGGTGGCGTGGAGCTCGTCGCTGTGGCGGCGGATCGCTGACCGAGGAACGCGGCCCGATTCGGCGGGCGGCGGTGACACGATCGGGGCGCCGACGATGACGTGGACCTTGTGCGGATGGAGGAACCTCGCGCCTTTCGGCATCACCCGCTCGGAACCGCCGATCCCGACCGGCACGATCGGCACTCCAGCACGCAGGGCGACGTAGACAGCGCCGTCGAACAGCGGTTGCACCGCCGGCCCGGACTTGCGCTCGCCCTCGGGGAAGAGCACGAGCGGTTCACCGGCTTCGAGCACGGCGACGCAGCGGCGCAGGGCCTCGCGGTCGGCGGTTCCGCGAGTGACGGGGAACCCACCCAACGACGACAGCAGCCATCCGGAAACGCCGTTCTTCCACAGCGTGTCCTTGCCCATGAAGCGCAAACGGCGACGGGTCAGACAGGACGAGATCGGTGTGTCGATGTACGAGCGATGGATCGGCGCGAGCACGAACGCGCCGTTACGTGGCAGATGCTCGCGGCCCTCGATCGACAAGCGGGTCAGCGCCCGCGTGAACGCCGCGACGAGGGTCCGCACGACGGCATAGAACGCCCGACTGAACGGTCCGTGGCCGGCGAGAAACGACTTCACGTCGCTCATTGGTGCACCACGGGTACGTGGTCGGTTGCCCGGGGCGACGGGCGGTGCACCACTGAGCTAAAAGCGCCGCAATTCTGATTCGCTCGCTCGAAGACTCGCTCGCTCATTGGTGCGCCGCAATTCTGATTCGCTCGCTCGAAGACTCGCTCGCTCATTGTTCGAGCATTTCGACGATCGTGTCGACCACCTCGTCGATGGCCAGCCCTGTGGTGTCGACGACGACGGCACCACCATCAGGCCGCAGTGGCCCGTCGAGACGGGTCATGTCGCGGCGGTCACGCTCGGCGATCGATGCGGCGACATCATCGACGTCCCCGCCGATCTCGCGAACGCGTCGTGTCGCTCGCTCGTGCGGCGATGCCGTCACGTAGAGCTTGAGGGTGGCGTCCGGGAAGACCACCGTGCCGATGTCGCGGCCCTCGATGACTCCACCGCCGTGGTCGTGTGCCCAGGCCCGTTGGCGGGCGCGAAGTTCGGCGCGCACTCCCCCGTTGGCCGCCACGGCGCTGACGACCGCGGTCACCTCTCGGCCACGGATCTCGGCGGTCACGTCCTCACCGTCGACGTGCACACCGTCGTCGGAGACGGTCAGCGACATCGTGCGAGCCAACTGGGCTACGGCATCCTCGTCGTTGACGGGGATGCCACGGCGCAACGCCGCGCACGCCACCGCCCGGTACATCGCCCCGGTGTCGAGGTATTCCAGCCCGAGGCGGGCGGCGAGCGCTCGGCCCACGGTGCTCTTGCCGGCGCCGGCCGGTCCGTCAATGGCGATGAGTAGATCTGGCACGCTACCGATCGCCCAGCGCACCGTGGGGCAGTCCCTCGCGATAGCCGGCGAGGCTCTGCACCCCGACGACGGCCCGCTCGGCAAACTCGCTCAGCGACGCCGCGCCGGCGTAGGTGCACGCCGAGCGGACGCCGGCGACGATCTGGTCGAGGATGTCCTCGACGCCCGGGCGCTCCGGATCGAGGTACATGCGCGCCGTGCTGATGCCCTCCTCGAAAAGCTCCTTGCGGGCGAGCTCCAACGGGTCTTCGGCGCGGTTGCGATTCTTCACGGCACGATGCGACGCCATCCCGAAGCTCTCCTTGTACAGCCGCCCATCGGCGTCACGCTGGATGTCCGCGGCGGACTCATAGGTACCGGCGAGCCACGAGCCGAACATCACGTTGGCCGCCCCTCCGGCGAGCGCCAGGGCGATGTCGCGGGGATAGCGGATGCCGCCGTCCGCCCAGACGTGGGCGCCGAGGGCCCGCGCCTCCTCGGCGCACTCGACGACGGCGGAGAACTGCGGACGGCCCACGCCCGTCATCACTCTGGTCGTGCACATCGCTCCCGGACCGACGCCGACTTTGACGATGCCGGCGCCGGCGTCGACGAGTTGGCGGGTGCCCCGAGCCGTGACGACGTTGCCGGCCACGATCGGCGTGTCCGCGGCGACACCGCGCACCGCCTCGAGCGTGCGCAGCGTGCGCTCCTGGTGACCGTGGGCGGTGTCGATGACGAGTACGTCGACGCCCATCTCGCGGAGCGCCTTGGCCTTCACGTCGGCGCCGGCACCCGCTGCCGGTCCGTTGATCCCGACGGCGACGGCGATCATCAGCCGGCCATCGGCATCGACGGCGGGCCGGTAGAGCGTCGAGCGCAGGGCACCGTTCCGGGTCACCACCCCGATCAGCCGCCCCTCGTCGTCGACGACGGGAGCGAGCGACCGGCGTTGCTCGGTGAGCGTCCGGAAGGCAGTCACGGCGTCGATGCCGTCGGCGACCGTGACGACCTCGCGGCTGATCGCCGCATGGAGCTGCGTGAAGCGGTCGTAGCCGGCGGCGTCGCCCTCGCTGAACACACCGAGCGGGGCGCCGCCTTCGTCGACGACGACGACCGCGCCGTGGGCGCGTTTGTGGAGGAGGGCAAGGGCGTCGCCGATCGTGTGGTGCGGCGACAGCGTGATCGGCGTCTCGTAGACCGGGTGCCGGCTCTTGACGTAGTCGACAACGGCGCCGACGACGTCGAGCGGGATGTCCTGGGGCAAGACCGTCAAGCCGCCCCGCCGGGCCACCGTCTCGGCCATCCGTCGCCCGGCCACCGCCGTCATGTTGGCGACCACGACCGGCAGGGTCGTACCGATCCCGTCGACCGTGGTGAGGTCGACGTCAAGGCGCGACCCGACTTCCGAGAGGCTCGGAACCATGAACACGTCGTCGTACGTGAGGTCGTAGCCGGGGCCGGGATGGATCATGCGCATGGCCGATCCAGGCTAGGCAGGCCGCAACCGATGGGTGTTCTCATGACCGAATCGTCATGAAAACACCCATCGGTCGTACGTTGGGGTGATGGCCGACGTCGGTGGCGAGCTCGTCACGAAGGACGTCGAGCGCGTCGTTGCGTGCATCAAGTCCGGCGGACTGGCGGTGGTGCCGACGGAGACGGTGTACGGGCTCGGCGCCGACGCGGAACAGCCCGCGGCCGTTGGTCGTGTGTTCGCGGTCAAGGGGCGACCGGCTACGCACCCGCTGATCGTCCACATCGGTGCCGTCGCGCTGCTCAGGGAGTGGGTTTCCGATGTCCCGCCCCACGCCGGCGTCCTCGCCGAGACGTGCTGGCCGGGGCCGCTCACCCTGCTCTTGCCGCGGTCACGTCGAGTCGCCGACGTCGTCACCGGCGGCCGCGACACCGTGGGCATCCGTGTTCCCGCCCATCCGGCGACACTCGACGTGTTGGCGCGCACCGGCGGCGGACTGGCTGCGCCTTCGGCGAATCGCTATGGCGCGGTGAGCCCGACGACCGTCCGCCACGTGCTCGACGAGCTCGGCGACCATCTCGACCCGGTAACCGACGTGATCCTCGACGGTGGCCCGAGCCCGGTCGGCGTGGAGAGCACGATCGTCGACTGCACCGTCGACCCGCCGCAGATCCTGCGCCCCGGCGGCATCCCGTCGGAGACGATCGCCGAGCTGATCGGCGCCCCGCTCGCCCCCTCCAGTGGACCCTCGCGGGCCGCCGGAATGATGTCGTCGCACTATGCCCCGCGCGCCCGGGTTCACCTCGTCGACCAGCCCGGCGATGCCAAGGCCGCCGCCGAACGGTTGGGCCCGTGTGGGATCGACGTTCGCATCATCGACGGCACCGGTGACCTCGTGCGATACGCCCGCACGCTGTACGCCGAGCTGCGCGACGCGGACGCCGATGGCTGCACGGACATCATCGCCGTGCTCCCTCCACCGATCGGCCTCGGCCATGCCATCCGCGACCGCCTCCAGAAGGCCGCCCACCGTTAATTGCGTTCCCCGGCCACGCAGGCCGTTGCTGGCCGCTCCTCGGCTGGCGCCTCGTCGCTCGCATGGGTCTGACGTGTCGTCTCGGCGCGGGTCAAGAGCGGCCGAGGTTGTTGAGGGAGTGGACCCAGAGGTCGCGGACGTCGTCGATGTCCGGCAGCAGCTCGTCGGGCAGGGCGGCGATCGTCAGGCTGATCGTGCTCGACCCGGCGTCGGGCACGAGGTCGAGTCGGCACCAGCAGCGCAGCGGATCGAGCAGGAGCACGTCGAGTTGGTAGGGCGGCTCGTCGACTACGACTTCGCCGATCCACGACGTGACGACGAGCAACGCCTCGAACGCGACCGCCGGGAGCGCCTCGATCACAAACGAGGCGGAGTCGGAATCGACTCTCAGACCACTCGGGGGCCGCCGGGCCGGCACCGGCTCGGGCGAGGCGTCGGGTCTGCTCGTCGGCACCTCTCCCTCGAGCGCTGTCCCGAGATCCTGCAGGACCACGTCGGCGGCTTCGTTGAGCTGGCGCATCGACTCGGCGTCACCGCCGTCGACATCCGGATGACTGCGCTTGGCCAGGCGCCGACGGGCGGCATGGACCTCGTCCGCACCGGCGTCATCGGTCAATCCGAGGAGGCGACGCGGATCGGCGAGCGAGACCACGGGCGCAATTCTTGCCCCGAACCGATTTGTTGGACGCAGCTCGCCCGAGGTCGTACCCTGCCACCAACATGAGTCCGGGGGGTTGGTGTGGGGGCGCAGTCCGGCGCGGCGGCCTGATCGCCGTGCTCGCCGTCCCCATCGCCTTCCTGCTGGCCGGCGGCGGCGGTGCATCCGCCCAGGAAGACACGAACCAGACGCTCGGAGGCCGCGTCCAGAACGAGTTCGTCGAGGACGGTGAAGAGGTCCGCGAGGGCGTCCCGGACGTTCGCATCGTGGTCGAAACCGCTGACGGCGAACTGATCGCCGAGGGCCTGACCGACGAAGGCGGGCAGTACTCGATCGCTGTTCCCGAGGCCGGTACCTACAACGTGCGCCTCGACACGGAATCCCTGCCAGAGGGCCTGACGATCCCGGAGGACGAGACCGAGGTATTCGAAGCTGTCGACATCCGCGCCAACAGCAATACGACTCGGGTGTTCTTCCTCGGCGAGGACTTGCGTCAGGCAGAGAGCAAATGGAGCCAGTTCCTGCCAACGCTCGCCAACGGCTTCAAGCTGGCGATGATCATCGCCATCACCTCGGTCGGGCTTTCGCTGATCTTCGGCACGACAGGATTGTCGAACTTCGCACACGGCGAGATGGTCACGCTCGGGGCACTGGTCGCCTGGGGTTTCAATCGCAGCTGGGCATCGTGGTCGCTGCTTCCAGCTGCGCTGGTCGCAGTCGCCGTCACCGCAGTCGCCGGAGGGCTGTTCGAGCTCGGTGTCTGGCGTCCCTTGCGGCACCGCGGTACGAGTCTGACGTCGATGATGATCGTGTCGATTGGCATCGCCCTGGCAGCTCGGCATCTCTACCTGTTCCTTGTCGGCGGCGCCACGGAGTTCTACGGCCAGTACACCCTCCAGCCCGACCTCATCGACCTCGGACCGATCGAGTATCCGCCCCGCTCGCTGTGGATCATCGGCATCTCCGGGGTGGTCATCATCGGTCTCGCCCTGTTCCTGCTCAGGGCCCGCTTCGGCAAGGCGATCCGGGCCGTTTCGGACAATCCCGAACTTGCGTCGTCGAGTGGGATCGACTCGGATCGAGTGATCTTGCTCGTCTGGATCCTCGGCGGCGCGCTCGCCGGCCTCGGCGGCGTGATGTACGGCCTCGAGTACGGCGTCCGCTGGGACATGGGCTTCACGTTGCTTCTGTTGATGTTCGCGGCAATCACGCTCGGCGGTCTCGGGAACCCGTTCGGCGCGCTGATCGGGTCACTCGTGATCGGGATCTTCGTCGAAATGTGGACATTCGTCGTTCCCAACGCCAACGACATGAAGAATGTCGGGGCCCTGGTCGCCCTGATCCTCATCCTGCTCATCCGTCCACAGGGAATTCTCGGCAGCAAGGAGCGGATCGGATGAATTGGGACCTCATCTTCTCGAACGCCCTGTACACGTCGATCAATGCGGCAGCGGCGGCGACGTGCCTCATCGCCATCGGGCTCAACGTCCACGTCGGATACACAGGGCTGCTCAACTTCGGCCAGGCCGGCTACGCCGCCGTTGGCGCGTACGCGTTTGCCATTCCGATCATCGAGTACGACTGGCCGTGGTATGCGGCACTGGGCCTTGTGGTCGTGTGTTCGATCGCCCTCTCCCTGGTACTCGGCCTGCCGACATTGCGACTGCGCGCCGATTACCTCGCGATCGTGACGATCGCCGCCGCCGAGATCATCCGCTACTTCGTCAGTTCTACGCGATTCACGTGGCTCACCGGTGGGACCGACGGGCGACAGGGTTGGACCGAGTTCTTCCAGGACCTCAACCCATGGGTCAATGACGAGCGGTTCCATATCGGCGCCCAGAACTTCGATGGATATCGGTTGTGGATGATGGTGCTCGGTTGGGCGATCGTCGCCATCGTCTCGCTGTTCGTGTGGGCGCTGATGCGCAGCCCGTGGGGACGTGTCCTCAAGAGCATCCGCGAGGACGAAGATGCAGCTCGCGCTCTCGGCAAGAACGTCGTGGCCTTCAAGATGCAGAGCCTCATCCTCGGCGGCCTGATCGGATCGCTGGGCGGCCTGATGCTCGCCGCCCAGACCCAGGCGGCGACCCCGGGGCAGTTCGCGCCGAACCTGACCTTCATCTGCTTCACGATCATCATCATCGGCGGCCTCGGCAGGGCAAAGGGTCCGATCGTCGGCGCGATCATCTTCTACTTTGTGTACGGGTTCGTCGACACGTTGCTCAGTCAGGCGACGCGGAACGACAAGCTTCCCGACTGGTTGGTGGCGACCGACAACTTCAGCCAGGTGAAGTTCATCGTCGCCGGATTGGCGCTCGCCGCGCTCGTCGTGTTCCGCCCACAGGGCATCTTCGGCGATCGACGTGAACAGGTCTTCGATGTCCGCTGACCTCGTTCCCGCCGAGATGGAACGCCGCAGCGGTGGCGAGCCCGGAGTCGCCAAGCCCGACCCGATTCTCGTCGTCGACGCGGTCCGGCGCGCCTTTGGTGGGCTCGTCGCCGTCGACGTCGACCATGTCGAGATCCAACGTAACGAGATCACCGCCTTGATTGGGCCGAACGGCGCCGGCAAGACGACGTTTTTCAACCTCCTCACCGGGTTCGACGATCCCAACACCGGGCAATGGATGTTCGACGGCGAGCAGGTGGCTCACACAAAACCGCACCGCCTCGCTCGCCTCGGCATGGTCCGCACGTTCCAGCTGACGAAGAGCCTCGCCCGGCTGTCGGTCATCCAGAACATGCGACTGGGCGCAACCAACCAGCGTGGCGAGCGCTGGTGGGCGGCACCGTGGCAGTTCTTCTGGGGAGTTCAGGAGCGGGAGATCACCGAACGGGCCGACGAGTTGCTCCAACGCTTCCGCCTCGACCACATGCGTGACGAGTTCGCCGGCAACCTCTCAGGCGGGCAGCGCAAGCTGCTGGAGATGGCCAGAGCCCTGATGACCGACCCGAAGCTGATCATGCTCGACGAGCCGATGGCCGGCGTCAACCCGGCGCTCAAGCAGAGCCTGCTCAACCACATCAAAGTGCTCAAGGACGAGGGGCGGACGGTCCTGTTCGTCGAGCACGACATGGACATGGTCCACGAGATCAGCGACTGGGTGCTGGTGATGGCAGAAGGCAGGCTGATCGCCGAGGGGACGGCGACGCAGATCTCCGGCAATCAGGCAGTGATCGACGCCTATCTCGGCGCACATCACGACGTCGACATCGGGGCAATGGACGAGGCCGAGGCCATCGAGCAACTCGGGCTCGACGCTGAAGATCTCGGTGTCGACACGATCCAGCAGATCGCCGAGGAGCACCAGGAGACCGCGTGGGGCGTGGAGCCCACCGAGGAGCCGGCGGGATGAGCGTCGATCCCGAGCCGATGCGAGCGAGCGAGCGCCAGCAAGCGAGCGACCAACCACGGCCTGCGTGGCCGGGGAACGCAATGACGTCCAGCGTGATTGACGCCACCGACCTGGTTGCCGGCTATGTGCCCGAGGTGAACATCCTCAACGGCTGCAACCTCACCGTCGCCCCGGGCGAGTTCGTCGGCATCATTGGTCCCAATGGTGCCGGCAAGTCGACGTTTCTCAAGGCTGTGCTCGGCCTCATCGCGGTCCGCTCCGGGGTCGTGCGTCTTCACGGCGAGGACATAACGGGCCAACCCCCACACAAGCTCGTTCAACGTGGCGTCGGCTTCGTGCCGCAAACAAAGAACGTATTCCAGACCCTGACGGTTCGTGAGAACCTCGAGATGGGTTGCTTCCTGACCCCGAAGCGGTTCAAGGAGCGGTACGAGGTGGTCACCGGGCTGTTTCCTCGACTCGCCGAACGGGCCGACCAACGCGCCGGATCGCTATCCGGTGGCGAGCGGCAAATGGTGGCGATGGGCAGAGCGCTGATGCTCGACCCGACGCTGCTGCTGCTCGACGAGCCTTCGGCCGGACTCTCGCCGATCCTCCAGGACGAGGTCTTCCTCCGCTGCAAGATGATCAACGACACGGGCGTGGCGATCCTGATGGTCGAGCAGAACGCCCGCCGCTGCCTCCAGGTGTGCCATCGCGGCTACGTGCTCGATCAGGGCCGCAATGCCTACACCGGCACCGGCCGCGACCTGCTCGGCGACCCGCGCGTGATCGAGCTGTACCTGGGCACGCTGGCGCGGGTGTAGCGGCGGTCGACGGGTCGGCCGTCGCCGAACCAGGCACCTCGTTTGTCGGAATCCGACATCTCACGTGCCTGGGTCGATGCTGACGCCGTCGCGGCAGCCGCTCCGTTCCGTCTTCCAGAGCAACACGAAAGAGCCCGGGCCGATGGCCCGGGCTCTCGCTTCCAGCTAGTGGATGTTAGTTACCGGCATCGAAGTCAACGCCGAGGGCGTTGCCGATGTTGCCGTCGGATCCGTAGACAGGAATGTCACGTGGGCCGATGCCCTGCTCGACCATCGCCCGCAAGATCCGCGACGACTCGTTGAAGCCGATGAGGATGATTGCGTCGGCGTCGGCCGCTGCGAGCTGGCCGACTTCGCTGTCGAACGACTGCGCCTGCGGGTCGTAGACAATGCGCTCGACGACCTCGCCGCCGGACTCCTCGATCGTCGCCGTGGCCTCGTCAGCCAGGCCATTGCCGTAGGCGTCGTTGAGGTTCATGATCGCCACGGTCTGGTTACCGTCACCGACCACGAACTGGCCGAGCACGTCGCCCTGGTAGATGTCGGGTGGCGACGTCCTGAAGAACAGGCCGTTGTCGTCGTACGTCGACAGTTCCGGCGACGTTGCGGCTGGGGAGAACATGGTCACGCCGGCAGCCGTGATCTTGTCGATCACGGTGAGAGACACGCCTGAAGAGGCGGCGCCGATGATGGCGTCGACGTTCTCCGAGAGGTGGCGGTCGGTGGTCTGGTCAGCCTGGTTGGTGTCGGTGTGTCCGGAGTCGCCCGGAATGTTCACGATGGGCTGACCGAGCACGCCGCCTGCATCGTTGATCTCCTGCACGGCCAGATCGACGCCGGCGATCTCGGGTGGTCCGAGGAATGCCAGGATGCCGGTCTGCGGTAGCAGCTGGCCGATCGTCATGACGCCGTCGCCCTCGCGGGTACCTTCGACCGGCACCGGCTCTGGGAACGCCCCTTCGCCCTCGACGACGATGAACTCGGTGAGCGTCGGGTCGATGCGGTTGTTGTCGGCCATCCGCAACAGTCCGTAGCTGGCGATCGTCGGCTCGCCGTTACCGTCGAACTCGCCCGGGCCGGAGTTGCCGTCGTAGTCGATGTCCTCACCTGCGTCGACGAGCTCCTTGCACTCGACGAACGACGTGCACTTCGTACCGTCGCGAGTGACGCCGATGATCTCGCTGGCGTGCTCGATGCCGTCGGTCTGGGCGATCTCCATCGCCAAGGCGATGATCGTCACGGCGTCGTAGGCCTCGGCTGCGTAGTTGAGGTCTTGGAGCGCAGGGTCAACCCCGCAGAGGCGCTCGAAGAAGTCGGGCGTCAGCTCGCTGTACGGCGTCGTCCCGGCGAACCCGCTCAGGTCACCGTCGGTGGTGTCGCTCGGTGCGAAGCCGCACTGGACAACTTCGCCGCCGGCTGCGGCCGTGCCTGCCGGCTCCGTGCCCGCCGGCTCGGTGCCCGCCGGCTCCGTGCCTGCCGGTTCGGTGGCAGCCGGCTCCGTGCCGGGTGGTTCGGTGCCAGGGACTGTTGTGGCAGAAGTGGTTCCCTGGGCAATCGCGACGAGCGCTGCCCCCAGGACCATCGCCGCTACGCCGCGGCGTGATCGTGATCGTTGCATCGGTTGTAACTCCCCCCAGTTCATGACGGGCCGGATTACCCGGTCATCGTGGGTGCGGACACCTTAACGCGCCGTGTCGCACCGAATTCAAGCGCCTCACCCTCGTTCCCGACCCGCCGGGCAGGCAGCGTGCGCAGCACCAGAGCGACCGTCACCGCCCACAGCACGGTCGCCCCGAACACGTGGATGCCGACGAGCAGGGCAGGCACCTCGTTGAAATATTGGACGTAGCCGATTGCCCCCTGGAGCAGGGCAATCAGGATCCACGCCGAGATCCACTCGGCGAGCTCGGCTCGTTCCCCCGGACGCGACCGGAGTCGCCACGCGAGCACCAGCATGGTCACGACAACGACGACGACGGAGGAACCGTGGACGCGGGCGGCCCCGGCGATCTCGATGCCGAAGCGGCGCGCCTCCTCGTCCCCGGCATGCGGTCCGGCGCCGGTGACGACCGTGCCTGTGACGAGGGCCATGCCTGTCAGGACGGCGACAGCGATGGAGTGCCGGCTGATCTCCGGCGACACCGGTCGAACCGCCACCCCATCGTCGGGTTCACCGGCGCGATGGACGAGCACGACGGCATTGGCGACGAGAAGCAGGGACAACAGCATGTGTCCCTGCACCGCTGCGGGATGGAGGTCGACGAGGACCGTGACCCCGCCGAGCAGGATCTGGGCGAGTACGCCGGCAACCAGCCCGAGCGACAGCAGCGTTAGGTCCTTGCGGCGGGGCTGGCGTACGAGTGAGCCGAGTACGGCGGCGATCACGGCGACGCTGACGAGGCCCGTGAACAGGCGGTTCACCTGCTCGATGGCGGCGTGGCGAGACGACACGTCGATGAACTTGGTGCTGCTGCACGCCGGCCAGTCGGCGCAGCCGAGCCCGGAACCGGTGAGCCGCACGGCTGCGCCGGTGACGATGATCGCGCAGATCGCCACCAGCGCTGTGAGGGTGACTGCCCGGTACTGCGGTGGCGTCAGTCTCACGCGCTCAGATTACGGCTGTGACAACGGGGGCACTCATGGGGCAGACTTGGGGAGACGAACTCCACCTGGGGGGTGCCATGAGCACAGCAACTCCAACTCTCGTCCCGATGCTGACCCGGGGAAAGCACCGCTCGCCACGCAAGGGGGCGTGCTTCATGGAGTTCGCGTCGTACCTCGCCGGCGAGCGCTGGAGCGACCACCCCCGGTGTACACACCCGCTGCTCGCCGCCGTCGCCAGGTTGGTCAACGACAACACGTCGGATCAGGCCCGCCAACGACTGACCGGGTTGATTCCCTCCGTGATCGGTCTGACCAGCGCCGACCCTCGATGGAACGCGTTGATCGCCAGACGGGCGGCCGTGACCGCCCTGCCCCGGGTCAGCTACGAGCACCAGCGCGCGCTCGCCGTCGGGTTGCTGACGTGCGAGCGGGTGCTCGCCGAGCTCGACGGACGACCGTTGACAACGCAGTCGGCGCTTGCCCGCGAGACGCTGACGGCGGTGCCGTCGGCCGAGCGCTGGGCGCGGCAGTACTGCGGCGACCGGATTGTCCCGACGGCTCGATTCCATCGGCGCAGCGCTCCGAGCATCGTCCTCCTCGCCGTCGGCGGGATCGCCGAAGGGTGCGGACCGGATCGCGATGACGTCCTGCTCGAGCTGCTCACGACCACGATCGCCGACTGCGTGACCCTTCGCGACGTTGCGGAGTTCACCCCAACCGTTCCGGCTCCCAGACAACCGATGGGTGTTTAGGGGACCGAATCGTCAGGTAAACACCCATCGGTCGCGCAGCCGTAGCCTCGGCGGCCGTGGCCCCACCGTCGCCGCCGATCCCGACCGGTTGGTACCCCGACCCGACCGCTCGCTTCGAGTTCCGCTACTTCAACGGCGAATCGTGGACCGCTGACGTCAGCGCGGCTGGGCGGCGCTTCGTCGACCCATTCGGCACACCCGGCAAGCGGAGGGATGGGCGGGCGACGGCGGCGATGGTGCTGGGGATCGTCGGTGTCACCACCGGATGGATGCCGTTCGTCTTCGTCATCGGTGCGGTGTGCTCGGTGCTCGGGATCGTCTTCGGGACCATCGTCTTGCGCCAACGAGGGGAGCCGCGCAGCTTCGCCTTCGCCGGTGTGTTGACGGGCGCGGCCGGTCTCCTGCTCGTCGTCCTCGGAGTCGTGACCACCAGGCTCGTCACCGACGCCGTCAACGACTTCATCGATGAGCCACCTGCAGTGGTCGAGCTCGATCGCTGCACGGTGAGCGACGACATGGCGACGGTCGAGGGGTCGATCCAGAACCGTGGCGATCGATCGAGTGACTACCGCATCATCGTCGCCGTCGGCCAACTGGGATCGAGGGATCAGATCGTGATCGAAATCGACGATGTCGAGCCCGGCGCACCGATCCGATTCGGCGGCACCGCCGCTGTCGACCTCCCCGCGGAGCAACCAGACGCACCTTGTGAGGTGGTGGAAGTCACCGGCCCGCTCCCCTTCGGCCTCGACCTCTGACCACGACTCGTCTCTATCGATTGAAACGACCACTTCTGGGCGCTTCGCACCTGTCCGTGGGTCCGCCCGTTCCGCGTTCTACCGCCACAAACGAGACATATTTGTCCGCTGCGGCGCCGCAGAATCGGAGACCCATTCCTGGTCGTCTGACGCGACATCGACGCAGTTAAGGCCTTCCTGACTAGGTCGCTCCCGTACTGCCGGCACCATCGTGGACGGTGGTGGCCGACATCCACGCGTCGTAGAGGCGGGTGTAGACGCCACCGGCGGCGACGAGCTCGTCGTGGGTGCCGTCCTCGACGAGCTCGCCCTCGTCGAGGACGAGGACTCGGTCGGCGCGGGCCGCTGTGGACAGCCGGTGAGCAATGGCGATCGTCGTGCGTCCCTCGGCGAGGCGGCTCAGCGCCCGGGAGATGCGCACTTCGGTGAGGGCGTCGACCGAGGAAGTCGCCTCGTCGAGCACGAGCACGTCCGGATCGGCGATCCCGGCGCGGAGGATGGCAACGAGTTGGCGCTCGCCCGCCGACAAACTGTCACCACGCTCGCCGACCCTCGTCATCAGCCCTTCGGACAGGGTGTCGATCCAGTCGTCGAGCCCGAGCCGGCAGACCATCGCCTCGATGTCGGGAATCGAGGTCCCCGGCTTGCCGAACCCGACATTGGCAGCGATCGTGTCGTCGAACAGAAACGGCTCCTGGGACACGACGACGAGCCGGCCGCGCAGCTCGTCGTTGGCGACGCACTGCAGCGGCACGCCGCCGAGGTACAGCTCACCCACGGTGGGGTCGGCGAATCTCGCGATCAGACGGCCAAGCGTCGTCTTTCCGGAGCCGGTGGCGCCGACGAGGGCGACCTGCTGACCGGCCGGGATCGTGACGTCGACGTCGCGCAATACGGCCTCGTCGAGCGACGTCGTGATGCCGCGCGTTGGGTAGGCGAACGTCACGTTGCGCACGGCGATGTCGAGCTCGCCGGCGGGGAGCGGCACCGGTTGATTGGTCGGAGGTGGACCCGTCGCCATGTCGAGAATCCCGAGAACGCGCCGCAGTCCAGCGACCGCCGTCTGGGTCTGGTCGAGCACCTCGGTGAACTCGGCGATCGGCTCGAGGAACCGGTAGGTGAGAAACACGAAACCGATCATCGCCCCGGCGGTGAGGCCGCTCGAGGGGCCGCGCAGGACACCGATCGTGATCACGCCGCAGACCGTCAGCACGGAGAACAGCTCGCCCGATGGGAACAGCAGCGAGCCGATCACCCCGGCACGAATCTGTGCCGATTTACGGCGGTCGACGGACGCGACGGCTTGGGCGCCGAACTCCTCGCCGGCGTCGTAGGCGCGAATCGTCTCGGCACCGCCGACGACCTCACTGATCGAGCCCATCATCTCGCCGTTGCGCTCACGAGCAGCCTCGTAGGCCGCCACCAGGTGGCGTTGCACGATGCGCAGCACGAGCGCCAGGGGTGCGGCGAGGGCGAAGGCGACCAGGGCGAGACCCCAGTCATAGGCCAGCATCACGGCGCCGACGAGGAGCATCAACGGTCCGTTGAGCAGCCACGTCATGCCACCCCATTGGAAGAACTGGGCGAGTGTCTCGATGTCGCTTGTCACGCGGGCGACAAGGGCGCCGCGGCGCTCCTCGTTGTGGTCGGCGAGGCTCAGCCGGTGGATGTGTCCGATCAGCCGGCCGCGCAGGTGGAACAGCGCTTCTTCGCTGCGTGTGCCGAGGCGAAGCACCGCCTGCCGCTGGGCGATCGCGGAGATGATGAGGGCGATTGCGGCGATCACCGCCAACTTCCCGACAAAACTGACGCGGACGCCCTCTTCGCGGACGATGCCGCGGTCGATCGCTTGCTGGAGCAGGATCGGCACCACGACGCGGCCGACCGCGCCGACGACGGCGAGTGCCCACGTGAGGCCGAGACCCTGACGGAGGATCGGGGCTTCTTCCAGCCCGCGGCCGATTGTGCGCACGGCCGAGAAGCTGGCCGGCGGGGGTGCGAAGCGGCCGCCCGGTTCGATCAGCGTCTCAGTCACCGGCAACTCCAGCGCCGACGCGATCGGCTTCGAACGCCTCGACCAGCTCTCGATACGCGTGGCTGCGACGCATCAGTTCGGCGTGCGTTCCGTGATCGACGACCGTGCCGCCTTCGACGTAGATGACATCGTCGGCCAGGGCGATCGTGGACGGTCGGGAGGCCACCATCAAGACCGTCGTGCCGGCCAGGGCGCCGCGCAGGTTCGCCAGCACCGCCCGCTCCGTCGCCGGATCGAGCGCCGACGTCGTGTCGTCGAGGAGGAGCAGCGACGGCTCTCGGATCAGCGCTCGGGCGAGGGCGATGCGCTGACGCTGCCCACCACTGAGGCTCACCCCGCGCTCACCGACCATCGTGTCGAGACGCTTCGGCAGGTCGGCAACGAACCCGTCGGCGCGGGCCATGCGTAGTGCCTCCCACGTCTGCTCGTCGCTGAACGTGCCGTCCATGGCGACGTTGTCGCGGATCGTGCCGGCGAACAGGAACGCCTCCTGGAACACCAGAGAACGCCCCCCGGCGCTCGTTGCGACCTGGCCGATTCCCGGCGCGATGAGCCCCCCGGACAGCTCGACGAGCGTGCTCTTGCCAGCACCGGTCGGCCCGACGACGGCGACGACGCGCCCGCTAGGGACCGTCAACGAAACGTCGTCGACCGCCGGACCGGATTCCCCGGCGAACGTGAACGAGACATCGTCGAGGCGCAACCCAACCCCTGCAGGTGCCGTCCGCACGGCGCCGAGCGGGTCCGGTTCGATCGGCTCGTCGAGGACTTCACGAACTCTCGTCCATCCCGACAACGAGAACGGCATCTCCGACAACACGTAGCCGATCAGGCGAAGGGGGAACACGAGCAACGTGAACAGGTAGATGAAGCTGGTCAGCTCGCCAACGGTGAGGTCGCCGCTCTCCACGCGGTTGGCGCCGATCACGACGATCACCACGTTGGCCAGCGACGGCAGCGCGTCGAGGGCCGCCTCGAAGGTGGCGCGCAGCCGGACCGCGCGAATCCGCGAGTCACGCACACGGCCGGCGATCTCCGACAACCGCTCGGTCTCGCGTTGCTCGGCACCGTACGCCTTTACGAGCTGCACGCCCTCGAAGCTCTCGTGAACACTCGCCGACAGGCGGCCGAGCTCGGATTGGGCGGCGTCGAAGTGCAGGTCGACGCGACGTTGATAGACGATGTTCGTGACGAGGAGGATGGGAAACACGGCGATCGCCACCGCCCCGAGGACGAGATCGGTCGCGAGCAGCCACACCGTCGAGAGCACGATCATCAACACGGTGCCGGTCGAGTACGGAATCGGGGCGAGCACGGCGATCGCCGTGTCCGTGTCGACGCCGGCCCGGCCGACGAGGTCGCCGTCTGGACGGCGCTGATGCCACGAGATCGGCTGGCGTGTCAACCGATCGATGACGTCGCTCGACAAGGTCGCCCCGACACGGAATTGGGTGATTCCGGCGAACACCCGTCGCACGACGACGCCGGCGGCGCGGACGACGCCGACGGCGCCGAGGAAGACAATCCCGGCGACCAACGTCGACGTCGCCACCTCGCCCTCGTCGAAGCGCGGCACGATGACGTTGTCGGTGACCCACCGCACAGCGACGCTCGACAGCACGGTGCAGATGGCGAACACGGCGGCACCGCCGACAGCGACGATGAACGGCCTGGGGTGGAGGCGAACCATCGCCAGGATCATCCGCAGGGCCTTGCGGAAACGCCCGTCGGTCGGGCGATCCGGCGGCGATTCCATTTGTCCCTGTCTACCGTGGCGCTACCGTCCCGAGGCGTGGAAGATGGAGCTGGCCGGGGAACGCAATGACGGATCAGTTCGACCTTGCTCTTCTCGTCGTGCGTGTCGCCTTCGGCGTCGGGCTCGCGGTCCACGGCTACAACAAGGTCTTCGGCGGCGGCGGACTGGCAGGAACGGCGGGTTGGTTCGGCTCGATCGGTATGAGATGGCCCCCCGTGCAGGCGCGGCTAGCCGCTGGGACGGAGATCATCACGGGCCTGCTGTTCGCGGCCGGACTGCTCACCCCGCTGGCCGCGGCCGGGATGATCGGGCTGATGACGGTCGCTTTCTGGGCCGTGCACCGCGGCAACGGGTTCCTCATCATCAAAGGCGGCTGGGAGTTCGTCGCCGCCATCGCAGTCGTGGCGTGGGCGGTGGCGACGATGGGGCCAGGCCGATTCAGTCTCGATCACGCCTTCGATATCGAATGGACCGGCTGGTCCGGATCGTTGGTCGCCGGGCTCCTCGGGATTGCGTCAGGCGCTGCTCAGCTTGCGGTGTCCTATCGCCCCGCGACCGCCCCGTCGAAACCGTGAGGTGGTGGCGGACGGTCATCCTTGTCGCCGTCGCCGGGCTGGCGGCGTTCTGGGTCTGGGCGCTCTTCTTCGCTTCCAAGGAGGCGGTCAACAAGATCGATGACCGCGACTGGGCCGCCCGGGCCGAGACGATCTGCGAGTCCGCTCAAGCCGAGCGGGCGACGCTCGTCGACGAGCGGGTCATCGATCCCGACGACCCGGCGATGCTCGCCGAACGCGGCGACATCGTCGACGAGGCGACGGACATCGTCGAAGCGATGCTCGATGAGGTGGTCGCCGTCACGCCGACCGACGACAAGGGCCAGGCCATCGTGCCGCTATGGGAGGCGGACTATCGCGCCTACCTCGCCAACCGCAGGGAGTTCTCCGACCGGCTGCGTGCCGGCGAGAACGAACCCTTCACGGAGGCGGCCGTCGACGGCATCCCGATCAGCGAGAAGCTCGAGCAGTTCGCCGGCGACAACGAGATGCCGAGCTGTGCCCCACCGCGCGACCTAGCGAACTGAGGGTTTCGCCGTCGCGATCGTAGGTTGCTCGGCGAGCTGCTTGATGACGCGCGCGGGGTTGCCGGCAGCGACGCAGTTCGCCGGAATCTCGCCGCGAACGACGCTGTTGGCACCAATCACGACGTGGCGGCCGATCGTCACCCCGGGCAGGACGACGGTGCCGTGGCCGAGCCACGAACCGGCGCCGATACGAACCGGACGCTCGGGCATCGCTTGTTGGGAGATCGGCACGGCAAGGTCGGCGTATCCGTGGTTCTGGTCGGTGATGTAGACGCTGTGTCCTGTCCACACGTCGTCTTCGATCTCGATCGACAAGTGCCCGACGACGCCGCTCCCCCGTCCGAGGAGGCAACGATCCCCGATGCGCACGACCGGATCGGTGAGGCATGCCTGGCCCTCCACCATCCCCGCCGACAGCGTCACGTGCGGGCCGATCATCGTGTGCGCGCCAATGTGGATGTAGCGCTCGTTGAGGATCGCTGCCGGCGGGAAGCAAATGACGCTGTGCTCCCCGAACGCCCCGAAGCGGCGACCGCGGCGGGTGTGCGGACCGATCGCACCGAGCCGCCTGGCGTGCTCCAGCCCACGATGAAGCAGCTCGCTGAAATCGGGGCGGCGGTTCATCATCATCGGTTCAGCACAATCGTGATGGCGACGGCGTTCATCACGGCGTGGGCGATGATCACCGGCCCGAGCCGACGCAACAGAAAGCAGCCGAGACCGAGACCGATCCCGGCAACGGTCAGGGCGATGATCAGTCCGATGCTCTCGCGGCCGAAATCGGGATCGAAGTGAGCAGCGCCGAACAGCACAGCTTGGATGCCGATCGCCCACACCGCTGCCATTCTCGACAGCAGGCCGCGCATCACGGCGCCGCGGAAGAGTGCCTCCTCGACGATCGGCGCACAGATGACGGCGGAGATGAACAGGGCGGCGATTGCAGTGTTGTCACGCTCGAACGGGTTGCCGTTCTCGACGTCGAGGTTGCTCCGATACGGCACGTCGAGGGCGCGCATCAGACCCACGGCGGCACCCATGGCGGCGACGATGGCGATCCAGATCAACGGCCCCCAGCCGAGATCGACCCAACGGAATCGAACACCGAGGTCGGCGAACACCCGTCCCGTCCCCCAGCGCTCGCAGGCGAACCACATCCACGCCACCGATGGGCCGTAGCCGATGACGACGGCGATGAGCATGTAGACGACGATGTTCCAGCCACGATCGATGATCGAATCGAGCACCTCCCGGCTGGCGATCAGCGACGCGGCGAGGATGACGATGGCGCCGATGGCCACTGGAAGCGGCAGCTCCGGGTGGGGCTCCTCCTGGTGGGACACTGAGGTCTGCAGCGCCCCTCTTGGGGCGACGTACGGAGTCCAGCGGTAGCCGTCGTAGTACCGGGCGTGCGTGCTCCCGTATGGGTCGGGGTACCAGCCGGCGGGGGCGCTGCGCGGCGGGCCGAACGTGCCCGCCGGCTGCGAAATCATCGGCGTAGCGTAGGCGGAGATGTCTGGGCGGGCTGCGACCTTGTGGTCGACGACAAGCCCGGAACGCCCATCGATCTCGCGCCCACTCGGCGGTGACCAGAACGTGGATGTCGCCATCGTCGGCGGTGGGTACACCGGGCTGTGGACTGCGCTTTCCCTACTCGAAGCCGACCCCAGCTTGCGCGTGATCGTGGTCGAGCGTCACGACGTCGGGTTCGGCGCCAGCGGCCGGAATGGAGGATGGTGCTCGGCACTACTGCCGGTCAGCCTCACCAAGCTCGCCAGGCGCCACGGGTCGACGGCGACGATCGCCTGGCAACGAGCCATGGTCGACACGGTCGATCGCGTCGGTGAGTTCGCCGCCCGCAGCGCCGCGACCGGCCTCGACACCGACTTCCACAAAGGAGGCACGATCACGGTGGCGCGCAACCCGGCGCAACACCACCGGCTCGAGACGGCGGTCGCTGAAGCGCGCCACTTCGGTTTCGGTGAGGACGACCTCCGCCTCCTCGACCGACGCGAGACGGACGCGCAGATCCGCGCCACCTCCGCCCGAGCCGCCCTGTTCACACCGCACTGCGCGGCAGTCCACCCGCTGCGACTCGTCCGCGCCATCGCCGCCGCCGCGACACAGGCGGGAGCGCACATCGCCGAAGGGACCGATGTCGTCGAGGTCGAGCCACGGCGGCTGACGACGACGGCCGGCACGGTTCGCGCCGATGTCGTCGTCCTGGCCACCGAGGCGTACACGAGCCAGGTCCGGGGACGACATCGCGACGTCCTGCCGATCTACTCGATGATGATCGGCTCGGAGCCCCTGGACGAGGCTCGGTGGAGGGACATCGGGCTCGCCGACCGGTCGACGTTCACCGTCGCATCACACGTCGTCGTCTACGGTCAGCGCACTGCCGATGACCGCCTCGCCTTTGGTGGGCGTGGCGCCCCCTACCACTTCGGGTCGCGGGTTGCCGACGACTTCGACACTGACGAACGTGTCCGTTCGGCACTCCGCGAGACGGTGGTCGGGATGTTCCCCGTGCTCGGCACCGTCGACTTCCCCCACCATTGGGGTGGGCCACTCGCCGCGCCCCGTGACTGGCACCCGCACGTCAGCTACGACCGACAGTCGGGCCTTGCCAGCGCCGGCGGTTACGTCGGCGATGGTGTCGCCACGGCGAATCTCGCCGGGCGGACTCTTGCCGACCTGATCATCGGTCGGGACACCGACCTGACCAGGCTGCCATGGGTCGGCCATCGGTCGCGCCGATGGGAGCCCGAACCGCTGCGTTGGGTGGGTGTCAATCTCGTCGCCGCAGCGGCGGCCCGGGCCGACCGTGCCGAAGCGTCGACGCGGCCCCTCGCCGGTCTGCGGGGGCGGGCATGGGCGCGAATGGTCGGAATGCTCGCCGGGCGGTGACCCCCAACGCCGGGTCGGCTCGACTTCTAGCGGCGGAGCGTTGGGTCGGAAATTGTGGCGCGGTGGCGGATCGTGTGGATCGAGTCGCCAGACAGCACGCCGCCTCGCCCGAGCAGACGCCCGAACTGCCAGTTCGACAGCCCCAGCTCGGGCGTGCCGAGGGCGTACTGGCCGTCGACCCAGCGCGTGAATCCGTCCCCGACGAACGGGGCGTCGACAGCGGCGAAAAAGCGCTCCTGCTCGTTGCGGTCGTCACTGACCAGCGCGGCGATGAAGCGCGGGCTGAAGTCGTTGTGGAGGGCGACCGCCTCGTCGAGGGACTCGGTGACAACCAGCGAGACTTCGGGCGAACCTTCCCACTCCCACTCGGTGCCAAGCGCGTCGCGATCGATCACCGTGGCGGCCGGCTCGATTCGCTCTCCGCCGGCTCGGCGTATGGTCACCTTCGTCGTAAAACGGTCAGCCGGCACGTACGCCTCCGCAGAGCGGTCGACGTGGAATCGGGGTGAGCTGCCGAGAAGGTCGGCGGCCTCGTCGACGGCAGCGAGGAACCTCGGGACGAGCTCGGCGGCGCGCTCGGAGGGGATACAGCAGACGTTCAGCGTGTTGCACACCTTGCGGTCGAGCGAGTTCGTCACGCTCGACGCGAACCGATCGGCGTCGGCGCCCAGCCCCGCCACGAGCCAGGCGCCGCCGGTGCCGTGGGCACTGACGGGTGTTCCCGCCTGGCGGGCAACGGCGCCGAGCTGGGCGACCGCGGCACCCGAACCGCGGGCCACGGCGAGGCTGATGCGGGGATCGGCGAACAAGGCCCAACCGGCGGCCCGCGACCGCGATCCGACGAGTGTGAGTGTGCCGGCGGGCAGGCCACTCTTCTCCAATGCCGGCGCAACGGCGTGCTCGACGATGGCGCGGGCGGTACCGAGGGCGTCGGAGCCGATGCGCATCACCACGGTGTTGCCGCTGCGCACTACCCCGGCGGCATCGGCGAAGACGTTGGGCCGGCCCTCGAACACGAAGGCGACCACGCCAACCGGCGCTCGGCGGGCCTCGACGCTCCATCCTGCGTGGGCAATGGTGCCGAGGGAGGTGTCGCGACGCAACGGAGATCGCTCCCAGCCGCGCAGCCCGGCGATCATGTCGTCGAGCATTCCCGGCGACAACGTCAAGCGCGTCGTCGAGCGACCGGCATCCGTCGCCGCAGCGACGTCGTGCTCGTTGGCATCGAGAATCGGTGCGACGGATCGCTCGTCGCTCAAGCGTTCGGCGAAGGCGGCGAAGAACGTCGAGATCTGGTCGTCGGTCACGCGCCCAAGGGCGCCGAAGGCGGTGGTGGCGAAATCGACCGCTGCGGCCGCGATCTCGTGATCGGCGGCCGGGATGTGCAAGACATCGCCCGACTCGGCGACGACGACGATGTGGTCGCCGGGCTCGAACGCAGCCGCCAACTCCTCGCTGACCGTCACGAACCGGTCGCCGCCGACGACGATGATCTGGCCGGGATCGAGGTGCTGCAGCGGCCGCGGACTGCTCACGTGGCCAGCGTAGGGTGCAGGGCTGTGACGACCACCTCGCCGTCCGGCGCCGACCGGCTGTATTTCCGGCAGCTGCTGAGCGGGCGCGACTTCGCCGTCGACGACCCGCTCGCCGCACAGATGGTCAACTTCGTGTACGCCGTCGGCGACCGCACGACGGGTGAGTGCGTCCTCGTCGATCCGGCCTACGCCGTCGCCGAACTGCTCGCCGCCGTCGCCGACGACGGCATGCGGGTGACAGGCGTGATTGCCTCCCATTACCACCCTGACCACATCGGCGGGTCGATGATGGGATATGCGATCGAGGGTGTGCCGGCGCTGCTCGAACATCTCGACGTACCGGTCCACGTTCAAGATGCCGAGGCGCCTTGGGTGTCGCGCACGATCGGAGTGTCTGCCGATGAGCTGTCAGTGCATCAGCCCGGAGACGTCGTCGCCGTCGGGGGAATCGGCGTCGAGTTGGTGCACACGCCGGGGCACACACCGGGCAGCCAATGCCTGCTCGTCGACGGCCGGCTGATCTCCGGGGACACGCTGTTCCTCGACGGCTGCGGCCGCACCGACCTGCCCGGCGCCGACCCCGAGGCGATGTACGACAGCCTGCAACGCCTCGCCGCCCTCCCCGATGGCACCGTCGTGTTCCCCGGCCACCGCTACTCGGTCCCGTCGAGCGCCACGATGGCGTCGATCCGCGAGCAGAACTACGTCTTCAAGCCGTCGTCCAAGCAGCAGTGGATGACCATGTTCGCCCGCTGACGCGCTCGTCAACTGCGACCGACTCACCACGTGTCGATGTTGGGGCGCTTCTTGCCGGTCCGCTGCGGAGGTGCGGGGGCGGCATCGAGTAGGGCGACGAGATACCGACGGGTGTCGGCGGGGTCGATGACGTCGTCGATCTCGAAGTAGGAGGCGACGCTGAGACCCTTGCCGACCTCGTACGCCCGGGCGACGAGCTCGTCGAACAGGCGTTGCCGCTCGGCGTCGTCCGCCGTGCCGTCGAGCTCGCGGCGGTAGCCGAGGCGGACGGCGCCCTCCAGACCCATCCCTCCGAACTCGCTGGTCGGCCACGCGAAACATCCGAGCGGCGCCTTCGTCGAGCCGCCCATCATCGCCTGCGCCCCCAGCCCGTAGGCCTTGCGCAACACGATGGCGACCGTCGGGATCGACAGGTTGGCACCGGTCACGAACAGCCGGTTGCAGTGGCGGACGAGGGCGGTCGCCTCGACGTCCGGCCCGACCATCATCCCTGGCGTGTCGACGAGCATCACCAACGGAACGTCGAAGGCGTCGCAAAGTTGCATGAACCGGGTGGCCTTGTCGGCGGCCGGCGAGTCGATCGCACCGCCGAGGTGCTGCGGGTTGTTGGCGAGCACTCCGACGGGACGCCCTTCGAGCCTGGCCAGCGCGGTCACCACACCCTGCCCGAAATCGGCCCGCAACTCGAGCACGGAGTGGCTGTCGAAGAGGGTTTCGACAACCTGCCTGACGTCGTACACACGCACCCGGTCCTCGGGGACGACGGTGCGCAGGGCGGCCTGGTCGGCACAGGTCCACTTCTCGAAGCCGCCCTGGAAGTAGCTGAGGTAGCGCTTCGCCACGGCGACGGCTTCGGTCTCGTCGGCGACGACGATGTCGACGACACCGTTCGATCGCTGCACGTCGATCGGGCCGATCGCCTCCGGTTCGTGCACGCCGAGACCGCCGCCCTCGATCATCGCCGGCCCGCCCATGCCGATATTGCTGTCCGTCGTCGCGATCACGACGTCACAGCAACCGAGCAAGGCGGCGTTGCCGGCGAAGCAGTACCCGGCGTTGATGGCGACCAGCGGAACGAGACCGGAAAGCTCGGCGACGCGCAGGAACGCCAGGCAGTCCAAGCCGGTCGGCCCGGGCGCCTCGGAGTCACCGGGCCTCCCGCCGCCCCCCTCGGTGAACAACACGACAGGCAGACGAAGCTCGGCGGCGAGCTCGAACAGCCGGTCCTTCTTGCGGTGGTTCAGTGTTCCCTGCGTGCCAGCGAGCACCGTGTAGTCGTACGACGCCACCACGCAACGTGATTCCCGGCCGGGGAACCGCTCGCCGTTGATGGTGCCGATCCCGCCGATCATCCCGTCCGCAGGCGTGTTGGCGACCAGATCGTCGAGGTCCCGGCGCCGTCGTTGGGCGGCGACGACCAACGGCCCGTACTCGACGAACGAGCCCGGGTCGACGAGGTCGGCGACGTTCTCCCGGGCGGTACGCCGGCCGACCCGACGACGTCGCTGCACCGCCTCCGGGCGTGCCTCGTCGAGCCCGCGGCGATGCCGTTCGACGACCTCGGCGACATCGGATCGGAGCGCCGAGCCGGGCGACGGAACACGTTCCGGCCTATCGGGCTCGCTGCCGCCGGGCTCGTCGCCGTCGTCGATCCGGACGAGTGCGTCGCCCGCGCCAACCGCCGATCCGACCTCGACGAGGACCTCGGCGATCGTGCCGCCGCGGGCGGCAACGACGTCGTGGTGCATCTTCATCGACTCGACGGTGCACAGTGTCGTTCCGGCCACAACTCGCTGGCCAGCTCCGACGGAGACGGCGACGACGGTGCCCGTCACCGGGCTCGTGCCGGCGACCATCACACGACCGAACGGAAGTACTCGGCCGTGCGTTGTAGTCCCTCGTGAAGGCCGACCTTCGGCTCCCATCCGAGCAGCTCCCTCGCTCGGGTGATGTCGGGGCGACGCTGCGTCGGGTCGTCCACGGGGAGTGGCACATACGAGAATGGCGACGACGAGCCAGTGATGTCGAGCGTCATCTCGGCGAGTTGCATGACCGTGTGCTCGTCCGGATTTCCGATGTTGACCGGCACGGTGACCTCGGAGTCGAGGAGGGCGAGGCAGCCGCGGATCTGGTCGTCGACGTAGGTGAACGAGCGGGTCTGGCTGCCGTCGCCGTAGATGGTGATCGGATCGCCCCGCAGTGCCTGGACCATGAAGTTGGAGACCGCCCGGCCGTCGTCGGGCCGTTGCAACGGTCCGTAGGTGTTGAAGATGCGAACGATCCGCACATCGAGGCCGTGGTGACGGTGGTAGGCCATCGTCATCGCCTCGGCGTAGCGCTTGGCCTCGTCGTAGACCCCGCGTGGGCCGATCGGGTTGACGTTGCCCCAGTAGGACTCCGCTTGCGGGTTGACGAGCGGGTCGCCGTAGACCTCGGACGTCGAGGCGAGGAAGAACTTGGCGCCCTTGGCGCGGGCGAGCCCGAGCCCGTTGTGCGTGCCGAGGCCCCCGACCTTGAGGATCTGGATCGGGATTCTCTCGAAGTCCGCCGGCGACGCCGGGCTGGCGAGATGCATCACTGCGTCGACCGGGCCGGGCACCCAGATGTACGTGCTCACGTCGTGGTGGTGGAACGTGAACCCGACCCGGCCGAAGAGGCCCTCGATGTTCTCGGCGGCGCCACTGATCAGGTTGTCGACGGCGACGACGTCATCGCCCCGCTCGAGCAACGATCGGCACAGGTGCGATCCGAGAAATCCGGCTCCGCCGGTGACGACGATCCTCGGCATGGCGGCATCGTAAAGCGCCGGAGGCCGGCGCCGGGCTAGCGACGGCCGACGCCGTCGTAGCCGAGCCCGGCCGACCGCACTGCCGCCGGATCGAGGAGATTGCGCGTGTCGACGATGACCGCGTCGGGCGCCATCGCGGCGGCAACCTCGTCGAGATCGAGCTTGGCGAAGTCGGGCCACTCGGTGGCGATCACGAGCACCCGCGCCCCGCGTGCCGCCTCGAGGGCGCTGCCGGCGAGCTCGATGCCGGCGAGAGTCGCGCCCTTCGCTCCCTCGGCGACCGTCCCGACGGTCGGATCGAACGCACGCACCGCTGCACCGCTGGCCAGCAGGCTGCGCACCATCGTCAGGCTCGGTGAGTCTCGAAGGTCGTCCGTGCCGGCCTTGAACGTCAACCCGAGCACTCCCACGAGTGACCCGCGGAGCGCACCGCCGGTTTCGATACCGAGGGCCTTACGCACCTTGCCGACCATCCGCCGGCGCTGTTCCTCGTTGACGTCGATGACGCCTTTCATCATCGTGAAGTCGTAGCCGTAGTCGGCCGCGATCTTGACGAGCGCCTTGGAATCCTTGGGGAAGCAGCTACCGCCCCAACCGGGACCTGGCTTCAGGAACGCCCGGCCAATCCTCGGGTCGGAGCCAATCCCCTCGACGACATCGTCGACGTTGGCGCCGACCGCCTCACACATCGCCGCGATGGCGTTGACGAACGAGACCTTCATCGCGAGGAATCCATTCGCCGCGTACTTGATCGTCTCCGCCGACGCCGGGTCGGTGATCAACACCGGGGCGCGCAGCGGCGCATAGACATCGGCGAGCCGTTCGCCGGCGGCACGGTCGTCGGCACCGATCACGATCCGATCCGGGTTCAGGCAGTCGGCGACAGCGGTGCCCTCGCGGAGGAACTCCGGGTTGGACACGACGGCGACGTCCGGACGGTGGAGCACGTTCTCGACGGCGCGAGTCGAGCCGACTGGCACCGTTGACTTGTTGACGACGAGGGCGCCGGGTCGCAAGGCGTCCGAGATCTCGGCCGCCGCCGCCTCGATGTAGCGCAGGTCAGCCCCACCATCGGGACCTTGAGGCGTTGGGACACAGAGAAACACGACATCGGCGCCGGTCGCCGCCGCGGCGGCGCCGACTTCGAAACTCAACGTCCCGTTGGCCAGCGTCGCCGTGACGATGTCGGCGAGGCCTTCTTCGACGATGGGGATCTCGCCGCGCCGCAACCTGGCGACGCGATCCTCGTCGATGTCGGCGCAGACGACGCGATGGCCGAGGTGGGCAAGGCATGCCGCGGTGGTGAGCCCGACGTAGCCGGCGCCGACCACGCCGATCTGAGAGACCTCAGGACTGTGCACTTCGCCGTTCATGAGCGCTGCGAGGGTACCAGTCGACCATGCCAAGATGGCGGGCGTGCCCCCCGGCTCAGCACTGCTCGGATTCCTCACCGAACCGGCGCGCGGACCATTCGTGCTGTCGATGGTGCTGACGTTCGCGGCAGTCGTCTACCTCCTCGTCGGCAGTCGGGTGCTGAGGCCCTCTCGGATCGCCACGACGGAGGAGACGTCCGAGATCGGGCCGGAGACACCAGCCGTCGCCAGCCTGCTGACCAACGGGTTCACGGTCACGCCCAACGCCGCCGTGGCGACGATGTTCGACCTGGCCGCGCGGGGATGGGTGCACATCGTCGCCGCCGACGACGAGGTGATCGTGCTCACCGACGGCCATGGCTCCCAGGGGGACGTGCTCTCGGCCTACGAGCAGCAGATCCTCAATCACCTGCACCGGCTCACGGCCGGAACGGTCAACGGGGTCACCGGTGCCGGCGTCGAGATTGCGGGGTTGCGCCTGGAACGCCGCTGGTGGCGGCGCTTCACTGCTGCGGTCGCCGCCGACGCCCGGCGCCAGAGTCTCTGCCGGCGTCGGTGGAACCCCTTGTTCCTCGTCGTTCCGGCGGTGCTCGTCGGTGTCGCCGGATGGCAACTCTGGCGCTCAGTGCGCGAGGGCGATGAGACCGCGGTGTCGGAGTCGTTGCTGCCTCGGGCCGCCGCCGCCGTACTAGCGGCGGCAATCGTGATCGTCGCGTGGCGAGTCGCCAAGCTCGCTCGGTCACAGGCTCAGCGATCGACGCCGAAAGGGGCACAGCGTGCCACTGTGTGGATGTCGTTGCGGGCCTGGATGGAGCCACGCGGCTTCGCCGGGGCGTCGAGTGTGGTCGCCAACAACTCCAGCCGGGCGCTCGGCTACGCCGCCGCCTTCGGTCTCGCCGAACGGGCGGCCGCCGAGCTGCCGGTGGTCCCCGAGGACGACCGCACGGCCTGGAGCAACGCCGCCGGGCCTTGGCATGTCGTCAAAGTCCGCTACCCGTTCCGCCCCGGGTTCGGGCGACATCCACTCCTCGTATTGATCACCGGCCTCGTTCTCGGCACCGGGATCATCCTGCTGCAGAAGCTCCTCCTCGACATCGCCAGGGGCTACACACTCAGTGAGTTCATCGACGACAACTTCGCCGACCAGGAGAACATCATCCACAACGTCGCCATCGGGTTGGCCGCCGCACTCGTGCTCCCGCTGCTGTGGATGCTCTGGCTCGTCGTCGCCGGAGCGTTCGATCTGTTCGCCACGATCGAACGTCGCGGACTCGTCGTGCGCGCCCGCCGGCCGCAGCGAGTGATCCCGTACCCATGGTTGCTCGGGCCGCTCGCCCGGCGTGATCGCTACTCGCTGTTCGTCGCCGTCGACGACGGCAGATCGGATCGGGTCTCGGCGTGGCTGGCCAACGAGCGCACGGCAGTGCCACAGGGAGCGCGGGCGCGGGTCCGGGCGACTCCCCTGCTCGGTTACGTCCGCTCCGCCGAGCCGATCGGGACGAAGTGAGGCCGACTTGACCCGCATTCTCGTCACCAACGACGACGGCATCGCGTCCACCGGCCTGCACGTACTGGCGCGCACGATGCGCAGTCACGGCGATGTCGTCGTGGTCGCTCCGGAGATCGAGCACTCGGGCGCCGGCGCCGGCCTCGGGCCTCTGCACCTGATCAAGCCGCAGGCGCGGCTGACAACGATCGAGGGCATCGAAGAAGCCTGGTGCGTCAATGGCTCGCCAGCGCTGTGCACCCTGTTCGCCCGCTTCGGAGTGTTCGGCCCGATCGACCTCGTCGTTTCCGGCATCAACCCGGGGGCCAACGTCGGCAGGGCGATCTACCACTCGGGCACGGTCGGTGCCGCGCTGACCGCCCGAACCGGCAGCCTCAGCGGGGTGGCTGTCAGCCAGGAGGTCGCCGGCTTCGGGGTCGAGGGACAGGCGGACCACGACATGATCCTCGATCAACACTGGCAGACGGCCGCCGACGTCGCCTCGGCCGTCGTTGGCGAGCTCCTCGGCACACCTCCTTCCGAGCCGGTCGTCGTCAACCTCAACGTGCCGAACCTCGCTCTCGACGAGATCAGTGGCTGGCGCCATGCCGACGGTCGCGGCGACACCGCCGCGCGCCATCACCTCGGCCCGACTCGAGCCGGTCAAGGGCACCGAGAACTGCTACGCCAGTCCTGATGGAGTATGGCGACCCGATCATCGCCCCGTCCGAGACGGACAGCGGGGCGATCGAGCGGGACGAAGTGGCGATCACCTACCTGAGCCGCCTTCAGCCCGAGCCTCGCGACGACCTCGGAGGTGTCGACCAAGCCCTCGCCGCGTTGCTCGGTGACGGTGACCGGGCCGCAGAGCAACCGGTGGGTCGCCAGTGACCACGCCCGTCGACGAGAAGCTGCGCTCGTTCCGGGCGAGCATCGACAACATCGACGCTGCCCTCGTGCACCTGCTCGCCGAGCGATTCAAGATCACTCAAGCGGTCGGACGTCACAAGGCCGAGGTCGGTCTCCCGGCAATGGATCCCCAACGCGAGGCGGAGCAAGTCGCCCGATTGCGCGATCTCGCCGCCGAGTCCGGCCTCGACCCGGCCTTCACCGAAGCGTTCCTGCGCTTCATCCTCGACGAAGTGATCCGCCATCACGAAGAGTTTCGGTAAGGACCCGAGCGGATAGGCGTTGCGACGCGTTCCAGCGCGACGGCCACAGGCCGGTAGTGCTCTTGAGGGAAGTACATGCGTGCCAACCCGGCGGCCGTGTCCGAGTCATTTGTGTCAGAGGGCGCGCCGATAGGTGGTGCTGCGGGTTCGAGTGACGCGTGACCACCGTTGTGTTGCTTCTACCTGCGTCTATGTCGAACCAGAGGACCGCCAAGTTTGGTTCCCTCCGTCGACACAGACGACGCTCGCTCCGAGGAACGGCTGCGTGCCCCAAAGCCGTCGCGACGACCCACAGCGTGGCTCCCAGAGCAGAACCGATCGGGCGTCGCACAGCTTTGACCCGTCGTCGCCTATTGGCTCGCCCTCCGACACAAACGAGCGGCCGAGCTTTGTGTCAGGGGGTGTGCCCGTAGAGGGCACTCTGGCTGACACAAACCGCCAAACCCGTCGCGGACACATGACACGTCGCAGACCTCTCCACACGGAAGCAGCCTGCGCGGCCGGCGACCGCTCTAGATCGTTGCGAGGAGGGCGGCGAGGGGGTCGAGGCCCATCCCGCCGAACTGCAGCGCCTTGGTGTGGAAGTGCTTGGGGTCGAAGGCGTCGCCGTGGCGAGCGCGTGCCGCGTCCCGCCCGTCGATCCAGACTCGCTCGCCGACCTTGTAGCTCGGCGCTTGGCCAGGCCAGCCGAGGTAGCGGTCGATCTCATCGGCCGAGTGCTTGGCCTCGCTGACCGTGCGCGTGAGGAGGAACTCCAGGCCGAGCTCCGGGGTCCACCGTTCGCCCTCGTGGAATCCGGTGCCGCCGGGGATCTCCAGCTCGAGGTGCATGCCGATGTCGACCACGACGCGCGCGGCGCGGAACAGCTGGGCGTCGAGCATGCCGAGGAGGACCGGATCGTCGTCGAGGTAGCCGAGCTCGCGCATCAGTCGCTCGGCGTAGAGCGCCCAACCCTCGGCGTGCCCGCTCGTGCCGGCGAGCAGCCGTTGGAAGTCGTTCAGCGAATCGCGCTGGTAGACGGCCGTGGCGATCTGCAGGTGATGTCCGGGAACGCCCTCGTGGTACACGGTCGTGACCTCGCGCCAGGTCGAGAACACCTCGCGGCCCGGCTCGACCGACCACCACATCGCCCCGGGGCGTGACAGGTCGTCGCTCGGGCCGGTGTAGTAGGCGCCGACCGTGCCGCCTGGCGGGGCGATCTTGCAGTCCAGCGTGCGAATCGGCTCGGGGACGTCGAAGTGCGTCCGGCCGAGTTCGGCGACGGCGTCGTCGGAGAGTTGCTGCATCCAGCGTTGCAAGCCATCCGGGCCGGTGACCTGGATAGCGGTCGTCGTCGTCGAGCTGATCGGAGACCTCTCTCGGCGTGGCCCCTGGGCGGATGCGCCCGCACACCTCCTTGAGCTCGGCCTCCAGTCCGAGGAACTCCTTCCATCCCCAGTGGTAGGTCTCCTCGAGGTCGATGGCCGCACCGAGGAAGTCGCGCGATGCCAGCGCATACACCTCGCGGCCGACCGCGTCCTTCTCCGGCGCGTGCTGACGCAGGTCCGCACGCAAGAACGTTGCCAGGTCGGCATACGCCGCGTCGGCGATGGCGGCACGCCGCCTTCAGCTCCTCGGCGAGGACGCCGTCTGCGGCCACTCGCCGCGGCGATCGAGGCGAAGTAGGCGTCGCCTCCGGTTGATCCCGAGTAGGTGTCGCACTGCTCGGCGCACTTGTCGACCTGGCGCGATCGCCGACACGCGGCCGCGACGTACCCCCTCGAGAAGGCTCGCCTCGTAGCCGGCGAACGCCTCTGGCACGGCCTTCATCCGCGCGGCGAGGTCGGCATAGTCGTCGTCGCTGTCCTTGGGCAGCAGGTCGAACAGCATGCGGATGTCCTGCACAGGCGAGGCGAGAACGTTGAGCGAGGAGATGAAGTCGCCGGCCTCGTGTCGGTCGAGGTAGAGCTGCAGCCGTTCGGTGATCACGTCGGCGGCGACGTGCTCGGCCTCTCCACCGATCGGCTGGTCGGCGACCGCCGCCAGGGTTCTGCGGGCGAGATCGGCGACCTCGTCGAGGCCGGCTGGTGAGAAGTCGTCGAGCAGTCGATCGCTCGGCCGGCCGATGTACACAGCAGCCATCGGGCTCATCGCCGCGATGTCACGGACGAAGTCGTTGGAGATCTGGTCGATGGTCACGGGGTCCGACGCTAGCCAGCTACGCCGCGCCCGTGGACCGCGGTTCCATCGATCATCGTCAGGGCGACGATCGGCACGCCGGGGCGATAGACGAAATCGATCGGCGACTGGGCATCGAGAACGATCAGGTCCGCTCGTGATCCCGGGGACAACCGGCCGATGTCGTCGCGGCGCAGGGCCGCGGCACCTCCGGCGGTCGCCGCCAGGATCGCCTCATCGGGCGTCATGCCCAGCTCGCGTACGGCGAGGGCGACGCAGAACGGCATCGACGTCGTGTAGCTGGATCCCGGGTTGCAGTTGGACGCCAGCGCCACCGTGGCGCCGGCGTCGAGCACTCGTCGGGCGTCGGGGTAGGGCTGGCGCGTCGAGAAGTCGGTGGCCGGTAGGAACGTCGCCACCGTCGGTCCCCCCGCCAGCGCCTCGATGTCGCGATCGTCGAGGTACGTGCAGTGGTCGACGGACGCACAGCCGAGCTCGACCCCGAGACGGACTCCGTCACCAGGCCCGAGCTGGTTGGCGTGGAGGCGGAGATCCAAGCCCGCGCCGCGACCCGCCTCGAGCACAGCACGGCACTGCTCCGCCGTGAACGCCCCGGTCTCGCAGAAGGCGTCGATCCAGCGGGCGTGCTGCGCACACTCGGCGAGCATCTCGCCGCAAACGAGCGCGACGTAGTCGTCGGCGCGCCCGCGGTACTCGTCGGGAACAACATGGGCGCCGAGGAACGTCGTCTCCGTCGTCAGCTCACCGGCCAAGCCGCAGGAGGCGCGCTTCGTGGACGGTCGACAAGCCGTAGCCGGACTTGATCTCGATCGTCGTCGTCCCCGCCCGCCGCGCCTCGGCGAGGAGCGCCCTCGATCGGCGGCGCAGCTCGTCGTCGTCGGCCTGCCGGGTCGCCTCGACCGTGACGTTGATGCCGCCCGCCGCGTACGGGGCACCCGCCATCCGGGCGGCGAACTCCGCCGACCGATCTCCGGCGAACACGAGATGGCTGTGGCTGTCGACGAAGCCGGGCATGACACAGCCGACCGAGGGCGTCGAGGGCGGTGTCGGCCGCCGGGATTCGGCCCGTGCCGACCTCAGCCACGATCCCACCGTCGACGACCAGCCATGCGTCCGTGAGCTCACCGGTCGGTCCATGGCCGTGGGACGGGTCGTTGGTGAGCAGCCGGCCGATCCCGTGGACCACGGTCGAGCCGGCACTCATCGAACGGCCGCCCAGGCATCGCTGATCGATTGCTCCAGCGCGGCCACGACGTCGACTCGCTGGTGCACGCCATCGCTCACGATCACGTCACCGCCCACCACGACCTGACAGACGTCAGTCGGCGCCGCGGCGAACAGCACCGCGGCGAGTGGGTCGTGGCGATCAGATCCGGCCAGACGCGGGCTGTCGAACGAGACCGTCACGAAGTCGGCAAGGGCGCCAACTTCCAACTTGCCGCCGTCGGGCCAGCCAAGACACTCGTAGCCGATCGTCGACGCGGCCGTGAGTAGATCCGCCGGACGGTGGACGCCACGCTCGCATGGAGCGCAGCCGTTCATCGAGCTCGACTGCCCTCGTCTCCTCGAACGGATCGATCACGGCGTGTGAGTCGGACCCGACGCACATCTCGACACCGGCGGCGCGCCACGCCGCCGTCGGACCGATCCCGTCAGCCAGCTCGCGTTCGGTCGTTGGGCAGACACAACAACGCGAACCTGCGGTGGCGAGGCGCGCGATGTCGGCGTCCGTGACATGGGTGGCGTGCACGGCGGTGAACCGACGGCTCAGCGCTCCGGCTGCGTCGAGCAGCTCCGTCGGCGTGACACCCTGGGCGGCGAGGCAGTCGGTGTTCTCCCGGAGCTGCTCGGAGACGTGCGCATGTAGCGGCAGTCCCCGCTCGTCCGCCCACATCGCCACCGCGCTGATCGACTCCGGATCGACGGCTCGCACCGAGTGGACCGCCGATCCGATACGGCACGTCTCGGATCCGTCGAGCTCGCTTACCCGCTCGATCCAATGCTCGGACGACTTGTCGCTGAACCGCAGTTGCACATCGTTCACCGGCGTGTCGAAGCCGCCGCGTAGATAGCACGCGTCGAGCAGCGTCATCCTGATACCGGCGTGTTCAGCCGCGTTGATCAGCCGGCGGCCGAGCTCGTTGCGATCGCGGTAGGCCGCGCCACCCGGTCGATGATGGAGGTAGTGGAACTCGCCGACGACGGTGTAGCCGGCAGTCACCATCTCGGCGAACGTCGCGGTCGCTAGGGCCTCGAAGGTGTCCGGCTCGAGGGTGGCGGCGAGCTCGTACATCCGATCGCGCCATGTCCAGAACGTGCCGCCCGTCGGAATGCGTCCGGCCGCGCAGGGCGCGGTGGAAGCTGTGACTGTGGGCGTTGGCGAACCCCGGCAGCGTCAGGCCCGTCCAACCGCGTCGCCCCTGGCGGCGAGTGCTGGACACGTCACGATCGATCGCCGTGATGCGGTCGTCAGTGGTGTGCAGCACCACCGCGTTGGCGACGACTTCGCCGCCCAGCCACGCCTGCTCACACCAGAACGCGGCCACGATCATGACCGATGGGTGTTCAGGGGACGGAACGGTCCCCCAAACACCCATCGGTTGGCTCGGGACGGGGTCACGAGCCGACCCGTTCGACGAACTCGGTGATCCGCTCGACGAAGGCGTCACGGTGGAAGCGCTCGAACTGCTCCCACGTCGTGAACGTCGTCGGGTCGGTGACGCGGTCGAGGAACAGCTTGCCGTCGAGGTGGTCGCACTCGTGCTGGTAGGTGCCGGCCGTCAGGCCCCGCTTGATCTCGTCGCGGGGCCGGCCGTGCTCGTCGAGCGAGCGGACCCGGATGTTGACGTGCCGGTGCACGTTGCCACGCAGGTTGGGCACCGACAGGCAGCCCTCGTTGATCTCGACGAGCTCGTCGTCGAGCGGCTCGATGACCGGGTTGACGACAACGGTGAGCGGGATCGCTGGTTTGTACGGATAGCGCTTGTTGTCGTTGACCTCGATGACGGCGACGCGCAGCGGCACCCCGATCTGATTGGCGGCGATGCCGGCGCCGTTGGCGTGGCGCATCGTGTCGATGAGGTCGGCGATCAGTCCCTGGATCTCCGTGCTGGCGATGTCCGCCGGATCGACCTCGGCGGTGCGCTGGCGCAGCACCGGATGACCGACCGTGACGATCTCCCGAACCGTCACGCGCCACGCTCCCAGAGCACCGGGAAGAGATCGTGGTCCATCGGAGCGCCCGCCGGCAGCTCGTCGATGAGGCCCGGGAACGGCGGCGACGTGTCCCACGGCCGCGGTGCGTGGATCATGTCGTCGCCGAGGAAGCGCACCGACAACACCCTGCGCCGCCGGCCGATGCCGACCCCGCCGGCGCCGTGCAACGTCAGCATGTGGAAGAACACGGCATCGCCGGGCTCGAGTTCCCAGCCGATCACGCGGTAGTCGTCGGGTTGCTCGTCGATCGGAGGCAGCTCGGCGAGGACACCGTCGGGGAACCACTTGGCCTCGCCGTCGAGGAACGACCGTGGCATGTACCACGGCCCGAGGTGCGAGCCGGCGACGAACTCGAGGGACGACTCTCGGGCGACCGGATCGACGGGGAACCACATCGAGGCGTTGAGTCGACCGTCGACGTTGTAGTACGGGAGGTCCTGGTGCCACGGCGTGCGCTGGGCCGTGCCCGGCTCCTTGACGAGCACGTGGTCGTGATACAGCCGCACCGTCTTCGAGTCCATCAACGCCCCGGCGATCTCGGCGGCCGGCGATTCGACGATGAACCGGCGCATCGGCTCGATGCGCTGCCAGTTGCAGAAGTCCTCGACGAACGCGCCGTCACCGCTGTCGCTCGCCCGCTTGGCATACGGCGACAGATCGGCGAGGTTGGCGTCGATCGCTTCCTGCGCAAGGGCGACGAACTCCGGGCCGAACGCGCCACGCACACAGACCGCCCCATCACGCGTGAAATCGCCGACAATCTTCATGGTTCATCCATCGGGATGCGGACGCCACGTTCGGCGGCGACCTCGCGGGCGCGGTCGTAGCCGGCATCGACGTGGCGGATCACGCCCATCCCCGGGTCAGTCGTCAGCACCCGTTCGAGCTTGGCGGCGGCGAGGTCACTGCCGTCGGCGACGCACACCATCCCGGCGTGGATCGAACGGCCGATGCCAACCCCTCCCCCGTGATGGATGCTCACCCAGGTCGCCCCGCTGGCGGTGTTGACGAGGGCGTTGAGAAGCGGCCAGTCGGCGATGGCGTCGGAGCCGTCGGCCATCGCCTCGGTCTCTCGGTAGGGCGAGGCGACGGAACCGGAGTCGAGGTGGTCACGGCCGATGACGATCGGCGCGGACACGTCGCCGCGGCGGACCATCTCGTTGAAGCGCAGGCCGAGCCGGTGACGTTCGCCGTAGCCGAGCCAGCAGATCCGCGCCGGCAGGCCCTGGAACGCCACCCGCTCGCCGGCGAGGGCGATCCAGCGGTGCAGCGCGGCGTCGTCGGGGAACTCCTCGAGCACGGCTTGGTCGGTGGCGGCGATGTCGGCTGGATCGCCCGGACAGGGCCACCCAGCGGAACGGTCCCTTGCCCTCGCAGAACAGCGGACGGATGTAGGCGGGAAGGAAGCCGGGGTAGTCGAACGCGCGCTCGAAACCACCGAGCGCTGCTTCCGTGCGCAGGCTGTTGCCGTAGTCGAAGACCTCGGCGCCCTTGTCGGCGTAGGCGACCATCGCAGCGCAGTGGGCCGCCATCGACAACCGCGCCCGGCGGACCAGTTCCTCGGGCTCAGTGCGCGCCAGCTCTGCCGTCGCGTCCAGCGTGAGATCGGCTGGCACGTAGGACAGCGGGTCGTGGGCGCTCGTCTGGTCGGTGACGATGTCGGCCGGGAAGTCGTCGTCGACCAGTCTCGGAAGGACGAGGGCGGCGTTGCCGACGACGCCGACCGACAGTGGCCGCCGGGCGTCTCGGGCGGCGACGCACCGGGCCATGGCGTCGTCGAGTGACTCGGCCTTCTCGTCGAGGTAGCGGTGCTCGATGCGACGATCAATCCGCTCGGGGTCGACGTCGACGCACAGCGCCACACCGCCGTTCATCGTGATTGCCAGCGGTTGCGCACCGCCCATGCCGCCGAGGCCGGCGGTGACGGTGATCGTTCCGGCCAGCGATCCACCGAACTTGCGTCTGGCGATCTCGGCGAAACATTCGTAGGTGCCCTGGAGGATTCCCTGTGTGCCGATGTAGATCCACGAGCCGGCCGTCATCTGCCCGTACATCGTCAGGCCGAGCGATTCGAGACGGCGGAACTCGGTCCAGTTGGCCCACTCGGGGACGAGGTTGGAGTTGGCCAGGAGCACCCGTGGGGCCCATTCGTTGGTGCGGAACACGCCGACCGGCTTGCCCGACTGCACGAGCAGCGTCTCGTCGTCGTCGAGGCCGCGAAGCGTCGAGCAGATCGCGTCGAATGCCTCCCAGGAACGGGCCGCCCGACCCGTGCCGCCGTACACGACGAGGTCGTCCGGGTCCTCGGCGACTTCCGGATCGAGGTTGTTCATCAGCATCCGCAACGGAGCCTCGGTCTGCCAACTCCGACAGGACAACGCCGTGCCTCGCGGGGCCCGAACCGCACGCGGCCCGCCGCTGCTCACGTCGAACCACCCGAGCCGATGCCGGCGAGCGGGCCGACCACCGACTCGACGGCGTCGACGAGACGTCCGGACGTCACCAATGCTTCGGCGATGGCGAGCTCGGGCGCCTGCCACCGGTCTGGGCCGTGGCCGGCCACTCCGGCGTCACGGAGGGCAGCGACCGCCGCAGAGGTTGCCGCCGCCGGCCGAAGCGGGGCGCGGAGGTCGAGTCCACGAGCCGCGCAGACGAGCTCGCAGGCGAGGATCCGTCCGAGGTTGCCGACAGATCGGCGTAGCTTGCGAGCTGCGCTCCACCCCATCGACACGTGATCCTCCTGCATCGCCGACGTCGGGATCGAGTCGACGCTGGCCGGGGCGGCCAAGCGACGGTTCTCAGCGACCATCGCCGCCTGCGTGTACTGCACGATCATCAGCCCGGAGTTGACGCCGGCGTCCTCGACGAGGAACGGCGGCAGCCCGTGGGAGCGGGTGCGGTCGAGCAGTCGGTCAGTTCGCCGCTCGGCGATCGAGCCGACCTCGGCGCAGGCGATCGCCAGGTAATCGCACTGCAACCCGACCGGCGCACCGTGGAAGTGTCCGCACGACTCGACGCGACCGTCGGGCAACACGGTGGGGTTGTCGATCGCCGAGCGCAACTCGATATCGGCCGTCGCGATCGCCGTCGCCGCTGCGTCGCGGGCCGCGCCATGGACTTGAGGAGTGCACCGCAATGAGTAGGCGTCCTGCACGCCGCGGATCGTCGGTGCGGTGGCTGGCGACGATCGCGCTGCCCTCGAGGAGCATTCGGAGATTTGCTGCCGCCGCCGTCTGTCCGGCGTGCGGACGCAATGACATCAGGTCGGCGGCGAACGCGCGGTCGGTGCCCATCAGCGCCTCGACCGACATCGCCGCGGTGACGTCGGCGGTGCGCAGCAGCACGTCGAGGTCGTCGATGGCGAGGACGAGCATGCCGAGCATGCCGTCGGTGCCGTTGATCAGGGCCAGGCCCTCCTTGGCCTGCAACGTGATCGGGGCGATACCGGCGGCGCCGGCCGCAGCGGCGCACTCCCCTTCCCCGATCAGCGCAAGAGCGACGTGAGCGAGAGGGGCGAGGTCGCCGCTCGCGCCGAGCGACCCGTGTTCCGGAACGGGCGGGGTGATCCCGGCGTTGAGCAAGTCGACGATGCGGTCGACGACGACCGGGCGGACTCCGGAATATCCCAGGGCCAGCGACCGGGCCCGCAGCAGCATCATCGCCCTGACCACCTCTTCCTCCACCGGGGGACCCATCCCGGCGGCGTGCGAGCGGATCAGGGAGCGCTGCAACTCTTCCCGGCGGTCGGCCGGAATCACGGCGGTGGCGAGCGATCCGAACCCGGTGGACACGCCGTACACCGGCTCGGCGGAACCGGCGTGGGCGGCGACGATGGCGGCGCTCGCCTCGAGCGCCGCCCGCGCCTCGGGGCCGACGGCCACCTCGGCACCGCGACGTGCGACTCCGACGACCGACTCCCGGTCGAGTCCGTCAGGCGTCAGCACGACGAGCGCCACTGCTCATTCCGTTCCCCGGCCACGGAGGCCGTTGGTAACCGCTCCTCGGCTAGCGCCTCGTCGCTCGCATCCCGAAACAGCCGGCGCCCGTCGCCAGCAACGCTGATGCTGCACCAGTTCATGCATAGTCGATCGTGAAGGCGACGATCACCGCGCCAGTCGTCTCTCCGGTGGGCTCGACGTGCACGTTGGCCGTGCGACCGAAGCCCTCCATCGTGAAGTCGACCGTCCCGTCTGCGTCCGGGGCGGGGGGTTCCCCCGTCCACTCCGGATTGGCGGCAACCAGCGCGGCGGCGAACTCGTCGGCGGACATCAACATGACCCCCTCCTGACGGGCGGGATTCGGGGTCGCCGATCCGATCGCGTCACTCGAGAACGCGCCCTCCGGCAACACGAGCACCTCGTCGGGCGTCGCCGGGGTCGATGAGCTCTCCTGCGGAGTTGAGGACACCGTCAGTGACGCAGCTGCGGACGTGTCCGGCGCGAGGACCGGAGCCGGTGAGGCCCGGACGGTCGTCGTCCCGTTCCCACCTCCGTCACCTCCACCTCGGACGAGCGCGACGACGAGGGCGGCGATCGCCAGCACGGCAAGCAGTGCTCCGGCGATGACGGCCACACGCCGTCGCGGCGGACCGCCGGCCGGTTCCGGCCTGGAGTTGACAGCGTCGGCGGCGCCCGCCGGCGGCGGCCCCCCACCGCCAGTCGCAACCATCCGCGGCGCGACAGGAGGCATCAGCGGCGGTCCGTGACCGGAACGGTCCTCAGCGCGGACGGCTGTGCCGGCGATCCCGACCAGGGCAGCGACGACCTCCTCGGCCGATTCCGGACGCTCGTCCGGACGCTTGGCGACGAGCCTCGAGATCAAGTCGACGAGCTCTCGGCTCGGTGCTCCCGGCTCGCCATCGACGGCCGTCAGTGAGGCCACCACGTCGACCTCTTCGGCCGCTGCCCCGGCCATCGTCGTCGCCCGTCCGCCGGGATCACCGGCGAGCATCTCGATCATCATCCGACCGAGGGGATAGAGGTCGGCCCGCCGGTCGAGTTGGGTGAGCCCGGCAGCCTGTTCCGGGGCGACGTATCCGGGTGACCCGGCCACCATTGTGACCGCCGACAGGTCGAGTCCGCGGGCGAGACCGAAGTCGCCGAGAACGACGGCCTCGTCCGCGGCGAGGCCGGGGATGGGACGCGCCGTCGACGACGAGCGCACGAGAACATTGCTCGGTTTCACATCACGGTGCAGGTGGCCGCTGGCGTGAACGTCGACGAGGGCGGTAGCGACCTCGGTGACGATTCCGACGGTCTCGGTGGCATTGAACGTGCGACCCTCACGCCGTCGCTGCTCGATGCGGTCACCGATCGTGCCACGGTCGGCGTACGCCATCACCAGATACGGCTGACCGTCAGGTGTCTCGCCAATGTGGAAGCCGCGGATGATCCGGGAACTCTCGGCGGTGAGCAGCACACGGGCCTCGGCGAGAAAGCGTCGCCGCACGTCGTGGTCGCGACTCCAGTTGTCGGCGAGGATCTTCACTGCCACTTTGCGTTCCAGAACGCCATCGACGGCGAGCCAGACGGTGGCGAACGATCCCGTGCCCAGGACGCGCTCGAGTCGGTAAGGTCCAACCATCTGGGCGTCGGGCACGTGGCCGAATCTAGGAGACCTGGAGCGTTGACCTTGAAGACTGCCCGTGGAGAATGGAGACGAGGGACGTGGAATTCGCGGAGATCGAAGTGATCGGGCGCAAGGCAGCGGCGGGCGACCGCGCCGCCCTCGACACGTTGCTCGTCGAGGCCAGGCCCTTGATTCTCGGGAGGTGCAGGCGCTTCCTACCGAACCCGCTCGACGCCGAAGAAGCCGCCCAGGACGCACTCCTCGCCATCGCTCGACGGATCGACACTTTCGAGGGGCGGTCGAAGTTCACGACCTGGATGTACCAGTTGACGTCGAACGCAGCGATCGACACCTACCGCAGGTTGAAGCGCCGGCGCAGCGTGCTCGAGGCTCCACCCGACCTCGCCGCCGGGGGCTCGACGCCCAGCGTCATCGCCGGGGCACGAATCGACGTCCTCGACGCGGCCGAGAAGCTCGAGGATCGTCTCGTCGAGCCGGTGTTCCTGCGCGATCTCTGCGAGCTGGAGTACTCAGACATCGCCGAGCTGCTCGACATCCCCGTCGGCACCGTCAAGTCGCGTATCCACGACGGCCGGGCCCAGCTGCGCCACGCCCTCTATGGCAGTGGCGACACCGCGACGCGGCCGTCGTCGCACCGACGAACGAAGGATCCCGAAACGTGACGTGGCGGCGAGTCGCCGCCGGCGTTCTCGTCGCCGTGGCATTCGCCGCCGGCGCCGCCGACACGTTCACGAACGCCGCCGGTGATCCGCCCGACGTTCCCGGCAAGACGATCCCGACGTCGTCCCCGCCCGCGTCTACTGCTCCAGGCGACGCGGGTTCGACGGGAATCGGGTTGCGCGCCGCAGCCTCGTTGCCGGAGTTCCTTCCGGTCGTCAAGGGGATGATCGGCGCGACGAGCGACGTCGCCGGCGAGCTCGGCGCGGTCGCCGACGTGCCGAACGGGATTCTCTCGCCTGACGGCTCGACGGTGGCCCAATTCTCCGTCGCCTACGACGCCCTCGCCGAGCGCTTCGTCGCCACTGCGATATTCAGCAGTGCCGCAACTGCCGAGGATGCCGTCGCCTTCTACCAGGCCACGTTGACGGCGGCTGGTTTCACGCCGGTCGCCGACAGCGGGGCGCCGCAGGACGATGGCACGGCCCGCCGGATCCGGTTCGAGACGCCGAACTCGGCCCTCGAAGACGCAGTCGTCGAAGTGGCAGTGACCGGCGGCAGCTCTGGAACCGAGATCGAACTGACCATCGTCGACTCCGCCGATGCCGACGTGATGAACGCCTTCTCCGGTTGGGCTTCCGGCCTACCGATGCTGTCGGAGGGAACGCCGATCGCCGCCGAGATCCGCGCTACCGCAGGACCGGGCGCAGACGAAGTGACGATGATGCTCGCCACGGTGTTCGGCTACAGCGACTACACCCCCGAGGAGTTGGGGGCGGCGGTTCGAGCAGCGTTGCCCGATGGTGGCTTCTCCGTCGATCCCGGGAACGACCCGGCGAGCAGCACCGCGATCACCCTCCGTCACATCGCCCTCGCCGACCCGACGATCGAGATCGGCAGCACGGAGCAGTACCCGGCCACGCTGATGATCTCCGGCACCGTCACGCTCTAGCTCTGCACTGTCGCGGGGACGTTCAGCTTTGCTGCCCGTCCGGAGCTCCATAGATGGGGGGATCCAAAGGGGGGAAGGTCTCCTTCCCCCCTTTGCGAGTCGAGCGGAACTTCTGGCAATCCTTCCTCGTCTGAAGCAGGCGTTGACCCGTAGCCGAGCCGGTCGCCGAGCACTACCCTGTCGCCGTCCGCTCGCCCATTGAAAGGATCCGCCGCGTGCGAATTTCCCTCCTCCGCTCCACTGCTGTGCTCGCCGTAGCAGGTGTAACCGCCGTCCTCGCCGTCGGCGCGGCTAGCGCCGCCGATCAGGGCGCCGCGGCGCCGACGACCACCGCCGCGGCCGCACCCACCACGGCTGCCGCTCCGACAACCACCACAGCAGCAGCGACCACAGCGGCACCGGCGACCACGGCGGCGGCGCCCACGACTGTCGCCGGCGCACCGACGACGACGGCAGCAGGTGCTACAACGACGGTCGCCGGCACCTCGGCGATGCTTCCGCCGAACGCCACGCTCGATCAGATCCAAACAGCCTTGATCGGCGCGTTCGGGCCGACGACCGACGTGGTCGGTGAGCTTGCCCCGTTCGTCGCTGCCGCTCCACCCGGGATCCCGACTCCGGAAGGCGCTGTCGTCGAGGACCTCAGCGTCAACTACCACCCCGACACCGAGGATCCGGGCTTCTCCTACTACTCGTCGACGATGGTGTTCACGTCGACCGTGCCGGCTCCCGATCTGGTGACGTTCTACCAGTCGGGCATGCCGGCAGCCGGATACGTCCAGACCGGCGACTCCGTCCAGAACGAGGACGGGCGGCAGGTGCGTTTGTTCACGTACGACGTGCCGTCTCCGACCTCGGACCAGGACGAAGTGCAAATCATCATCGTCGACGAGTCGTCGACGATCGAGGTCGACTTTGTCCAGCTGGAGATCATGTACGGCCTCGATCCGTCCGTCGTCCAGATCTTCGCGGGTTGGCCGGGCGCCCTGCCCCTGCTCGACGGCGCCACGTTGGATGACGTCGGCATGAACACGTTCAACTTCGGCGGGGACATCTCCCTCACCCTGAACAACCGCTACAACGTGCCGGTCCCCTTCGCCGATGCCTTCACGCAGTTCGAGGCCGGGCTCGCCGGAACCGGGTACACCATCGACCCCGAGTCCGATCCCGCCGAGGGCTACTTCGACATCACGGGCGGCGAGCTCGGCGAGGCGACGATCTACCTCAGCGAGGGATTCCCTGAGGGCACGACGACGATGTCGATCGACAGCTCGTTCGACATCGTCGCATGAGGACACCGCCTGATCAGGTGATGGCCTGATTGACTTGGACTGAGTGACGACGCCCTCCGCAGCGCCCGGTCGGGCAGAGCCCGGCGCTGCGGCGGGATTGTCGTTCGACCACGTCCAAATGACGTTTCCGGACGGCACGGAAGCCGTAGCGGACGCCACGTTCAGAGTCGAACGCGGCGAGTTCGTCACCGTCGTCGGGCCGTCCGGCTGCGGCAAGTCGACGCTGCTACGCATCGCCTCCGGCCTGCTCGAAGCGACCGGCGGATCGGTCAGTATCGATTCGGTCGCAAACAATCGGCAGCGCATCGGCTATGTGTTCCAGGACCCGACGTTGATGCCGTGGCGGACCGTCCGCGGCAACGTCGAGTTGCTCGCCGAGTTGGACGGCTTGCCACGGGCGGAACGGCAGCGACTGGGCCAGCAGGCCATCGACCTCGTCGGCCTCACGGGGTTCGAACACCACTACCCGAAATCCCTGTCCGGCGGGATGCGGATGCGCTGCTCGCTGGCGAGGACGCTGACGCTGCAGCCACCGATCATGTTGTTCGACGAGCCGTTCGGGGCCGTCGACGAGATCACGCGTGAACGCCTCAACGAGGAGACGCTGCGACTGTTCGAGGACCAGCGCTTCGCCGGTTTGTTCATCACCCACTCGATCTCCGAGGCGGTGTTCCTGAGCTCGCGGGTGCTCGTCATGTCGCCCCGCCCGGGTCGGATCATCGCCGAGGTCGACGTGCCGTTCCCGTACCCGCGCGATCCCGACCTGCGCTTCGACCCGCAGTTCGCAGCGGTCAGCGCCGAGGTGTCCCACACGCTGCGGGCCGGCGGACCATGAGCATCCCTGATCCGAGCCTCATGGATGCAGCTGCACCTGTGGTCGTCGAGTCGCCGCTCGTGCGCACCGATCGTCGTGGCACCGCGCTACAACGGACAATTGCCGCGGTCGTGCCACCTCTCGTCGTACTCGGGCTGCTCATCGGCTTGTGGTACTTCGTGTCCTACGTCGTGCTCGAACCGCGCCGGCAGTTCCTCCTCCACCCACCGCACGAGGTCGTCCGCGATGGCTTCCTCGATGGCGACAACTTCACCGAGATCCTCGACGGGCTGTGGTCGAGCCTGCGAGTCGCAGCGGTCGGCCTCGCCCTGTCGATCGTCCTCGGCGTCAGCATCGCCGTGGTGATGAGCCAAGCGAAGGTGATCGAACGTGCGTGGTTCCCGTTCCTCGTGACGTTGCAGGCGATTCCGATCCTCGCCCTCGTCCCGATGATCCAGTTCTGGTTCGGCACGGACTGGCGATCAAGGGTGCTGGTGTGTGTGATCATCTCGTTCTTCCCGATCGTGCTCAACACGCTGTTCGGCTTGCTCTCGGCGGACGCCGGGCTGCACGATCTGATCACGCTCCATCACGGCGGTCGTTGGACGAGGCTGACCAAGGTCATGTTCCCGAGTGCGCTGCCGGCGATGTTCGCCGGGCTGCGCATCGCCGCCGGGCTGTCGGTGATCGGCGCAATCGTCGGCGACTTCTTCTTCGGTCTTGGCGACCGCGGCCTCGGGCAGTTGATCCGCCTGTACTCGGCGAACACGAACTATGGCGAACAACTGCTCGCGGCTGTCATCATGTCGTCACTGCTCGGGATCACGGTGTTCTTGTCGTTCGGCGCGTTGCAACACGCCGTGATCGGAAAGTGGTACGACTCGAAGTCAGGCGGCGGCCGCTAGCCGCCGATGTCCCCAAGGAGCACTCGATGATCAACAAGCGCACCACGGTCGGGCTCATCGTGGTCGCCAGCGTCCTGGCCATCCCATCGCTGAGTCAGGCAACGACCGTGCCACCGCCATCGTCGGATCCGTCCGCCGCGTCGGTGGCCGGTCCAGCCGGCTGATCTCAGCGACGTGTGCCCCGAGACGATCGTGATCCAGACCGATTGGTTCCCCGAGTCCGAGTACGGCGCCGTGTACAACCTCCTCGGCGACGACTACGAGATCGACACCGACAACAAGATCGTCTCCGGGTCGCTCGTGTCGGAGGGGCAACCGACCGGCGTCAACATCGAGATCCGTGCCGGCGGCGCCGCCGGTAGTGGAGACGTCGAAACCCTGGTGTACACCGATGACGCGATCACGTTCGCCTTCGGCACGACCGACGGGCAGATCCTCGCCTGGGAGAACACTCCGTTGATGTCCGTGGTGGCGCCGTTGGAGGTCAGCCCCCTGATGATCATGTGGGACCCGGCGACGTATCCCGATGTGACGTCGATCGCCGATCTCGGCGAGCAGGAGATCACGATCAACACGTTCTCCGGACAGACGTTCACGACCGTGTTGGTGGCGCAGGGCGTGCTGTCCGACGACCAGATCGATCCCTCCTACGACGGCGGACCTTCGCGGTTCATCTCCGAGGGCGGCGAGATCGCCCAGCAGGGCTTCGCCTCGGGAGAGCCGTTCCTCTACGAGGAGGTGTTCGAAGACTGGCGCCAACCCGTCGAGTTCGAGTTGATCCATGACGCCGGGTTCCAGACCTACTCGCAGACGTTGGCGATCCGCCCCGACGACCTCGAGTCGCTGCGGCCATGCCTCGAGGCGTTCGTCCCGGTCGTGCAGCGCTCCGCCGTCGAGTTCATCAACGACCCGGCACGCACCAACGCGGCGATCGTCGACATCGTCGAGCAGTACGACACGTTCTGGGTGTACACGCCGGAGCTCGCCGAGTTCTCGGTGCAGACACAGGCTGAGCTCGGCCTCACCGGCAACGGTTCCGACGAGGTGATCGGCAACCTCGATCCGGCGCGCGTCGAGACGCTGCTCCAGCAGGTGCGTGACGCCGGCCTCGAGGTCCCGGACGATCTCGAAGCGACCGACCTCTACACCAACGAGTTCATCGACGATGCCGTCGGTCTCTGACAGCCGTCCATGCAGCTGACGATCACCGCCGCGATCCAAGCACGCTGGGCGCACCGCGTCGACGGACTGATCCACTCGCACGCCTGGACGGTCGAAGCGACGGTCGAAGGGCCGCCGAACGCCGACAAGGTGATCCCCGCCGACGACCTCGAGAAGCTGCTGCGCGATCGGGTGCAGCCCTGGGCTGGGCACTACCTCACGGACGAGGACGTCGGGACTTGGCAGACATACACCCCGCTCGTGTGGGATCGCGAGCCGACCGTGGAGGAGATCGTCCGCCAGTTGTGGCGGGCACTCGCCGCCGACGTCGACGGTCTCGTCGAGGTCGCCCTCCACGAGTCGACCGAGTTCGACCGCTCGCGCACCGTCCGCTTGCGGGCGTGCCCGGAGGATGATGCTTGAACTAGGGCGGCAAACGCGCGACAACTGGTGGTGGTGGACGAGAACCGGCAGTGCCCGTACTGCGACCTCATCTTCAGCTATCACAACGAGGTCAAAGAGCACATCATGCTCGATCACCGCGAGCATGCCGAGGTCGTCGCCGGGATCGAGCCGCACGAGCTCCCCCACGCCTGATCAGCGGGCGCGGGGGCTGCCATGACCGAGCTTCGCCGCGTCGTCGTCGTCGGCATCGACGTCGGCGGCACGAAGACCAACGGAACGGCTCTCGACGTCACGGGAAGCTTCCTCGTCGACCGTATGGCCGAGGTACCGAGCCGTGTCGACGAAGGTCCCGACGCCGCCCTCGATGCCATCGCCATGTCGATGGAGGTCGCTCTCGCAGCCGGCGGTGTGCCCGACGCCGCGGTGCTTGCCGTCGGCCTCGACACACCGGGACCGGCAAGCGCCACGGGAGTCATCTCGTCGAAGGGATCGACGAACTTCCAGCAGGCCGCCTGGCGTGACTACGACATCCGGTCCGCAGTCGAATCCCACATAGGGATTCCGGTGATCTACAACAACGACGGCAACGCCGCCGCCCTCTACGCCCACGAGCACCTTTTCGGCGTCGACGCCCAACACCGCTCGTCGGTGGCGGCGATCGTCGGCACTGGGCTCGGCGGCGGCGTCGTCGAGCGCGGCCTCATCGTGCGTGGCGCATCCGGCATGGCTGGAGAGTTCGGCCACGTGCAGATCCCGATGGACGGGCTCCTCGAGCCCGATCAGCCAGTGCCCCGATGCAACTGTGGGCTCGCCGCCGATCTCGAGTCGGTCGCTTCGCTCAGCGGTATCGAACGGAACCTGCTCCCTTACTGGCTCCAGCGCTACCCCGACCATCCCCTCGCCGAGATCGCCGCGAAGTCGCCGAGCGGCGCGGCCCGAGCGGTGCGAGGCTTCGGCGAAGATGGCGACGAGCTGGCCCTGCATGTCTTCGCCCAGCAAGCGATCGCGATCGGTCGGATGTTCACGATCGCGTCCAACTACACCGACCCGGACGCCTACCTCGTCGGCGGCGGCGTCGTCGAGTCGGCACCTCACTTCCGCGACTGGTTCCTCGACGCCGTGCGTGCCGCAACCTCCCTACGCGACGAGCAGCGGGCGGTCGCCAAGTTTGCCGTGGTCGCCGACCTCGACATGGCCGGCGCCAGAGGCTCGGCGCTCGCCGCCTTGCGGGCCATCCGTCCCGAGCGCGACTTGGCGATCTGAGCGACGTTTCTCGGTAGCCGCCGCCATCGCGAATGCGTCTGCTAGGACTTCTGCCGTAACGTTGCGAGGTAGGACCTCGCCGAAATGAACACGAGAGGAGGTTGGCGTGGCCGCACCAGTCCTGCTGCTTGACGCCGCCTGGCGGATCGATCGAGTGATCGACGCCGAGCGGGCCTGTGAGCTGCTGGTGATGAACCGCGCCGTCCCGGCCTCCGAGGAGATTGCCACGGTGATGCATTCGCCGTCGCTGACCGTCGAGATCCCGTCCGTCGTCGCCCGCCTGGGCGTGTTGCACCCGTGCGAGTTGCGTCCACCCACCTACTCTCCGCGCCGCGTCCGGCTGCGCGACGGGCACCTGTGCCAGTTCGTGATCGTCGGGCAACCGTGCGGCCGCCGCGGCGACTCCGTGGACCATCTCCTGCCTCGCTCGCTCGGCGGCGACGATTCGTGGCTCAACGTCGTGGCCGCCTGCAGAGCGCACAACGGGACGAAGTCGCACAGAACGATGGAGCAGATGCACAAACTCCACGGTTGGTCACTGAAGCGCCTTCCGTTCGTGCCCTCGCGCACGGCGCTGGTCGCCGCCGCTCTGCGTGACCGCCATCCTGCCTGGGAACCGTTTCTTTCCGTCGCCTAGCTCGCGGTCACGGGAACACGTCAGCGAGCACCCGTCGCAGCACGGTCAAGTCTTCGGCAGCGCGGGCGACCAGGTGGGCCGGGTGGTCGTCGGCGGTCAACATGGCCTTGGACGAACTCGATGGTCCAGGTACCGTCGAACCCGAACGACGCCAACAGGCCCGCCACCTCGGCGAGGCGGTCGTGGACTGCGGCGAGTGGCGGTGCTGCCTTGGTGGCGGGATCGAGGAAGTTGACGTGAACGTGGGCGATGCGGTCCCCGTAGGCGTCGAACCGCGCGCGGAGGTGCTCATCGGTCTCGTGCGTGTGCACAATCGCCTGGATCCGGTCGGCACCACCGGCTCGTTCGAAGATCCGTGCCGCCACGCCAGGATCCTCGGCTACCGAGATGCCCTGGTGGCACTCGCAGAGCAGGCGAATGCCGTTGGGCAGAAGGTCGAGCCATTCGGAGATGCGGTCGGCATAGGCGTCGACCTGGGTCGCCGCGTTGCCGACGTTGTACTTGATGGCCGACGCCCCGGCCTCCGACGCGGCGGCAGCGACCCCGTCGCGCTCGGTCGGGTCGTCCTCGTCGAGCGACACGTAGCTGTTCCACACCGCGATCGGTAAGGGGTGGGCGACGATTCGGTCGCGATCGGCGGCGGGCGCGTGCAACAGATGCGGCTCCCACGCCTCGATGCCGTCGAACCCGGCGCCGGCGATGGCGTCCATCCAGGCGAGGAGGTTGATCGGCGGCGAAGCCGGCAGCTCGGGACTCGCGGCGTGGCGAGCCCAGCGGCTCGGCTCGATCGCAACCGTTCCGAGATAGACCTGCACGCTCAGAGTCTGCGGCCAACAGCGCCGAACATCGCCTTTCGTGTAACGCAACGTCGCCCCGGGCGATGTACCGGGTGACGAGGCACTCACCCGGGGTGCCGCCGACGAGAGGACCGAATCGATGTTCCCCAGACGACGCGCCTTGGTGGCGATCACCCTGGCAACACTGACTACGACCGGCGTGGCGACCGTAGCGACGGCCATCGGTCAGTCGCCGTCGAGCGCCTCGACGTCGAGCGATGCGAGTACGAGCACGCCGACCACGGTTGACGACGACGACTGCACCCCCGATGAGGTCGCCGCCCTCGTGCGCGCCGGTGCCCTGCCAGTGGTCGTCGTCGATGGCCTGTCCGTAGTCGTCGTCGACGACGACCTCTGCGACCGGGACGGCCGTAACGACGACGATGACGACTGTCTCGACGACGACGCAACGAGCACTTCGGTTGGCAACTCCGTGAGCAACACCGTGAGCAACTCGGCCAGCGTCCCCGGCAACACCGTCAGATGATGATGACGACGACGATTGCGACGAAGACAACTCCGGCCCCGGCAACGCCGACGATCGTGACGACGACGACAACTCCGGTCCGGGCAATGCCGACGACGACGACGGCGATGATGACGACGACGACGACCGCACGTCGACATCAACGGCGACCACGACGGCAAACTCCACGGCGACGTCGGGCTCGACCTCGGTGACGACGCCGAGCGGCGGCGGTGGCGGTGGCGACGACAACTCCGGTCCAGGCAACGGTGGCGATGACGATGGCGATGACGATGACTCGGGTGGTGACGACTCCGACAACTCCGGCAGTGGCTCTGGTGGCGACGACGACAACTCGGGGAGCGGAGGCGGCGACGACTGATCAATGATGTGTCGATCGATGTCGACGACCGTTCGGCCGGAGATGATCTGGGATCTACCGGCGCCCGCCGTCTCGCCGAGCGAGCCGCTGCTGGTGATCACGATGCCTGGGAGCAGATCTTCCGGTCCATCTACGGACGTCTGTGGGCGTACGCGGCTCATCATGTCGGCCGCAACACCGCGGACGACGTCGTGAGCGAGACAATGACTCGGGCCGTCAACGGGATCTCCGGGTTCCGGTGGAACAAGGCAGGGATCGACCCGTGGCTGTTCGGGATCGCCCGCCGAGTCGTCGCCGATCACCATCGCCGAGCCGGTCGATTGCGGCGGTGGTCGCGTGCCGTGGCCGCGCCCGCCGTCGCACTTCCAGGCGACGTCGTCGAGGTCGCTGACGAGCATGCCGCAGTTCGGGCCGCGTTCAACCGGTTGTCCGCCGACGATCGCGAGATCCTCGAGCTGCGGATCGTCGCCGGGTTGTCACCGGAACAGACCGCAACGCTGCTCGGCAAGCGTCCCGGCGCGATTCGCACCGCGCAATCTCGCGCGCTCGCACGCTTGCGCAAGCGATTGGGACCGCAATGACCGACGAGCAACCCCGCGACGAACAACTACTCCAGCATCTCGCTGCTGTCCTCGTTCCGGTACACGCGGCCACAGCACCGCCACCGACGGCGGTGCAGGATCTGCACCGAGCGATCGACGCCAGCCGCACTGCCGCGGGCGTGCCGGCGCGACGGCGCCCGAGAGCGCTCACTGTCAGTGTCGTCGCAACTGTCGCAGCGGCGTGCATCGCCATCGTCGCCATCGCCACGTCGATGCCGCGGTGGAGTCGTGAGACAGCGACTCGGGTCACGGTGGTCACGACCTCACCTGCGTTCGGAGCGGTCGTCGAGCGCCAACGCTCACTCGAACGCGCCCTCGACGACGACGACGTCGTCAAGGTGACGATCGAGTCGGCACGTTTGCGCATCGCCCTCGCCGCCCTTGCTGGCGGCGAAGTTGCTCCGATCCGCGAGGAGATCGAGGAGTTGCTCGACCGCGCCGACACGTTCCTCCGACAGCATCAGATCGGCGACGACGATGCGCCTGGGATCTCGCCGCAAGGTGCGTCGACGACTGAACCGGCTGAGACCACGGCAACGACCCAGTCGCGGACATCTGCACCTGGGCAGGCACCGGGGCAGGCGGTCACCGTTCCAGACGGCGAGATCGCCGACGATGACGACGACGACATGATCGACGACGACGTGATTGGTGACATCGGCGTCGACACCGAGATCGACGACGACAACTCTGGCCCAGGTGGTGGCGGCCCCGACGATGACGACAACAGCGGCCCCGGCGGGGGTGGCGGCGAGCCCGATCCCGACGACCCCAACGACGACAGCGGCTCAGGGAGCGACTAGGGCGGATCAATCCCCGTCGGCCGGAGCACCGGCCGCACCGACTCGTAGGCACGTGCCGCTCGTAGCACCAGTGAGTCGGCGAACATCGGACCGACGAACTGCACGCCGATCGGCAGTCCGGATCTCGTCAGGCCGCACGGGACCGTGCACGCCGGTTGCTGGGTCAGGTTGAACGGATACGAGAACGGCGTCCACCCGAGCATCGATTCGGGATCGAGCGGCGTGTGCCCCGCCGGCCGCGCCTCGAAGGCCGGCACGGCGACGGTCGGTGTGACGAGCACGTCGTAGCCCTGCATGAACTGGCGCATCCGTGAGCCCAGCTCGCCGCGCCGGAGCACCAGCTGCTGGACGGCAAGGCTGCTCAGCGGCTCTCCGAGCCGTGCCTCGGCGGCGAAGTCGGGATCGGTGAGCGCTTGCCGCTCGGCACTGAGCTGATTCCACAGCGTCCACGCCCCGGTGAACCACAACCCGGTCGTGATCTCCAACGGGTCGTCGAAACCAGGATCGACGGCTTCGACGATGGCGCCCAGGCTGGCGAGTCCTTCGACTGCGGCGGCAACCGCGGCGGCAACCTCCCTGTCGACGTTGTCGACGTAGCCGAGCGTCGGCGAGTAGGCGACGCGTAGGCCGGCGATCCCGTCATCGAGTCCGGCGAGGTGATCGGCGTCCGTCGGGGGCAACGACGTCCAGTCCCGGGCATCTGGGCGCTGCATCACGTTCAACATCAATGCCGCGTCGTAGACGCTCATCGTGTGCGGCCCGATGTGCGACACGGTGCCGAACGGCGACAACGGGTACGCGGGGACACGTCCGAAACTCGGCTTCAATCCGACGTTGCCGCAGAACGCCGCCGGGATGCGGACCGACCCAGCTCCATCGGTGCCGATGCCGACCGGGCCGAGTCCCGCCGCGACCGCCGCGGCGGTGCCTCCCGAAGAACCACCAGGAGTCTTCGAGGTGTCCCACGGATTGCGTGTGATGCCCGTCAGCGGCGAGTTGGTCTCCGCCTTGCATCCGAATTCCGGCGTATTCGTCTTGCCCAAGAGGACGGCTCCGGCCTCCCGCAGCCTTGCCGTGACGGGAGCATCGACGTCCCAAGGCTGGTCGGGGTCGATCGTCCGGCTGCCTCGCAGCGTCGGCCACCCGCGCGTCAGGACGAGGTCCTTGATCGACACCGGGACGCCGTCGAGCGCACCGGCCGGCTCGCCGGCCCGCCAGCGCGCCTCACTCGCCCGCGCCGCCTCCATCGCCTCGTCGGCGACGACCAGGGCGAAGCAGTTGAGCACCGGGTTGAGCCGGTTGATGCGTTCGAGCACGGCCGCGGTCACCTCGACCGGCGACGCCTCTCCGCGACGATAGAGATCGAGCAGCTCCGTGGCGGTGCGCTGGGTGAGATCACTCACGACGAACGCCGGGCCACCAGAACCGATGGGTGGTCAGGTGACCGAATCGTCAGGTAAACACCCATCGGTCGCCGGTTTCTACTGCAGGTTGCCGGCACCGGGGGTATAGGTGCTGGCCACGACGTTGGTGGCGATCAGCGTCTCGCACTGGACGACACCCGAGAAGCGAGCCAGGCCGGTGTTGGCGACGATCGTGCCGGCATTCGCTTCGATGATCGAGGCGTCGATCTCGACCCGAGCCGCGGCCGAGACGTTGACGATCCCGCTGCTCCTGATCTCGATGCCGACGGGGCCGACCTGGATCGTGTCGCCTGCACCTGTGTCGACGGTGATCGTCGCCGGTGCCGCCGATCCTGATTCCTCGATGCGGACCAGCGCTCCCGATCGCGTCCTGATCGTCGTGCGTTCGGTCCGCTCGGGTCCGGTCTCGGGAGGCGCATCGCCCGGCGACCACAACGAGCCGACCACGATCGGCAGCTTCGTGTCGCCCCGCTCGAAGGCCACGACCACCTCGTCGCCGACTTCTGGGAGGAACCACGTCCCGCGCCCGTTGCCCGCTGACAGCGTGGCAACTCTCGCCCACACCGCGGTCTGCTCCCGCCCCGCCTTCCCGACCACGGCGACCTGGATCCGTCCGCCCCCGTCCGGATCGACGTTGTCGACCACGCGCGCCGTCCGCACCCCCGCCGGTTGGCTCTGAACTGCCACGATCGCGTCCCCCTCCATCCACGGTTACGTCGGCGGCGACGCTACGACAGGGAAAACCTGCCCGCCTGCTGTTTGCCCATTCCTGGCGCGTTTCAGCGGTTGTCGAGCGCCGCGACGGCAGCTGGCCCCGAAATCTCTGGATCGGCTGACGCGCCGATTCTCAGGCCCCAAACCGGACATAACTGTCCGGATCGAGGCCTCGGAACTCGAGCACCCGGCCGCGACGCCCGCTGCGTACCGCTTCCAGAGCCATACCGACGTGACGCAGCGCGCGGCCACACCCACACAAACCCGAGGGGAACCCCAAAACGGTGCTGAAACGCGCCAGGTTCGGCTAGTTCGCAGCGGTGGCGTCGCGCAACGACGCGTAGGCCGCACGGACGTCGGCAGCCGACGACCCTGCCGGGCCGGGTTCGACAACCTCGCCGTCGCCGAGCTTCCAACGGTCGGCGACCTCATTCGGGTCTGCACCGGTCGCCACAGCCGCAGCCTGGACACACGCCCCGGTCGCGACCTGCTCTTGTGCCCGGGGCACGAGGACGGCGCGGCCGCTGAGGTCGGCGAGGACCTGGCGGTACGCACGTGACCGTGCACCGCCGCCGACGAGGATCAGCCGGCCGTCGGCGGGCGCGAATGCAGCGAGCGCGTCGAGACCGTCGAGGAGGCCGCACACCACGCCTTCGACGGCGGCGCGGGCCAGCTGCTCCCGGCTGACATCGCTGCGCATCCCGCTGATCACGCCGGTTGCCAAAGGCCGGTCCGGGGTGCGCTCGCCGTCGAGGTACGGGAGCAGCGTCAGTCCACCGGCTCCGGCCGGGGCGGAGAACACCAGCTCGTCGAACTCCTCGTGACCGACGTCGAGCAGTCTGGCGACGGCGTCGGTGACCTTTGTCGCGTTGAGCGTGCAGACGAGCGGCAGGTGCCGACCCGTGGCGTCGGCGAAGCCGGCGACGATGCCCGATGGATCGGCGCTCGGCGAGTCGCACACCGAGTACACCGTTCCCGACGTCCCAATGGATACCGCCACGTCCCCCGAGCGCAGTCCGACGCCGAGGGCGCCGGCCATGTTGTCGCCAGTGCCCGGACCGACGCTCGCCCCGCGCCATTCCCCGGCCACGTCCCGCGGACCGAGCACCGCAGGCACAGCTGTCGACCAGTCCCGCTCGGCGTCGACGAGCGCCAAGAGATCCCACCGGTAGGACCCCGACGCCGCCGACCAATAGCCGGTGCCGGATGCGTCGCCCCGGTCGGTGGTCAGCGAGCCGGTCAGCCGGAACGTCAGCCAGTCGTGGGGTAGCACGACATGAGCGAGCCGTGCGAACGCCTCGGGCTCATTGCGCCGAAGCCACGCCATCTTGGTGATCGTGAAGCTCGCCACCGGGACGAGACCGCACGCCTCCGCCCACGCTTGGCGTCCACCCGGCAACCGATCGATCAGCGATGCCGCGTCGGGGGCCGACTCGGTGTCGTTCCACAGCTTGGCCGGGCGGATCACCTCCCGCCTGGCATCGAGAGCGACCATTCCGTGCTGCTGGCCACCGACGCTGATGGCCTCGACATCAGGCGAACCAGCCTGGTCCCACGCCGCCTCGAACGCCGCCCACCATGCCTCCGGGTCCTGCTCCGAGCGGGGCGGCTGCGTCGGCGGGTGCGGTGATGATCCACGCCCGACAACCTCTCCGCTGTCGAGGTCCCGTACCTCGACCTTGGTCGCGCTGGTCGACGAATCAACGCCGGCAACGAGCGGCATCGGTCTAGCGAACGCGGGCGATGTGGCGGTTGACGAGGTTCTCCAGCCGCTCCTGGCCGCCGGACACACGCGTGGGCTCGCCGCTGTCGGACGCCCGCTGATGCAGGGTCGCCAGATCGGTGGATCCGTCGAGGATCGAACGGCCGAGCTCGCCATCCCAACCGGCGTAGCGAGCGGCGCGGTTGGCGTCGAGTTCGGCGAGCACGGCGTCGGCGCACAACAGCGCTCGGGCCATCGTGTCCATCCCGCCGATGTGGCCGTGGAACAGGTCGACACGGTCGATCGACTGTCGGCGCAGCTTGGTGTCGAAGTTGAGGCCGCCGGTGGTGAACCCGCCGCCACGGAGAATCTCGACCATGCCGAGCGTCATCTGCTCGACCGACCCGGGGAAGCGATCGAGATCCCAGCCGAGGCGATCATCGCCGGAGTTGGCATCGATCGACCCGAAGATCCCGGCATTGACCGCCGTGGCGACCTCGTGGGCGAAGTCGTGGCCGGAAAGCGTGGCGTGGTTGACCTCGATGTTGACCTTGATCTCGTCGGCGAGGTCGTAGCGCTGCAAGAAGGCGTGAACCGTGGCGACGTCGTAGTCGTACTGATGCTTGGTCGGCTCGCACGGCTTCGGCTCGAGGAGGATCGTCCCGGTGAAGCCGATGCGCTGCTTGTGCTCGACCACCATCGTCAGGAACCGGGCGAGCTGGTCGAGCTCCTTGCGCAGATCCGTGTTGAGCAGCGTGTCGTAGCCCTCGCGACCGCCCCACAGCACGTAGTTGTGGCCGCCCAGGCGATGTGTCGCCTCCAGGCAATGGGCGACCTGGGCCGCGGCGTAGGCGAACAGCTCGGGATCCGGGTTCGTCGCCGCTCCGGCCTGGTAGCGCGGGTGGGAGAACAGGTTGGCTGTCCCCCACAGCAGCTCGACGCCGGTGCGCTGCTGGTGCTCGGCGGCGACGTCGACCATCTCGTCGAGCAACGCCGCCGACTCCTTGAACGACGCCCCTTCCGGAGCGATGTCGTGGTCGTGAAAGCAGTAGAACGGTACGCCGAGCTTGACGAAGAACTCGAAGGCTGCTTCCATCTTCTGCTTGGCCGCTTCGATCGGGTCGGCGGCGGGGGCGAAGGTCGGGTGCCAGGGGCGGTCGAGCGTGCCGGCGCCGAAGATGTCGAAGCCGTCCCAGTTGAACGAGTGCCAGTAGCACACGGCGAAGCGCAGGTGCTCCTCCATCCGCCGGCCTGCTACGACCCGGTCGGCGTCGTACCAGTGGAACGCCAGTGGGTTGTCGCTGTCGGATCCCTCGAAAGGAATCCGCTCCGTCACCTCGGCAAAGAACTCGGTCATGTTGCTCATCCTCGCAGATCAGTTACGCGACGGACACTGTGCCGTCGAAGGCCTTGCTTGGCGGCTCGTTGGAGTCGGCGACCACCATCACGCTGCCCACCTCGAGGAGGTCGACCGACGACGTGCCGACGAAGACGTCGACCTGGCCCGGCTCGACGACGTAGGCGAGATCGCGATCGTGGAACCCGAGCTGGCCGACTGGAGTGTTGAACGTCACTCGCCGTGACTCGCCCGCCCCGAGCCTGAAACGCACGAACCCCTTCAGCTCGAGCACCGGCCGGGTGACGCTCGCCGACGGATCCCTCACGTACAGCTGGACGACCTCGTCGCCATCACGACCACCCGTGTTCGTGACCGTCACCGAGGTTGTGATCGAGTCGTTCCACGACACCTCGTCGCGTGCAACTGACGCATCGCCGAGCGCGAACGTCGTGTAGCTGATGCCATGACCGAACGGGTAGAGCGGTGACGCTGGAGAATCGACATAGTCGCCCTTCCAGTGGGAGCGCCCTCCGGAGAGCTTGTGGCCGTAGTACACGGGGATCTGGCCGACCGACCGCGGGTAGGTGATCGGCAACTTCCCGCCTGGATTGACGTCGCCCGTGAGCGCATCGCCGATCGCCGCGCCGCCGGCCTCTCCCGGCAGCCAGGCCATCAACACGGCAGCGCATCGTTGGTGCAGGGCGGCGCTTCCGATCGGCCTTCCAGCGACGAGTACAAGCACGACCGGCGTGCCGGTTTCGAGCACGGCGTCGACGAGCTCCTCCTGGACGCCGGGCAGGTCGAGTGACGCCACGTCCCGACTCTCCCCGGTGGTGCAGTCGTCGGTGAGCCCGGCCTTGTCCCCCATCACCATCACCGCCAGATCGCAGTCGGCCGCCAACGCGACCGCCTCGGCGAATCCGGTCCGGTCGGCGCTGTTGACGTCGCAGCCACGGGCGAAGCGAACACGGTCGCCAAATCGCCCGCCGATCTCAGCGAGCACCGAAGGTGCGTCGATCACCACCGCACCGAGAGAGTGCTTCTCGTCGATCGGGATGTCGAACACGTTGCGTCCGCTGCGCAGCAACTCTTTCAGTGACTCCACATGCACCGCGTAGGCGTAGTCCCCGACGAGATGGCGGGGCTCGTCGGCGTTTGGGCCAATTACCGCGATCGAGGCGACGCCCGGATGAAGTGGCAGGGTGCCGTCGTTGCGCAGCAGCACGAGCGACCTGCGGGCGATGTCGGCGGCGAGTTGGCGATGGGCCGGTGTGGCGGTGACGGCGGCGACTGCCTCGGGCTCCACGATCGGCCGCTCGAACAGCCCCAGCTCGAACTTCGTGGTCAGTACCCGGCGCACCGCGGTATCGATGGTCGTCTCGGCGACGCGACCGGTGCGTATCGCCTGCAACAGTGGCTCGCCGTAACAGTCCGTTGCCGGGAGTTCGACGTCGAGGCCGGCATCGAGAGCCATCGCCGCCGCTTCGACGCGATCGGCGGCGAGACGGTGGTAGTCGGCGAGCTGGCGCACGGCGAAGTAGTCGGCGACCACGCAACCGACGAATCCCCACTGCTCGCGGAGGATGCCGGTGAGCAGTCCACGGTCGGCGGCAGCGGGGATGCCGTCGAGCTCGCTGTATGCGTTCATCACCGAACGCAACCCGGCTGATCGCACCGCCGCTTCGAACGGATACAGGTAGACGTCGCGCAACTCGCGAGCGCCAAGGTGTGAGGGGGCCCAGTTCAGTCCGCCCTCCGACGCTCCGTAGCCGACGAAATGCTTGCTGGTGGCGATCACACCGTCGGTGAGGTTGTCGCCCTGCAGACCACTGACGAAGGCGACGCCCATCCGGGCGACGAGGTGGGGGTCTTCGCCGAACGTCTCCTCGGTGCGCCCCCAGCGCGGATCGCGACAGATGTCGAGCACCGGAGAGAGCCCCTGGTGGGCTCCCATCGCTCGCATCTGCACTCGAACGGCGTCAGCGAGGGAACTGGCCAGCTCCGGCTGCCACGTGCTGGCCAGGCCGATCGCCTGCGGGAAGATGGTGGAGTCGCGGGCCATCAGCCCGGCGCAGATCTCCTCGTGCACGATCGCCGGGATGCCCAGACGGGTTTCCGTCAGGAGATGGCGCTGGATGGCGTTTGTTAATTCTGCGGCATCGGTGGGCGTGAGGCTGCTCGCCCCGGAAACGCGGGTGACCTGGCCGAGCCCGTGACGAAGCAACTCAGGGCCTTTGTCCATATCGAGCGATGTTCCCTGGGCGAGCTGGAACACCCACGCGCTGCCGAGCTGGCCAACCTTCTCCTCGAGCGTCATACGGCCGAGCAGGTCGGCGACCCGCTCGGCGATAGGCAACGTCGGGTCGCGATATGCGGCATCCGCACTCACCGTCGGGCGATCGACGGTGCTCACGTGGTGAGCCCCAATCTCAGGCACGATTGGCGTTCGACGAGTTTGGTCGGCAGCACGATCTCGCGAGAGCGCTCGGCGACGCCATTGAGCAGATCGATGAGCAAACGCACGGCTTCTTCTCCCATCGTCTGGATGGACTGGTCGATCGTCGTCAACGGCGGGTCGGTCAGCGCCGATTCCGGAATGTTGTCGAAACCGATCACCGACACGTCCTCTGGAACCGAGAGCCCGAGGGAGCGAGCGACGTTCATCGTCTGGATTGCCGAGAGGTCGTTGGCGGCGAAGACCGCCGTCGGCGGATCGGCGCGCTGAAGAAGTTGACGGGCTGGCTCCACTGATGTCTCGAGCTCGTACCCGCCGACTCGAACGAGGTCGGCGTCGAAGTCGATGCGTGCCGTGGCGAGAGCTTCGTGATAGCCCTGCTCGCGCATCCGCGCCGACTCGAGATCAGGACGACCGCCGAGAAAGCCAATTCGTCGATGGCCGAGTCCGATGAGGTACTCAGTCGCGGTGATCGCTCCGGCAAGGTTGTCAGCGTGGACATTGGGCATCGTCGAAGCGCCGGTGTGTGGGTCGACGGCGACGATGAGTCCGGCCTCGCCAACATCGTCAACAGTCGGGGTGACGAGGATGATCCCGTCGGTCAGCGTGCCGCTCAGTCGCGACACGTTGCGGCGCTCCCAGCCGGCGTGGTCGAGACCGTGACCGCTGCCGGAGTACACGATCAGCTCGTATCCCGACGACTTGATCGCCCGCGCGGCGCCCTTGAGCAGTTCTGCGCTGAACGGCTCGATGTCGGCGACGAGGATCCCGACGACGTGTGTGCGATGGCTGCGCAGGCTACGGGCGATCAGACTTCCCTCGTAGCCGAGTTCGGAGATGACCGCCTTGACCCGCGCAGCCGTCGAGGCGGCAACGCCATAGCGGTCGTTGACCACCTTCGACACCGTGGCAACCGAGACACCCGCGGCGGCGGCGACGTCCCCGATCGTCACGCGGCGCTGCGACATGGACCGGCAGCTTAGCCACGTGTGTAGAACGGTGTCGAGAACGTTATCGATAACGATTGACACCGAAGATCCGCGTGTGCCAGGCTCTCCGCGGAGTCAGTCAGCTAGGTCAAACAAGGGGGAACTGATCCATGCAACGCACCCGCGCCCGTTTCGGGCTACTTCTCGGCGCCATCACTCTCGTCGGGGCATCCGCAGGCCTTGCGACCTCGGCGGCCTCGGCCTCCGGCGAGCAGGTCGAGATCGACTGGTGGCACATCACCGACACCGAACCCGGAATGACCAACTGGCAGACGATGGCCGATGCCTACATGGCCGAGCACCCGAACGTCACGATCAACATCACGGTGATGAACAACGAGGCGTTCAAGCCGGCGATCCAGACCAACATCCAGGCCGGTGACGTTCCCGATCTGTTCCAGTCGTGGGGCGGCGGCGTGCTGCTCGACCAGGTGAATGCCGGGGCGGTTCAGGACATCACCGAAGCCGCGGCGCCGTACACCGATGCGCTCGCTGCCGGCGCGTCCAGTCCGTACAACATCGACGGCGCGCAATACGGGCTGCCGTACAACCAGGCCCTGGTCGGCGTCTGGTACAACGTCGACCTCTTCGAGCAGGCCGGCATCACGGAGACGCCGACGACCTGGAGCGAGTTGCTCGAGGTCGTCCAGACGCTCAAGGACGCCGGCATCACGCCGATCGCCGTCGGCGCCGGCGACAAGTGGCCGGCCCACTTCTGGTACTCGTACCTGATGGTCCGCCTCGGCGGCGCCGACGTGATGAACCAGATCGCCGCCGACAACAACTTCAACGTCCCGGCCGTGGTCGACGCGGGCGCGCACGTCGAGGAACTGGTCGCCATGGAGCCGTTCCAGGACGGCTTCCTCGGCGCCGTGTGGGACGCTCCCGACGGCGAAGCCGGGGTGATGGCCAGTCAGGGCGCAGCGATGGACCTGATGGGGCAATGGGCGCTCGGCGCGTTCAGGAACTACGCAGGCATCGCGGAGGAGCCGGAAACCCCGTTGCCCTTCCGCGTTGGGTGGTTCCCCTTCCCCGAGGTCGAAGGTGGCGCCGGCCTGCCGACCGACGGGTTCGGCGGAGTCGACGGGTTCGTCGTCGGCAAGGATGCTCCACCGGAGACCGTCGAGTTCCTCGGCTTCCTCACCAACGTCGAGAACCAGCGGACGTGGGCGACCGCCGGCACCGGGATCCCCGCGAACATCGAGGCCACCGCCGCCATTGCCGAAGCTCCGGCTGCAGATGGCCCGGTGATGCAGGACGTCCTCGACGCGCTCAACGAGGCAACGTTCCACCAACAGTTCCTCGACCAGTTCTTCACGACCGAGATCGGTGCTGCGGTGAATGATCAGACAGCGCTGTTGTTCGCCGGTGAGACAACGCCGGAGGACGCAGCCGCGGCGATCACGGCAGTCGCCGGAGGCTGACCGCCACCGAGATGATCGCGAACTTGTGGTGGGGGGTTCTCACCCCCCACCACACGCGAATCTGATCCTGTGACGACGTCGTCCCCTCTTCCTGCCGCGCCAGCTGACGCATCAAGTGTGCCAGCCGTAGCGCGGCCCGCGCGGGCCTCGAAGAAGGGGCGGATCACCCGCGGCATCTCCTGGCCGTCGATTGTCGTCTTCCTGCTTCCCGCGCTCGTCCTCTATCTCACGTTCCTCGTCTACCCGATCGTCCAGAGCACCCGCTACAGCCTGTACGACTGGAACGGGCTCGAACCGCTCACCGACTTCATCGGAATCGACAACTTCCGGCGCGCCTTCTCCGATCAGCTCTTCCGCGACGCCCTCAAGCACAACGGGATCATCATCGGACTGTCGCTGCTGTTGCAGATCCCCTTCGCCCTCGGCTTGGCGATGCTGCTCAACGTCAAGCTTCCCGGGCGGGCGCTCCTGCGCACGTTGTTCTTCGCCCCGTACATCCTGTCCGAAGTGGTCACCGGCGTCGTGTGGCGACAGATCCTGCGGCCCAACGGGCTGCTCGACCAAGGACTCACGGCGATCGGCGCCGAAGGTCTGATCCACGAGTGGCTCGCCGATCCCGACATCGTCCTCTACAGCCTGTTCTTCGTGATCTCGTGGAAGTACTTCGGCTTCCACATGATCCTCCTGCTCGCCGGACTTCAGCAGATCCCCAAGGAACTCGGTGAGGCCGCCCTCGTCGACGGCGCGACCGTGTGGCAGCGCTTCCGCCATGTGACGCTCCCGCTGCTCGGCCCGACGATACGCGTGTCGGTGTTCCTGTCGATCATCGGGGCCTTGCAACTGTTCGACATGGTGTGGGTCACCACCAGGGGCGGCCCGATCGGCGCCTCGTCGACGATGGCGACGTACCTCTACGAGCAGTTCCGCAAGAGCCTGTTCGGCTACGCCAGCGCGGTGTCGATTGTGATCTTCGCGCTGTGCCTGATTATCGCGCTCGCTTACCAGCGCTTCGCCATGCGCCGCGACCTCCGAGGGACTGGTCTCGTTGGTTAGCCGGCGACTGCTGACGAGCCTCGGGCTCTATCTGGTGGCGCTGATCGTGCTCGCCGTCGTCATCATCCCGCTGACGTTCTCGGTCCTCGGCGGCTTCCGCACGAGCCTGCAGCTGGCGGCGGACCCCGTCGGCCTGCCGGACCCGTGGGTCTGGGAGAACTACCGCTCGATCCTCACCGACCCGGCATTCTGGCGGCAGGTCCGCAACAGCACGGTGATCGCCTTGCTCACCGTCGCATTGGTAGTACCGACCGCGTCGCTCGCCGCCTACGTCATCGCTCGTTACACCTTCAGGGGTCGCGAGCTGGTCTACGGGCTCTTCACGCTCGGACTGCTGTTCCCCGTCGCGGTGGCAATCCTGCCGCTGTTCATCACCCTTCGTGATCTCGGGCTGCTCAGCAATCCACTCGGGGTCGCCCTGCCGCAGGCGGCGTTCGGCCTGCCGATCGCGATCGTCATCATGCGGCCGTTCTTCCGCGCCATTCCGGTGGAGCTGCAGGACGCCGCGGCGATCGACGGGTGCGGACCGTTCCGCCTCTATTGGTCGGTCATGCTCCCACTTTCGCGGCCAGTGCTCAGCACGATCGCCATCATCACGATCGTCAGCAGCTGGAACGCGTTCTTCCTACCGTTGCTCGTGCTCGTCGACCCCAGCCAGCACACGTTGCCGATCGGGGTCAACAACATTTCCACGCAGTACTCCACCGACTACGCCAGAGTGCTCGCCTACACAACCCTGGCGATGATTCCGGCGCTGCTCTTCTACGCCATCGCCGAGCGTCAGATCGTCGGGGGCCTCACAGCCGGCGCCGTCAAGGAGTGACAACCCGGCACGCGGCGATGCGATGCTTGAGTGATGCCGACGTCATTGAGGTTCGCCGAGCACCTCGCCGCCCTCGAGTCGAGCGGGAATCGCCTCGCCGAGCTCGCTCTGAAGGCGGGGATGGATGCCCCGGTGCCCACATGTCCGGCCTGGGCGACCGACGCCCTGGTGGCCCACCAGGCGATGGTCCATCGCTGGGCGGCCGCCAACGTGCGCGGCGATGACCTCGATGGAGTGCCGAACCAGACCGAGATCCGCACGACGGTTGACGACCTGATCGGCTACTACCGCGAAGGTCACGGCGCCCTCGTCGCGGCACTCGCCGACGCCGCGCCGGACATCAAGGCGACGACGTTCCTCAACGACGCTCCGAACCCACGCGAGTTCTGGGCCCGTCGCCAGGCGCACGAGACGACCATTCATATGGTCGACGCATTGGCGGCGGCGCTTGGCCGCTTACCGCTTGCTGACGAAGCGGGAATCGAGACCGCCCTCGCCGCCGACGGCATCGACGAACTGCTCCGCGGATTCTTCACTCGTGGCCGCTGCAAGCTCTACGACGGCGACGAGTACACGATTGTCGTCCAGCCGTCAGACAGCGATCGCCGCTGGAGTGTTCGTGTCGCCGAGCAATTGACGGTCGAGCCCGATGATGCAGCAGTTGACGCTGACGTCACCTTCGCGGGGACCGCCGCTGAGCTCTACCTGGCGCTGTGGAACCGTGGCGACCAAGTGTCGGCGTCCGGCCGCTCCGACGTCCTGGCCCGATGGCGATCCTCATTGCGCGTTCGCTGGGGCTGATCCCGAGTCACGTGGCGGCACGCCGGGCGGCCATTCGCCCCTGCACCCACAGAGTCGCGACGCACGCCGCCTGGATGACCACCACGTTGGTGACGAGCACAACGAGCGAACCGCGGCCGTCCTGGTTTCCGCGCAGACCGAGGTCGACACCGACATACGCCGCGGCGGGAATCGTGGTGATCGAGATGGCGACCCCGACCGCTGCGCTTCCGGCCGTCTCGTAGGCGAGCATTCCCGCAACCCCTGCGGCAGCGGCAACGAGCACCGAGCCCGGCCCGAGTTCGGTGAGCGCTGACCCGAGAACGTTTCCCGAGAGGTCGTGATCGGCTTCGATGCGATTCGTCAGTCGCAGCAACAGCGTGGCAATCGTCGCCGAAATCGCGGCGACCGCGAGCCCCGCGAGCAACGTCACGATGGCCCGTCTGGCGAGCCGCCAACGCCGCTCGGCGATGCCGACCGCTGACGCCGCGATCGGCAGCAAGTCCGGGCTCAGCGCCATCGCCCCGACGATGAGGATGGCCGAGTCGGTCAGCACCCCGATCCCGGCGACTACTCCAGCGGTCACCATGTACAGCAGATAGGTGCCGGCTAGGTGGGCGTGCGACATCGCTCGAGTGGCGACCTCTGCCCAGACGGCCGCATCCTGTCCCGGCTCGACGCGGCCGTGGGGAACGAGCGGCTGAATGCTCGTCGCCCTCCACAGCGTCACGTCCCCCGGATCGAAGCCCAGATCGCGCAAGATGTTGAGCACCCCGTCCGCCGCTTCCGGCTCGACGTCTCCGGTGATCATGGCGGCGCCGTCGACCGTGTTCCGTCCGATCAGCACGTGCCGCACACCCTTGATCACACGCAACTGCTCACCGGCCGAGGCGACCCGTTCGGGTGTGGCGAACGCCCGGAGTTGCAGCACGGCCCCACATCATTCTCTAATGGGCGATCCGGGGAGAAGTGGAGGTCCGATCGTGTCCAAGGTGAACCCGCCGTTCCGCGCCGACCAGGTCGGCAGTCTGCTGCGCCCGCAGGCGGTGCACGACGCCCGGGCCAAGCGCGCCCGCGGCGACATCAGCGCAACCGAGTTGCGTTCGGTCGAGGACGAAGCGATCGCCGAGGCCGTGCGTCAGGTCGAGGGACTCGGCATGCACAGCGTCACCGACGGAGAGTTTCGGCGGGCGTGGTTTCATCTCGACTTCCTGCAACAGCTCGATGGGGTCGCGGTGACCGGAAGCATTGCCGCCAGTTCGGACGCTGCGACAACCGTGCATCTGACCCCGCCGAAGTTGTCGGTAACCGGTCCGCTGCGCCACGCCCGCGACATCCAGGTCGACGATTACCGCTATCTCGCCTCGATCGTGACGGAGACGCCGAAGGTGTGCATCCCCTCGCCCACGATGGTGCATTTCCGCGGGGGTCGAGCGGCCATCGACCTCGATGCGTACCCGGACCTCGAGAAGTTCTTTGTCGATCTGGCGGCGTGCTACCGCGCCGAGCTCGACGCCCTCTACGCGGCCGGCTGCCGCTATGTCCAGCTCGACGACACGAATCTCGCCTATCTCTGCGATCCCGTGATGCGCGCCGGTGCCGCCGACCGGGGCGAGGACCCCGACGCCCTCCCCCACGCCTACGCCGAACTGATCAACAACGTGATCACCGGGCGACCCGACGATCTCGTCGTCGCCATCCACCTCTGCCGCGGCAACTACCGCAGCACGTGGTTCGCCGAGGGCGGCTACGAACCGGTCGCCGAGGTGTTGTTCAACGAGCTGGACGTCGACGCCTACTTCCTCGAGTACGACGACGAGCGCTCCGGTGACTTCGCCCCGCTGCGCCACGTGCCCGCCGGCAAGACGGTCGTGCTCGGCCTGATGACGAGCAAGCGGCCCGAGCTCGAATCGGTCGAGTCACTAGCCACACGGATCGACGAGGCCGCCACCTACGTCGCGCTCGATCAGCTGTGCCTGTCCCCGCAATGTGGTTTTGCCAGCACGGTCGAGGGCAATCAGCTCAGTGCCGACGAGCAATGGGCGAAGTTGGCACGAGTCGTCGAGACCGCCAACACCGTGTGGGGCTCCGGCTGACGTCCCGATTCTGAGGCCCCAAACCGGTCAGAAATGTCCGGATCGTGGCCTCAGAATCCGAATCAGCTGTGCGCGGACTCGTTGAAGGCCACGGCGGCGCGAACGAGACGCTTGAGCGCGTCTTCGTCGATCTCCTCGCCCTCGTGGAAGTCGATGGCGCGCCGGGTGTTCCCCTCGAGGCTGGAGTTGAACAGGCCCGCAGGATCCTCCAAAGCCGCCCCCTTGGCGAAGGTCATCTTCACGACGTTCTTGTAGGTCTCGCCGGTGCAGACCATTCCGTCGTGCTCCCACACCGGCACCCCTCGCCACTTCCACTCCTCGACGATGTCCGGATCGGCTTGCTTGACCAAGGCACGCAGCCGGCTGAGCAGCTCTCCCCGCCAGTCGTCAAGCTCCTCGATTCTCGCGTCGATGAGCTGAGAAGGAGACTTGCCGTCCTGCACGACGCCGACTCTACTGGTGTGGCAATCGCGCAATTCCCGGATCGCCGGCGATCCGTCGATCTAGCGTGCCGGGCCGATGCCCCGCACAGTGAGTGATGTCGCCGACGCCGTTGGTGCGATCGGCGAGAAGTGGGTTGGCGACCGGCCACAACGGCAGGCGCGGCGCCACCTCGACCCTGACGACTTCGAGCAGTTGCGCGGCGCTGGTCTGCTCACGCTGATCGCACCGGTCGACGTCGGCGGGTTGTGGGAGGGGAACGCTCTCTCCATGCGGCCGCTGTGCGAGATCTATCGCCGGCTCGCCTCCGCCGATCCATCCGTCGCCCTCGTCTCCTCGATGCATCCTTCGGTGATCGCGTTCTGGCTCGCGACGCCCGCAGCCGCCGACCAGCCCGACTGGGAGGATCAGCGGCGGGCCGTCTTCGCCAGCGCCGTCGCCGGAGACCAGTGGGGGACGATCACTTCAGAACCAGGCAGCGGCGGCGACATCAGCAGAACTCGAGCCGTCGCAAAACCTGCCGATATCGACGCGGTGCTCCCCGGTAGTGCCTACGCGGTCACGGGTGACAAGCACTTCGGGAGCGGCATGGGCATCACCGATCGGATGGTGACGACGGCGATCCCCCAAGGCGAGGACGAGCCGATGATCTTCGTCCTCGACGTCAACGGCAAGCCGTGGGATGGCAGTTGCGGCCTTCGCTTGATCGCCGAATGGGACGGCTCCGGGATGGCCGCCACGCAGAGTCACGCGATGCGGTTGGAGGACGCACCGGCGACCCGCATGGCGTGGCCGGGGAAGCTCGACGCGGCTCTCGCGGGCAGCGAGCCCGTTCATCGCCACGCTGTTCACGTCCGTCGTGCTCGGCGTGCTCGACGAGGCGGTCTCCTCGGCGCGGGACCAGGTGCGGGCGAAGGCAGAACAGTGGCGGGCGTACGAGCGCGTCGAGTGGGCGCGTGCTGGAACAGGACCACTGGCTCGCTGCCCAGGCGCACGACGGCGCCGTGCGGGCGATCGAGAGCGGCGACGCCGGCATCGCCCTCCACGCGGCGCTGCGCGCCAAGCAGGCGGTCGCCGACCTCGCCGAGCAGACCATGTTGCGACTCAGCCGGGTCCTCGGCGGGGGCACGTTCTCGCGCAGGTCGCCCTTCGCCCACTGGTTCGAGGACGTCCGCGCCTTGGGATTCCTCCGGCCTCCGTGGGGACTCGCCTACGACATGCTGTTTGCCACCTCGATCGAGGAGCGCTGACCACCGGCAGCGACGTTCAGGGCGGCTGGACAAGGCCGGACTGGTAGGCGGCGATCACGGCCTGCGTGCGGTCGCGGGCATCGAGCTTGGCGAGGATGCGGCTGACGTGCGTCTTGACGGTCTCGTTGCTGACGTACAGCTCGCCGGCGATCTCGGCGTTGGAACGTCCCGCCGCGATCAAACGCAGCACGTCGATCTCCCGGGCGGTGAGGTCGGCGAGTCTGTTGGCGGCGGGGCGAGGCCGGATGCGGGCGAACTCATCGATCAGGCGGCGGGTGATGTTGGGAGTGAGCAGGGCATCCCCGGCGGCGACCACGCGAACCGCATCGAAGAGTGTCTCGGCCGTGACGTCCTTGAGCAGGAACCCGCTGGCCCCGGCGGACAGGGCGTCGTAAACGTACTCGTCGAGGTCGAACGTCGTGAGCACGATCACTCGTGGCGCGGGATCGAGCGTGCGGGTGATCTCCCTCGTCGCTTCGATCCCGTTGAGCACGGGCATGCGCACGTCCATCAGGATCACGTCCGGCCGGTGCGCGGTGGCGACGGTGACTGCGTCTTGGCCGTCGCGGGCGGTGCCGACGACAGTGATGTCGTCGCGGGTGTCGAGCAAAGCGGCGAACCCGGCGCGCACGACCTCTTGGTCGTCGGCGATCATCACCCGGATCGGTGGCATCACGGATCGCTCGCCACTGGGAGATCAGCGACGATCTCGAAGCCGCCCTCGGCGTGATCGCCGGCCGTCAGGGTGCCGCCGATCGCCTCGACCCGCTCGCGCATGCCCACCAGGCCGAATCCGGCAGCGGCGGCGTCGCTGAGTTCCGAGTTGCCCGGCCCGTGATCGCGGACGGCGACGCGGAGCAACGTCGGCGTGTAATCGACGGAGACCTCGACGCCCGCACCGTCGGCGTGGCGACGGACGTTGGTGAGTGCCTCCTGGACGACTCGATAGGCGACGAGCTCGACAGCATCGGGCAGCGCCGACACCGTGCCGCGCACGCTGAAGCGCACGTCACCCCCGAGCGTGCGATGCTCGTCGATCAGGGCGCTGAGCTGGTCGAAGCCGGGTTGCGGCTCCAGCTCGCGCGGCGTCGACCGGGGCCCGCATCACGCCGAGCACGCGGCGCATCTCGTCGAGTGCGGCCCTCGCCGAGTCGCCGATCGCGGCGAACCGTTCGGCCCCCTCCTCCGTCAGGGCGGGGATGGTGAAGCGGGCGCTCTCGGCCTGGATCGCAATCGCCGAGATGTGGTGGGCGACGACGTCGTGCAGCTCACGGGCAATCCGTGTCCGCTCGGCGAGCAGCGACCGTTCCCGCAAGGTCGCGGTGTGGGCGGCGACGCTCGCATCGCGCTCTTCGATGAGCGTGCCCCGGCTGCGCAGCAGCAGTCCGAATCCGAGCGCGGCGCTGGCGACGACGAACTCGAGGAAGCTGCGGGCGCCGGGGTCGTCACCGTTGAACGGTGAAACCGCGTTGTACAGGAACGGCACCGCGAGACACGCGGAGAAGGCAACGTGGACGTGGTAGGCGGCTGCGCACAGCACGAGCGCGAGTGCGACAACACAAGACACGAGCGGTGGGTTGTTGCTGTCCGACTGTTGGACGATTATCGACAGGACGCAGGTCACCGCGGCGACACGAGGCCATCGGTTGACGAACGCCACCGGAGCCGTCGCCCCCAGTGCCCACGGCAGCAGGTCGTCGGCCTGCTCACCATCGTCGCGGAGGATCGATTCACCGACGGAAAGTACGAACAGCACCACGGAGGCACCGACCCACACCTGGATCGTGCCGAACGGGTACCCGACCGCTCGCCCTGCGAAGGCCTTCACGCGTTCGGTCGCCGACACGGAAGCCATTGTCGTCGACGATCGCGACGACGTCGTCCCTCGGTCGGGGGACTTGCGGAATGGCTCCGCCAGGGGATTCGGGCGCGTCTGTCGACGTTACGGTCGAAGCCGCGCTCGCCGCCCTAGCCGCCGTCACCCGACGGCGCGACATGTGATCCCGCGAGGTCGTGCGTCTCCGAGAATGGCGTTGTCACTCGCACCTATTGTTCTTCAATGAAGGTCACCCATCTCCGGCAAGTTGCCCAGCACGTCGAGGACCTGGATCGAGCCATGGCGTTCTATCGCGACATCGTCGGGCTCCACTTGATCGCCCGCTTTGATCCGCCCGGTCTGGTGTTTTTCGAACTCGGATCCAGCCGCCTGCTCCTCGAGTTGGGCGCACCACCCGCTCTGCTCTACCTCGGCGTCGATGACGTCGCCTCGATGACGGAGCAGCTCCGGGCCGCAGGCGTCACCATTGAGTCGGAGCCTCAAGTCATCCACGTCGACGAAGCCGGAGAGTTCGGCCCGCCGGGCGAAGCGGAGGAGATGTCTTTCTTCCGCGACTCCGAGGGCAACCTCGTCGGCCTCGCCAGTCGCCGCGCGGCAGGCTGACCGACGCCGCCGACCCGCGTGTCGCACGAAGTCGACACGTGCGGCGCGGTACGGGAAACCCCTACCTCCGGACGCCGGGTACCCCGGTTCACGAGCGGGTCCGAACCTGACACCGTCGACGCATGTCTCGTCGGCACGTCCTTGCCGCCCTCGCGGCGACCGCACTCGCGGTGAGCGCAACCACGCTGTCGACGGTGGCGGCGACCCCGCCCCAGCTCGCCGTGTCTCCACAGTCCGGCGAGCCCGGCGATCAGTTGAACGCCAACGTCTCGGGTTTCGAGCCGGGCATGGTGAGCTTGCACGTCGACGACATCCCGGGCATCCAGGTCGCTTCGCTGAACATCGTCTCGGCCGACCCCCACACAACCGGGTTCGTCATCCCCGGCGGGCTCGGGGCCGGCCAGCACCTGCTGCTCGCCTGTCGCGATCGCTCCGGTTCCCAGTGCCGTGAGCTGGCCAGAGCACCGTTCGAGGTGGTGGCCCCTCCGCCGCAGGTCATCGTCGCTCCGACGATCGCCACGACGACGTTGCCCGTGATCGTCACCCCGACCACGACCCCCACGACGACCACCACGACTCCAGTCATCGTCACCCCGACGACCACAACGACCACGACGACCACCACCCCGACCGACATCGCGATCTCGACCACCACGGATCCGCCGTCCGAGGCGCAGCCAGAAGGCGAGATCGTTCCCGACATCTTCGTCCGCGGCGTCGAGGTCACCCAGGGCATCCAGGACCTCCAATCGCGGATGCCGGTGGTCGCCGACCGCCGCACCACCGTGCGCGTGCACGTCGGCGCCGACCCCGAGCTCGCATCCGTCGACGGCGCCCTCCTCGTCGAACGCCCGGGCGTCGCCGACGAGGTACTTCTCCCCGACAACGGCCCGATCCTCACGACCACCGAGCGCGCCGACATCGACGGAGCGCTGAACTTCACCCTCGAGCCGCACCACTACGCCGCCGGCGCCGTCACCTTCACGGCACAGGTCTGGTCGGCCGGCTACGCGAGCATCAGCGAGGAGCCCGACAGCGACAACAATCTGATGACCCAGCCCGTCGAGTTCCAGCCCGGGCAGAGCCTCGACCTGTGGATGGTGATGCTCGACGACGGCGCCGGCCCGGGCCCGGACATCTCGATGTCGTACCTGCTGGCGCTCAGCTTTGGGTCAATCGTCGAGGAGGGTCTGCTCGACTACTTCCCGATTGCCGGCGTGAACATCCAGACCCACCCCTCCGTCGTCGGGCCCGGTCCGGAGGCGACCGTCGCGGACACCTGGGTGCTCGACGTTCACAAGAATGACGAACTGTGCCCCGAACCCGACCTCGGGCTCGAGGCCGCGCTCCCCGATGAGCCAGAGGAGCCCAGCGAGCTCGACGAGCTCGCCTTCCCGCCGGAGAGCCCGTGCGTGTCGGGCAATGCGCTGCGCCACGAGCCGAACGTTCGGATGCGATGGATCGCCGAGGATGCCGGGTTCTACGGCGACGGGCTGATCATGGGTCGACTCGACGGGGAGGTCCCGACCGGCGGTTGGAGCGGCTGGGCGTCGAAAGGCGTCGCGTGGAGCAAGCCGAGCGCGGGAACCGCAGCCCACGAGGCCGGCCACCGCAGCGGTCTCAAGCATGTCGGATGCACCGGCTCTGAATCCGGACCCGACCCGGCACATCCGACCGGGCTCCCTCCCGTGTGCTCACTGGCCCCGATCGACCCCGACGGCTACTTCGGCTTCACCAACTACCGCGACCCCGTGGTGATCTACAGCAACGACCCCGATCACCCACAGAGGGCCTTTCCGATGATGGGCTACAAGAGCCCGAAGTGGACCGACCCGTACCACTGGTGCCTTCTGCTGGCGAGGTTCGGCGTCCCGTGCGACCCGGAGGCGATCGGCGTCCCGCCGCGGGTCGTCGATCCAGTATTGACGTTCCCCGACATCGGCCCGCCGAACCTCACGCTCGACGACGGGACCACCGTCGAGATCCCCCTCGAGCCCGAGCAGTGGGTGGTCGCATCCGGATGGGTCGACCCTGACACGGCGACCGGATCCATCGGCCAGGCGACGACCCGTGACCTCATCTCCGAGCCAACGCTCGACGCGTTCGCCGATGCCGTGGTCGCGGCGACGACGCCCGCCGAACCCGGTACACCCCCCGAGCCACCCAAGCTGGTGCTGCGGCTCACCGACGCGGACGGTACCGCGGTGATGGCCGTTCCGGTCGCGCTCGACGGGGCACACGACGAAGGACAGGACGGAGCGGAGGGCTTCTTCTGGCCGATCCCCTGGGTCGACGGCGCGACCTCGCTGGAACTGGAGGTCGACGGCACAGTGGTCGATTCGATGGCGATCGCCCCGACCCCACCGGAGGTGTCCAACCTCACGGTTTCCGTCGAGGACGAGGCGATCAGGATCGACGGATCGTTGGCGGTTCCCGACATTCCCGACAGCGCCGAGGCTCCCGCAGGCGAGCCGACGCTCAGCGTGCTGTGGAGCAACGATGATGGCGCGACCTGGATCCCCGTCGCCGTCGATGTCCCGAGCAACGAGCTGTCGCAGGTGATCCCGCCGACTGACACGACTCCGCAATCGCAAGTGAGCGAAGCTCTACCTGCGAGCTTCGAGTACGCGATCCCGACGTCGGTGCGGCTCCCCGGTGGGGAGGACGTGCGGGTCCGCGTCATCGCCGACCACGGCGTGCGAACCGGCGAGGCGATCAGCGAGCCGTTCGTGGCTCCAACACATCCGCCGGAGGTCGCGATCGTCGGGCTGCCCGAGACCCCGATCGAGCAGTACGACCCCGTCGAGTTGGACGTGCTCGTCGACGACCCGGAGGACGGCAGCGGTCGAGTCACCGCGGCGCACGTGGCGATCAGCCTCGGTGACGGCACGACCATCGAGGGCGAGGCACCCGACGGCGCCGGACCGCTGTTCTTCAGCCGTGACCTTCCGGTCGGCGTGCACCACATCACCGTCACCGTCGTCGACTCCGACGGCAACGAAGCGACCGCCGGGGGCGAGATCGAGGTGGTCCAGCGGACCTCCCCGACGCGATACACCGAGACCGCCAACCCAGAGACGGTCGAGTTCCTCGCCAGTGAGTTCATCGCGCCCGCGACGACAACCACGACACCGACGGGCTGATCGACGGACCCGGCGCAACCTGGGTTACACCAACATCACAGAACTGACGTAAGCTTCACGCGATGAAGCGGTTGCAGATCATGATCGACGAGGACCTCGACGCCGCTCTCGACCGCCAGGCGGCGCGTGACGGCGTCTCCAAGGCGGCGGTCGTGCGGCGCATCGTGCGCGCCACGCTGCCGTCGGCATTGCCGCTGTCTGCCGACCCACTCAGTCAGATGGCCGGCAGCGACGATTTCGAACCTGCGGGCGTCGATGACGTCGTGTACCGGTGATCTTCGTCGATACGTCGTTCTGGGTCGCCTACCGGAACCGTCGTGATATCCATCATGAGGACGCCGTGAGTCTGCTCTCCACACGAGGCGACGAGGTGCTCGTCACGACCAACCACGTTCGTGGCGAGACGTGGACCTATCTCCGCCGTCGCGCAGGGCATCGATCTGCGGTCGGGTTCCTCGATGCGCTTCGTTCGTCGCCGCGGGTGACCGTCCTGCACATCGACGCCGAGGTCGAAGAGGGTGCCCTCGATTGGCTCCGCCGGCACGACGAGCGGGAGTTCTCCTTCGTCGACGCGACGAGCTTCGCGATCATGCGCCGCCAGCGGATCAGTGAGGCACTCGCCTTTGACGGCGACTTCTCCGCAGTGGGCTTCGTCGAGCTCCGTCCCTGACTCTCACGTGCTTTGTGTCAGCTCGGCGACCACGAACCGGTCATCTTGCTGACACAAATCGCCGGCCATGATCACGGCCTGATGCGACAGCCTCCTGGCGCGATAGAGGTGGAACGATTTGCCCGACCGCTGGCGGGCGCCCGTTTCGTTAGATCTGTGTGATGCTTGCCGCGGCCAGGTCGCTCACCATGGCCATGGTGCCGTCGATCGGCAGCACCATGCAGAGCGAGGTACCTCACGGGGGTTGCCGCAATGAGTGAATCCGCCCTCGTCGCGCTGGCGGTTGTGATCTTCGGGTGGGCGATCCTGTCGGACCTGTTCGCTCGCCACGACCTGACGGGCCCACTTGTCTTCATGGTCGCTGGGTTGGTCCTGGCGAACTCCGATTGGGGCATCGGCAGCATCGACGTCGAGGGCCACACGGTGCACGCGTTAGCGGAGCTGACGTTGGCCCTGTTGCTGTTCGGCGACGCCTCGTCGGTGCCTCCCGCGGCGGCACGACGCGACCTGCCGCTGACCGCCCGGCTGCTCGCCATCGGGCTGCCGCTGTCGTTCCTCGCTGGCACTGCGATGGCGGTCGTACTTTTCCCGAGCCTGCCGCTCGCGCTGGCCGGACTGATCGCTGCCAGCCTGGCGCCGACCGACGCCGCGCTGAGCGCGTCGGTGATCTCCGACGAGCGTCTCCCGATCCGTGTCCGACGGGTCCTCAACGTGGAAAGCGGCCTCAACGATGGCATCGCCACGCCCGTCGTGACGTTCTGCATCGCCGCAGCAGCAACCGCGATCGGCGTCGTCGGCGACGAACACGAAGGCGGATTCGGGGCTATTGGTCAGCTGGTGATCGGCGTCGGAGTCGGCGCCGCGGTCGCTTTCGTCGGAAGTCGGCTCATCGTCCTGGCCCGGCGGCGCGGCTGGACACAGCACGGCTCCCGACGGCTGGCCACGTTGGCACTGGCCCTGCTGGCCTTCCTTGTCGCATCGGAGGCAGGTGGAAACCCGTTCGTCTCGGCGTTCGTCGGCGGGATCGTGTTCGGGGCGACGGCAACTACCGACGCGGTCGAGTCAGTCGAGCTCACCGAACTGGCCGGCAGCCTGCTGTCACTCGTCCTGTGGTTCATCTTCGGCGCCGGATTCGTGCTCCCGGCCTTCGAGGAACTCGACGTCCGCATCGCGCTGTATGCCATCGCCAGCCTGACCGTCGTCAGGATGGCGCCGGTGGCACTGGCTCTCGTCGGGGCCGGGCAGGATCGGTCGACAATCGCTTTCGTCGGCTGGTTCGGCCCGCGTGGGCTTGCTTCAGTGGTCTTTGCTCTGCTGGCCGTCGAGGAGTTGGGCGACACCGACCCCGGGGTCGTGGTCGCCGTCAACACGATCACCATCACGATCGTGTTCAGCATCATCGCTCACGGCATCACAAGCCGACCCCTGGCGACCCGCTACGTCGCCGCGCTCCAGCGCCCGCCGACCCAACCGATGGGTGTTTAGGTGACCGAATCGTCATGTAAACACCCATCGGTCGTACGTGACGCTCACCGCCCAGCCGAGAAATCTCGGCGGCGATGTCGAGCGAGCGTCGCCGCCTCCGACACATGGGTGAGCGGCCGATGGCCGCGCGATCCCAGGGGAGGTAGTGATGACGCAGGTGATGGCCCAGATGTCGGTGTCGCTCGACGGCTTCTACGCCGGCCCGCGGGACCCGCGCGACCCGCAGGGCATGGACCGCTGGCTGCATGGACCCGAGGCGCCCGGGTTCTTCCGGGTGACGCGGTGGGCCACCGATGCGATGGGCTGGCGCGCTCCGGTGTTTGTGGTGACCCACCGGCCCGGGAGGTGCTCGAGCGCCGCGGGGGCACGTCGTTCACGTTCATGACCGGCGGCGTGGAGCGGGCGATCGAGCTGGCTCGCGACGCCGCCGGTGGCATCCCCGAGCGTCGCTACCTCACCGCCCGCGCCGCAAGGCTGGCCACCACCGTGTCGAGCGTCGACGAGCACGTCGATCCTTCGCCCCTGTGATCGTCGCTTCGCGCAGCTGCCTACAAATCGCGGACAAGTAACCGTTCGGGCACTCGTCCATTGGCGAAAGGCACGAAAACGAGGGCGTCTGCCCTGGTCAAATCGTGTCGGAGGGGGGACTTGAACCCCCACGGGATAAATATCCCACTAGCACCTCAAGCTCAGCGCGTCTGCCATTCCGCCACTCCGACGTGGTGGCCCTTGAACGCTACAGCCGGGCTGTTAGCGGACCAACAGGAAGCCGAGGGCGATCACCGTGATCACCCAGATCAGGGCGAAGATGAACGTGATCCGGTTGAGGTTGCGCTCTGCCGCCGAGGATCCGAGGGCGGCGCCACCGCCACCGCCGAACATGTCCGAAAGCCCGCCGCCACGGCCGCTGTGCATGAGGATGCCGGCAATCATCGCCACCATCGAGACGACGTTGAGGACGAGGGTGAAGTACAGAACGGCGTCACGCACGGCTGGCAAGGCTATCGACGGCTGCCGTCAACGCGTCTCGCCCGGTTTGCGTCAGCCCGGCGACCACGATCCGGTCAGAAATCTGACACAAACCATCGAGGGTCGCTCCGGTCGGCTACCGCGCGGTCAGTGGCCGACGGCGTTGGTGAGGATCTTGGCGAACTCGGCGGGATCGAGGCTGGCCCCGCCGACGAGGGCGCCGTCGATGTCGGGCTCGGCCATCAGCTCGGCGATGTTGCCGGAGTTCACCGACCCCCCGTATTGGATCCGCAGCGCCGCCGCCGTGGTTGGGTCGGTCACGTGGCCGACCCGTTCCCTGATCGCCGCGCAGACAACCTGGGCATCGCCGGCCGTCGCCGTCCGCCCCGTGCCGATCGCCCAGATCGGCTCGTAGGCAACCACCATCGAGGCGATCTGCTGGTTCGTCCGTCCGGCGACGGCGCAGTCGATCTGCCCGATCACCTTGTCGGTCGTCGCCCCCTGTTCTCGTTCCTCCAACGTCTCGCCGACGCAGACGATCGGTGTCATCCCGTTGCGCTGGACGGCGGTGACCTTGGCGGCGACCATCTCGTCGGTCTCGGCGAACAGCTCCCGGCGCTCGCTGTGCCCGCACACCACATAGGCGACGTCGAGCTTGGCGAGGAACGTCGCCGACACTTCTCCGGTGAACGCACCCTTGTCCTCCCAGTGGCAGTGCTGGGCGCCGAGGGCGAAGGGCAGCTTGTCGGCGTCGATGAGGGTCTGGATGCTGCGTAGATCGGTGAACGGCGGGTGGATGCTCACGTCGATCGCTTCGGTGAGCTCCTTGGGAACCAGGTAAGCGAGCTTCTGCACGGCCTGGATCGCCTCGAAATGGTTGTGGTTCATCTTCCAGTTGGCGGAGATGAGCACGCGCCGGGTCACCCGGTCACCTCTGGTCCGCTGATTGGGGGCCGTCCCTGTCTGAGGGCGGCGAGCCCAGGCAGGTCACCGAGCTCGAGCAGCTCGAGCGAAGCGCCACCTCCCGTCGACACATGATCGACATCGTCGTCGAGTCCGAACTCGGCGAGCGCCGCCGCCGAATCGCCCCCGCCGACGACGGTGAACGCCTTCGTGGCGGCCACCGCCTCGGCGACCGCCCGTGTCCCTGCGGCGAACCGTTCATCCTCGAACATCCCCATCGGCCCGTTCCAGAACACCGTTCGAGCCTCGGTGACGACGTCGGCGAAGGCCGCCGCCGAGCCCGGTCCGATGTCCAGTCCTTTGCCACCGTCGGGCACGCGGGCGCCCCACGTGGCGACGTTGCCCGCAGCGTCGAGGCCGATGATGTCGGTGGGCAGGTGGAGATCCTTGGCCGTCGTCAACAACCGCTTGCACGTCTCGACCTGGTCCGGTTCGAACAACGAGTCGCCGATCGAGCGGCCTTGGGCAGCGAAGAACGTGAAGCACATCGCCCCGCCGATGACCAGCGAGTCAACAGTGTCGAGCAACGCCTCGATGACGCCGAGCTTGTCGCTGACCTTGGCGCCGCCAAGGACGGCGACGAACGGCCGCTTCGGCGACTCGCGCAAGGCGAGCAACACCTCGACCTCGCGTTGCAACAGACGTCCCATCGCCGACGGGAGGAACCGCGGCGGGCCGACGATCGAGGCATGGGCACGATGGGAGGCCCCGAAGGCATCGTTGACGTAGCCGTCGACACCCTCGATGAGCTGCTTCACGAACGCCTCGTCGTTCGCCTCCTCACCCGGATCGAACCGCAGGTTCTCGAGCAGCTCGACACCAGGGGCGATCTCGGCGAGGCGCCGGCGCACCGGCTCCATCGAGTACTTCGGGGTCGGTGCGCCCTTCGGCCGGCCGAGGTGGCTGGCCGTAACGACGACCGCATCGCGCTCGGTCAGCCAGTTGATCGTCGGCAGGGCGGCACGGATGCGGAAGTCGTCGACGATCGTGTCGCCGTCGAGCGGCACATTGAAGTCGGTGCGCACCAGGATCCGCTTCCCGGCAAGACCAGCGAGCTCCTGCTCGAGGTCCTCCAGAACAGGGATCGCGCTCACTTCTTGCTGCGACGCTTGGGCAGCTTCGAGCCGGTGTAGACGACGATGTCGACGAGCCGGCACGAGTAGCCCCACTCGTTGTCGTACCAGCCGTTCACCTTGACCAACCGGCCCATGCTCATCGTCAGCTCGGCATCGAAGATGCACGAGTGCGGATCGCCGACGATGTCGCTGGACACGATCGGATCGTCGGTGTAGCGGATGATCCCCTTGAGCGGCCCACTCTTGGCCGCCTTGGCGTAGGCCGCGTTGATCTCGTCCACCGTTGCCTCCCGCTTCAACAGGGCGTTGAAGTCGGTGACCGAGCCAGTCGCCACCGGCACCCGCAACGACGAACCGTCGAGCTTGCCCTTCATCGACTCCAAGACGAGCGAGGTCGAACGGGCGGCGCCGGTGCTCGTCGGGATGATGTTGATCGCTGCGGCGCGGGCCCGGCGGGCGTCTTTGTGCGGTCCGTCGACGAGCATCTGGTCACCGGTGTAGGCGTGCACTGTCGTCATCAGACCTTGCTCCACGCCGAACGCGTCGTCGAGCACCTTGACGAGCGGGACGAAGCAGTTCGTCGTGCAGCTCGCATTGGAGATCACCTGGTGCTTCTTCGGCTCGAAGTCCTTGTGATTGACGCCGTAGACGAACGTCGCGTCGGCGCCGTCACTCGGAGCCGAGACGACCACGAGGGGTGCACCGGCGTCGAGGTGGGCTGCGGCCTTCACCCGCGAGGTGAAGATGCCTGTCGACTCGACGACCACGTCGACGCCGAGATCGCCCCACGGCAGTTCGGCTGGGTCGCGTACCTGCAGCACCTGGAGCTCGTCGCCACCGACGGTGATCCCCGACTTCGTCGCCTTGACCGGGTCCGGATACTTCCCGAGGACGGAGTCGAAGGCCAGCAGGTGGGCCATCGTGTCGATGCTGCCGAGATCGTTGACGGCGACGAAGTCGATGTCTGCGTCGAGCGACTTGGCCGCCCGGAAGAGGTTGCGCCCGATGCGCCCGAAACCGTTGATACCAACACGAATGGTCATGTCACGGAGGGTAGTCCTAGATCGTCGAGCCTCACCGGGTGACGTCGCGATGTGACGTGCGCACCGCGAGCCCGCGAGCACGGAGGCGTTCGGCGACCTCCTCGGCGATCGCGACCGATCGGTGACGACCGCCGGTGCAGCCGATCGCGATCGTCAGGTAGCTACGACCCTCGGCCTGGTAGCCGGGCATCACGGTGCGCAGCATCGTGTCGAACGAATCGAGGAAGTCCGAGGTCGCCGAGCGCTCGATCACGAAGTCGCGAACCGCTGGATCGTGGCCCGTGAGCGGGCGCAGCTGCTCCTCCCAGAACGGGTTGGGAAGAAATCGGACGTCCATGACGATGTCGGCGTCGAGCGGCAGTCCGTGCTTGAACCCGAAGCTCTCCACGGCGATTTGCATCTGTGTCGTTCCGGCGTCGGAGAACGCCGAAACGACCCGTTCCTTGAGTTGGTGGATGTTCAGCCCAGTCGTGTCGATGACGAGATCGGCAGCCTCGCGAGTCGCTTGCAGCGTCGATCGCTCGAGGTCGATCGACTCGACAAGACCGTCCGCCTCGGCCGCGAGCGGGTGCTTGCGGCGCGTGGAGTCATAGCGGCGAACGAGTTCATTGGTCGAGGCGTCGAGGAAGACGAGGGTGACGCTATGTCCGAGAGCCCGGATCGCGGCGACGCGTTGCAGCAACTCAGAGTGGTTGCGCCCGGCGACGAGCGCCAAGCGGTCGATCCCGCTCGAGCCCGGAAGTGACGCCAACTCGACGACCTTCTCCACGAGCGACGTCGGGAGGTTGTCGACGACGTACCAGCCGAGGTCTTCCATCACGTCGGCGACACCGGAACGTCCGGCACCGGAGAGTCCGGTGATCACGACGATCTCAGCCATCTGGGTCAAGGGTACTTCGGTCGATCCGCCGGCGACTGGACCTACGATCACGCCGTGACCGGGGCCGACCGACTGCAGATCGATTGGCTCGGCCATGCCACCGCTCTCGTTGAGCTCGGGGGGCGGCGTTTCCTCACCGACCCGGCGCTCACGACACGACTCGCCCACCTCCGCCGCCACCATGCCGTCGACCCCACCGTCCTCGACGGCGTCGACGTCGCGCTGATCTCCCACGTGCACATGGATCACCTCCACATCCCGTCCTTGCGCTTGCTGGGTGATGTGTCGCTCGTCGTTCCCGAGGGAGCGGGGCGGTGGCTGCGGCGGCACGGGTTCGCGGACGTCGCCGAGACCCGTGTCGGCGACCGGGCGACGTTCGGGAATGTGACCGTCGAGACCGTTCCGGCCATCCACCCGGCGGGGCGCGGACCACACACCCGGATGAGCGCAGCGGCCGTCGGCTACGTGCTGTCGTCGGAGCACCGAACGGTGTACTTCGCCGGCGACACCGATCTGTTCGACGGCATGGCCGAACTGCCACCCGTCGACGTCGCCTTGCTGCCGATCGCCGGATGGGGTCCGACACTCGGATCGGGGCATCTCGACCCGACGCGGGCAGCACGGGCTACCGACATGATCCGGCCGCAGCTGGTCGTGCCGATCCACTGGGGCACGTACAGCCGGATCACGCCGAGGCGACGCCCACCGGAGTGGCTCAAGCGGCCGGCCGAGCAATTCGCCACCGCCCTCGCCGAGGTCGGCCAGGCCGATCGTCTGCGTCTGCTCGATCCGGGCGGGCGGCTCGTCCACGGCGGAGCGGGTCCGGCATCGGCCGCGAGCGACGGCCCGGGAACGTGAACGGCAGCGACACGGCGGGAACCCGGCGACGACCGTCATGGTCACGCGTCCTCGCTCGCGGCATCGTCGTCACGATCGTCACGGCTGTTGCGCTGTGGCTCCTCGCCCTGGTTTTGCCCGGCCTCTCCATCGACCGACCCCGCGATGCGCTGCTCGCCGGTCTGGTCGTCGGTCTCGTCGGAGCAATCGTCTGGCCGGCCCTGGCGTTCGTTGTCGTTCCGATCTCCGTCCTCACGCTCGGCCTCGGAGCCATTGTCCTCGAGGCGCTCGTCGTCGCCCTGATCCTCGACGCCCTGCCTGGTGTGCACCTCGACGGCTTCTGGACGGCGATCGCCGTCGCCATTGGACTTGCTGCGGTCACCACGCTCGTCAGCACCCTGCTCGCTCTCGACGACGATGCCTGGATCGACCAGCGAACGGCCAGCCGGGCGCGACGGCGAGCCGGCGCCGCCACGGTTACCGACGTGCCCGGTGTCGTCTTCGTGCAACTCGACGGAGTGGCCAGGGTGGTGCTCGAACGGGCCCTGCGATCCGGAGACGCGCCAAACCTCCATCGGTGGATCCGCGACGGTACACACCGGCTGGAGAGCTGGCAGACAGGATGGTCGTCGCAGACCGGGGTCAGCCAGTGCGGCATCCTCCACGGCTCGACGCTGGACATGCCGGCATTCCGCTGGGTCGACAAGTCGACGGGCGACATCGTGGTTTCCAACCACCGCAAGTGGGCGTCGGCGATCGAGCGAGCGCACTCCGACGGCAACGGTCTGTTGGCCTGCAACGGATCGAGCTACGGCAACCTGTTCTCCGGCGACGCCGAGCGCGCCGTTCTGACGATGAGCGGTGTCGCTCGCCGCAAGGAGGGCCGCCTCGGGGCCGGCTACTTCGGGTACTTTGCCCGTCCTCAGCAGGCAGCCCGCACGATGCTCGCGGTGATCGCCGAGATCATCCGTGAGCGCCGCGCCGCCGGGCTTCAGCGGCGTGCGGACGTCCAACCGCGCGTTTCCCGCAACTGGACCTACGCGCTGCTCCGTTCGTTCACGACGGTGATCAGCCGCGACGTCTCCATTCAAGGCGTCGTCAACGACATGTGCGAAGGACGCTCCGCCATCTACGTCGACCTGCTCGGCTACGACGAGGTCTCCCACCACTCAGGGCCCGAGCGCGCCGACACCCTCGCCGTGCTGCGCGATCTCGACCGCCAGATCGGAAGGTTGGAGCGGACCTGCCAATGGACGCCGCGGCCCTACCGCATCGTGGTTCTGTCCGACCATGGCCAGACACAGGGCGCGACCTTTGTAGACCGGGCGGGTGAGACGCTCGCCGAGCTCGTCAGCCGGCTGTGCGGCGGGGCGACATCCGGCGACCCCGATGCCGAAGCCGGCCGCACCGAGTCCACCGCCTGGCTGCGCGAGGCGCGCAACGAGGACTCGAGCACGACGGCCGTCCTTGCCGACACCCCAATCGTGCTCGCATCCGGGGCGTTGGGGCTGATCTCGATTCCCGGCGAGCCGCGTCGCCTCACCCGCGAGGAGATCGACACTCAGTATCCGGCCTTGATCGACGGCCTGGTCACCCATCCCGAGATCGGATTCGTTCTGGTGGGGTCCGCCGACGGATCCTCACTCGTCCTTGGTCGGAATGGCAGCCGCGATCTGCACACCGGCGACGTCACGGGTGATGATCCCCTGGCGCCGTTCGGGCCGGACGCCGTCGCCCAGGTTCGCGAGGTCGATTCCTACCGGACGGTGGCCGATCTGATGGTCAACGCCCGCTATGACCCCGACCTCGACGAGATCGCCGCGTTCGAGCATCAGGTCGGATCGCACGGCGCGCTCGGCGGGCCGCAGACCCACCCGTTCGTGCTCCACCCCACCGATCTCGCCGCTCCCGACGAGGCGATTCTCGGCTCGGCCGCGCTGCACCGCGTGCTCAAGGGCTGGCTCGCCGACCTCGGCCACCCCGTCACGACCCCGTGGCGCGAAGCCGCCGATCAGTCGAGCGACAGCTTGCGGCAGCGCAGGTAGAGCAACCGCGGCACGGTTGCCGCCTCGGTGTACTCCGGTGCAAGGGCGAGGAACCCCTCCGGGGGTTGCGGCTCGACCATCCGCTCGACGAGCAGCCCGCGATCGGCCAGCGTGTTGACGTACCGCGACAGCGGGCGGTGGATGAAGCGGATGTGCACGCCGAGCTCGACCTCCTCGATCGTCTCGGCCTCCTCGAGGTAGCGGCCGATGCGCCAGTACTGCTCCGGAGGTTCGACGACCTGGTCGTCGATCCAGCCACTGTCGGGTGTTTGCAGGAGCGGATGGTTGAGGAAGAAGCAGAATCTGCCGCCGGACGTGAGCACCCGCGCGACCTCGGCGATGGCCTCGTCGACCTCGTCGATGTGTTCGAAGACGAGGCAGGCCACCACCGCGTCGAACGAGCGGTCTGGGAACGGCAGCCGGTGTGCGATGGCGCGGGAGTACAGCGCCCCGCCTCGTTCTCGTGCCGCACTGATCTGGTTCCACGTCGGGTCGACGCCAGCGACGAGCTGAACGCCGTCGAGGCGCCCTGCCAGCCGGCTGATCTGCCCCTCTCCGCAGCCGACGTCGAGCACCCGGCTGGCGCCGGCGAGTTCGGCACCGGCGAGCGGGAGGATCTGCTCGTCGTACTCCGGATCGGCACCGGCGGTGAACCCGTCGATCCACCACTTGGCGTGCTCCTCCCAGAGCTCAGCGCTGCTCGGCAGAGCCGCCGCATCCTCGTTGTCGGTCACCGGGGCACGTTACTCAGCAGGCACGGTCGCAACCGAGGACGACCCATTTATAAGGCAACTTGATTTATAAAGCATCGTGATGTATCGTCCTCGATGTGGCGAGGGGAGACCACGGGGGGCGCTCCGGGGCAGCAAAGCGACGCACCGGCTTCGAAGGACGACACAAGGCCCTACCAGCGGACGCCCGGCGACAGAACCGCTCCTTGCTACTGCGCGCCGTTGTTCCACGCCGGCCCGATGAGTCGAGCCGACCTCGCTCGGGCCAGTGGACTCACCCCCACCACCGTGTCCAACGTCATCGGCGAGCTCGTCGCCGAAGGGATGATCGAGGAAGCTGGGCGGACGCTCTCCGGGTCCGTCGGCAAGCCCGCCACCCTCGTCTCTGTCGTGGCCGACGCCCGCCACGTCGTGTGCCTCGACCTCAGCTGCGCCGGCGAGATCCGCGGCGCCATCGTCAACCTCGCACGCAAGGTTGTGGCCCGGCGCAGCGTGCGTCGCCGCGAGGCCTCGGGGGCTGCCCTCATCGGCCAGCGCGTCGCCACGACCGCGATCGAGATCGCCGGCGAGCTCGCCAGCCAGACCGACCGGCCCTTGCTCGGCATCGGCGTCGCCACGCCAGGGGTCGTCGACACCGACGGAGTGGTCGTCCGTGCCGCCCACCTCGGCCTTGATCATGTCGCCCTCGGCCCGCAGCTCACCGCCGCCCTCGGCCTGCCAGTGCGCGTCGCCAACGACGCCCATGCCGCCGCCCTCGGTGAGCTCGCGTTCGTCACCAGCGATTACGGGAACGTCCTGCTCGTTCGCATCGCCGAGGGCATCGGGGCAGGCCTAGTGATCAACCATCAGCTGTTCACCGGCACGGCACACGCCGCCGGAGAGATCGGCCATGTGGTCGTCAATCCTCGCGGCGCGCTCTGTGCCTGTGGCAAGCGCGGCTGTCTGGAAACGGTGGTCACCACCCCGTTGACGACGGCCCGGGCGGCCGGCGACGTCGATCGCAAGGTCATCGCCGCAGCAGGACGCCACCTCGGCGCCGCCCTCGCCCACCTCGTCAGCGCCCTCAACATCGACACCGTCGTGCTGTCCGGCAGCGACGAGGTGCTCGGCGAGACGTTCCGCACCGCGGCGCGCGACGTGATCCGCAAGCGAACCCTCGACGACCTCGGGGGGTCCGTAGAGCTGCGCCCGAGCAACTTCGGTGATGACGACGCCCTGCTCGGCGCCGCCGTGCTGATCCTCGACCAAGAGCTTGGCGTCGCCTAGGCACGCCCGACGACCGACAACAACCACCAACACCACACCAGGGGGAACCACTTATGAGATTCAAGAAGACGGCGGCTGTCGGAGCCGCCCTCGCCATGCTCGCCGCCGGATTCGGCAGCGCTACCACCAGTGCCGGCGGCGAAGCTGCGACGCTCCGCGTCTGGCTCAACGGCAGCGACACGCCGGACTCGGTACGCGAGTACCTCGTCGCCGAGTTCAATGAGCTGCATCCCGACGCCGAGCTGGTGATCGAAGAGCAGCAGTGGACCGGCCTCGTCGAGCGCCTGACAACGGCGCTGTCGTCGAGCGACAGTCCCGATGTCGTGGAGATGGGCAACACCCAGGCTCAGGCGTTCGAGGCGGCGGGCGCCCTGCTCGACGTCACGGAGTACAGCGAGCAGCTCGGCGGCGACGACCTTCTGCAGAGCCTGCTCGAAGCGGGGACGTACGACGGGCGCCTCTACGGCGTTCCCTACTACGCCGGGGCGCGGATCATGATCTACCGCACCGACCTCTTCGAGGCGGCGGGTGTCGAAGTGCCGACGACCATCGATGAGATGATCGCCGCCTCGGCAACACTGATCGAGGCGAACGCTGACGTGCCCAACTTCTCCGGCTTCTACCTGCCGGGGCGAAACTGGCACGCCGCCCTGTCGTTCATCTGGGACGCCGGTGGTGACATCGCCGTACAGGAGGGCGACCAATGGGTCGGCCAGCTGTCCAGCCCGGAGTCGATCGCCGGGCTGGAGACGTTCGTCGAGGTCGTCGAGACCGGCAATCGGGCGCCGGTCGACACTGACGACGCCAACGACTATCTGGCGTTCTGCGCCGGCGAGGTCGGCATGATGCCGGCTCCGGGTTGGAAGCCTGGCCAGATCATCAACCCCGATGACGGCTGCCCGGACATGGAGGCCAACATGGGCTTCTTCGCGATGCCCGGCTCGGAGGCCGGAGTTACCGCTCCGGTGCTGCTCGGCGGCTCCAACGTTGCGGTGTCGGCCAACAGCCAGAACCCGGAACTCGCCGTCGACGTGCTGACGATCATGTCGTCCGAGGAGTACCAGGCACAGATGGCCGCGGCCAACCTGATCCCCGCCCGCATCTCCCAACTCGAGCAGGTCAGCGGCAGCCCGGCAGCCGTCGCCCAAGCGGAGGCCGCGGCGAACAGCCGCTTCACGCCGACGAGCGAGCACTGGGCCGGTGTCGAGGCGGCCAACATCCTCCCCGACATGCTGGTGGCGATCGCCCAGGGTGGCGACATCCAGGCAGAAGCCGAGCGCGCCGACGCAGCCATCGAGGAGCTCCTCAACCAGTAGAACGTGCAGACGACTCTCACTGCACCTGACCCCGTGAAGGGGGGCGAGTCTCCAGGCTCGCCCCCCTTCGGCGCGGGGGCCACCGGGCGGGCGCAGGCGGCCCAGCACAAGGCGCGGCTGCTGCCGTTCCTGCTGTTGCTGCCGGCGCTCACCGTGCTCGGGCTGATGCTCGGCTATCCGCTGGTCCGGCTCGTCACGATGTCGTTCCAGGAGTTCGGCCTGCGCCAGCAGTTCGGGACACCGGCGCCGTGGATCGGCTTCGCCAACTACCGCGAGATCCTCGGCGACTCGTACTTCTGGACGGTGCTCCTCCGCACGATCGTGTTCTGCTTCGTCAACGTGGCGTTGACGATGCTGATTGGCGGGGCACTGGCCCTGCTGCTGACCAAGCTCACCAGCGCAGTGCGAGGGATGCTCTCGGTAGCACTGATCCTCGCCTGGGCGACGCCACCACTCGCCGCCGTGGTCATCTGGCAGTGGATCTTCGATACCCAGTACGGCCTCGCCAACTGGGCCTTGGGCCGCCAAGGGGAGTCGTGGCTGGGCGAGCCGCTTTCGTTCTTCATGGTCGCGACGATCATCGTCGTCTGGATGGGCATCCCGTTCGTGACGTTCACGCTCTACGCCGGACTCACCCAGGTGCCGCGGGAGCTGATCGAGGCCGCCGCCCTCGACGGCGCGACGCCGTTCCAGCGACTGCGTGCCGTCGCCTATCCGATGCTCAAGCCGATCATCATGATCCTCACGGCTCTCTCGGTGCTGTGGGACTTCCGGGTGTTCACCCAGATCTACGTGTTGCAGAGAGCGGGAGGGATCAGCCGCGAGACCAACCTGCTCGGCGTCTACGCCTACCAGATCTCGATCGGGCAGAACCAGTTCGGAGTCGGTGCCGCCGTGGCGATCGTGATGGTGGTGATCACGCTCGTGCTGACGATCTTCTACCTCCGCTCGATGACCAAGGCCGAAGAACTGTGAGTGGAGTAGTTCTCGGCGTCGGACCGCAGTCACGGCGCAGCCGCGTGCTGTGGAACCTCCTCGGCATCGGCGTCTTCGTCGTCGTGATCTTCCCGGTCTACTGGATGGTGCTGACGTCGTTCCGTCGGCGGGTCGACGTGCAGAGCACGACTCCGGACTTCATCCCCAACCCGGGCACGTTGCAGAACTACCGCAATGCGTTCAGCCGCGACTTCTTCTGGGATGCCGCTCGCAACAGCCTGCTGGTCACGCTCATCGTCGTCGGCCTCGCTTTACTGATCGCCTTCGTGGCAGCGGTGGCGGTGTCGCGGTTCTGGTTCCGGGGGCGGATGTCGTTCATCGTGCTGATCCTCGTGATCCAGATGATCCCGGCCGAAGCGATGATCATCTCGCTGTTCAAGGTGCTCAACGACTGGCGACTTACCAACACGATCATCGGCCTGTCGCTCACCTACCTCGTGTTCGTCCTCCCGTTCACGATCTGGACGCTGCGTGGCTTCGTCGCCAACGTGCCGCGGGAGCTCGAAGAGGCGGCGATGGTGGACGGCGCGAGCAGGCTGCGCGCCTTCTTCACGATCACGCTGCCACTCGTCGCCCCTGGTGTGGTAGCCACCGGTGTGTTCGCCTTCATCCAGGCCTGGAACGAGTTCATCTTCGCCCTCGTGATCATGAACCGGCCCGAGAAGCAGACCCTGCCGGTGTGGCTGCAGGCCTTCAACGAGGGCGCTCGTGGCACCGACTGGGCCGGGGTGATGGCGGGATCAACGCTGATGGCGATCCCCGTCGTCGTCTTCTTCCTGATCGTTCAGCGCCGCATGGTCGGCGGCCTCACCGCCGGAGCGATCAAGGGCTAGATCCATCGGAGTGTTTGTTGCATCGGAGTGTCAGCTGCTGGAAACCCGGCACCTGACACTCCGATCAGCTGGGGTCGTACAACGGATGATCCTTCACGTCACCGTTCCACACCGGCGCCGGAACCACCGGACCGAACCCCGGATGATCCTTCACGTCACCGTTCCACACCGGCGCCGGAACCACCGGCCCATACCCCGGATGATCCTTCACGTCACCGTTCCAGAAAGGCGCCGGAGCGGTGCTGCCGTCGTCGCTGAGCACCGTGAACGCCAGGGACGCCGACGCGGCGACCCCGACAGCGACGGCAGCCCAGCCGAGGATCGAGCGCCTCGACCTGGTCGGCTTCTGGGAAGGTGCAGTGGTGGTGTGTTTCTGAGGCCTGCACGTCCTCGGTGATGAGTGCCATGACGACTCCTCGTGTCGGCTGCGTGAGCAGCGGTTTGTGTGACACGACGAGCGTGCGCCGAGGCCGTGGCGAGCCCGCTCCGGCGGTGTGGCATCCATGTGGCGCGGGCCGACTCGACCTCGTCGGCGCGTGGCGTCAAGCGGCTGGGCAGCGTTCGAGGTGCAGGTACTGCCGGCATTCGTCGTCGGTGAACCCGCGGGTGAGGCGGTCCTCGGCGATCGCGATGAGGTCGTCGGTGGCGAGCGCCCACACGCGGACAATGCCGTCCCCTCCGGACGAGGCGAGCATCGAGCCGTCCGGACTGAACGCCACGGCCCAGGCCGGGCCGTTGTGTCCGGGGAGCACCAACCGTTGGATACCCGACACAGCGTCCCACACGCGGACCGTGCCGTCGGCGTGGGTGGTGGCGATCGTCGTGCCGTCGGGGCTGAAGGCCAGGTCGGTCGTTTGCGTCGGAGCGCTCGATTCCGCCAGCCGCGTGCCGGTCTGAGCGTCCCAGATCGCCACGCTCCCTTGGTGCTGCACGTTGGTCGCGATCCGCTCGCCGGTGGGATCGAACGCGGCCCTAGTGGCCGACGTCTCGACGGTCTGCACGATCTCGCCACTCTTCCAGTCCCAGATCTCTACCTTGGTCGGCGTGTCTTGGGTATCGAGCCGCGAACTCGCGACGAGTGCCAAGGCGCCGTTGGGACTGAGGTCCACCGAGTCGAACCCGAATCCCGGTGCCGCATGGATCGTGCCGACCGTCGTCCCAGACCGATCAACGATGACGACCTCGCTACGCACCGGAAGTTCGAACGAGACGGCCAGCAACTGGCTGTCTCCACTCCAGCCCAGGTCTGACGCCCACCCGTAACCCGTGCCGTCGATCGTGAACGCCTGGTCTCCGGTTGCCGCATCGAAAACGTGGACAGCAGGATCCCAGTTAGAGGCGGCGATGAGGTGACCATCCGGACTCATGTCGAGCAGCCCGGCGTCAAGGGGCGAGTCGGACTCGATCGTGATCGTGGGCAGCGCTGATTCGACGTCCAGGATCGAGACCGCGTCGTCGCTACCGATCACCACGCCTCTGCTGTCGGGCGAGAAGTCGGCCGCCTTTTCCGGGACGGCCTCAGCGTTGACCCATTCGCCGCCGCCGATCGCCGTCACGTCCCACACATTCACCTCGGCGATTGCGGTGTCGCCGGTCATCAACCGTGTGCCATCAGGCGAGAATGCGACGCCGATGAGCCCGGCACTCGTGCCGGCGGCCGACAGCGAAGCCGCTTCACGCAATCCATCGTCGTCGACGGTCAAGACTGCGCGCCGTGCCATCGTCGCTGGCGGTGGCGAGCAGCGCAGCGTCGGGACTCCAGCTGATCGCCATGACGGTGGCACGGTGGCCACTAAATGTGAACCTGTGCATTCCGGAGAGCGCCTCCCAGACCCGTACCGTGCCGTCGTCGCCGGCGGTCGCGATCCACTGGCTGTTCGAGCTCCAGGCGACGTCACGGACGCCGGCGCCGTGCCCACTCAGTGCGAGTAGCTCCTCGCCGGACGCGGCATCGAAGACCCTCGCGACGTCGCCGCCGACATCGGCCACGCCGAGCGCCCGCCCATCCGGGCTGAACGCTGTGCTGTTCGGCACGGCCATGTCGATGTTGTCGACGATCACCTGCTCGTCGGCGAGGTCGATGACCCGGACCACACTCCTCATGTCGCCCGGTCCGGCGAAGCCGGCCGCCACCTGGGCGCCGTCCGGGCTGAACGACGGCGCCAGAACGAAAGTCCGCACCGCGTCCTGAAACTCGAAAATAAGGTCACCTGTGGTCGGATCCCAGACCCGAACGGCACCGTCGTCGCCGGTGGTGGCGAGCAATGAGCCGTCACTGCTGAACGCGACATCGTTGACGTCGACGTCGTGACCGTGCCAGGACCGGACGGAGCCGCCGGTCTCGGCGTCGCGAACGTCGATCAACCCGGATCTTTCAGGACCTTCGGTCACGAAGATGTCGCCCGCCGGGCTCCAGGCCACGGCCCCACCCACACCAGGCACGCTCAACACTTTCCGCGATGCCGTCACAGCGTGGTGCAGCGCCGACTCGGCTTCGGGAAGCGCCGACCCATCGCTCGACCGAGTTTCGTCGACCGCCGCCAGGGCCAGCAAGATGCTGCGTTCCGGGTCTTCGTCGAGGCTCGCCTCGGACGCCGTGGCGAGCTCGCGAGCGGTCGCCGCTCGACGCTCCTGTTGGGCCTCGCGTCGCTGGTCGACGGCGAGGAAGCCACCGACCAGGGCAACGACGAGGGCGATGCCGATGGCGGCGAGCTGGATGCGGAGCCGGCGGTTGGCCCGTGCCTGGCGGGCGACGTGTTCGGCGGCCTCGCGCTCCTCGCGGTCGCGAGCGGCCCGGCTGGCGTCGAGGAACTCGCGTTCCGGATCCGGGAGTGGGTCGCCCTGGCCGTCGGTGAGGTCGAGGGCGACCTGCAGGCGCGCTCCTCGATAGAGCGTCCCCTCGTCGCGGTCGAGCTCGACCCAGCTCGCCGCCGCCTCGCGCAGGTTGCCGCGCACGGCGATCTGCCCGCGATCCTCCTCGATCCAGGCCCGCAGGCGCGGCCACTCGCGTAGCAGTGCCTCGTGGGCCAGCTCGACGGTCGGCACCCGCGTCTGCGGGTGGCGGTCGAGAGTCAGCAGCCGCGCCTCTGCCCACCGGTCGACGGTGGCCGGATCGACGACGCCAGTCAGCTCGATGCGGCTCGCCCGACGTCGCGTCGGCTCGCCGTCGCGGTCGACGACGACGAGTCGCTCGAACAGGTGGCGGACGGCGTCGCGCTCGCCGTCGTCGAGGGAGCGGTACAACATCTCGGCTCGGGCGGCAATCGCCCCGTCGACGCCGCCCAGTTCCTGGTAGGCGGCGAGCGTCAGGCCCCTGTCCGCGCTCCGTTCGGCGAGCTCGAACAGGGCGAACTGAAGGGACGGCAGCGCAGCGGGTTCGTCGACGACCGCACTGACGAGCTCGGCGACGAGTGCCGGCTCGACCTGCGCTCCGACGCGCACGGCGGGTTCGGCGATGGCGGCTTCGAGGTTCGCCGGCGACATCGCCGTGATCGTGACGGTCGCCTCGTTGACGGCAGCGCCGAACCGTTGGAACGAGAGCGGCCGATCATAGAAGTCGGCGCGCAGCGTGGCGGCAATCCGCAGCCGACTGTCGGTTGCGGACACGGCCTGGGTCAGTCCGTCGAGAAAGCCGCGCTGATCGTCCTCGGAGGCCATCGTGAACAGCTCCTCGAACTGGTCGACGACCAGCAGCAGCTGTCCACCGCCAGGGATCAGCCGGCGCAACACGCTGTCGATGCCATTGGCCCCGTCGGCGAGCTGATCCGCCAGTCCGGTGGTCTCGGCCACGGCGACGTGCTGGAGGCTTTCGGCGAGCTCCTTGAAGGGAGATGACCCGGGGAGCATCGTGGCGACGAACCAGCGTTCCGAACCAGGGACGTCGCCTCGGCGTACTCGGGGCAGCAACCCGGCGCGCACGACACTCGACTTGCCGGTCCCCGATCCGCCGACAAGCAGCACCAGACGGCTCGACAAGCCGTCGCCGGCAAGGCGGGCGACGATCTCATCGATCAGGTCATCGCGGCCGAAGAAGTCGGCGGCGTCCACCTCGTCGAACGCCCGCAAGCCCTTGTACGGATTGCGCGGTGAGGCCGCCACAGCTGCGTCGCCGCACGTAAGCGCCGCGGCGACGAGGGCCACGAACTCCGCCATCGATGGTCGGCCGATCGTCGCCGTGCCGCGGGCCAGAACCGCGGCGACCGATCCCGGCACGCCCTGCGGCTGTGCACCGGAGCGGCCGCCAACGCACTCGCCGACCAACGCAGCAAAGTCGTGCACGTCATCGCCAGCCGACTGGTCGGAGCGCAACGCGCCGACGTCGAAGTCGGAGAGGTAGCAGTCGCCCGCCTCGTCATAGAACACACTCCCTGCAGCGACCCTGCCGTGGACGATCCCGCACGCCGCGGCCGCGGCCAGTGCACCACCGATGCGGGCCACCAATGTGGCCACGTCGTCGTCCGGCAGCGCGCCCCGCTGCAGCCGGTCGGCCAACGTCCCGCCGTGCATTCGGCGCATGACGAGGTAGGCGGCGCCCGGCTCCCGCCAGTAGTCGTGGATCGGCACGATGGCCGAGTGACGAAGCGACGCGACCTGGTGTGTGGTCGCCTCGAACGATCGGACGAACGAGGGGCTGTTAGCGATCTCCTCACGGATCACGCGGATCGCCAGGTCGCGCTCCACGCCGGGCAACCGAGCGGCGTGCACCGTGCCGTCGCGACCAGTCCCCAACCGCTCGCCGAGGCGGTAGCCGCGCAGCGGTGAGCCGCTGGGCTCGGCCAACATCAGCGTCGCGTCATGAGTGAGAACTCGCCGTTCCAGCTCACTCAGCGCCGGGGTCGGATCGATGCCGAGCTCTTCGACGAGCTGTTGTCGGTACTCCCTGGCGACGCGTAGGGCATCGACCTGGCGCCCGGCCCGGTAGAGGGCGATCATCAGCTGCGCTCGGAACGCTTCGCGCAGCGGATGCTCATCGACGAGCGCCTCGATCTTCGAAATCAGCTCAGCCGCTCGGCCGCTCGCCAACTCGGCGTCGATCAGGCGCTCCTCGGCGAGCAGGCGCAGCTCGCCGAGTCGTTGTGACTCGGGACGAGCCCAATCCTCGTCGGCGAATTCGGCGTAGGCGTCGCCACGCCACATCTGGAGCGCGTCGGTGAGGACCGAACATGCTCCATGCGGATCGTCGCGTGCCAGCCGCGCCCGCCCGTCGTTGATCAGGGTCTCGAAGCGCCCGACGTCAAAGGCGTCGTCCGGGATCTGCAGCACGTACCCAGGGGGTTTCGTGAGCAGCACCACAGCCGACCCATCGCCATCGATCACCCGACGAAGTCGGCCGACGTAGCTGCGCAACGTCGTGCTCGCCGCTGCCGTCGGCTCCCCGGCGAACACTGCGTCCGCAAGCCGGTCCACTGACACCACCGCATTGCGATGGATGAGCAGCATCGCCACGAGGCGGCGCTGCCGCTGTCCCGGCAGCGACCCCGCATCGCCGTTGCCAGAGATGGTGATCCCACCCAACGCGTGAAACTGGGTCATCCGCCACCCCTCTCCGGCGCACCGTACCCCGCCACACTGACGGAGCACTGTGGCATTCGTGTGGCGCGGAGCGAATCCCAGCTAGGACGCGTGAACGTCGGGGCCGTGGAACTGGTCGTGGACCGCTTTGGCAACGTTGTTCGGTAGCCACGACAGGCCTTCGAGCTGCTCGAGCGACGCCTGCTTGACCGCGCCGACACCGCCCAACTCCTTGAGCAGGCGCTTGCGCCGCGTCTCGCCGAGTCCGGGAATGCCCTCGAGGGCGCTGCGGGTCATCCTCTTGCTGCGCCGCTCGGCGTGGAACGTGTTGGCGAAGCGGTGTGCTTCGTCACGGATGCGCTGGAGCATGAACAGCGCCTCACTCCCCCGCGGGATGTCGACGGGAGCCGATTGCCCGGGCACGAACACCTGCTCGAAGCGCTTGGCGAGGCCGGCCACGGGGATCTCCTCGGCGAGTCCGAGCTCGTCGACGACCTGCTCGGCCACGCCGAGCTGGCCCTTACCTCCGTCGACGAGGAGCAGCTGAGGCGGGTACGAGAACTTCGCCGGGCGCCCGCCCGGCTGTGGCGTCTCGTGTCGTGCCGCGAGGTAGGCGTTGAGCCGGCGCGTCAGAACCTCACGCATCGCTGCATAGTCGTCGTTGCCCGGCACGTTGACCTTGAAGCGCCGGTACTCCCGCTTGTTCGGTAGGCCGTCCTCGAGGACCACCATCGATCCGACATAGTCCGTGCCCTGGAGGTGGGCCATGTCGTACGCCTCGATGCGCAACGGCGCCTCGGGCAATCCGAGGTGCTCCTGCAGCTCCGACAGCGCCCGGCTTCGTGAGTTGTGATCGCCGGCGCGCCGGAGGCGATGCCGGTTGAACGCCTCGCGGGCGTTGTTCGTCACGGTCTGGAGGAGCGCTTTGCGATCGCCGCGCTGGGGGACGCGGATCATCACCCGCGACCCGCGCAGCAGCGCAAGCCACTCCTGGTAGAGGTCGATGTCGTCCGGTTCGATCGGCACGAGCACCTGCTTGGGCACGCCCTGGGGCGGGTCCTCGCCGTACAACTGCTCGAGGATGCGATCGACGAGGCGACCTGGCGTGAGGTCTTCGACCTTGTCGAGCACGAAACCGTTGCGACCGACCACCCTGCCCCGACGGATGTAGAAGATCTGGACCGAAGCCTCTAGGTCGTCGTCGGCAATGCCGATGACGTCGAGGTCCTCGTTGCGGTCGGCGACGATCTGCTGTCGCTCGATCGAGCGTCGCACCGCGCCGAGGCGGTCGCGAAGGCGGGCGGCCTTCTCGAACTCCAGTGTCTTCGCCGCCTCGCGCATCTCCTGGTCGAGGCGCTTGACGATCGGGGCCGTATCGCCGTCGAGGAACTCGCAGAGCTCCTCGACGAGCTCCCGGTGGGCGGCCTCGTCGATCTCGCCGACGCAGGGACCGGAGCACTTCTCGATGTGGAACAGCAGGCACGGACGGCCGAGCCGCTGGTGTTGCTGGAACTTGTTCGGGCTGCACGTGCGGATCGGGAAGGAGCGGAGCAGCTCGTCGAGCGTCTCGCGAATCGCGTAGGCGTGGGCGTAGGGCCCGAAGTAGCGAGTCCCTTTGCGCTTTCGCCCTCGCATCACGAGGGCCCGTGGGAACTGTTCGTCGACGGTGACGGCAAGGAACGGGAAGCTCTTGTCGTCGCGCAGGCGAATGTTGAAGCGTGGATCGTGCTCCTTGATCAACGAGTACTCGAGCATCAACGCCTCGACTTCGTTGCGCACCGTCGTCCACTCGACGGTCTCGGCGAGGCTCACCATCTGGCGTGTACGCACCGGTAGCGCTCGCGGGTCGACGAAGTAGTTGGAGAGTCGCTGACGCAGGCTGGCCGCCTTGCCCACGTAGATCACCCGGCCGGCGGCGTCCTTGAACTGGTATGAGCCCGGAGCGTCGGGGATCGTGCCGGCCGGCGGACGCTTGATCATCATTGTCGAGGATACGAACTGCCTGTAGCTGTGCTCAGGTGCGAGCGACCGAGCGCCAGCGAGGGAGCGGCCACAAACGGCCTGCGTGGCCGGGGAACGCAATGAACGTTACCGTGGCACCGATGGCCGGCCGATTCTCGATCTCCGTTCCCGGACGACGTGGGCCCAACGACCCGTGGTTCCGGATCGGGACGCTCGACGTCACGACCACGGTGTTCGTGATCTTGACGTGCGTCGTCAGCATGATCGTGTGGGCTTTGGAAGGTCCTGACCACGACATCCTCGGCAAGTTGACTCTGGTTCCCGAACTGGTGCTCGACGGCCAGGTGTGGCGGGTTGCGACCTGGCCGGTCCCGAATCCTCCGGACATCTGGCTGGTGATCATGCTGGCCGTGTTCTGGTACTTCGGCACCGAGGTGGAACGCCTTCTCGGCCGCGTCCGCTTCGCCGTGTTCCTGGGTCTCGTAACGGTGATCCCGGCAATCGTTGCGCTTCCGCTCATGAATCGCGAGCAGTACGGGATCCGTCCGGTCGAGCTGTGCGTGTTCCTGCTGTTCGTCGCCGAGTTCCCGTTCGTGAGGTTCTTCTTCGGCATCCCCGGGTGGGTCATCGGGGCGGTGATCCTCGGCATCGAGGTGCTCCAGCTGCTCGGCGATCGCAACGAGCCGGGAATCGTGTTCCTGTTCGTCGCCCTCGCCGTGGCTGCCATCACGGCTCGCTCGATGGGCCTGTTGACCAACTATCCATGGGTGCCGGCGATCCCGATCGGCGCTCTTGGCCGAAGTCAGCGCCGCCAACGGTCTTCCTCGAAGCAGCGCCGATCCCGCCGTGGCGGCGGCGACGTCGTCGCCGGTCCGTGGACGAGCTCGACCCGGACTGGACCGACCGGATCGCTCCCCCAACCTCCCCCCTCGGTGCAAGCGTTGTCCGATCAGGCCGAGCTCGACGCCATCCTCGACAAGATCTCCGAGTTGGGGATGGATGGCCTCACCGGCGACGAGAAGTCACGGCTCAACGAGCTGTCGAAACGGATGCGCCGCGGCAGCTGACCGCGGTCAGACAAGGAGGCCGACGCGATGTCCGTCAAGCTCGCTGCGGTGACGATCGATTGCGACGACGCACTGACCGTCGCCCGCTTCTGGTCGGCCGCCCTGGGCCGTCCCCTCGATCCCGCCGCTTCGTCCGAGTTCGCTTCGATCGGCATGCCCGAGCATCGTGACACGACGGGGTGGTCGATCTCCGACGAAGATCATCCCACCTGGCTGTTCGCCAAGGTGCCCGAGCCCAAGACTGCCAAGAACCGGATGCACGTCGATCTGGCCGCCAGTGACCACGAGGCCGAGGTTGCCCGGCTCGTCGAGCTCGGCGCGACACGAGTCACCGACATGGACGAGTGGGGGTATCGCTGGACGGTCCTCCACGATCCGGAGGGCAACGAGTTTTGCGTCGCCCAATTGCGCTGACCACAGCGTCCTGATTTCTCGCCGGCGGGCAGAGTGTGCCGTCGATTCTGCGGCGTCGCAGACGACAAATATGTCGCGTTTGTGGCGGTAGAACGTGGCGTCGACAGGCGTGTGCCGTCAGACGTCGATCATCTCGCGCAGGTAGCGGCCGGTGTGGCTGGTCTCCACCGTGGCGACATGCTCCGGAGGGCCCTCGGCGACGACAGTGCCGCCACCGCTGCCACCCTCAGGGCCGAGGTCGATGAGCCAGTCGGCGGTCTTGATGACGTCGAGGTTGTGCTCGATGACGAGCACGGTGTTGCCCTGGTCGACGAGCCGTGACAGCACCGTGAGGAGGCGGCGGACGTCGTCGAAGTGCAGACCGGTGGTCGGCTCGTCGAGGAGGTAGATCGTGTGCCCGGTAGAGCGCTTGGCCAGTTCGGTGGCGAGCTTGACGCGCTGGGCCTCGCCGCCTGAGAGCGTCGGCGCCGGCTGGCCGAGCCGCACATAGCCGAGCCCGACGTCCATCAGCGTGTGCATGTAGCGGGCGATCGACGGCTGGTTGGCGAAGAACTCGACGGCCTCGGCGATCGGCATGTCGAGGACGTCGGCGATGTTGTGGCCCTTGAACTCGATGTCGAGCGTGTCGCGGTTGTACCGCGCCCCCTTGCAGACCTCGCACGGCACGTAGACGTCCGGGAGGAAGTGCATCTCGATCTTGATCGTGCCGTCGCCGGCGCATGCCTCGCAGCGACCGCCCTTGACGTTGAAGCTGAACCGGCCGGGCAGGTAGCCGCGCACCTTGGCCTCGTTGGTGGCGGCGAACAGCTTGCGGATGCTGTCGAAGACGCCGGTGTACGTGGCTGGGTTCGACCGTCGGCGTCCGCCCGATCGGCGACTGGTCCATGTCGATGACCTTGTCGAGCAGCTCCAGGCCCACGACTCGGCGGTGTTTGCCAGGCGGCGTCTTCGACGTGTAGATGCGCTGCATCAGCACCGGGAGGAGGATGTCGCGGACGAGCGTCGACTTGCCCGAGCCGGATACGCCGGTGACGGCAACGAAGTTGCCGAGCGGGATCGAGACGTCGATGTCGCGCAGGTTGTGCTGTCTGGCGCCCTGGATCTCGAGCACCTCACCGGTCAACGGCCGCCGCGCCTCCGGCACCGGGATCTGTTCGCGACCGCTCAGGTACCGCCCGGTGATCGACCGCTTGACCTTGCTGATCCCGGCGACTGGTCCGCTGTAGACGATCTCTCCGCCGTGCTCACCGGCTCCCGGCCCGATGTCGACCATCCAGTCGCTCTCGCGAATCGTCTCCTCGTCGTGCTCGACGACGATGACGGTGTTGCCGAGGTCGCGCAGCCGGGTCAACGTGTCGATGAGCCGCCGGTTGTCGCGCTGGTGCAGTCCGATCGAGGGTTCGTCGAGCACGTACAAGGTGCCGACGAGACCGGAACCGATCTGACTGGCGAGGCGTATGCGCTGGGCCTCGCCACCGGCGAGCGTCCCGGCAGACCGCGACAATGTCAGGTAGTCGAGCCCGACGTCGAGGAGGAAGCCGAGCCTGGCGTTGATCTCCTTGGTGACCCGCTCGGCGATCATCCGGTCGCGCTCGGAGAGCTCGAGCTCGGCGAGGAACTTGGCGCTGTCGACGATCGCCAGCTCGCAGATCTCGGCGATGTTGCGCCCGCCGACGGTGACGGCCAGCGTCGCCGGCTTGAGCCGCGCACCGTTGCACGCGGTGCACGGGACCTCTCGCATGTAGCCCTCGTACTGTTCCCGCGACCACTCGCTCTCCGATCCCTCGTGGCGCCGTTTGATCCACGGGATCACGCCCTCGTAGTCGGTCGTGTACTGGCGCTCGCGGCCGTAGCGGTTGCGGTACTTGACGGTGACCTTGCCGCCGGTGCCGTCGAGGATGATCTTCTGCTGCTTGGCGGAGAGCTTCGACCAGGGCGCGTCGAGGTCGATGTCGTTGGAGTCGGCGACGGCTTGCAGCATGCGCGTGAAGTACTGCGTCTGCGCCGTTCGCCACGGCGCGATCGCCCCGGCGTTGATCGACACATCGGGGTCGGGGATGACGAGCTCGGGATCGATCTCGAACGTCGTGCCCAACCCGTCGCACGTCTCACAGGCGCCGTACGGAGAGTTGAAGGAGAAGTTGCGTGGCGCCGGCTCGTCGTAGCTGCGGCCGCATTTCGGGCACGACAGGTGCTGGGAGAACGTCATCGTGTCGTTCTCGGAGTTATCGGCAGCAACGATCTCGACCTCGGCGACGCCGTCGGCGAGGCGCAGCGCGGTCTCCAGCGAGTCGGTGAGGCGCCGCTCGAGACCTTCGCGTTGCACCAACCGGTCGATGATGACTTCGATCTTGTGCTGTTCGTAGCGAGCCAGGCGCGTGTCGCGCTTGAGGAACTCGTCGATGACGACGACCTCCCCGTCGATCCTGGCGCGGACATAGCCCTGACCGGAGAGGTCCTCGAGCAACGTGTCGTACTCGCCCTTGCGCCCTCGCACGACGGGGGCGAGCACCTGGAAGCGCGTGCCCTCGGGGAGCAGCAGGATGCGGTCGACGATCTGTTGCGGCGTCTGGCGCTGGAGGTGGGTGCCGTCGAGCGGGCAGTGCTGCTCGCCGACTCGGGCGAACAGCAGTCGCAGGTAGTCGTACACCTCGGTGATCGTTCCGACGGTCGAGCGCGGGTTGCGACCGGCGGACTTCTGGTCGATCGAGATCGCCGGCGACAAGCCGTCGATGACGTCGACGTCGGGCTTGTCCATCTGCCCAAGGAACTGCCGGGCGTACGACGACAGCGATTCGACGTAGCGACGCTGGCCCTCGGCGTAGATCGTGTCGAACGCCAGCGACGATTTGCCCGACCCGGAGAGCCCGGTGAACACGATCAACTTGTCACGGGGCAGCTCGACGTTGACGTTCTTGAGGTTGTGCTCGCGCGCACCTCGGACGACGATCTGCGGGGCGTCCGCCGACGCCTTCGGTCGAACGTTGCGGGGGGTCCGCGGGGCCATCAGCGGACCACGCTAGCGGCGAACATCACCGGCGTAGTTTAGCAATCCGACGAACAGGTGTACGAACACGTTGCGTTTGCCGCAACACCCCATCGGTACGATTTGCCCATGCGAACGGTGATCCTCGGGGAGCGTCCGAAGGCGCTCGAGTCACTGATCGAATCGCGCCGGGCCACAGGCGCCGACTTGTACGACGAGGTATGGGACGGCGAGTACCACATGGCACCGGCTGCAGCAGGCCCGCACGGAGAACTTGACGGACAGCTCGGCCGAATACTCGGCCCGCTGGCGAGTCGTATCGGCATGGTCGAGTCCGGGCCCTTCAACGTGGGGGACGGACCCACTGACTTTCGTGTGCCGGATCGGGGCATCCGCGAGCGGTCAACGGAGGTGTGGTTCGCCACCGCTGCGCTCGTCGTCGAGATCGTCTCCCCAGACGACGAGACCTGGGAGAAGCTTCCGTTCTATGCCGACCACGACGTCGACGAAATCGTCATCGCCGATCCGCAAACGCAGACGCTCACGTGGCTCCGCCTCGATGCCGGCGAGTACGCGCCCGTGACCTATAGCGCCCTGCTCGACGTCGCCGTCGCCGTCATCGTCGCCCAGATCGACTGGCCGCCGCTCGAGGGCTAAACAAGGTCAGCGGGTCAGCCGGCGTCGCGGAGCTCGCGGCGCAGGTCGGCGATCTCGTCGCGGAGCTTGGCTGCATACTCGAAGCGCAGGTCAGCCGACGCCTCGTGCATCTCCTCCTCGAGCGTCTGGATCAGCCGCTGCATCTCCTGTTGCGGCAACGTGCGCAGCTCGCGCTGGACCTTGTCGCGTTCACGCTGACGGCGCCGGTCCTTCATCGGCACTGGCGCGAGATCGTCGGGGCGGAGCAGCGAGAGGATGTCGCCGACTGCCTTGCGGATCGTCTGCGGGTTGATCCCGTGCTCGGCGTTGTAGGCGATCTGGCGGGCGCGCCGCTCTTGGGTGATGTCGATCGCCCGCTTCATCGAGTCGGTGATCCGATCGGCGTACATCACGACTTGCCCGTCGACGTTGCGGGCGGCGCGGCCGGTCGTCTGGATCAGCGACGTCTCCGAGCGGAGGAATCCCTCCTTGTCGGCGTCGAGGATGGCGACGAGCGATACCTCCGGCAGGTCGAGTCCCTCGCGCAGCAGGTTGATGCCGACGAGCACGTCGAACTCGCCGAGGCGCAGGGCGCGCAGGATCTCGATGCGTTGCACCGTGTCGATGTTGGAGTGCAGGTAGCGGACTCGGAGGCCCTGCTCGAGCAGGTACTCGGTGAGGTCCTCGGCCATCTTCTTCGTCAACGTCGTGACGAGTACGCGATCGCCGCGTTCGACGCGGCCGTTGATGCCCTCGATGAGATCGTCGATCTGGCCCTTCGTCGGCTTGACGATCACCTCTGGGTCGACCAGCCCGGTCGGGCGAACGATCTGCTCGGCGACCTGCGACGAGACCCGCAGCTCGTAGGCGCTCGGCGTTGCCGACATGAAGACGCATTGGTTGATCCGACCGAGCGTCTCGTCGAAGGTCAGCGGGCGGTTGTCGCGGGCGGACGGAAGGCGGAAGCCGTGCTCGACGAGGATGTCCTTGCGGCTGCGGTCGCCCTCGAACTGGCCGTGCAGCTGGGGAACGGCGACGTGGCTCTCGTCGATGACGAGCAGGAAGTCATCAGGGAAGTAGTCGAGCAGCGTGAACGGCGGCTGACCGAAGTCTCGCCCGTCGATGTGCATCGAGTAGTTCTCGATCCCATTGCAGTAGCCGACCTCGGCCATCATCTCGAGGTCGTACTGGGTGCGCATGCGCAGCCGTTGCGCCTCCAGCAGCTTGCCCTCGCGCTCGAAGTAGGCGAGCCGCTCCTGGAGCTCCGTTTCGATCTTGGCCATCGCCACCGTCAGCCGCTCGGTGCCGGCGACATAGTGGGTGGCCGGGAAGATCTGCGTGCGGTTGAGCTCGCGCAGCGTCTCGCCCGTGAGCGGATCGATGACCGTGAGGCGGTCGACGGTGTCGCCGAACATCTCGATGCGCAGCACGGACTCCTCGTAGGACGGATGCACCTCGATCGTGTCGCCGCGGACGCGGAACTTGCCGCGGCCGAGGGCGGCGTCGTTGCGGTCGAACTGCATGTCGACGAGGCGACGCAGGATGCTGCGCATGTCGTAGTCGACGCCGACAGAGAGATCGATGAGCTGCCCGCGGTACTCGTCCGGGCTGCCCATCCCGTAGATGCAGCTGACGCTGGCGACGACGATCGTGTCACGTCGGGTGAGCAACGCTGCGGTCGCCGAGTGGCGCAGGCGGTCGATCTCGTCGTTGATCGACGAGTCCTTCTCGATGTACGTGTCCGTCGACGGGATGTACGCCTCGGGCTGGTAGTAGTCGTAGTAGCTGACGAAGTACTCGACGCGATTGTTGGGGAAGAACTCGCGCATCTCCTGGGCGAGCTGGGCGGCGAGACTCTTGTTCGGAGCGAGGATCAGCGTCGGGCGTTGCACCCGCTCGATCGTCCAGGCGATCGTCGCCGACTTGCCCGAGCCGGTGATGCCGAGCAGCGTCTGGAAGCGGTCGCCGCGCAGGACACCCTCGCTGAGCTTCTCGACGGCCAGCGGCTGGTCACCCGCCGGGGCGAAGTCGGACACGACCTTGAACGGCTCGTCGCCCACCGGGCCAAGGGTCGAGGACGTCTGGAAGGTGGTGAGATCGATCGGCGATGCGGCGGGAGGGGCGTCAGCCACCCGGTCATTGTAGTCCCGAACAACCGTTCTGCCGGCGTGACGTCTGGCCTACCGCCCTCCGAAGCCCGTCTGCGTCAGCGAACACGACGCCGGCGGTCGTGTTCGCTGACACAGAGCTAGCCGCCGATGATCAGGCCGGCGATGAGCAGGAGCTGGCCGAGGTGATAGGTCACCATGATCGGGAGGTCGGCGCCGTGGAACGGTCGCACGAAGCGGTTGTAGGCGATCATCGAGTCGCTGACGGCGAACCACGTCGCCCCGGCGAACGCCAGCCAGCTCGGCGTTCCGGTAGCGGTGACGACCATCGCCGAGATGATCAACGAGTACACGACCACGGCGACGAGCATCGGTTGCCCGCCGTGGCGTCGTGCTCCATCGAGCATCCGGGTGACGACCTGGAAACCGATCAGGACCACGAGGACCGGGAATGCCACGGCCAGCCGCGGCCACGACACGCCGACGAGCAACGCCGTCACGACGTAGGCCACATGCCCGAGTGCGAACGCGCTCAGGCCGGCGAGGAAGCGTTCGTTGCTGTCTCCGAGCAGCGCCACGTCGCCGGCAAGACACAGCAGTGCAGCCACGACGAGCGCCGCCCGGGCGTCGCCGGCCATTTCTCCAGCGACGGCGGCGATGACAACGAGGACGACTGTCGCCGCCGGCTTGGTCAGGCGGCGGCGACGTTGAGCGCCCTGCCAGATCGCCAGCCAGTCGGCGGCAGCGAACGCGGCGAATGCAATGACGAGGACGAGTGTCAGCGCATCCACGTCACGTCGGCTGCGGCGGCAGCGTGTGCATCCACGCCCAGACGTCGTCGACTTGGCGTTCGAGTGACTCACGGTCACCGGAGTTGTCGATCACCCGATCGGCCATGGCCAGGCGCTGCTCCCGGGGCAGCTGCGCCGCCATCCTGACGCGGACTTGTTCCTCGCTTATCGCCCGCTCGGCGACGACCCTCTGCACAGCGACCTCCGTCGGGACGTCGACGACGACCAAGGCAGCCATCGCGTAGGTATCGCGATCGGTGATCAGCGGGATGTCGAGCACGACAACGTTGTCCGTGCCGGCGTTGGCGGCAACGCGCCGGGCGATCTCGCGGCGCACCGCCGGGTGGACGATCTCGTTGAGATCCTTGACGGCGTCATCGTCAGCGAACGCCAACGCGGCGAGCTTCGCCCGATCGAGGGCGCCGCCGGCGGTGATGATCTGGTCACCGAATCGTTGGGCGAGCTGCTCCAGAAGCGGAGCGCCGGGTTGCTGGAGCTCGTGGACGATCGCGTCGGCGTCGATGATCACCGCGCCTCGCCGGCCGAGCAGTTGGGCGACGGTCGACTTGCCCGAACCGATTCCACCGGTGAGCCCGACGACGATCACCGCCGCCTCAATGCGGCCGCAGCGGAATCACTCCGTCGTGGCGGTGGTCGGCGTCGGCGTCGGCGTCGGCGACGACATCGGCGACGACATCGGCGACGACATCGGCGCATCGGCGACGGCATCGGCGACGACGTCGTTGTCGTCGACCTTCGGCGCTTCGGCCGCCTCGGCGGCCGCCGGAGCGCCCGCTTCGTCGCCGTAGTACTCCGACCAGGCAGCCTCACGCTCGGCGTCGGAGTCACCTGACGCCCAGTTGCCGTGCTCGTCGACCTCGAAGTGCTCGCGATACTCCTCGGCGAGCTCACCGCCCTCGGCGGCCTGCTTGATCGACAGGCTGATCCGCCGACGGGCGAGGTCGAGATCGATGATCTTGACCCACAGCTCTTCGCCGGGCGTGACGACCTGGTCGGGCGAGTCGACGTGATGTGTCGACATCTCGGAGATGTGCACGAGGCCCTCGATGCCGTCGCCGACCTGGACGAAGGCGCCGAACTGGACGAGCTTGGTGACTCGGCCGTAGACGAGCTGGCCGACCTCGTGGGTGGAGGCGAACTCCTGCCACGGATCCTGCTGCGTCGCCTTCAGGGACAGGCTGATCCGCTCGCGGCTCATGTCGACGTCGAGCACCTGGACGGTCACCTGGTCGCCGACGGCGACGACGGAGCCGGGGTGGTCGACGTGCTTCCAGGACAGCTCGCTGACGTGGATCAGGCCGTCCATCCCGCCGAGATCGACGAAGGCGCCGAAGCTGACGACCGACGACACCGTGCCCTCGCGGACCTCGCCGACCTTGAGGTTGTTGAGGAACGAGTCGCGGGACTCCTTCTGCGTCTCCTCGAGGTGGGCGCGGCGGCTGAGCACGACGTTGTTGCGGTTCTTGTCGAGCTCGATGATCTTCGCCTGGATGCGCTGGCCGACGTAGGGCTGAAGGTCGCGCACTCGGCGCAGCTCGACGAGCGACGCCGGCAGGAAGCCGCGCAGCCCGATGTCGACGATGAGGCCGCCCTTGACGACCTCGATCACCGGACCCTCGACGACACCTTCCTCTTCCTTGATTCGCTCGATCGTCCCCCACGCCCGCTCGTACTGCGCCCGCTTCTTGGACAGGATGAGGCGGCCTTCTTTGTCCTCTTTCTGGAGGACAAGTGCTTCGACCTTCTCGCCGAGCGACACGATCTCGTTGGGGTCGACATCGTTGCGGATGCTCAGCTCGCGGGACGGGATGACGCCTTCGGACTTGTAGCCGATGTCGAGGAGGACTTCGTCCTTGTCGATCTTGACGATCGTGCCGGTGACGATCTGGCCGTCATCAACTTCGACCATCGTGCCGTCGATGGCATCGGCGAAGGACATTCCGAGATCGTCAACGGAGATCTCGCGGGGGGTGTAGTTGCCATCCTCGTCGAAGGTTCCCATCGACGGGGAGGTGATCGTGGTGTCGGACAAGAGTTCGTGCTGCTTTCGGATGGACAGGATCGTTTGGTGGATAGGAAACGGAGGACGAACTCCCCGCCGTCGGGGACTGCGCGGGAGGGCTCGAAGTCCGGCGGCACAGGCTAGCAGCGGTGATGCCGCACGGCTCCACGTTCAATCGGTCACGGTGGTGCGTCTACGACCGAGCAGGTTCCTCGATCGCCGCGGCGATCGGCCCGATCGGGGTCATCGGCGGGACATCGCCGGTTGCGATCACCGCCCGCGCGAGTGGCGTCAACAAGGCGACCAACCGCTCGATCTCCTCGTCGTCGAGGGTCTCGTAGGCCGTCAGGGCGATGCGATCGGTGCGCTCCTCGAGCTCGGCCTTGAACGCCGAGCCCTCAGCGGTGATGGCACCGTCCGGCGTCAGCAGTCCGCGATCGGCGAGGCTGGTGACGTTGGCCGCCCACTCCGCGTCGTCGTAGTCCCGGCCGAACGACATGAACTCGGGCGGGGCGCCGCCTGCGGCGGAGTGGAGCACGTTCGCTTCGCGACCGGCGATGCCGGCGGCGGTCAAGCACGGCGACGTGGCCGTCGCCGCGGTGCTCCCGGAGCAGGGTCGCCGCGTGCCACAACACACCGAGGGGATCGTCGGGCCACGGCAGGGCGGCGTTGACGGCGAACAGCGCCCGGCCCTCCGGCAGGCGCCGATTCGGCAGCGCGTCGAGCCAGGCCAGCGGCTTCGGTGACGTCAGCGTCACCGAGTGAGCGCTGCAAGGCGGCGACCGACCCGTGCAGCCGGGCGCCGAGCGCAGCTTCCGGCGGAGCGAAGTCCCAGGCGTCGGGAATCGCCCTGGCGACGCGGGACGGAGCGAAGTTGTAGAACAATGCCGTAACGACGTCAGGCCCGACCGGGCCGAGTGGAGCCGCCCGCCCGGCGAAGTACCCCATCCAGAAGCCCTTGTAGCCGGCATCGCGAAGGCCGGCCACCGGTTCGGGGCTGAAGTAGGTGACGGCGTGGATCAGCTCGAGTCGCTGCCACAACCGGCGGGCAATGGCGGGTTCGCGGGACATCGCGAGCAGTCTTCCCGACCGCCCGTGCTCGGCGACGGATCGGACCTACTCTCTGGCGATGATCACGTCGATCCACACCCTCATCTACTCCGACGATCCGCCGGCGACGCGCGCCTTCCTCCGTGATGTCCTCGGGTGGCCGTACGTCGAAGACTCCGGGTCCGAGGAGGGCTGGTTGATCTTCCGGACCGGGCCGAGCGAGCTCGGGGTGCACCCGACATCGGGCTCGTGGGAGGGCGCCGAGTTCTCGCATCCCGTGCATCACGAGATCTCCGTGATGTGCGACGACATCGCCGTCACGAAGGCTGAACTGGAAGGCAAGGGCGCTGTGTTCACCAGCGATGTCGTCGACGAGGGCTTCGGCCTGACGGCATCGATGCAGCTCCCCGGCGCCGGCCAGATCCTGCTCTACGAACCCCGCCACGCCACCGCCTACGGGCTCTAGCCCCACTCGATTGGAGTGTTTCCTGCCATTGGAGTGCTAGCTGTCGACACGTCCCGCAGCAAACACTCCGTCAGCAGCAAAGACTCCGATGATTAGGACTTGGCGTCGGCCCAGGTCTGGCCCCAGGCGGAGTTGACCTCGAGGGGGACATCGAGCTCGGCGGCGTGGCGCATCAGTTCGACGACGTACGGCCCCGTCTCGTCCCGCTCCTCCTCGGGCACCTCGAGGAGCACCTCGTCGTGGACCTGGAGGACGAGGCGAGCGCTGCTCCCCCGCTCGCGCAGGCCCTCGTCGATGCGCACGATGGCGACCTTGAAGATGTCCGCGGCGAGACCCTGGATGCCGGCGTTCATCGCCTGGCGCTCGCCCGCCTGGCGGATTCGCCAGTTGCCGTCGAGCAATTCGGGGATCGGTCGGCGGCGCCCGAACAGGGTTTCCGTGTAGCCGACCTTGCGGGCCTCGACGACGGTGCGGTCCATGTACGACTTGACGTTCGGGAAGGCCGTGAAATACGCCTCGAGGATCACGGCCGCCTCTTCGGTCGCGATGTTGAGGCGTTGCCCGAGGCCGAATGCCTCCATGCCATAGGCCAACCCGTAGGAGACCATCTTCGCCTTCGAGCGCTGGTCGATGGTGACGGCGCCGGGGTCGACGCTGAAGATCCGCGCCGCCGTCGCGTTGTGGATGTCCTGGGCGCTCGTGAACGCGGCGATCAGCCCGGGATCGGCGGCGAGATGGGCGATGCAACGCAACTCGATCTGGTTGTAGTCGGCGACGAGCATCACGTAGCCCGGGGCGGGGACGAACACGCGTCGGAACTGGCGACCCTCGTCGCGACGCACAGGAATGTTGTGCAGGTTCGGGCGGTCCGAGCTGAGCCGCCCCGTGCGAGCGACGGTCTGGTTGAACGTGGCGTGGATGCGGCCGTCGGCGGCAACCTCGAGCAACAAACCCTCGCCGTACGTGCCGCGCAGCTTCTCCAGCTCGCGGTACTGGAGCAACGGGCCGATGAACTCCGGCCACTGCTCCTGCAGCTTCTCCAGCGACCCTGCGTCGGTCGAAGCGCCTGTCTTCGTCTTCTTCACCGGAGTGAGACCGCGCTCGGTGAACAGGATCTGGCGCAGCTGGATCGTCGAGTTGACGTTGAGATCGTCGTGACCTGAGATCGTCCGCAACTCCGCGCCGAGCCGGGCGACGTCAGCGGTGAGCTTGTGATGGAGCTGTTCGAGGAATGGTCGGTCGACGGCGATGCCGACGTGCTCCATCCTGGCGAGGACGACGACGAGGGGGTTTTCGATCGTCTCATAGAGCTCGGCCATCCCCTGCTCGGCGAGGCTCGAGGTGATCGGCTCGACGAGGGCGGCGACGGCGAGGGCGTCGCGGGCAGCGCGCAGCTCGGGAGTCACTTCGGTTCCCCCGAGATCGAGCTGGCCGCTGACTGCGGGGTCGTCACCCGGCGCGGCGTACGTCGTGTAGTCCTCGAGGACGTGGCCGAGCTCGTAGCGTGCCTCGGCCGGCCGCAGCAGGTAGGCGGCGATCGCCGTGTCCAGCTCGAGCCCGAGCAACTCGATGCCCTGGGCGAGCAGTGAGCGCATCAGCGACTTCGTGTCGTGGCCACGGAACCGAACGGTGCCGAGGGCCGCCGCGACAGCGGGGTCGGCGAGATGATCCGCCGGAATCCACAGGACCGCGCTGTTCTGGGCACCGCCCAGACCCGCCGCGCTCTCCGGTGCGACGACGACCGCGAGGCCTGCAACCGGCGACCGTCCCGGCTCACCGTCGTATGCCGCCGCGAGCGAGACGGCATCGAGGGCCGAGAGCGACGCACGAGATTCTTCGGGTGACTCGCTGACGCGCAGTTCCGGGTGCAGCTCGCTGCGATCGGCTGAGGCCACGACCGCTGCGGCGGGCCCCAGTGCCTCCGCGAGCCGGGCCTCGAAGGTGCGGAACTCGAGGAAGTCGAAGAGCCGCTTCACGTCGGCCTGGTTGGGGCGGATCACCAAATCGTCGGGAAGCTCCACCGGAGCGTCCTTGCGGAGCACGCTCACTTCGAGGTTCTTGCGCACACGCGCCTCGGACTCGGCGAGCGAGGCGCGCAGCTTCGGGGTCAGTTCGTCGAGGTGCGAGAAGATCCCGTCGAGGCCGCCGTAGGTGGAGATCAGCTTGGCCGCAGTCTTCTCACCGACGCCCGGTACGCCCGGCAGGTTGTCGCTCGGGTCACCACGCAACGCGGCGTACTCGGGATACTGCGCCGGCGTGACGCCGGTGCGATCGAAGATCCCGGCCTCGTCGTACAAGGTGTAGTCACTCACACCGCGCCGGTTGTAGAGCACCTTGATGTGCGGATCACGGACGAGTTGGTAGGCGTCGCGGTCGCCGGTGACGATGATGACTTCGTCGCCGCGGGCGGCCGCCTGCTCGGCGGCGGTTGCAATCAGATCGTCGGCTTCGAACCCGGCGAGCTCACACACCGCCACGCCGAGAGCGTCGAGAACCTGGCGAACGAGACCCATCTGCTGGCGCAGCGGGTCAGGCGCGGCCTCCCGCTGCGCCTTGTATGTCGGATCGGCCTCGTGACGGAACGTCGGCTCGGGTCGGTCGAAGGCGACGAGGACCTGGTCGGGGCGCTGCTCCTTCATCACGTAGATGAACATCGACGTGAATCCGAACACGGCGTTGGTGAGCTGCCCGCTGGCCGTGGCCATATCCTGCGGCAGGGCGAAGAAGGCGCGGTAGGTCAGCGAGTTGCCGTCGAGGAGCAACAACTTTGGCACGATTACGGCCTCAACGACCCATCGATGACGCGCTCGGCGACGGCGCGCATCTTCGAGCGCTCGCTCATCGCCGTGCGTTGGATGTAGGCAAAGGCATCGTGCTCGGTCATCTTGCACTCGTCCATCAAGATGCCCTTGGCTCGGTCGATCGCCTTGCGCGCTTCGAGCTGCTCACCGAGGGCATCGATCTCGCCGGTCAGCGAGCGCAGCTCACGGAACCGCCCGATCGCCACTTCGATCGCCGGCACGAGGTCGGCCTTCTGGAACGGTTTGACGAGGTAGGCGAGGGCGCCGGCGTCGCGAGCGTCCTCGACGATCTCACGCTGGCTGAAGGCGGTCAGAATCAGCACGCCACACAGCTTCTCCTGGTTGATCAGGCGGGCGACCTCGAGGCCGTCCTTGCCGGGCATCTTGACGTCGAGGATGGCGAGATCGGGGACGAGGTCACGGACGAGCTCGATGGCGCGATCGCCGTCGCCGGTCTCGCCGACGACCTCGTAGCCCTCCTCCTCCAGCGTCTCTCGCAGGTCCATCCTGATGATCGCCTCGTCCTCGGCGATCACGACACGGATCGTCACAACATCAACTCCTGTTCACGTTCCCGCCGAGCCGGTCGAGCAGGTCGTCTTGACGCCCTTCCAGCTCGGTGATCTCACCGGCGACGTGGGCGCGGTGCTTTCGCATCGCGTCGAGGTGCTTGCGCGCCTCGTTCGATTCGTGGGACGCCTGCGGAGTTTCCGAGACGAGCGCGCGCAACGACAGCTCGTCGGCGTCATCGGCGAATTGAACGAGCTGCTCGTCGATCACCGCCAGCTCCTCGCGTAACGAGCGCAGGCGCGCCGCGACTTGGGTGAGGCGGCGCTCGGTCATCCAGGTGCCCATTGACGTTCCACTGTAGGAGCCGCGGGTCTGGTTCAGGTCTGCCCGCCGGTGCGCATCTGGTTACGCAGGTCGGCGGCGTGCTTGCGGGACGCACGGCGTGAGCGGACGAGGTAGATGCTGCCGAGTACCGCTGCGACACCGAGGATGGCACCGATCAAGCTCCACAGTCGGAACCCGGGGGCTTCGACGTCGAGCGTCCGATCGCCGGCGTGGGCTGCGTCGCTGATTCCGAGCACGATTCCGAGCGTCATCAGGTTGGGTGCGGCGAGGAGCAGCGCGAGGGCGAACCAGCCGAGCCACCCGAGCCACGTCCGGTGTGGCGTACGCAGCTTCCATACGGCGAGGAACAAGAGCAGTGGTGCAGCGGTGAAGACGAACCCGATGAACAACCCGTACAACGCCCCCGTGGTGAGACTGCCATCGACAACTCGAGCGACTCGTTGGGCCCACCAGCGGGGGATGACCGCGGCCGCGATGAGATAGCCGAGCAGGACGGCGATGATGGCGACGATGCCGACGGTGATCCGGTGCTGCCAGTTCGGCCCGGTGGCGTCGTCATGCATCGCCACCATCGTGCCAGCAACGAGGGGTCGGGCTATGGATCCGCGGGCACCGCGGGTTTCGACCGGGAGCGGGCCGGGTAGTGGCAGGACTGATCATCGAGGAGGAACTCAGATGCAGGCATCGACACTGAAGGACGCCGCCGGCACGGTGAGCGAGACGGTGAGCGATCTCGCCCGGAGCGTGGTCGACATCACGCCCGACGTCACCAGCAAAGCTGGCGACGTCGCCAGCAAGGTTGGCGATACAGCGCTCAAACTCGCCGCCCTGACCCCATGGGTCGAGGAGGCCACGAACTCGCGCTCGATGCGGCGGTGGATCCTGACCATCGGCATGGTCATCGCCGTGCTCGGATTGATCGGCTGGTGGCAGAAGAACCGTCAGAAGAGCGACGTTGCGTCGACCAGCACCGGCGTCACATCGACCGACGCCGAACGCCACCTCAAGGCCGCCGCCGGAAACTGACGCTCAGCCCGACCCGGACAGCGCTCGGATTCTGCGGCCACGATCCGGACATTCCTGTCCGGCTTGGGTCCTCAGAATCGGCGCGGGCCACGAACTGTGACATCTCAGGCCCGATATCGGCTCCCAGTGCTCACCGTTCCAGAGAAGGCCCGGCGCGGCGGTCGCTCTTCGTGCCCGGAGCGGGATTCGAACCCGCACGCCCTTTCGGACAATGGTGTTTGAGACCATCACGTATACCAGTTCCGTCATCCGGGCAGGTGGGTCAGTCTACTGCTGAACACCACGTGGTCGCAGCAGCGGCGGCGCTCGTGCTCCGAGCGACCGTCCGCCGTCTACTGTCGAGCTGATGCTCGCATTCACGTTCCCCGGGCAGGGGTCGCAGCGTCCGGGGATGGGGCGGCCGTGGCTCGATCACGAGAGTTGGGAGCTCGTCGGCGAGGCGAGCGAGATAGCCGACCGCGACGTCGGCAAGTTGCTCCTCGACGCCGATGCGGATGAGCTGCGTGACACGCGCAACGCCCAGCTGACGACGTTCGTGTCCAGCCTGATGGTGCTCGACGCTGCCGAGCGTCTCGGCATCGAGCCGAGCTTCTGCGCCGGGCACAGCCTCGGCGAGTACACCGCCCTCACGGCGACCGGCGCCCTCGGGTTCGACGAAGGCGTGCGGCTGGTCATCGCTCGAGCCGACGCGATGCACGACGCCGGCATCGAGCACCCCGGCACGATGGCCGCTGTGCTCGGGCTCGACGACGAGCAGGTCGACGTCGCCTGCCGCCGTGCCGACGACGACGTGTGGGTCGCCAACTACAACGCCCCGGGTCAGGTCGTCATCGCCGGTTCTCCCACCGGCGTCGAGGCTGCGGGGACTCATGCCAAGGAGCTCGGCGCCAAGAAAGTGATGCCGCTGCAGGTGTCCGGCGCCTTCCACACGCCGTACATGATCGGTGCACGGGAGCGCCTGCGCGAGGCGATCGCTGCGGCGAACCCGCGCGACACCGAGGTTCCGGTGGTCTCCAACGTCGACGGCCTCCCCCACCAGCTCGGTGCCGAGTGGGCAAGCCTGCTCTCGGCGCAGTTGTCGTCGCCGGTGCGATGGAAGCACGTCCTTCTCGAGCTGTCCGACCATGGCGTCGACGAATTCGTCGAACTCGGGCCCGGTGGTGTGCTGACCGGAATGGCCAAGCGCACCGTGACCGCGGCGCGGACGGTCTCGGTGGCGACACCAGAGGAGCTCGATCGATTGATCGAGTTCGTCCAGCAGGTGATGCCGACACCGCCGCCTCGTCTCGAGGGTGAGCATCTCTTCGCCGTCGAACGCCTCGTCGTCAGCCCCGCTGCTGGGATCTTCAGCCGGCGAGACGGCATCGACGACGGCGCGACCATCGAGGTCGGCACCGTGCTCGGCCATGTCGGCGAGCACGAGGTGCGCAGCCCGTTCGCCGGCGTGCTGCAGAGCTACATCGCCGTGGACACCGAGCGGGTGATGCCCCGCCAACCCATCGCGTGGCTACGCACCGCGTAGCCTGGAACCGCATTCGATCAACGAGAGGGGTCGCCGATGCCTACCGTCCCGCCTTCCGCCCGCGGCGCGGTGATCACCGGGTGGGGCACCGCCCTGCCCGACAAGGTGCTCACCAACGACGACCTGCGCGCCAGCGGGCTTGACACCAGCGACGAGTGGATCGTCGAACGCACCGGGATCAAGGAGCGCCGCATCGGCGGCTCGACAGCCTCGCTGTCCGTGGAAGCCGGCCGTCAGGCGATGGAGATGGCCGGACTGGAGCCGTCGCAGATCGATGCCCTCGTCTTGTCGACAACCACTCCCGACCGCTGCGATCCCCGGCACCTCGTCGACCGTGCAGTACCAGCTCGGCTTGTTCTGCGGAGCATTCGACGTCAACGCCGCCTGCTCCGGATTCACGTACGCCCTCGTGGTCGCCCACGGCCTCATCGCGATGGGCTCGGAGCGCGTTCTCGTCATCGGCACGGACACGTTGTCGCGGGTGACGGATTGGGACGACCGCAACACCGCGGTGCTGTTCGCCGACGGTTCGGGCGCCGTCGTGCTCGAGGCCGTCGAGGGTCGCGGCCAGCTGCTCGGTTGGGACCTCGATGCCGACGGGAGCGCCGAGGAGTACCTCTACGCCGACATCGGTGGCTACATCAAGATGGAGGGCAAGGAGGTGTTCCGCCGGGCCGTGCGGATCATGGTCGACTCCGCCGAGAAGTCGATGGAGGCCGCCGGTGTCCACGCCGACGACATCGCCCTCGTCGTCCCCCACCAGGCCAACACCCGCATCATCAAGGCGGCGTGCGACCGGCTGGGGATCGGGATGGACCGCGCCGCGATCGTGCTCGACCGCACCGGCAACACCTCGTCGGCGTCGATCCCCCTCGCTCTCGCCGACGCCCTCGATCAGGGCCGGGTGAAGGACGGTGACCTCATCCTCATCGTCGGCTTCGGCGCCGGGATGACTGCCGCCAGCACGATCATCCGCTGGGCCGGCGAGAAGCGTGGCTGACACCTCCTCGGTAGCCCTGGTCACAGGAGGCTCTCGGGGCATCGGGTTGGCGTGTGCCCGCCGGCTGGCTGCCGACGGGCACCACGTCGCCGTCACGTACCTCACCTCGCCGCCGCCGGAGGGCTTGTTCGGTGTCAAGTGCGACGTCACATCCGGAGCCGACGTCGACCGCACCTTCAGCGAGGTCACCGAGCACTTCGGCGACACCGTCGGGGTCGTCGTGTCGAACGCCGGCGTCACCCGCGACGGACTGCTCCTGCGGATGAGCGAGGACGACTTCACGAGCGTCATCGATGCCAACCTGACGGCGTCGTACCGAGTCGCCAAGCGGGCGGCGAAGGACATGCTGCGGGCGCGCACGGGGCGCATCGTGCTGATGTCGTCGGTCGTCGGCCTGCTCGGCTCGGCGGGACAGGCCAACTACGCCGCGTCCAAGGCCGGACTCGTCGGCCTCGCCCGCTCGCTCGCCCGCGAGCTCGGCTCGCGGAGCATCACCGTCAACGTCGTCGCCCCCGGCGTCGTCGCCACCGACATGACCGCTGAGCTGGGCGAGAAGCGCCTCGCCGAGCTCACCGCCGCCGTCCCGCTGGGCAGGATGGCCACCCCAGACGAGATCGCCGGCGTCGTGTCCTTCCTCGCCTCGCCCGATGCCGCCTACATCAGCGGCGCCGTCATCCCCGTCGACGGCGGTCTGGGCATGGGGCACTAGTCTTGCGTTCCCCGGCCACAACACATACTGCCCGCGCAGTTGCTGGCCGCTCCCTCGCTGGCGCTCGGTCGCTCGCATCGGTGCAGGGCACTCGCACCATCACGCTCGTGTGGCACACTCTCAGCACACGATCCAGTGACCCAATCCGCTGACAAGGAGCCATCGTGGATCAAGAGACCTTCGCCCGATTCAAGAAGTGCGCCGTCGAGGTGCTGTCCGTGCCCGAGGACAAGGTGACGCCGGAGGCCCGGTTCGGCGACGATCTCGACGCCGACAGTCTCGACCTCGTCGAGCTGGTCATGGCCCTCGAAGAGGAGTTCGGCGTCGAGGTGCCCGAAGAAGAGCTCGAAGGAGTCGAGACCGTCGGTCAGGCGTACGACCTGATCGCCGGCAAACTGAGCTGATGGACGGTCGAGGGCGCCGCGTCGCTGTCACCGGACTCGGTGTCGTCGCGCCGTGCGGGGTCGGCGCCGCCGCGTTCTGGGACGGCTTGCTCGGGCCCGGCATCACGTCGGGGCGCTCGGTGCGACTCGCCGACTGGGACCCGTCACCGTGGTACGACAACCCCAAAGAAGCGCGCCGCGCCGACCGGGTCGAGCAGTTCGCCATCGCCGCCGCCGCCGAGGCGATGACCGCCGCCGGCGAGATCGGTGTCGATCCGGCCCGTTTCGGCACGATCTTCGCCACCGGGATCGGCGGACTGGAGACACTCGAAGAGCAGGTCGAGGTACGCATCAACAAGGGTGAGCGTCGGGTTTCGCCCTTCCTCGTCCCGATGATGATGGCCAACGCCAGCGGCGCGGCGATCTCGATGCGCTACGGCCTGCAGGGACCCAACGAGACGATCTGCACGGCGTGCGCCGCCGGTACCCACGCCATCGGCAATGCCGCCCGGCTGATCGCCTGGGGGCGCTGCGACGCGGTCGTCACCGGCGGCGCCGAGGCGGCCGCCACGGTGACGTCGCTGGCCGGCTTCGGCAACATGACTGCGCTTTCGACGTCGGGCGTGTCGCGTCCGTTCGACGTCGGCCGCGACGGGTTCGTGATGGGTGAGGGCGCTGCCGTGTTCGTGCTCGAGGAGTGGGAGCACGCCGACAGGACGTGGTGCGACGATCCTCGGGGAGATCGTCGGCGCGGCGAGCAACGCCGACGCCCACCACATCACCGCTCCGTCGCCCGGCGGGTCGGGGGCGATCGTGTGCATGAAGCTGGCACTCGAGGATGCCGGCCTCGACGCGGCCGACATCCGCCAGATCAACGCCCATGGGACCTCGACGCCACTCAACGACGCCGCCGAGGCGGAGGCCGTGATCAAGGTGTTCGGCGACCAGTCACCGCCCGTCACCTCGATCAAGGGCGTCACCGGTCACGCCCTCGGTGCCGCCGGTGCGCTCGAAGCGGCGTCCGTGCTGCTCTCGTTCCAGCACCGTCTGATCCCTCCGACAGCGAACACCGTCGACGTCGATCTCGGCATCGACGTCGTCACCGGAGCGGCTCGACCGTGGGAGCCGGGCCCGACGATCTCCAACAACTTCGGGTTCGGCGGGCACAACGGCAGCGTGATCATCAGTCCCGCGTGATCGCCGATCGGCGGTAACCGCCGACGATCGACACAGCGACCATCAGGCAGCCGACGGCGATCACGACTCCGGCCGCGGTCCGCAGCCACGGGCTCGCCGGAAGGACTTGGAGCAGCTCCGGCATCGGCAGGCCCCGGTCACGCAGCCGCCGCTCCGTCGTCGGATCGACACCCGACGGAACGTTGCGCAGCGCCCACCAACCCATCAGCACCACGGTGACGACGGGCAGGACTCGCGGCCACAGGCGATCGAGGCCGATGGCGAACAGCGCGGCGGCGACGCCGAGGGCGGGGAGCAGGTAACGGGCGTAGCGGCTGCCGCCGCCGGAGACGTGCTGGGCGACAGTCATGATCGACGACGAACACGACCGTGACACACAGCCCGAGCGCCGGCCTCGTGACGACACCGTGGACACCGCGCCGCACGACGTCTCCCGTCCGGCCGCGAATCGCCACGATGACCAGGCCGATGACGACGAGCAGCAAGGCGATGTTCACCCCCGACGGGAACACGATGGGGAACAGCGGTGTCGGCGACATCAGCATGTGGTACAGGTCGATCCACAGGTGCCCCCACGTGAGGATCTCGAGCAACGAGCCGCGGGGGTCGCGGCCGAATCGGTCGAGGAGGAACTCCGACCCGGCGAAGTCGCCGTACAGCCGGTTGTTGCGGAGGTAGTACCAGCCGAACAGCACGGCGCCAGGAACCAGCCCGAAGGCAGCGACGACTCCCCGCCGACCGGATGCGACTTGCGACCGTGCCCTCGGCGGTGAGGGCGCGGGCGACGGCGACCCATACGACGACGACGACGGCGACGACCAGCGTCGCGCTTCGGGCACCCGCGCACGCGGCCGCCGCCGCGCCGAGGACGACGAGGTCAGCTCGTTCCCAGCGCCCAGACCGCGCCGATACATCGCACGCCGGCCCAGACCACGGCTGTCCCGGCGGCGAACCCGAGCCCGTCGTTCATCGCCTCCGAGAACAACGTGTGACCCTGCGGCACGAGGGCGGCGATCGCCGCCGCCGCCATGCCGAGACGGCGCACCCCGCCACTGAGGTCGCGGGCGAGCAAGTACGTGAACGCCACGCCTGCAGGCGGCGAAGGCGATGTTCGCCAGGCGCATCAACATCAGACCGCCGTCGGGGCGATCAGTGGCATTGGACAGCCAGATCAGCGGCGCGGTGGCGACGTAGTGCAGCGGCGGGTGGTTGGCCACCCAGACATCCCGATAGCGATCGTCGCGGCCCGACGCCCGCTCCGCCTGCCACTGCACCGCGCTGTCCGGGACGTCGGGAGACTCGGTGATCTCGGGGAGGTCGAAATCGGCGATCTCGTGGGCGTAGCCGACGTGGGCGGTCTCGTCCGGGGCGACGAACGGGGGCTGCTCGAAGGCGAACAGCAGGGCGATGCCGACGAACAGGACGATCGCGCCGGCGAGACCGACGCGGACGGGATCGCGCGGGAGGGTCACACGTCGACGACGACGAACAGCAGCTCGCAACTGCACGCCAACTCGCCGTCGGCGCCGCCGATCAGCGCGCGCCCGGTACCCTTGCCGGCGCGGGCCGACATCCGCGCCAGCTCGACCTCCAGCCACAGCGTGTCGCCTGGACCGACCTGCCGGCGGAAGCGGGCGGCGTCGAGTCCGCCGAACAGCGGCAGCTTGCCGGCGAACCGATCGTCGGTGAGCACGGCGATGGCGCCGACCTGGGCGATCGCCTCGCACATCAGGACGCCCGGCAGCGTCGGCCGCCCAGGGAAGTGCCCGGCGAAGAACCACTCGTCGCCGCTGAGCGACCACCGTCCCGCCGCCGCGGAACCCGGTTCGAGCATCGTGACCTCGTCGACGAACAGGAACGGTGGCCGGTGCGGCAGGACGTCGGCCGGCCGCGGGAGTTCGATCACGTGCGCAACGCGGCGAGCAGGTTCTTCGGTGTGTCGGCGGGGCTGACCTTGTACCACGCGTCGGCGATCGAGCCCTGCTCGTCGATGAGGAACGCCGACCGCTCGATGCCCAGGTACTTGCGGCCGTACATGCTCTTTTCCTTCCAGACGTCGTACGCCTCGGCGGTCGCGTGCTCGGGGTCGGAGAGGAGCTGGAAGCCGAGGCCGTACTTCGCGGCGAACTTCGCCTGCTTCGACGGCTTGTCCGGGCTGACCCCGAGGATCACGGTGTCGCCGACGTCGCCGAGCACATCGTTGAGCCCGCACGCCTGCTTCGTGCATCCCGGCGTGTCGGCCTTCGGATAGAAGTACACGAGCACCTTGCGACCCCGCAGGCCGGAGAGCTTGACGGCAGTCTCGTCTTGGTCGAGAAGCTCGAAATCGGGAGCCTTGTCACCGGGCGTGAGCATGCGACGACCTTATCCGCCGGGTCTCGCGCGACCATGGGCGGCTCCGCTGGCGAGCGTGCCCGGGGTGAACACGAACATGTCGACGACTTGTCGCGACGGCGACGTACGGATGGCCGTCCGCTAACATCGCCACATGCTGAGCTACCTCGACCCGGGCACCGGGAGCATGATCGCCGCCGCCTTCGCCGGCGGAGCCGCCGGATTCGGCGTGTTGATGAGGGTCTACGGACACCGCATCGCCGGCGTGTTCTCGAAGAAGCACCGGGCGCAGGCCGAGGAAGCGCGCGCCGAACTGCTCGGTGACGACGAGGAGTGACGCCGGCCCCGGCGCAACCCACGACGTGACCGCCCGACCCGACGCCGGGTCGTTCCGTGACCCGCTCTCGCGGGTGTTCGTCACCGACGACGCGGTGTGGCGGGGCCTGACGGCGGACGCCCTCGCCGACTTCGAGGCGCTGGCCGGCGCGACGTTCTTCGCCGCCGCCATCGATCGGGGCGACATCGTCGCCACCGAGCGAGTCGCCGACCCGGCCGAGCTACCGGGCGAGTGGGCCGCTGTGCTCCGTCACGAACGGCTCGAGCGTCCTCTCGTATCCCTACGAGTGGTCGTTCGAGATGCTGCGCGACGCCGCCCGGCTGCAGCTGCGGTTGACCCGCGAGGCCCTCGCCGAGTCCTTGATCACCAAGGACGCCAGCGCGTACAACATCCAGTTCGCCGGCAGCAAGCCGGTGTTCATCGACGTCGGCTCGTTCGAACGGCTCCGCAAGGGCGAGCCGTGGGCCGGCTACCGGCAGTTCTGCGAGCTGTTCCTCAACCCGCTGTACGTCCAGGCAATCGGCGACGTGCCGTTCCAGCCGCTGCTGCGCGGCCACCTCGACGGGATCACCCCCGGCGTCGCCGCGGCGATCATCGGCCGGCGAGGGCGCTTGCGCAAGGGCATGTTCACGCACGTTCGGCTCCACGCCCGCGCCGAGCGCAAGTACGCCGACGCCGACCGCGAGCGCGACGTCCGCGCCGAGTTGAAGCGGGCAGGCTTCGGACCGGCGTTGATCGACGCCCAACTTCGCAATCTCGAGAAGGCCGTCGAACGGCTGTCGTGGAAACAGGACGACTCGACCTGGTCGGAGTACGGCGGGCGGAGCCATTACAGCGATCGCGATCTCGAGGCCAAGTCGTCGTTCGTAGCCGCCGCGGTGGCGAGCGTCGGTGCTGGGCCGCTCGTCCTCGACCTCGGTGCCAACGACGGCCAGTTCTCACGCAGTCGCCGTCGACGCCGGGGCGAAGCAGGTCGTCGCCGTCGACTCCGACCATCTCGTCGTCGACCGCCTCTACCGCGATCTTCGCCAGCAGGGGGAGCGCCGCATCCTTCCGCTCGTCGTCGACCTCGCCGACCCGTCGCCGGCGATCGGCTGGCGTTCCCGGGAACGCCCGTCGTTCGTCGAACGCATGCGTCCCGACCTCGTGCTCTGCCTCGCCGTCGTCCACCACCTGGCGTTGACGAACAACGTGCCGCTCGACGAGATCGTCGCCTTCCTCGCCGACTTCGGCGCACCCGTTGGTCGTCGAGTTCCCGCACCGTGACGACGTGATGGCGACGCGCCTCCTCGCCCGCAAGCGCAGTGGCCTGTTCGACTCCTACGACCTGGTCAACTGGGAGAAGGCGCTCGAGCAGCAGTTCACCGTCGAGGAGCGACAGGAGCTGCCGAGCGGCACCCGCACGATCTACCGCTGCCGGCCCCGCTGAACATGCTCCATGCGACCGATGGGTGTTTAGGGGACCGTTCGGTCCCCCTGGCACCCATCGGTTTGGGGCGTGTCACCCGCCGGCGGGGTGCAACGTGACGCCGCCACCCTCGCGGCGGGCCTCGTAGACCGCCACGTCGTTGCTGCCCTCGCGGTAGACGTCGCCGAGGAACCCGATGAACGTCCAGCCGTCGCCGGCAGGGACGTAGCCACCGATGACCCCGGCGATGCGGCCGTTGACGGCGACGAGCAACTCCGGCGGCGGACTCGGGCCGGTGACCGTGCCGGAGATGGAGAACGGCATCTCCCCGTCGTCGGTCGGCAGGTCGACGAACTCGGCCGCCTGGTCGATCGTCGCGGCGTACTCGCTCGCCGGGCCGACCTCGAGCGTTGCGATCTCGGCCCCGACGAGGTCGCCGAACTCGCCGACGGCCGCGAGGCCGGTCCAGTCGTCGCCGTGGGGGAAGTCATCGGCCCGCCGTCTGGCGATATCGAGCACGGCGGCAGGGTCCGTCGACACCCGCGGCTCGATCGTCGGCGAGCTGCCGTCGAACAGGGAGTGACCGTCGAAGTCCCAGTCGACGTCGGCGTCGACGAGGTCGACGATCGACGGCAGGACATCGATCACCTGGGCGCTGTCGTCGCGTACCTCCCCCGTCGTCTGCCCCGGCGCCTTGACGAACAGCGGCACGCGGAACGCCTCTTCTCGATTCGCGTCGGTGATGCGCATTCGTCCGAGGTCGGGTGGGGTCAGGTTGGAACCGTGATCAGACGTGACGACGAGCATCGTCTGCTCCCAGTTCGACAGGCTCCGAAGCTGGTCGAGCAGCTCGGCGATCAACGTGTCGGCGGCGCCGACCTGCAGGCTGTGCAGTTGGAACTCCATGCGGTTCTCGAACGCGTAGGCGGGATTGGTCGAATCGCGGATCAGCTCTGGGGCGAACGACGCGACGTTCCCGCTCGGTGACAGCACCCACGGCCGGTGCGGCACAGCGACATGGACGAAGTGCAGCGCCGGTTCGGCACTGATCGCCTGTGTGCGCTCGCTGAGTACAGCGGCCTGTCCGAGTGGGCTGCGCTCGTCGGCGCCGAGCCCGAGCCAGCGCGAGTAGGCGTCCCGGATGTAGTCGCCGCCGCCACCACCCTCCTCCTGGGCGCCGTAGGCGCCCCACGAGTTGTCGATCGGCGGCAATCCGTCGCGGAGCGCACCGGGAAGGACCCGGTGCCCGTACACGATCGACGCGTCCTCGAGCGCCTGCGTCAGCGGTAGCGGGGCCGTCTCGGCGCAGATGTCGGGAGGGCACAGCGACGTCACCGATTCGTAGCTGTGGACCGGGACGTCGCCGCCGAACAGTGTGAACAGGTTGCGTGGATGATCGGTGTAGGTCGGCAGCGTGCCCTCGGGGGCGAGGCGCCCGTCGAGGATCGATGGCACGGCGCGATGGGTCAGGTTGTGCTGACTGGAGGCGTTGCGGAACCACGTGCTCACCGATGCCAGCTCGGCGAAGCCGGGAAAGCGGTCGCTGTTGATCGTTCCGTCGGGACGCATGATCGTCGCCGCCGGGAACTCGTCGAGCACGAGGACGACGACGGGCCCACCGAGCTCGGGCAGGGTCACCTGGCCGAGATCGCCGCTGCCGTCGCCGGCGATCAGCTTGGCGGTCGGGCTGGCGAAGAGGAAGATCGCGACGAAGGCGATGTTGGCGACAGCGAGGTAGGACAACAGCAATCGTCCGGCATGCGTCCGCAAGGCGAGAGCAACGACCGCGACCCCGCCCGCCAAGGCGGCGAGGACGACGACAACGACCGGATCGACACCGATCGTGCGCAGGACGGCGAGGACGAAAGCCGCGCCGAGCAGGGCGACGACGATGGCGTAGACGATCATTCCGGCGCGCCGGTTGATCAGGTGGCGACGGCGATCGCGGCGATTCCCACGAGCGGTGGGACAAGGGTGATGAGCAGGGCGAACCAGACGATCTGGGCCGTGCTGTAGTTGCCGGCGACAAAGAACTCCGGGTTGCGGCCGAACAGGTCGAGAAGTGGCTGCACCACCGCCAGGCTGCTCAGGCCGAAGACGACGAGTGATCGTGTGCGCAGCTCCTTGGCCATCGGAGCCCGGACTCTACGGCACGGTTGGGCGCCTCCACCTCGCGACCCCGAGGCGGAGCGCCGCCGCTACTACGACGGCTCCGGTCACGATCACCCCGGCAGCGAACATGCGCCAGCTGTCGCCGACCGGTAAGCACGCGCAGGGCCGGAGGTGGCACTGCGCCGTTGTCGCGAGGGCGGAGAGTGAACACCGGGTCGACACCAATGGGCATCTGTTTGATCGCCCACCAGGCCATCGCCGCGACGACCGCTGCCGGGAGCAGACGGGGCAAGAGGCGATCGAACCCGACGGCGGCAAGGGCAGCGAGCACGCCGAGCACTGGAAAGAAGTAGCGCGAGTAGGCGCTGCCGCCGCCGGCGAGATGCTGGGCGACTGTCAGAGTGATGATCGCCACGGCGACGAGGCAGACGCCGATGCCCCTCCTGCTCGTACCCGGCGCGGGGCCGCGCGAGCGCAACGACGAGACCGACGATGGCCACGAGCCCGACGATGTTGGCGAAGCGCGGCCAGGCCCACGACAGCGGTGCCGTCGACGCCATCCGGTGGAACAGATCCACCCACAGCCGACCTTGCGTGAGCACGAACGGGATGCTGCCGCGCGGTTCCCGGTCGAAGTGGTTGAGCAGGAAGGTCGAGGCACCGACGTCGCCGTAGAGCAGTTGGATCCGGACGTAGAACCATCCGAACACCACCGCCGCGGGACCGAGACCGATCGCCACGACGGTCGCTGCTACTCGCACGCGAGGGCGCCACGCCTCGGAACGGGAACGAACCAGCTGGTCGAAGGCGACCGCGGCAACGACAACGACCGCAAGCAGCATCGTTGCCGTCCGTGTGCCGGAGGCGACGGCCGCCGCCGCACCGAGGACGAGCAGGTTGCGCCGATCGGGGCGGCGCAGGCAACGCACGCCTGCCCACAACAGCGCCGTGCCGGCCGCAAACGCAAGCCCATCGTTGAGGGCGCGGGAGAAGTACGTATGGCCCTGCGGGACGAGGGCGACGATCGCCGCCGCGGCGAGACCGACGTGGCGTTTACCGGCCAACTCGGTCGCCAGCAGGTACGTGAAGACGACGCCGGCGGCGGCAAAGGCGATGTTGGCGAAACGCATCAACAGCAGCCCACCATCAGGACGTTCGGTCGCCTCGGCGAACCAGATCAGAGGGGCGACGGCGACGTAGTGAAGGGGCGGGTGGTTGGCGACCCAGACGGAGCGATAGCGGCTGTCCTGGCCGGTTCCGCGCTCCACCTGCCACTGCGTGGCGCTGTCGGGGACCGCCGGCTGGCGTTCGATCTCGGGCAACCGAAAGTCGGCGATCTCGTGGGCGTACCCGAGGTGGGCCTTCTCGTCGGAGTCGTAGAACGGCGCCTGCTGGAATGCGAACATCGCCGTGATACCGACGAAGGTGATGACGATGCCGACCAAGCCGACGATCGCGACGGGTACGCGGCGACGCGTCGCGAGAAGGCCGACGACACCAGGGTCGTCGTCGGCACGAGTCGATTCGGGGGCGACCAGCTCGGCGGTGCTGATCCGACCAAGGTAGCGATTGCTGACCCGTCGGCGCTTGCGAGCGACCGAGCGCCAGCGAGGGAGCGGCAACAGCGGCCTGCGTGGCCGGGGAACGCTAAGAAGCGTCGATCGCGGCGCGCACTTCGGCGACGTAGTCGCCGACGGCGTCGGGACCATCGTCCATCAGCCGGCGCATGATCGAGGCGCCCTGTGCCACACCATCGGCCACGGAACATGCCTCCCGCGCCTGGGCCGCGTTCGAGACACCCACGCCAACGAGCACGGGCTTGTCGGTAATTCGCTTGAGTCGCCCAGCGAGCGTCGTCGCGGTGGCGGCGAGCGCGGCTGCGCTCACCCGTCACACCGAGCAAGCCGACCGAGTACACGAAGCCGCGGGCACGCTCGACGACGCGACGCAGCCGTTCGTCGGACGCCGTCGGGGCGGCGAGCATGATCGTCTCGATCCCGGCATCGTCGGCTGCCCGCGTCCACGGCTCCGACTCCTCGAGTGGGAGGTCGGGAACGATGCACCCGCGCACACCGGCGGCGACGAGTCGCCCGGCGAAGCGGCGATGGCCGTCGTGGTGCACGATGTTGTAGTACGTCATCGCCACCAGCGGGATCCCGACGTCGAGTGTCGCCGCCTCGTCGAGGATCGCCTGTGGAGTCGCCCCGGCGTCGAGGGCCGCCTGCGACGCCCGTTGGATCACCGGGCCGTCCATCACCGGATCGGAGAAGGGGATGCCGATCTCGACCGCGTCGGCTCCGGCTGCCGCGGCCGCGCGAATGGCGTCTGCCCACCCCGGATGGCCACCCGTGATGTACGGCAGCGAGCAGCTTGTGACCACTCTCTATTTGAGTCGTGAATCGCTCCTCAATGCTGATTTCCATCGCGCTCTTCATCCCAGCAGCTCCATCGCCTGGGCGACGTCCTTGTCGCCACGGCCGGAGAGGTTGACGAGCACGGTCTGGCCGGCCAACGAGGCCGCTTCACGGATCACCCAGGCGATCGCGTGGGCCGATTCGAAGGCGGCGATGATCCCCTCGGTGCGGGCGAGCAGGGTGAACGCGTCGAGCACCTCATCGTCGCTGACCGACGGGTATTCGGCTCGGCCGATCGCATGGAGGTAGGAGTGCTCGGGTCCGACGCCGGGATAGTCGAGCCCGGCGGAGATCGACTGGGCCTCCTCGACCTGGCCGTACTCGTCCTGCATCAGGTAGCTGCGCATGCCGTGAACGACACCAGGCACCCCGCGCCCGACAGCGGCACCGCCGGCGGGTTCGGCACCGACGAGCCGCGTGTCGGTGTCGACGAAGCCCGAGAACAGTCCGATGGCGTTCGAGCCCCCACCGACACAGGCGACGACGACGTCCGGATCGTCGCCGAGGAGCTCCTTGCATTGCGTCCGGGCCTCGTCGCCTATCACGCGGTGGAGCTCGCGCACCATCCATGGATAGGGATGGGGACCCATCACCGACCCGATGCAGTAGTAGCTCGACTCGACGCTGGCGACCCAGTCACGTAGCGCCTCGTTGACGGCGTCCTTGAGCGTGCGGCTGCCGCTGTCGACGGCCTCGACCTCCGCGCCGAGGAGGCGCATACGGAAGACGTTGAGCTCCTGACGAGCGACGTCGACGGCGCCCATGTAGACCTTGCACTGGAGGCCCATCAACGCCGCCGCCGTTGCCGTGGCGACTCCGTGCTGGCCGGCCCCTGTCTCGGCGATGAACCGCGGCTTGCCCATCCGCTTGGCGAGCAGCGCCTGTCCGAGGACGTTGTTGATCTTGTGCGAGCCGGTGTGGTTGAGGTCCTCGCGCTTGAGGAGGAGACGCAGCCCGAGCCGCCCGCCGAGGTTGTGGCACTCCGACAGCAACGATGGCCGCCCGGCGTAGTCGCGAAGGATGGCGTCGTACTCCCCGCGGAATGCCGCGTCGGCCCAGGCTTCGCGGAACGCCGACTCCAGCTCCTCGCAGGCAGGCACCAACGTCTCCGGCACGAACATACGTGTTCGAGCAGCTCCTCGGACGAGATGAGACGGCCCGGCCGGCTCAGCAGGTAGCGCAGCACGGCGAACTCCTTCAGGGTCAGCCTGAGCTCGCGCGCGCCGCGGTGGGCCAGGTGTTGCGCAGCGTCCAGGCGTACCGAGCCGAGGGTGAGGACCGAGGAGGAACCGCTGGTCTCCCGCCGCAGCACCGCCCGCAGTCGAGCGGTGAGCTCGGCCAGTGCGAACGGCTTGACGAGGTAGTCGTCGGCGACCGACGTCGAGACCACGAACCCGATCGAGGAGCTTGCCCCGCGCCGTCAGCATGACGATCCGCAGGTCGGTCCCGGTCAGGCAGTCGACGGAGGAATCCCGGATCCCCTGCGCGAGCGCGAAACCGTCACCGTCGGGCAGGTTGACGTCGAGCAGCGCGACGTCGTACTCCGCGAAGGCGAGCTTGTCCCGCGCCTCGGCGCTGGTCAACGCCACGTCGACGGCGTAGCCCTCCCGGGTCAGGCCCACCTTCAGGGCGCTCGCCAGACCCTCTTCGTCCTCCACGATCAGCAGCCGCATGCCGTCCACGCTAACCGCGGAAGTCTGTGAATCGGTCTGCGTTTTCGCAGCCTTTTCGATCTTGTTTCCCGTGGTTTTCCTCCTCGCTTGATGAAGTGATCACGTTCCGACAAACCGATCTCACGAGGAGATCAGTGACAATCCAGGAACAACGAAGCAGTGAACACACCGAAGCGCCAGCCACCCGGTCGCAGGCTCGCCGTCGCTGGCGTCCTCACCGCCGCGGTGCTGGCCGGTGGAGCCGGATTCGCGTACGCCGGCAACGCGCAGGGCAACGCGCCGGTCGAGTCCGGCTACGCCACCGTCGTCGACGAGGGCAGCGGAACCGCCGATGGTGTCCGGCGCCGATTGCCCCGACCGCGCTCCGGCGGCGGATCCAGCGAGGGCAGCGAGGGCCCCGAGCGAGACCCCGAGCGAGGCGCCGAGCCAGACGCCCGAGCAGGCCCCGACCCCTGATGGAGACCTGTGATGACTGAGCAACCCATTCGACTGGTGCCGACGGCACTGCTCGAGCGCACGCTGTTCGAGGTCAAGCGGGTGGTGGTCGGCCAGGATCTGATGGTCGAGCGCATCCTGGTCGGGCTGCTCGCCCGCGGCCACGTCCTCCTCGAGGGCGTGCCGGGGGTGGCCAAGACCCTGGCGGTCCGGACCCTCGCCGACGTCGTCGGCGGCAGCTTCTCCCGGCTGCAGTTCACCCCGGACCTGATGCCCGCCGACATCGTCGGCACCCAGGTGTGGCGGCCGTCGACCGAGCGCTTCGACACCGAGCTCGGGCCGATCTTCGCCAACCTGGTGCTGGCCGACGAGATCAACCGGGCCCCCGCCAAGGTCCAGTCGGCCCTGCTCGAGGCGATGGCGGAGCGGCAGGTCACCATCGGTGGCACCACCCATCGGCTGCCGGCGCCGTTCCTGGTGCTGGCGACGCAGAACCCGATCGAGACCGAGGGGGTCTACACCCTCCCGGAGGCGCAGCGTGACCGGTTCCTGCTCAAGGTCGACGTCGACCACGTGGAGGAGCTCGACGAGCTGACCATCGTGCAACGGATGAGTGTCGCCCCGCCGCGGGCGCACCGGGTGCTGAGCCTGGAGGAGCTGGTGAGCCTGCAGGCCGAGACCGACCAGGTGTTCGTCCACCACGTGATCGCGCACTACGCGGTTCAGCTGGTGATGGCCACCCGGCACCCCCACCGGTTCGGACTCCAGCTGGGCGAGGTCCTGGAGTACGGGGTGAGCGCTCGCGGCAGCCTCGGACTGATCGCCGCGGCCCGACCGTTGGCCCTGCTGCGCGGGCGGGACTACGTCCTGCCGAACGATGTCGCCGACATCGCGGCCGACGTGCTGGCCCACCGGCTGGTGCTGTCCTTCGACGCGGTGGCCGAGGGCATCGATCCGCGCTCGGTGATCGGCACGATCCTCGAGACCGTGCCGCGGCCGCGGGTCGCGCCGGACGAGCAGACGGCGGTCGCCGCATGAGGGTGGGCTCGCTCTCGTCGTTCCGAGGTCTGGATCTCACCGTGCGGCGGAGGCTGGACGGGCTGCTCCAGGGCGACCACGCCGGGATGCGGCTCGGTCCGGGCACCGAGGCCGAGGAGCTGGCCCGCTACCAGCCGGGGCACGACGTCCGGCGGATCGACTGGAACGTCACCGCCCGGGCCCGCGAGCCGCACCTGTGGCTGACGCAGGCCGAGCACGAGCTCGACACGTGGCTGCTGCTGGACCAGACGCCGAGCATGGCGTTCGGGACGGCGACGGCCGAGAAGGCGGAGCTGGCCACCACGGTGGCCGGCGCCGTCGGCCTGCTCACCGATGCGCCGGGCAACCGGCTCGGACTGGCGGTTCTCGGGACCGACGGGATGACCTGGGTCCGGCCGCTCGCCGGACGGGTCGCCGCCCACCGGGCCCTCCGGATGCCGCCCGGGGCACGGGACGGGCCCGCCACCCTCGATTTGGCCGGCGCACTGACGCTCCTGGGGCGGCGGCACCGCCGCTCCGGGCTACGGGTCGTCGTGTCCGACTTGCTGGACCCTAGCGGCGAGATCGAGCGCCCCTTCGCCTGGGAGGCTCCGCTCCGCCGGCTTGGCCGCTCGTCACGACGTCGTCGTGGTCGAGGTGCTGGACCCGCGTGAGCTGGAACTGCCGGCGGTCGGCCAGCTCGTGCTGGTCGACCCCGAATCCGGTCGACAGCGCGAGATCAGCACCGACCTGCGCGTCCGGACGCGCTACGCCGAGGCGGCGACCGCCTTCCGGACCGCGACCGCCCAGGCGGTCCGGGCCGCGGGGGCGGGGCACGTCCTGCTGCGTACCGACACCGATTGGGTCAGCGAACTGGCCCGCTTCGTCCGCGCGCGTCGCCGACTCCCGGCTCGCCGCGGAACTATTCGAAGAAACCGATGAGGAGACATCGATGACCCTGCTGAGCCCTCTCTGGCTACTCACGTTGATCCCCGTCGCTGCCCTGGCGTTCGCCTACGTGATCGTGCAGCGACGCCGGCACCGCTACGCCGTACGGTTCGCGAGCCTGCCGATGCTCGACCGGGTCGTGCCGCGGCGGCCCGGCTGGCGCCGGCATCTGCCCGCCGCGTTCGTGCTGATGGCCCTGACCCTGCTCGGGCTGGCCGCCGCCCGGCCCGAGGTGGCCCTCCGCGTCCCGTACGACCGGGCGACCGTCATGGTCGCGATCGACGTCTCGGGCTCGATGGCGGCGACCGACGTGCCGCCGAACCGGATGGAGGCCGCCAAGGCCGCCGCCTCGGCCTTCGTCGAGCAACTGCCCGACACCGTGAACGTCGGCGTGGTCTCCTTCGCCGGCTCCAGCGCGGTCGTCGTGGCGCCCACCACCGACCACGACGAGGCACAGGAAGAGATCGAGTCGCTCACGCTGGGCCGGGGCGGCACCGCGATCGGCGAGGCCGTGTTCAGTTCGGTCGAGCAGGTGCAGCGGATGGCGGCTGAATCCGAAGGCGGGGCCGAAGAAGAGCCGGTGCCCACCCGCGTCGTGCTGCTCTCCGACGGCGACAACACCGCTGGTCGTACCCCGGAGCAGGCCGCCGTCGCGGCCACCGAAGCCGGTCTGCCGGTGTCGACGATCGCGTACGGCACGCCCAACGGGACCCTGCCCGGCGGCAACAGCCAGCCCGTACCGGTCGACGAGGCGGCGCTCCGCGCGCTGGCCGAGGCGACGGGCGGCACCGCCTACACCGCCGAGAGTGGCGAGGAACTGCGCGACGTGTACGCCGACATCGGTTCCTCCATCGGCTGGCGCACCGAGCAGCGCGAGGTGACGCCGTACCTGGCGGCGCTGGGTCTGCTCGTCGCCACCGGCGCCGGTGCCCTGTCCCTCCGCTGGTTCTCCCGGCTGATCTGACCCCCCGGATCTGACAAGGAAGGAACCGCACATGAACAATCCAGACCCGCGCGGACTCGGCCGACCCGCCGGACCCGAGATCGGCTGGGCGGCGCCGGCTGCCACCGGCTCGTCGCCGGCCCGACCACGGCTGCCCGCACCGCGCCGCCCGCCGCTCCTGGCCCGTCGGCCCGGCGCCGTCGCTCCTGACGACGCCGCCCACCCGGACGAGCCGGAGCCGTCCGCGGCTCGCGGCCGTGATCGCGGCCGCCGTGCTGGCGGGCGGGGCGTCGGGAGCCGGGATGGTCGTCGCCCTCGACCGCAACGCGCCGACCGCGGGTCCGACGATCGTGCAGCAACGCAGCGCGCCGGGCGGCGGGGGCACCGCCGCCAGCGGCAGCACCGAGGCGGCGGCGCAGTGAGATCCTGCCGAGCGTCGTGCAGGTGCGGGCCGGGCGCGGCAGCGGCTCGGGGGTCGTGATGGACGGCTCCGGTCACGTCCTGACCAACCACCACGTCGTGGCCGGCGCGAGCAACGTGTCGCTGGTGCTCGCCTCCGGCCGTACGGTCAGCGCCGAGGTGGTCGGCTCGGACCGGAGCAACGACATCGCCGTGCTGCGGGCCCGCGGTGGCGACCTGCCCGCCGCCGAGCTCGGCGTCAGTGCCGACCTGCGCATCGGTCAGCCGGTGATCGCGGTCGGTTCGCCGCTCGGGCTGAACGGGACGGTGACCTCGGGCGTGGTGAGCGCTCTGGAGCGGCGCTCGAGCGCCGAGGCGATGATCCAGACCGACGCGCCCATCAATCCCGGCAACTCCGGCGGACCGCTGGTCGACCTGAACGGCCGCGTGGTGGGCATCAACACCTCGATCGCGACCCTCAGCGGCCGGGCCTCCGGCAACATCGGCATCGGCTTCGCCGTACCGATCGACCGGGCGGTGGAGGTGGCCCGAGGGATCCTGGCCCGCGGCTGATCCGCCTGACCGTCTCAGCCGGCGGCGACTCCTGATCGAATGGGCGGCTGGCTGCCGAGTTCGCCGGAGCCGTCCGGACCGCGTTGGACGCCTACCGACAGGCGTTCGAGCCCTCTCCGTTCACCTCGGGGGTCGTGGAGCCCGTACCCGATGGTAGGCATCAACGTCTCCTGCGGCGCGACCGAGCAGGAGGCGTCACGGCGACGGGCCAGCGTCGAGCTGTTTACCACCGGCTCTTCCGTGGAGTCTTCGGTGACGGTCTGCCCACCGCGGACACCGCCGAGGTGTTCGAGCTGCCTGCCGGCGAGATGCCGGTGCAGCTGAACGCCACCTCCGGACGACTCCGGGAGCGAACTGGAACGAATTGTTCCGCACGGGTGAACGCCTTCTGAGTGTGGATAGCCGGACGGATCGCCACCCAGCGAGCGTCCCATGCCGGGTCGACTCGATCATCTCGGCTTCACCGTGATCACTGTTGCGGCGCTGACGATCCTGCCTGACCGGTTGGTCGCGGTCGACGCGTCCAGCGGTGCGATCCGCCGCGTCGGTCCAGGCCACCGATGGCGGGGACCTCCGTGATCACCCACGGGCACGAACCGCTCCGGTCACGACCTGCGCTCCATCGAAAGGGGCAGATGATGCAACCCACCACTGAGCGAGGATCGGTCGGCTCGAGGACGAGCCCACTCCACCCTGGCCGTGCCGCTGGTCGGCGTACGGCGCTCGTCGCGGCCGCGGCCGCGCTGGCGCTGGTCGCCGCGGCGTGCAGCACGGCGATCGGACCACACGTCGCCGCCGACGACTACGCCGGCGCCGTCCCGGCTCGACGACCACGGCACCGACGTCGGGGCTGAAGCCGATCGACCCGGCCGCGCTGCAGGCACTGGTCGACCAGACGGTCGAGGATTTGCTGGTGCCCGGGTTCTGGTGCTGCTGCGCACGCCCCAGGGCGAGTTCACGGCCGCCTCCGGCACGACGGAGCTGGGGGAGAAGAGCCGGCCCGACGCCGACACCCACTTCCGCATCGCGTCGATCACCAAGACGATGACGTCGGCGGTGATCCTGCAGCTGGCCCAGGAGGGGAAGCTGCAGCTCGACGATCCGGTGTCGAAGTACGAGCCGCGAGGTGCCCGACGGCGACAACATCACCATCGCCCAGCTGCTGGAGATGCGCAGCGGCCTCTACAGCTTCACCGACGCCCCGGAGATCTCGGCGACCATGGATGACGATCCGACCAGGGTCTGGACGCCGCAGGAGCTGCTCGACATCGCCTTCGCCCAGCCGGCGATGTTCGCGCCCGGCGCCGAGTACTACTACAGCAACACCAACTACGTGCTGCTCGGTCTGATCATCGAGCAGTTGGACGGCAAGCCGCTGGCCGAGTCGTTCGAGGAGCGGTTGTTCGAGCCGCTCGGCATGACCAACACGTGCTTCCCCCCGCCGACCTACGACGCCATCCCGGAGCCGTACTCGCACGGCTACCTGTACGGCAGCGCCTCCCACGTGATGATGGGCACCCCGCCGTACACGCCGGAGATGCAGCCGAGGCCGAGGCCGGGACCCTCGAGCCGACCGACTTCACCGGCATCAACCACTCGTTCGGCTTCGCCGCCGGCGCCGTCATCTCGACCGCCGCAGATCTCGCCACCTGGATCGAGGCCCTGGCCGGTGGCAAGGTCCTCAACGCCGAGTACCAGCGCCTGTGGCAGGACAGCGCCAAGATCATCGACCCCGCCAACTCGTACAACTGGTACGGGTACGGCATCGACCAGCTGCGTTGGGGGCCGAACACGATCGACCTCCACGGCGGCCAGACCCCCGGGTTCAA
>CAVTBY010000002.1:0-685243 GCA_963733085.1 Ilumatobacteraceae bacterium
TCACGACCGATGGGTGTTTAGGGGACCGTTCCGTCCCCTAAACACCCATCGGTTGCGTGTTGCGGGCAGAAATCGCTTGTCGGATTGACGTTCGTCGTGCACCCTGGTCGGGTGGTAGCGGAGCGCTGGTTCCTCAAGCTCGACGGGATCTCCGGCGAGTCGACACACGACGCCCACAAGGGCGAGATCGACGTCGAGTCGTGGTCGTGGGGAGTGAGCAACAGCTCATCGACCTCCAGCGGTGGTGGCGGGCGGTGCCGGCAAGGCATCGTTCCAGGACTTCCACTTCGTGAGCCGGATCAGCAAGGCCTCGCCGGCGCTGTTCACTGCCTGCGCGTCCGGTTCGCACATCAAGGAAGGCCTACTCACTGGCGCACGCGGCGCTGGCAAGGGCACCGACTACCTCAAGTACAAGTTGCGCGACGTCGTGGTGACGAGCGTGATGCAAGGCGACACCGACGTCGAACCGCCCGTCGAGCAGTTCTCGTTGAGCTACTCCAAGGTGGAGTGGAGCTACACGCCGCAGTCGCCGTCCGGCAAGCTGCTGCCGCCGGTCAAGGCCGGCTGGGACCTCAAGGCCAACAAGAAGATCTGACCAGCTCAGTCGGGGACTGACGGGAGCAGGAAGGCCTGCTCGATCAGGCGGCGGATGATCGGCAGGGCGGCGGCGCCGACGTCGGCCGTCGAGACACCTGCTGCGTCGGCGACCTCGGAGAGCACGTCCCCGAGGGTTCGCCGGCCGTCGCATGCCGCGACGATCGCGGCGACGCCGGGATCGACGTCACCCTGGTGGCACAGCGCCGCGGTCTGGCGCAGCCGACGTTCGGTGACCAGCCACCCGTCGGCGCTCGGCCGAGCCCGCTCGTCGAGGACGACGTCGGGAGCGACCGCCAACGACGTCGCGAGCAGTTGGCGGTCGTCGAGGGCGTGGAGGAAGTCAGCGAGCTCGAACACGGCACCGAGGTGATCGCCGCAGGGCATCACGAGGTCCTGCGGCGCCTCCTCGGCGCGGAACCACGTCGGGCCCACCGCCCGCCTGCGCATCGTGATCAGCCCGAATCCGACCGCCTCGATGCGATGCAACTCGCAGTACGTCATCCACTCCTCGAACTCGTCGGCCCACCGGTCGGGCCGCTCCGTCTGGCGCAGCCAACTCGTGGCGTGGGCGCTCGGCTCGAGCGCCTCCCGTTCCAGCACGTAGGCATCGCAGCCCGTCCCCTCGAACCATCCGGCCAAGCGGTCGCGCCAGTCCTCGCCAGCGACGTGGGCCCACGAGGCGAGCAGCTGGCAATGCCCGCCGGTGGCGAGATGGTCGGGGGCAGCCCGCACGATCGAGCGGCACACCTCGTCGACGGGTAGGCCGCTGTCACGGAAGAGGTACCGCCGCGACGGTGAGATGACGAACGGCGGGTTGGCGACGATGAGCTCGAAGCGCTCATCGGCGACCGGGTCGAACCTGTCTCCCAGGCGGACAGTGACCTGGTGGAGATCGTTCAGTTCCATGGTCAACGTCGCCAAGGCGATAGCCCGCGGGTTGAGGTCGGATGCGACGACACGCGTGCCGTGGGCAGCGGCGTGGACGGCCTGCACACCACAGCCGGTGCCGAGGTCGAAGGCGACGTCGATCGAGCGACGGATCGTCGCTCCGGCGAGCGCCGCAGTGGATGCGCTGATGCCGAGCACATGGTCGGCGGCGACGGCACCCGACGGATCCGGCCGGTCGTGGACGACGAGACGGTCGTCCGGGTCGCCGAGCGGGCGAATCACCAGAAGTCCACGCACGTCGTCGCCGTCGATGGCCACGATGCCGCTCGCGGCCCAGGCCTCGATCGCGAGTGGTCGGAGCGCCTTCGTCGCCTCGGCAGCGGAAACCGGCTCGCCGACCAGGAACAGCCGAGCAAGCACGTCGAGCCGGTCGCCTCCTCGAGTCGCTCGAACCAACGGTGCGAACTCTCCGGCGGAGAGGTGGGCGAAGACGTTCGGGCCGAGTCGCTCGGTGACGGCGGCGAGCGTGTAGCCGGCGTCATCGAACGCCTGCCGGGCGCGCCCTACGTCCGTTGCCTCATCGAAGAAGCGCATCGCCAGCCCCATCGGTCAACAGTGTCGCCGACGACGCGACGACACTCCGCCGAAATCTCGTCCAGGTCGAGCCAGGAGACCAGAATCGGTCGTCTGGCGCGACATGGACGGCGGGTCAGTCGCCCAGCTCGGCAACCACCTCGCCAGCGAGCTCGATCGTCGCCGTCGTGATTGGATCGATCACGAGCTGCACGTGCGCCGCGCCGGCTTCGGCGAGGGCGGCGAGGTGGCCGGCAATGTCGGCCGGCGACCCTGTGACCGGGGCAGGATCGCTGTCCGAGTAGTCGCCCATCACCCGTCCGGTGCCGCCGGGAAAGCGCACCAGCACAGCCGCCGTGGCGTCGATCGTTGCCGGGTCCCGCCCGACCGACTCGGCGATCTCGTCGACCTTGGCGCGCACGTCGCGGAACCCGGCGACGGTGTTGCCGTAGTGGCTGTACCAGACGTTCCAGCTGTCGACAACGGGGAGGGCGATCGACAACATCCGCGGTCCAATCGAGCCGATCATCAGCGGTGGGCCGCCAGGCCGGGTTGCCGGCGGATCGAGAACGCAATTCTCGAGTCGGTGGAACTCGCCGTCGAAGTCGATGCTGCCGTCACGCACGAGCGTGCTGATGATCGTCAGTGCCTCGGCGAAGCGGTCGACCCGGCGGTCGAACGGGAAGCCGAAGGCCCGGTACTCGCGTTCGTTCCAGCCGGCGCCGAGTCCGAGGATCAGCCTTCCGCCGGAGATGCCGTCGACGGTCGCCGCTTGCTTGGCGAGCATCGCCGGGGCGTGGAACCCGGTCGACGCGACGAGCGGCCCAAGCTCGACGCGCTCGGTGACGGCGGCGAGGGCGGCGAGCGTCGTCCACACCTCCCACGGGCCGCGGGTCACGCCGCCGGGGAGGTCGTAGAGCAGGTGGTCGCCGCACCAGATCGAGTCCAGCCCGACCGCCTCGGCCGTGCGCGCCATCTCGATCAGCTCTGGCCACGGCACCGGCCGCTCGACTTCGGGGAGCTGGACGCCGACGCGGAGGGCTGTACGACATCGGGCGATCGTAGACAGCAATTTGACTTGACTTGCACTCAAGTATCTGGTTGAGTGCGGCTCCAATGAAAATGCGACGCACCTACACGATGACGGCGCGAGCGGACTCGGTGGCCTCGACGCGCGAGACCATCGTGCGGTCGGCGATGCATCTGTTCTTCGACAACTACTACGAGGACGTGACCCTCGTCGATATCGCGCAAGCTGCAGGGGTCTCGCACCAGACCGTGCTCAACCACTTCTCGTCGAAGGAGGGTGTGGCGTCAGCCGTTGCCGATCTGCTCGGCACAGAAACGACCGACGCCCGGTACGAGGCGGTGCCGGGCGACGTCGGCGGCGCGGTGCGCATCCTCGTCGGGGAGTACGAGCGCTTCGGCGACGCCAACGCACGCTGGGCGGCGAGTGCCGAGCGTCTTCCCAACCTGGCGGCGATTCTCGACAAGGCGAGGGAGTCGCACCGAGCGTGGCTCGAACGCTGCTTCGGGGCACTGCTGCCAACCGGTGCGGCGGGGCGCCGACGCACGATCAACGCGCTCTACGCGGCGACCGACGTCTACACGTGGAAGCTGCTGCGTCGCGACCTCGCGGTCAGCCGTGCGGAAACCGAACGAACCATCGTCCAACTCGTCGAGGGCGTTCTCGACGGCACCACCAAGGAGCCCAGCCGATGACCCCCAACCGATACCTCGTCGCTCTCGTCGACGGCGGTGGCACCGTTCCCGTCGAGCTTGGCGTCGTTCGCCGGCTCGTCGAGCGGGGTCACGACGTCGTTGTCCTCGCCGAAGATTCGATGGCGGCAGAGGTCGAGGCGACGGGTGCGGCCTTCCGTCGCTGGGTCACCGCGCCGAACCGGCCGGATCGACGCCCGGAGAACGACCCGTATCGCGACTGGGAATGCAAGAATCCCCGTCAGCTCTTCGCTCGACTCCTCGAATCGCAGTTTGCCGGGCCACTGCGCGTCTACGCCGCCGATACGGCGTCGGCGATCGTCGAACATCGGCCCGACCTCGTCCTGTGCTCGCAGTTTGCCTTCGGGGCGATGGTCGCCGCCGAGGTCGCCAGCGTCCCGTTCGATGTGCTGATCCCCAACATCTACCTCTTCCCCTTCGAGGGGTCGACGCCCTTCGGGCTGGGCCTGCGGCCGGGGCGCAACGCCATCGGCCGAAGCCGCGATCGGCTACTCAAATCGATGTTCCACCGCATGTGGGACAAAGGTCTCGCCAGGCTCAACGGGTTGCGCACCGGGCGCGGCTTGGCCCCGCTTGCTCACTTCCTCGACCAGCCTCAGCAGGCGCGGCGCCAGCTCGTACTGACGTCGCGTGCGTTCGACTTCGCGCAACCGCCGACGTTGCCCGCCACGGTCAGGTACGTCGGACCAGTGCTCGACGATCCAAGCTGGGCGGAGGACGACACGGAAACGTGGACCCCGCCGCCTGGCGACGACCCGCTCGTCCTCGTCGGATTGTCGTCGACGTTCCAGGATCATGTCGCCACGTTGCAACGGATCGTCGATGCCCTGGCGACGCTGCCGGTGCGCGGCGTCGTCACCACTGGACCGGCCGTCGAGCCCGGATCCGTGTCGCCAGCGGCGAACGTGACCGTCGTTCCCAGCGCGCCGCATCGGGCCGTGCTCGAACACGCCGACCTCGCCGTCACCCATGGCGGCCACGGCACCGTTGTCAAGGCTCTCGCGGCCGGCGTCCCCCTCGTCGTGTTGCCGCACGGGCGCGATCAGGCGGACAACGCGGTGCGTGTGACGACACGCGGCGCCGGGCTGAAGCTGAAGCGAACGGCGTCGGTGAACGCCATTGCCGCCTCGGTGAGCAAGGTGTTGAACGATCCGGCCTACGCCGAGGCTGCCTCACGCCTGGGAGCCGCGATCCGACAGGACGCGCTGGCCTCGACAGTGATCAGCGAGCTCGAAAGCGTCGCTGCCGCCGACGCCGGATCCGTGAGCGCAAACAGGACAAACCTGGCTCTTCCCGCCCATCCGTGAGTCCAGTCGTCGCGCCGGTCGGGCGCGTTGCCCGCCCTGCCGACCGATGGGTGTTTACATGACGATTCGGTCCTGTAAACACCCATCGGTTGCTGCGCTACCTCGTGCCGACAGGCCTCAGCCACGCCGGCGGGCGGTCTTGGTCGGAGACCGTGTGCAACCACCGAGCACCTGCTCGACGAGGTGACGGACCTTGGCCGGGGCGAGCGGCTGCGCCGACATCAGGCGGCGAAGGATGATCGGCCCGGCGAGGGCCTCGGCGATGAGCACGGTGTCGAGGTCGGACGGCAGTTCGCCAGTGCGAACCCCCTCCTCGAGCAAGCCGGCCAGCGACTTGCGGCCGGTCGATGCCAATCGAAGGTTGAGCTCGCGGGCGGCAGGGTCGTGCTCGGCAGCGTCGAGCAACGCCGGCAGGCACGCCGACCACCGCGATGCGGCGACGTCCTGGGCGAGGTGCTCGAGGACGACAACGAGACGCTCGCGCACAGCGCCGTCCGGGGGCACCGGGAGCTCCGGCTTGAGCTCCTGGAACGCGTCGTTGATGAGCTCCAGCCGGCTCGGCCAGTGGCGGTAGATCGTGCTCTTGGCCACGCCGGACTCGGCTGCAACCGCTTCGATCGTCACCTCGCCGAGGCCGCGCTCGACGAGCACGGCGAGGGCGGCGTCGAGCACGACGCGACGGGTCCGCTCGATGCGCGGGTCCTGCTCCCGGGTCGCGTCGGTCAGCTCCACGTCATCAGTCTGGCGCGGCTGCCAACTCCAACTCGCCGGTCGGCTCGAGCTCTGCGTTCGACCTCGTGGCCGCCGCCAGTTCGGCGTCGGTCTCCTTGGCGCGAGTGAACGTCCGGGCGACGATCGCCGCGGCGGCCACGACGATGACGACCGAGACGACCGACGCGAGGTTGACGGCGTCGGTGAACGCGGTCGCCGCCCGCTCGACGAGTCCGGTGGAGGCGGCACCATCGACGGCCGCGGCCGTCTGCGCCGCCCCACCGATCGACTCCTCCGCCTCGGCGACCTCGGACGGCGACAGTCCGAGGCCACCGAGGTCGACGTTGGCGCGGTAGATCGAGTTGACGATGCTGCCGAACACGGCGATTCCGAGGGCGCCTCCGAGTTCCCGCGTCGTGTCGTTGACGGCCGAGCCGACGCCGGCCTTCGCCATCGGCACGGCGTTCATGATCCCGCTCGTTGCCGGCGCGGCCACGATCGCCATCCCCGATGACAGCAGCACCATCGCGACGACCAGGACGAGATACGGCGTGCCGACGCCGATCAAGCTCATCACCACCATGCCGGCACCGACGACGAGGAATCCGTAGGTGATCGTCCGTCCACTGCCGATGCGTTCGGCGAGTGTCGCGCTGCGAGGGGACACGATCACGAAGGCCACGGCGAACGGCAGTGTCGCCAGCCCAGCTTCGAGCGGTGAGTAGCCGCGGGCGAACTGGAGGTACAGCGAGAACAGGAAGAAGAAGCCGAACATCACGAAGAACGACACCGTGACGGTGCCACTCCCGACGCTGAACCGGCGGTCGGAGAAGTACGACACCGGCAGCATCGGGTGGGGAGCGACCCGCTCCCAGCGCACGAACGCGACGGCGACGGCGGCGGTGACAACGAACGTGGCGAGCACGATCGGGCTCGTCCAGCCCCGCTCCGGTCCTTCGATGATCCCGAACAGCAAGCCGGTCATCCCGACGAGCGAGAGGATGGCACCGCGTGGATCGAGCGGCGTGGCGTCGTCGTCGCGCGAGCGCGGGCTGTAGATGGCGATGGCGACGGCCGTGAGGGCGACGATGGGGATGTTGACGAGGAACGCCGAGCCCCACCAGAACTCCTCCAGCAATGCTCCCGACACGATCGGGCCGAGCGCCCCGCCGGCGCCGGCGAAGCCGACCCAGATGGCGATCGCCCGCTGCCGCTCCTCCGGTGGGAACACGGCGGCGATCAACGACAACGTCGCCGGCATCACGAACGCGGCGCCAGCGCCCTGCACGGCGCGACCGACGATCACCAACTCGGCCGAGCCGGCCAGACCGCTGATCAGCGAGCCGAAGGCGAACACGGCGAGCCCGATGAGCAGCGCACCTTTGCGGCCGAAGCGGTCACCGAGGGCGCCCGCCGTGAGCAACAGGCCGGCGAACACCAAGGCATAGGAGTCGACGATCCACTGCAGCATCGTGGCGCTGGTGTCCAGTTCGGTCTGCAGCGTTGGCATCGCCACGTTCAGCGACGACACCGCCATCACGACCATGATCAGCGAGAGGCACAGCACGCCGAGAAGGAACCAGCGGCGTTCGTGGACTTCTGGCCGTTCGTAGAGCGGGAGATCAGACATGAGAGTTCTCCTCATTGCGTTCCCGGCCACGCAGGCCGCGTGACCTGGCCGGTGGTGGGTGACTGAGGCTACGAAACGTAAGCGTCGCACTATGAAACGCCAACGTTTCACAACGTGACAGGCGCCACCCGTGCGATCTGTCACGCTCCGCAACCAACCGATGGGTGTTCTGGGGACCGTTCCGTCCCCTAAACACCCATCGGTCGTGTCTTCAGGACGGAAACAAGCGCGCTTGATTGTTTCTCTGTCGGCTGTCACGCTTGATGGATGGCCGACGTGGGAGCACTCGTGGCCGACCTCGCCGCCGAGAGTGCGGTGCTCGACGACCTCGTTGCTGGCCTGTCCGGCGATGCGTGGCAGTCGGCGACACCGTCACCGGGTTGGACGATCGCCCACCAGATCGCCCACCTCGGCTGGACCGACGAGATCGCCGTCCTCGCTGCCACCGACCCGGATGCCTTCTCCGCTGCCGTCGACACCCTCGCCCACGGAGCCGCGAGCGCCGTCGACGATGCCGCCGCCACCGCCGCGGCCCGCCCGCCAGGCGAGCTGCTGGCGTGGTGGCGCGACGGGCGGGCACGGCTCGCCGCCGTGCTCGCCGAGTTTCCGGCGGGAGCGAAGATGCCGTGGTTCGGACCGCCGATGGGCGCCGCTTCGATGGCGACGGCACGGCTGATGGAGACGTGGGCGCACGGCCAGGACGTCGCCGACACCCTCGGTGTCGAGCGCCAGCCGACCGACCGGCTCCGCCACGTCGCCCACATCGGCGTTCGGGCTCGCGACTACGCCTACTCTCGTCAACGGCCTGACCCCGCCCGCCGTCGAGTTCCGCGTCGAGCTCACCGCGCCGTCGGGCGACACGTGGACGTGGGGTCCCGACGACGCCACCCAGCGGGTGGCCGGACCGGCCCTCGACTTCTGCTTCCTCGTCACCCAGCGGCGACACCGCGACGATCTCGCCGTGTCGGCCGAGGGGAGCGACGCCGAGCATTGGCTGACGATCGCCCAAGCCTTCGCCGGCCCGCCGGGAGCGGGTCGGGTGTCGGAGAGATCGACGTGAGACCTCTGCGCGTCGGGAATTGTTCGGGTTTCTACGGGGATCGCTTCGCCGCCGTGCGGGAGATGCTCGACGGCGGCGAGCTCGACGTCCTCACCGGCGACTACCTCGCCGAGCTGACGATGCTCATCCTCGGTCGGGACCGGCTGAAGGATCCAACGCTCGGCTACGCCAAGACGTTCCTCGCTCAGATGGAAGAGTCGCTCGGGCTCGCCGTCGAGCGAGGCGTCAGGATCGTCACCAACGCCGGTGGGCTCAACCCCGCCGGGCTCGCCAAGCGACTTCGTGATCTGGCCACTTCGCTCGGTATCGACGCCTCCGTCGCCCACGTCGAGGGCGACGACCTCCTGCCCCGCGCCGACGAACTCGGCCTCGGCTCACCCCTCGCCGCCAATGCCTACCTCGGCGCGTGGGGGATCGTCGCCTGCCTTGCCGATGGTGCCGACGTCGTGGTCACCGGGCGGGTGACTGACGCATCGCTCGTCGTCGGCCCGGCGGCGGCGCACTTCGGTTGGGCGCCGACGGACTACGACGCCCTCGCCGGTGCCACTGCCGCCGGCCACGTCATCGAGTGCAGCGCCCAGGCAACCGGCGGCAACTATGCGTTCTTCACGGAGATCGGCGACCTCCATCGTCCCGGCTTCCCGATCGCCGAACTCAACGGCGACGGCACGAGCGTCATCACCAAGCACGAGGGCACGGGCGGGGCGGTGACGACGGAGACCGTGACGGCGCAGTTGCTCTACGAGATCACCGGGGCGCGCTACGCCGGACCGGACGTGACGACTCGGTTCGACACGATCACGCTCGACGCCGATGGGCCCGATCGGGTGCGCATCAGCGGCGTGCGCGGTGAGCCGCCTCCGCCGACGCTCAAGGCCGGCCTGGCGACGCTCGGCGGGTTTCGCAACGAGGTCGTCTTCGTCCTCACCGGCCTCGACATCGAGGCCAAGGCGGCGCTCGTCCAGGACCAACTCAGCGGCTTCGCCGCCGCGTGGACGCTGGCCCGCACCGATCACCTCGACGCCGCCTCCGAGCAGGAGGCCAGCGCCCTGCTTCACGGCGTGGTGCGCAGCGCCGACCCGAAGGCGATCGGCCGGGCGTTCAGTGGCGCCGCCGTTGAACTGGCGTTGGCGTCGTACCCCGGCTTCCACCTCACCGCCCCGCCGGGCGATGCCGCGCCGTATGGCGTGTTCACCGCCGCGTACGTCGCGGCCACCGACGTCGACCACGTCGCCGTGCTCAGCGATGGCACTCGAGTTGCCGTCGACCCGCCGGCCGAGTCAGCGGCCCTCGCCGAAGTCCCCGAGCCGACGCTTCCCGCGCCGCCGGATGGCCCGACCCGCCGCGCTCCGCTCGGCGCGGTGGCCGGCGCCCGCTCAGGCGACAAGGGAGGCAGCGCCAACGTCGGGGTGTGGGCGCGTACCGACGAAGCGTGGCCGTGGCTGGCGAACGCCCTCACCGTGGACGAGGTGCGCCGCCTGCTCCCCGAGACGGCGTCGTCGCCGGTCACCCGTCACGTCCTTCCCAACCTGCGCGCCCTCAACTTCGTCATCGACGGGCTGCTCGGCGAGGGTGTCGCGTCGCAGGCCCGCTTCGACCCACAAGCGAAAGCCCTCGGCGAGTGGTTGCGCTCGCGCCACGTCGACATCCCCGAGGCGTTGCTGTGAGTGTTCTCGCCACCCGCATCGACGTCGGGTCGCCCGAGTTCGCAGCCAACCGCGAGGCGACGCTCGCCAAACTCGTCGAGATCGATGCCGAACACGCCAAGGCGATCGCCGGCGGCGGGGCGAAGTACACCGAGCGGCACCACAAGCGCGGCAAGCTGCTCGCCCGCGAGCGCATCGAGCTGCTGGTCGACGAGGATGCCCCGTTCCTCGAGCTCAGCCCGCTGGCGGCGTACGGCACCGACTACACGGTCGGCGCCAGCGTCGTCACCGGCATCGGCGTCGTCAGCGGCGTCGAGTGCCTGATCAGCGCCAGCGATCCGACGGTGCGCGGCGGGTCGAGCAACCCGTACACGCTGCGCAAGGCGTTCCGCGCCGCCGACATCGCCTTCGAGAACCGCCTGCCGACGATCCATCTCGTCGAGTCCGGCGGCGCCGACCTGCCGACGCAGAAGGACATCTTCATCCCCGGCGGGCGCACGTTCCGCGACCTCACTCGAGCGTCGGCGCACGGGATCCCGTCGGTCGCTCTCGTGTTCGGCAACTCGACGGCGGGCGGCGCCTACCTGCCGGGGATGTCCGACCACGTCGTCATGGTCAAGGACCGCGCCAAGGTGTTCCTCGCCGGACCGCCGCTGCTGAAGATGGCGACGGGGGAGGAAGCCGACGACGAGTCGCTCGGCGGCGCCGAGATGCACTCGCGGATCTCCGGCCTGTCCGACCACCTCGCCGCCGACGAGCTCGATGCCATCCGCCTCGGGCGGCGCATCGTTGCTCGCCTCAACTGGCGCAAGCTCGGACCGCCGCCCGTGACCGACATCGCCCCGCCAGCGCACGACGAGGAGGACCTTCTCGGCCTCGTGCCCGCCGACCTCAAGACTCCGTTCGACCCGCGGGAGGTCATCGCCCGCATCGTCGACGGCTCCGAGTTCGACGAGTTCAAGCCGCTTTACGGCTCGTCGCTCGTGACCGGTTGGGCTCGCCTGCACGGCTACCCGCTGGGCATCCTCGCCAACGCCCGCGGCGTGCTGTTCAGCGAGGAGTCGCAGAAGGCGACGCAGTTCATCCAGCTCGCCAATCGCGCCGACACCCCGTTGCTGTTCCTCCAGAACACCACCGGGTACATGGTCGGCAAGGAGTACGAGCAGCGCGGGATCATCAAGCACGGGGCGATGATGATCAACGCCGTCACCAACTCGACGGTGCCGCACTTCACCGTCACGCTCGGCGCGTCCTACGGCGCAGGCAACTACGGCATGTGTGGCCGGGCATACGGACCGCGCTTCCTGTTCAGCTGGCCGAGCGCCAAGTCGGCGGTGATGGGTCCGCAACAGCTTGCCGGCGTGCTGTCGATCGTCGCCCGGCAGGCCGCCGCCGCTCGCGGCGAGGACTACGACGAGGACGCGGACGCGGCGATGCGTGCAGTCGTCGAGGATCAGATCGAGCGCGAGTCGGACGCCCTCGTGATGTCCGGGATGCTCTACGACGACGGGATCATCGATCCGCGCGACACGCGCACCGTGCTCGGCATCGCCCTCTCGGTCGCCCACAACGCACCGGTCCGCGGCACCGAGCGCTACGGAGTCTTCCGCCCGTGACGATCCGCTCGATTCTCGTGGCCAATCGGGGCGAGATTGCCCGGCGGGTGATGCGCACGTGCCGCGATCTCGGCATCGCCCCGGTCGCCGTGTACTCCGACGCCGACGCCCACGCGCCACACGTGCGCGAGGCCGACGCTGCCGTCGCGTTGCCGGGCAACGCTCCTGCGGACACCTACCTGCGCGGCGACCTGATCATCGACGCGGCCCGCCGCGCAGTCGCCGACGCGATCCATCCCGGCTACGGCTTCCTGTCCGAGAACGCCGACTTTGCCGCCGCCGTCGTCGACGCCGGGCTGACCTGGATCGGGCCGCCGGCGGACGCGATCACGGCAATGGGATCGAAGGTCGAGGCCAAGCGGCTGATGGCAGCGGCCGGCGTACCGGTGCTTCCCGAATTGGCGCCTGGCGCGGTCAGCACCGCCGACCTGCCCGTGCTCATCAAGGCATCGGCCGGCGGTGGTGGGCGGGGCATGCGCATCGTCGAGTCCCTCGATGCGCTCGATCGCGAGCTCGCCGCGGCCGGGGCCGAAGCCGCCTCGGCATTCGGCGATGCCACCGTCTTCTGCGAGCCCTACGTGGCGACCGGGCATCACGTCGAGGTGCAGATCGTCGCCGACGAACACGGCACGGTATGGGCACTCGGCGAGCGCGAGTGCTCGATCCAGCGCCGCCACCAGAAGATCATCGAGGAGGCGCCGTCGCCGCTCGTCGAGCGCGTGCCGGGGATGCGCGATTCGTTGTTCGCCGCCGCGATCGCCGCGTCGCGGACGATCGGCTACACCGGCGTCGGCACCGTCGAGTTCCTCGCCGCCGACGACGGCACGTTCTTCTTCCTGGAGATGAACACCCGTCTGCAGGTCGAGCATCCGGTGACCGAGTGCACGACCGGTCTCGATCTCGTGGCCCTGCAGATCGCCATCGCCGAGGGTGGGCGCCTCGACCCGGAGCCGCCGGCGTCGTCGGGACACGCCATCGAGGCCCGCCTCTACGCCGAGGACCCAGCCGCCGGCTGGCAGCCGCACAGCGGCACGCTGCACACGTTCGACGTACCCGGCGTCGGCGCCGAGTTCGCCATCCCACGGAGTCCGGGAATTCGCCTCGACGCCGGGGTCGTTTCCGGCGCGGCCGTCAGCGTCCACTACGACCCCCTCCTCGCCAAGGTGATCAGTCACGCCCCGACCCGTGGCGAGGCTGCGAGGGCTCTGGCGGGGTCGCTCGCCGGGGCGCGCATCCACGGCGTCGTCACCAACCGCGACCTTCTCGTGCGCACGCTGCGCCACGCGGCATTCCTCGCCGGCGACACCAACACGACCTTCTTCGATCGCCACGGCCTCGCGACGCTTGCCGAACCGCTCGCCGGTAAGGACGGCGTGAGGCTCGCGGCGCTGGCCGCCGCCCTCGCCGACGCCGCCCGCAACCGCGCCGGGGCGCCGGTGCTCGGCGCCGCGCCGAGCGGATGGCGCAGCGTGGCGAGCGCGCCCCAGCGCAAGTCTTACGAGAGTCGCGACGGCGAGATCGACGTCGACTACCGACTCACCCGCGATGGCCTGGTCGCCGACGGGTTCGCGGATGTCACGCTGATCGAGGCGTCGCCGGACCGAGTCGTCCTCGAGGTCGACCGTGTCACGCGGGCTTTCAGCGTCATCGCCGTAGGACCCGACCGGTACGTGGACTCGTCACTCGGCGCGGTGACCCTGCGCCGGGTCGAGCGCTTCGGCGACCCCGCCGCTCACGTCGCTGCCGGCTCGTTGGTTGCCCCGATGCCTGGCGCCGTGGCACGCGTCGTCGTCGCCGTTGGCGACCGGGTCGAGCGCGGTCAACCCCTGCTGTGGATGGAGGCGATGAAGATGCAACACCAGATCGACGCCCCGGTCACCGGTGTCGTCACCGAGCTACCCGTAGAGGTCGGCGAGCAGGTCGACGTCGGCGCCGTGCTGGCTGTCGTGGAACCGGAATGCGAGGGCTAGATGGACTTTACCGAAACCAGTGAGCAGCAGGAGCTGCGCCGCGTCGTCGCCGAGCTGTCGGCGAAGTACGGCTGGGAGTACGCCCGCGCCAAAGCGGCCGGGCACGAGCCGATGGCCGAGCTGTGGGACGAGGCCGGCAAGCTCGGCTTCCTCGGCGTCAATCTGCCCGTCGAGTTTGGCGGCGGTGGCGCCGGGATGTACGAGCTGGCGATCGTCGCCGAGGAGCTCAACGCCGGCGGCACCGGGCTGCTGATGATGGTTGTCTCGCCGGCGATCGTCGGGACGATCCTCACGCGCTTCGGGACGGATGACCAGCGCGCTCGGTGGTTGCCCGGTCTTGCCAGCGGCGAGTCGATCATCGCCTTCGCGATCACCGAGGCCGACGCCGGGTCGAACTCGCACCGGATCACCACGACGGCCCGCCGCGATGGCTCGGACTGGATCCTCGCTGGGCGCAAGACGTTCATCTCCGGAGTCGACCAAGCCGACGCAGTGCTGGTTGTGGGTCGTACCGAGAATGCTCGTGACGGGACGTTGCAGCCGGCGCTGTTCCTGATGCCGACGGACTCGCCTGGGTTCGAGTTCACGCCGATCGAGATGGACATCACGATGGCCGATCGGCAGTTCCAGCTGTTTCTCGACGATGTCCGCCTGCCGTCGGAGTCACTCGTCGGTGAGGATCCCGACACCGCGCTGTGGCAGCTGTTCGCCGGGCTCAACCCGGAGCGGATCATGGCTGCGGCGGGGAGCATCGGCAGCGCCCGCTATGCACTCGACAAGGCCGTCGACTATGCCAAGCAGCGCCAGGTGTGGGACGTTCCGATCGGTGCTCACCAGGGGATCTCCCATCCGCTGGCGCAGATCAAGGTCGAGATGGAGCTGGCCAAGCTGATGCTCCAGAAAGCAGCGACGATCTACGACGCCGGCGACGACCGCGGTGCAGGCGAAGCGGCGAACATGGCCAAGTACGCCGCTGCCGAAGTCGCCGTGCGGGCCATCGATCAAGCGGTGCAGACGCACGGTGGCAACGGGCTGGCCAGCGACTACGGGCTCGGGGCGATGCTCGGTTCGATCCGCCTCGGTCGCATCGCCCCGGTCAGCCGGGAGATGCTGCTCAATTTCGTCGCCCAGTCGAGTCTGGGCTTACCCAGGTCGTACTGAAGTGAGGGCTCGCCTGACTGATCCGTGGGTGTGGCCGCTCGCTGCGTCGCGGTTGCATGCTCTGGAAGCTGTCGTTGCTGCGGGTGCCGACAAGTGCCGACGCAGCGGTACCAGAACGGGCCGTGTCGTCGGCACTTCGGACTCTTCCCGCGGCTGGCGCCTCGAGAGGCGGAAACCGCCCGCTTCCGGAGCCAACGCGCACGACTGGCGCGACGAGTGGACTCACGGAATCGTGCGCAACGCGTGAACGCCAATATTCGCGAGCCGCAGCAGGAACGCAGCCGGGCGACACGTCAGGCGCTGCTCGTCGCCGCCATCGAGTCGCTCGGCGAACTCGGCTGGGGCGGCACGACGGTGGCCGTCGTCGCCGAGCGTGCCGGCGTCTCGCGTGGGGCCTCGCAGCATCACTTCCCGACGCGTGAGGCGCTGTTCACGGCCGCCATCGATGAGTTGATGACGGCGTGGATCGACGACATCCGCCGCCAGCGCGACGAGCTGCCGGCGGGCCCCGGCCGGATCCGTGCCGTGGTCGAGCGGGTCGTCGACGTGTACACCGGGCCGCTGTTCCGAGCCGCGCTCGAGCTGTGGGTCGCCGCCGCCGCCGACCCGCAGCTACGCCAGCAGATCGCCCCGTTCGAGCGGCGCATCGGTCGTGAGGCACACCGCGTCGTCGTCGAACTGCTCGACGCCGACGAGTCCGAGCCCGGCGTGCGCGAGGCGATCCAAGCGACCCTCGACCTCGCCCGCGGTCTCGGCCTCGCCACGTTGCTGTCCGACGACCGCCGCCGGCGCGAGGCGATCGTCGCCTACTGGGTCACCACACTCGAACCAACCCTCTCCCGTCGGAGTGTTTCGTGACGATGGAGTGTTTCGTGACGACACGCCCCGCACGAAACACTCCGTCAGCAGCAAACACTCCGATGGGGAACGTCAACCTTCGTCGGCGAGGGTTTCCTTGGCGACGGCGATTGCCGCGTTGGCGGCGGGGATGCCGGCGTAGACGGCGGTGTGCATGATCACCTCGGTGATCTCTGCGGGCGTGAGGCCGTTGCGCAACCCGGCGCGGATGTGCATCGCCAGCTCTCGCTCCTGACGTAGGGCGGTGAGCAGGGCGATCGTCACGAACGAGCGGGTCCGGCGGTCGAGTTGTTCGTCGCGTGTCCAGATCGAGCCCCAGGCCATCTCGGTGATGAAGCGTTGGAAGTCGGCGTCGAGCGGTGTGGTCGCCGCCGTCGCCCGATCGACGTGTTCGTCGCCGAGGACCTCCCGACGCACTGCCATCCCGGCGTCGAAACGATCGTCAGCCATCGGAACTCCCGTCGAAGTGGGCGGCGAGGATGCGGTTGACCTCGTCGGCTCGCTCCCAGTTCGCCAGGTGAGCCGTCTCGACAGCCTCAATGCGACTGGCGGGGACCGCTGCGGCGATTGCCTCCAGGTACCGCGGCGGAGTCGCCGGATCGAGAGTGCCGGCGACGACGAGCGTGGCGGCACGAATCTCCGGCAGCACCGGGTGCAGGTCCATCGCCGCGATCGCCTCGCAGCAACAGGCGTAGCTCTCGGCGTCGGTCGCCCGCAGCATGCGGACGAAGGTGTCGACCTCGTCGCCATGCTCGGCGGCGTATGCCGGCGACAGCCACCGGCTGACGACCGTGTCGGCGACGGCATCAGTTCCGCCGGCGCGGACCGTCGCCGCCCGCTCGTGCCACGGTTCGGGTGAATCGAAGCGGGCGCTCGTGCACAGCAACGCCAGACGATCGACCCGCTCCGGGTGTTCGGCCGCCAGCCACATCGCGACCATCGCCCCTAGCGACAGCCCGACGACGTCCGCGCGGGTGACACCGCTGCGGTCGAGGGCGGCAAGGACGTCGGCACCGAGCCCAGCGATCGAGAGCGGTCCAGACACGGGAGGGCTGGCGCCGTGACCGGGGTGGTCGACGAGGACGCAGTGGCGGTCGTCGCCGAACACGGCGACCTGACGGTCCCACATCGCCGTCGAACTACCGAGCGACCCGAGCCACACGACCGGCGGCCCGTGCGGCGCACCGGTGTCGACGACGGCGAGTTCAGTCATGTCGATCGCTCCTTCTCCGCGACCTTGAGGTTGGCGGCCATGCGGTCGACGTCTACGACGACGCGATCGAGGCTGGTGGCCAGCCAGTCGACCGCTGATCCTCCGGCCCGCAGGAGGGCGTTGAGCGATGGCCACTCGGCATGCCACGCACCTGCGGCGCGTTCGAACTCGTGACCACTGGCGGCATACAGCAGGGTGGCGACGAGCCCGGGCAGCTGCATCGCCGCGGCGCGGGCGCAGATCGCCGCCACGGGGTTGTGCTTGTGGGCCATCGACGAGGAGCCGCCCGCACCGTCGGCGCGTTCGACGAGCTCGCCCACGTCGCTGCCCGCCAGGGCGACGAGCTGGGTGGCGACATCGCCGGCGACGCTGCCGACGAGCCCCCAAACACCAGCGACGCGGGCGATCGGCGTGCGCATCGTGGACCAGGGTCGATCGGGCACGACGAGCCCGAGCCGCTCGGCCACACCACTCGCGATCTCGGCGGCCTGTGGTCCATACGACGATCCGTCACCTACTGGCCCGCCAAGCTGGACGGGCAGCGACGCCGCCAGCGACCCCAGCGCGTCGCGCGCTTCACTGACCCCACCGCGCCAACGCCCGGTGACGTTGGTGAACGTCGTTGGCAGGGCGAACTGACCGAGAGTGCGTCCGATCATCGGTGTCGCACCGTGCTCGTCGGCCAATCGATCAACGAGGTTCACGCAGTCGTCGAGTCGCCGGGTGATGAGTTCCGCAGCGCGGGAGACGACGACCATCGCTGCCGTGTCGAGGATGTCCTGGCTCGTCGCTCCGCGGTGGACATAGTCGGCAGCATCACCGCCGACTGCGCCGCGCAGTTGCTCGACGAGTCCGATCACCGGCACGCCACCCAGCTTCGCGGCGTCGGAGACCGCAGCGGCATCGATGCGGTCGAGACGGCACGCCGCGGTGATCGCCTCGGCAGCGTCGCGGGGGATCTCGCCGACGGTCGATTGGGCGACGGCGAGAGCCGCCTCGACGTCGAGCTGCGCCTGCAGCCACGCCGCCGCCGACGTCGCTTCGGCGACCGCGCCGCGGGCGACGAGATGGTCGAACGGATCGGCGTCAGATCGCAAGGAACACGGACTCATTGTCACCCTGCAGGGCGATGTCGAAGCGGTATTGCCCTGGTGCTTCGGCGGTGGCGACGAGCAGGTTTCGGCGCTCGGCAGGTACGGTCAGCAGCGTCGGGTCGGTGGCGTTCGCCGAGTTCTCGTCGGGGAAGTAGATGCGCGTGACGACGCGGTCGAGCAGTCCGCGGGCGAACACCGACACCGACAGGTGCGGCGCCTGTGGGGTGCCGTCGACAGTGTCGGTCGCCGGTGGCTTGCGGGTGTAGATCTCGTAGTGCCCGTCGTCGTCGGTGGGGCAGCGGGCGAACAGGCCGTCGACCTGCCATGTCTCGATCAGGGCGTCGGGGACCCCAACACCGGCTCCGTCGATGACCGTGCCGGCCACCCGGATCGCCCCGGCCGATTCTGCCTCGACGGCGAATCGCTTCGCCGTTTCGGCGAGGGCGATGTGCAGGAACGGGCCGACCGTCTGCGACGGCGTCAGCGTCAGCGGCTCCGTCATCGGTCGTCGCCCTCCTCGAACGCCGTGCGCTCCGGCCCGCGCAGGACGATGTCGAAGCGGAACCCGAGCGCCCACTCGGCGATCGTCGTGTCGTGGTCGTAGCGAGACACGAGGGCGTGGCGAGACTGTTCGGGGACGGACTGGTAGATCGGGTCCTGGAAGAACAGCGGATCGTCGGGGAAGTACATCTGCGTGACCAGCCGCTGCGTGAACGAGCGGCCGAACAGGCTGAAGTGCAGGTGGGCAGGGCGCCAGGCGTTGGGGTGGTTGCCCCACGGGTAGGCGCCGGGGCGGATCGTCGTGAAGCGATACGTCCCGTCGGCGTCGGTGAGGCAGCGCCCGTTGCCGGTGAAGTTGGGGTCGAGGGTCCCCGGCCAGCTGTCGCTGGCATGGCGGTAGCGGCCCGACGCGTTGGCCTGCCACAGCTCGACGAGTGAGCCGGCGATCGGTCGGCCTCCCGCATCGAGCAGGCGTCCGGTGACGATGATCCGTTGCCCGACCGCTTCGCCGGTAGGCCCGATCGTCAGGTCGGCGTCGGCGGCGGTGACCGCACTCTCGCCGAACAGCGGGCCGCTGAGCTCGCCGCGGTCGAGCTTGCTCGGGTCGAGCTGCAGCGGATCGTGGTTGGGGTGGCGCAGGTGGGTCGATCGGTAGCCGGGGGAGTCGAGCGGCGGGTGGGTTCCGGCGGGGCCGGGGCGAAGGTCTCGATCGTGTCTGCGGTACTCATGCGCTACTCCTCACAAAGTCTCCCCGAGGGCGAGACCCACGTAGTTCTCTGCGAGCATTGTCGCCGCCGCCGTCGACGACGTCACGAGTCGCAACTCGGAGAGTTGTAGCTGGCGCCGGAACGGATCGTCGTCGAAGCGATGCAGCATCGACGTCATCCACCACGAGAAGTGCTGGCAGCGCCAGACCCGGCGGAGGCACGCCGACGTGTAGTCGTCGAGCCGCTCGTCACGGCCGCGGGTGATGACGTCGTCGAGGATGTCGGCGAGCACGGCGACGTCGGCGATCGCCAGGTTCATCCCCTTGGCGCCGGTCGGCGGCACGATGTGGGCGGCGTCGCCGGCGATCACCAGGCTGCCGTGGCGCATCGGCGTGAAGACGAAGCTGCGCATCGCCGTGATGCCGCGCTCGAGGATCGGCCCGGTGTTGAACGAGAAGCCGTCGCCAGTCGGCAGACGGGTTTCCAGCTCGGACCAGATGCGGTCGTCGGACCAGTCCTCGATGCGCTCGTCGGCCGGCACCTGGAGGTACAGCCGGGTGATCGTCGGCGAGCGCATGCTGTAGAGGGCGAAGCCGTTGTCATGGCTGGAGTAGATCAGCTCGTCGATCGTCGGCGCCGCCTCGGCGAGGATGCCGAGCCAGCCGAACGGATAGTCGCGCTCGTGCACCTCGTGACTCGGCGCGGCCTTGGCGAGCACGTCTCGGCTGACCCCGTGGAAGCCGTCGCATCCGGCGACGATGCGGCAGCGCAGCTCGTGGTGCTGCCCGCCGGCGATGTAGGTGACAACGGGGGAGTCGCTGTCGATGTCCTCGATCGTCACGTCGGATGCCTCGAAGACGATTGGGTCGCCGGCGGCGAGGCGGGCGGCGATGAGGTCCTTGACGATCTCCTGCTGCCCGTACACCGTGATCGAGTGGCCGACGAGCTCGTTGAAGTCGAGCCGGTGGCGGCGACCCTCGAAGGCCAGCTCGATGCCGCGGTGGGCGAGGCCCTCGCGGTCGAGTCGGTCGGCGACGCCGAGCTCACGAAGCAAGGCGACGCTCGGGTGTTCGAGCACCCCGGCCCGGACGCGGTGCTCGACGTAGTCGCGGTCGTGGCGTTCGAGGACGACGCTGTCGATGCCGCGGGCGGCGAGGAGGTGAGCGAGGACGAGGCCCGCCGGACCGGCCCCGATGATGGCTACGGGAGTTGTCTCGATGCTCATGCGGCGGATCCGCTTCGAGCCGGCAGCAAGGTTGCTTGGAGCTCGCGCAGCACCGCCAACTCGTCGGCGGTGGGCGGCGCGACGACGTCGACGTTGTCGGCGACGGCGAGGTCCCAGCCGGTCGCTTCGCGCACGTCATCGACCGTGGCACCGGGCTGGAGGGCGGTGAGTGTCAGCTCGCACGTCGACGGGTCGGGACGCAATACGGCGAGGTCGGTGACGACGACCTGCGGGCCGCGGCCACGCAAGCCCCACTTCTCGCGGCAGCCCGGTCCGGTGCCGAAGCCGACGGACGACACGAAGTCGACTCGGTCGACGAACGTGCGCCGGCTGTGCCGCAGCAGGACGACGACCTCGCCGCAGGAGGCGGCGATCTCCGGGGCGCCACCGGCGCCGGGGAGGCGGACCTTCGGAGCGTCGTAGCTACCGATGACCGTCGAGTTGATGTTGGCGAAGCGGTCGATCTGGGCGCCGCTGAGGAACCCGATGTCGACGCGGCCCGGCTGCAGCCAGTAGTTGAACACCTCGGGCACGCTGATCACGCTGTCGGCGGTTTCGGCCAGCTCGCCGTCGCCGATCGACAGCGGCAAGCGCTCGGGCTTGGAGCCGAGCGTGCCGGACTCGTAGACGAGCACGAGGTTCGGGGCATGGGTGCGCCGGGCGAGGTTGGCCGCCGTCGACGGCAGGCCGATGCCGACGAAGCACACCGCGCCGTCGGGCAGGTAGCGGGCGGCGGCGATCGTCATCGCGTCGTCGGCGCTGAACTGACTCACGGGTTCACCACCGCGGCACCGAGGACGTTCGACTCCAACCAGTCGGTGAAGCGCTGGCGGTCGGATGAGATCTCGTCCCACGCGCGGTAGTAGTCGTTGTCGCGCGTCGAATAGCCGTGGGCGTAGCTCGGGTGAGCGCCGCCGGGCACCGCGGCGACGTGGGACACGGCCCATGACGGGATGACCACCGCCCCGGGCCGGGGTTCGAGCACGTCGACGATCTCCTCGACCGTGACGAGCGCCCGCCGCGCCGCCAGCACAGCCTCCTTCTGCACTCCGGTGATCCCCCACAGCATGACGTTGCCGGCGGTGTCGGCCTGCTGGGCGTGGACGATCGACACGTCGGGGTTGATCGCCGGCACGGCGGTCAGCTCCTCGCCGGTGAACGGGCAGACGATCGGCGCCAGCGTCGCCGTGTGGACGGCGAGGTCGGTGCCCCGGTAGCCACGCAGGACTGCGAACGGCAGCCCGGCCGCTCCGGCGGCATAGCGGTTCGCCATCCCGGCGTGGCTGTGCTCCTCGATCTCCAGTGGGTGCGGCCAACCGTTCTCGACGGCGTCGCGGAAGCGGTGCAGCGACCCGACCCCCGGGTTGCCGCCCCACGAGAAGATCAGCTTGCGGACGCAGCCGGCGCCGATCATCTGGTCGTAGACGATGTCCGGGGTCATCCGCGTGACGGTCAGGTCGCGCCGGCCCTGGCGGATGATCTCCTGACCGGCGGCGACGGGGATGAGGTGGGTGAACCCTTCGAGCGCGAGCGTGTCGCCGTCGTGGACGAGCTCGGCGACCGCCTCGGACAACGTCGTGATCGTGGTCATCGACATTTCCCATCCGAGTGTTTCGTGCTGACGGAGTGTTTCAGGACGGACAGGTCTCCACGAAACACTCCGATGACGCCAAACACTCGCATACGATACGCAGAGCGCACGAGTGTGCGTCAAGTGAACACAATGAGGGACGCAATGAACGTGTATCGTCGGTCGACTGCTGCCGGACGCCGATCGGCCGCCATCGCGGCGCCCTGAGCGACGTCCGTCCCGACGACCTCGCGGCGACGGTGCTCGGCGCCCTCCTCGGCCGCAACGCCTCGCTCGATCCGGCGGAGATCTCCGACGTCGTGTGGGGCGCCGCCAACCAGGCCGGCGAGGACAACCGCAACGTCGCCCGCATGGCCGTGCTCCTCGCCGGGCTGCCGCACACGGTGCCGGGAGCGACCGTCAACCGGCTGTGCGGCTCGGGCCTCGACGCGCTCAACCGGGCGGCCGCCGATCTCGCCCTCGGCCACGGCGACGTCAGCGTGGCCGGCGGCGTGGAGGCGATGAGCCGGGCGCCGTTCGTCCTGCCGCGAGCGACTGATCGCCTGCCGCGGACGCAGGAGCTCGTCGACACGGCGCTCGGCTGGCGGCTCGTCAACCCGCGGATGCCCGACGAGCACACGATCAGCCTCGGCATGACTGCCGAGGTGCTCGCCTCGGAGTACTCGAGTCAGCCGCGACGCGCAGGACCGTTTCGCCGTCGGCAGTCACGAGAAGGCGCTGGCGGCGCAGTCGGCCGGCTTGTTCGACGGCGAGCTCATTCCTGTCCAAGTCGGCGACGCGACGATCGCCGCCGACGAGGGCCCGCGTGCCGACACGAGCCTCGAGCGACTCGCCGCTCTGCGTCCCGTGTTCGCCACCGATGGCACCGTGACTGCAGGCAACTCGAGCCCGCTCAACGACGGCGCCGCCGCCCTGCTGCTCGCCACCGAGCGAGGGTGCGAACGGCTCGGCCTCGAACCGATTGCCCGCGTCGTGACGTGGGCCTCGGCCGGTGTCGAACCGCGACGCATGGGAATCGGACCGGTCCCGGCGATGCGGCTGGCGCTCGAACGGGCGGGCTGGAAGCTCGACGATGTCGACGTCGTCGAGCTCAACGAGGCGTTCGCTGCCCAGGCGCTCGCAGTCATCGCCGAGCTCGGCGTCGACTCGGCGCGGATCAACCCGCAGGGCGGGGCAATCGCTCTCGGCCACCCCCTCGGTTGCTCGGGGGCGCGGATCGCCACCACCCTCGTCCATCAGCTTGCTGGCCGCGGAGCGGGGAGCAAGGGCGCGGCGACGATGTGCATCGGCGTCGGCCAGGGCATCGCCACCCTCTTCGAAGCCGTCTAAACGCAACCGATGGGTGTTCTGGGGACGGAACGGTCCCCTAAACACCCATCGGTCGTGAATTATCAGCCGTAGACGAATGCCGTCTTCGTCTTCGGCTCGGGATGGACCCAGTCAGGCAGCTTCGACGAGAGCGCTTGCAGCACCTCGTGCGCATCGCGAGTCACCGAGCCCCGATAGTCCTCCTCGTCGTTGCCGTACTTGAAGCTGAACTCGACGCACACGGGCGGCGTCTCGACTTTGTCCTCGTCGTGCCAGACGACCAACGCGCACTCCGCTTCGCTGTCGCGCTTGCCGAGCGAGACCGACGCCCCGACGAGGACGAGCTCCCGGGCGCAGAAGGTTCGCACCACCGCCAGCTCACCCTCGTCGACGCGCGGCAGCTCCTTCGCTAGACCCGGGAACACCTCGACCACCTGACGGACGTTCGTGATGTCGAGGTCGGTGTCGACCTCGACGCTCGTCGAGTAGCTGAACACGCTGGTGAACGGCGGCTTGACGTCCTCCTCGAACTTCGTCTCCGCCGACCGTTCGCTCTTCGCCTCCATGTCCCGATCGGATGCCGCGTAGCGATCCGGATGGCGGTACTTGAGCGTGACCTCGCGATCGCCGGAGGCGACGTCGACCCGTTCGCGGACGATGTAACGCTCACCGTTGAACGTCTGCTCGGCGGTGTCGAGGAAGCGGATCCGGCGGTGCGCCTTGACCTCTTTGAAGGCTCCCTCGGTGGGGATGCCCAACGGCTCGAGGACGGCCGTCACCTCACCCCAAAAACGCTCGGCGGCCTGGCGAAGCTGCGACTCGTCGCCGGCGAACGGCTCCGGCAGGAGCATCACCTTGTACTCCCGAGACTTCACATCGAGTCTGGTCATGCGATCCCCCGATCGAGTCGGCGCCGCACCACGTTACTCACCGGTCGTGACCCCGCGGTTGGTCGCGATCGGTCGGACGCAGGCCCAACGAGCTGAAGTCGGCGCTGATCCGCGCGACGGCGTCGAGCAGAGGCGGCACGAACTTCCTCTCGATGTCGTCGATCGTCGCCCGGCTGGCGTGAACGGAGATGTTGACGGCGGCGATCGTGGTGCCGGCGTCGTCACGGACCGGGGCGGCCACCGAGCGCAGCCCGTGCTCCAACTCCTGGTCGACGATCGCGTAGCCACGATCCCTGGCGACCTCGATCGCCGCCCGCAGCTCGCCGGCATCGTGCACCGTCGTCTCCGTGTACAAGTGCAGATCCAGGCCGGCCAGCGTTGCGTCGAGGTCGTCGGGCGTCAGTCCGGCGAGGAGGACCCTCCCCATTGACGTGGCGAACGCAGGAAAGCGCGTGCCCACGGCGATCGAAACCGTCATGATGCGTCGCCGCGTCGGGACCCGGGCGACATAGACGATGTTCTCGCCATCGAGCACAGACATCGACGACGACTCCTGCAGCATGGCGACGAGGGTCTCCATGTGCGGCATCGCCACCTCCGGCAGGCCCATCGACGACAGGTACGCGAAGCCGAGGTCGAGGACGCTCGGGCGGAGGGAGAACTCACGACCGTCGTGATGCACGTAGCCGAGCTCGACCAGCGTGAGCAGGAAGCGCCGCGCGGCAGCACGAGTCAGTCCGGTGCGCCGGCTGACGTCGCTGAGCGTGAGCCGGGGGTTCTCGCCGTCGAACGCGCGGATCACCGCCAAGCCGCGTTCGAGCGACTGCACGAAGTCGTTGCCGCGCTGTTCGGCCACGTGGCCCATCCCCGACTGCCGTGCGTGCGCGATACGCACGATGGTACGCAGAGCGCCCGGCGGTTCGCTCCGTCAATCTGGCAGGCGCGGCATCTCGATGCCCTCGTCACGCCCGAGCAGCACCGCCCTGGTGATCGACTTCGAACCGAACTTGTCCTGTACGTCGTCGAGCACGCCATCGACTGGACCGCGATGGTGGAACGGCAGCGTCAGTTGCACTACGTCGTCGTCGTCGAGGTTGGCGATCGTCAACCCGACGAGCGTGACGCCCTCACGGCCGATGCGCGACATCGATGAGGCGAGCAGGCCGCGGGCGATGTCCAGGATCGTCGATGTGTCCGCTGTCGGCCGATCGAGCGTGTGCGATCGCGTCGCCCGCGTGAAGTCGTCGAAGCGCAGGCGCAGCATCACCGTTCGGCCGACGCGCCGCGCGGCCCGCAGCCGCCTCGTGACGCGATCGACGAGACCGACGAGCACGGCATCGAGCGCTGGCGCGGTCCGCGGGGAGCGGCCGAGGGCGCGCTGGGAGCCAATCGAACGGCGCCGACGGCCGGTGCGCACCGGGCGGGCGTCGCGGTTGTTGGCGAGGGCGTGGATGTGCCGGCCCGGTCCCGCGCCGAGTATCGCCACCAGAGCGTCCTCGGGCATCGCCGCGATGTCGCCGACACGATGGATGCCGCGGGCGTGCAACTTCGCCGCCGTCTTGGCGCCGATGCCCCACACCCGCTCGATCGGCAGTGGGTGGAGGAAGCCGAGCTCGTCGCCGGGCGGCACGACGATGAGCCCGTCCGGCTTGGACACCGCGCTGGCCACCTTGGCGAGGAACTTCGTGCGGGCGACGCCGACGCTGATCGGCAGGCCAACGCGATCGCGGACCTCGTGCCGGAGACGCACGGCGATCTCCTCGGGCGTGCCGGCGATGCGTCGCAGGCCACCGACGTCGAGAAACGCTTCGTCGACTGAGATCCCCTCGACGAACGGGGTGGTGTCGTCGAACACGGCGAACACCGCCTTGCTCGCCTCGGTGTAGGCGGATAGGCGCGGCGGCACGAACACGGCGTCGGGACACAGCCGACGGGCTTCCGACCCACCCATCGCCCCGCGCACGCCGCGGGCCCTTGCTTCGTAGCTGGCGCACATGACGACGCCGATGCCGACGATCACGGGGCGGCCGCGCAGACTGGGATCGTCACGCTGTTCGACGGCGGCGAAGAAGGCGTCGAGGTCGGCGTGGAGGATCGTCGCGTCACCCTGCACGAACAAATGTTCGCAGACGGGACTGGCGCGGTCAACCTCGGGGTGATCCCTGATTCGACCTCAGGCGGAGGCGCGACGGCGGGACCGTCTGACAGACTCGCCTCGTCGTGGAAGCCCCCCTGCTCCGTCTCGACGGCGTGTCCAAGCACTACCCCGGAGTGATCGCCCTCGACGATCTGTCCGTCGAAGTGCCGCGCGGCCGGATCGGCCTCGTCGGCGCCAACGGCGCGGGCAAGACGACGACATTCCGCCTCTTGCTCGGACTCGCCCACCCGAGCCACGGGCGCGTCGAGGTGTGCGGTGTCGATGTCGCCGACGACCCGATCGGCGTGCGCTCACGTCTCGGCTACATGCCCGAGCACGACTGCCTCCCGCTCGATCAGACCGCCGCTGATGTCGTCTCGACATTCGGCGAGCTGAGCGGGCTGCCGGCGCGGGCTGCCCGTCAGCGGGCGTCGGACATCCTCGACCTCGTTGGCCTCGACGAGGCCCGCTTCCGGCCGATCAAGGGCTTCTCCACGGGCATGCGCCAGCGCACGAAGCTGGCCCAGGCGCTGGTCGGCGATCCCGAGCTGATCCTCCTCGACGAGCCGACCGCCGGGCTCGACCCGCTCGGTCGTGAGGAGATGCTCGCCCTCGTCGCCCGCCTCGGCACGTTCGGCATCTCCGTGCTGATGGCCACCCACCTCCTCGACGACGTGCAGCAGGTGTGCGACCACGTCGTGATGATCGACGCCGGCCGGCTGGTCGTCTCCGGGGCCACAGACTCGCTGCTCGAACGAACTGGCGTCGTCACCGTCGACGTCGGGCCCCGCCACGACGAGCTGATCGCCGGGCTGGCGTCGCGGTCGTTAAACGCGGTTGCCGACGAGGGCTTCGTCGAGGTGACGATCGACGGCGACAACGATCTCGACGCCGTGCGCGACGTCGTCGCCGAGCTCGGCCTCCCGCTGTACCGCCTGTCGACGCGACTGACGACGCTCGATGAGGTCTTCCTACGCCGAGCAGGGAGTGCGGAGTACAACTCGTGAGCACCGTCGATGCCAGCCACCACGGCGCCGTCTACGACCGGGGCTACCGGCCCTACGAGGGTGAGCGCGGTCAGCGGGGGGCGGCGACGTTCGCCTTGTTCAAGGCCTCCGTGCGCCGGGCCCTCGGGATCCGCCGCTCGTGGCGGCAGAAGGTCGCCCCGTTCGTGCTCCTCGGTGTTGTCACGATCCCGGCGATCGTCAACGTCGGCATCGGCTACGTCACCCGCGACCAGCCGGTCGTCGATCAGATCGAGATCATCACGTATCGCGACTACGTCGGGGTCTCCGCGGCGCTGTTGCTGTTCGTCGCCATCGTCGCCCCCGACGTGATGTGCCCGGACCGTCGCCAGCACGTCCTGCCGCTGATGTTCGCCCGTCCGATGACCGGCGTCGACTACGTGTTGGCCAAGGTCGGGGCGATCACCGCGATCTTGTTTGCCTTCTCGTTCATTCCCCAGGTCGTGTTGTTCGTCGGCAACATGCTCGTCAGCGACAGCGCCCTCGACTACCTCACCGACAACCTCGACATCCTGTGGAAGGTCCCGGCCGCCGTCGCCCTGCTCGCCCTCTACTACAGCGTCATCGGCGTGGCGATCGCGTCGCTGACCGACCGGCGGATCGTGGCCGGGGCGTCGATCATCGGCCTGTTCCTGATCACGTCGATCGCCTCGGGGATCATCGTCGGCGAGAACTTCGAGTTCGAGGGTGGATCACCGGCCGCCGTGCTCAACATTCTCGCTCTGCCGCTGTATCTCCGTGACCTCATCTTCCTCGGCGAGGTCGACAACAATTCGCCGCTCAACGGCGTCGAGAACGGCGGGCTGCTGGCAATCGTGACCTATGTCGCGATCGTCATCGTCGGCATCGCCGTCTTGCTGCGCCGCTACCGCTGGGTGGAACGGTGAGTACGTTCATTGCGTTCCCCGGCCACGCAGGCCGTTACTGGCCGCTCCCTCGCTGGCGCTCGGTCGCTCGCGTCGGCGGACAGCTATGAGCTTGCCACCGCCGGATCCGGCCGCCGCCGTGCGTCTCGCCGGCGATCCCGCCTTCGCGCCGGATGCCACGGTCGAGGTGTCCGAGGTGTCCGTTTGGTTCGGGCCGAAGGTCGCCCTGTCGGAGCTGAGCTGCTCGTTCGGCCCCGGAGTCACCGGCCTGCTCGGACCCAACGGCGCCGGCAAGACGACGCTGATGCGGGCGATCACCGGCCTCGTCGGTGTCAACCAGGGGAAGGTCCGCATCGAGGGTCGCGACCCGCGGCGCGACCGTCAGGTGCATGCGGGCATGGCGCTCGTTCCCGAGGACGAAGCCGTGCCGTCGGGGCTCAGCGCCAGGCAACTCGTGACGTACGTCGCCGACCTCCACCGGGTAACGAATCGCAGCGCACCGGACGACGCCCTCAACACCGTCGGTCTGCTCGACGTCGCCGACCGCCGCGTCGACGCCTTCAGCAAGGGGATGCGGCAACGGTGCAAGGTCGCCGCCGCGCTGGTGATCGATCCGCGTGTTCTCGTGCTCGACGAGCCGTTGAACGGCGCCGACCCGGTGCAGCGCGTCCACTTGATCGCCCTGTTCAAGCGGCTCGGCGCCGAGGGGCGGACGGTCATCGTCAGCTCGCACGTGCTCAACGAGGTGGAGCGCCTGGCCCAGCGGGTGATCGTGCTGATCCACGGCCGTCTCGCCGCCGCCGGCGGGCATCACGCCATCCGCGACGCGATGGACGACCGCCCGCGGCACGTGTTCGTGCGCGCCGACGACGGGCGCAGCCTGGCGGCGTCGCTCGTCGGGCTGGAGTCGGTCGCCGGGGTGACGTTCGACGCCACCCGCGGTGGCCTCGTCGTGCAGACCGGGCAGGCCCGTGAGCTCGCGACATCGCTGCCCCGCCTGGCCCGCGACTCCTCGATCCGTTTGCTCGAAGTGCGCGCCCTCGACGACTCCTTGGAGAGCCTGTTCCGGGAGCTGGTGAGATGAGTGTGGAGGTGGCCGTGAGTGGCCGAGCGCGATCGCGGTTCGTCGCCATCTTCCTCTACACCTTGCGCTCGTGCATCCCGCCCAAGCGGTGGGCTGCTGTGCTGATGCCGTGCGGCGGCGCGCTCCTGTTCGGCCTCCTCGCCCGCGCCGTCGACGACACGGCCGACGTGGCGTTCGCCAACGTCGCCGCCGAAGGCATCTTCTCGCTGATGATGCCGATCGCCGCCCTCATCATCGGAGACGCCGTGCTCGGTGCCGAGGTGCGTGGCGGCACGTTCCACTTCACGTGGCTGTCGCCGGCGTCGACCTGGCAGATCGTGCTCGGCCGCTGGCTCGGCGGCGCCCTCGTCGCCCTCGTCACGATCGCCCCGGCGACCGCTGCCGCCGCCTTCGTCGCCGGCTCGCCGTCGAGCGCCGGTCCGGCGTTCATCGCCGCCGCGGTCGGCGCCGTCTCCTACATCGCGTTGTTCATCGCCATCGGTTGCATCACCCAGCGCACCGCCGTGTGGTCGTTGGCGATCGTGTTCCTGATCGAGCGGCTGCTCGGTGCCGCCCTCACCGGGATCGCCCAGATCTCGCCGACGTGGGAGTCGCGGGCGATCTTCGTCGGCCTGCTCGACGATCCGCCCGACCGACTCGTGCGCGACGGCATCCCGCAGGGTTGGGACGCCGTCGTCCGGCTGGCCATCGTGTCCCTGTTGTCGTTGGCAGTCGCCAACTGGCGGATGAAGCGGATCAAGTTGTCCGGCGCCTCGGACTAGCCGGCGCCTCAGACGAGTGCCGGTTCGGCGGCTGCGCGGGCGTCGTAGGTGGCGCGGGCTGCGGCGACCTCGTCTTGGTGTGCCTCGGTCCAGCTGACCAGGGCATGGATGGTCTCCAGCAGGGTGGCGCGGTCACCGCTGCGCCCGTGACCGATCGCCGACGTCCTATCGGAGTGTTTCGTGACGACACGCCCCGCGGCAAAGACTCCGTCAGCAACCGTTGAGAGATCGTCAGTTGGAGTTGCGCTTGCGTCGGGTGGCCGGGGCGACCATGGCGTCGGAGCCGGGATAGATCAAGGCCTCGCTGCCGTCGTCCCAGCGCACGTAGTACGGCGACCCGCCGTCGTCGCCCCTGACTTCGAGCACCTCGCACTGGCGGTCCGGCTCGCCGACGCGATGGCCCTTGATGACGATGCGATCACCTGTGTTGGCATGCATGTCCGTACCCCCTTCGTGACTCCCTGCCATTGTGCGCGCACTCGCCGCCCTCGTGCACGGGGCACGTGCGCTACCAGGTGCCGCCCTAAGCTCTCGCACTCGTGAGCGACGCCGACCTCGACGACGCTCACCGCGGGCGGCACGCCGGCCACGCCGGGATGTTCGGCCTCGCCGTTGGGGCCCTCGGGATCGTGTACGGCGACATCGGTACGAGTCCGTTGTACGCCCTGCGCGAGGCGTTCGAGCACAACGACCTCGAGGTCGACTCGACGAGCACCTATGGCGTCGCCTCGATCGTGTTCTGGGCGCTCGTCATCATCATCTCGATCAAGTACCTCGCCCTCGTGATCCGCGCCGACAACCACGGCGAGGGCGGCATCCTCGCTCTCACCGCCCTGCTCATCCCGCGGCAACAACAGGGCTCGGCATCGTGGCGCGCCGCCCGACTCACCGGGGTCGCCGGAGCCGTGATCACCCTCGGGGTGTTCGGCACCGCCCTGCTTTACGGCGACGGGCTGATCACGCCGGCGATATCCGTGCTCAGCGCCGTGGAGGGTTTCGAGGTGGCGACGACCGCCTTCTCGGACTGGGTCTTGCCGGTGTCCGTCGCCATCCTCGTCGCCCTGTTCAGCGTGCAGTCACGCGGCACTGCCGGGATCGCCAGGGTCTTCGGGCCGGTCATGGTCGTGTGGTTCGCAGTCGTCGGCGTGCTCGGGTTGCGCCAGGTGGTTGCTCATCCCGGCGTGCTCAAGGCGGTGTGGCCCGGATATGCGCTCGAGTTCTTCGTCGACCAGCCTGGCAAGGCGTTCCTCTCCCTCGGGTCGATCTTCCTCGTCGTGACCGGCGGTGAGGCGTTGTACGCCGACATGGGCCACTTCGGCCGGCGCCCGATTCAGCTCTCCTGGTACACGTGGGTCTTCCCCGCCCTGCTGCTCAACTACTTCGGTCAAGCGGCCCTGCTGTCGGCCGAGCCGGAGGCGATCGAGAGCCCGTTCTACCGGTTGGCGCCGGACTGGGCGATCACGCCGTTGGCGATCCTGGCGACGATGGCGACGGTGATCGCTTCGCAGGCGCTGATCTCCGGCGCCTTCTCGATGACGGCCCAGGCGATCCAGCTCGACTACATCCCCCGTCTCGCCGTGCGCCACACGTCGGGCGAGCATGCTGGACAGATCTACGTGCCGCTCGTCAACTGGCTGCTGATGCTCGGGTGTGTCGGACTCGTCCTCGGTTTCCGCTCGTCGAGCGCCCTGGCGTCGGCCTACGGCATCGCGGTGACGGCCACGATGGCGATTACCACACTGCTGTTCTTCAAGGTCGTGCAGTCACGCTTCGGCTGGTCGGCGACCAAGGCGACGCTCGTGCTGATGCCGTTGCTCGCCGTCGATTTGGCGTTCTTCGCCGCCAACGTCCCGAAGATCCCGCACGGTGGCTGGTTCCCGTTGCTGATCGCCCTCATCCTCGTGATCCAGATGACGACGTGGCGCCGTGGCCGCGACCTCGTCGCCGCCCGGCTCCGCCGCGCCGAGGTGCCGATGGCCACGACGATGGCCAACCTCGATGCCGCCGTAACGCGTGTGCCGGGCACCGCCGTCTACCTGTTCAAGGACGCCGAGGCGACACCACCGGCGCTGCTTGCCAACCTCAAGCATCACACCGTCCTTCACGAGAACGTCCTCCTCCTCGCCATCGAGGTCAGCGAGGACGCATACATCGGCGAGTCGCAGCGCGTCTGCGTCACCACCCTTGGCCCCGGGGTGCAGCAGGTCGTCCTGTGCCACGGGTTCATGGAGGAGCCAGACGTGCGTGCCGCTGTGGCCACCGTGGAAGTCGCCGGTAAGCCCGTCGATCCGACCGCGGTCACGTACTTCCTCGGCGACGAGATGGTCGTCGCCACCGACATCGAGGGCATGCACCCGTGGCGCGAACACCTCTTCGTCCTCCTCGATCGTGGCGCCGACAGCGCCGCCCGGTTCTTCGACCTCCCAGCAGACCGCGTCGTCACGGTCGGCACCCACGTCGAGATCTGACAGCCCGGTGGGCCGGCATCTCCTCCGTGTCCTAGCGTGCGGTGATGCGGAGGGGTGCGCTCGTCGCGTCGATCATCGCGTTGTTACCCATTGCGACCGTCGACGCTGACGATGGGCCAGCATCGTCCGTACCGGAGTCGGCCGTAGGCGTCACGCCGGTCCGCCGAGCGCTCGACGACGTTCTCTCGTGGTTGGAATCTCCGTCAACGGTCGACGCCGATCGTTTCTCGGGCACGTTTCTCGAGAGCGTCCCGATCGAGGACATCAGCGTCGCCTTCGAGGACCTCGGCGGCGTGTGGGTCGTGGAGTCGATCGAGCAACGGGGCGCCAACGAGTTGACAGCGATCATTCGCGGTCCCTTGATGACGCTCGAGGTGCATCTTTTCGTAAACAGTGACGGGCTGATCGACGGTCTCGGGTTCAACCTAGGCGAGCTGGTGAATCCGCCCGCCTCGCTGGATCAGGTTGCAGCACAGGTTGACGACTTCGGACCGTCCTCGGCATTCCTTGTCGCCGAGGTCGATGACGCAGGCGTCTGCCGACCGATCACCGCCGTGCGCGAACGGTCGCCGATGCCGCTCGGTTCGGTCTTCAAGCTGTACGTGCTCGGCGCCGTGGCCACCGCCGTCGAAGAGGGCGTGCTCGAATGGGATGATCCGGTGGAGATCCGCGACGAGCTCGACAGCTTGCCGTCGGGCGTCACCCAGGACGAACCGGCTGGGAGCACGCTCACTGTGGCGGCTCTCGCCAGCCGGATGATCTCGATCAGCGACAACACCGCGACCGACCACCTCATCGACCTCGTCGGTCGCGACCAGGTGGAAGCGGCCCTCAGCGACTTCGGCCACTCCGATCCGACGATCACGGTGCCGTTCCTCACCACACGTGAGCTGTTCATCCTCAGGTCAGACCTCGAGTTGCTCGAGCGCTACGCCGACGCAGACGAGAGTGGTCGCCGAGCATTGCTCGCGGGGGAGATCGCAGGCGAACCGCTCCCGAGCGGTGGCTGGACGGAGCCGCGCGACGTGACGACGGTCGAGTGGTTCGCCACTCCAACCGACATCTGCCAAGCACTCGTCGCCCTCGACGACCTCCACGGAGACCCGGATCTCGCCCCCGTCCGCTCGATCATGACGGGCGCCGACATGCTCCCCACCGAGGAGGATTTCGCCCGCTTGTTCTTCAAGCCAGGGGGCGAGCCCGGCGTGCACTTCGAAGCGTGGCTCGCCGTGACCGAGTCCGGTGAGCGCTACGCCGTTGTCGGCGGCGCAGCCAGCGAGACCGAAGGGATCGACCCAGCCCTCTCGCTGATCCAGGCGAGCGCCCTCGACCTCCTTCCGCCGTGACGCCTGCCTCTTGACAAGAAAGTTTGTCAAGCGGCACACTGGGGGAGTGCACGACGTCGAGGTCATCGAGAATCCGGCTGCCGCGGCGGTCGCCCTCGACCCGGTGCGAGCCCGGTTGCTCGGCGAGCTCGCCGAGCCGGCGTCGGCGTCGGCGCTCGCCGCCCGCGTCGGCATCTCCCGACAGAAGATCAACTACCACCTACACACGCTCGAGGCCCACGGCCTCGTCGTGCTCGCCGCTGAGCGCCAACACGGGGGGATCACCGAGCGCGTCCTGCAGGCGACAGCCGCCAGCTATGTCGTGTCACCAGCAGCGCTGAGCGAGGCCGCCGTGGATCCCGAGACCGCCAACGATCATCTGTCGGCGCGCTACCTGGTCGCTCTCGCCGGGCGAGCTGTCCGCGAGGTCGGCAACCTCGCCCGCCGCGCCGGCGCCTCCGGCAAGCGGCTGCCGACGATGTCGATCGACACGGAGATCGGCTTCCGCAACGCCACCGACCGTGCCGCCTTCGCCGACGATCTCACCGCCGCCGTCATCGAACTGGCGGCCCGCTACCACCACGACGACGGTCGGCCGCACCGGCTCGTCGTCGCCGCCTACCCGAAACCCAAGGAGCCATCATGACCACCCCCAACGTTCCCCTCCGCGTCGAGCTCACCGTCGAGCTCCCCGGCACCGCCGACCAGGTGTGGCAGGCGATCGCCACCGGCCCAGGGCTGACGGCGTGGTCGATGCCGACCGACGTCGACGAACGCGTCGGCGGCGAGTTCGTCATCCACATGGGTGAGACCGACGCGCGCGGCCTCGTCGGTGGCTGGGAGCCGCCGCACCGGTTGGTAATGGAGGAGCCGGACTGGGCTGCTCTCGCCGGACACGAGGGCGCCGATGTCACACCGCTGATCACCGAGTACCTCGTCGAGTCGATGTCGGGAGGATCGTGTGTGCTGCGCGTCGTGTCGAGCGCGTTCGGCACGGGGGCCGACTGGGAGCGCGAGTTCTTCGACGAAGCTGAGAAGTACTGGCTGCCTCTGTTCGAGAACCTGCGCATCTACCTCGCGGCGTTTCCCGGGCAACAGGCCACGATCGTCGAGTCGGGCGCCGAGATCGGCAACAGCCCGGCCGACGTGGTGACGGCCATGCGTGAACGGATCGGCGCTTCTGATGTCGGTGCCGACGTCGAGATTCTCGGTGTCGCCGGACGCGTGGAGAGGCTTTCCGACGATGGCCTGCTCGTCCGCTACACCGATCCCGATTGCGGATTCCTCAACCTGGTGTCGTACCCGAACGGTCCCGACACCGCCTACGCGCTGGCTCGCGCCTACCTGTTCGGCTCACGTGCCGCCGAGCTCGCCGCCACCCAGGAGGCCGGCTGGAAGGAATGGTTCGCCGAACTGCCGGCAGCCGTTTCCTGACGTTTCGGAGCCCCCGTGGCATCCGCCACTCGTGGCGGATGCCACAACAACTCATGCCCAGCCGGCGGTGATCCGCCCCTAACTTGAATGTGCTCCGCCGCGCTCCATCTGGAGGATCTCCCGTGACCGAACTCATCGTGGACCGAATCGCCCCGACTGCCGTCCCAGCCACCTCCGACCTCGACGTCGGCCATGCCATCGTGGCCCGCGGGCTGGTCAAGCACTACGGCGACAACGTCGCCCTCGCCGGCATCGACATCGACGTGCGCGCCGGAACGGTGACGGCGGTGCTCGGCCCCAATGGCGCCGGCAAGACGACGGCCGTCCGCATCCTGACGACGCTCACCGATGCCACCGCCGGGTCAGCCTCCGTCGCCGGCTTCGACGTCGCCGTCGATCCCGGCGAGGTGCGCCGGCGCATCGGCCTCGCCGCTCAAGACGCCACCGTCGATCCACTCCTGACCGGCCGGGAGAACCTGGTGATGCTCGGCGAGCTGCACCAGCTCGCCCGCAAGGACGCCGCCGGCCGCGCCGTCGAGTTGCTCGAGCAGTTCTCGCTCACCGAAGCCGCCGACCGCGTTGTGTCGGGCTACTCCGGCGGTATGCGCCGTCGCCTCGACCTCGCCGCCACCCTCGTTGCTCGTCCGCAGGTGCTGTTCCTCGACGAGCCGACCACGGGGCTCGATCCTCGGGCGCGCACCGAGCTGTGGGACGTGCTCGACACACTCGTCGACAGCGGCACCACGCTGTTGTTGACGACGCAGTACCTCGACGAGGCCGAGCGGCTCGCCGACGACATCATCGTCATCGATCGAGGCCGGGTGATCGCCCGCGGCGACGCCCGCTCGCTCAAGCGCGAGGTTGGCGGTGACCACATCTACGCCGTTCTCGTGGACGCGTCGCGCCTCGATCAGGCGGCGTCGATCGTGTCCGACGCGACTGGCGGCGAGCCGTCCATCGACGTCGAAGCCCGCTCGATCAATGTCCCGACCACCGGCGGTGTCGACGCCCTCGTGACCGTCGCCACCCAGTTCCGTGACGCCGGAATCGCCGTCGAGGACCTGAGCATCCGCCAGCCGACGCTCGACGACGTGTTCCTCACGCTTACCGGCGAGCCATGTCCCGACGAGGCCGAAGACAAGGAGGTTGTCGAATGACGGCCGCAACCATCGACATCGGCGCGATTGCGCCGACAGCCGCGCCGGAAGTGCATCGACCGCGCGGCGTCTTTCACGACGCCTGGGTGATCGCCCGCCGCGGCCTCACCCACATGAAGCGCCAGCCCGAGCAGCTCAGCGACGCCACGATCAACCCGATCATGTTCGTGTTGCTGTTCGCCTACGTGTTCGGCGGGGCGATCCCGATTCCGGGGGGCAGCTACCGCGAGTATCTGATGGGCGGCATCTTCGCCCAGACGATCGTGTTCACCTGCTTCGGTGTCGCCCTCGCGCTGACCAACGACCGCAAGAACAACGCCGTCGACCGCTTCCGCTCCCTGCCGATCGCCAAGGGCGCTGTGCTCGGCGGTCATGCCATCGCCAACATGATCAAGTCGTTGTTGCCGCTCGTGATCATGTCGCTGTGCGGACTGGCCGTCGGCTGGCGGATCCGGGGCGGTGTCGCCGACGCCGCCGGCGGCTACCTCCTACTGATCGCCTTCGCCTTCGCGATGATCTGGGTGGGCGTGCTCTTCGGCAGCCTCGTCAAGACCCCCGAGGGGGTAACGGGGATCGCGTTCGCCGTGTTGTTCCCGCTGACGTTCGCGGCGAGCACGTTCGTGCCGCTCACCCGGGTCAACGAGGCCGGCGAGTACGAGGACACGATGCCCGGCGTCCTGCAGACCGTCGCCGAGTGGAACCCCGTGACGACGCTGGCCAACGCCGTGCGCATCCAGTTCGGCAATCCGGTCGCCGACCAGGGCCCGAACCAGCCGTGGTCGATCGAGCACCCAGCGGCGTACACGCTGATCTGGGCGATCGCCATCGTCGCCGTCTGCGCCCCACTCGCCGTGCGCGCCTACGAACGCTCGATCAAGAAGTAACCCCCGCTCTTGATTGGAGTGTTTCGTGCTGATGGAGTGTCACCTGCCGGGAAACCCGGCAGGTGACACTCCAATGACCGCGGCGCCGTAGCGTCGGTGGGCATGGGTCACCCGCGTTTCCACCTCGCCATCCCCGTCGACGATCTCGACGCGGCGCGCCGGTTCTACGGCGGCGTCATGCAGTGTCCGCAAGGACGTGAGGCGGACACGTGGGTCGACTGGGACCTCTACGGCCACCAACTGGTGACCCACCTCGCCGGCCTCGACGCCGCCGGTGACGCTGCGGCCAACCCCGTCGACGGCCACGACGTCCCCGTCCCGCACTTCGGCGTGCTCCTCGACGTCGACTCGTTCCACGAACTGGCTGCACGGGTGCGCGCCGCCGGCATCGCGTTCGACATCGAGCCGTATCTCCGCTTCGAGGGCCTGACGGGCGAGCAGTGGACGATGTTCTTCCGCGACCCAGCAGGCAACGCACTGGAGTTCAAGGCGTTCGCCGACGACGCCGCCGTGTTCGCCCGCTGAGATCACGGCGGAAGCTCGTCGACCGACACTGCGTCCGGGTGGACGCGCAGCTTCGGGGAGTTGAGGGCGAGGCTCGACGTCGTCCGCTGCACACCTGGGGCGGCGAGCACCCTCTCGAGAACGAGGTGGAGGTGGTCATTGGTGCGAGCAACGACCCGGCAGATGAGGTCGCCCGGTCCGGTGGTCTTGTGGATCTCGAGGACCTCGGGGATCGCTGTCAGCTCGGCGAGGGCAGCTTGCTCTTGGCCCTGGGCGATCTCCAACGTCACGAACGCCAACACGTCGTACCCCATCGCCTTGAGGTCGACGACCGGTCCCCAGCCGATGATGATCTCCGACTCCTGCAACCGGTCTAGTCGGGCCTGCACCGTGTTGCGGGCGACGCCGAGCCGGCGGGAGAGCTCGAGCACGTTCGGGCGTGTCAGCTCGCCGAGAGCAGCGACCAACGATTTCATGCTGTTGAGGCTACAAACTGCTCATCGCCAACGACATCATCTGAACAGACTGCGCAGGTATTGTTGCGGATGTTGACCACACCGCCATCCTCGGGTTTGCTTCGCAGATGAGCGCCACCGACACCACCGTCACGCCGGACTCTCGCGACACCCCGGCCCGGCACCTCCTCGGCTGGGACTGCATCGAGTTCTGGGTCGGCAACGCCCGCACGACCGCCGGGTTCCTGATGTCGCACTTCGGCTTCCGTTGCACCGGCTACGCCGGCCCAGAGACCGGGCGGCGCGACAAGGCGAGCTACGTCCTCGAGCAGGGCGACATCCGCTTCGTCGTGTCCGGCGCGCTGCAGGCCGACTCGCCGATCGCCGACCACGTGCGCCGCCACGGCGATGGGGTCCACGACCTCGCCTGGCTCGTCGACGACGCCGCCGCCACCTACGCCGCCGCGCTCGCCCGCGGCGCCCGTAGCGTGCGCGAGCCCTGGGTCGAGCACGACGACTACGGCGACCTGGAGCTCGCCCAAGTCGCCGCCTACGGCGACACGGTGCACACGTTCGTCAACCGCTTGCGCTACCGGGGCACTGCGCTGGAGCCCGGGTACACCGACGACAAGCTCCCCAACCCGAAGGTCGGCCCCGACGTCGGCCTCGTCGCCATCGACCACGTCGTCGGCAACGTCGCCCGCGGCGAGCTCGACACGTGGGTCGACTTCTACTCCGACGTGATGGGCTTCGCCCAGCTGATGCACTTCGACGACGAGCAGATCCGCACTGAGTACTCGGCGCTGATGTCGACGGTCGTGTGGGACGGCAGCAAGATCGTGATGCCGATCAACGAGCCGGCCGACGGTCTCAAGAAGAGCCAGATCCAGGAGTACATCGAGCACTACGACGGTCCAGGCGTGCAGCACATCGCCCTGCGCACCGACGACATCGTCAACGCCGTGCAGGCGATGCGCGACCGCGGCGTGCGCTTCATGAACGTGCCGGACGCGTACTACGACGAGGCCAAGGCCCGCCTCGCCGAGTTCGACCTGCCGTGGGACGAGCTGCAGCGCCTCAACATCCTCGCCGACAAGGATCACGACGGCTATCTGCTGCAGATCTTCACGGAGACGATCACCGACCGTCCCGCCGTGTTCATCGAGATCATCGAGCGCCACGGGGCCAAGGGCTTCGGCGAGGGAAACTTCAAGGCCCTGTTCGAGGCGATCGAGCGCGACCAGGCTGCCCGCGGCAATCTGTAGGCGATGAAACCTCCCGTGCCGGTCGCCCGGCTGGGCGAGCTGCCGCGCTACCAGCCGGGGCGCTCGTCAGCAGCGGCGATGGCCGAGCACGGCTTGACGTCAGCGATCAAGCTGGCGTCCAACGAGTCGCCGTTCGGCCCGTTGCCCGGGGTTCCCGAGGCGGTCGCAGCGGCGATGCGGGACGTCAACCGCTACCCCGACCACACCACCGAGGAGTTGCGCGAGCGCTTCGCCGACCACGTCGGCGTGCCACGCGACCGCATCGCCTGTGGACCAGGATCGGTCGGGCTGCTCGAGCAGCTTGCGCTCGCCTACGTTGACCGCGACGACGAGGTCGTCTACCCGTGGCCGAGCTTCATCGCCTACCCGCAGTTCACCCGCCTGGCGGGCGGAAAAGAGTCGACCGTGCCCCTGACGCGCCAGGCATTCGATGCCGAGGCGGTCGTCGCCGCGATGTCCGAACGCACCCGCGTCGTGCTGATCGCCAACCCGAACAACCCGACGTCGACGGCGCTGCGCACTTCCGACCTGACCCGCATCGTCGATGCGGCACCGGCCGACTGCCTCGTCGTGATCGACGAGGCCTACCACGAGTTCGTCACCGGCGCCGACGTCCCCAATGCGATCGAACTGTTCGGCGACCGCCCCAACGTCGCCGTGCTGCGCACACTGTCGAAGGCGTACGGGCTCGCCGGCCTGCGCGTCGGATTCCTCGTCGCCGACCCCGCCGTCGTCGAGGCCGTCGACGCCTGCGCCATCCCGTTCGGCGTCAATGCCGCGGCGCAGGCTGCCGCCCTTGCTGCTCTCGACCAGCACGCCGAGGTCGCCCGTCGCTGCGCCGTCATCACCGCCGAGCGGAACCGCGTCGCCCAGACGTTGCGCCGACGAGGACTCGGCGTGCCAGCGAGCGAAGCCAACTTCTGGTGGCTGCCAGCCGGTGACACGGCGGGTGAGCTTGCATTCGCCTGGGAGCGGCGCGGCGTCGTGACACGACCGCTCGGCGTCGGCATCCGCGTCACGGTCGGCTCGCCCGACGAGAACGACCGCTTCCTCGACGCCCTCGATTCCGCAGTCGCCGACGAGCCGGCCGTCGTCGCCGGGTGGGGGACGGCGACCGGCGCCAACGCCGTCGCCGCGGCCGACTGGCTCGACCGCCTCGACGCCGCCCTCGCCCGCTACCGCGATCACCTGTCCGTCGAGCACCCGCGCCGCACCGATCCGGTCCCCGGCGAGGACGAGACGTGGGACGACCGCGACGTGTGGGCGCACGTCGCCGAGTTCGGCGACTACTGGCTCGCCGAGCTAACGACCTTGCTCGACTCGCCGGTCGGGGAGCCGCCACTGTTCGGCCGCACCCGCCGTGACCTCACGCGGATCGCTGCGATCGAGACAGGTCGCGACGCGGACCCGGCTGAGCACCTCGACACGATCGAGCGATCCGCCGATCGGCTCGCCGCCCTGCTCGCCGGGATGACCGACGAAGACTGGGCGCGCACTGGCCGGCATGAGACACTCGGGGTCATGGATCTCGACGCCCAACTGCGCCACTTCCACGTCGGCCACTACGAGGAGCACGCCGACCAACTCGACCTCACCGCTACGAACCGATGAGCGAGCGAGTCTTCGAGCGAGCGACTCAGCGTTACGGCGCCTTTAGCTCAATGGTGCACCGCCCGTCGCCTCCCACGGTCAATCACATGGCCATGGTGCACCGATGAGTGAGACCTGGGCACCAGTACCGGAGGGATCCGACTTCCCGTTCGAGAACCTGCCGTTCGGGATCTTCCGGCCGCGCGACGAGGAGCCGCGTGTCGGCGTGCGCATTGGTGACCACGTCGTCGACCTCGTTGCCGCCGGGATCGACCTCGACCTCACTGCGCGGCCGTCGCTCAACCTGCTGATGGCCAGCGGGCGCGGTGGGGCGCTGCGTAGCCGCGTCGCCGAGCTACTCATCGGGCCGGAGCGGTTCGACGTGCTGCTCCCGATCGACGAGGTGTTCGTTCTGATGCCCGTCGACGTCGTCGACTTCATCGACTTCTACTCGTCGATCCACCACGCCTCGAACATGGGGACGATGTTCCGCCCCGGCCCCGAGCCGCTGCTCCCGAACTGGCGCCAACTGCCGGTCGCCTACCACGGCCGGGCACGCACCGTCGTCCCCAGCGGCACCCCCGTGGTGCGCCCGGAGGGCTTGATCCAGCAGGGCGAGGGACCGGCTCGCCTGGCGCCGACCCAGATGCTCGACATCGAGCTCGAGGTCGGGTTCTTCGTCGGCGGACCGCCGGCGTCGAGGATCGAGACCGACCACGCCGATCGCCACGTCTTCGGCGTCGTGCTGCTCAACGACTGGTCGGCCCGCGACATTCAGTCGTTCGAGTATCAACCGCTCGGCCCGCACCTGGCGAAGAGCTTCGCAACGACGATCTCGCCGTGGGTCGTCACCCTCGACGCCCTTCGGCCCTTCCTTGTCGAGCCGCCGGCGCAAGAGCCCGATCCCGAGCCGTACCTGCGGGCCGCCCTGCCGTGGGGGCTCGACCTCAACCTCACCGTCGAGCTCAACGGCGAGCAGATCACGGCGACGAACTTTCGGGAGATGTACTGGACCTTCGCCCAGCAGCTCGCCCACCTCACCGTCAACGGGGCGCCGACGAGCGCCGGCGATCTGTATGGCTCGGGGACTGCGAGCGGGCCGACGCCCGGCGAACGGGGAAGCCTGATCGAGCTCACTTGGCGCGGCGCCGAGCCGCTCACGCTTGCCGACGGATCGACGCGCACGTTCCTCGAGGACGACGACACGGTCACGCTTCGCGGCTGGTGCGGTGGCGGTGACCAGCCGCGGATCGGTTTCGGTGAGGCAACCGGGACGATTGTCGCGACACCGGAACGGGAATGAACCTCACGGAGGTCATGTCATGACGTATTACCGCACGGTCGGCGACATCCCCCGTAAGCGCCACTCGCTGCACCGAGTCGACGGTGCCGTCGCCGCCGAGGAGATGGTGGGGGAGGAAGGCTTCTCCGGCCCGTCGAGCTTGCTCTACCACCGCCACTCGCCGAGCGCCCTCGTGAGCATCGACGACGCCGGCATCGATCTGCCTGAGTTCACGGCGAACCAGCCGGTCGCCCCGCATCACCTGCAGACGACGAAACTGTCGACCGCGCCGGGCGACGCAGTCACGGCCCGGACCGCGTTGCTCGGCAACGACGACGTCCAGCTGCTGTACGTCACGGCCACGACGACGAGCCCGCTGTACCGCAACGCCGTCGGCGACGAGCTGGTGTACGTGCAGTCGGGCAGCGCCACGTTGGAGAGCGTGTTCGGCAGCCTGACGGTGGCGGCCGGTGACTATGTCGTCGTGCCGACCGGCGTGACACATCGCTGGGTCGTCGGAGCGGACGCCGGGGCTGTCGAGCTGCTCGTCCTGTCGTCGCGCAGTCACATCCACATCCCGGCCAAGTACCTCACGGCGACCGGTCAGATCGCCGACGGCTCGCCGTACTCCGAGCGAGACGTACGCGGCCCCGACGGCCCGCTGCTCGTCGAGGGCCAGGACGTCGAGGTGCTCGTGCGCACCCGCGCCGGGTTCGCTCGTCATGTCCACCGTGACCACCCGTTCGACGTCGTCGGATGGGATGGATACGTCTATCCGTGGGCGTTGAGCATTCACGACTTCGAACCGATCGTCGGGCGCTTCCACCAGCCTCCACCCGTGCACCAGACGTTCGCCGGCACCGGTTTCGTCGTCTGCTCGTTCGTGCCGCGGTATTACGACTTCGACCCCAACGCCGTGAAGGTGCCGTACCACCACTCCAACGTCGACTCCGACGAGGTGCTGTTCTACTCCGACGGCGACTTCATGAGCCGAGCCGGCTCGGGCATCGGCGTCGGGTCGATCAGCCTTCACCCCGCCGGCTTCATCCACGGCCCGCAACCTGGCAGCCGAGAGCGCAGCGAGTCGCAAGACCGCACGAGCGAGCTCGCGGTGATGCTCGACACGTTCGCACCGTTGGGTCTCACGCAAGCGGCGCGCGACGTCAGTGACCCGGACTACCCGTGGTCGTGGGCTGGCGGAACTTGATCGAGCATCGGTGAGAACCGGCTAACGTCCGCCCGAGCGTCCAAGAGCGGGCGTTCACGGGAGAGCGGAGCGCGACTATGGCTCGGAACGGTTCGCGTCGGATCAACGGAAGCGACCGGGCAGGGCCCAGGATGCTCCGTCGACGCACACTCGGCGCGATCGTCATCGCGACTGTCGCCGTTTGGACCGTCTCAGGGCTGGCAGTGGCGACGACACCGCCGGCCGAGCCAGAACCGACGACGACGCTCGCGCCAACCCCTGAACCGGCCGAGCCGCCCGCACCAACGGCCGCGCCAACGACCGCAGCCGAGCCGACCGAGCCTTCGACGACAGCGGCAACGGCGATCGCGCCGACGACCGCGGAAACGACGACGACCGCTCTCGCGACCACTACAGCGGCGCCCGCCGCCACCGCCTCTCCGCCTGTCTATTCGGCCAACGCCGAATGCAATCCAGCGACAGCACAGACGACGGTGACGTGGCGCGTCACCAACACGGGCACAACGCCACTGCCGATCGTCTCGAGTTCCGAGGGCGTGTCACTGGAGCCCAACCCAGTGCCCCCGGGCGCTTCGGCCACGGCGACCAGGGTTCTCGACGGCCCAGCATCCGATCAGCAGGTGACGAGCACGTTGACGGTCGAGATCGATGGCCAGCAGGTTCCGTTGACCGACCTGGTCTTCGCAAACGTGTGCCAAGGCCCAGCGCTGCCACCTGAGGTGTCCTTCACGTTCACGAAGACGCCAAGCGCGACGACTGCGGCAGTGGGCGACACGATCGAGTACGTCTATTGCGGGCAGAACAACAGCACGATCCCGCTGGAGGTCGTGCGCTTTGCCGACGACCGCCTCGGCGTTGTCGCCGAAGGTCAACTGGTCGTCGGTCCCGGCGAGACGGTGTGCAACACCGACATCGGTCCCTCGATCACCTACGAGGTGCAGGCGGACGACGCAGGCGCGCCGATCTACAACGAAGCGATCGTGACCGTACAGACCCAGGAAACCGAGCGACGCGTCTACCAGCAAGCTGCTGACACCGCGGTCGACGTGCCGGTCCTCGTGGCCCAGCCCCAGGTGAAGGTCGACATCTGCCACGCGAACCAGGGGGGCGGATACGTCGGGTTGCAGGATTCGGCGTCCGCACTCGTCGAAGGCAGCGGTCACAACCGCGATGACCACCAGGACGGACGCGATGTCATCCCGCCGGGTCCGTGGGACTCCGACGGGCGCAACTGGAACGCGGAGATCGACGACGAGCTGCAGGATTGGATCGCCGGGAACTGTCGTGGCGACCCCCCGACTCCGACCGAGCCGACGGTGCCGCCGACCGAGCCGACGGTGCCGCCGACGGAGCCGACTGCGCCGGACACGACGACGGAGACGACTGCGCCGGACACGACGACGGAGACGACTGCGCCGGACACGACGACGGAGACGACTGCGCCGGACACGACGACGGAGACGACTGCGCCGGACACGACGACGGAGACGACTGCGCCGGACACGACGACGGAGACGACGTGCCGCTGGCGACCGAGCCGTCGTTGACGGTGGTGGGTTCGGGGACGTGTGAGCCGGGTTCGGCGAGTTTCGTGGTGACGGTGGTGGATCCGCCTGCCGATCTTCTCTTTGTGGCGCTGAACTTCACGGTCAATGGTCAGGTGGGCTCGATGCCTTACATCGATGCCGGGATGGGTTGGACGGACACGTTTACGTGGCCGGCGGAGCCGGGTTCGACGGTCGACTTCGTGGTCACGACGATCTTCTGGGACTACTCGTCGGGAACGGTGACTGAAGACAATCCGGGTGTGTCGGAGCAGGTGACGGTGCCTGACGATTGTCTGCCGGAGCCGACGACGCCGACGACGGAGCCGGGGCCGCCGCCGACCGAGCCGTCGTTGACGGTGGTGGGTTCGGGGACGTGTGAGCCAGGTTCGACGAGTTTCGTGGTGACGGTGGTGGATCCGCCTGCCGACCTCAACTTTGTGGCGCTGAACTTCACGGTCAATGGTCAGGTGGGTTCGATGCCTTACATCGATGCCGGGATGGATTGGACGGACACGTTTACGTGGCCGGCGGAGCCGGGCTCGACGGTCGACTTCGTGGTCACGACGATCTTCTGGGACTACTCGTCGGGAACGGTGACCGAGAACGATCCGGGTGTGTCGGAGCAGGTGACGGTGCCTGACGATTGTCTGCCGGAGCCGACTGCGCCGACGTCGGCTCCTGCCACGTCGGCTCCGGACACGTCGGCTCCGGACACGTCGGCTCCGGACACGTCGGCTCCGGATACGTCGGCTCCGGACACGTCGGCTCCGGACACGTCGGCTCCGGACACGTCGGCTCCGGATACGTCGGCTCCGGATACGTCGGCTCCGGATACGTCGGCTCCGGATACGTCGGCTCCGGACACGTCGGCTCCGGACACGTCGGCTCCGGACACGTCGGCTCCGGACACGTCGGCTCCGGACACGTCGGCTCCCGACACGACGGCTCCCGACACGACGGAGGCACTTGCGACGACCACCAGCTCGACGACGTCGAGTTCGACGACAACAACGTCCGTCTCACCGACCACGACCTCGGCGCCGGCGACGACTGATCCCGACGGGCCGACGCCGCCGCCGGCGGCGCTTGTAGGCAACGCAGTGTGCAGCGTCGAGGCGGGGGAGACCACACTGACGTGGCTGGTCCGCAACAACACGGGGTCGGCAACCAACATCAGCGGTGACACGCGCGGGCTGACGTTCGATCCGAACCCCGTACCCGCGAACGGGACGTCGACCGCCACTGAGGTCATCGCGGGCCCGGCTGAGGACCAGGAGATCACCGAGACGGTGACTGTCGATGTCGGGTTCAGCCTCGGCAATGGCGGCACGTCCGATCTCAGCGCCACAGTCACCGTTGGTGCGTGCACGGGTCCGGCGGCTCCGCCGGACATCGCGTTCACGTTCACCAACGATCCGAGCGTCGACGTCGCCGAGGTCGGCGACACGATCGACTACACGTATTGCGGAGAGAACACCAGCGACGTCGAGCTCGAGGTCGTCAGGGTGGTCGACGACAGGTTTGGCGTGCTCGAGGTCCCGCAGGAGCAGACGATCGTCGAGCCTGGCGAGGCGTTGTGCAGCACGGATCTCGGGCTGCCAGTGAGTTACGTGGCGACTGCGGCCGATGCTGGGACCACGATCGTCAACAACGCGACCGTGACCGTGCGCACGGTAGGAGAGGCGCCACAGGCGTTCCAGGCCAGTGATCCGGCAGAGGTGGAGATCCTTGGGTTCCAGTCTCCCGAACAGGTGGAACCGACTACCACGACGTTGCCCGTAACAGCATTGGCGGACACCGGGGCGAGCGGTCTACCGGCGCAGCTCATTGCGGCCGCCCTCGCAATCTCCACCGGCTGGATGCTCGTCCTGGTGGGGCGGCGGCGCAGCGCCACCTGACCCGACCGGCAAGACATAGTGCGAATAAGCACTAGTGCGATTGTCTTCGCCCAGTGCCAGTGCCAGTGCCCGAGGAGCCTGACTTCGCCGACGTAGTCGCCGCCGCGGCTCACTTTCAGGAGCGCTCGGCCAGCGACATCGCGCCGGTGGCGCGGCCGCTCCCAGGACGAGGTCGCACAAGCTCTGGGCATCGGCCAATCCGATGTGTCGAAGATCGAGCGCCGGGCCGACACGCGAATTTCGACCGTGCGGCGCTACGTCGCTGCCCTCGGGGCGAGCTGCAGCTCTCGGCCCGCTTCGTCCCTGACGCCTGGGACGGGCCGGAGCTTCCATCGACGATCGATCTCGATATCGGCAGTCGGGTTGACTAGAGACTGCGGCGCAACAGGGAGTGGACGCGCTCCCAGTGCAACTCGGATGCCTGGCGGTTGTAGCGCTCGGTCCCGGGCGGGGCGAAACCATGGACCGCGTAATCGATGAAGTCGATGGTGTAACTGACTGCCGCCTTGTCGAGCGCCTCGCGCATCACCGGGATCGTCTCTGGCAGGGCAGTGGCATCGTTGTCGCACCAGGCGAAGTACAGCTCAGCACGCACCTTGTCGAGGTCGCGGTGCGGCGAGTCGTCGGTGTCGCGTACGAGCCAGGCGCCGTGGATCGACGCCGCCGCCGCGACTCGATCGGGGAACGCCCGAGCTACGGACACTGCCAGTCCGCCGCTCATGCAGAACCCGACCGCGCCAACGTTGCCGTCACGGGCCGCCGGATCACTCGAAGCGTGGGTCAGCAGCGCCTCGGCGTCGCCGACGATGTTCGTCGGGGTGATCGTGCCCATCAGCTCCTGGCGGGCGTGCATGTCCTCGTCGCTCAACCCGAACTCGCGATACGGCCCACCCCGGTAATAGAGGTACGGCAGCATCACGTAGTACCCGGCGGTCGCCAGACGTGAGGCCATGTCGCGCAGCGCCGGGCGGATCCCCGGGGCGTCCATCAGGTAGAGCACGACCGGGTGCGGTCCGTCGTGCTCGGGGTGGAACAGGAACGTCGGCATCGTCCCGTCCGGCGTGGTGAGGTCGACCTGTCGCTCAATCATCGGCCGAGAGTCTGACAGAAGGCTCCATCGGAGTGTTTCGTGACGGACAGGTCGGCACGAAACACTCCGATGACACGAAACACTCGGACGGAGACGGGGTGAGTCAGCTGGGGGTCGAGGTGTGGTCGATGCTGATTCGGGCGTCGAGGTCGACCGTCGCATCATCCTCGGTAGCGGCGATGTCCATGACCATCTCCATCGTCAGCTGCTGGTCGAGAATGTTGGCGGCGCTGCCGGTGAGTGTGCCGGTCAGTGTCAGGTTGCCGGTGACCTCGGTGTCCGGAGACTCGGCCGCGAGTTGCTCGAGGGCGTCGCCTTCAACCCCGATCTCAATCGTGTAGTCATCGCCCTTGAGACTGACGAGCGTGAACTGCAGGGTCAACGGGACCCCCAGGTTTCCCGCGCTCTCAGGATCGGCGACCGTCCACACGGCGCCCTGCCCGACGGGTGTGGGCGGGGTCGCGACGAACGGTTCGATGCCGAAGCCACCCTCGACGAGCTCGTCGGCCAGCTCAGACTGCTCCGGCGTGAATGTCGCACCGTCGTCGGGTTCGACACTCAGCAAACCTCCGTGCGAACCGTGCTCGATGATCAGCGGGATGTCGACGAGCGGGGCGAAGTCCCTCGTGGCGGATCCGTCGAGGCCGAGGTCGTCCGGGTCGCCCCCTTCCGCCGACGCCATCGTGAGATTGAACGACGTGAACGTCTCGCGCGTCGTGTACGCCCCGTCGGTCTCGACGGTGAGCACCTCGGTGGTGCGCGCCATGTCAACGATTGCTTCGACATCGAGAGCGATGGGGATTCCCTGGCCCGACACCGCGATCTCCGTGTCGTAATTGCTGGTGCTCGTTGCGTTCGTGCCCGCCACTGCCGGTCGCGCCGAGCAGCACCCGGTGGTTCGGATCGCCCTCGTCAACGATGGTGACGATCGGGTCGTCATCATCGACAACGACGACGGACGCCTGGGCGACGGATGGGACAACGGCACCCATCCCTACGGCGACCGTTCCAACGGCGAGGCTCCAGCGGCGTGACTTCGAGGCCATGACTCGCGCTCCGTTCGAATTGGGACTCAGACGGCGAGGGCGCCGTCAACGATCATCACCACGCCCACCACCGCACCGACCGCCCCCGACAGTAATCGCAACTGCCTGTGGGCGAACGTCGCCCCGACGGAGGCAACGGCGATCGGGACCGCGCCGACGGCGGTCGCCAGCACCGGCAGCCACCAGCCGTTGCGGGCGGCGACGGCGACGACGGTGACGCCGACCACCGGAGTGAGCACGATCGGGAACAGCAGTGGTAGTAGGCCGCCGGCTACGGCGTCCGGAGCCGGCTCGTCGTCCCAGCGCACCAACGCCACCGCCGACCACACGGCGAGCACCAAGCCAGCGCCAACCTCCATCGTCGGCGAGCTGATGTCGAGGGCGTCGAGCAGCGGCGTGGCAAGAAACGCGAGGCCGACCGCGACAGCCTCGAGCCCGATGCCAACCACCAAACGTTGCGTCGCCGATGCATGACGTAGCAGCCGGGTCCGCTGGGGAACGTCGAGCGCTGTGATCACGGCGGCGACCGCGATGATCCAGTTCACGAGTGTTCCTCGGTCAGCTCGGCGGCCCCGAGCAACGCAGATAAGCGCGTGCTGCTGGTCGTCCATCTGCGTGACGTCGAACTGGAACCACGCGCCCAGCACGACCGAGTCGTCATCGTCGTCGGCCACGTCGTCGGGACCGCTCTGCCGATCGACGAGCACTCCTCCGACACACACCGCCCGCTCGGCGAGCGGCTCCTCGATGTCTGACAGCGCGGGAGTGGCAGCTGCGACGATCTCCCAGTTCGACAGCGCCTCGCCGATCGTGCCGAGCCCGGCGCCGAGCGTCTGACGACCCCGCGTCCGGTACGAGAACAGGCTGTTCGTGCGCTGCGACTCGTAGCGGATCTGCAGGCTCTGCAACCCGGCCTGGCGTCGCACGAACGGGAGGTAGTCGTCGGGCAGTTGCCAACCCGGCCACGTCGTCATCACGGCGAACCCGTACGCCGCCCAGTGGTCGGGAACGTCGGGCTGGAAACCCTCGACCTCGCGCCGCTCCATGGCGATGTAGTGGGCGATGCGCTCGGCCGTCTCGCCGTAGCCACCGTCCGGGAACGCGCGGTGGAGCAACGTCAACGCCCAGAACGCCTCTCCCGTGAAGTACTTGCTCCAGCTCTCCGGCACCGCCGCTTCGGCCTCCGGGTCGTAGCGCCCGTAGACCTGGCCACGCTCGTTGGTCATCGCCACCAGGAACGCCCCGAGCTCACCGAGCGCCTCGTCGTAACTCTCGTCGCCCGTCCGCTCGCGGCGCAGCGCGAGGGCGGCGGCGAGCAGGGCACTCGCCCCGCTGCCAAACGATCCGTCGCCCTCGCCGGCGAACGCGCTCCACCCAGGCCCGGTGTACATGCGGTCGAGCGCCCACACGATGCCTCGCTCGGCCGATGCCGCCGCCGCCTCCGATTCCGCCAGCCCGGCGCCGGCGGCCTGCTCGAGGCTCATCGTCACGCCGGCGTGGCGGGTGATGTTGTAGCCGCCGACGTCGCTGTCGGTGTCGCGGTCGTAGCGGTACAGCCACGCTCCGTCGTCACGCTGGTTGCGGACGAACCATCCGACCGTGGCATCGGCGGAGACGCGCAACTCCTCAGCCGTTGGATCGCCGCACTGCTCGGCCTGGACGACGAAGGCGCGTAGCCCGCCGAGCACGAGCACCCACGACAGCACGCCGCCGGCGACGACCCGGCCGACGGTCCGACGGCGTCGAGGCGGTGGCACCGCCGGCTCGGACATTCGGCCGAGAGTACAAGCGTGGCCGAGCCGTAACGTGGCGTCGATGCCGCAGATCCAGGGTCTCCCTTGGCGAGAAGTGCCGACGCAGCAGGCACGAAACGGTTGTTTCAGTCGGCACTTCGGATTCTTCCCGCGCAATGCGGCCAGATCTGGCCGCTCGGCGACATCAGTCCTCGGTCACCCGTCGCGGCGGCTGGAAACCGCTGCCTTCCAGGGCCAGCGCGCTCGCCGGAGCCTCGGTTGAACCCACACGAACCCGAGGAGTCCCCACATCCAGGGTCTGGGCGGTGCCCAGGGTGAAGGGGCCACGCGCCGAACAGTTGCGTGCTGCGATTGTCGGACTCGTTGCCGTCGGCGCCGTGCTCGTCCCCCTTAGCCGTGACCTCGGAGCGGACAGCCTGCCGCTGTCGAACTATCCGATGTTCACGGCCAGGCGGTCGCAGGTCACGTCGATCGAGCGGGCGATCGGAGTGGCGACGGACGGCACCGAGCACGTCCTCTCACCCGAGCTGACCGGCGGGACGGTCGAGGTGATCCACGCCGCCCAGACGATCGTCGACGCGATCCGCGCCGGGTCGGCAGATGAGTTGTGCACCGAGATCGCAAGGCGCGTCGCCGAATCGGGCCACGATGACACGACCGAAGTCATCGTCGTGCGCGAGCGCTTCGACGTCGTCACGTCCCTGGATGACGACGACCCCGTGCCGGTGGATCGGCGAGTTCACGCCCGTTGCGAGGTGCCCGCGTGACCTGGTTGATGGCGCCTGCACCTTCGGGACGGCTCAACGCCGTGCGACTGTTGACGATCGGCTACGCCCTCGTCTGGATCGCAGTGCGGACGAGCCACTGGCTGGACCTCTCTCGACTTCCGTCGGAGAGGAGGGAACCGGTCGGGATCGTCAACTGGATCGGCACCCAGAGCACTACCACTCTCATCGTCATCGTCGTCGCCACCGTCGTCGCCGGGATCGCCGCCCTCGGGGACGTTGCCTGGCCGCTGAGCGCCCCGGTGTTCGCCGTCGGCTTCCTCTGGCTCACGTCGCTCGGTGCCTCGTGGGGGCAGATCCTGCACACCGAGCACCTCGTCGTCCTGCACCTCCTCGTCCTCGCCGCCGCGCCGTCGGGACGAGGCGCGTCGGCGACAACCGGCTGGCCGTTGAAGGTGATGAGCGCCGTCACGGTGGCCACCTACTTCGTCGCCGGCGTCGCCAAGCTGCGCTTCGGCGGTGGCCTCGACTGGCTCGACGGGGACGGCCTCCTGCGCCTCGTCGCTCACGACAACCTGCGCAAGCGCCTGCTCGGCGACGCCTGGTCGCCGTTCGCCCCGTTCGCCGTCGGCCATCCGATGATCTTCCAGCTCGGTGCCTGGATCACCCTCGTCGTCGAGCTCGGCGCCCCTCTCGCTCTGCTCGGGCGCCGTTGGGCGTACACATGGGTTGCCCTGGCCTGGACGTTCCACCTCGCCGTCCTCGCCCTGATGGCCGTGCTGTTCCCGTATCCGCTGGTCGGCGTGGCCTTCGCCTCGATGCTGCCAGTGGAACGCCTGCTGGCCTGGCGGCCGGCGGGTCTACTCGATCGGGTGCGGGGGTACCGCGAGGTCGATGGACCAGCGCGCACCGGCCTCGGCTCCTGACGCGGTCGTGCACCGGGTGCTACCGATCGGCGTGCACCGCCGCCTCGACGACTACGTCGCCGCCGGCGGCGGTGCCGGCCGCCGTGTCGCCCTCGACCTCGACGCCGCGGCACTGATCGATGTCGTGACACAGTCCGGGTTGCGCGGACGCGGCGGGGCTGGCTTCCCGACCGGCGCCAAATGGACGACAGTCGCCGGCCTCGCCTCCGAGGCCCTGCCAACCACCGTCGTCGTCAACGGCGCCGAGGGCGAGCCGGGAACCTTCAAGGACCGGGCGATCCTGCGCGCCAACCCCTACGCCGTTCTCGAGGGAGCGGTGATCGCCGCCCGTGCTGTCGGCGCGCCGACCGCCATCATCGCCCTCAAGTCGACGTTCGCCCGCGAGGTGGAACGGGTTGAAGCTGCGATCACCGAGATGGAAGTCGCGGGGTGGGTCGACCGTGGCGTGCTCTCGGTGTTCCAGGGACCGCGGGAGTACCTCTACGGCGAGGAGACTGGCCTGCTCGAAGCCGTCGCCGGGCGGCCACCGTTCCCACGCATCGCTCCGCCGTGGCGCCGCGGCGCCACCGAGCTCGTCGAAGGTGCCGACGACGCCGACAGTGAGAGCGGGCTCGCTGCCCCGGTGCTGATGGCCGGGGCCACCGACGCACCGCCGGCGCTGGTCAACAATGTCGAGACGATCGCCAATGTGCCGGCGATCGTCGCCAATGGCGCTGAGTGGTTCCGCTCACTCGGCACCGACGATTCGCCGGGCACGATCGTGTGCACGGTCAGCGGTTCGACGACGCGAGCTGGTGTCGCCGAGATCCCGATGGGCACGCCGTTGCGTGTCGCCATCGAGACGATCGGCGGCGGGGTTGACGTTGGGCGCCGGGTGTCGGCCGTTCTGATGGGCGTCGCCAACGCTGTGCTCACGGGCGACCAACTCGACACGCCGCTGACGTACGAAGCGATGCGTGACGCCGGCAGCGGACTCGGCTCGGCCGGGGTGATCGTGCTCACCGATGACGACGACTTGCTCGCTGCCGCCGCCGGAGTGGCCCACTTCCTCGGCATCGAGTCATGTGGGCAGTGCACGCCGTGCAAGCGCGACGGCCTCGCACTCGCGGAACGACTGACGGCGTTGTGCGCTGGGTCCGGCAAGTCGGGCGACGCGGCGGCGATCTCCGACCTGCTCAGCACGGTCGCCGATGGCGCGCGTTGCGCCCTCGCCGCCCAGCAGCAGAGTGCCGTCGGCAGTCTCGTGGCCCTCGCCGCGCAACGGCCGCGACCGCCGATCAGTGCCGACGAGGTTGAACCGGCCGGCCCGCTGCTCGTCGCCGAGCTCGTCGACATCGACGACGGCAAGGCGATCTACGACGAGGAGTTCGCGAGCAAGCAGCCGGACTGGACTTACGACGAGGTCGACTCCGGGCAGTCGCCCGTCGACCGCCTAACCGACCGCCGCGCCGACTGACGCCGCCCCAACCGTTGGGTGTTTTCATGACCGAATCGTCATGAGAACACCCATCGGTCGTGTCACTCGGCCGCATCGAGCAGTTGGCGAGCCGCCGCCGTCGCCGTCATCGATCCTTCGCGCACGGCTGCCTCGAGCTCGGCACTGTGCTGGCGGACTGCTGGGGCAGCACGAAAGCGGGTGAGCAGGTAGTCGTCGATCGCCGACCACATCGATTGGACATCCTGCTCGCGGCGGTGGGCAAGCAGTGACCCGCGGTGGTCGAGGTACGTCCGATGGGCGTTGACCTGACGCCATACCTCGTCGAGCCCGTCGCCCTCGAGAGCGCTGCACGTCAGGACTGGTGGGTCCCAGCCGTACGGTGAGGGCGCCACGAAGTGCAGGGCGGCGGCGAGCTCCTTGGCAGCCGCGGCAGCTTCGGTCGTACGGTCGCCGTCGGCCTTGTTCACGGCGATCACGTCGGCGAGCTCGAGCACGCCCTTCTTGATGCCCTGCAGTGAGTCGCCGGTGCGAGCGAGCATCAGCAGCAGGAATGTGTCGACCATGCCGGCGACGGCGGTTTCCGACTGTCCGACACCGACCGTCTCGACGAATACGACGTCGAAGCCAGCCGCCTCCACGACGAGGATCGCCTCGCGTGTCGCCCGCGTGACGCCGCCGAGCCGGCCGGACGTCGGTGAGGGGCGGATGAAGGCGGCGTCCGTGCCGGCGAGACGGGCCATCCTCGTCTTGTCGCCGAGGATGCTGCCGCCCGTGCGCGACGATGACGGGTCGACTGCTAGCACAGCGACGCGGTGGCCACTCTCGATCAGGCGTGTGCCCACGGCGTCGATGAACGTCGACTTGCCGGACCCGGGAACTCCGCTCACTCCGACGCGATGGGCGCCGCCGGAGTGGGGGAGTAGGCGGGTGAGCAACGCCTCGGCCTGCGCTTGGTGATCCGGCCTCGTCGACTCGACAAGCGTGATCGCCCGCCCAAGCGTTGATCGATCGGCACCGAGCACGCCATCCACGTACTCGTCGACCGATGGGTGTTCTCCTGACCGTTCCGTCATGAATTCACCCATCGGTTGGTCGGACTCGGCGGCACGGAGTTACGCGAGCTGTTCGAGGACGTCGAGGGCAGCTGCGGCGATGATCGTGCCGGGCGGAAAGATCGCCGCCGCCCCCGCCTCGCGTAACTTGTCGACGTCCTGCGGCGGGATCACCCCACCGACAACGACGAGGATGTCGCCGCGCCCACGCTCGGTCAGCGCCGCCTTGAGCTCGGGCACCAGCGTCAGGTGGCCGGCCGCAAGCGTCGACACACCGACGACGTGCACGTCGGCCTCGACAGCCTGGCGAGCGACTTCGGTAGGCGTCTGGAACAGCGGGCCGACGTCGACGTCGAAGCCGAGGTCGGCGAACGCCGTGGCGATGACCTTCTGGCCGCGGTCGTGACCGTCCTGGCCAATCTTGGCGACGAGGATCCTCGGTTGCCGCCCATGGTCGAGGGCGAACTGCTCGACGAGGGCGCGCACCTTCGCGACGTCGGCAGTGTCCCCGACCTCCTTGCGGTACACGCCGCTAATCGTACGGATCGAGGCCGTGTGCCGTCCGAACACCGTCTCCATCGCCGAGGTGATCTCGCCCACCGTGGCGTGCGCCCGAGCGGCGGCGATCGACAGGGCGAGGAGGTTCTCACCCGGATCACGGCGTGCACCGTCGGCGACGAGGCGAGCCGCTGCAGTGAGCTGAGCGAGCGCCTCGTCGCACGCCGGCTGATCGCGCTCGGCGCGCAGCCGGTCGAGCTTGGCGAGCTGCTCGGCGCGCACCGCCGTGTTGTCGACCTTGAGCACCTCGATGTCGTCGGCGACGTCGGGTCGGAAGACATTGACGCCGACCACCGGTTGGCGGCCGGAGTCGATGCGCGCCTGCGTTCGCGCCGCCGCCTCCTCGATGCGCAGCTTGGGAATCCCGGCCTCGATCGCCTTCGTCATGCCGCCGGCGTCCTCGACCTCGCTGATGTGTGCCCACGCCCTGGCGGCGAGATCGCTGGTCAGCCGCTCGACGTAGTAGCTGCCGCCCCACGGATCGATCACCCGGCACGTGCCCGACTCGTGTTGGAGCACGAGCTGGGTGTTACGGGCGATGCGGGCCGAGAAGTCCGTCGGCAGGGCGAGGGCCTCGTCGAGGGCGTTGGTGTGCAGCGACTGGGTGTGACCCTGGGTTGCCGCCATCGCCTCCACGCACGTGCGCACGACGTTGTTGAACACGTCCTGGGCGGTCAGCGACCAGCCCGACGTCTGGCAATGGGTGCGCAGGGCGAGCGACTTGTCGGCCCGGGGGTCGAACTGCTTCAGGAGGGTCGCCCACAACAGGCGGGCAGCGCGGAGCTTGGCGACCTCCATGAAGAAGTTCATGCCGATGGCGAAGAAGAACGACAGACGCGGCGCGAACGAATCGATGTCGAGGCCCGCTGCCAGGCCGGTGCGGACGTACTCGACGCCATCGGCGAGGGTGTAGGCGAGCTCGAGGTCGGCGGTCGCCCCGGCCTCCTGCATGTGGTAGCCGGAGATCGAGATCGAGTTGAACCTCGGCATCGCGGCGGCGGTGTAGGAGAAGATGTCCGAGACGATCGCCATCGACGGGGCCGGTGGGTAGATGTACGTGTTCCGGACCATGAACTCCTTGAGGATGTCGTTCTGGATCGTCCCGGCGAGCCTCGCTGCTGGCACCCCCTGCTCCTCGGCTGCCACCACGTAGAGGGCCATCACCGGGAGGACGGCGCCGTTCATCGTCATCGACACGCTGATCCGGTCGAGCGGAATGTGGTCGAACAGCTGGCGCATGTCGAGGATCGAGTCGATCGCCACGCCGGCCATCCCGACGTCACCGGCGACGCGTGGGTGGTCGCTGTCGTAGCCACGGTGGGTCGGCAGGTCGAAGGCGACGGACAGGCCCTTCTGCCCAGCCGCGAGGTTGCGACGATAAAAGGCATTCGACTCTTGCGCCGTGGAGAACCCGGCGTATTGACGGATCGTCCACGGCTGGGTCACGTACATCGTCGGATACGGGCCGCGCAGGAACGGAGCGATGCCTGGGTAGGTGTCGAGAACGTCGATGCCGTCGAGATCGGCGGCGGTGTACAAGGCGGCGACGTCAATGCCCTCTGGAGTCGTCCAGGGGATCGAGGCGCCGTCGCCATCTGCAGCACGCGGTTGCGCTGTGTCGAAGGCGGCCGAAACGTCATCACTGCGCAGAGGGATCTCGGCGAAGTTGGGGACCTTCATCATTCGACGCCCAGGACGTCGAGGAGATCGGTGAGGGCGGCGTGCGCATCGGCGCCGGCGACGAGCGGATCGTGCCCGACGACGTAGGTACGCCGGGCGCCGGCTGCGGCCAGCTCCTCGACCGCTGAGGTGGCATCATCAGGCCGAGCTGCGCACACGCAGGCGACGTCGGCACCGGCGTCGGCAAACCCGGCGGCCGCACCGGTTCCCGTGTCGGTGTCGAGCCCGGCGATCCCGAAGAAGCCCTTGGCGAACGTTGCCGCGGCGGTGAACTCGGCCGGTGTCCCGACAGTGGCGAGGTACACCGCTGGTCGGCGGCCGGTCGCGGCGGCGTGACGGTCCACGCGTTGGCGAAGCGTCTCGAAGCGCTCCGGCCAGCGATGTCGCCCGAGGCTGCCGTTCGTGGGGTGCCTGCCGGCCGGCCCGGGTGTCGGCACCGGCTCCGGTTCAGCCAGGTCCGGGAATTCGCTGAGCCCGGTGAGCGGCGCCCGCCGATGGTCAATGTCGGCGTCACGCCTGGCACGCACGGCGTCGATGCGCTCGTTCAGCAGGTCGGCTTCGACGGCGGCGCGGAACCCTCCGGCGGCCTCGACTTCCTGGAAGGCCGACCAGGCGGCGGTTGCCAGTTCGTCGGTGATCCGTTCGACGTACCACGATCCGCCCGCCGGGTCGATGACGCGGGCGACGTGAGACTCCAGCGCCAGCACCGACTGTGTGTTGCGGGCAAGGCGCCGGCCGTGCTCACTCGGCACGGCGTCGGACAAGGCGTCGTGGGGGAGCACGGTGATCGCATCAGCGCTCCCCACAGCCGCGGCGAAGCAGGCGATCGTGGCGCGCAGCATGTTCACCGACGGGGCGTAGCGCGTCATCCCCGCCGTTGACGCGACGGCGTGCAGTGGGGTGCGGCCGGCACCCTCTGGGTCGCCGACGACTTCTGCGACTCGAGCCCACAGGCGACGGGCGGCGCGGAACTTGGCGATCGTCAGGAACTGATCGGCGGTCGCGGCCAAACGCAACTCGATCGTGGCGAAGGGATCGACGGCGAGTTCCGCGATCGTGGCCACGGCGGCGGCGATCGTGAAGCCGAGCTCTTGCCCCTCGGACGCCCCGGCGTCGTGATAGCGGGTGCCGTCGATCGTGATCGCGCGTACGGCCGGGGCATCCACCGTCAATCGTGCTGCCCAATCATTGGCGGCGGCGAGGTCGCGGTCGAGGTCGACGTTGGTGCGGTCGGAGGCCCAGGCGCCGAACGGGTCGGCGCCGAGTGATCCGCCAACTGGAGTCACACCGTCGGACACCCACCGGTCGGCGAGCACGGCCGCGGCGGCAGGCCAGCGTGCGCCGGCGGCGAACACGACGGAGGCGACGTCCAACATCACGCCGTCGAGAGCCGCCGTGACGGCCGCGGCGAACGCGACCTCGTCGAGGGCGGCGAGATGACGTAGCTCGACCCACACCGAGGTTGCTCCCCGCTCCAGCTCCTCGACGGCTCGGCCGGGAATGCCGCCGTCGACGACCTGACGGACGTCCCAACCGTCACGAGTCGCCGTGGCGGTACGGCCGCGCACGTACGGCGGGCGGCCGGGCAGACCGGGATCGGCGACCGCGTCGGCGGCGGTGTACAGCGGCTCGATCGTGATGTCGTCGTACGTGGTCGAGCGCAGCCGTTCGATGTCGCCGGCGAGGTTTAGCCAGTCATCACGATCGGCCACCTTGAGCAGCCTAGGAGGACGACCTTGTCAGCCGATGCCGGTGATCGCGGTGACCTCGCCGTCGGTGAGCTCGACGGTGACGCGGTTGGGCCGGAAGTCGAGCGTCAGCGGCCGGTCCTGGCCGTCGACGCGCCCGACGCGCAGGATCCAACCGCACGCCTCGGCGGCCTCGGTCGCCTCCGCCTCGGTCAGGCCGACGAGCAACTCGTCGGCCGACTCCTCGGTCGGCTCCTCCGGGCAGTCGCCGGCGGCGCTCGACGGCGGTCCGGTGGTCTCTGGCACGGTGGCCTCCGCTTCGGTGGTGTCGGGTGCAGCCGTGTCGGGTTCGGTGGTGTCGGGTTCAGAGGTGTCGGAGGTCGGGGCGGTCGTTTCGGGGCTCGTGGCGAGCGCCGCCACGGTCGACTCAGTTGTGGCAGTGGCGGCGTTGTCATCGTCGCCACATGCCGCTGCGGTCGTGGCGACGATGGCCGTCAGACCGGCGATCATCAGGGTGCGCTTGAAGTTCATCGTCCTTTGACTCTTGCAGAGCGCCGCTGGTTCCCGCGGTGTTTGGGCGATCGGCCGTGGCAGGCTGGTAGAGATGCCGGAGCAGTTCGTGCTGGGGGTCGACCTCGACGGTGTCGTCGCCGACCACACGAGAAGGTTCCGCGAGATCGTCGCCGAGCGGCGCGGCGTCGACCCCGAGTCGATGCCGATGGAGCGCTCGTGGGACTTCCGCGAGTGGGGCTTCGCTCCCGACGAGTACGACCAGCTGCACAAGCTCGCCGTCACCGAGTACGACATGATCCGCACGATGCCCGTGATCGAGGGCGCCGCCGACGCCCTGTGGCGGCTGTCCGATGCCGGTGTCTGGTTGCGCATCATCACCCACCGGCTGTACGTCAACTGGGCGCACGAACGGGCCGTTGGCGACACGGCTGCGTGGCTCGACGAGCACCGCATCCCCTACCGCGATCTGTGCTTCCTCGGTGCCAAGCCGGAGGTTCAGGCCGACGCCTACATCGACGACGCGCCGCACAACGTCACGGCGTTGCGCCAACTCGGCAACACGGTGATCGTCTTCGACCAGCCGTACAACCGCCACCTCGTCGACGGTCCGCGGGCGGCGAACTGGGAGGAGGCGGAGTCGATCGTCGCCGACCTCGCCGCCGGCAGCCTCGGGCACGTCGCCGTGCAGCTGCCAGGAATCGACGCCGGGAGCGGGCGTCTGGAGGAGCGCCGACGGGCCGAATAGGCGACCGAGTCCGACCCAAAACAGATTGCGAACTCGTTGCAATTCGGCCGCAGCCGCGTGACAGGCACGGTTACAATCGGCGCCATTACGTTGCCGACCGCGACTCCCGGGCGCCATGGACCTGGTTTGTAACCTGCCCGACTCGGGTGGCTCGTTCGGCGCGACGCTGCTCATCGGTGCCCTGGCGATCGTCACGGGTATCGGGGTCCTGGCCGTGCAGCGACGGCTCAACGGCGGCTCTGTGGCCCCGCTCGCGTTGCTTGCTGTCACCGCCGTTGCCCTGCTCGCTGGCGCTTTCGCATCCGATGCCGCCGCAGTGCCGATCACGACCACCGATCCGTCCTCGTCGTCGAGTTCGCCGTCGACGTGCATTCCGCCACCGTCCAGTACTGCACCGGGTGTTCGGTCGACCTCGTCAACGTCCTCATCGTCCACGTCGACGTCGACCACGCTGATGGAAACGACGACCACCACGTTCGTCGACCCCGGCGATCCCCCGGACCTCATCCCGATCGGTCCGCCGCCGGATTCGACGAGTTCCTCGTCGACCTCGACGTCGACCAGCACAAGTTCCACGACGAGCCCGGACACGACCATCCCGGAATCGTCGACGCCGCCGACGCTGCCCTAGCCACCGAGCGTTGCGTGTAATGACGGCCGACTCCAACGCTTCCACACGCTCGCCGGCCGACCCGCTCACTCCCAAGTTGCGTGGCTTCGGCACGACGATCTTCGCCGAGATGTCGGCACTCGCCGTGGCCACCGGCTCGATCAACCTCGGCCAGGGCTTCCCCGACAGCGATGGCCCGCAAGCCGTCCTCGACGCGGCGATCGAGGCGATCCGCTCCGGCCACAACCAGTATCCACCTGGGCCCGGCACGCCGGAGTTGCGCGCCGCCATCGCCCGTCATCAGCAGCGCTTCTACGGCCTCGAGCACGATCCCGATGGCGAGATCCTCGTCACCGCGGGTGCCACCGAGGCACTTGCCGGAGCCCTCCTCGGGATGCTCGACGCCGGCGACGAGGTGATCGTCTTCGAGCCGATGTACGACAGCTACCAGGCCTGTATCGCCCTCGCCGGTGCTCGCGCCGTTCCCGTGCTGCTCCGACCGGACGGCGCTCGTTACGGGTTCGACACCGACGAGCTGCGCGCCGCCGTCTCGCCACGAACTCGGCTGATCCTGCTCAACACTCCGCACAACCCGACGGGCAAGGTGTTCGACGCCGACGAACTGACCCTCATCGCCGACACGGCGATCGAGCACGATCTGATCGTCGTCACGGACGAGGTGTACGAGCACCTCGTGTTCCCCGGCGCCGTGCACATCCCGATGGCGACGCTGCCGGGAATGGCCGAACGCACACTGACGATCTCGTCGGGCGGCAAGACGTTCAACACGACCGGGTGGAAGGTGGGATGGATGTGTGGCCCGCGCCCACTCGTCGCCGCTGGCCGGACGGCGAAGCAGTTCCTCACGTACGTCAACGCCGGGCCGTTCCAGCCGGCGATCGCCGCCGGTCTCGACCTCGGCGACGACTTCTACGCGGCGATCGCCGCGGATCTCACCACCAAGCGCGACCACCTCGCCGCCGGCCTCCGCTCCGCCGGCTTCACGACGTACCTCCCGGAGGCGACGTACTTCATCACCGTGGACATCCGCCCGGTCGATGCCACCGGTGACGGCATGGCGTTCTGCCGGGCGTTGCCGGAGCGATGCGGGGTCGTGGCGGTCCCCAACGAGGTGTTCTACGCCCGACCTGAGCACGGTCGCCACCTCGTACGCTTCGCCTGCTGCAAGCGCCTCGACGTCCTCGACGAGGCGGGCCGGCGGCTGGCTGGGCTGGCAGCCTCCTGATCCAGGGACTGCGCGCTTTCTGTGACGTGAATGTAACGGTTGTGTGCGCTACTGTGCGGGTACTGACCCGTCAGGCCGACGACCAGGCCCACAACAAGGAGGAACCTCCCGATGAAGAAGCTTGCCACGATCGCAGCCGCCGCAGCGCTCGCGCTGACTATGGCTGCTTGCGGAGACGATGACGACGACGGTGGCGGCGACGACACTTCCGTCGACGTTGCGGACGTGACGACGCCACCCGTCGATAGCTGAGAACCAAATCGTTCACAGCTTCGTCATAGTTGCTGCGATCGGCGGACGGTCTGCCACCGTCCGCCGATTGCATTTTTCAGACCCCCCATCCCCCGAGGAGATCCCATCGTGAACAAGGTGCGCCTGCTCGCCGCCTGTGCCGCCCTGACACTGGTTGCCGCCGCATGCGGCGACGACGACGATGATGCGTCCGGCGACACCGCGCCCGCGACGATCGCCGCTCCGGCCACCGCTGCCGCCCCCGCGGCGACTGCTGCCGCCGCAGAGCCGACCACCGCCGGCACCGGCGACCCGTCGGTCGCCGCCGTCGAAGGCAGCGGCACCATCGTGCCGGGGAACACCGTGGGCCCTGTCCCCACGTTGCCAGGCGGCGACGCAAGTCCCGAGGTCGTCGCCGACTGCCAAGCCGTTGGCGAGTTCATCCAGGACCAGGGTGAAGGTCCCGATGGTCCGACCGTCGATGACGAGATCTCCGATGACTACAAGGACTTCCTCGAGGGTGTCCGCGACGGCCTCGAGGATCTCGACCTGGAGACCGACGAGGTGCAAACCGCCGTCGACACCTTGGTCGACTTCAGCAATGAGGTCGTCGACGCCGACACGTGGACCGCGGAACTCGAATCCCAGGGAGTCGACGCGTTCGTCCCACTGAACGACGTGTGCGCCGCAACCTTGGCGGAGATGGATTAAGAGCGTCCGGCAATAGGTGGTGCTGCGGGTTCGAGCGACACGTGAGCACGGCTGCGTTGCTCTGGAAGTGGAGCGTGCCGGGCCGCCAGACGGGCCGACTCGTTTGCGTCAGCCGATGTGCCCGTAGGGGCCACTCTTGCTGACACAAACGGAGCGGCCGAGCTTTGTGTCAGAGGGCGCGCCAATAGGCGTCGCGGTGCTCTGGCCGCTGCAACATCGCAGCTGCTGGCTCTGGACGGAGCAGGCGGCGGGGCGGACGGCAGGCTGTGACGGGTGCGGGTGGAACTCCCGACCAGGCGGGCCGAAACGTGGTCGATTTGTCGGGACTTCGCGAACCTCGAGCATTCTCGGTGCCATTCCTTGCGAAAAACGCAACGATCGGCACCGAGAAGCTGGTGCACGGTGGGTGCCAGAACCCGGCGCGCGCCCGATTGTCGGTCCTTCCAGGGCAAGCCGATGAACGCTCGGTGAAAGTGCACCCGTCGCGGCCCTATTGGCTCGCGTATTAACCCAACTGACGATCTCTGAATCCCCCCGGCCCCGGTGATCGGGCCGTCGCTAGCCTCGAACCCGTGTCCGAGGACGGCCGGCCCGATCACCGTGGCGACAGCGAGGTTTCGTTGATCGTCGCCCGCGACCTCGTCAAGCGGTTCGGCGACCTCACCGCCGTCGACAGCATCGATGTCGACGTCCGCCGTGGCGAGGCGTTCGGGTTCCTCGGGCCCAACGGTGCGGGGAAGTCCTCGACGATGCGCATGATCGGCTGCACCTCGCCGGTCACATCCGGCACGTTGCGGGTGCTCGGCCTCGACCCCGCCACCCACGGACGGGCGATCCGCGCTCGCCTTGGCGTCGTGCCCCAGCAGGACCAGCTCGACGGCGAGCTGACGGTCGCCGAGAATCTCGTCATCTACGGTCGCTTCTTCGACATTCCCCGCGCGGAGTGCAAACGCCGCGCCGCCGAGTTGCTCGATTTCGTCCAGCTGAGCGAGCGTTCCGACAGCAAGGTCGAGCCGCTGTCGGGCGGAATGAAGCGTCGCCTGACGATCGCCCGCTCTCTGATCAACGAGCCCGAGCTGCTACTGCTCGACGAGCCCACGACAGGACTCGACCCGCAGGCTCGGCACGTGCTGTGGGATCGCCTGTATCGCCTCAAGCAGCAGGGCGTCACCCTCGTGCTGACGACGCACTACATGGACGAGGCCGAGCAGCTGTGCGATCGCCTCGTCGTGATGGACAAGGGGGCGATCGTGGCGATGGGCTCACCGCGTGAGCTGATCGACCGCTACTCGACGCGCGAGGTCCTCGAACTGCGCTTCCCGGCGGGCACCAACGAGGAGCAAGCCGCCGGCGTCGACGGCATCGGCGAGCGCGCCGAAATCCTGCCCGACCGCTTGTTGATCTACGCGGACGACGGTGAGGTCGCCCTCAAAGAAGTGCACAACCGCGGCATCGAACCGGAGAGCGCACTCGTCCGCCGCAGCAGCCTCGAGGACGTGTTCCTGCGCCTCACCGGCCGCACCCTCGTCGACTGACCCCGCTTCTCTCGACCGATGGGTGTTCTGGGGACGGAACGGTCCCCTAAACACCCATCGGTCGGCGGGGGTGGCGTCGGTAGGTTCGGGGCGATGTCGACGCCTGCCGCTGTCCGGGTCTGGGGGAGCAACTGGGCGCAGTACCGCCACCTGTGGCGTGCCGACGCCGCCGGCAACCTCCTGCAGCCGCTGCTCTACCTGCTCGGCATGGGTATCGGGGTCGGGGCGCTCGTCGACTCCAATTCTCAGGCCGAGTCCTCGCTCGGTGGGGTCAGCTATCTCGCATTTCTCGCCCCGGCGCTCATCGCCACGACGTCGATGATGACGTCGGCGACCGAGGCGCTGTGGCCGCTGCTCGCCGGGTTCAAGTGGACCAACCAGTTCCTTGCCATGACCGCCACCCCGTTGCGACCGGTCGATGTCGTCGGTGGCTTCGCGTTGTGGGTGGCGACCCGTGCCTTCATCGGCTCGGCAGCCGTCGCCGCCGTGCTCGTGCTGTTCGACGAAACGCGCTCGTGGGGACTGCTGCCGGCGATCGTGTTCGGTGTGCTCACCGGCTTGGCGTTCGCCATGCCGGTGGCCGTCTGGACGTCGACCCGCGAGCGGGAGATCTCTTTCCCGGCGATCATTCGCTTCGGGCTGATCCCGCTGTTCCTGTTCGCCGGCGCCTTCTTCCCCGTCGACCAACTGCCGGCGTGGGCGCAATCGATCGCCGTCGTCACGCCGTTGTACCACGGCGTCGAGCTGACCCGCGGCGCTGTGCTGGAGACGCTCACGTTGGGCGAGGTCGCCATCCACGTCGCCGTGCTCGTCGCCTACGGCGGCATCGCCTACGTGATCTGTCGCCGAACCTTCGCGACAAGGCTCGAAAAGTGACGTTCATTGCGTTCCCCGGCCACGCCACATACTGCCCGCGCAGTTGCTGGCCGCTCCTCGGCTGGCGCCTCGTCGCTCGCAGGTGTGACCGATGACCGCCACCGTGGCGGCGACCTCCGGCCTGCGCATCCTGCCCGCCGCCGCACTCGAGGTGCGCCGGCCACAACGGATGATCGAGCGCAGCGCGATGGTCAACCGGCGCACGTGGCTGATCATGTTCAGCGGGTTCTTCGAGCCGCTCTTCTACCTGATGTCGATCCGCATCGGCGTCGGCGAGCTGATCGGCGACGTCACGGTTGGCGGCGTCACGGTCGACTACGCCGAGTTCGTCGCCCCGGCCCTCCTGGCAGCGTCGGCGATGAACGGGGCGATCTATGAGACGACGATGAACGTGTTCTTCAAGATGAAGTACGAGCGGCTCTACGACACCGTGCTGGCCACGCCGATGTCGCCCGCCGATGTCGCCCTCGGCGAGATCGGCTGGGCGGTGATCCGCGGCGGTCTGTACTCGGCGGCCTTCCTCGTGACGATGGCGGCCCTGGGGATGACGGCCTCGCCGTGGGTCGTCCTCGCCCTGCCGTTCAGCGTGCTCATCGCCTTCGCCTTCGCCGCCACCGGGATGGCGACTACCACGTATATGCGCTCGTGGGTTGACTTCGAGTACGTCACGGCGGCGACGCTTCCGCTGTTCCTGTTCTCGGCGACGTTCTACCCGGTGTCGAGCTACGGCGAATGGGGATGGATCGTCCAGCTCAGCCCGCTCTACCACGGTGTCGCCCTGATCCGCTCGGCGAACACGGGCCAGTTCGGTTGGGCGACGCTCGCCCACATTGCCGTGCTCGTTGTCATGACGATCGTCGGTCTGCTCGTCGCCGCCAAGCGCATCCGCACGCTGCTGCTGAAGTGAGGTTGTCGGCGGCCGTACCCTGGAATCATGCTCTTCCGCAAAGCTCACCACGTCACGGCCGCTGACGCCCTGCCCGGCCGCCCTGAGCCAATGCCCGTGCCTGCCGCCCACACCGTGCTCGGCAACCCGCTGACGCCTCCGTGGCCCGACGGCTTGTCGACCGCCGTGTTCGCGATGGGCTGTTTCTGGGGTGCCGAGAAGCTCTTCTGGCAACAGCCCGGCGTGTACTCCACGGCGGTCGGATACGCCGGCGGGTTCACGCCGAACCCGACGTACGAGGAGGTGTGCAGCGGGCGGACCGGCCACGCCGAGGCGGTCCTCGTTGTGTTCGACCCCGCCGTGATCGGCTACGAGCAGCTGCTCAAGTTGTTCTGGGAGGATCACGACCCGACGCAAGGCATGCGCCAGGGCAACGATGTGGGTACCCAGTACCGCAGCGCGGTCTACTTCACGGAACCGTCGCAGCGCGAACAGGCTGAGGCGAGCGAGGCAGCGATGGGCGGTGCCCTCGCCGACGCCGGGTACGGCGAGATCACGACCGAGCTCGCCGACCTCACCGACTTCTACTACGCCGAGTCGTACCACCAGCAGTACCTCGACAAGAATCCCAACGGCTACTGCCCGATTCACGCCACAGGGGTCTCCTGCCGTGTGCCCGGCTGACCCGAGCGCACTACTGTGCGACTCATGACAACCGAAGACAGCTCGGGCTTTTTCGACAAAGTCAAGGACCTCGCCAGCGACGCCGCCGACAAGGCCAAGGGCGTGTACGAGTCCGCCAAGGAAAAGATTGCGCCCCATGCCGACAAGGCAGCGGACATGGCCGGTGACGCGGCTGACAAGGTGGGCGACGTTGCCGGCGACGCCGTCGACAAGACCAAGGACATCGCCGGAGATGCCGCCGACAAAGCCGGCGATCTCTACGACGCCGCCAAGGACAAGGTGAGCGACTTGACGGGCGACGCGTCAGACGCCGCGTCCGATGCCACTGACGCCGCCAAGGGTGCGGCCAAGGACGCCAAGAAGTAGCACCGCCCGGGCGACCGATGGGTGTTCTGGGGACCGTACGGTCCCCTACACACCCATCGGTTGCGATTCGGCAGTCCTGTCGAACAAGCCGCCGGCGCGCAGCTGAGCGGCGTACAGCCCGCCGCGGGCGACGAGTTCATCGTGCGAGCCGACCTCGGCGAGACGGCCGCCGTCGAGCACGGCGATGCGGTCGGCGTTGCGAACCGTCGACAGCCGGTGGGCGATGACGATCGCCGTTCGCCCGCGTAGTGCCGTCTCCAGCGCCGCCTGGACCAAGGCCTCGTTCTCGTTGTCGAGGTGGCTGGTCGCCTCGTCGAGGATCATCACGTCGGGGTCCTTGAGCAACAGCCGGGCGACGGCGATGCGTTGCTTCTCGCCGCCCGACAGCCGGTAGCCGCGCTCGCCGACGACCGTGTCGTAGCCGTCGGCGAGACCGGCGATCGTGTCGTGGATGCGAGCGGCCGTGGCGGCGGCGACGACCTCGGCATCAGTGGCGTCGGGCCGGGCATAGCGGAGGTTCTCGCCAATCGAGACGTGGAACAGATGGGGGTCCTGACTGACCACCCCGATCGCCCGGCGCAGCGATGTCAGCGTCAGATCCCGGACATCATGGCCGTCGATCTGCACGACGCCGGCCGTCACGTCGTAGAGGCGGGGGATCAGCGACACGAGCGTCGACTTGCCGGCACCGGACACGCCGACGAGGGCGATCGTCTCGCCGGGGGCGATGTCGAGGGTGATCCCGTCGAGGACGTCGCGATCGGGGTCGGTGTCGGGGGAGCGCTGCTCCAGAGACGGTACGGACGTCTCGGCGGCCGGGGGATAGCGGAATCGCACGAGGTCGAAGGAGATGCCCCGACCGGATCGAGCGGCGACGGGCTCGGGGAGGTCGATCGCACCCGGACGTTCGATGATCGGCTCGGGGGCGTCGAGGACCTCGAAGACGCGCTCGAAGTTGACCATCGACGTCATCAGGTCGACACGGGCGTTGGTCAGCGCCGTCAGCGGCGTGTAGACGCGGGTTACGAGTGCGGCGAGGGCGACGAGCGTGCCGGTGGTGATCTCGCCGGACACGACGAGTTGCCCGCCGACCCCGTAGATCGCCACCGCCCCGACGGCGGCGACGAGAGCGAGGGCGACGAAGAACACACGACCGTAGAGTGCTTGTCGGATGCCGGCGTCGCGCACGCCTCCTGCGTGCCGCTGGAACGCTGCCAGCTCGCGACGGTCATCGCCGAAGAGCTTGACGAGCAACGCGCCGGCGACGTTGAACCGCTCGGTCATCTGCGTGTTCATCGCCGCGTTGTGCTGCATTTGCTGGCGGGAGATGTCCTGCAATCGACGGCCGACACGCCGCGCCGGGATGACGAAGACGGGAAGCACGGTGAGCGCGAGCAGCGTCAGGCGCCAGTCGAGCACGAGCATGGCGATGAGTGACGTCACGAGTCCGACGATGTTGCTGACGACACTGCCGAGCGTGTTCGTCACCGCAGTCTGGGCGCCGACGACGTCGTTGCTCAATCGCGAGGTGATCGCGCCGGTCGGCGTGCGCGTGAAGAAGGCGATCGGCATGCGGATCACCTTCGTGAACAGTGCCGACCGAAGGTCGTAGATCAGCGACTCGCCGACGTGGGCGCTACACCAGCGCTGCAGCACGTTGAGCCCGGCGTCGGCGACCGCGGCGGCGACTCCGAGCACGGCCAGCCAGGTGATCATCGTGCGGTCGGAGGAGGGGATCGCCGTGTCGATGATCGCCCGCACGATGAGGGGCGGCACGAGCGCGAGCAAGGCGGCGAGAAGGATGCCGCCGATGTACAGGGCGAGCCATCGGCGGTACGGGCGAGCGAACGTCCAGATCCGTCGCAACGTCGGGCGGGACAACGTGACCCCTTCGACGGCCGCGGGGTCCTTCGGCATCAGCCCGCGGTGGCCCATCATCCTCACCAGATCAGGCTAAAGGTGACCACCGAGCACGGCTCCGCGAGCCTGCAGGGCGAGCCTCACAGGGTGCCTCTAGTATCCCGCCCATGATTCGTCGCCCCCGCGCCCTCGGCGTCGTCGCGCTCCTCATCGCTGGCCTGACCGTGTCGGCTGGAGTCAGCGCAGGCTCCGACACGACCGAGCCGTCCGAGTCGACAGAGGTGGTCGAGACGTCCGAGGTGGTCGAGACCTCAGTGGTGGAGACCACCGAGGTGGTCGAGACGACGGAAGCGGTCGATACCACGGAGGTGGTCGAGACGATCGAGCCGCCCGCGACGAGCGAGCCGACGCCATCGCTTCCGGTGTTCGAGCCGGAGTCGATCGACTGGCAGGAGACAGAGTTCGAGGACGTCGAGCAGGGAGTGCTCGAGGTGCCGATCGACTACGCCAACCCGGACGCCGGGTCGTTCGAGCTGTTCCTTCTCCGCAACCTCGCCAACGACACCGACGAGCGCATCGGCTCGATGCTCGTCAATCCCGGCGGCCCCGGGTTCCCCGGCTCGCCGTGGGCGCTCAACGCCGACCTCGTGTTCAGCGAGGACCTCCTCGACCGCTTCGACATCATCGGGTGGGACCCGCGCGGTACCGGCCTGAGCGAGCCGCACGTCGACTGCATCGACGACTACGACGAGTACTACGCCGGTACCGACATCACGCCCGACGACGATGCCGAGCACGAGCGGATCATCGACGTCGCCACCGACTTCGCCGAGCAGTGCATCGAGAACAACGAGGACATCATCCAGTTCGTCGGCACGAACAACTCCGCCCGCGACATGGACTCGATCCGCCGCGCCCTCGGCGAGGACGAGATCAGCTACTTCGGATTCAGCTACGGCTCCGAGCTCGGCGGAACGTGGGCGACCCTGTTCCCCGACACCGTGCGTGCGGCCGTTCTCGACGGCGCCACCGACCCCACTGCCGACGGTCTGGATCGGTCGCTGCTGCAGTCGGCAGGATTTGAAGCGGCCTTGACAACGTTCCTCGACCAGTGCAGCGCCAATCCGGACTGCGCCTTCAACAACGACGGTGACGCGGAAGGGGCATTTGATCAGCTGATGCTGAAGATCGACGAGAAGCCGCTGCCGACCGAACCCGGCCGCCCGCTGCTCACCAGGGGCGTCGCACTGAATGGTGTGGCCGAGGCGATGTACAACGAGTTGATCTGGCCGGATCTCGAACAGGCTCTCGCCGACGCAACGCAGGGCGACGGTGCCGGCCTCCTCGCCCTTCACGACTCGTACTTCCATCGCCGTCCAGACGGCACGTGGGACAACTCGCTCGAGGCGTTCCAGACGATCCACTGCATGGACTCGGCAGAGCGTTTGACCGTCGAGGAGGAGGACAGCAGGATGCCGCAACTCAATGAGGTGGCGCCGCGATTCCGCCCCGCCACGGTCAGCGACTATTTCTGCACGTTTTTCCCGGAGACGAATGACCCGCGGGTGGAGATCACCGCCGCCGGCGCCGGGCCGATCGTCGTGTGTGGCACGACGGGTGATGCCGCCACGCCGCTGACCAGCACGCGCCGCATGGCCGAAGAACTCGAGGATGGGCGGCTGATCATCGTCGACGCCGACCAGCACACTTGCTACTCGTACGGCGATCCCTGCGCCAACGACCTCATCGACGACTATCTGATCAACCTCAACCCGCCACCCGAAGTCACGGAGTGCTGAGTCGCACGGTTGTCAGCGGCCGACGGCCCGTTCGAGCTGCCGCTTGTTCATCTTCGAGCGGCCCTTGATGCCCTTGTCCTTGGCCTCGGCATAGAGCTGGTCGAACGTCCGCCCGCCCGGGCCGCGGTGAGAGCGGAGCCCGCCACGGCGTGACGACGAGATGTCCTTGGTGGATGTGCGGCTGGCCTCCCTGGCCTCACCGGAACGGGCACGTTCCTTGTTGACGGTGCGGGCGGCGATCTCCTCGGCAGTGTCCTCCGACTCACCGCGCTTCTTCAGCCCCTTCTTGATGTGCTCGTACTGCCGCTCCCGCTTGGCGGACCAGGCTTGCTGAGGCATTTCCACTCCTTCGTCGACAATTGGTCGTTCCCATTGCCGTTCCCCCAACGAGCGCTGGCCAGACTTGCGGATCTGTTCTAATATTGTGCAAGCCGAAGTTAGAAGGGAAGGGGACGCACATGGACCGACGAATGGATCGACGCACGGTGACCAAGGGCGCGGGCGCGCTCGCCGGCGCCGCGGCGATGGGAATGCTCCCGGGGGTCGCCAACGCAGCAGATGCCCCGCCGTCGACACCGGCTGAGCCGAGCCTGTACGAGCGGTTGGGTGGGTACTTCGCGATCGCTGCGGTGGTCAACCGGTTCAGCGACCAGATCATCGTCAACCCGAAGCTCAACGAGAACCCCGCGTTGAAGGCATGGAACGAGACAGAGGCCGAGGCCCGGCTGCCTGGTCTCAAGTTCGGAAGGACACTCTGGATCGCGGCGGCAGCCGGCGGTCCCTTCGACTACACGGGCTTGCCGCTCAACGAGGCCCACGCCGACCTCAACCTCTCCGCCGACGAGTTCGCCGAAGTCGGCGCGGAGATCGTCCGTGCCCTCGACTTCTACGGCGTTCCGGAGCGCGAGAAGCAGGAGCTCGTCGAGGCCTACCAGGCCAGCATGACCGACGTGGTTACCGCCACCGAGTAGCAACCGCCCCATCGCCGCCGTGGCACAGCCGCTCAGGCAGCAAGCCGGTTGCCCGGTAGGTTCCGGAGCGTGGCCGATTTCGAACGACGTGCCGGCGCGCAGGCGCCCACGAGGGCGGTCGATGTCCACCGTCCGCCCGATGCCGGCGCGAGCCTCGAGCGCTTGCTCGCACTGGGCGACTCGACCCGCCGAGATCTGTACTTCTTCGTCGTCGGGCGGGGCACCTGGGTTTCCCGCAAGGAGGCCGCCGAGGCGCTCGAACTACGGCCCGGACTTGTCGCCCACCACCTCGATCGGCTCGTCGACGATGGCTTGCTGGAGATCGAGTACCGACGCCTTACGGGACGTTCCGGACCGGGCGCTGGCCGTCCTGCCAAGCTCTACCGACGCACTGACGCCACGTTCGAACTGACCCTGCCGCCGCGCAACCCGAGGCTCGTCAATCAACTGCTCATCGAGGCGGTCGGCCGCGTCGGTCGACGAGCCGATCCCGTACGGAGGGCGCTTGTCGACGTCGCCCGAGAGGCGGGCATCGCCGCCGGCCGCCGTGCCGCCGACGGCGCGGCGGCTGAGGAACGGGGCCGGGCGTTCACCGACCTGCTCGGCACGATGGGGTACGCGCCGCACACTGGCGACGGTGAGCTGTCGTTGGCGAATTGCCCCTACGAGCCGGTCGCGGATCAGGACCGTCAGACGGTCTGCTCGATGAACCTCGCCCTCGTCGAGGGCGCCTCCGCAGGCGTCGGCCTGCGACGGGCATCGTGCTCGTTGCGCCCTCCGGTGGGAGGCGGCTGCTGCGTGCACGTCGCCCCGTGGCCCAGCGCCGGATGACTCCAGCGGCGATCAGCGACACCGCACGCGCCGACGTCGACCGGCTCGTGGACGACTTCCGCCAGCGGCACCACGTCCCCGGAATCGCCTACGGAATCCTCGCCGGCGGCCGCCTCGTTCATGCCGCAGGCACTGGGTGCCTCGCCGCCACCGTGCCCCGACGGCCAGATCAGGACAGCCGTTCGCGCATCTGCTCGATGTCGAAGTCGTTCGTCGCCGCGGCAGTGTTGAAGCTGCGCGACGACGGCTTGATCACCCTGATTGATCCGGTGAGTTTGCACGTGGCCGAGCTGCGCTCCCTGGCTCCACCGACCGCCGACTCGCCCGACGTCAGCATTCACGACCTGTTGTCGATGGGAAGCGGGCTGCCGGCGGACGACGCCTGGGCCGATCGCCTCCTCGACGTCGGGAGCGACGACCTCGACTCGATCCTGCGGTCCGGCGCCACGTTCTCGACGGCGCCACGAACGATGTTCGAGTACTCGAACTTCGGGTGGGTGCTGCTCGGTCGTGTTGTGTCGAACGTTGCCGGGATGCCCGTGCAACGCTACGTGAGCACCGAGTTCCTCGCCCCGCTCGGGCTGGAAGCGACGACGTGGAGCAATCCCGTCGCGGCGAACGTGATGACGGGGCACCGCTGGCGCGACGAATGGATCGAGGAGTCGGCACCGCTCGCCGACGGTGGCTTCGCCCCGATCGGCGGACTCTGGAGCACGGTCCACGATGTCGCCCGCTGGGTCGCGTTCCTCGCTGACGCCTTCCCGCCGCGCGATGCGCGGGACGACGGACCGCTGTGCCGCGCGTCGCGCCGCGAGATGCAGCAGGTGCACCGGGCCCGGCGATCGACGCTCGACACGGCGGCGAACCGGCTGGACGCCGGCGGCTACGGCTACGGACTCGTCGTCACCCACGACCTCCGGTTCGGGCACATCGTGAGCCACTCTGGCGGATTGCCTGGATTCGGATCGCACATGCGTTGGTTGCCGGACCGGCACGTCGGAGTCGTCGCCCTGGCCAACCTCACGTATGCGCCGATGAGAGAACTGACCGGCGACGTCTTGGAACACCTCGATGACCACGGTGAGGTTCCACCGCCGCACGGGATCCCGCTGTCGGGAGCCCTCGACGCGGCGTGTGGCAGGCTGGAACGGCTGCTTGGTGACTGGGACAGTCAACCCACAGACAGCGTCTTCGCTGCCAACATCTTCCTCGACAAGGACCAGGCGGAACACCGCGCCGACGCCGAGCGACTCCAAACCCGGCTCGGACGGTGGCGGCCCGGACCGGTCCTGGCGACGACGGCGACGAGTGGCTCGTTCACGCTGCATGGTGAAGGCGGCGAGGCGAGGGTCTCGGTCAAACTGACTCCTGAGGTGCCCCCGCGAATCCAGTCGTACGACGTCGAGATCGCCGGGGATTGATCGCGTTTCAGCACGGTGCAGGTCACGGTTGCCGGCTCTCGAAGGCGAAGCTGACCGAGCTCGGCGCCGTGGTGTCACCGACGAAGTGTGAGCCCAAACAACGCAAACCCGTTGCGTGCGCTCACACTTCCAGCCACTCGACCGGAAGCGCCGCGAACTGTGAGCTGACGGCGCCGATATCGGCCCCCAGCGCTCACAGTTCCAGGGAAGCCCGGCGCGGCGGTCGCCGGTCCACCTTCAGGAGCCTGCCGACCCGCGGTCGCACGATGTGGACCAGAAGGTGGTCTCGGGGGGTCCGCGGCCTTCGTCGTGAGCGTCAGTCGTCGGGTCGCTCGAGCGGGAGCTCGAGCCAGTCGGCGAGGTCGGCGATCTCGGCGTCGATCGCCGCCTCCATCGTTGGGGTGAACTCGGTGTCGGGGTGGACGGCATTGACGCGCATCACGCCGGCCTTGCGGTCGGCTGTCGCGTCGAGCTTTCCGACCAGCTCATCGCCGTAGAGGATCGGCATCGCCCAGTAGCCCCATCGCCGCTTCGCCACTGGCTTGTACATCTCGAGGGCGTACTCGAAGTCGAACAGCTCGGTCATCCGCTTGCGATCGAACACCAGGTGATCGAGCGGCGAGAGCAGCGCGGCGCGGCCCTCGAAGGGTTCGTCGACCCTGTCGAGCTGGGCGGGATCGACGCGCCATTTGCCACGCACGCCGGCGACCCTGACGGCGACTCCCACCGGCCCGACATCGTTCGGTTCACCCGGCGTGGCCGTGGTCTTCTCCCGGGCAATGCCGAGTGCCGCCAAGCGCAACTCACTGCGAGTCCTCCGTGCCTCGGCGAGGGGCGGTACCGGGTCGTCGGGGTACACCCGCTCGGCGAGGTCCCACAGCCGCTCGGTGCCCTCTCGGCCCGCAGTCGCAACCTCCCCGCGCGCCGTCATCAACTCGAGCATCTGGTTGACGTTGCGATCGTTGGTCCAGCCGCTCGAGCGCCACGGCCTGACGCACGTGTCGGGGAGCTCGCCGGCAACGAGTGGTCCTTCCGCCTCCAGCCGCTGCAAGATGTCGAGCCGGCACGCGTCATTGTCCATCACCCAGCCGTGCACCGCCAGCTGCCAGCCACTGAGCTGGGCGGGGTCGCGTCGGGCCGCCATCTCGGCACGATGCAGGGCGAGATCCTCCGCCGGGCGGATCATCAGGCTCAGCTCGATCAATGCTCGTCGGTCGAGCGCAGCCTGCAGTTCTTCATGGGCGTACCCGGAGCCGAGCCGGGTCCACAGCACCAGGTCGGCATTGCGCGCGACGGCCGTCGTCGGATCGTTCTGCAACACGCCGAGGCGCTGCACCGTCTCGATCAGCCCAGTCGGCCGGTTGGCGTCGAGCAGTTGAGCCCGAACGGCGATCCGCCTGGCTTGCTCAACCGTCAGCTCGCGCACAGTCACGTTCCTCGCCGAGTCTGGTTCAGCATCCGCGCCGTGGGTGGCGCGAACGTTGTATCGGACAGCATGATGATCCGGCTTTAGCGACGCGACGCGCGAGTGATCAAGATCGTGACCCCATCCGTGGAACGAATGTCGAATTGAGTGGTGCGCTCGACGTCCATTGCGTCCCGTTGTTCGAGGTCGTAGTTGATCCCCGCGACGCCAACTTGGCAAGCACCTGAGACGACGAAGAGAAATACGTCGTCGCCCGCATCGACGGCTTCGCGATGCCCGTCTCCGGCCGCCACGACGATGCGGTCGACGCGAAGCTCGAGTTCTGGGTGGGAGAGACGTTCCGAGCCCGCTCGGTCCGCGTTGACACTGGATTCGCGAATTCGGCGACCTCCGAGGCGGGGCAGAAGATCGGCGACGGGCAGATGCAGCGCCCGGCACAGGCGCAGGAGAACTGGTAGCGACGCGTGCGAGTTCCCGTTCTCGATGTCGCTGAGGTGGCCGGGTGAGATACCCGCACCCGTGGCAGTGTCTCGCAGGGAAGCGCCTCGGTTCAACCGCTGCTCGCGTAGGCGGTTGCCGACAACAGTCTGTAGATCGAGTCTCGCCACGTCGTCGCGATGAGTGTCGGCCATCAGAACAGTGCCGGTCGCGAAACGATGAGCACTTCCACGGGCGCTTGGCCGCTAGGCGAAACGGAGTGCCTCTCGTGGGCGCCGTAGTGAACTGCGCCCAACGGCTCGAGGTGGTGGCTGTCGCCGGCCACGGTGACCTCTACTGCGCCTGACAGAACGACGAGGAAGCGCTCGCCGATCAGGCGAATGTCGGTGGCGTCGATGGCGAGGCTCTGCACGATCACCGTGTAGGGGCGTTCGCCGCCGAGGCGGTTGATGACGCGGAACACGGCGCCGCTCGTCAGGCGAATCTCGTCGCCCTCGCCGGCACGCGTCACGGTGACCGTCGGGCCCGCGACGTCCTGTAGCAGGGCCATCATCTCGACGCCGAGGGCACTGGCGACCGTGGCGAGGGCCGTCAGCGAGGGAATCAAGATGCCTCGCTCGATCTGTGACAAGTACGAGGTCGTGTACCCGGTCGCTTCGGCGAGGTCGGCGAGGCGCCAGCCTTCCGCGGCGCGCAGGTCGGCAATGCGCCGTCCGACCTCGGCGAGCTCGACCTCGACTGACCTCACCCGCCGTCCTCCTCCGCTGGGAGGTACAACTCGGCTCGCCCCGTGATTGTTGCGGTCCCCGACACCGTCGGCACGATCGCGCCGGTGGCTCGGTCCGCCCACCGATAGCGCACCGAGAACGTCGACCCCGTGATCGACTCCTGCACCCACGTCGCGCCCTCGTCGAGCGCTCCGGTGGCCGCCAGCACCGCCACCTTGGCGCTCGTCCCGGTGCCACACGGTGAGCGGTCATAGGTTCCACTCGGGCACAGCACGAAGTTCCGCGAGTTCGCTGCAGGGGACGTCGGCGGTCCGTACAGCTCCACATGGTCGACGTCGACGAAGCCGGCAGCATGGACGGAGCGCATCACCTCGGTGGCGATCCGCAGAAGTTCGGCGCGTGGCTGGTCGAGGTCGATCGCCGGGGTGGCGACGAGGAAGAACACGTTGCCGCCGTAGGCGATGTCGCCGGTGACGCGGCCGAGCGACGGCACGTCAACAGCCACGTCGCGCTCGACGAGACGGCTCGCGACGTTGTCGAGGGTCACGAGGCCGTCGTCGGCGAGCACCACCGGCACGACACCTGCCGGAGTCTCGACGAGTTGCTCGCCGGGCCCGATGTGACCGAGCCGGTAAAGCGTCTCGACCAGGCCGATCATCCCGTGTCCGCACATCCCCAACACGAGCGTGCGGTCGAAGAAGATGACTCCAGTCGTACAGCGCTGGTCGACGGGTGGGGTCAGCAGCGCCGCGACCATCGGCTCGTTGCCCCGCGGTTCGTCGACGATCGCCGTCGCCAGCCGCCGATGTCGGCTGGCGACCTCGGCGCTGCGCTCCGCAAGTGTCGGTCCATACAGGGTCGGGAACCCGTCGATCACTACCCGCGTGGGCTCGCCGCCGGTGTGCGAGTCGACGACCGAGATGGTCAGCGTGCCCGAGGGCAGTGTCAGGGTTTCATTCACGAGAACCTCCTCGGCGAGAAGCGGTCGATGGCAATCTCGGGGCTCTCGCCGCAGACGAGTTGGGCGACGATCCGCCCCGTACCGGGGCCAAGCGTGAGACCGATCATCGAGTGGCCGGCGGCGATCGTCACGTTGCGCCATCGCGTCGAGCGTCCGATGATCGGGACACCGTCGGGAGTGACCGGGCGCATCCCCGCCCATCGTCGTCGCACGACGAGCGCGTCGTCGAGATGGAGTCGGCGCCGGGCGATCGCTTCCAGCCGCCCGATCCGCTCGACCGAGACAGCCGTGTTGAAGTCGTTGAGTTGGAACCACGCGCTCAGGCGCAGCTCGTCGCCCATCGGTCCGATCGCGACGTGGTCCTCACCAAGGAGCAGCGGCCGGCGCGGTCCGATGTCCGGGCGGTCGACGGTGAGGCTCAACCCTCGGCCGGCGAGCATCGGCACCCGCTCGCTGAGGAGCCTGGCGAGGCGACCCGACCATGCTCCGGCGGCGAGCACGAACTCGGAGGCCTCGATATCGCCGCGGGACGTCCGAACACCGGCGATCCGGTCCTCGCGGGCGTCGACGTCGACCACCTCGGCGAACGGCATCAGCCACACACCTGCGGCGTCGACTCGTGTGATCAGGTCGGCGAGCGCGTTTTCCGGATGGATGCTGCGGTCGCCACGCAGCAGGACGCCTCCTGCGATCGGCGCCAGCAGCGCCGGCTCCATCGCCATCGCCGTGGCGCTGTCGACGACGTCCACGGCCACCCCCCAGCGCCTCAACTCCTCGACGTGCGGTATGGCGCGCTCGAACGCTCGGCTCTCGGCGTAGACGTCGAACAACCCGTCGGTGAGCACATCCTGACCGCTCACCGTCAACCAATCGTCCCAGATCTCGTCGCTCAGGCGGGCGAGATCGCGCAGAGCCGGCGCCGCGGTCTGCACCGCACGTGGGTTGCAACTGCGGACGAACCCGACGAGCCAGCGCCAGAACGCCGGATCCGTCGACCACTTGATCGAGAGTGCCCCCTGCTTGCGAACGAGTCCTGTCACGGCGGCGCGCAACGCTCCCGGGGCGGCGAGCGGCACGACATGGCTGGGGACCAGATGGCCGGCGCTGCCGAGGGCGCAGCCGCCGTCGATCGGCCCTCTGTCGACGACGAGGACGCGCCGGCCGCGCCCGGCCAGCTCGAGCGCGGTGGACAGTCCGACGATCCCGGCGCCGACGACGACGACGTCATACGGCGGTGTTGGCTCGCTCCGTCATCGATGCAGTACCGTCGGCACGTGAGGCACGCTGTCACGTGAACCGCTCCGTGTTCCACGGATGTCTGCCGGCGCTGATGACGCCGTGCGACAGCGCCGGCCGGGTGAAAAGCGATGTGCTCGTCGCCACTGCGACGCAGTTGATGACGGCCGGGATGTCCGGCGTTGTGTACTGCGGGTCGATGGGTGACTGGCCGTTGCTGACCGACGAGCAACGCCGAAGTGGCGTCGAGCGCCTGGTGTCCGCCGGCATCCCCGTCGTAGTCGGCACCGGGGCACAGAGCCCGGCGCGAGCCGCCGAGCACGCCGCTCACGCCGCATCGGTCGGCGCCGCCGGACTGATGGTGATCCCCAGGGTGTTGTCACGCGGTGCCTCGCTCGCCGCCCAGCGCGATCACTTCGACGGTGTGCTCGGTGCCGCACCGGACCTGCCGAGCGTCATCTACAACAGCCCGCACTATGGGTTCGAGACACGCGCCGACTTGTTCTTCCAATTGCGTACCGACCACCCGAACCTGATCGGCTACAAGGAGTTCGGCGGGCGCGATTCCCTGTCGTACGCGGCCGAGCACATCACGTCCGGTTCGCCCGACCTCGATCTGCTTGTCGGCGTGGACACCCAGGTCGTCCACGGCGTCGTGTTCTGTGGCGCCCTTGGCGTCATCACCGGTATCGGCAACGTGCTCCCCGATGCCGTGCTGACGTTGATCCGCCTCGCCAGGGCGGCGGCGGGCGGTGACCCCACGGCGCTTCGCTTGGCCCTCGAGTTGGAGCAGGCGCTCGGTCCCCTGTCCCAGTTCGACGAGGGCACCGACCTCGTGCTCTTCTACAAGCATCTCGCCGTGCTTGCCGGCCATCCCGATTACGAGCACCACGTCAACCCGACGGATGCGCTGACCGACAGCCAGCGCCGCTATGCGGCCGAGCAGTTCGATCGCTTCTGCCGGTGGTGGTCGAACTGGGACGGTCGCGGTCACGGCACCGACGACGATTCGAGGCCATCGCCCTAGCTGGACTTCTCGCGGATCCCGGCGGTGGCGGCTTCATCGACGTCGAACGTCGCTTCGTCGAGCACGACGCCGTAGTCGGTGCGGGCGGCGGCGGGCGACACGAACCCGTTGCGCACGTCGGCGGCGACGGCTGACGGGTCGCGTTGGAACGGGTCGCCCCACCCGCCCCCGCCGCCGGTGTCGTTGACGAGTACCTCTCCACTGGCGAGTTGGTTGAGCCCGCCGCCCTTGATCTGCTCGGCCTCCGTGCCGGGGTTGACGACGATGCGATTTGGCTCGGCCTGGCGACCCGCTTCCAACCCCCAAGGTGGGCTGATCGTCTTGTAGAGGATCGAGATCGCCGATGTCGGGGCGAGGAAGCGATACGCGCGCGACACACCGACGCCGCCGCGGTGCCTACCGGGTCCGCCGGTGTCGGGCCGGTACCCGTAGTGCTCGATAAGCATCGGGCCCTTGACTTCGAGGACCTCGATCGGGTTATTGCGACAGCCCGGCTCGGTGAGGTGCATGATGCCGTCCTCACCGTCACCGCCTGCGTGAGCGCCGAAGCCGACGGCGTCGTTCGTCGCTTCTAGCCACGGCCCGCTGGTGCGCGGGTTGATGCCGAACGCCATCACCGAACAGACGTCGCCGCCTGAGCACGCCGGGACCCGGTCGGGCATTCCCTCGGCGAGCGCCTTGAGCATCACCTCGCCGCCGAGCAGGCCTGTCCACAGGGTGAACGTCGGCATCGGAGGCACGGCGTGCATCACCGAACCCTCTTTGGTGATGATGCGGAGGGGCCGGAAGTTGCCGGCCGTCACCGGCCAGTCCGGCGTCGTCAACGCCTTGAACACGAGGCAGTTGAACGCTTCGGTCATGCCCCGGGGCAGGTTGATCGGCCCCTTGACATCGTCGGCGCTGTCGGTCCAGTCGACGATCATCTCGTCATCGGTCACCGTGACGGTCACGGCGATCTTCACCGGACGGTCGAGGTCGACTCCGTCATGGTCGACGTAATCGACGGCACTCCACGATCCCTGCGGCATCCGCTGGAGGGCAGCCCGGGCCAGCCGCTCGCCGTGGTCGTTGATCGCCTCCATTGCTGCGCACACCGTGTCGACCCCGAACTTGGCCGACAGCTCCTGCGCCCGGCGGACGCCGGTCACGACGGCGGAGACCTCGGCCTGGATGTCGCCGATGGTGTGGCTGGGCAGGCGGCTGTTGAACTTGACGATGTTGAAGATGTCATCGTTGATGACCCCTTCGCGGTACAGCCGCACGGCCGGGAAGAAGATGCCCTCCTGGTACATGTCCGTCGAGTCGAGGACGTACCCCATGTCCTTGGCCATCAGGTCGAGGACATGGACGCGGCAGGAGGAGAATCCGATCAGCTCACCGTCGACGTGGATCGGGGCGAAAACGAGCGGGTCGAGCGTGTGCGCCGACGACCAGTACGGGTAGTTGTTGAGGAAGACGTCGCCCGGCTTCATCGAGTCCGCGCCAAGGAACTCGATCGACCGCTTGATGCCGTAGTCGTTGCCGCGTGTGAACACGGCGATCCCCGGCGCGTCGGCGACGATGTCGCCGCGGCGATCGTGCAGGCCGATGCCGTAGTCGTGGATCTCGTAGACGACGGTGTTGTAGGAGGTCCTGCACAGGTTGCGGGCCATCTCCTCGCATGCGGAGATGAGTCCGTGGCGGATGACTTCGAGGGTGATCGGGTCGATCATGACGTCGCTCCCAGGGTGATGACCAGCTCGCCGTGGTCGCCGACGAGGAGGTGGTCGCCGAGATGCATCACGGTGGTCGCCGTGTGTTCGACGATGACCGCCGGGCCGGTGAGCTCGTCGCCGGCGTGCAGGCGCTCTCGGACGTAAACGCTGGCCGCCACCTCGCCATCGGACACGACCATCGCCCGAGATCCGAGCGGCTCGGGGCCTCCCGCCGGGCGACGAGGTGCGAAGGGCAGTTGTGGTTTGTCGACGACGCCGACGGCGCTGAGACGGAACGTGGTGACCTCGATCGAGTCGTCGAGGGTGTGCCCGTAGTGCTGACGGTGCAGCTGCTCGAACTGCCCGCCGATGTGCGCTGCCGGGTCGGCGAGTTCGGCGGGGACAGGGACCGTGACCGTGTGCTCCTGACCGGAGTAGCGGGCGTCGACGCTGTAGGAGAACACCTGCCGCTCGGGAGTGAATCCCTGCTCGGCGAGCACGGCCGCCGCCTCGTCGGCCATCTCCGCCCAGAACTTGGCGACGGTGTCGGCCTGGACGTCCGCCAGTCCGGTCAACGAGGTGCGGCTGGTGTCGTGCTGGACGTCGGCCATCAGCATCCCCACTGCCGAGAACGCGCCCTGCCCTGGCGGGATGATCACCTTCGTCATGCCCAGCTCCCTGGCGACGTCCACGGCCACGATGCCCCCGGCACCACCGAAGGCGAGGAGAGCGAAGTCCTTCGGGTCGCGGCCGAGCTCGACGGTGATCGAGCGCACGGCGCCGGTGATCTTCGTCGTCGAGATGCGCACAACACCGCGGGCGAGCTCGGGGATCGACATGCCGAGTTGCCTGGCGATCTGCTCGAGCGCGGCGGTAGCGAGATCGCGCTGCAGCGTCAGCGTCTCGCCGAGCGGGGTTTCCTCGCCGAGATAGCCCATCACTAGCGCCGCGTCTGTGAACGTCGGCTGCTGACCGCCGATGCCATAGGACGCCGGCCCGGGATCGGCCCCCGCGCTTTGCGGACCGACCTGCAAGCCGCCGGCCTCGTCGAGCCAGGCGATCGATCCACCGCCGGCGCCGATCGTGTGGATGTACAGGGACGAGGTGTTGATCGGCAGCCCTTCGAACTGCGCACCCTGGTGGAGCACAGGCTGGCCATCGATGACCAAGGAGGCGTCGAGGCTCGTTCCACCCATATCGACGGTGACGAGATTCGGCTCGCCGGTGATGGCGGCGAACCCGGCAGCGCCGACGACGCCACCGGCCGGGCCAGAGAGAATCAGGTTGACGGGCTGGTCCTGGGCGAGCGCTGCTGTCATCGCCCCGCCACCGGAGCGCATCATCAAGAACTGGCCGTCGAAGTCCCCGTCGTCGAGATGGGCTTGGAGTACGCGCAAGTACGTGCGGATGATCGGCTTGGTGTAGGCATCGAGGACCGCCGTGCTCGTCCGTTCGTACTCGCGGTATTCACGGGACAGGTCCGATGACAGCGACACTTCGAGGTCGGGAGCGACGTCGAGGAGCACCGCTCTCATCGCCTGCTCATGGTCGGGGTTGGCATAGGAGTGGAGGAAGGCGACGGCGACGGCGCGGTAACCACGGTCGCGGATCTCGGTGGCAACGCGGCGCGCCGACTCCTCGTCGAACCGCCGGTGCACCGACCCGTCGAAAAGCATTCGCTCGTCGACTTCGAAGGTGTCGGCGCGTTCCACGAGCCCGCGCGGCTTGCGGTAGAAGATGTTGTAGTTGCCCTCGCGCGCCGTGCGGCCGAGGAGATAAACGTCGCGAAACCCCTGGGTCGCGACGACGGCGGTCGATGCTCCGGTGCGGGTCAGCAGGGCGTTCAGCGCCAACGTCGTGCCGTGGGTGAACATCGAGGTGTCGTCGAGCGGCGCCTCGGCTCGATCGAATGCAGCGAGGACTCCCTGGGTCGGTTCCGCCGGCGTTGTCGGCACCTTCTCGAAACGCATTACGCCGTCCGGATCGAGGCGGACGACGTCGGTGAACGTGCCGCCGACGTCGATGGCGATGCGATTGCTCATCGTTGCTCTCCCTCCGTGTCCCTCGGCCGGCCAGTCGCGCCGCTGACGAGCACGCGGTGGACGCGGCCGATCGTCGCCGCGTCGAGTGGTTGGGCCAGGTGTACGTTGAGCTGGTCGGCCAAGTCGCGCCGATCGTCGCGCGAGGTCCACGCGGCGTAGGCCTCGGTGGAGTCCCAGGTTGCGGTCACCGTCACGGACGTGCCATCGGCGCTCACGCTCAAATCCGCCGACGAGCATCCCGGTTGGGCGACGGACTGGTCGAGGATGGCCAGACGCTCGAAAGCCGCGGCGAGCTGCTCGGCGTGTCCGGGCTTGACGCTCAGGTCGAGGAACGTGCGGATCACGAGACGACAACCCCGGCGCGGATGACGGTGCGCGCAGACGTCCAGAGCGCCTTGACCGACTCGAGTGGGTCGTCGTCGAAGATCACCAGGTCGGCGGGTGTGGCGACGTCGACGACGCCCAGGTCGGGACGCCCAATGAGTGCCGCGTTCGTGGCGGTGGCGGCGACGAGGAGCTCCCGAGCCGATTCGCCAGCGCTGCGCAACTCGAACTCGCGTAACTGCTCGCTTTCGAGGGCTCCCATCAGATCGGTACCGAAGCCGATCGAAACACCGTGACGGCGGGCGATCTCGATCGACCCGATGCCGGCGGCAAGGACCTCGGTGTTCTTGTGCCGGCTCACCTGCGGAAGGCCGAGTGCCTCCCCGCGCTCTGCCATCGCTTGGTAGGCGATCAGCGTCGGGACCAGGTAGGCCCCATGTTCCGCCATCAGCGCCGCCGTGGCATCGTCGAGCAGGTTGCCGTGCTCGATCGAGCGGACACCGCTGGTCACCGCGTGGGCGATCGCCTCCGGCGAGTAGGCGTGAGCGGCGACGTAGGAGTTGCGGCGGGCGGCCTCGTCGCAGACGGCGCGGAGTTCGTCCGCCGAGTACTGGCAAAGTCGCAGCGGGTCGGTTGGTGACACGACGCCGCCGGACGCGAACACCTTGATGTGGTGCGATCCTGTGCGGAAGCGCTCACGCACGGCACGACGGAGATCGTCGACGCCGTCGACGATCTCGCTGAGGTGCCCGCTGCCGCAGTAGCACAAGTCGAGTCCACCCGGCCGTGGATCGCCGTGCCCGCCGGTCTGCGTGAGCGCCCGGCCGGCGAACAGGTAACGGGGACCGTCGATCAACCCTTCGGCGAGGGCGCGGGTGAGCCCGAGGTCGCCGCCGGCTACGTCGCGTACCGTCGTGAAGCCGCGCCGCAGGGCCCGCTCGAGTCGTCGCGCCGCCGCGGCGGCGACGTAGCTGGATGGCGCGGCCTCGATCTCGAGCACGTCAAGGCCGATCCCGTAGGCGTGGAAGTGGGCGTCGATCAGGCCGGCGGCGACGAGTCGGCCGGCAGCGTCGATGACCTCCGAGTCGGCCGGCGTTGCTCCGCCGAGCGCCGTGATGACGCCATCGGCGAGATGGATCGTCGTTTCCGTGACTTCGTCGGATCGTGAGTCGAAGATCCGAGCGCGCTCGATCGTCAGCCGTCCCGACGGCACTGCGTTCATCGCCGGCCTCCGCCGGCAGAAAGGGCCACGGCGAGGACGATGACCAGACCCGTTGTCAGATCCTTGTAGAAGGGGTTGGCGTTGAGAATGTTGAAGCCGTTGTTGATCAAGGCGAGCAACATCACTCCGGCGAGCGAGCGCCAAACAGCGCCCTCACCGCCGTAGACGCTCGTGCCGCCGAGGATGATCGCGGCGATCGCCTGCAGCTCGACTCCGTCGCCGGCCTGTGCCGATCCGGTGGCCACGCGCGACACCGTGATCGCGCCGCCGATTCCCGCCGCCGTGCCACTCAGAGCGAACGTGAGGATTCGGATCCGCGGGACACGCACACCGGAAAGCACGGCGGCGTCGACGTTGCCGCCGACGGCGTAGATGTGCCGGCCGGCGACAGTTCGCACGGCTAGGAACGTCAGCGCAGCGAAGACGGCGGCGAGGATGAAGATGGCGTAGCTGACCTCGCCGACCTTGCCACGACCGAGCTTGGCAAAGGTTGTGTCGTTAGTGAGCGAGATCAACGAGCCGCCGGTTATCAGCACGGCGATCCCCCGGTACACGAGGCTCGTCGCCAGTGTGGCGAGGAAAGAGTGGACGCGCAGCCCGGTGATGATCAGCCCGTTGATCAGGCCGAGACCGAGACCGACGAGTGGGGCCGCGGCGAGCCCGAGAACAGGATCGTGGTGCAGCCCGATCCAGGCCGCGGATACGGAGGCGACGGCGAAGATGGCGCCGGTCGAGAGGTCGAAGCCGCCGGCGATGATGACGAGCGTGCCTGCCATCGCCACGATCGCGAGGGGCGCGTTCTGGGTCAGGATGTTGAGCAGGTTGCGCGTCGTCAGGAATGCGTCGCTCCGGATCGTCAGGGCGATCATCAGCAGGACGATCAGGATCAGCACTCCATACCGCCGGCCGAAGGCAGCACCGCGGGCGAGCGGGTGCGACGAGCGGTCGATCACCTCCGTTCCAGCGGCGACGTCGGTCATGGACCGCCCTCGTCGTCGCCGGCGTCGAAGATGAGGGCGAGTGTCTCGTCGGCATCGAGCTCGCCCTGGGCGACCTCGCCGATCAGTCGACCATTGACCATCAGCAGGGTTCGGTGCGCCATACCAAGGACCTCCTCGAGTTCGGAGGAGATGAGCAGCACGGCGGCGCCCGAGTCAGCCACGTTGACGATCGCTTCGTAGATGCTCCGCTTTGCCCCGATGTCGACGCCACGCGTGGGCTCGTCGAGGACGATGAAGTTCGGCAACTCGAGGGTCCATTTGGCGAACAGAGTCTTCTGCTGGTTGCCACCCGAGTAGTTGCGCAGAGTGCCGTCGGTGTGCGGCGGAACGATGTGCAACCGGTCGATGATCGTGCGGACGGCTCCGCGCTCGGCGGCGACGCTGACCGCTCCGGAGTGACGGAATCTCGAGAGCCGGGGCAACGTGATGTTCTCCCGAACGTTCTGCGTCATCACCAGCCCGAGGGCTCGGCGGTCTTCCGGCAGCATCACCACACCGCGTTCGATGGCCTGGTGTGGGCGGAGCTTGGGCAGCACCGTGCCGTTGAGCGAGCATCTGGCCGGACGTCACCGGGTCGACGCCGGCGATCATCCGAGCGACCTCGGTGCGGCCGCTGCCAACCAGACCGGCAAGCCCGACGATCTCGCCGGCACGCACCGAGAAGGAGATCTCCTGCGGGATCGCGCCGCACAGGTCGCGGGCTTCGAAGATCACCTGTGCGTCGTCGGTGACGATGGGCAGCGATGGGAAGTTGACCTCCAGCCGCCGCCCGAGCATGCCGACGATCAGCGAGTCCTTCGTCTCCTCGGCGACCGGCGCCGTTCGCGTCACCTTGCCGTCGCGCATGATCGTCACGGTGTCGGCGATGTCGAGCACCTCGTCGAGGAAGTGACTGACGTAGACCAGCGTGCGGCCGTGGGCGGTGAGCGAACGCATCAGCGTGTGCAGGCGATCGGACTCGTCCTTCGACAGCGACGAGGTCGGCTCGTCGAGAACGATGAGACGGGCGTCGCGAGCGAGGGCGCGCATGATCTCGACCTTCTGTTGGTCGGCCAGTCGCAGCGAGGACACCGGCACATCTCCGGGAAGCCCGAACCCGACGCGCTCCTCCAACTCTCGATAGCGGTCGAGCACCGAGCCGAGGAGAACACCGAAGCGTGCCCGTTCGATACCGAGAAAGACGTTCTCGGCGATCGACCGGGCAGGAACGAGTGACAGCTCCTGCTGGATGGTTGCGATGCCCGCAGCCAGCGCGGCGGGTGGATTCCACCGGCCGACGTCGGTGCCGTCAACGCGGAGGACACCCGTGTCGGCGACGTAAACGCCGCCGATGATCTTGCCGAGCGTCGACTTGCCTGCTCCGTTCTCGCCGACAAGGGCGTGGATGCTGCCCGGCTCGATCTCCAGTGAAACGTCGTTGAGCGCCTGAGTGGCACCGAATCGCTTGGAGACGCCTTCGATCGAGACGTGAGCGCCCTGGACGGTCTCGGTGAGGGCGGTCACTCCACGAATTCGGCGATCAGCCGGCCCACTCGGCGACCCAGTCGGGGTTCTCGTCGAGCACCTCGGCCGTCACGACGGAAACGCCCAACTCGTTGACGACATTGACATCGTTGACCTGCTCGAAGTCCTCGCCCCGCAGCGACGCGATGACGGCCTTCGCCGCGAGGTATCCCTCGGTCTTCGGGAGTCCGATGATCGTGGCGTCCCAGATTCCGGCGCGGATGCCTTCGATGGCAACCTCGGACGCCCCGCCACCGCTGATGTACATCGACTCGACGTCGAGTCCGGCGTCGTTGAGGGCGACGAGCGCTCCCGTCACGTGCTGATCGGCGTTCGACAGGAGGACCTCGAACTCGGGGTTCGACTGGAGGATGTCCTGCATCGCGGTCAGTGACACATCCTGCGAGTACTGACCCTCACCGGTGGCGACGATCTCGATGTTGTCGTGTTCGCCGAGCACCGACTCGAACGTCTCCAGTCGGAGGTTGTCGAACGGGAATTGCAACTGGCCGATGAGGATCACGACGCGACACGGGTCGATCGACTCGCAGAACGTGACGACCTCCTCGGCCGCCGCCTCCGCCGATACTGACACCGAACCGGCTGCGGTGATCATCCCGTCCAGCTGCGGCTCGAGCGAGTCCAGGTCAGGTCCGATCGGGAACAGCGCAGTCGCTGTCGGACCCGCTGCCAGTGCCTGCTCCGCCGCCGGAGCGATACCCACAGGGTCGTTGGGCACCATCACGTAACCATCGAAGCGGCCCGAGGCGACAACGTCTTCGATCTGGTTGAACTGGGTCTCGGCGTTGAACTCGCCGTCGAAGATCTCGGTCACGACGTTGCCGGCCTCTTCTGCCGCCTGCTCGATGCCGTCGTAGACCGCCTGGTTGTATCCGTTCTGGCTGGACGAGGCGAAGAAGGCGATGGTCACCGGCTCAGCGTCGGCGGTCGCCGTGTCGGACGTCGCGCCCGTCGTGGCCGTGTCCGCTTCTGCCTCTGTCGTGTCGGGCGCCGACGCCACGTGCCGGCCGGCCGCACCGGCGCTGGCCACGCCGGACACTGTGAGTGCCCCGAGCGCTGCGAGCGCCGCTACGGAGCGCGGGCGGATGACCGTGTTCATACCGTTCTCCCCTCTGTCGATCGCCGGCTGATCCGCCGACGTCGATCCCACTTTCCCCCAGCTGAAGTTATTGCAGGAATACCGAACAGGTCAAGCGATCATCTGTCCACCCGGGCGGCGGCCGTCGTGTCCTTGGCATGGTTGGCGCCACCAGCAGGCTGCTGCGAAATGTGACGCGCTGCGCATGACCATCCAGGTCGGGCTGGCGGCGTCAAGGCGACACACCTCCATGTCCGCGGTGGCCACGGCTGCATGCTCTGGAAGGCGGAGTGCCGTCGTGGATGGCGATTTCACGTGGAGGGACGAGCACCGGCAACCGATGGGTGTGTAGGGGACGATTCGGTCCCCTTGGCACCCATCGGTTGATGCATGAGCATGCCCATACACGCGGTGCAGTTCAGTGTTGATCAGGACGAACTCGTCGTCGCAGTCGATCCACATCACCTGCGCCGCCGGTGACCCGTCGGGGCGCAACGTCGTCAGGGTCGCAAAGTGTCCACCGTGGTGGCGAGCGCCCGCAGGCCGTCACTCACCATGGTTGCACCACGAGCCGCTCGACGCGGGCGTCTCGCCGCGTCCGAGCGATGGCGACCCCTCGACGGCGACCAGTTCCTCCGAGTACTCGTTGAGCTTGACGCCGCCATCGTCGGTGACGAGCACGATGTCCTCGATGCGCACTCCCACCCGGCCGGGCCAGAAGATCGACGGCTCGATCGTGAACGTCATCCCGGCCTCGAGCGGTGTCTCGTCCTCTTCGCTGATGAACGGGTACTCGTGGACGTCGAGGCCGATGCAGTGCCCGGTGCGGTGGCGGAACCATTCGCCGTATCCGGCATCCTCGATCACTTGGCGGCACGCCGCGTCGACCTCGCAGGCCAACGCTCCTGGCTTGACGGCGGCCAGGCCCGCCGCCTGGGCGGAGATCACAGCGTCGTAGACCAACGCGAACTCGTCGTTCGTGTCACCGATCGCCACCGTCCGGCCGAAGTCCGAGCAGTACCCGTCGATCACCGCACCGAAGTCGAACGACACGCCGTTGCCCCGCTGCATCCGCGCGCTCGTCTCCCGATCGGACGCGTCGCGTGCCGTCGACGGGCCCATCGCCCACACGGCGGTGTCGAAGGAGACACCTCGCGAGCCGTCGCTGTGGAGCAGGCTGTCCAGCTCCTCGACGAGGTCGCGCTCGACAGCTCCGTCGGCGATGTCGGAGGTGACGACCCGCATCGCCGAGTCGGCGATGCGGCAGGCGGCCGTCATCCGCTCGATCTCGGATGGCGACTTGATCCGCCGCATCGGGTTCGTCAACGAGACCCCACTGACCACTTTGGCGTCGCTCGCCCGTCCGATGGCGAGGACCGTCTCGGCCCACGTGCGCGGCTCGACGGCGATCGTGCCAAGCGGACCGAAGCCGCCGACGAGGTCGGAGAACATCGTCGCGCCGTCGTCCGTTTCGTTGACGACGACGAACTCACCGGGCACCCCGGTGGGCATGTCGAACTCGGCGACCATCCGCGGGAGCACGAACACCGGGTCGTGACCAGGGCGGAAGAATGCGCCACACACCCAACCGTGGGTGTAGGAGATGTTGCCGAACGTCGGGAAGCGACGTCGCGCTCCGGTGAGGTATTCGAGATCGCCGGACGGGGGACAGAACAAGAGGTCGACGTCCTGTTGGCGCATCCGCTCGTCGAGGGTCGCACGGCGCTCGGCGTAGACGGTCGGTTCGAAGGCAGCCATGTTTCCTCCTCGGCGAGCGCAAGCGGCATGAGCGCCGCCGGCCAACCGTAAACGAACGGTCGCTCGTTCGGCAAACGGATGGACGGCTAGATTCGCCGTCGTGATCGAGCTTGGGCTGGGAATCTTCTCGGGGGAATGGCACCCAGGAACGGGGCTCGACCATGGCGCGACGTTGCGCGAATCGATCGACCAGGTCGCCTTTGCTGAGCACGTCGGGCTCGACAGCGTGTGGGTGAGCGAGCACCATTTCCACGAGGCCGGTTTCGTCGGATCCGTGACTCCCTACGCCGCGGCGATGGTCCAGGCGACGACGCGCATCACCATCGGGTTGGGCCTCGCCTTGGCCCCCTTGCACGATCCGATCCGGATGGCCGAGGACGGGGCGTTCCTCGACGTTCTCTCCGGCGGTCGCTGCGTTGTCGGGCTCGGGCTCGGCTACCGGGACGTCGAGTTCGAAGGCTTCGGTGGTCATCGCAGCCAACGCGTCGGCCGCACCGAGGAGCTGATCTCGATCTGTCGCCAGGCGTGGACTGGTCAGCCGGTCGACTTCGACGGGCGGTACTTCCAGCGCCACGGGCTGGTCGTCAGCCCCCGGCCGTTCCGTCCCGGAGGGCCGCCGATCATGCTCGGCGGCCACCATCCCAACGCAATCGAGCGGGCCGCCGCGCTGTGCGACCGCTACTGCATGGACGCCGGCACCGACTCGGAGTCCTACGAGCAGGGGACCGGGCAGAACCGCGGTCTCCTCGACCGCGTGGAGTCGGCGCTCGGCCGCTACCGCGCGAGCCTCGCCCGGCACGGCAAGCCTGCCGACAACCCTCCGTTCTCGCTCAACGTCGGTGGGTTCCTGCACGCTGATGGCCGCGACGCAGCCTGGGCGGCGCTCGCCGACGGCTACCTGCTCACCCGCCGGGTGTACGGCGACTGGTACGGGCTCGACCCTGCGGAGTACGCAACCTGGTTCCCGGACCAGCTCACGCCCGAACAGGTCGCCCAGCGCCAGTCGGAGATCCTCCTCGGTACGCCCGACGACATCGTTCCGGTCCTCGAGCAAGTCCGCGACCTCGTCGGCGACAACCTCCACGTGATGTTTCGGTCCAAGTACCCGCTCGTCGACGACGCCACGACCCGCCAATCGATCGAGCTGCTCGCCGAGGTCCGCCGCCGCCTCGTCCCCTGACCCCCGACCTGGGGAAGATCCGTGCCAATCGGCGATCTGGGGAGGTTTTGTTCCGGGTCCTGATTCTGCAACTTCCCCAGATGACCGATTAGTCCGCCCGGGCCGGTGCGGGCGTCGGCGCCCCAGTCGCCGGATCGGCGTCGATGGCATCGAGCACCGAGCGATCGTCGAGTAGCTGCCAGCGCAGTAGGGAGAACGGCACGTTGCCATCGAGCCAGATCGCATCATGGATCCGGCGCAGCGAGAAGTCGTCGCCGTCGCGCTCTACAGCCGCGGCGACGAGGCCGATCAGCTGCAGCTTGCCGGTCTGGTACGACAGGGCGAGGCCCGGGTTGCCGGCGTAGAAACACGACTCCTCGAACGCCGTCTGACGGTCCATCGGGACGCGGCGGACGAAGAAGTCGACGGCGTCGTCGAGGCTCATCGCCCCAGTTGCCAGGTGCACGTCGGCCTCGACCCGCAACGCCCGCAGGCGGGCGAAGTTCCAGATCACCGCCCGCGTGTGTGGCGCGTCGTCGAACAACCCGGCCTGCAGGAGGTACTCCTCGTTGTAAAAGGCGATCCCCTCGTTCGCTCCGGAGTCGTAGTAGCGGCGGCGCAGCGGGTTGGGATGGGCGTTGCTCAGCGACAGCTGCTGGTAGTGGGCACCCTCGTGGACGATGCCGGCACGCGGGTCGCGGGCGTTGGCTGCGTAGAAGTAGGGCAGGTCGGTGCTCGGCGCCGGCACGTAGGAAACACCGTTCGAGTCAAGGCGGAACTCGTCGGTGAGGTCGTCGCAGACACCGAGGAACCGCAACGGCGCGAGGTAGGCGGGCAGCTCGGCGGTGAGGTAGCGGCCGAGGCCGGTTGGCTGGCTGAGCAAGCCAGCACGTTCGTAGAACGTGCGCACCTCGTCCTCGGCAGCGGCCTCGCCGGCAACCTGCTCGGCGGCCGAGTTCGGCAGGGGCGGTACCGGTACGGCGGCCGCCCGATTCTTCGCCACGGCCTCCCAGACAATGGCCCGTTCCCACTCCTGTCTGGCGCGCCACACGAGCTCGTCCGGAGTCTCGGCCATCAACGCCACGTTGCGCAAGAACCAGGTGAAGGTGTCGGCGCCGACGCCGACCACGTCGCTCAGCCCGCCGAGACCCGCCAGGTGGGTGCGGTAGCGGTCGAGGGCGACGACTGCCGGTTCCACGGTGGCGGCGATCGGATCCCGGTGGGCCGGCGGGAGGTGTTCGACGAGCGCCTCCACCGAGTCCCGGACTCGGTCCCCGACGCCGTCGAGCAGCTCGATTGCGCCAGCCGTCAGCGGACCCGCCGGCTGCTCGAGGACGGCGATGGCGGTGGCCAGTGCCGTCGGCACGTTGCCAGTCGCGGCGACGATCGACGCGGCCCGGTCGTCGCCGAACGGCGGTAAGGCGAGGAGCAGGTCGAAATACGGCCCGAGCGCCTGGTGGACATGGAAGACCGGATCGCGACGCCAGCTCTGCAGAACGTCCAGTTCCCACGTGACACGGTGGAGGACGGACCCGATCAGGCGGTGATCGATCTGGGCGGCGACGTCACGATCGCCGGCGTCGATCGATCGCCATCGGACTAGGAACTCGTCTCGCGTTCGGCGCGCTCGGGCGACCTCGTCGGCGGAAAAGTCGGGTAGCCATCCCGCAGGCCGCGGCAGGCGGGGAATGTCGTCGCCCATCGATGGCTGCTGGCGAGCCCGCCACTGCCACACCTCGGCGCCGAGCTCAGCCAGCTCGGCGACGTGTGCTCTCGTGTCTGGCATCAGTCCTCCTCGTCGTTTCGCGACGTCAGGGCTACGCGTGTCGTGGCAACCCAGCAGGCCGTTTCGTGTCCTGCGCCGATCGTCTCCAGCTCTGGGCTCTCGGTGAAACACCGCTCGATGCGCTCGGGGCAGCGTGGATGGAAGCGGCAGCCCGCCGGGGGTCGCGACGGATCGGGCACCTCACCCTCCAAGGGGACCGGCAGCGCACGCGATCCGTCATGACGAGGTACGGCGGCGATCAGCGCCTTGGTGTACGGATGGGCTGGTTGCGCCCACACGGACTCGGTGACGCCCTGCTCGACGATTCGCCCGAGATACATCACCGCCACGGTGTCGGTGATGTGGCGGACGATGCCGAGGTCGTGGGAGATGAACAGCAGCCCGGCGTCGCGCTGGCGGGCGAGACTGACGAGCAGGTTGGCGACCTGGGCCTGGGTCGAGGCGTCGAGGGCAGACACCGCCTCGTCGGCGATGATGATCTCCGGATCGGTTGCCAGTGCCCTGGCGATGGCGATGCGTTGGCGCTGGCCACCGGAGAACTCGAACGGATAGCGGTTGGCAATCGAACCGTTGAGCCCGACCTGTTCGAGCAGCGAGGCCACGCGGCGCTGGCGCTCTCGGTCGTCGCCTACTTGAGCGCGCAGGCCGTCGGCGATTTGCCTGCCAACTTTGCGGCGCGGATTCAGAGATGCGTACGGGTCCTGAAAGACCATCTGGATCCGCCGCAGGCGTTGCGGGCGCGCACCGCTACCGAGTGCTGTGACTTCCATCCCGTCGATCGACACCGTTCCGGACTCGCGCGGCACGAGGCCGATCGCCGCTCTGGCGAGTGTCGACTTCCCGCATCCCGACTCGCCCACGAGGCCGACGACCTGGCCGGCCGCTACGTCGAGGTCGACGTCGACGACGGCTCGCACCGGTGGCAGCCGCGGGCGGTGGTACTCGACGTTGAGGTCGCGGATGACCAACGTCACGCGTCATCCTCCAGTGTGAGCGACGAAGCGCCTGCCGATGAGCAGTCAGCAGCAATTTGTGTCGGTGCCGCGAATGGGTCGACGACACAAGCCGCGGCCCGCCCCTTGGCGATCGTCAGCAGCGGCGGGACCGCCGCTGTGCAGCGGGGCTCGGCGAACGCGCAGCGCGGCGCGAAAGCGCAGCCGACTGGCCGCCGGTCGGGCGGCGGTGGCTCGCCGCGGATGACACGGAGTTCGGCACCCCGCTCGGTCGGGTCGGGGAGGCTGTCGAGCAGGCTCCGGGTGTAGGGGTGCCGCGGCGCTGTGAGCAAGGCCCCGACCGGGCCGGACTCGACGATTCGACCGGCGTAGAGCACGTGCAACGTGTCGGCCAGCGACGACATCACGCCGAGGTCGTGGCTGATCATCAGCACGGCCATGTCGCTCTCGCGCCGTAGGCGGTCGATCAAGCGCAGGATCCCGGCCTGGACGGTCACGTCGAGAGCCGTCGTCGGTTCGTCGGCGATGAGCAGCTTGGGCCCGCAGGCGAGGGCGATGGCGATGGCGATACGTTGACGCATCCCCCCGGAGAACTGGTGCGGGAAGCTGGACAAGACGTGCTCGGGATCGGGCAGGCGAACCGTCTTGAGCAGCTCGATCGCACGCTCCTGCGCTTGTGCCCCCGACAGGCCGAGGTGCACCTCGACGTGCTCGGTGAGTTGGCGCCCGACGCTGAGCATCGGATGCAGCGACGTCATCGGATCCTGGAACACGACGGCGACCTGGTGACCGCGCATCCGGCGGAGTTGCGAACGACTCATCGACAGGACCTCCCGGCCGGCGAAGCGCACCGAGCCCGTCGCCCGCGACCGATCGGGGAAGAAGCCGAGTGCCGACAGCCCGGTGAGCGTCTTGCCGCTGCCGGACTCTCCGGCGAGACCGACCACCGAACCGGGAGCGACCGACAGCGACACGCCATCGACGAGTGCGACCTCCAGGTCGCCCTGGCGCAGCAGGATGCGCAGGTCTTCGATCTCCAACAAGCCGTTCACTGCGTTCCCCGACAACGCAGGCCGTCACTGCGTTCCCGGGCCACGCACGCCGAACCTGGCCGCTCCCTCGCTGGCGTTCGGTCGCTCGCTTCGGTCGGGCTGGTTCCTCGTCGCCCGCACGGGTAAGTCGGCGCCATCCCCTTCATCGGGCCTCGGTGCCGAGGGCTCGCGACGTGCGGGGATCAAGGGCGTCACGGAGGCTGTCGCCGAGGAAGTTGAAGGCGATCACCACGGTCAGGATGGCCAGGCCTGGGAACATGGCGATCCACCAGCGGTCGAACGTGCGCGCCCCGTCGGCGACCATCGCTCCCCACTCCGGCGACGGCGGCCGGGCGCCGAGACCGAGGAAGCTCAGGCCGGCCAGCAGCAGCAGGGCGTTGCCAAGCTCGAGGGTCGCCAATACGAGCACAGGCCCGTAGACGTTGGGCATCACGTCGACGACGAGCGCCCGCCGGTTGGACGCCCCGAGGAGACGCGACGCGGCAACGAACTCGCGCCCGCGGAACGTCAGCACGAGGCTGCGCACCACCCGGGCGTATGACGGCCAGGCCACGATGACCACGGCGAGGACGGCATTTCGCAGACCCGGGCCGAGCGAGGCGACCACCGCCATCGCCAGGATGATCGGCGGGAACGCGAACACGAGATCGCTGAGCCGCATGATCGTGCCGTCGACTGCCCCCGCGAAGTAACCGGCAACGGCGCCGGCCGTGGCGCCAATGGTCATCGCCAGGAAGACCAGTAGCACAGCGAGCGGGATCGTGACTCGGGCACCGAGGATCACCCGGCTGAGCACGTCGCGGCCGAGTCCGTCGGTGCCGAACCAGTGCTCCGAGCTCGGCGATTCGAAGCGGGGGAAGTCCTGGGCCAGCGGGTCCGCCGGGGCGATGAGGTCACCGAAGACGATCAGCACGAGCCACGCCCCGGCGATGACCAGGCCGATGAGTGTCAGCGGCCGGCGCAAAGCCGGCCGTCGCCTACGCAGCCGTCGCCGTCGTCCGATGGCGATCGCTTCGTCGAGCGTCGGATCGGTCATCGAAACGCTCACGATCGCACCCGCGGATCGATGACGCCGTACAGCACGTCCACGATGAGGTTGAGCACGATGTACACGGCGGCGACGAACAGGCTGACACCCATCACGGCCGACAAGTCGAGCGAGGTGGCGCTGAGGTATGCGTACGTGCCGATCCCCGGCCAGTTGAAGATCCGCTCGACGAGGACGGTGCCGGCGAGCAGACCGGCGAACGTCACACCGATCACCGTGATGATTGGCACGAGGGCGGCTCGGAGCACGTGGCGGGTGACGATCGTGCGAGTCGGCAGCCCCTTGGCATAGGCCGCCCGGACGTAGTCGTTGCCGAGAACTTCGAGCACGGCGCTCCGGGTAAATCGGGTGATCAGCCCGACCGCATAACAGGAGAGCACGAGGGCGGGCAGGATCAGACGCATGACGGCGTCGCGGAACGTAGCGAGGTCGCCGTCGAGCAGGGCGTCGACCGTGTACATCCCGGTCACTCGGTCAGGGGGGATCGCGCCAGGTGGCAATCGACCCGATCCGGGGAACACCCGCCAGCGGAAGGTCAGGCCGTACAGCGCTGTCAACGACAGCCAGAACACGGGAATCGAGATCCCGGCGAGGGATATGACCCGGAGCGTCCAGTCGGCCGGCCGGTCGCGCCGGAACGCGGCCCAGGTTCCGAGGGCAACTCCGACGACCATCGAGATGGCGATTGCCGTTCCGGCGAGCTCGAGGGTTGCCGGGGCGTACTCGGCGAGGTCCTCGCGAACGGGCCGTCGGCTCTGCTGCGAGTCGCCGAGATCACCCTGGGCGAGGTTGGCGAGATACGTGAAGTACTGCACCGGCAACGGCTTGTCCAGGCCGTACCGGCTGTTGAACGCGGCGACGGCTTCGGGGTCCTCGATCGCCCGTTGTCCGAGATTGGCGGCAGCCGGATCGCCCGGCACCACGTTGGTGAGCAGGAACGTCACGAACGTGATGCCGAGCAACAGCAGCACGGCGGCGAGCAGCCGTCCCGTCAAGAAGCGCCCCATGCCCAGGGCGTCTTATCAGGCGGCGGGTGCCAGCGAACGCACGTCGATCAGCAGCGTCGGGTGGAACAGCGCTCCGGTGACCCGATCGGTGACCGAAACGACCGACGCTGTCGGCTGGAACAGCGGGAATATCGGCCCCGATTCGTTCAACATCTGCTGGAACTCCTCGAACAGCGGGGCGCGGATCGCATCGTCGACGGTCGTCGCCGCCTCCTGGGACACCGCCTCGATGTCCGGGGCCGCCCCCTCCGCCCAACCGGCGCGCAGGCCGACGAGCTCGCCGGGACCGAACACCAAATAGTCCTGCGGATCCGGGTAGTCCGGGTTCCACAGCCACAGCCCCATCTGCTCGGTACCAGCGCGGTAGTTCTCCAGCGTCGTTGCGACCGGCCCGGGGAGCAGCTCGACGGTGATGCCGACCTCCTCGAGGTTGGCGACGATGCGTTCGGCAATCGGCCCGAACGACAGTCCGCTCACCGTCAGGTCGCTCGGATACTCGAGCTGCACAGTCGCGCCCTCGCACACCGTGCATCGGGCGAGTGCCTCCTGGGCGCGGGCGACGTCACGCTCGACGGCGAGGTCGGGCGCCAGTGTCCCCAGAAAGTGCGTCGGGATCACACCCGGAGCCTGTACGGCACCTTCGCCGGCGAGCTCGAGGATCCCGGCGTAGTCGAGGCCGTAGCGGACCGCTTCGACGAAGTCGGGGTTCGACGTGACCTCGGAGATTTCCGGGTTGGCGTTGGCGAACACGAAGAAGATCGTCGGCGAGGCCGTTTCGTCGATCGTCAGCCCCTCCGCCCCACGGAGCGGACCGAGTTGGTCGCTAGCCAGGTCCATGACGATGTCGGCGTTGCCGTTCTGGACGTCGATCGACTGGGTGGACACATCACTGTTGCGGATCACGATCCGGTCGAACACCGGCGGCTGCGATCCGACGTACTCCGGATTGGCGGCGACGACGGTTTCGCCGGTTGTGCTGAAGCTCTCCAGGACGTACGGACCGGATCCGGCCGACGTCGAGTTGAGGAACTCCTCGGCTGCGTCGTCGGCATCGGCGCCGGGCTGGTCGGTTCCTCCGTTCTCGATCACAACGTCGCTGTTGACGATGCCAAGCGTCGGGGTTGGCAAGATGCGCGGCAACGCCGGATTCGGCGCCTCGGTCGTCAGCCGCACCGTCGACGCGTCGACGGCCTCGGCCGTGACACCTTCCATCAGAAAGGCGCCACTGCTCTTCAACTCGCGCACCCGATTGAGGGAGAAGGCCACGTCGGCAGCCTCTACGGGCGAGCCGTCCGAAAAGACTGCGTCGGTGCGCAGCGTGAAGGTGAACTCGGTGGCGTCGTCGTTCGCCTCCCAGCTCTCGGCGAGACCTGGCATCGGTTCGGTGACGTCGTTGTTCTGGAACGTCAACAACGTGTCGTACATCGCCGGGATGATGATCCCCCCGGTGGTCTCGAACATTCGTCCCGGGTCCATCGTCACGAGGTCGAAGCTCTTGCCGATGACGAGTGTGCCACCTCCCTCTGCGGACTGCGGCGACTCGGTCGCCGAGGCGATCCCTGCCCCGCCGATGCCGGCGGCCAGCAACGTCGCCACGACGACAAGACGCCGCATCTTTCCTGCAGTCATGTGCCCCTCCCTCAGATTGCGCTCCGGCCACGCTGGCCGCCGCCGTTCGCCAGACCTAGCGAACGTTCGCACGTGAAGCCTCGCAGAACGCGCCAACACGGCGCAACCGGTGGGCATCGGGGTGGGATGGAGCGTGCTGTCAGCGGCCCTGCGCAGAGCGACCGGTCGACAGTCCGTTGAGAACCAGGTCGATGTACAAGGTGGCGATGTCGTCGAGCTGCAGACGGCCGTCCGGTCGGAACCATGTCGACGTGCTCGTGCCGATAGCGAGGATCGCCCAGGCCGCGATCTTGGGGTCGGGCGCTTCGAAGCTGCCGTCGGCCACGCCCTTCTCGATGAGGTCGACAAAACGCTCCTCGTAGGCGTCGCGGAGCTTGACCACCTTGCGGCGGTGAGCCTGCGTCAGACTGCGCAGCTCGGAGTTGCTGATGAACACCTCCCGGGCGCGCGCTGTGTGGAAGAACACGTGAACCTCGATGGCGGTGCGTAGCCGCTCGACGCTGTCGTCGACGGGGGCCAGCCTGGAGTCGAACTCGCGCAGCAGGTCCTCCATGATCGTCGACATGATCGAGTAGAGCAGGCTCTCCTTCGACGTCAGATGGTTGTAGAGGCTGCCCACTTGGATCCCGACGTCTCCGGCGATTGCTCGCAGGCTGGTCGCCTCATAGCCGTGCTCGAAGAACAGGTCGATAGCCGAGGAACGGATCAGCTCGGCGGTGGAAGGCTTGGTTGCGGTCGCCGCGTCCTCCTTCACGGCGGGCAAACTAGCGCACGTTCGGCAAGAACGGGATCACGGCTTCACCGAGCAACCGCACCGCGGTGAGGCGATCGGGTCCGAGAGGAGGTCCGAACGACACGTGACGTGCGCCCGCGTCGATGAGCCCGCGACATCGTTCGACGACCTCGTCGGGCGAACCGCTCACGCCCAGCGTCAGCATCTCCGGCGGGAGCAGCGCTGCCCCCTCCGCAGGACCAAGGTTGCGCAGCTCGGTCAACACAATCGGGTCGACGCCGACCCGGTCGAGTACGTCGGCGGAGAACGACGCGCCGTAGTAGGCGAGCTTCTCGGCCATCGGCCGGCGGGCTCGCCCGGCGTCATCATCCACTGACACCCAGATGCAGGCGGCGACGTCGATGTCATCGAGCTGCCGGCCGGCTCGAGCGAGGCCAGCGGCGATGTGGCTCAACGACTCGGTGAACACTTCTGGCGGGTAGAGCAGCGGAAGGCCGCCATCGGCGACCTCACCGATCAACGCCAGCATCCGTGGCGCCATCGCACCCAGGTAGATCGGCATCGGCGCGACAGGAACGCGCAGGCGCGCGTCCGGTCGCCAACCAGCGCCACTGCCGGGGGCGTCGGCTGGACACAGGCCCGAGCACAACGCACGGATGGAGACGACCGCCTCGCGAGTGCGGGCGAGCGGGGCATCGCGGGCGATTCCCGCCCAGCCGAGGAAGTCATCGGCGCCCGCCGCCAGCCCGAGGAGAAATCGGCCACCACTCATCTCCTGCAGGGTTGCGGCCGTCATGGCGATCTCCGCCGGATGCATCGAATACGGATTGAGGATGCACGTCCCCAGGGCGATCTCTCGGGTCACCGTCGCGGCGGCGGCGAGGAGCACCGGCGCTGACCTGAAGAAGAGGTCGTTGGACACCCAGATCTGATCGAACTCGAGCGACTCGGCGAGCCTGGCAATCTCGATGAACTCGGTGACCGGGACATCGTTGTTTAGCCTCAAGCTGGTCAAGGGGCGATGACTCATCGGTCGGCGACGATCGCATCCACCTCGACTTCGACGAGGAAACCCTCTCCGATGAGGGCGTGCACGAACAACATCGTGTTCGCCGGGCTGACGTCGCCGAACACTGCGGCGTGAGCCGTTGACGCGGCGCTCCAGTCGGCGCCAGGGGCGAGGAAGATACGAGTGCGAACGACGTCGTCGATCCTGCCGCCGAGCCCTTCGATTGCCGACAGTGACTGACGGAGAGCCGCCGTCGTTTGCGCCCCCGTGTCGCCGATGTGGAGCACACCACCGCGGGCGTCGTTTGCGGTCGTGCCACTCACCACGATCGCGGCACCTCGGCGCACCGCCCGGGCGTATCCGGCAGCATGCTCGTGAGCGCCTCCATCGAAGAACCGTTCCGGGGTGGGCGAGCGCATGACGGCACGATATGCCCTTGTCTCTCCAGTGCAGTTTGCGCCGGTGCCGAGCGCTCGCATGTCCAGCGCGCGTCGGTGCCTACAGTTGGCGTCGATGTCCGCCGAGGGTGCCCCGCCCGATGCGTCAGCGGAAACTGTCGTCTACGACCTGCGCGTCGAAGTCGACCGAATCGAGGGGCGCAGCGTGTGCGGCATGCAGCCGGGCGACTACTTCGAGCTCGTCGCGAGTAACGAACTGCGGTTGCCCGACGGCAAGCACTTCTGCATCTACGCGCTCGCCGCCGTGCTGCCCCTGCTGTCGGCGAAGCAGCGTCGGAACCCTCCCGGAGACTGGATCGAGCACGACACCGAAGTGTGCTGTCCGGACCCCGACGAACGGTTGGTGATGCGTATCGAGCGCACCGGGGTTCGCCGGCTGCGGACCACCGACCTGACGTGAGCGCGCCCACACTGAGGAGCGTCGAAATCGGTCTCGGCTTGCAGGGTGACAAGCGTCCCGGTACCTATGCCCACCTGGCTGCGATCGCCGAGGCCCACGACATCGCCGTGATCAGCGTGTACGCAGACCTGATGTTTCAGCCTCCGTTGCCGGCGTTGCTCGAGATTGCCGGGGCAACGAGCAGGGCGCGCCTCGGGCCGGCCTGCCTCAATCCATTCGCCGTCCACCCCGTCGAGATCGCCGGGCAGATCGCGGCCCTCGACCTGGCGTCGGACGGGCGTGCATTCCTCGGTCTCGCCCGCGGCACCTGGCTCGACGACATCGGGATCGCCCAGCCCGAGCCGGTGCAGGCGTTGGAGGAGGCCGCCGGCCTGGTGGCGGCCCTGCTCCGCCACGACCGAAGCGGCTTCGAAGGGTCGACCTATCGGCTGGCGGCCGGGGCGACGCTGCGTTACGAGACTCGGCGACCGGCAGTGCCTCTGACGATCGGGACGTGGGGACGGCGCACCGGAGCGCTGGCCGGTCGGATCGCCGACGAGGTGAAGATCGGCGGCAGCGCCAACCCGGCGATGGTTGCCGTCATGCGGTCGTACGTCGCTGACGGAGCGACGTCGGTGGGGCGAAACCTCGATGACGTCGGCATCGCTCTCGGCGCGGTCAGCGTCGTCGACGAGGACGGCGAGCGGGCGCGAGCACGTGCGCGGACCGAAGTGGCGATGTACCTCGCCGTCGTCGCCGAACTCGACCCGACGGTGACCGTGCCGCCGGCAGTGCTCGAACCGGTTCGTCGGCTCACAGCGGCCGGAGACCACGTCGCCGCCGGCACGTTGATCCCCGACGAGGTGCTCGACTGCTTCGCCTTCAGTGGTACCCCGGAGCACGTTGCCGAGCTCGTCGCCGCCGTACTCGCCGCCGGAGCCACACGTGTCGACCTCGGGACGCCGCACGGGCTGACCGACGAGGAGGGGATCGAGTTGATCGGCAGTCGGGTCCTCCCTCTGCTCGGACACGTTCGTACGACGGCCAGAGGCGGACATGACCGAACGACGTGAGATCGAGGCCTTCCTCGACGCACTGGGCGGCGTCTCGCCAAATGCAGCGACGGCGTGTTCCGGATGGACCGCTCACGAGTTGGTCGCCCACCTCACGTCGGGTGTCGAGGCGATCGCCAGCCAGACGGAGGCCCACATCGAGGGCCGCGAGATCCCGGTGTTCGGATCGTTCGCCGAGCGAGAGGTCGCCTTCTGGGATGTCGACGACGGTCGACTGCGCCACCGGCTAATCGACGGCGAGCGACGAATGACCGAGGGCCTTCTCGCCATCCATCGCTGGGACCTCGTCGGTGACGACGACGACGGCGATGAGATTCTCGCCCGCCGAGAGCTCATCGATCACTCCGTTCGGATCCTCAGCGCCCCGCTCCTGGCGGCGGGACTCGCGCGTGATCCGTGCCCCGGGGCGCCGTTCACGGCGCGCATCCGATCCCCGCGCGAACCAGATCTGGTCGTCGAGGTGGGCCTTGCCGGCTCCCGCCTTCTTCTCGTCGACGACGATGTTGACGCCGATGTCGAGTGCGACGCGGGCAGCTCGTCTCCTCCTCCTGTGAGGACGGTGGCCGGCCGCTGCGCAGCGCGTCCGAACGACACTCGATTCCGGGTCCTTGGCGCGACTTACAACGATCCTGTCGGGCTACTGAGCTACCGACCCGTCGTACCGGCGACCTCGACAAGCGCCCGGCAGAACTGGATTGGGTCTGTCGGAAGGAGTGGCGGAAGGCGTGGGATTCCGCTGGACTGAAAGTCCTGCTGCGAACGTCCAGCTAGAGCGGCATACGGGAAGTTGGCCGGGAGTAACCGCGGGAGTAACGCAAAGGGGTGATGCCGAATCTCGGCCGCATTGCTCCTCTTGACGGTCTTATGTCAGCGTGCCTGCTGAAGTCGGTACTCCCGAAGGACTCTCGGCCGCGTGCGGGACGCTGGTTCGAAATCTCCGTGCAGGACGTCGGGATCGAGGTCGATGCCGACTGGCCACGACACGGTGCCGGCAAGCTCGTCAACCGTCGCCGTAACGAACACCTCGTCATCGTCGATGATGCCGAGGACGCCTGGCAAGACGCCGGCAAAATCGAGTTCACGAACGAGCCCGTCGGTGAACGTGACACGCAGCACGCGCCCGCCGAGGGATTCGACAGCTGCGACCCGAGCGAGCTTTTGCATGGCGTAAGTCTATTGGAGGGGCTCGATGGCCGTGAGAGTGCTCGGTAGCTGGGCCGCGGTCCAATTGGCGGTGAGTTCGGCGGCGTGGAGTTGCCGCCACTGCTCGACCAGCCGGGCGGCGGTCTTCGGCAACTCGCCGCGGATTACGCTGCTGGTCGATCGGGTCACCCGTGATGGCCGGGGGTCAAGGCGGTGTCTGGGTTTGATGCGACGTTCTCGGCACCGAAGTCGTTGTCGGTGTGGTGAGGCCTGAGCGGCGACCGCCGCCTGTTAGAGCGTCACCTGATGGTCACCGTCCGAATCGGTGCCAGCCCATCAGCCGCCAGCTCCCAGGTCGCGCCGGCGTCGGATGATCGATACACACTTCCGTCGTCGGTACCGAGGATGACGTCGTCGCCGTCGGCAGCCAGCTGCAACGTGTTGAGGTTGAACGCGAACCACTCCGGCAGGCCCCTGTGGCACTTCTCGAAGGGACCGTCGTCGCCCAGCGGGCGCCGATAGACCGCGCCCTGGCGCGACGCAGGCCCAGTCGAGGCCGTGACCAGCGCGATGTCGGCAGCGATGGCAACAGCACGGCAGTAGCTGGCGTGCAGCCCGTCGGCGGTCCAGTCCCACGTGACCCCGCCGTCGAGGCTGCGGCCGAACCCGATCGCCGCCGCTGCGGCGGCCGCACCCTGATCGGCCCGCATGACCACCTGGTGGGTGTCTGCATCGACTCCGACGACCTCGTCCCAGCGATCACCAGTGGACTGCCTCCAGACGCCGCCGACATGGACGTTGACGAGCAGCGTGCCATCCGCTCCGCCGGCGAGCGACCTGGTGTCGGGAGGCGCGCCCCACGGGGTGTACCACTCATCGCGGGTGGCGATGGCGTCGAATGACTCCACGGGGGCCAGCTCGGCCGTCGTCGACGATCCGGCGAACAGCCGCGCCCTGGCCGTGCCCACGTACAGTCGCTCGCCCGTGTCCAGCACGCACCAAGCCGGCGGAGTCTCGAGTTTCACCTCGGCATCCGACGCCAGCGAGACGAGCTTGCGGTCGCCGACCATCACCCACTGGCCCGAGACGGCGGTGATCGACTCGCCGGCCAGAATCTCACGGCCGTCGTCGAGCGACAGCAAGCCTCGTTCGGTCCCCACCAGAACGGTCATAGGCCCCAATTGTGCCCGCGACGCCGACCTTATGTGCGCGAGGTGTCCGATGACACGGTCGGCCGGCCGGCAGGGGTCCTGGGGTGGAGGTGCCGGGAACTTAGTCGAGCACGCCGGAATGGGCTGATCAAGGCTCAGACGGGCGTCTGCGGGCTTCTCCATGCCCTCTAGCGATCTGATTGCATCTGCAACGACTGCCTCACTCACGCGCTCCGATCGAGTCCTCTGGCGTCCCAGATTCACAGCTCCGGGCGTGTGCCGGGTATGCGGACTGACGCCGGATCTGCCGGAGTCGCAACCGACGACGCCCGACAGTGTGCGGAATGACCAACGCGCGATCCAACTCAGCGGCGACCGGACGAGCGTGTGAGTCACCGGTGTGGCCCGCCGAGTGTCCACGGATTGTCCACGAACGGGGCGACACTGGCCGACATGAGGTGGCACAAGCCGGACGGCCCGGGTGTCCCTTCTAGTCATGAGATCGTGGGTCGGAATCCGGTACCGGTCCGGTCACGTTCGAAGCCCGTCGGATCGAGCAGTCGGCTCGCCGCTTCGGCGGTCGCGCTTGGCCGCCGGCCGAGGTGGCGGACGTAGCCGGCCGTTGTCGCCGGCGCGGCGTGACCCACGTGGCGGGCAATGTCGGCCAGGTCGAGACCCTCTTCCGCGTACAACACCGTGATCGCTGTGGAGCGTCCGGCGTGGGTGCCGAGACCCGTTGGATCAACGCCGGCCGCGACCGCCGCGGTGGCGACCGCCTTAGTGACGGCCTGGCGCAAAACCAGTCCGCCTGTCGTCGTGGTGAAGACGAGATCGATCGGCCGACTCTCGTGGATGATCTCCTGCCACGACTCTCCGGCGCGCCGACGCTCTTCGTCCTGAGCCTGCCGGCGACGGCGCAATAGCTCGACCACGACGGGCGTCAAGAGATGGCGACCCTTGGCCCCTTCCGTCTTGGGTGGCCCGAGCATCATCCCGACGCCGTCGGCGTACACGCTCGCCCGGGAGACGGTAGCGGCGCCGGCGTCGAGGTCGACGTCCGACCACGCGAGGCCCAGCGCCTCCGACACTCGCCATCCCTGCACGAACAGCAGGGCGATGGCGGCGCCGAAACGATCCTCCGCGCCGGCTGCCACGACGGCCCGTGCCTCGGCAGCGGTCAGCGCTCGCCTCGCCGACGCACGGATCTTCGGCGGCCGCACGCGGTCGACCGGATTCAACGCAATCAGCCCCAGGTTCACCGCCTCGGACATGACGGATCTGAACGTCGCTCTTGTGTCAGACACGGTCTTGGCGGACAGGGAACTGAGAAGCTCCGATTGCCACGTCGCCACCTGCTCGGCGCGGAGACTCCCGATTCGCACGTCGCCGAGCCACGCCGTGAAGCGCTCGACGCGATCGGCACGCTTTGTCACCGAATGAACGTTTCGCCTGGTCAGAGCGCTATTCGGTGAACGTACCGATACTCTTCGGTACGGCGATACACCAGCCGGCGGAAGGAGTGGGATTCGAACCCACGGAGGCCCGAAGACCTCAACGGCTTTCGAGGCCGTCCCATTCGTCCGCTCTGGCATCCTTCCGTCGAGCGAGGCTAGCGGCGGGCTGTGAAGAACTCGACGAGGAGGGCGGCGCAGCGGCTCGCCTCGACGCCCGTGACGGTCGGGATGCGATGGTTGAGTCGGGGATCGGCGACGAGGTTCATCAGCGAACCGGCGGCACCCGCCTTGGGGTCGGAGGCGCCGTAGACGAGTCGTGCCATGCGGGCGTTGACCAGCGCCCCGGCGCACATCGGGCACGGTTCCAAGGTCACGACCATCGTGCAGTCGTCGAGTCGCCAGGACCCGACGACCTCGGCCGCGTCGCGGATCGCCAGGATCTCGGCGTGGGCCGTGGGGTCGCCGGTTCGCTCGCGCTCGTTGCGGCGGGCGGCGATGACGGCACCGTTGCGTACAACCACCGCCCCGACCGGCACGTCATCGTGATCGAGCGCGAGGCGAGCCTGCTCGATCGCCTGCTCCATGGCCTGACTCCAGCCGTCGTCAGCCACCTCCGTCTCCTCCATCGCCGACCAGCGTACGAACTGCCAATCGAGCTAGAAGTGCAGCTCGCCGATCTCGGCGAGCTCCGGCTCGACCTTCGCCGGAGCGAGCTTGCCGATCGTCGGGTCGGCGAGGCGCGGCACCGGCAGGGTTCGTGACACCCAGTGGGAGCAGGCCACGGCGAACCCGGTGGCCTTGCGAACCGGTGGCGGTTTGGCGAGCGGGTCAGTGAACATGAGCGGATCGTTCTGGTAGATCATGAAGTAGCTGACGATGAAGCGCATCCGGTCCTTGTAGTCCAGCCAGTCCCGTGCGCCGTCGAGCCGCGACCGTGGGTCCGGGTGGAAGCGGTTGATGATCGATGCGGCGCGGGCGTCGGTAACGGCGTCAAGGAGTGGGCTCGGCGAGGCCGGAGGTCGTGTCAGCGGACGGCCGACGACGACTTGGCCGCTCGGAATGTGCAGCGCCAGAGCCCGCACGTACCCACGCGACCAAACGCCCTCCAGCCATCGTGTTACCACCGGCTGCTCGGCGTGGGACTCGGTGTAGATGTCGAATCGTCCGAGTGGCCGGCGCCCCACGCGGTACAGAGGGATCTTCCACGACACCCGCGTCAGCCAGCGCACCGGGCGGTACAGCACGTACTCCAGCACTGGCTGTACTCGTTCCTGCTCGAGGGCTGTCAACGCCACGTTGGCGGCGAGGATCAGCTCGCTGCGTTGCACCCCGGACGCCTGCTCGGCGGCGCGGATCAGCTCGGCGATGCGCAGCAGGTCCAGCTTCTGCGGCTCCGTGAGCTGCCGGATCAGCGGGTGGTCGAACGCCTGGTTTCGGAGCGCGCCGTTCTCGAGGATCGCCACGTGGTGGCTGTCGGTCAAGAGGTTGGCGAAGAACGTTCCCAGCTCGAGAAAGATCGAGCGGTTGGCGATCGACAGCCCATGGCTGTACGAACCGCCCAACAAGACGCGTAGGACGAAGCGGAACGGCACGGTGAAGATCCGGGGCACCCGAAACGCCGTGCGGGCGCGTGTCCAGAACGGCGAGTCGTCCTCCAACCGCAGGCTCGCCCCGATGGCGGTCGACGACCACATCGCGAAGCCGCACCAGTTGAGATCGGTACGCCCGAGTCGTTCCCCCATGGCGATGGCCAATCGGTAGTAGGCCTTGGCGATTTCGTCGGCTTCATCGGCGGACGACCTCGTCTCGTCGACGGCGATGATGCGGATCTCCTCGGCGGTGGGGTAGCTCATCGGCCGCTCCGCATCGGCGATCGTTGGGCGAGCTGTTGGCTCGCGGTGCGCACGTGTACGCGGGCTGTCCGCCGTGCCTTTCTTAGCTTGCTGGCGGGGCGCTTGCGGATGTGCCATGAGTCCTGCAGTTGGGCCGGGATCCGGAACGGCGGAATCTCCTCCGTGAGCCATCCGTCAGCGAAGGCGCTGAAGACCAGCCGCCCGGCCCGCTTTCGGAGACGGTTGATCGGGCGTTGGAACGGGCCCGGCAGGGGCGCCGCGTTGGTCGCCCGAAGTACGTCGAACGCCGGACCGGACCACCATGCGCTTGGCGGCACGCCGAGCATGTCCGGCACCGCCTTGACGCGATCCGGGGCCTCGGCGAACATCCATCGCACCATGCTGCGGGGCAACTTGCGCAGGCCGAGCGGCATCATCCGCTCGAGCTCGCGCAGGAGGGCCGCCATCAGCAGACGACCGCGCTCCGTGGACGCAAGCTTGGTGTGCAGGGCGGCGGCGATGCGGGACGCGTCGTCCAACTCCAACGGGCCGTCCTGGCAAGCGTCCAGACCCATTACGGCGCCAATCACGCTCCACGTGTAGAGATGCGCACGGCGGTCGTCGTCGGACAAGTCGACACCGATTTGCTCCATCGCCTCCCACGTGACCACGGTGAAGTCCATCAACGTCGCCAGCATGATCTCCTGGTTCAGCGGCACGCCGAGGTCATCGGTCTGCCAGTCGTGCGCCTCCTCGGTGAGCAAGGCACGGACGCATCCATGGAGGAGGCGGAGCCCGACGGCGGTGGCATGTCCGGGCCCGCCCGGTTCGAGGGTGTCCGGACCACGCGTGCCCATGACGTCGATGAGCATCTGGCCGGTCTCGGCAACCCGCCGCGTGAGGTGCTTTGTCGCGAAGTCCGACGTGCGCGACAGCGCCTCGGCGCCGTGCACCGCCGCGTAGCCCATCGGCAGGGCAGCGAAGACCAGGGCCGCTCCCATCTCCAGCCCACGCTCGTTGAAGACCGCCTGCCCGCGCTCGATCAACTCATGGTCATGGGCCCAGTCAGGCAACGGTGGCGGCTGCCACGCGGTGTCTTGCAGCGGCCTCGGACACCAATCCCCTTCCTCCTTGACTCGCGGGAGATCGGCGATCACGTCGCGGACGAGAGCGCGAAGGTCGGAAACATCCGGGTTGTCGGAGCGGTGGTTGTTGATCGCTTCGTCCACTTCGGGATCGCCAATCCACCGGTACGCGTCAAGCCGTTCGGCCCAGCTGTTCCCATTCTCGTCCAACGTGCTCCGCCCTCCACCGTCGACCACCTCAGGTCCGCCGGCGGTCTGACCCTGAATCTATGACGCCGATCGGAGTTCGCTCAGCGTGTTATTGACCCGTGGTCGGGGACGGCCTCCGCCAGCGACTGGCGGGCGAGGGCGAGCGCGCTCTCTCGGTCGAGCAGGGCGCCGGCCGCACGGGCGCGCTGGAGCGCTTCCGCTCCCAGACGGCTCGCCACTTCCGCCTGCAGCGACGACAAGTGGGCACGGTCGTCCGGCAGCAATGGCATGACCAAGTCCGCGCCATCGACCGACGCCAGCAGTGTCACGGCCAATTCGTCGACGCCGAGCAGACCGAGACACATGCCGGCTTCGCGCACTGCGTGCCACACCTGCGGGCGGTTGCCGAGGCGATCCCAATGATCGAGAAGTTCGAGCAGGGGCGGCACGGCGTCGAGCGGCTGGCGCAGACGCCTGCGTAGCACGGCCAGCAACGAGAGTGAGAGGCCGAGGACCAGCCGGCTCTCAACAGGGCCGGCATGGCGCACGCTGTCGTCGAGCAACTGCTCGGCCCGCTCGGGTTCCGTCTGCTCGAGCGCCGTGCCCATGGCGAACAACGCCCAGGCGAGCGATGTCGGACACCTGGATTCGTTGGCGACGTCGAGGGCCCGGCCGGCCAGCGCCATCGCCCGGTCCTTGTCGCGCTCCATCGACCGTCCCAGCGAACCGGTGACGAGGCTGTAGACGAGCCAGAACGGGTGCCCGGACGACCGGCACCACTCGACCATCTCGAGGAAGCGGGTGCCGGTTGCGGCAGCGAGCTGGAGCACCGCAGCATCGGTGCCACCGAGCGCATATGACGTCACCGCCACCGTCGCCATCCGCGCCGGCATCGTCACCCCCGAGTCGTTCGCCTCCTCGGCGGCGAACGCTGCTCCGCAGAGTCGAACGCTGTCGTGGAAGTCGCCACGCAACCAGGCTCCCAAGGCGGCGATGCCGAGCAGATCGGCAGCGCGCCGGTGCGATTCCAGGGGCAGTGAGGTCATTGCCTCCTCCACCCATCGGAAGTAACCGGGCGATAGGCGCTGTAGGCCGTAGTTCCACAGGCTGAGGAGCAGACGGACCTCGAGATCGACGTCGTTGCGCTGGATGGCTAAGGCGTGAACCGCCTGGAGGTTGGCGAAGTCAGCCGACAGCTGCTCGATCCACCGAGGCTCGGCATCGGTGAGCAGGCCGTCACACGCTTCCTCCGCGGTGGCAACGTAGAAGTCGGCGTGCCGATACCGACGGGTGTCGACCTCCCCCAGTGCGGTGAGCTTGTCGGCGGCGAACTCGCGGAGGGTGGTCAGCATCCGATAGCGGCCTTCGACTTGGTCGAGTTCGGCGACGAGCATCGAGCGATCGGCGAGATCGGCGAGCGTCGAGACCGCCTGACGGTCGGTTCCCGTCTCTGCACACACGACGCCGGCTGCATCGGCGCTGAACGACCCGCGGAACACGGACATGCGGGCGAAGACCCGGCGGGCCTCGGCGCTGAGCAGGTTGTACGACCAGTCGATCGTGGCGAGCCATGTGCTGTGGTGGGGATGGTCGGGTGTCGCCGTGGCCAGCAGCGTCGAGGCCGGGTCGAGATGACGGGCAATGTCCTCGAGGCTCATCGACCGAACGCGCGACGCAGCGAGCTCGATCGCAAGGGGAATCCCGTCGAGTTGCCGGCAGATGCCGGCGATCGTCCGCAGCTGCTCGAACGACGGTCGGAAGCCGTATCGCGCCGCCGCTGCCCGCTCGACGAACAGCTGCGTCGCCGCGTACTCGATGAGCTGGTCGTCGTCCTCGATGGGTGGTACGGCCAGCGGTTCGACGGCGAAGGTTGCCTCCCCGGCGAATCCCAACGGCTGGCGGCTCGTGCAGACGATGGTCACGCCGATGGCGGTCTCGGCAGCACCGCGCACGAGGGGGGAGATGGTCGGCACGACGTGCTCGCAGTTGTCGACGACAACGAGCAGGCGCTTCCTGCTCAACCAGTCGACGATTGTCTCCTCGTACGACCGCCGGCCGCGACGGACGACACCGAGCGCCGAGGCGATCGCCGGGGCGGCCGCCCCGGCGTCGGTGCGCGCCAGGTCGATCATCCGCACACCGTCGCGGAAGCGATACTCGATCTCGCCGGCGAGTTCGATGGCGAGCCGTGTCTTGCCGACTCCGCCGGCACCGACGAGCGTGACCGTCCGTACGTGATCGATCAGGGCCGACAGCTCGGCGAGCTCGCGGCTGCGGCCGTGGAAGCTCGTTGCCGGTGCGCCGAGCGGGATGGCGGCATCCATCGTGCGCACGGCGGCGAATCGGGCTGAAAGCTGGGGATGGCGGATCTGGAAGATCCGGTGCCTGCCCGGCAGTCCGCGCAGGCGATGACTGCCGAGATCGATCGTCGTGACCTCATCGACGGGATCGGCTCCGAGCCGTTGGGCGACGGACTCGGAGACGAGGATCTGGCCGCCATGTCCAGCGTCGCGGAGACGGGCGGCGTGACTCAGCGAGATGCCGAGGAAGTCGCCAGCCCGCTCGAGCACCTCGCCGGTATGGATGGCGATCCGAATGCCGACGCGGGGGAGCGGCGACCAGTCCGTCCGGCGAAACGCGAGTTGCGCCCGAACTGCGGCCCGCACGGCCGCACGCGGATCGCCGAACACGGCGTCCATCCCGTCGCCCGTGTGCTTGATCACGGTGCCGCCCTCGGCGGTGATGGCATCGTTGAGGAAGGCGTCGTGGCGCTCCATGACGCCAGGCATCTCGGCAGCGAAGTCGGCCCACAGCCGAGTGCTGTCCTCCATGTCCGTGAACAGGAAGGTGACGACGCGCTCGGATATGTCGTTCATCGCCGCACCCCCTGGTCGCAGACTATGTCGATCGCTGCGGCGAACGCCGCGACAAATCGAAGGTGCGTTGTTGGGCGATGGCGATGCCGGCCGACACGACTGCCATGCCGAGCCACTGCAGCGGCGTCGGCGCTTCGTCGAGGAAGATCCACCCGAGCACGGCGATCTGCAACAGCATCGTGTTGTTGATCACCGCCGACTCGCCGGCACCGAGGTGGCGAAGCGAGTGGTTCCAGAGCGTGAAGGCGATGGCCGTGTTGACGACGGCGAGCCACACGACGATCACCACGGCCCGCAGCGACATCGACACGACACCGTCCACGCTGACGGCGACGCCGAGGAGGACGACGGCGCCGATGCTCATCGAGACACTGGTCGTCACGAGTGGCGAGGTGTGGTCGGCGCGGTTGACCGAGCGTCCGAACAGGCTGGCCGTGACGTTGGCGCCGAGGGCGACGATGGCAGCGGTCATCCCCGTCAAGGTCGCACCGAGACCCCCACTGAGGTAGGCCGCCGCCCCGATCGGTACGAGGACCGCGCCGATGAGGAGATTGCTGGAGGGTGGCTCGCCGAGAAGCCGTCCCGAAGCGGCGGCGACGAACAACGGCGTGAGCGACAGGGCGAGGCTTGTCGTCGCCACGGGTTGTGCCTCGATGGCGACGAACTGCGCTCCTTGCGTGATCGCGTAGAACACGACACCGAGCATCGCCAGCCGGCCGACCGTCGCCCCCGACATCGCCCGCAACTCCGCCCTGGTTCGCGGCAACGTCGCCGTCACCGCGACGAGGACGAGGGCGGCGATCGCGTAGCGCAGCCCGGCGAACGTCAGCGGCGGGAGGTCCTCGTCGACCATCCCGACGCGGATGATCACCCACGACGAACTCCACAGCATCGTGACGAACAAGGCGGCGAGCACCGCCCGGCGGCGGGCCTCAGCGTTGCTGGACATCGGTTCCTCGAATCTCGGCGCGACTGGTCACGCCGACGTTCCCCCTCGAGGCTTTTGTCCAGTGAGGTGCGAGCCCGCGCTGCGAGCCTTCTGTGGCGCTCGGACCAGACCCGGTCGAAACCGGCGGAACCCTAGCCACCCTTCAGTCGACAGGCATCAGCGTACTCGCTGACTAGCGAGCGGCCGGGCACCTGCGTCCAGTTGGTATCAGAGTGTCGCTGGGGCGGAGGGAGTGGGATTCGAACCCACGGTGGGTTGCCCCACACACGCTTTCCAAGCGTGCCGATTCGGCCGCTCTCGCATCCCTCCCGGATGTCGCGGGCACTCTCCTGCTGCCCGGGTGGAGGAAGGGTATCGGCGGGCGGGTGACCTGCGCAGCCACGGCGGCCGTGCGTGAGCGGACTTTCACACTGTGCCCACGTGTCCTTCATCGGCGCCTCACATCCTGGCTTTGAGGACATCAACCGGGGCTAGTGCCCCGATCAACAAGGAGATACCCCATGCGACCCGCCCGCAGATCCAAATGGTGGACCCAGCCCGGTGCCGCCGCCGCCATTGCCGCCGTGACGGCCGGCGGGGTCGTGACCGGCAGCGTGGCGTCGGCCGCGCCGGCGACCGCCGAGCCGGCTGTCATCGTGCGTCTCAAGGCGAGCTCCCTGCCGGAGGCCACGACGCACCAGGACGTCTTCCACGTGATCAATGAACATCGGCGCAACGTCGCTGCTCCGCCGGTGGGCTATGACGCGGCCCTCACCGCCGCTGCTCAGCGCCAGGCAAACGACATGGCGCGCAGCGGTCAGCTATCGCATACCGGCTCGGACGGCTCGATCGGCGACCAGCGGATCTCGGACGCAGGTTTCGGATGGACGGCTTGGGGCGAGAACCTGGCGGTCGGCTACACGGCTCCGACCGAGGTGGTGTGGGCGTGGATCAGCTCGCCCGGTCACCGCGAGAATCTGCTCAATCCGCAGTTTCAGTGGGTCGGAGTAGGCATGGCCGAAGGCCACGGCAGGATCTGGTGGAGCGTCGTTCTCGCCACCACTGATCCAGCCGCAGCCGCCACGGCACCGCCGGCCCCCGCGGTCGCCGGTGCCGGCGGGACGATCTTGTCGTCCAACTCCGGGTCCAACTCATCGAGCAATTCGAGCTCCAACACGTCGTCGAACTCGTCGAGCAACTCGAGTTCGAACTCGTCGAACAACTCGTCGTCGAACTCCTCGAACAACTCGTCATCGAACTCGTCGAACAACTCGAGCTCGAATTCCTCGAGCAACTCGTCGTCGAACTCGAGCTCGAACTCCTCGAACAACTCGTCGTCGAACTCGAGCTCGAACTCCTCGAGCAACAGCTCCTCCAACAACTGAACGTGCGGCACCCTGCGGGCCCGACCCTGGGGCTGCGCCGATTCTCAGGCCCCAAACCGGACATAACTGTCCGGATCGTGGCCTCAGATGCCCAGCTACCTATTGCGGAAGCGGTCGATGCTCCGACGGTCCTTCTTCGTCGGCCGGCCGCTCCCGCGATCTCGGCGGAACAGCGGTGCCACGTACTCGCGGGGAGGCGCCGGCGGGCTGTGGTCGATCATGCACTCGGCGGCGAGTGGCGCCGACACCCGCCGGTCGATGGGCTGCACGACCTCGACCACGCGGTCGCGGTCGGCGACGCGCACCTCGACCCGGTCGCCGACGCGGACCGGTCGGGCCGGCTTGGCGGTGGTGCCGTTGATCCGGACGTGGCCGCCCCGGCAGGCGTCCGTCGCCAGCGAGCGGGTCTTGAACAGTCGCACCGCCCACAACCACTGATCAATACGTGTCGCATCGATGCTCCAGTTTGCCGAGCCCGACACCGTTGGGCGGCGCGTCGGCCGCCGCTAGCGTGACAAGCAGCTTCGTTCGTCCGCTTCGGTGGGCAGCGAGGTGACGGTCGGGTCCTGTGCAACGGGTGCCCGCGAACCAGGTCAGGACCGGGAGGTAGCAGCCTTCAGCGGTACCACCTGTGTGCCGCAGATCGCCTGGCCGTCGCCTCGGTGCCCACCAGGAACGGCCGTGTCAGTCGGCCTCGAAGCGCCAGCGGGTGGCTCGTGTCGCGAACTCTTCCTCCCGCTCGATGATCGCCAGCACCCGCTCGGGTACGACCTCGAACACGAGGTTCTGGCGCAGAAAGTCGGCGCTCAGGTCCGGCGCCATCGGCGTGTACTTGGCGAGATAGCGGGCGATCCACGGTCCTTGCCGGTCGTTGTCGACGCGGTGCGCACGACCCTCGACCGACAGGCACTCGACGGTGTCCTCCGAGGCGACAACGACTTGTGGGTTGGCCGCCAGGTTCCTCGCTTTGCGTGACCGTGGCCCGCACGAGAACGCGAAGCGCAGCTCGTTGTCGTCCCAGACACCCCACACCGGCATGGCGTGAGGCCGGCCGGCCGCCGAGACGGTGACGATCCAGTAGTTGCGGCCACCGCCCAGCCGCTCGGCAGCCCATGCCCACGGCAACGGCTCCCAGTCGGCGGTGTCGACGCCGTAGTCGGGCATGTGCGGTCGCTCGCCGGTCGGTCGCTCCACGAGTGAGGACCGTAGCCGTGAATCCAGTTGTGCGACGATGGCCGGCGATGACGGACGACGTCTACACCCACGGTCATCACGAGTCGGTGCTGCGCAGTCACCGTTGGCGGACGGCGGAGAACTCAGCCGGCTATCTCCTCGCGCACCTCCGGCCAGGCGATCGCCTGCTCGACGTCGGCTGCGGGCCGGGCACGATCACCGTCGATCTCGCCGCCAGGGTCGCGCCGGGCGACGTCACTGGCATCGATGTCGCCGACGACGCCGTGGCTGAGGCTGCACACGCAGCGCAGTCCGTCGGCTGTTCGAACATCGCATTCGCCCGCGGCGATGCCTACTCCGTCGACGCCGCCACCGGAACGTTCGATGTCGTCCACGCCCATCAGGTGCTCCAACATCTCGGCGATCCCATCGCCGCGCTCACCGAGATGCGTCGCGTGCTTCGGCCCGGCGGTCTGCTCGCCGTGCGCGACAGCGACTACGGCGCGTTCGTCTGGGCACCGCCCGACCACCGACTCGACCGCTGGATGCAGCTGTACCACCGGATCACCGAGCACAACGGTGCGCAAGCCGACGCCGGACGCTGGCTGCCGACGTGGGTGCTGGCCGCTGGGTTCACCGACCTCACCGTTTCCAGCTCGACGTGGACGTTCGCCGCCGCCGCCGACCGCGACTGGTGGGGGCAGCTGTGGGCCGATCGCGTCCGCCTCTCGTCGTTCGCCACGCAAGCCAAGGAGTACGGACTGAGCGACGAGGCCGAGCTCGAGGACATCGCCGCCGCGTTCGAGTCCTGGGCGATGGCCCCCGACGGTGTCTTCGTCGTGGTCCATGTCGAGGTGCTCGCCCGCACCCCTGCGTGATTCAGTCGGCGTCGGCGTCGCCGTCGAGCTCCGGATCGTCGAGCAAGGCTCCGGCCGAGCGCAACTCGCGCACGTCGACGTCGTCGCCGTTGCCCATCACCCCGGAGTAGATGCACCGCGTGTCGTCGAACGGCGTGGCATCACGCTCGGCGTCGGCGTCGGCCAGTTCGTCACCATCCGACAGCATCCGCTCGTCATCGAGCTCGCTGACGAGCGCTTCGTCGTGGTCGACGATGTGCTCGTAGTCGTCGAGCTCATCCGTGCTCATCAACCCACAACCGTAGTTCCGTTCACGCTCCCCGTCATCCGGCGGAGGATGTTCGACGGGTTGCCAGGTTCACCGCCCGCCCGACGAGCTCAGGCGCCTGCAACCTCTCGGCCATCGCCGGGAACTCGGCGGTCGGCCCCGACCACCGCCACGAGTCGACGGTGCCGACGTGGATGTCCGTGACAAGCGTCGCCAGTCGCCGGAACAGAAGCGCTAGCTCGAAGTTGTCCTGCAACGTCGTCGCCAACTTCACCGCCCCGCGCAACCCGGCGACGTCCCACTTCCCGGCGGCCGCCGGGATGTGCTCGAGATGCTCGTAGCGAGCGAGGACTGTGGCTGCGCTGCGGGCGCCCCAGCCGGGCAGTCCTGGGAAGCCGTCGCTGGAGTCGCCGACGAGCCCGAGGTAGTCGGGGATCGAGGAGGGGGCCACGCCGAACTTGGCGACGACGCCATCGTGATCGATCAACTCACGCTTGCGGCGGTCGAACTGGACGACCCGGCGGCCGCGAACGCACTGGCCGAGATCCTTGTCCGGCGTGAGAATCAAAACCTGCTCGACGGCATCGTCGGCGTCGGCGACGAGGGCCGCCGCGCCGAGGGCGTCGTCGGCTTCGTGCTCGACCATCGCCCACACCGTGACGCCCATCGCCTCCAACGCCTCCTCGACGACGCTGAGCTGACGGAGGAGCTCGGGCGGCATCCCGACGCTTGACTTGTAGCCCGGCCACAAGTCGTTGCGGAAGCTCTCGATCACGTGGTCGCTGGCGACGGCGACGTGGGTGGCGCCCTCTTCGAGCAGCGCCAACGTCGACCGGAGGACGCCAATGGTCGCTGCGTTCTCGCGTGGGTCGTCGCGCATCATCCGCCCGAAGTGCTGGCGGAACAGCTCGTAGGTCCCGTCGATCAGGTGCACACGCACGGCGAAGAACCTACGCGCTGGTGGTCGTCGTGGCTGCCGCCGTGGTCGTCGGGGCGGCGGTGGTCGTCGGGGCGGCGGTGGTCGACGCCGGGGAAGTCGTCGGCGCCACGGTCGTCGGCGCGACGCTGTCGGCCGGCACGGTCTCCAAGGTGGCGTTGATCTCGGCGATGCGGTCCCACACGGCGTCGTCCTCGTAGCTGAAGGCGAACAACGACACGCCGAGCCAGCCGTTGTCCACCGACATCTGCATCCTCTGCTGGGCCCCATCGGCGTCCAGGTAGTGAACCTCGCGGGTCTGCGTGCACTGCGGGTCGTCCTCCGGGAAACCGACCTGATACGTGAAGGACCACTCGCCGGTCTCCTCGTTGTAGATCGGCTCGGCGTCGCGGCGCTCGATGAGGTCCTCGATGGCGTTGAGACGCGGTTCCTGCCGACCCGGCGTGCCCTCCGGGCATTCCCCGCTCGTGGCGATCACCCAGTTGCGGCCGTACAGCGGGATGCCGAGGACGAGCTTGTCAGGGCCGCCCGCCGCCTCGCTGGAGCCGGCGATCAACTCCTCGACCCAGTCCAGCGGCGCGATCGGACCAGGTTCGGACACCGAGTAGTCGTAGGCCATCACGCGGATGGCGTCGACGTGGGGGGCGATCGAGCCGTAGTCGTAGACCCAGTAGCCGCTGTCGTCGGTCTGCTCGTCGTCGTAGACCGGCGGCACGCTGACGGTCAGCAGCCGGCCGTCGGCGTGCAGCCGGGCCGCGAGTTCCTCGATGAACGTCACCCACACGGGGCGTGTCGTCGCCCACGTGTCGCGGCCGTCGTTGAAGGCGAAGTTCTCGTAGTTGACGTCGATGCCCTGGAAGTCGTGCTCGGCGGCGAAGGCGACGATGGCGTCGATGTGGGCAGCACGCGATTCGGGATCGGAGAGCAGCGCAGCCATCACTCCCGGTGCTGTGCGGTCGTAGAGCGATCCGACGAGCGGAATGCCACGAGTGCGCGCAATGCTCACGAACTCGTTGGTCTCCTCCTCCGGCGTGTTGGCGTACGGCTGGATCGTCGACACGCCGGTGACCTCGTACCAGAAGGGAGAGATCTGGTGGAACATGCTCGCCCACGGCTCGATCTCGTCGAGGGCGTTCTCGATGTTCCACGGCGGCACCCAGGCGTGGACGTTGAACGGACCCGGGTCGTAACTCGGCGTGGTGTCGCGGATGGCGAACCACCACACGCCGGCGGCCGCGACGAGGAGGAGGGCGGCGGCGCCGAGTGCTGCGAGCACACCGCGACGGCCGGCGAGGCGGGGCGCGGCCCGACGCTTGCGCGGCGGGGGCGAGGGCTCGTCGGGCGAAGGTCGTTGCTGCGGCGGTGGGGTGCGTTCGACGTACTCGCCGAGCAGCTCCGGCGTGACGCCTTGCAACGTCGACAGAACGACACGATGCGGCGCTTCTTCGATCGGGAGCAGGTTGCGCACGGCGACGACGACACATCCGGCAGCCTCAGCGGAGGCCACGCCGGTTGGTGAGTCCTCGATGGCGACGCTGGCGAGCGGATCGACGCCCAGGTCCTCGGCAGCACGGCGATAGGGCTCAGGATGGGGCTTGCCGTTCATCACCATGTCGCCCGTGATCACGGCCTGGAACGACTGGGGAGGGAGCTGTTGGATCACTTCGTCTACGAGTCGCTTCCACGACATCGTCACCAACGCGCACGGGACACCACGCAGCTTGAGGGCGGCGAGCAACTCACGTGCTCCTGGTCGCCATGGGATTCGTTCACGCACCATCGCTGCCACACCGTCGGACAGCTGGTCGACGATGTCGTGCGGTCGCAGCGGAACACCGCCCCGGGTGCGCAGCACCTCGGCGGAGTCCAGAAGGTCGAAGCCGATGATCGACTTGGCGTCGTCGTCGGTCCAGCGACCGCCGTGGCGGCGGACGAGCTCGTGCTCGCACTGGATCCAATACGGCTCGGTGTCGATCAGCGTGCCGTCCATGTCCCACAGGACGGCCGCGGGGACGGAACTCACGGGTGTTCTTGAACCAGCTCGATCAACGTCCCGAAGCTGCCCTTGGGGTGGATGAACGCGACCGTTGTGCCGCGGCTGCCGGCGCGTGGCGAGGCGTCGATCGGCGTCGCCCCGGCGGCTTTCATCGCCTCGAGTGCGGCGGCGCAGTCGTCGACGCGGTAGCCGACGTGGTGGATGCCCTCGCCGCGCTTGTCGATCGCCTTGGCGACGGGCGAGTCGTCTCGGATGGGGGTGAGCAGCTGGACGTAGCTGTCGGCGACCTTGAGCAGGGCTTCCTCGACGCCATCGGATTCGACCACTTCACGATGGTCGACCGTGGCCCCGAACGCCCTGGCGTAGAAGTCGATCGCCGCCTCCAGGTCGCGCACGGCGATGGCGACGTGGTCGATCTCGGTCAGGAGCATGGCGTTCCAGTCTCGCACGCTCCCCGCCAACTCCACCCTCACCTCCATCGGAGTGTTTGCTGCTCATCGGAGTGTCACGTGCCGGGTTTTCCGACAGCTGACACTCCGTCAGCACGAAACACTCCGATGGATCAGGCGTGGAGGCGGCGGAAAGTCGTGATCTTGTCCTCGCCGATGCGCTGGCGCTTCTCCGGGTCGTCGATGCCCAAGCCCTCCCGCGGGGCGAGGCAGAGCACGCCGATCTTGCCTTCGTGCTCGTTGCGATGCACGGACCGGGTCGCCGCACCGACCTCGGCGAGCGGATACACGGCCGACAACAAGGGCTGGATGCGTCCCTGATCGATCAGCCGGTTGGCCGCCCACGCCTCCGCGTAGTTGGCGAAGTGACTGGAGATCAGCCGCTTCAGTTTCATCCAGAAGTGCCGGTTGTCGAATTCGACCATGTATCCGGACGTCGCCGCGCACGTGACGACGGTGCCGCCTCGCTTGCAGGTAAAGATCGATGCCCCCATCGTCTGGCGACCGGGATGCTCGAACACGATGTCGGGATCGTCGCCGACGAGATCGCGCACCCGCTTGCCGAACCGCCGCCATTCCGTCTCGTCCTGGATGTGCTCGTCGCGCCAGAACCGGTAGTTCTCGGTCGACCGGTCGATGACCGCCTCGACGCCGAGCTCGTTGAGCAGGCGCACCTTGCTCGGCGACGACACGACGCCGACCGGAGTGCCGCCGCCGTTGAGGACGTACTGCACGGCGTAGCCGCCGATGCCTCCGGAGGCGCCCCACACGAGGACCGTGTCACCCTGTTTCATCCGGGCGCCGTGCTCGCCGACGAGCATGCGGTAGCTCGTCGAGTTGCAGAGTGCGTTGACGGCCGCTTCCTCCCAGGTGAGGTGCGTCGGCTTGGGCATCAACTGGTTGGCCTTGACGAGCGTGAGCTCGGCGAGACCGCCGAAGTTCGTCTCGAACCCCCAGATTCGTTGATTGGCGCCGAGCATCGAGTCGTTGTGGCTGGAGGGGTCCTGGTCGTCGACGGAGTTGCAGTGGATCGTGACCCGGTCGCCTGGCCGCCAGTTGCGCACGGCCGAGCCGACCCGCAGCACGACGCCGGACGCGTCGGAGCCGACGACGTGGAAGTCCTGGTTGTGGCGCGCCCCCCATTCGCTCTCGCGACCGAGGCGGTCGAGGAAGCCGAACGTCGGGAGCGGCTCGAAGATCGACGTCCACACCGTGTTGAAATTGATGCTCGAGGCCATCACGGCCACATAGGCCTCGTCCGGCGCCAGCTCCGGCGTGGCGACGTCGCCGATGTGCAGGCTCTTCGCCGGGTCCTTGTCGCCTGACGCCAAGCCCTCGAACATGGCCGTGTCGGCGCGTTGGACGTAGGCGGCCCGGAAGTGCTCGGGAATCGCGAGGTGGCCGATGTCCTCGCCCGCGGCGCCGGCCTCGATCGCCTCGAGGATGTGCTCCATCGGCGACGATGTTACCGATCGGTAGGTTCCGGCTCCAGCGGCGTAGCGCGTTACGTGGTTTTGACGACTACCACGGAGCAGGGGGCGTTGTGGGCGACCTTGTTCGGCACGCTGCCGAGCAGGAATCGCTTGGCACCCTTCATGCCCTTGTTGCCGACGACGACGAGATCAGCGCCGACTTCTTCTGCGACCTCGACGATCGCATCACCGGGATCGCGCTCGACGGCATGGGTCTCGACGTTCAGTCCTTTGGCACGGGCGGTCGCAGCCGCCGCTTGGAGGACGGCGTCGACCCTCGTGTGGTCGTCGACGGTCCAGCTCTCGGCGTCGGTGCCGACCGTGATCGGCACTCCCTTGGCGCGATAGGCGCTGACGATGTGGATTGTCGCCCCTCCTGACGCCGCCAGATCGATCGCGTGCTGCAGCGCAGTCTTGGCAGTTGGCGAGCCATCCGTTCCCACCACGATGTTCGAGTACATGTCCGCCTCCCGGAACTGCTGGTCGAGCGCGCCCGATCGTAGGCGATGACGCACGTCTGCCTGCTGTCGCCGGTCGTGCGGATACCGTGCTGCCTATGCCCCGTTCCTTCCTCGTGGCCGGCGCCCGTACCCCGATCGGCAAGCTGTCCGGTGTGCTGGCGTCGCAGTCCGCCGCCGACCTCGGCGCCGTCGCCATCGCCGCCGTCCTCGAGCGCGCCGGGTCGCGGCCGACGAGGTCGAGCACGTCGTCGTCGGCCAGGTGCTGATGGCGGGCCAGGGCCAGGTGCCTTCACGTCAGGCCGCGGTGAAGGCAGGTATTCCGCTGCGTGTCCCGGCCGTCAACGTCAACAAAGTCTGCCTGTCGGGGCTCAACGCGATCTACCTCGCCGACCAGATGATCGCCGCTGGCGAGGCCGACATCGTCGTTGCCGCCGGCATCGAGTCGATGACGAACGCCCCATACCTCGCCGACGGGGCGCGGGCCGGGTTCCGTTACGGGCACACCGAGCTGCGCGACTCGATCATCGCCGACGGTCTGTGGTGCGCGTTCGACGCCTGCCTGATGGGGCTCGGCACGGAGCGCTACACGGCGGGATCGATCAGCCGCGAGGAGCAGGACGCCTTCGCCGCGTCGTCGCACGAGCGGGCCGCGGCTGCGATCAAGGAGGGACGTCTCGCCGACGAGATCGCCCCGGTGTCGATCCCGCAGCGGCGCGGCGAACCGATTGTCATCGAGCACGACGAGGGGGTCCGCCCGGAGACGACCGTGGAGACGCTCGGTGCGTTGCGTCCGGCGTTCGACCCGGAGGGGACGGTTACGGCTGGCAACGCCAGCCAGCTCTCCGACGGCGCCAGCGCCGTCGTGCTGATGTCGCCCGCGGAGGCCGAGCGTCGCGGCGTCACTCCGCTCGGCGAGTTCGTGTCCTACGGGATGGTCGCCGGGCCGGACTCGGCGTCCCTGCTGCACCAGCCCAGTGGGGCGGTCAAGGCGGCGCTCGACCGAGCCGGGCTGGCGATCGGCGACATCGACCTGTTCGAGATCAACGAGGCATTCGCCGCCGTCGGGCTGGCGTCGATGGCCGACCTCGGCATCTCGTCCGACGTCGTCAACGTCAACGGGGGAGCGATCGCCCTCGGCCATCCGATCGGGATGAGCGGCAACCGCCTCGCCCTCACGCTGCTGCACGAGCTGCGCCGGCGCGGCGGGGGCACCGGCGCAGCTGCGCTGTGTGGCGGCGGTGGCCAGGGCGACGCCCTCATCGTCCGCACCGTCGCCTAGAACCTTCTGAAGAGTCGCTAGTTGATCCAGAACGTGATCTGGTAGGGGCCGCCCGAGCTCGTCGTCTCGACGGCGACGAGGTAGTCGCCGTTGGCGGGGAGTTCGACGGTCGCCTGCTCGAGGTGCTCGGCGAGCGCTGTGCCGTCGGGGGCGAAGATCGACAGCGTGATGTTGTGAACCAGCGGGGCGACGTGGACGGTCATCGTCTGACCGTCGGCGGCGCGCAACACGTACCGATCGGTCGTCGCCGGGGCGATGTCGGCATGTAGTGACGCCGTGTTCGAGCCCGGGGCGAACTGGATACGCATGGCGCTGTCGGCCGCCGGGATCCGCACGGTGAGGGTGTACGTCGGCGAGGAGTCGCCGCGGGCGCCGCCGACGACGATCGTGTAGTCGCCGGTGGCGGGGAGCCCGATCGAGGTGTCGACTCCAGGTTGCGACGGCAGCTCGCTGCCGTCCGGTGCGAACACGCCGAGCGCCGCACCAGTCCCTTCCGGGCGGAGCTGGACGAGCATCGTTTGCCCGGCCGCGGCGCGCAGTACGTACCGGTCACTCTGACCTTCCCGGAACGTGCCTTGCACCGTTGCACTGTCGGTGCCGGGAGCGAAGCGGATCCGCTGGGCGTTGCCGCCACTCGCCGGTGCCGGGATCGTCACTGTGAACGAATAGGTCGTCGCCTCGCCACGGCGCGGGCCGATCGTGATCGTGTAGTCGCCGCTCGCCGGCAGCTGGTAGGTGATCGAGTCGGCCGGTCCGCCAGGGAGTTGCGACCCGTCAGGTGCGAACACGCCGAGCCCGAGCCCACCCAACGAGCCGGCGATTGTCATCGATTGACCCGCCCGAGCCCGCAGGACGTAGTGGTCGTCGGCACCGGCATCGAACGTGCCGGACACGGTGGCGTTGTCAGTGCCGGGAGCGAAGCGGATCCGCTCGGTCTGGCCGGGGCCAGGGTCAGCCGGGCGTGGCGACGCGGTCACGGCAGAGTGATCGGCCGCAGCCGTGCCGGCCCAGCCGAGCGTCACGGCGGCCGCCAGCACAGCGGCGAGCCGGAGGGCAAGACGTGGGGTGGCTGGTGATGTCATGCCCGTTGGACGTCGGCGGCGTCCAGTGCGCGCGCTCCGGAGTGCAGATGTCGCCAAACTGCAACACGATCGGATCTGGGTTCTCCTCACGTTTGCGTGGGGTTCACCTGCCGCTCGTGCCGGGCGCGCTGGCTCTGGGAGCACGCCTACTCGGGCGGATCCGCCGCGTTCCGTTACAGCCGGGAATCTCGGCAGTATCGCGGTTGGCGTCGATGCCACGTTCCACCGCCAGTAATGAGACAGATTTGTCGTCTTCGGCGCCCTGGAATCGCCCCAGCGCAGCAGCTGTCGATACCCGCTGCTTCCAGAGCCGACGCGCCTGACCGGCGCGGCGGGTGAACCCACGTAATCAGCAGGAGAGCCAGGTTCTTGTACGCGTGGCTCACCAATGTCGCTGTGACACCCATCAGTCATCGTTGCCCTCATGACGAAGACGGCGACGATGTTCACCTGCATCGAGTGCGGGGCCGCCCATGCCAAGTGGACCGGGCAGTGCACGGTCTGCGCGGCCTGGAACACGATCGTCGAGGAGCCGGTCGAGCCGGCGGAGAACGGGGTGCGCCAGCGGTCCCAGCTCGCTCCGACCGTGCGCCTCGGCGACGTCGACGCCGGTGCCGGCCAGGCCCGCCCGACGGCGATCGACGAGCTTGATCGGGTGCTCGGCGGAGGGCTCGTCGCCGGGTCGGTCACGTTGCTCGGCGGGGAGCCGGGGATCGGCAAGAGCACGCTGGTGCTGCAGTTGCTCGCCGGGTGGACCGGGCCGACGCTGTACGTGAGCGCCGAGGAGAGCCCCGAGCAGGTGAAGGGCCGCGCCGATCGCCTTGGCGGCTCGCCGTCCAGCGTCTGGATCGCCGCCGAGACCTCGCTGCGCGGAGTCGTCGACGCGATCGACAAGACGTCACCAGAGTTGGTCGTCGTCGACAGCATCCAGACGATCGCCGACGAACGTGTCTCGTCCTCACCGGGCTCGGCGACGCAGGTGCGCACCTGTGCCCAGCAGCTCGTCGTCGAGGCCAAGCGCCGCGGCGTCGCCGTGATCCTCGTCGGTCACGTCACCAAGGACGGCACGCTCGCCGGCCCGCGCCAGCTCGAGCATGCCGTCGACACCGTGCTGTCGTTCGAGGGCGAGCGCCACCACGCCTTGCGCCTGCTGCGCGCCGCCAAGCACCGCTTCGGACCGACGAGCGAGCTCGGCCTGTTCGAGATGACCGACGGTGGGCTCGTCGGGGTGCCCGACCCCTCCCACCTGTTCCTCGCCGATCGCCGGCGAGGAGTCGCCGGCTCGGTGATCGTCCCGGCGATGGCGGGACAACGACCGCTCCTCGTCGAGGTCCAGGCCCTCACCGTCGCTGTCCCGCAAGGCGCTCAGGGACGGCGGAACGCCAGCGGACTCGACGCCGGTCGCCTGGCGATGCTCCTCGCGGTCATCGAGCGCCGTGCCGGCCTTGCCGTCACGAGCAACGACGTGTATGTCTCGACCGTCGGTGGTGCCCGCCTCGGCGAACCAGGCGCCGACCTCGCCGTGGCGATGGCGGTGATCGGCGCCGTACACGACGCGCCGATCGGTCGCGACATCGTCGTGCTCGGAGAGCTCGGACTCGGTGGAGAGGTCCGTCAGGTCGCACAGACGCCGCGCCGCCTCGCCGAAGCGGCGCGACTGGGCTACCGCCGGGCGATCGTTCCGGCCCGAGCCCCCGACGTCGACGGCATTCGCAACGTGCCCGTCGACACCCTCGCCGACGCCGTGATCGCCGCCCACGGCCCGACGGGAAGCGGCGGTCCGTAGACTCCGACCATGCCGGTCCGCCACCGCAGCATCAGTGATGAGCTGCGCGACGCCCTGGCCAAGGTCGCACCTGGCACACCATTGCGTGCCGGCATCGAACGGATCGTGCGGGCCAAGGGCGGCGCCCTCGTAATCATCAACGACGATCCCGACGTGCTGGCCATCTGTAGCGGCGGCTTCCTCGTCGACGCCCCGTTCAGCCCGCAACGGCTGTCCGAGCTGGCCAAGATGGACGGGGCGATCATCCTGTCGGCCGACGGTGACCGCATCGCCAGGGCCAACGTGCACCTCGTGCCCGACCCGACGGTACCGACGAGCGAGACGGGAACCCGTCACCGGACGGCCGAACGGGTCGCCCGATCGCTGAAGGTGCCGGTCGTCTCGGCGAGCGAGGAAATGGGCGTCATCAACCTCTACGCCGGTGAGTCCAAGCACCAACTTCAAGACGTCAGCCGGCTGCTCGACCGGGCGAACCAGGCGGTGCAGACGCTCGAGCGCTACAAGATCCGGCTCGAGGACGCGATGCTCAGCCTCACGTCGGCCGAACTGGAGGACGCTGTCTCGCTCCGCGACGTCGCCGCGGTGCTGCAGCGCGGCGAGATGGTGCTGCGCATCGCCGAGGAGATCGAGACGATGATCGTCGAGCTCGGCATCGAAGCCCGCTTGCTGCGCCTGCAGCTCGACGAGACCTACGGTGACATCGAGGACGAGCTCGACCTCGTCATCGACGACTACGTGCCACAGGGGCGCACAGCGAGCGCGACGCTCGCCGAGATGGCGGCGTTGTCCGACGATGAGGTGCTCGACCTGCGGACAGCCGCGGCGGCGTTGCATCGCGACGCCGACCCGCGCGATCTCGACCAGGAAGTGGCCCCGAAGGGGATGCGCTTGCTCAACCGCGTGCACCGCCTGTCCAACGACTCGGCCTCGCGAATCGTCGAGCACTTCGGCGGCCTCGCCCGTCTGCAACGGGCCACCGTGCCCGACCTGATGGAGGTCGACGGCGTCGACGACGACACCGCCGCATCGATCAAGGAGACGCTCCAACGCGTCACCGAGGAAGCCATCCTCGACCAATACTCCTGACCGATGGGTGTTTAGGGGACCGTTCCGTCCCCTAAACACCCATCGGTTGTCAGTGGAGGCGGCGCAGGGGGCGGTTGCGGCGGCGGCTGCGGGCGCGAATCACGAGCACGGCGAGGACGATCCCGACGATCAGCCAGGCGATGAGGAGGACGAGGGCGATCGTGCTGACCGGTCGTGCCCATCCACCGCCACCACCACCCTCGCTGAGCACGGATCGGGCGCCGACCTCGGCGACCGACCCGTCGAGCGGCGCCGACCACACGACGGCGCCGTCGCGGCGATCGCCGGACGTCTCGGTGACCTCGCCGGGCAGGCGGACCGCCAGCTCGACGGACATCGACTCGGCCGGATTCGCGCCTGAATCGGTGAGCTGGGCGCCGAACGGTGTGCCCCCGGTCGACGTCAGCAGGGCCTCGTCGCCAAAGGCGTCCCAGGTCCCTCCCGGCAGCGACAGCGTCCCCGCCAGTGTCACCGTTACGTCGTTCTCGGTGGCGGTGTACTCGAACACGAGGTCACCGAACGGCGGCCCGAGGCTGTTGAGCAGGTTGGCGGCCTCCTGCACACTCACGAACGGATGGCGCAACGTCACGCTGAGTCCGCCGGACTCCGTCGCCGCCGGCCCGTCGACCACCCAGCCGGCGGCCGTGGCGTCGTCGAGGACGAGGCTGCCGGCGAGACCGGGCACACGGTCGACGACGTCCTTGTCGACAGTGCCGACGACGACGACTTCACCGGTGCCGTCGGCGTTGACCGTCGTGTCGACCTCGACGTCGAGCCGGCAGGCGCCGAGCACGAGCACAACGCTGAGCAGCCCGAGCAGCCGGACAAACCTCATCTCGGGAAGTTTGGTGTCAGGGTCTGACTCGCATCTTCCCCAGATCCGAGATGCGTGCCGATCAGTCGGCTTGGGCGGCACCGTCGGCGGCCGGTTCGTCGGACGGACCGGGCGTGAGCTCCGGACCGGTCGACGTCGTCGCCAGCTCGACCGATGACGGCGGCACGAAACCCTCGACCGCCGAGAAGACGATGCGCTGCTCGCCTTCTTTGTCGGGGTCGGGTTCGGTGTCGACAACGATGATCTGGCCGGCGCTGAACTCCTTGTAGAGCAGCTTCTCCGACAACGGATCCTCGACCGTGCGCTGGATCGCGCGGCGCAGCGGACGGGCCCCGAGCTGGGGGTCGTAGCCGTTCTTGGCGAGATGGACCTTGGCGTTGTGGGTCAGCTCGATGCCGAGGCCCTGGCTCTCCAGCTGAACGACCAGACGCTTGGTCATCGTGTCGACCATCTGGATCACGGCGTCGAGATCGTGCTCGTGGAACACGATGACCTCGTCGATGCGGTTGAGGAACTCAGGCTTGAAGTGCTGCTTGAGCGCGTCCATCACCTTCTCCTTCATCCGCTCGTAGCTCATCGCCGAGTCAGCGGTGGTGAAGCCGATGTTGGCCTTGCGCAGGTCGGCCGTGCCGAGGTTCGACGTCATGATCAACACGGTGTTGCGGAAGTCGACGGAGCGGCCCTGGCTGTCGGTCAGCCGGCCCTCCTCGAGGATCTGCAACAGCGTGTTGAACACGTCGGGATGGGCCTTTTCGATCTCGTCGAAGAGCACCACGGAGAACGGCTTGCGGCGCACCGCCTCGGTGAGCTGGCCGCCCTCCTCGTAGCCGACGTAGCCAGGAGGCGACCCGACGAGGCGGCTGACCGTGTGCTTCTCCATGTACTCCGACATGTCGAGCGTGATCAGGGCGTTGTCGTCGCCGAACAGGAACTCGGCGAGCGTCTTGGCCAGCTCTGTCTTGCCGACGCCGGTCGGTCCGAGGAAGATGAACGAGCCGCTCGGACGCTTGGGATCCTTCAACCCGGCGCGGGTACGCCGGATCGACTGCGACACGGACGCGACGGCGCTCTCCTGGCCGATGATCCGCTTGTGCAGCTCGGCCTCCATGTTGATCAGCTTCTGCGTCTCCTCCTCGGTGAGCTTGTAGACGGGGATGCCCGTCCACACGCTGAGCACCTCGGCGATCGCCTCCTCGTCGACCTCGTCGAACAGGTCGACGCCGTCACCGCGGATCTCGGTCTCCTTGGCAGCTTTCTCCTCGAGCAGCGCCTTCTCCTGGTCGCGCAGGCGCCCGGCCTCCTCGAAACGCTGCTCCTCGACGGCCGCCTTCTTGGCTTCCTGGACCTCGTTGAGCTTCAACTCGATCTCGCGCAGGTCGGGCGGCGTCGACATCCGCTTGATGCGCAGCCGGCTGCCGGCCTCGTCGATGAGGTCGATCGCCTTGTCGGGCAGGTGGCGGTCGGAGATGTAGCGGTCGGCGAGGTTGGCCGACGCCACGAGCGCTTGGTCGGTGATCGTCACCCGGTGATGGGCCTCGTACTTGTCGCGCAGCCCCTTGAGGATCTCGATCGTGTGGGCGAGCGTCGGCTCGTCGACCTTGACCGGCTGGAAGCGACGTTCGAGGGCGGCATCCTTCTCGACGTACTTGCGGTACTCGTCGAGTGTGGTGGCGCCGATCGTCTGCAGCTCGCCACGGGCCAGCATCGGCTTGAGGATCGACGCCGCGTCGATGGCGCCCTCGGCGGCACCGGCCCCGACGAGGGTGTGGATCTCGTCGATGAACAGGAGGATGTCGCCGCGGCTCTTGATCTCCTTGAGCACCTTCTTGAGGCGCTCCTCGAAGTCGCCGCGGTAGCGGCTGCCGGCGACGAGAGCGCCGAGGTCGAGGGTGTACAGCTGCTTGCCGCGCAGCGTGTCGGGGACGTCGCCGTTGACGATCATCTGGGCGAGGCCCTCGACGATGGCGGTCTTGCCGACGCCCGGCTCGCCGATCAGCACCGGGTTGTTCTTCGTCCGGCGGGACAGGATCTGCATGACCCGCTCGACCTCACGGCGGCGACCGATCATCGGGTCGAGCTTGTGCTCGCGGGCAAGCTGGGTGAAGTTGCGACCGAACTGGTCGAGGATCTGGCTGTTGCTGCCCTTCTCGCCCCCGGCCTCCTCCTTGGACGAGCCGCCGACCGCTGCCGTCGACTCGGCGGCGCCCTCGGAACGTCCGCCTGAGCCTTGATATCCGGACAGCAGCTGGATGACCTGCTGGCGCACCCGCGAGAGGTCGGCGCCGAGCTTGATCAGCACCTGGGCGGCGACGCCCTCTCCCTCGCGGATGAGGCCGAGGAGGATGTGCTCGGTGCCGATGTAGTTGTGGCCGAGCTGCAGCGCCTCGCGCAGCGACAGCTCGAGGACCTTCTTCGCTCGCGGGGTGAAGGGGATGTGCCCGGACGGCGACGTGCCACCCTGGCCGATCATCTCCTCGACCTGGCTGCGCACCGCTTCGAGGGAGATGCCCAGGCTCTCCAGCGCCTTTGCCGCGACTCCCTCACCCTCGTGGATCAGACCGAGCAGGATGTGCTCGGTCCCGATGTACGAGTGGTTGAGCAGACGCGCTTCCTCCTGGGCGAGAACCACCACTCGGCGGGCCCGGTCGGTGAAGCGTTCGAACATTGGCGCCCTTTCTCGGAGGGGACGACGGAAGCTCAGTGTACCGGCCGGGTGTACCCGCATCCGGACGTGCCTGATGCCACCACCCTCAGTTCGCCACGCTGGTCGTGCTGGATGGGTCGGCGGTCGCCTGGTTCCAGATCGAATTGGAGAGGTCCTCGATGCGCCACTCGCCGTTGTCGATGCTGATCGACAGGCATCCGTCGTCGGTCGGTCCCTGCAGCTCGAGAGACACGTACTCGTCGGCGGGGTCCTCGTCGCCGCACTGTCCTGGTGACGACGTGGTCTCGTCGCCCTCGATCTGCACGCTCGACCAGAAGTCGCCCTGGCCGAGCACCTGCAGCGTCAGCTCCATGTCGCAGGTCGTCGCCTCCTCGACGAAGTTGATCGTCATCTCCTCGGCGGTGAGCAGGGCACATGCGGTGGCGCCGTCGCCGGCGGCGAGGGCGTCGAGGAACGTCGTGGCGACCTCGACGGGACCGAGTCCGGCCGGAACGCTCACGCTCGGCACGAACGGCACATCGGTTGCGGGGACCGCCGTCGACACCGGCGCAGACCCGGTAACGGTCGAGCCGGTGGCGTTGAGATCTGCCGTGCGGTTGAACGTGTCGAGGATCATCACGACCGCCTCGTCGTCAGCCGCCGTGGCCGATTGGATCTGCAGAACGGCGGTGAAGGCCTCGTCGGGAGGGCTGGCGATGACCAGCACCCAGGTCGTGTTGCCCGTTTCACCGCATCCCTCGCCCAATTGGGCGACCCCGACGAACACGCCGTCGTCGTACGGCGAGACTTCGAGGGTGTCGCACGCGCCCTCCGGCATCCCGTGTTCGTCGACGAGCGATTCCGGGTCCGCCGTGAACGGCGCCGCGAGGTATTGGAACCCGGAGGCCTCGAGCGTGGTTCGGAACGCCTCGTAGTCCGGCGCCGCCGAGATCCATGGTTGTGGCGTGCCGTCCTCGCCCGTGCCCGGTGCAGTGTCGAGATCGGACCACGTCGTTGGTGCCACCACGGTGATCGTGCCGGTGTCGTCGACGAGCTGGACATAGCCGGGAGGGATCGATGGCGGGGCGGCCGCCACGGCCGTGCTCGTGGATCCGAGCGCGGGGATCGCCAGAAGGGGCAACAGGAAGAGGAGGACTCGCCGGCTCCCAGGTGTGGTCATGCGAGAGTGTGGCATCCCCGGGTCATGCGCGTGTAGCCAGGCAGCGCAGCGAGTCGTCGCGGATAACGTGGCGCCGTGTCCGCCGCACCGGAGGTGTCGCCGCTGTTGGCCCTGGTGTCAACGGACGGGGACCTCGAACGCATCGAGCGGGAGATCCATGCCGCCGTGCAGACTCCTGATCCGTACCTCACGGAGATCGCCTCGCATCTCGTCGTCGCCGGAGGCAAGCGGCTGCGCCCCGTCGTCGCTATCGCCGCTGCCCAGGTCGGTGGCGCGGTTGCCAGTGACGATGTCGTCCGCGGAGGTGTCGCCTGCGAGCTCGTCCACCTCGGCTCGCTGTACCACGACGATGTGATCGACGAGTCGGACACGCGCCGCGGGGTCGAGACCGTCAACGCCAAGTGGGGCAACCTGCAAGCGATCCTCGCCGGTGACTTTCTGCTGTCGAAGGCATCGGAGATCGCCGCATCGCTCGGCACCGAGGTCGCCGCGCTGCTCGCCCGCACGATCGGCTGGCTGTGCCAGGGGGAAGTCGAGCAACTCCGTCACACCTACGACATCGGACGGTCCGAGGAGAGCTACCTCTCGTCGATCAACGGGAAAACGGCAACGCTGTTCGGTACGGCGGCGCGAATCGGCGGCATCGTCGCCGGCCTCGACCGCGCCGTGATCGACACGCTCACGCAGTGGGGCGCGTCGTTCGGGATGGTGTTCCAGATCGTCGACGACATCCTCGACATCACCGGGACGAGTGAACGCCTCGGCAAACCGGCCGGTCACGACATGGTCGAGGGCGTGTACACGCTCCCGGTGCTGCGGACGTTGGCGATGGACCACGGCATCGGCGCCGAGCTGGCGGAGTTGCTCGGCACGCCGCTCGACGTGGCGGCGCGGGACAAGGCGCTCGCTGTCGTCCGGGCCAACGAGGGCGTGCAGTCGGCGGCGACGACCGCGAGGCGTTACGTCGCCGAGGCCGAAGAGGCGTGTGACGACCTACCGCCGGGTTCGGCCACCGATGCGCTGCGCGATGCCCCGGCGGCGTTGCTGCAGTCCGCCCTGACCCCCGCCTGAACGCGCCCCGCCCAAACGCGAACCGATGGGCGTTTTCGTGACGATTCGGTCATGAAAACACCCATCGGTTGTGAGTGCGCGTCGTCAGGAGACGGTGAACTCCTGGACCATGCCGAGCATGAAGTGCGGTGTGCCTTCCTCGCCGGCAGGCGCGGAGCCCGCGGGCGCCGAGCCGGTGTCCACCGTCGCCGTGTCGGCGGGAGCCGTGTCCATCGCCGCGTGGTCGGTGGCCATCGGTTCCGAGTCCGCTGGGGCCGAGCCGTCGGGGATCGTGCCCTCGGCAGCCGCCTCGGCGGCCATCATCTGCTCGAACACCTCAGGGGTGGCGCCCTGGGGGAAGAAGCAGATCGCCACGTAGCGGCCAGGGGCGAGGTCGAGTACCGTCGATTGGCTGGTTCCGGGGAAGATCCCGAACATGCCACCGGCGACCGTCGCCATTGTCTCTTGCTCCTCTTCCGGGAGGGCGAGGATCTCATCCAACGTCAGGGTGACATCGTCGTTGATGCGGAAGAAGATGATCTCGTGGACCTCCTCGCCGATGGCCTCGGCGGTGAGGATGGTCGGTCCGGCCGGGACGTCCTCGGGGATGCCGGCAAACGCGTAGTCCGAGAGGGCTACGTTCAACTCGCCGAACCCGCAGTTGGCGCGGATGTAATCGATCATCGCCGCCCACGGCTCGTCGAACGCCGGATCACCTGGTCCCGCCTCGGCAGTTGCCGATGACGGCTTCGACCGTCGACAAGATGTCGTCCGGAGACGCGGCGACGAGCGCCTCGATCGCCGGCATCATCACCTCCGGGTCTCCGCTCTCGCCCGCCGAGATCGCGACGACGGCGGCGTCGCAGAAGGCCGCGACGTCGGGTGCCGCGGAACCAGCAGGTGCCGCGCGGAGTCTGTGGGTGGCTCGGTGGTCGCCGACACGGCAGCCGAGGCGCCGATCGCCAGCGTCGCCGAAGCCACGCCGACCAGTAGAAGTTTGGGAAGTAGTGGTGTATCCGCCTTGTGCATGGCCGCGGATGATGATCGACACGTGCGCGGCTGTCTAGGCGTTTCGCGGTCAGTTGCTCTCGGCGGCGATCGTCAACACCGCATCGGCGTGGGCCTGTGCTTCGGCGGTCGACAGGGTCGGGCCGAGCTCGACGATGAACGCGACACCCGGCTGGGTTTCGTTGCCGGCCAGCTCGTTGCGCGCCCATTGGGCGGCGACTCCGGTGTATGTCCCGCCGGTGATCGTCTCCATCGGGAGACCGGTGAGCTCGGCGTACCGTGCCCGAATCGCGCCGTCTCGGCCCTGACCGGGGGCAATCGTGAAGAGGTCTTGGTGGTACCAGATCACAAGGTCGGGACGGAGCGCGGTGATCAGTTCGACGACCGCCTGTGCCTCCGGCTCGCTCGCTGCCGCTGACCCGGCGTACTGCCCGTCGCCGGGCGCGCCGATCGGACCCCAGTTGTACGGGAAGTTTCGATTGAGGTCGACCCCGTTGGCGTTGCCGCGTGTGTTGTTGGCGACGCCGTCAGGATTCATCGAGTCAACGAGGTAGAGGTCGACACCCTCGGGAACGGGGAGTTCCTCGAGGAGGGCGACGACCTGTAGACCGGCCTGCTCGTCACCGTGGATGACGCCGAACACGAGGACGCGCCGGCCGCCGGGGTCGCCGCGCCGTATCGCCGTGATCGGGCGGCCCTCGACGGACATCCCGACGGCGATCGTCTCCAGTGGTGCGGCGGTGGTCGCGGTCGCGTTGGTCGGTGGCGCGACGGGCGGCAGTGGCTCTGTCGTCGCCCCGACCGTCGTCGACCCGCACAATGCCGACGCCACGATCGCCACCCCGACGATCCGTCGTCTCATGACACCCAGCTTGCCATCACCGAGCTCGCAGCTTGCTCACAGATTGTTGAAGCGGTCACAATTTACGCCAACGCTGGACGAATACGGCCAGAGGGGCTACTGTCGCGGGCAATGTGGGTTGCTGGAATCCACATTTGTTGGGGATACGAACAAATCCCCGCAACAAGGGGGTACTACGCCATGGCTGTTCATCTCGACCGATCGAAGTCGCCTCGGACGGTTGCCCGTCGAAGTGTGGTCGCTGCGCTCGGCGTGGCGACGATCCTCGCCGGCGCGACGACCGCATCGGCGACCACCGTGCCGCCCGGCACCGAGCCGGCAGGCACGGAGCCATCCGGCACGTCGCCATCTGAGGGCACGTCGCCATCTGAGGGCACGACGCCCGCCGCGGGCGGCATAACGTCCGAGCCGTTCGGAGAAGTGGAGGGTGAAGCGGTGGAGCTCTACACGCTGACCAACGCCAACGGCATGGAGATCAAGGTCATGACGTACGGAGGCATCATCACGTCGGTCACGGTCCCCGACCGCGACGGCAACATCGCCAACGTCACGCTGAACAAGGCGACGTTGGACGACTATGTCGCCGGCCATCCCTACTTCGGGTGCATCACCGGTCGCTACGCCAACCGGATCGCTGGTGGCACGTTCACGCTCGACGGTGAGACGTATCAGCTCGCCATCAACAACGACCCGAACACCCTGCATGGCGGCGACGTGGGCTTCGACAAGGTGATCTGGGAGGCGAGCGAGGTCACCGACGGCGACGGTGTCGGCCTGACGCTCAGCCGCACCAGCCCTGATGGCGAGGAGGGCTATCCGGGCGCCTTGACGGTCGAGGTCACCTACACACTCACCGATGACAACGAGATCCGCTTCGACTATCACGCCACGACCGATGCGCCGACGGTTGTCAACTTGACCAACCATTCCTACTGGAACCTCGCCGGCGAGGGGGTGGGAACCATCTACGACCACGAGCTGCAGATCAACGCCGCGAACTTCACACCGGTCGACGCCACGCTGATCCCGACGGGCGAGATCGCTCCGGTGGCGGGGACGCCGTTCGACTTCACGCAGCCACACGCCATCGGCGAGCGGGTTCGTGACACTTCCGACGAGCAAATCATCATCGGACTGGGCTACGACCACAATTACGTGCTCGACCGCCCGAGCCCTGACGACACGGAGATGATCGTCGCGGCCGAGGTCTTCGAGCCCACGAGCGGAAGGGTCCTCACTATCTCGACCACGGAACCGGGCATCCAGTTCTATTCCGGCAACTTCCTCAACGGGATGGACATCGGCGGGAGCGGTCAGGCGTATCGGCAGGGCGACGGCTTCGCGCTCGAGACGCAGCACTATCCGGATTCGCCCAACCAGCCGGACTTCCCGTCAACCGTGCTGGAGCCAGGTGCGGAGTACGTCACGTCGACCATCTACGCCTTCTCCACCCGCTGAGCTGACTACCGCACCATCGAGTCCTCTGATTCTCATGCCAGACTCGTCGCGCCGGCGCGACGGAAGTGGCATGAGAATCGGTGGTGAGGGCTGAATGGGGGAGACACGAGACGAAAGGTCGCGTCGCTCGGGCGCCGACGACCTGCGGCGGAGCAACCTGAGCGCGCTCCTCGGTCATGTCCATCTCCGTGGACCGACGTCGCGATCGCAATTGGCGACGGTCACGGGCCTCAATCGGTCGACGATCGCCGATCTCGTCGGAGAGTTGGCGCGTCTCGGATTGGTCACCGAGCGGCGCAGCGCTCGGTCCGACGGCCCCGGTCGACCTTCACCGATCGTGGCGGCCGCCTCCGAGGGTGCGGTCGTGCTCGCCATCGACCTGGCGGTCGACTCAATCGCTGTGGCGACCGTCGGCCTCGGCGGCCACGTCTTCAATCGACTGCGCATCGACCGCCCCCGCGACCGCTTCTCGCCGGACGAGACGGTCGATGACGCGGTGAAGCTCGCCGGGCCGCTTCTCGGCGCGTTGCCCGACGATCACCACTTCGCCGGCGTCGGCGTCGCAGTCGTCGGGATCACGAGGCGAGCCGACGGATACGTCCACCTCGCGCCCAACCTCGGCTGGCGTGATGTGCCCCTCGGCACCATGCTCACCGAGCGTTTGGGGTTCGATGCCGAGGTCGCGGTGGCCAACGAGGCCGATCTCGGCGCCCTGAGCGAGCATCGTCGCGGCGTCAAGCCCGGTGTGCCCAACCTCCTGTTCGTCTCGGGGGAGGTCGGCATCGGCGTCGGGATCATCATCGGCGGCGCGCCGGGGCTCGGCGCCGCCGGCTATGCCGGCGAAGCCGGACACACCCTGGTCAATCCCGCTGGGACCCGTTGCCGCTGCGGAGCAATCGGCTGTTGGGAGACCGAGGCGGGGGAAGGAGCACTGCTGCGCCGCGCCGGCGCCGACGGCGGCGCCGACGGCGGGGGAGGTCGTGCGTCGATCGATCGCATCATCACCCTCGCCGAGACGGGGGATCCCAAGGTGCTCGGCGCCCTCGACTCCGTGGGCGGTTGGCTCGGACTCGGAATCGCCGACCTCGTCAACCTGTTCAACCCGGAGCTGGTGGTTCTCGGTGGGATGTTCTCCCGCCTCGAACCGTTGATTCGGCGGGCGACCGAAGACGCCATGCGCAGCCGGGTGCTCGCCGCACCCGGTGCCATGGTCGAGATCGTCCCGACCGCCCTGGGCATCGATGCTCCGCTGATCGGCGCCGCCGAACTGGCGCTGTCCGGCGTCATTGCCGACCCCGCTGGGGTCGCTCAGGACTCTGGGCGACCGTTGCGGAGCCGGTAGTCCGAGGCCACGAGCTCGGTGAGCTCGTGGACCGAGGTGTCGTCGATGGAGCGGTCGAACGTGATGCGTCCGTGCTGGAGGGCGATGACGCGGTCACAGACGTCGACGATCTGGGCGAAGTTGTGGGCGATCATGATGATCGACGTCCCGCCGCGGCGCTTCAGCTGGCGGATCAGGTCGAGGATGACCATGCTCTCCTTGACACCCATCGCCGCCAGTGGCTCGTCGAGCAGGATGACCTTGGCGTCGGAGAACACCGCTCTGGCGACGGCGATCGCCTGGCGCTGCCCTCCGGACAGAAACGCCACGTCGGTGTCGACCGACGGCAAGCGGATGGCCATCTCACGGAGCCGGTCTCTCGCTTCGCGTCGCATGCGCCGCTTGTCGAGCAGCGGAAGCCAACGCCGCGTCGCCTCCCGCTTCAGCGCCATGTTGAGGTACACAGGCAGGTCATTGATCAGCGCCAAGTCCTGGTACACGGTCTCGATGCCGCGTTGCCGGGCGTCGCTGACCGAGCGCAGCGTGACCGCCTCGCCATTGAGGAGGAGCTGGCCCTCGTCGGGTTGGTGGAAGCCGGTGAGGATCTTGATCAGGGTCGACTTGCCGGCCCCGTTGTCGCCGATCAGCCCGAGAACCTCACCCTCCTCGAGGTGCATCGAGATGTCGCGCAGAGCTGTCACCGGACCGAAGCTCTTGGCCAGAGATTCAGCGCGGAGCACGTCGTTCATTGCGTTCCCCGGCCACGCAGGCCGCCATTGCGTTCCCCGGCCACGCAGGCCGTTGATTGCCGCTCCCTCGCTGGCGCTCGGTCACTCGCAGTGCAAGTCTCGGCGCCTCGTCGCTCGCAGCTGAGCACGGGCGCAACATTCGCCATCACGTCTGTCTCATTCTCAGACGCAGGCGGTTGGCGGCGGCGTTGAGGATCATCGAGGCGATGACGGCCGCCCCGAGAATGATGCTGTAGGTGTACGCGCTGATTCCCTTGATCGACAGCCCGTCGCGCAGCACGCCGAGCACGAGGGCGCCGAGGAAGGCACCGATGATCGTGCCCGACCCACCGAACAGCGCAGTTCCGCCGATCACTGCCGCGGCGACCGCGAGGAACATCAGCTCCGGACCCCCGGCCAACGGGACGAAGGAGTTGATCCGGATCCCCTCGAGGATCCCCGTGAACCCGGCGAGGGCGGCGGCGAGCATGAAGTTGCCGATCTTGATCCGCTTGGTCAGGATGCCGGCCTCCTGAGCACCGACCGGGTTGCCGCCGGTGGCGATCGTGTACACCCCCCACCGCGTGTTGGTGAGCACGATGTGGAGCACGACGGTGAATCCCAGCGCCCACCAGAAGCCGGAGAAGTCGGCACCGCCGATCCACTCGGCAAAACCACCGCGCGGCGCTGGGTTGGGGAACCCGTCGGAGATCGTCAGCGTCAAGCCGTTGAGGATGTAGAGCATCCCGAGCGTGGTGATGAACGACGGGACCCCGGTCATCAACGTGATCACCCCGTTGGCCAACCCCACGAGTGACGCCATGACGACGGCGAAGACGACAGCTACAGGCAACGGCAGTCCCCAATCCTGCGCCGAGAGCATGACGAAGGGCGTCAACGCGTAGACGTTCCCGAGGGAGAGGTCGATCTCTCCGCCGACGAGGTTCATCACCTGGGCGATCGCAAGCATCGCGACGGCGGTGGTGAACTGGGTGACGACGCGCAGGTTGTTGCTGGTGAAGAACGCGTCGGTCGAGAGCCAGAAGTAGACGAACAGCACGACGGCGACAAAAGCGATGCTTGCCTCTCGCCGTCGGGCGATGAGGTCTGCGGCGCGCAAGACCGCCGAAGGTGACGACTCGGGTACGGCAACGGTCTCGTCGCCATTGACGCCGCCCTCGACGGTCTCGCGCACAGGTTTCACTATTGCTCAGCCGACCGGCTCGACGATCAGTTGCTCGTCGGAGTCGCCCTCGAACCGGCTCGAGGTCCCGAGGAACAGCTCCGCACCTGCCTGGTCGAGGAACACCAGACCGGTGTTCGTCTCCGGTGGGAGGACCACACCGCCGGACAGCTTGGAGAGGTAGAGGTAGAGCACCGGCAGGAACCCCTGGAGGTACGGCTGCTGATCGATTGTGAAGTCGATCACCCCCTGGGAGAGCAGCTCGACCGTGGTCGGAACCAGGTCGTAGCCCCCAGCGCCGAGCAGGCCCTGATCTCGTGCGCTCTGCGCCTGCACGATCTGGGCGATGGCTGCCGTACTGGTTGCGTCGACGGCGAACATTCCGACGGCGTCGGTGTTGCCGAGGTACCACGCCTCGATGACATTGAGCTGCTCCTCGGGAAGGGGGCCGGATGCAATGTCTAAGGCCTCGATGTTCGCACCGGACTCGGCGATCGCGTCGAGCGCTCCGTCGATGCGCGGCTGGATGTTCAACTGGCCGGGCGTGGCGATGAACAGCGCGACCTTGCCCTCGCCGACGATCTCGACGATCCGCTCACCCATGGCAAAGCCGGACCCGTACAGGTCCTGGCCGACGTAGGCCATCCGAGCATTTGGTGCGTCGGCGTTGTACGACAGGACCGGGATCCCGGCGTCGAGGGCCTGTTGAATCGGATCGTTGAACGCCTCGAGATCGACGAGCGATACGGCGATGCCGTCGGCCTCAGCGGCGATCGCCGCCTGGAAGGCGTTGACCATCTCGCCGATCTCGGAGGTTTCCGAGCCGGTCCACTGCGGCGTCGGGAGGCCGAGCATTGCCGAGGCATCTTCGAGCCCGTAGATCGTCGGGACCCAGAACTCGTTCGTCGTCACGTGGTTGACGAACACGAAGTTCCATTGCGGTGTCTCCGGGAAGTTGCCGGCACCGGCCGGCTGCCGTGCTGCCTGCACCGGCGAGAAGCCGGTTTGGCTGAGTCCGACGCCCGCGGCCGCTGTCACCCCCATTGTGCGGAGTAGGTCGCGACGTGTGCGTCGTGAACGTGGATCCATAATGTTCCCCCTCACCGAGGCCGCAGCCTCGTTGTTGTTGTGTTGGATTGTTGCAAGGTCTCAGAGTCCTTGCGCGAGTCGGTGGTAGGCCTGGTTCCAGCGCAGTCGCGTTGTGAACTCGTTTGTGGTCGTGGCGTGGTCGATGACGACGAGCTCGGTGCGTGCCATCGTGGCGAAATCTTCGAGCTCGTCGCGGCCGATCGCCGTCGAGAGCACGGTGTGGTGCGGTCCGCCGGCCGTCAGCCAGCACTCCGCCGACGTGTGCAGGTTCGGGTGCGGCGTCCACACCGCACAAGCGACGGGGAGTCGGGGGAGCGGCTCGTCCGGCTCGACGACGTCGATCTCGTTGGCGATCAGCCGGAAGCGATCGCCGACGTCGGCGATGCCGACCACGATCCCGCGCCCGGGGGCGGCGGTGAACTTCAGGCGGACCGGGTCGTCGCGATTGCCGATCGACAGTGGATGGATCTCCAGCGTCGGTGTCGCCGCGCCGGCGATCGACGGACAGACCTCGAGCATGTGGGCGCCGAGGATCCGTTCGTGGCCCGGCACCAGCGAGTAGGTGTAGTCCTCCATGAACGAGGTGCCGCCGGCCAGGCCCTCACCGATCACCTTGAGTGTGCGCAGCATCACCGCCGTCTTCCAGTCGCCCTCGCCGCCGAACCCGTAGCCGTCGGCCATCAGCCGCTGGACGGCGAGGCCAGGGAGTTGGCGGAGGCCGCCGAGATCCTCGAAGTTCGTGGTGAACGCCCGGAAGCCGCCCGGCTCGAGGAACGACCGCAGCCCGAGCTCGATGCGGGCTCCGTCGCGCAGCGATTCGTGCCGATCGCCGCCTCGGCGCAGCTCCGCAGCGACGTCGTAACGGTCCTCGTACTCGCCGACGAGGGCATCGACCTCGGAGTCGGCGGAGGCGTCGACGGCCGCGACGAGGTCGTTGACCCCGAACGTGTTGACGGACACCCCGAACCGGATCTGCGCCTCGACCTTGTCGCCTTCGGTCACGGCGACTTCGCGCATGTTGTCGCCGAAGCGGGCGAGCTTGAGGGCGCGGATCTCGCCGCCAGCCGCACGCGGCACGGGCCCACGACGCGATGCGGGCGACAACGGCCGGGTTCGACACGTGACCAGCGACGGTCTTGCGCGGGGCGCCGAGGCGGGTGAGGACGTGAGCGTGCTCCCGGTCGCCGTGGGCGGCCTGGTTGAGGTTCATGAAGTCCATGTCGATCGTGGCCCACGGCAACTCGACGTTGGACTGGGTGTGCAGGTGGAGCAGCGGCTTCTGCAGCGCGTTGATCCCGTTGATCCACATCTTCGCCGGAGAGAACGTGTGCATCCATGTGATCACGCCGACGCACGTGGGATCGGAGTTGGCGGCGAGGGCCTGGCGATGGATCGCCGGTGACTCGGTGAGCACTGGTTGGAAGTCGATCGTCAACGGGATCGCCGCGGAGGCGTTGAGCTGCTCCACGATGGCCGCCGACTGCTCGGCGACCTGGCGGAGTGTCGTCTCGCCGTAGAGATCCTGGCTACCGGTCAAGAACCAAATCCGCCGGTCGTCTCCGCGGGAGCCCGTCACAACGCTGTCACTCACGACGAGCCTCCCTCCTGATCGCCCGCAGGCGATGCATGACATCGTTTCCGCCGCGTCCGAAGTAGTCGTGGAGCAGCGTGTACTCGGCGTACAGCCCGTCGTACACGGCGGTGGTGGCCGCGTTCGGCGTGTACACGCCATGGTCGACCCGACCCATCACTTCGGCCGCCTTGCGCACGTCGGGATACGCGCCGGCGGCGACTGCGGCGTGGATCGCCGAGCCCAGCGCCGGCCCCTGCTCCGAGCCGATCACATCGATCGGAAGGCCGACCACATCGGCGTAAAGCTGCATCAGGAACGAGTTTCTCAGCAACCCACCGGCGACGATCAACTGCTTCACGGCGACACCGCATTTGCCGAAGGACTCGACGATCTTGCGCGTCCCGTAGGCGGTCGCCTCGAGCAGTGCTCGGTAGATCTCCTCTGGCCGCGTGGCAAGGGTCAGCCCGACGACAACACCGGACAGTTCATGGTCGACCAGCACGGATCGATTTCCGCTGTGCCAGTCGAGCGCCACCAGCCCGTGGCCACCGGCCGGCAGTTGGGCGGCCAATTCCGTCAGGTACTCGTGCGCGCCGCGCCCGGCAGCGAGCGCCTGAGCAGCGTGGTCGCCGGGGAACTGGTTCTCGACGAACCAGGCGAAGATGTCGCCGACACCGCTCTGGCCGGCCTCGTAGCCCCACAGGCTTGGAACGATGCCGCCCTCGACCACACCGCACATCCCGGGCACCTCGACGAGAACGTCCGAGCTCATCACGTGGCACGTCGACGTCCCCATGATCGCCACCATCTGCCCGGGTTCGATCGCCTGCGCCGCCGGAGCGGTGACGTGGGCGTCGACGTTGCCGGCGCAGACGGCGGTCCCCTCGGGCAGCCCGGTCCAGTTGGCGGCACGGGCAGTCAGAGCGCCGACACGGTCGCCGAGTTGGGCGATCGGGCGCTCGATCTTGTCGGCCACGAAACCGGCGAACTCCGGGTTGAGGGCGGCGAGAAACTCCGGTGACGGGTAGGCGCCGTCCTGGTAGATCGCCTTGTAGCCGGCGGTGCAAGCGTTGCGGACGTACGTCCCGGTGAGCTGCCACACGATCCAGTCGGCGGCCTCCACCCAATGGGCGGTGCTGCGGTAGATGTCCGGGTCCTCCTCGAGCAGCTGCAGGCCCTTGGCGAACTCCCACTCCGAAGAGATCCTGCCGCCGTAGCGAGCGAGCCACTGCTCGCCCCGCGCAGCAGCGAACTCGTTGATGCGGTCGGCCTGCGGCTGGGCGGCGTGGTGCTTCCAGAGTTTGACGTAGGCGTGGGGGCGATCGGCGAACTCCGGAAGGTCGCACAGCGGGGTCCCGTCGTCGGTCACCGGCAGGACGGTGCAGGCGGTGAAGTCGGTGCCGAGGCCGACGACGTTCGCCGGGTCGATCCCACTCGCTCGGATCGCCGCCGGCACGGCGATCTGCAAAGCGTCGATGTAGTCGCCGGGCACCTGCAACGCCCAGTCCGGCGGCAGCGCCACGCCAGGGCCGTCGCCGACGTCGAGATGGCGTTCGAGCACCCCGTGGGGGTACTCGTGGACGGCATCCGCCAACTCGCATCCGTCGCTCGTACGCACGACCAGCGCCCGCGCCGACAGCGTCCCGAAGTCGACCCCGACCACGTAGGTGTTGGTCACGATGTGACCTCTCCCGAACCGTGGATTCGAGCGCCGCGCCGGTGGCGATGGTCTGCTCTTGAAGTGGGTGGTCGCCGGCTCATCGCGACGGCGCCGCGTTCTACCGCCACGAACGAGACAGATTTGTCGTCTTTGGCGCCCGAGAATCGTGGCATGGCGATCATTGCGTTCCCCGGATACGCACTTCAGGTAGCCAGACGCGCATCGTCGACGGTCCGCGGTTGCCCCAGTCGTGGTACGGGTGCAATGCCACATCGATCGGGCCCTTCGACGACTCAGTGCGCGGAGCGTCGCCGTACGGCCAGCTCGAATCCTCCGGCTGGGCAAAGTTGGCGGCGACGAGCACGGCGCCGTCGACGTCGCGCGGCGCGACGGTTGAGTCGACGCTGAGCACATCGACCTCGTTCCCGTCCGGGAGATCGACCGACTCGGCGCAGTAGACGATCGGTCCGCGCTCGGCGGCGACGCAACCGCGCACGGCGTCGATGCGCGGGTCCGGCGACGTCCATCGCGGGTGCATCGGGAGCTCGAGGGTGATCTCGTCGCCGGTTACGAACGGCCACTCAATGGTGACGGTCCCGGGCGCGACGCCGCGCCGCCCCTGTGGGTCGGTGATCTCGGCACCGGCGGCCCACGGTGGCACGCGAAGTGTGAGCGACCACGGCTGCCCGTCCGACTCGGTGACTCGCACGCTGACTGTGCCGGTGCGCGGATAATCGGCGGACACGTCCACGGCGACGCGGCGATCACCGATCGTCGTCGAGATCCGCGAGTCGGCGAACTGGTGGATCTGGATGCCCGCGTCGTCAGCCGTAGCGAGGTAGGCAGCGAGGCTGGCCAGGGTGCGCGCGACGTTGGTCGGACAACAGGCGACGAGGAACCATGGCTCGCGAAGACTCGAGGAGGCCCGCTTGCTCTCCACGTCGTCGCTTGGCACGGTGCCGGGTACGCGCTGGTGAAGCGGGTTGGCGTAGAAGAAGTGTCGTCCGTCGGGAGCCGGCGACGTGGCCACGACGTTGTACAGGGTGCGCTCGATGAGATCGGCGAAGCGGGTCTCGCCGGTGGCCAGCAGCAGCCGCCAGGCGAGCATCACCGAGCCGATGCCGGCGCACGTCTCCGAGTAGGCGCGATCCGGCGGGAGCATGAAGTCGTCACCGAATGCCTCGCCCGTGTGCAGCGAACCCATCCCGCCGGTCAGGTAGGTGCGCCTGGCGATCGTCGCCTCCCACTGCCGGATCACGGCGCCGAGGAGCTCGTCGTCGCCGGTCTCGACCGCAACGTCGACGGCGCCGGCCGCCAGGTACATCGCCCGCACGGCGTGACCGCGGAACACTGTCGCCTCGCGGATCGGCACGTCGTCCTGGAAGTACGCCTGGCCGAACTGGATCTCGCCGAGCGTGCCGCGTCCCCGGCGCTCGACGAACCGGGCGGCTTGATCGAGGTAGCGCTCGTTGCCGGTCTCGCGAGCCAGCTCGATGAGCCCGAGCTCGATCTCCGGATGACCACCGACCCGCTCGATGCCGCCGTCGGCGAACGCCTCGCACACGTGGTCGGCAACGCGCGTCGCGATGGCGACGAACTCGTCGTCACCCGTCGTGCGCCGCCGGGCGACGGCCGCCTGCATCAGATGGCCGTCGTTGTACAGCTCGTGGCCCCACTCGAGGTCGCTGTAGCGCGGCCGCTGGCCGGGCCGGCCGAACACGGTGTTGAGGTAGCCGTCCGGTTCCTGGGCCGGGGCGATCACCGCCGTCAGCTCGCGGAAGCGCTCGTCGGCGTCAGCCGAGCCTGAGCGCCCGACCTCCCACGCCATCGCCTCCATCAGCTTGTAGACGTCGGAGTCGGCGAACACCATGCCCTCGTGGTGTCCGGCGATCGTGCCCTCGGCGGCGCGGCGGAAGTTGTCGACCCACCCGAGCCGCTCCATCCAGCCGTGGCAATGGGCGAGGGTGGCGCTCGAGTTGACCCCCTGGCGCGGCGCCCAGAACCCGCCGGTGATCTCGACCTCGCCGAGGTCGAGCGGTCGCAGCCGTCCTCGGCTCGGGGCCACCGGTCGCGCGGTCACTTCACGGCTCCGGTCAGCAGCCCGGCGACGAAGTAGCGCTGCAGCAACAGGTAGACGACGACGCACGGAATGATCGAGATCGTGATCCCCGCCTGCAGCATGGCCCAGTCGGTACCGCCGAACAGGTTCGCCGTGCGGGAATTGGCGAGGATCAGTGGGAGGGTGAACTTGGACCCGTCGGTCATCATCACCAGGGCGCCGAGGAATTCGTTCCACGACATGATGAACGCAAAGAGGACGACGGTGATGATCGCCGGGACGACCGCAGGCAGGAAGATCCGCCGCAGGATCTGCAGCGAGCCGGCGCCGTCGATCATCGCTGCCTCCTCGAGCTCCTTGGGCACCGCCTCGAAGCTGTTGCGCATCACGTACAGGCTGAACGGAAGCTGGATCGCGGTGTGCACGATGGCGAGGCCGACCAGAGAGTTGGTCAGGCCGAGGTCGGAGAACATCAAGAACATCGGGGTCAGCAGGGCCTGGTAGGGGATGATCAGGGCGAGCAGGAGGAGCACGAAGATCGGCTCCTTGAACGGCACGGGGAAGCGCGCCAGCCCGTAGCCGGCGAGGGCCGTGAGGACGACTGTGAACAGGACCGTCAGCCCTGCCGTGCCGAGGCTGTTGATGAGGTAGGTCGGCAGCCCTTCCTGGTACTCCCAGAGTCGCCGGTAGGCGTCGAAGCTGAACCCATGGGGGAAGTACGTCGGTGGCGACTCGGCCGACTCCTCCGCCGGCTTCACCGACGCCAGCACCGAGGCGAGCAGCGGGAGCAGCATCACCGTGCACAGCGCCACGCAGACAGCGCCGACGAGGTACCTGCTCCGGCGCGGCATTATCGAGCGCTCCTACGGCTGAGGATCATCTGGGTGACCGTGAAGATGAGGATGAAACCGGCGAGCATCAGCGACAGCGCCGCTCCGTAGCCGAGGTTCAGGAACGGGAAGGTGTTGAGGTAGATGTAGAAGACCGAGGTGGCGGTCTGGTTCAGCGGCTGGCCGGCGGTCATCAGGAAGAACTGGTCGAAAGCGAGCAGCGAGCCGATGATGCTGATCAGCGTGACGAGCAGCACGGTGCGCATCGTCAGTGGCAGGGTGACCCGCATCGTCCGCTGCCAGGCATTGGCCCCGTCGACGAGCGACGCCTCGTTGACCTCTCTTGGCACGCTTTGGATCGCGGCAACGAACAAGATCATCCCGAAACCGATGACCTTCCACGTGATCGACATGATGATCGCCCACAGCGACGTGGTGGGGTTGACCCCGAGCCACAGGATCGGCTCATCGATGATCCCGAGGTCCTCGAGGGCGGCGTTGATCAGGCCGAAACGCGGGCTGAACAGCCAATACCAAAGGAGGCTCGAAGCGCCGAGGCCGATGACCACAGGGATGAACACGATCGCGCGTGTCAACCGCCGAGGCCGCGTGTTCGTCGCCAGCAGCAGGGCGAGCAGGTACCCGCCGATCATCAGGATCGGTGTGAGCAGGACGGTGTATTTCAGTGTGAAGCGGAACGCGACCCAGAACTGGTCGTCGTCGAGGGCGTTTCGAAAGTTGTCGAGCCCGACGAATTCAGCCGGAACCAGAAGCTCCTCGTCGGTGAGGGAGATCTGGAACGTCCGCACGAACGGATACACGGTGAAAGCGAGGACGAAGAGGAGGGCCGGCGCCACGTAGGCGACGCCAACCAGTTTCCGCTTCGTCCTCGCCTTCATCTCAGTCCCCTAGGTCAGTCCTGCGGACGGCCGCCGTCCACATGCGGGGCCTGAATGAACTCGAGCCCTACGCGCAGGACATCTCCTCCATCGTTGCCTTGGTGTCGGCGATGATCTCCTCGATCGGCTCGTCGGTGTAGTACACCCGCTGGAGCATCTGCAGCCACGGTCCCTGCGGCGAGTTGATCATCTCGAAGAACACCGGCGTGTACGGCGTCTGCATGACCGGATATGCCTGCAGCGTGTCGGTGACGTCCGGATCGTCGTAGACGGGCTCGATGTCGCTGCGCGTGGGCAGGTTGCCCAGCTGCACGTAGACGTTCGTCTGGACCTGGTCGGAGAGGATGAACCTCATGAACTCCACCGCGTCCTCGACCCGCTCCGATCCCTTCGGCACGGTGACGAGGTCGCCGCCGTTGAAGGAGGCTGTCTGGCCGGTCTCCAGCCCTGGGAGCAGGGTGACCCCGAGGTCGATATCGGGGTTCTGCTGCTTCGCCAGGGGAACGTTGAAGTTGCCGGTGCCCATGATGCCGACGTTGCCGGAACCGAACACCTCGCCAAAGGTCGCGCCGGTTTCGGCCTGGGCGGCAGGGTCGATGAGGCCCTCCTGGTGCATCATCCGCGCCCACTCCAGCACGGTCGGGATGCTGTCGCCGACGAGCGCCTCGTCGCCACACGCGGGCGGCTCGATCGTCCCACCGGACGCCCAGATCAGTGGTCCGAAGGTGAAGATGTTGCAGCCGGCGCAGTTACCGGCCAGGTAGTAGCCGTAGACGCCGTTGTCGGGGTCGTTGATCGCCGCCGCCATGTCGTGGATCTCCTGGAGGTTCGTCGGCGGCACCTCGGGGTCGAGCCCGGCCTCCTCGAAGAGCGTCTTGTTCCAGAGCAGCAGCGAGACGTCCGTATACAGCGGTACGCCGTAGAGCCGGTCCTCATAGGTGCCCACGGTGCGGTGGCCTGGGTTCATGTTCTGGAGCAACGGATCGTCGCCGATCACGTCGGTGATGTCCTCGAGTTGGCCGGCCGCCTCGAACTGCGGTCCGTAGATGAGGTCGAGGCCCATCAGGTCGGGTACGTCGCCGGCCGCAATCCCCCGTGCCAACTGCGGCACCATCTCCGCGTGCTCGATGTAGGTCACGGTGATCTCGCACTCCGGATAGACCTGATTCCACGCTGCGACGAGGGCGTCGACCATCGGGGCGTTGCCCCCGGTCCGTTCCCACATCTCCATCGGCCCGCCGTCGCAGGTCCCGGTCGCCTCGACGTCCCATTCGACTGCGGCCGTGCCCTCCGTCGCCTCCGTGCCCGGCGGAGCGGTGTCACTCGCAGGCACGGTCGTGTCAGTTCCCGCCGAGGCGGTGAGCCCCGCGGCCGGAACGGCACCCGCGACGAACGCGAGAGCGAGCAGTAGACGATGCACCTTCATTGGTTTCCCCCTGGGTTAGAACCCTTCGCCAGTGCTGAAATCCTATGCAGTCATAGCTATGCTGTCAACCGTATGCCGGGCTCCGGAGCCGTGACTGGCGCAGGCGGGGGCGTCGATCAGGCGCAGGAGCGGACCGTGACGATGCACGACATCGCGCGCGCCGCCGGCGTTTCGCAGTCGACGGTGTCGCGGGTCCTCAACGACACGAGCACCGCCGTGCCGATCGCTGCCCACACCCGCAAGCGGGTCCTCGACGTCGCCGATCGCCTCGGTTATCGACCCAACCCGTTGGCCCGCGGCCTCCGCGGCGCCAAGACGATGCTGATCGGGCTGATCGTCCGCGAGATCTCCGACCTGTTCTTCACCAACGCCGTGGAGGCCGTGTCGATCGCCGCCCGGGAGCGCGCCTACAACGTCGTCTTAGGCAGCGCCCACAGCCGCGCCGACGAGGCGATCGCCTTGCGCGCCGTGCTGGAGACCCGGCACTGCGACGGGATCATCCTCCTCGGCGACATGCAGGACCAGCCTCGCCTTCTCGACGATCTCACGTCGTCGCATGTTCCGGTTGTCGCCCTCTGGCAAGGCACGTTGCCACCTCGAGTGAGCACGATCAACATCGACAACCGCGGCGGTATCGCCTCGGCCGTCGACCACCTCGTCGACCTCGGTCATCGACGGGTCGGGTTCATCGGCGGCTACCCGCACGGTGACGTTCTCGAGCGTCGGGCTGCGTTCATCGAGCGTCTCACCGAACACGGATGCCCTCCGGTGAAGTCGCACATCCGGGCCGCCAGCAACAACCCGGGTTCCGGCGCCGAGGCGTTTCGCAGCCTGCTCAAACTTCGCCAGCGACCGACCGCAGTCGTCACGGCGACCGACCAGTTGGCCGTCGGGGCGCTCCACGCCGCTCACGCCATGGGCGTCGACATCCCCGGCGAGCTGTCGGTCGTCGGCTTCGACGACATCTCGATCACCCCCTACACGGCGCCACCGCTGACGACCGTCCGTCAGCCGATCGCCGAGATGGCCGAGCTGGCTGTCGATCTCGCCGTCGACCGTCCGGCGCCGGGCACCAACAAGGTCTTCCCGACGACCCTCACCATCCGTCAGACGACCGGCCCAGCCCCGTCATAACGCGCTCTCCAACGACCGATGGGTGTTTTCCTGACCGAATCGTCATGAAAACACCCATCGGTTGCGCGGTTCAGGCGTCGGGGGCGACGCGGGCGATCGCCGCCGCCGCCTTGTAGGCGGCCTCGGCGGGGCCGAGCTCGTCGGGGCGCAGGAGGTTGGCCATGATCCGCAGCACCCACTCCATCAACGTGCGGCTGTGCATCCCGACACGGGTCAGCTCGCGCATCAACGCCGGGCGGCCGATCACCCTGGCGAACAGGCGGCCGACCTTGAAGTACTGGCCGTAGGCGTCGTCGAGCATTCTCGGGTAGCGCTGCAACGCCGAGGCATCGCCTTCGCTGAGCGCCTCGTGGACGACGTCGGCGGCCATCCGTGCCGTCTCGTAGGCGTAGTCGATGCCCTCACCGTTGAACGGGTTGACGCTGCCGGCGGCGTCGCCGACGACGAGGTACGTCGGCCCGGCCTTCGGTCCGACGCTGCCTCCCATCGGGATCCGCCCACTCGTCGGCCGGCACTCCGGCTTGTCCGGGTCGATCTCCCAGCGGTCGGCGATCTGGCGGGCGTAGGCGTCGAGCAGATGTGTCGTGTTGACGCTCTTGAAGTCGCGGAACGTGGACAGCAGGCCGACGCCGATGTTCACGGTGCCGTCACCGACGGGGAAGATCCAGCCGTATCCGGGCATCGGGTTGCCGTTGCGGTCCTTGACGTCGAGCGCCGACTCGATCCACGGATCGGCGTGGCGTGGTGACTGCCAGTACGTGCGGATCGCCGTCCCGTACGGCCAGTCGCGGGTGCGCGACGTGCCGAGCGCTCGGCCGAAGCGGCTGTTGGCGCCGTCGGCGACGATCGTGAACTCGGCGCGGATGTCGACGCTCGAACCGTCCTGCCGGGCGACCGTCGACCCGCGCACGAACCCGCGATCGACGATCGGGTGGATCGCCTCGTGACCCTCGAGCAGCTTGGCGCCGGCGGCGACGGCGTTGTCGGCGACCATCGCGTCGAGATCGCGGCGGCGTACGACGTAACCGTGGCTGGGGTAGACGGGATGTGCTGGCCACTCCAGTTCGAGCTCGCGTCCCATCCCCGTCGCCCGCAGCCCGTGGTAGCGGTGGAACCGTTCGAGCCCGCGGCCGAGGCCCATCTCGTCGAGTTGGTGGACCGCGCGTGGCGTCAACCCGTCGCCACACGTCTTCTCCCGGGGAAACGTCTTGCGCTCGATCACGGTGACGTCGTGACCGTGGCACGCCAACCAGTAGCCGGCGGCGGCGCCGGCCGGTCCACCGCCGACGATCAGCACGTCGGTGACGATGTCACCGGCATGCGGCAGGCGTCCGCTGAAGTCGGCCGTGGCGGTCTCGTCGATGACGACGGCGGTACTGGCGATGCCGGCCAGGCTACAAGCCGACGCTTCTTGCGTTCCCCGGCCACGCAGGCCGTGGCTGGCCGCTCCTCGGCTAGCGCCTCGTCGCTCGCACGGGAGCACGGGTTTCTCTTGCCGTTCTTGTCGCGCCGTTGCGACAGAGGTGGCATGAGAGTCGTTATGAGGCCGGGCTGCCCTCGACTGGGGTGTCGCCGATGTCGATGATCTCGACGGCGGCGCCGTCGGCGTCGGTGATGCCGGCGGTGTCGAGGTCGGCGAGCGCCGTGCCGGCAACGAGTGCGGCATACATCGGCGACTCCTCCGAGCACCACAGCTCGTACTCATCGACGACCGCCTCGTCGGCCGGATCGGGTCCGTTGAAGTCGTAACGCTCGTGACACACGACGGCGAGGATCTCGGCATCGGTGAGGTCGCCTCCCACGGACGATCCCCATTGAGGCATCAGGCCGAACTGGCCGACCTCATGGGCGCCGCCTTCGCGGTTGGGGTCGCCGTAGCTGGTCACGCCGGCGAGGTTGTACTGCTCGGTGCCGAAGTACACGAAGCGCAACATGTCTTCGATGTGCGGGAACGTCTTGTTGACCTCACCATCGGCGAGCGGTCGCCCGCTCCCACCCTCGCCAGCTCCACCGTGACAGGACGAGCAGTTGCCGTAGACCTCGGCTCCGACTCCCAACGGCCCCTCGGCCGTCTCGGCCGGTGTCGTGAGCGAGCGGACGTACATGAACGCCCACAGCGGCATCAGCGACAGCGCGGCCATTGCCCAGAACGGGATCTTCCGCCGCGCCTTGGCGGCGGCCACATAAGGCGGATCGGGCTTCGGTGGTGGCGCCTCGGCGGGCGCAGAGGCGGCCTTGCGTCCCACCGGCCCACTCGGGGGAGCGGCGGCCGGAGTCGCCGCCCCTGCGGTCGCCGGTGTCGCTGACGGAGCAGCCTCGGAAGTGGCCTCCGAGCTGGGCGCAGCCTCGCCACCGCCGAGCCCCAGCGCCGCCCGGCGATCGCGTGAGCGCTTGAGCAGATGTTCGGGGATCTCCGTCATTGCGGGGCAAACGATAGGCGGTCGCGGTAGAGGACGCGGAAACCCGGTTTCACGAGCGGGCAAGCAGCTTGGCGCATCCGTCCACCCCACTAGGGTGTGCCCAAAGACGAGATCGATCCCCGCAGAGAGGCACTCCGATCACGATGATCGCAATCGACCCGTTGGAATGGCCAGGGATGAACGTGGCATTCCTCGTGGCGTTCTTTGCGTCGATCGGGTTGACCTTGGCGGCGATGTGGTACGGCAAGCGCCGACCCGTCGGCAAGCCCGTTTCATGGGGCGAGGCGATGCTCGCCGCGGTCTACGTGTTCGGGGTGATGTTCCTCGCCTTCGGCATCGTTCCCCACCAGTGGATCGACCACGCCGACAAGAACCTCGGGTGGAGCCGCGACCGCATCGTCATGGGGCCTGGCGGCATCCTCGAGCCGCAGGCACTGGGCGGGCGGTTGCCACTGACGATCACCTACGAGGCGATCCGCGACATCGTCGTCGTCCTGCTTCACGCCTTCTATTTCGGCCTGATCATCTTCATGTGGTCGTGGTGGCAGAAGCGCGGCCAGGTCAAGACCGCCGAGATCGAGGTGTCCTCGTTCGGCCGGCCGCTGGTGAAGAAGGCATAGATCCATGGCGCGTACGGATGCCAACCCGCCGATGATGCCCTTCACCGATGAGTACACGCTCGTCGAGGTCGACGCCGACTACCTCACCAAGGCCGTCAAGCCGAAGCAGTTCATCCACATCGACCAGACCGAATGCATCATGTGCGAGGGATGTGTCGACATCTGCCCGTGGAAGTGCATCCACATGGTCAAGCCGGAGGCGATCGTCGAGGCGATCGGGACCGAGCGGCCCGGCGATGACCCGTCCGATCAAGTCGTGTTCACGATCGACGACGACATCTGCACACGCTGCGCGCTCTGCGTCGACCGCTGCCCGACGGGCGTGATCATCCTCGGCAAGGCCGGAACGCCAGGCGTCACCGGCGACACGCACACCCGCACGAACAACCACGGCTACGCATACGGCATGCGGTTCTAGAGGTTCGGATCCATGGCACGCATCGTTGACGAGCAACCGAGACCGACGATCAAGGATCGGATCAACGCGACCACCGAGTCGGTGAAGGGCAGCCAGGCCTGGAGCAGCATCTTCCGGCCGGGGTCGATCTTCCGCAAGGGCTACACCGACAGCCCGCGCAACCGCAGCTACGTGATCATGAACTCGGTGCTCTACCACCTCCACCCGGTGAAGGTGAAGCGCCATGCCGTGAAGGTCAGCTACACGCTGTGCCTCGGCGGGCTGAGCTTTTTCCTCTTCATCCTGCTCACCGTCACCGGCATCTTCCTGATGTTCTTCTACCGACCCGAGGCGACGGTGGCCTGGGACGACATCTCCAACCTGCAGACGTCGGTGACGTTCGGGCTGCTCGTGCGCAATATGCACCGCTGGGGCGCTCACCTGATGGTGCTGTCCGTGTTCCTACACATGGCGCGGGTCTTCTACCACGGCGCCTACAAGGCGCCGCGGGAGTTCAACTGGGTGATCGGCGTGATCCTCCTCACGCTCACGCTGCTTCTCTCGTTCACCGGCTACCTGCTGCCGTGGGACCAGCTCGCCCTGTGGGCCGTCACCGTGGGCACGAACATGATTGGCTACACCCCGGTGTTCGGGCGCGACGTGCGTTTCGTGCTGCTCGGCGGCGCCGAGATCGGGCCGGAGACGTTGCTGCGCTGGTACGTCCTGCACGTGCTGTTCTTCCCATTCGTCATCGTCATCTTCATGGCCATCCACTTCTGGCGAGTCAGAAAGGACGGCGGCATCTCCGGGCCGCTGTAACCAGTCGTGACCGAGATCCCGGAACATCTGTTGAAGCGGGCGCAGGCCGCTCGCGACAAGGCCGACGCCGACAAGGCCGCTGAAGCTGCCCCACCGGACACGCCCGCTGCCGACGCTGGCGCGGATGCCGCCGCCGACGAGCCCGCAGCCGACCCGCGTATCCCGGCTCACCTGCTCGAGCGTTCACGGGCGGCCAAGTCCCGCGCCGAAGGTGGCGGCGAAGCGGAGTCGTCGGGTGGCGGCGTCGCTGTCGCCGAGCGACCGGGCACAGCAGTTGTCGCCGCCCCACCCGCTGCCGCCGGCGTGCCGATCGGTGCCGGACCGGGCGGGCACACGCAGCGCCTCCTCACCGTCGTCAAGAGCGGCTCGATCCAGGAGGTCAAGGCCACTCCTGTCGACAAGGTGCACACGTGGCCACACCTGCTCGCCGCCGAGTTCGTCGCCTCGCTCGCCTGCCTGGCGTTCACGTTCGTGTTCTCGATCTTCGTCAACGCACCGTTGCTCGAGCTCGCCAACAGCAACCAGACGCCGAACCCGTCGAAGGCCCCGTGGTACTTCCTCGGCCTGCAAGAACTGCTGACGATGTTCCACCCGATGATCGCCGGGGTGACGATCCCGGGGGTCGGGATCATCGTGCTGATCTTCGCCCCGTACATCGACCGCAACCCATCCATCAAGCCGGAGGACCGCAAGTTCGCCACCTCGTTGATGACCATCCACCTGTTGTTCTGGGCCGTGCTCGTGATGATCGGATCGTTCTTCCGCGGGCCCGGCTTCAACTTCACGCTGCCGTGGAGGGACGGCCTGTGGTTCGAGCTCTGAGCGAGCAGCACTAGGAGACCTGCCATGTCCAACGCCGCCGTCATCGCCATCGCCATCGCAGTCGTCGTTCTGCTTGCCGCCATCGTGTTCGTCACCACTGCCCGGCGCAGCGACGTCCGTGGCGCCGGCGCGCTGTCGAGCGAGACGCGCCGGCGTGACGAAGCGGCGCGTCGCTCCCGTGCCGACGCCGAAGCGGGAACGAGCAGGGCCGACGAGACCAGCCCCGCGGGTACCGGCGTCGCTGTGCTGACCGCCGAGGAGGCCGAGCGCGCCGGCGACGAGGCTCGTCGCCCGACGCCAGTGCTGGCGCCCCCTGCCACGCCTGTGCCGTGGGTACCGCCGGACCCCGAGGCGATCGGGGTGAGCCGCCGCCAGTTCTTCAACCGATCCACCGTCATCCTCATGGGCACGAGCATCGGTGCATTCTCGGCTGCCGGGTTCGTGGCGTTCCTGTGGCCCACGGCGACCGGCGGTTTCGGCCAGGTTGTCGGCGTCGGCAACATCGACGACATCAAGGAAGGGGCCAGAGGTAACTCCGGGTTCTTCTACGCCCCGTCGGCGCGCACCTGGTTCACCGAGTATCCCGCCGAAGGACTCCCCGATGCCGAGTCCATCTACGACCCGCCGATCTTCGAGGGGATGCGCGACTACGGGCTCGTCGCCCTCTACCAGAAGTGCCCGCACCTCGGCTGTCGGGTCCCCGACTGCGACTCGAGTCGCTGGTTCGAGTGCCCCTGCCACGGGTCCCAGTACAACCAGGTCGGTGAGAAGAAGGGCGGGCCCGCGCCGCGTGGCATGGACCGTTTCAGCTTCAGCGTCGACGGTGGTGGCAATGTCAGCGTCGACACCGGCACCGTCTACGAAGGCCCGCCGATCGGCACGAACACCACGGGCCAGGAGGCCGAAGGTCCCCACTGCATCACCGGAGCCGGCGAACACTGATGGTTCAACGCACGCGTTCGCTTGCCGCCGAGAGCGGGGGTCGCTGAGTTGGTCGCTCTCGCCGCGACATCGGTCGCTTGGTTCATCGTCCTCGTTCTGTTCATCGGGTGGCTCGTCTACGCGGTGTTCAACGCCAGGGCGGCGCGCAAGGAGCTCGGTTCGGAGCTCGAGCTGGCGCCCAACCGCAAGCCGTATTTCGACGACGAGGAGCTCGAGGGGCGTCGTCTCGAGCTGGTCCAGTTCCTCGGCGTGTTGCTGCTCGTCGTGATCGTCATCGGGCTACCGCTGTACTGGGTGTTCGAGCCGAGCCGGCAGGCGGGAGCGCGGGAGGCCGCCGATCGGCAGCTCGCCGGGTGGGGCGGCGAGCTGTTCGAACCGACGGCCGACGGCGGGTTCAACTGCGCCGGTTGCCACGGTGGCATGAATGCGACAGGCGGCAATGCACCGTTCTCCATCACCGACCCGGCCACCGGCGAGGTGCGGGCGGTGAACTGGGTGGCGCCGGCGCTGAACACGGTGCTCTACCGCTTCACTCCGGAAGAGGTCGAGTTCATCATCACCTACGGCAGGCCCGGCACGCCGATGTCGGCGTGGGGTCTCGACGGTGGCGGACCGCTCAACGCCCAGCAGGTCGAGAGCCTGATCGCTTACCTCCAGTCGATCCAGATACCTCGTGAAAACTGCGATGGGACAGAGATCGACGATCCCAACTGCCCGACCGGTCACCTCCCCGCGGAGAACCAGGCGAACATCGAGCAAACCGCACGCCAAGCGGTCGAGAACGGCGAGTACGACAGCTACGGCGAGGCGTTGTTCAACCTCGGCCTGTCCAGTGGCGCCTTCAACTGCGCTCGTTGCCACACCAGCGGGTGGAGCTACGGCGATCCGCAGGAATCAGGTCAGGGCGGGCTCGGCCCGAACATCACTGGTGGAGCCGAGAGCGCCCACTTCCCCAACCGCGACGAGTTGGTCGAGTTCATCACCAACGGCAGCGAGAACGGCGTCGGCTACGGCGAGCAGGGCCAGGGCAGCGGCAAGATGCCGGCCTTCGGGACGATGCTCACCGAGGAACAGATCGACGCCATCGTCGATTACGTGCGGGAGTTGTAGGTGTCAGTCGCCTCGATCCTCGCCATCAACTGGGAGCCGGAGCTCCGCGGTTACCTCGTCACCCTCATCGGCGTCGCTGTGCTGATGGGATCGATCTACCTCCTCCTCGCCACCAACCTCGGGGCCAGGCTCGGGTTCCTCGTCGTCTTGTGCGGCCTCGCCGGATGGATGGCGCTGATGGGCGCGATCTGGGCGATCTACGGCATTGGACTGCAGGGACCGCTCGGCACCTGGGAGGCGATACCGGGGCGGACGGTGCTGCAGGACAGTCTGGCGCTCAATCAGGCGGGCGTGATCAGCGAGCCCGTGGAGGTGCCCGACGAGACGTCGTATGCCGACGAGGCAGCTCTCGTCGCCACACAGCTCACTGAGGTTGACGGGTGGAACGCCCTCGATCCATCGTCGCCGACGGCCGGACAGGCCGGCGCGTCGGCCGGCGAGTTCCTCGAGGAGACCGGGACGTTCGAGGCCGGCGACTACCAGGTCACTCGCGTCTTCGACATCGGCGGCGATCGCTACCCGATGATCGGCAACTTCGACCTGTTCGCCTTCTGGCACGAGCCGCGTTATGCCCTCGTCGAGGTTGCCCCGATCGAGCAGACCCGTGACGAGGCAGGTCGAGCGGCGCCGGCCAGCGAGATCGACGAGAGCCGGCAGCGCCAGTACGTGTACATGATCCGCGATCTCGGCGCCCGCCGTCAGCCGGCGTTCGTGCTGATGATCGGCTCGACGATCATCTTCCTGACGCTGTGCTGGCTACTTCACAATCGTGATGCCCGAGTCCGCACCAACATCAGCCTGCCAGCCCCTTCGCCGTCGGCAGGTTCCTGATGTCCCAGTATCTGCCGATCGTTGTCCTCGGGATCCTCGCCGTGGTGTTCGGAGTGATCAGCCTCGTGGCCTCCCACGCGCTCGCACCGCGGCGCCCGTCGGCGGCGAAGGAGGCTCCCTACGAGTGCGGCATCGTGCCGTCACGTGAGCCACCGGAGCGCTTCCCGGTGAGCTTCTACATCGTGGCGATGTTGTTCATCATGTTCGACATCGAGATCATCTTCATCTACCCGTACGCCGTCAATCGGGGTGATCTCGGCGTGTTCGGATTCTGGGCGATCGTGCTGTTCTCCGTGCTGTTCTTCCTCACGTTCGTCTACGAGGTTGCCCGTGGCGGCCTCGACTGGGGCCCGCTCAAACAGCGGCGGTCGGACGAAGTCGCCGAGGGGATCGTGTCGGCGGAACGCACCACGCGCACGACGATCCGCCGGGTCGGAACCGAAGGTCGTGCCGAGCCAGGCGAGGAGGCCGCCTAGCACATGGGAGCGTTGTCGGAGCTTCGTGAAGGCGACGGGTTGGCCCGGTTGTCTCACAACGTCATCACGAGCCGCGTGGAGGAGTTGGTCAAGTGGGCTCGCTCGCGTAGCTCGTGGCCGGCCAACTTCGGGCTCGCTTGTTGCGCTATCGAGATGATGGCCGCCGGCGGCGCCCACTACGACATCTCCCGGTTCGGCATGGAGGTGTTCCGGGCGTCGCCCCGGCAGGCCGACATCATGATCGTCGCCGGACGGGTCAGCCAGAAGATGGCCCCGGTGCTGCGCCAGGTGTACGACCAGATGATGGAGCCGAAGTGGGTCATCTCGATGGGCGTGTGCGCGTCGACCGGCGGGATGTTCAACAACTACGCAATCGTCCAGGGGGTCGATCAGGTCGTGCCCGTCGACGTGTACGCCCCCGGATGCCCGCCCACGCCCGAGACCCTGCTGCACGCCATCGAGACCTTGCACGGCGCCATCGAGAGCGGCGAGTTGATGCGCCGCCGCCAGTCCGAGGGTGCAGGAGCCAACGTCCACGTCCGCGAGATCGCCTCCAGCGGTGAGCCGATCCCGGTCCTCCTCGGAAGGCAATGAGCCCGGTGAGCGAGGACGTCGTCCGGAGTGACGCGCCCGAGGACACGGAGCTCTACGGCTGCCCGCGCACCGAGAGCTGCGGCCAGGTCGTCATCCACCCCAGCCGCGACACCTATATCGCGGCGGTGAAGGCGACCCTCGACGACGGCTACACGATGTGCGTCGACCTCACCGCTGTCGACTACTCCGCCCATCCCGGGCGACAACTGCCCGACGGCATTGAGCCGGGCCGTTTCGAGGTCGTCGTCAACCTCCTCGACCTCGCCACGGCGCGCCGCCTGCGCCTGCGCGTGCAGGTGCCGGATGCCACCCCGGAGGTGCCGTCGCTGTTCGGGCTGCATCCCGGCACCGAGGCGATGGAGCGCGAGGCGTTCGACATGTTCGGCATCGTCTTCACCGGCCACCCCGACCTCACTCGCATCCTCATGCCCGAGGATTGGGAGGGTTACCCGTTGCGCAAGGACTACGTCGTCGGCGAGATCCCCGTCCAGTTCAAGGGCACCGGCGTCCGATGACTGAAACGTTTGTTCACCAGACCGCCGAGGCGGGGCAGGAGCTGCGGCCGCGCAGCGAGATCCCCGCCGCCGAGTTGCTGCGCGAAGTCGGGGCAGTGCTGCGCATGAGCGAGGCCGACGCCGCTGCCCTCGCCGCACAACCGAGAGACTCGTCGGCTCGCGACCATCTCGATGACGACGAGACGATGATCATCAACATGGGGCCGCAGCACCCCAGCACGCACGGAGTGCTGCGGTTGATGCTCGAACTGCGCGGCGAGACGGTGCTGCGTTGCAAGCCGATCATCGGCTACTTGCACACCGGAATGGAGAAGCAGGGCGAGCAACTGACGTATCTCCAGGGCGGGACGAACGTCACCCGGATGGACTACCTCAGCCCGTTCTTCAACGAGCTCGTCTTCTCGGTGGCGACGGAGAAGCTGCTCGGCATCGACGGCGACATCCCCGAGCGAGCGGTCTGGATCCGCATGCTGATGTCCGAGCTCAACCGGATGGCGAGCCACCTCCTGTTCCTCGCCACCAACGGCATGGATCTCGGCGCCGTGTCGATGATGATCTACGGCTGGCGCGAGCGCGAGGAGGTGTTGCGCTTCTTCCAACAGGTCACCGGGCTGCGGATGAACCACAACTACGTCCGTCCCGGCGGCGTCGCCGCCGACCTGCCGCCCGGGTGGCGCGACGGGGTGCTGCGCCTGCTCGATCTCATCCCGCCACGCCTCGACGAGTACGACACGCTGATGACCGGCCAACCGATCTGGCGCGAACGGCTGCAGGGTGTCGGCGTGATCACTCCTACAGAGGCGGTAGCGCTGGCCGCCACCGGGCCGACACTGAGGTCAACCGGCCTGGCCTACGACATCCGCCGCGCCGAGCCGTATCTGCACTACGACGAGGTCGAGTTCGACGTCATCGTCGGCTCCTACGGCGACGCCTTCGACCGCTATGCCATTCGCATCAACGAGGTGCGCGAGTCGATGCGCATCGTCCACCAGATCCTCGACAAGATGCCCGGAGGTGATTACCGGATCCAGGACAAGAAGGTCACGCCCCCGCCGCGTGCCCGGATCGACGAGTCGATGGAGGCCCTCATCCACCACTTCAAGTTGTTCACCGAAGGCTTCAAGGTGCCCACCGGCGAGGTCTACGTCGCCGTCGAGAGCCCGCGTGGGGAGCTCGGCTGCTACCTCGCCAGTGACGGCTCGGCCAAGCCCTACCGGCTGCACATGCGGGCACCGTCGTTCGTCAACATCCAGACGTTGCCGCACATGATGCGTGGCCGCCTCGTCGCCGACGCCGTGGCGATCATCTCGTCCGTCGACCCCGTCCTCGGCGACGTCGACCGATGAACGCGCCGGTCCGCCGTCTGTGTCAGCGAACACGACCGCCGACGTCGTGTTCGCTGACACAGAGCTTGGGGACGGGTTCGTGAGTCGTCTGTCGGTGGAGAACACGGTCTTGGCTCGGGAGATCATCGGCCGCTACCCGCGGCCGAAGTCGGCGCTGATTCCCTTGCTCCACCTCAGCCAGGAGCAGAACGGTTACGTCACCAACGAGGCGATGGAGCACATCGCCGAGCTCACCGGCGTGACGCCGGCGGAGGTCTACGGCACGGCGACGTTCTACGAGATGTTCCGCTTCGAGCCGGTCGGCAAGTACATGATCAACATCTGCATGACGATGTCGTGCGCGCTGCTCGGGGCCGAGGCGCTGATGCACCACGCCGAGCAACGCCTCGGGATCAAGGCGGGCGGAACCACTGACGACGGCCGGTTCTCGCTGCACCACGCCGAGTGCCAGGCGGCGTGTACCGAGGCGCCGTGTCTGCAGGTCAACTACCGCTACCGCTATCGGGTCACGACCGACCAACTCGACGGGTTGATCGACGACCTCGCCGCCGGCGCCCTCGATGCCGAGATCCCGCCGCACGGGACACTGGCGACCGTGCGCCAACGAATTCCCGCAGAACGCGCCGCCGGGGCCATCGATCCCGACGTGTCCCGGATGCCGGCATGGCTTGCCGCGGCAAGTTCGGAGGCGCCGTCGTGAATGGAAACGCTTATCCGTGGGCGCCGGGTTTCATCGAGGCTGCCGACGACTCGCGCCCCTCGATCGTGACGTCGCGCTTCCGCTTCGAAGACTCCTACACGCTCGATCGCTACCACGCCACCGACGGCTACGCGGGGCTGCGCGCGTCCCTCGCCAAGTCGCCAGCCGAGGTGCACGCCGAGGTCAAGAACGCGACCGTGCTCGGGCGCGGCGGGGCAGGCTTCCCAGCCGGCGTGAAGTGGGGGCTCACGCCACAGGCGGTGTGGCCGCGCTACCTCGTCGTCAACGGCGACGAAAGTGAACCGGGCACGTACAAGGACCGGCTGCTGATGGAGCGCGATCCGCACCAGCTCATCGAGGGCGCGCTGATCGCCTGCTACGCCGTCGGCCTCCAGCAATGCTTCCTGTACGTGCGCGGTGAGATGGCGCTCGCCCAGGAACGTGTGGCAACGGCCCTCAACGAGGCGTACGCCGCCGGTTACATCGGCCGCAACATCCTCGGCACCGACTTCTCCGTCGACGTCGTGTTGACGTGGGGCGCCGGTGCCTACATCGTCGGCGAGGAGACAGCGCTCATCGAGAGCCTGGAAGGCAATCGGGGTATGCCTCGGCTGAAGCCCCCCTACTTCCCAGCGGCAATCGGCCTGTACGGCCAGCCGACGATCGTCAACAACGTCGAAACCCTGTCCAACCTCCCGTGGCTGCTGCGCAACGGCGCCGCCGCCTACACGGCGATCGGCACGGAGACGTCGCCGGGGACGCGCATGGTTGCCGTCTCCGGGCACGTCCAACGACCCGGTGTGTTCGAGATCGTCAACGGCACGACGACCTTCCGCGACCTCATCTACGGAGACGACTACTCGGCCGGCATTCGCGACAACCGGGCGCTGAAGACGTTCGTCCCGGGCGGTGGGTCGGCCCCGTGGTTCCTGCCCGAGCAGCTCGACCTCCCGTTCGAGAGCAAGCCCGTCGGCGCCGCCGGCTCGATGCTCGGCTCGGGAGCAGTGATGGTGATGGACGAGACGACGGACATCCCCGAAGCCGCCTACACGCTGTTGCGGTTCTATGCCGTCGAGTCGTGCGGCAAGTGCACCCCGTGCCGCGAGGGCGGCACGTGGATGGAACGCATCCTGGCCAGGATCCTCGAAGGTCGCGGCACCGAAGGCGACCTCGAGCGGTTGCTTGCAGTCGGCGAGACGATCTGCCCAGGGGCGATGCCGCACGCCGCCAGCGAACGTCTCGGACTCGAGGCGATTCCGTTCCCGTACCGGATGACGACGATCTGCTTCCTCGGCCCGTCCGCCTACGTCCCGGTGCACTCCGCGTTGACGCTGTTCCCCGAGGAGTTCCAGGCGAGGATCCCCAAGCGCGTGATGATCCCGGTGGCCGCTTCATGAACGGTTACACGCTCGCTGCGTCACGGCGGTTGGCTCCTGAAGTCGGTGCAATGGGCGGATACCCGGTCCTTCCAGCGAACTGTGAGCGGAGAGCGCCGAAATCGGCGTCGACAGCTCACAGTTCGGGTGGAGATGGGGTATGACGGCCACCGACGAACGCCCGGACGAGGCGGCACCTCCGCCCGACCCGAACGCCGTTGCCGATCACGGTCAACGGACGGGCGATCACGGCTCGAAAGGGCGAGCTCGTCATCGCCGCCGCCCAGCGCCACGACGTCTACGTCCCGCGGTTCTGCTACCACGAGCGGATGAACCCGGTGGGCATGTGCCGGATGTGCCTCGTCGACGTCGACACCGGGCGCGGGCCGATGCTGCAACCGTCGTGCATGGTCACCGTCACTCCGGACATGAAGGTGGAGACCGAGTCGCCGGCGGCCAAGGCGGCCCAAGAGGCGGTGATCGAGTTGCTCCTCGCCAACCACCCTCTCGACTGCCCGGTCTGCGACAAGGGTGGAGAGTGCCCGTTGCAGGACCAGGCGTACAGTCACGGGCCAGGGGAGAGCCGCTACATCGAGGAGAAGCGCCACTTCGAGAAGCCGATCCCGATCAGCGACCTCGTCCTGCTCGACAGGGAGCGCTGCATCCTGTGTGACCGGTGCACGCGCTTCGCCGATGAGGTCGCCGGCGACGCTCTCATCCACTTCACCCAGCGCGGCAACCAAACGCAGGTGATGACGTTCCCCGATCTGCCGTTCAGCTCCTACTTCTCGGGCAACACGGTGCAGATCTGCCCCGTCGGCGCACTGACGGCGACTCCGTACCGGTTCAAGGCGCGGCCGTGGGATCTCGCCGAGTCGGAAACGACGTGCACAACATGCTCGGTCGGGTGCCGGATGACAGTGCAGTCGAGCCGCGACAATCTCGTGCGCCATCTCGGGGTCGACAACGATTCCGTGAGTTGGGGCTGGTTGTGCGACCGCGGCCGGTTCAACTTCGAGGCGGTCAATTCGACCGACCGCATTGCCACCCCGCTGGTGCGCGGTGAAGACTCGGGTCTGGGCGGTGCCCAGGAGTCGCGTCTCACGGAGACGTCGTGGACCGTCGCGCTCGCCGCCGTGGCCAAGGCGATACGAACGACGATCGACGGCGGCCGGGCGAAGCGCATCGCCCTGTTGGGCGGCGCTCGTGGCACAAACGAGGACGCCTTCGCCTGGGCCCGACTCGCCGATGCCATCGGCATCGAGCACCGTGACGCGCAGCTCGGTGACGGGCTGCCGGCCGAGATCCTCGACCTGCCCCGGGCGACCATCGACAGCACAACGAACGCGGCGACGGTGATCCTCGTCGGTCCTGATCTCAAAGAGGAACTACCGGTACTCCACCTCCGCCTTCGCGACAGTGCCGTCCGCAAGAAGACGAAGCTGATCGAGCTGTCGCCGGTGGCAACCGGGTTGTCGCCGTTGGCCTGGCGCTCGTTGCGTGTCGAGTCCGGAGGGGCCGCCGCGGCGGCAGCGGCTCTCACCGACCCACTCGTCGTCGACCAGCTCCGCATCGGGCAGGTGGTCATCGTCGCCGGACGCGCCAACCTCGCCGAGTCGACCGACTCGGCGACCGCCACGCTCCGTGCCGTGTACGACGTCGTCGCCGCCGTGCAGCCGGACGTGAGCGTGCTCCCCGCGCTACGCCGGGGAAACGTTGTAGGGGCCTTGCAATTAGGCCTCCGTCCCCGCGCCGGTGGTCTCGACGCCGCCGGAATCCTCGGTGCCGCGGCGAGCGGCGAGATCGACCTGCTGATCCTCCTCGGTGCCGATCCCGTTGCCGACTTCCCCGACTCCACGCTGGCGAGGCAGGCGATCGATCGGGCGGGTGCCGTCGTCGCCCTCGATTCGTTCCTCACCGCCTCAGCAGCGCTCGCCGACGTGGTGCTACCGGCATCGATGTTCGCCGAGAAGGACGGGACGACCACGAACCTCGAAGGCCGGGTCACCACCGTCGCCAAGCGGGTCACGCCGGCCGGAACCAGTCGAGCGGACTGGATGGTCGCCGCCGAGCTCGGCGATCTGCTCGGGATCGACGATCTCCGTGGCGACCTTGGGTGATGTCGCGTCGATCACCGACGCGATCGCTCGCCACCGTGCCGGCCTATGCCGCGGCGTCTCGGTCGGCGGTCATCGGGAACGGTGAAGGTGTGCTGGCGGTCAACACCGCCGCGGCCGCCGCCGCGTTCGACGGCGCTCCGGCGCCGGACCGCAACAGCTACGACTACCGGGTCGTGCTCGCCCGCCGTCTGTACGACCGGGCGACGGCAACGGCGATGTCTCCGTCGCTCGCCGGACTCGCCGGAGACGTTGACGCTCGCGTCAATCCGGCCGACGCCGACAAGATCAGCGCGCCCGAGGACGGGGTCGTGCGCCTCACCGGAGCACGCGGCTCGGTTCGCCTCCAGCTGCGCCCGGACCCCACCATCCCGCGAGGCACCGTTCTCGTCCCGTTCAACCGTGGCGCCGAGATCAACGAAATTGTCGACGCCACCGCCGGCGCCACCGACGTCAGGATCGAGCAATGATCGCCTTCGATCCGCTCCTTGTCGGCGGGTTGCAATGGACGCCGCTCGTCATCATTGCCATCAAGATCCTCGTCGTTTTCGGCCTCGGGCTCATCAGCACGTTGTTCATGATCTGGTTCGAACGCAAGATCATCGCCGGGCAGCAGAACCGCATCGGCCCGAACAAGGCCGGGCCGTTCGGCCTCCTCCAAAGTCTTGCCGACGGCATGAAGCTGATCTTCAAGGAGGACTTCCTGCCCGATCGCGCCGACCGCTTCGTGTACCGGTTGGCGCCGTTCCTCGCCGTCGTGCCGGCGTTCCTCGTCTGGTCGGTGATCCCGCTCGGCGGTGACTTCAGCGGCGACAACGACGGCATCGTCGTATGGTTTGGCCACGCCAACGCGGGTGCAGCTCGCCGACCCGCCGGTTGGCATCCTGTTCGTCCTCGCCCTGTCGTCGATCGCCGTCTACGGAGTCATGCTCGCCGGCTGGTCGAGCGGGTCGAAGTACCCACTGCTCGGCTCCGTGCGGGCGTCGGCGCAGATGGTCAGCTACGAGGCCGCCCTTGGGCTCAGTGTCGCCAGTGTCGTGCTCGTCGCCGGGACGTTGACGACGTCGGGGATCGTCGAAGCCCAGGACACGTTCGCCCGGTGGAACCTGATCGCCACCGGCTTTGTGCCGTTCGTCGTGTTCGTCATCGCCGCCACGGCCGAGCTCAATCGCCCGCCCTTCGATCTGGTCGAGGCCGAGCAGGAGCTCGTCGGCGGGTTCAACACCGAGTACGCCAGCTTCCGCTTCGCTCTCTTCTTCCTCGCCGAGTTCATGGGCACCGTCACGATGAGCGCGATCATCGTCACGCTGTTCCTTGGCGGGCCTCGGGGGCTGTTCGACATCCCGCTGATTCCCAACGGCCTGGAGGGAACGATCTGGCTGGTCGCCAAGGTGCTCATCTTCCTCTACGTGTACGTGTGGTTGCGGGCGACGTTGCCGCGGTTGCGCTACGACCAGCTGATGGATCTCGGATGGAAAGTGCTCATCCCCGTGTCCCTCGGCGTGCTGCTGTTTCTCGCCGCGATGCGCGTCGCCCAGGACAATGACTGGAACCGTGGAGTCGTCGGCGTCGCCGCCGCGGCTGCCCTCGCCGCCGGATTCGGGCTGATGGTGTGGGCCCTGACGGTGAGTCGCCGCAATCGAGAACGAGAGGGCGCGTACTGATGGGGTATCTCGACGGCTTCCTCGTGACGTTGCGCCAGCACCGGGCGATGGGCGGCGATCGGCTGACCCGCCAGTACTCGGGTGGCCGCGTGCGTGCGGCGTCGCGGCGAGGATGACGAGGGCTCTGCGCCGCCCGACCTCGATGACGACGCGAAGGCACCCAAACCGGAGCGGCTACACGGCCGCCACGTCCTCAATCGCTACGAGGACGGGATGGAGAAGTGCATCGGCTGTGAGTTGTGTGCAGGCGTGTGCCCAGCGAAGTGCATCTATGTCCGCGGTGCCGACAACGATCCCGAGGCGCCGAGCTCTCCCGGCGAGCGCTACGGCTACGTCTACGAGATCAACTACCTCCGCTGCATCCACTGTGACCTCTGCGTCGAAGCCTGTCCCACCGAGGCGATCACCGAGTCGAAGTTGTTCGAGTTCTCCTTCACCAATCGCCAGGACGCCATCTACACGAAGACCGAGTTGCTCGTCGACGACGACGGCAGACCACGCCGGATGCCGTGGGAGGACTGGCGCGAAGGCGAGGACCGCGACACCAGTGGCTGGATGCGAGCGACGTCACCGAACGGAGACGCCGACTTCGTCGGCGAGGTCGGCTGGAGTGGCGAGCTCGGCTACGGAGTCCGCCAGCCCGAGCCTGCTGACGACGGAAACGACGGATCTGCCGAGCCGGCCGGCGGCGAGAGGGACGCGTAGTCCGTTGCAGCTCCTCGTCTTCATTGCCGCGACGCTGATGGTGATCGCCGGGGCGATCGGCGTCGTCGTGCGCCGCCGGGCCGTGCATGCCGCCCTCAGCCTCGTGCTCACGTTGTTCGGCGTCGCCGTGCACTTCGTCGCCCTGGAGGCGCACTTCCTCGCCGCCGTGCAGGTCATCGTCTATGCCGGGGCGATCGTCGTGCTCATCCTCTTCGTGATCATGCTGCTCGGCGTCGACCGCGCCGAGGACCTCGAGGTCGAACCGCTGCCGATCCAGCGACCGTTGGCGGCGATCGTCGGCATCGCCATCGTCGCCCTCGTCATTGCCGCGGTCTTCGCAGCGCGCGAGAGCGGGCCGCTGCAGGTCGGGACCGGCATCGAGGTTGAAGTCGCCGAGCCGGCGGGCGGAGGAACACCGCAGGTGACTCCCGACGCCAACATCAAGCAACTCAGTCGCAACCTGTTCGGCGACCAGGTCTTCGCGTTCGAATTGACCGGCGTGCTGCTCGTCGTCGCTGTGGCCGGCACGGTCGTCATGACCCGCCGCGAGAGGAAACGCGGGACGAGAACCAGTGAGCGAGCGAGTCTGCGAGCGAGTGAACCAGAATTTCGGCGCCTTTAGCTCAGTGGTGCACCGCCCGTCATCCCCGGCGATCGACCACGGGGACATGGTGCACCAATGAGCGAGCTCGCCCTCACCGCGCCAGTACCGACGGCGACGTGGTATCTCGTGCTCGGCGCCGTGCTGTTCGGCATCGGTGCGGTCGGCGTGCTCGTCCGCCGCAACCCGCTCGTGCTGCTGATGTGCATCGAGTTGATGCTCAACGCCGTCAACCTCAGCTTCGTCGCCCTCTCGCGGCGACTCGGCAACATCGACGGCCAGACGGCCGTGTTCTTCATCCTCGTCGTCGCCGCAGCCGAAGCTGTCGTCGGCCTGGCCATCATCGTCGCCATCCTCCGTCGCCGACCCGGCGCCACCGCCGACGACCTCACAGAGCTCAGAGGCTGACCGTGTGCTCATTGGAGTGTTTCGTGCTGATGGAGTGTCAGCTGCTGGAAAACCCGGCACGTGACACTCCAATGCAGCAAACACTCCAATGGAAGAGGGCGGGGTGATCCGGGGTGCTTGACCTCATCTGGATCATTCCGGCTCTGCCGCTGCTCGGGTTCCTGATCCTCGTCGTGTTCGGCCGCCGGCTCGGTGACCCGCGGGCCGGCTATGTGGCGTCGGCGCTGCTCGCCGGATCGTTCGCTGTCTCCGTGGCGGCGTTCTTTGACCTCCTCGGGACCGACGCCGAGGAGCGGACCCACGTCTCGACATTGTTCGAGTGGTTGCCGGTCGGCTCGTTGCAGGTTGACATGGCCTTCCTCGCCGACCCGCTGAGCATCGCCATGTGCCTGTTCGTCACCGGTGTCGGCACGCTGATCCACGTCTACGCCATCGGTTACATGCACGGCGACCCGAAGTTCTCCAAGTTCTTCTGCTACCTCAACCTGTTCGCCTTCTCGATGCTCGTCCTCGTGCTCGGCGAGAACATGCTTGTCACGTTCCTCGGGTGGGAAGGCGTCGGGACGTGCTCGTACCTGCTGATCTCCTTCTGGCACACCAGGGCGTCGGCGGCGACGGCCGGCAAGAAGGCGTTCATCACCAACCGGGTCGGCGACTGGGGCTTCATGGTGGCGATGTTCCTCGCCTTCGGAGCCGTCGGATCGTTGAGCTTTGCGACGGTCAACGGGGCGGCGATCCAGGGTGACCTCGCCCAGTCAACGGCGACGGCGATCGCCGTGATGCTGTTCATCGGCGCCGTCGGCAAGAGCGCCCAGCTCCCGCTCTATCTCTGGCTCCCCGATGCGATGGAGGGCCCGACGCCGGTGTCGGCGTTGATCCATGCCGCCACGATGGTCACCGCCGGGGTGTTCCTGATGGTCCGCGTCAACCCGGTGCTCAGCGTTTCCGCCGACTGGGTGCCGACGATGATCGCCTGGATCGGCGTCGGCACGGCGCTGTTCGCCGCCACCGTCGCCGTCGCCCAGAACGACATCAAGAAGGTGCTCGCCTACTCGACGGTGAGCCAGCTCGGCTACATGTTCCTGGCCGTGGGCACCGGCGCCTACGTGGCGGCGATCTTCCACATGATCACCCACGCCTTCTTCAAGGCCCTGCTGTTCCTCGGCTCCGGCTCGGTGATCCACGGCATGCACGACGAGCAGGACATGCGCAAGATGGGCCTGCTCTACCGCCTCCTCCCGGTGACGGCGATGACGTTCATCATCGGCTGGCTGGCGATCGCCGGCGTGTTCCCGTTCGCCGGCTTCTGGTCGAAGGACGAGATCCTCCTGTTCACCCTCGCCGATAGCACCGCGTTGTACATCGTCGGTCTCGTCACGGCGCTGCTGACCGCGTACTACATGACCCGCCAGGTGATCATGGTGTTCTTCGGCGAGGCGCGCTGGAAGGACAAGGCCGCCGAGCACGGGGCGCACGGCGACGCCAATCCGCACGAGAGCCCGTGGGTGATGCTCGGTCCGCTCGTCGTCCTCGCCGTGCTCTCGACAGTCGGTGGGTTCATCCAAATGCCGTTCAGCGAGACCACCGAGCGGCTCGGGCGCTGGCTGCACCCCGTGGTCGAGCCGGCCGAGGGGATCGGTGAGGCGCACATCGACGGAACGTGGGCCGACGAGCACATCTTCCTCCTGGCGATCATCGCCCTCTCCGTGGCGATCGCGGGCATCGTCGCCGCCTACCTCGTGTACCAGCGCAAGCGGGTGAAGGCGATCGAGCCGGCGATCCTCGCCAACGCCTGGTACTACGACCAGGCCGTCACCGACTTCATGGGCGGACCGGGCCGCGAGTCGTTCGAGGCGACCGCGTGGTTCGACGCCAACGTCGTCGACGGCACCGTCAACGGCGCCGGCCGAACCGTGCGCAGCGCGGCGGGTGGCGTGCGTCGCGTCCAGAACGGCTACGTCCGCGCGTCAGCGCCGGCGTGATCAGCGTCGGCGTCGCGCTGCTCCTGGCCTGGCTCGTCGTCGGCCGAGGAATCCTCTGATGACCTCCTCGTTCCCGATCCTCACGGCGCTCGTGCTCGTGCCGCTGGCCGGCGCGCTGCTCGTGATGGTCGTGGGTCGTCGCCAGGCAGACCTCGTCAAGCTCGTCGCCTGGCTGACGGCGATCGTCACGGCGGCGCTCAGCGTGTGGCTGCTAGCCGCCTTCGACGCCGGCGAGGCGGGGTTCCAGTTCGTGTCGCAGCACGAGTGGATCGAGCACTGGGGCATCTCCTGGCACCTCGGTGTCGACGGCATCTCCCTGCTGCTCGTGGTACTCACCGGGATCCTCTTCCCGCTGGCGTTCTTCACCACCGATCCCCATAACGACGAGAAGCCGTACTTCGCCTGGATGCTCCTCCTCGAGGCCGGGATGATGGGCTCGTTCCTCAGCCTCGACCTGTTCATGTTCTTCGTCTTCTTCGAGATCGTCCTCGTTCCGATGTACTTCCTCATCGGCGGATGGGGTTACGGCAACCGGGTCTACGCGGCGACGAAGTTCTTCCTCTTCACGATGTTCGGCTCGGCGTTCATGTTCGTGGGCATCCTCGCCACGGTCCTGCTCGGCCGTCGCTACGGCGTCGGCGAGATCACCTTCGACCTCGTCACGCTCGCCGAGGAGGCCTCGTTCCCGACGGCGACCGGGCGTTGGCTGTTCTTCGCGTTCGCCATCGCCTTCGCCGTGAAGGTCCCGGTGATCCCGTTCCACACGTGGCTCCCCGACGCCCACACCCAGGCGCCGACCGCCGGATCGGTGATCCTCGCCGGGGTGATGCTGAAGCTCGGCACGTACGGCCTGCTGCGCTTCGGGCTGTACCTGTTCCCCGAGGCGGCACAGTGGGCCCGCCCGCTGCTTCTGACCCTCGCCGTGATCGGGATCACCTACGGGGCGATCGTGGCGACGATGCAACACGACCTCAAACGTCTCGTCGCCTACTCGTCGATCGCCCACCTCGGATTCATCGTCCTCGGCACGTTCGCCCTGACGTCGCAGGCGGTCACCGGCGGAGTGCTGCAGATGATCAACCACGGGATCTCGACGGGGGCGCTGTTCGTGCTCGTCGGGTGGATCTACGAACGGCGCCACACCCGCGAGATCTCCGAGCTGCGCGGCATCCAGTCGGTGGCCCCGATCTTCGCCGCCGGGTTCACCGTTGTGATGCTGTCGTCGATCGCCGTCCCCGGACTCAACGGATTCGTCGGCGAGTACCTCGTGCTCGTCGGCTCGTTCCGTTCGGCACGTTGGTGGACAGTGGTCGCCGCCGCCGGCGTGATCCTCGCGGCCCTCTACCTGCTGTGGGCGTACCAGCGGGTCTTCCACGGCGAGGTCGATGACGACAACCGATCGTTCGCCGAGCTGAACGGCAAGGAAGGGCTGGCGCTGCTGGTCTTCATCGGGATCATCGTGTTCACCGGCGTCTACCCGAAGCCGATGATCGACCGCGTCGAGCCCAGCGTCGTCGCGCTCATCGACCACGTCGAGGAACGCACCGGCAAGGACTACAGCGACCCTGAGGTCGTCGTCGTCGCCCCGCCTGAAGAGGGAGAGGCGGAGGAGTGAGCTTGATCGCGCAAGTGCCGTTCGTTGGGCCGGAGGTGCAGTGGTTCGCCCTCTCGCCGCTGCTCGTCCTCGTCGGCGCGGCGATCCTGCTACTGCTCGCCGGCGCGTTGACACCCCAGTGGCCACGCGGCGTGTACGCAGCCGTCACGGCCGGAGCGGCGATCGCCGCCGGCGTCCTCGCGATCATCCAGTGGGACGACATCAGCGACAGCTCGACCTCGACGCTCGTCGGCGGGGCGCTCGCCTTCGACACGTTCGCGATGTTCGTGACGATCGTTGTCTGTGCCGCCGTGGTGGGGGTCGCCCTCGTCGCCGGCGATCACCTTCATCGCGACGGCGGCGACGGACCCGAGGTCTACGCCCTCGCCCTCGTCGCCGCCGCAGGTGCAGTGGTGATGGGTGCCGCCAACGACCTGATCGTCCTGTTCCTCGGCCTCGAGACGATGTCCCTGGCCTTCTACGTCCTGGCGGCGAGCAACCGCCGGCGCACGAAGAGCCAGGAGAGCGGGATGAAGTACTTCATCCTCGGTGGCTTCTCATCGGCGATCTTCCTCTACGGCATCGCCCTCGTCTACGGCTCGACAGGTTCGACGAACCTGAGCGAGATCGTCACCGCCTTCGACAGCACGATCCCCGTCGACCGAAGCGACGCCCTGCTGCTCGCCGGCATCGCCCTGTTGCTCGTCGGGCTCGGCTTCAAGGCGGCCGCCGTTCCGTTCCACGTGTGGACGCCGGACGTCTACGAGGGTGCCCCGACACCGGTCACCGCACTGATGGCGTCGGTCGGCAAGGCGGCGGCGTTCGCGGCGATGCTGCGCGTGCTCGTCGCCGGATTCGGCCACTACCGCGACGACTGGCGCCCCGTCGTGTGGGTCCTCGCCATCGCGTCGCTGATCATCGGTCCGGTGCTCGCCATCGTGCAGACCGACGTCAAGCGGATGCTCGCCTACTCGTCGATCAATCACGCCGGCTTCATGCTCGTCGGTCTGGAGGCGGCGGCGCGCCACGCCGGCGAGGCCGACAGTGGCCCCGGCGTGCCGTCGGTGATGGTCTACATGCTCGCCTACGCCGTGCTCGTCGTCGGGACGTTCGCCGTCGTGTCCCTCGTGGCCCGGCGCGGCGACACACGCACCGATCTCGACTCGTTCCGCGGCCTCGGGCGGCGGCACGCCGCCCTCGCCCTTGCCCTAACCGTGCTCCTCGTCGCCCAGGCCGGTGTGCCGTTCACGAGCGGGTTCATCGCCAAGTTCGGGGTGATCGGAGCGGCGGTCGACGAGTCCAGCTACGCCCTGGCGATCATCGCCATGCTGTCGACCGTGATCGCCGCCTTCATCTACCTGCGGATCATGGTCAGCACGTGGATCCAGGAAGCGCCCGCCGACGATGACACATCGACTGTGTCGATCCCGCTCGGGAGTGGCTTGGCCATCACCGCCGCCGTGGTGTTCACGCTGGTCGTCGGCCTGTTCCCCGAGTGGCTCCTCGACGTCGCCGACTCCACGGTGCAATTCGCGCGATAGGTCCCCGACGGGTCCGGCGTTTGTGTCAGCGAGACTGCCCTCTACGGGCACATTTCCTGACACAAAGCTCGGCCGCTCGTTTGTGTCGTGACACGGATCTTCCCCAGAAGGGGGAGAGCACGCCAGTAGCGTCCGACTCGTGCACGCGCTGACTGCCGACCCAGCGCGGGTCCGCGATCTGCGGCGGATGAAGCTGTTCGCCACCGGCCTGCTCGTGTTCGCCGCCGTCGTGTTCGTCGTCGCCAGGACGTTCGAGGGCGAGGCGACGTGGGTTGGCTACGTCGAGGCAGCCGCCGAGGCGGCGATGGTCGGTGCCCTGGCCGATTGGTTCGCCGTCACCGCGCTGTTCCGCTATCCGCTCGGCATCCCGATCCCGCACACGGCGATCATCCCCAAGCGCAAAGACGACATCGGGCGCAGCCTCGGCGACTTCGTGCAGGGCAACTTCCTCACGCCGGAGGTCATCGGCGAGCGGCTCGCCGGGGCGAGGATCGCCGAGCGTCTCGGTCACTGGCTGGCTCAGCCGGTCAACGCCGAACGCGCTGGTGAGGCGGCTGCCGACGCCCTCGGCGGCGTCGTCGAGGTGCTCGACGACCGCGACGTCCAGGAGGCCCTCGGCTCGGCAGTCGAGAAGCGCTTGAAGACCACCGAGGTCGCCCCCCTCCTCGGCAAGGCGATCGACGTCGCCATCGAGGGCGGACACCACCAACGGATGCTCGATGGCGTGATGCGCGGCCTGGTCAGCTTCCTCGACGACAACCGTTCGATGCTGCGGGACCGTCTCGATCAGGAGTCTCCGTGGTGGGTTCCCGAGTCCATCGACGACCGCGTCTTCAACAAGATCTTCACCGGCGTCGAGCGGTTCCTCGCCGACGTCTCGGCAACTCCCGACCACGAGGTGCGGCGCAGCATCGATGCGAGGATCCGGGCCCTCGCGGTCAAGCTACGCGACGACCCCGTGCTGATCGCCAAGTGCGAGACGATGAAGCTCGAGCTGCTCGACCATCCCGACGTGCAGGGTTGGCTGCAGTCGTTGTGGGGCGAAGTCAAGGCGTCATTGCTGGAGGCCGCCGACGACCCGAACAGCGACCTCCGCCGCCGCCTCGTCCACGGCTTCGCCACGGCCGGGCGTCGCCTCGAGGTCGATCCGGAGCTGCAGGCCAAGGTCGACGGGTGGATCGAGAGCGTCGTGCTGCATATCGCCGAGCACTACCGCGGCGAGGTCGCCGAGCTGATCTCCTCGACGGTGGAACGATGGGACTCCGCCGACACCGGGCGCCGCATCGAGTTGCAGGTTGGCCGCGACCTCCAGTTCATCCGCATCAACGGCACCGTCGTCGGTGGCCTCGCCGGCCTCGCCATCCACGCCTTCTCCGAGCTGGTTCTCTAACCGATGGGTGTTCTGGGGACGGAACGGTCCCCTAAACACCCATCGGTCGTCAGGCGGGGCGGGGGCGGAGGGCAAAGGCGGCGGCGTAGAGGGCGGCGACGACGAGGAGGAGGTGGCGGTAGCCGACGATCAACGAGAGGTACTCGGCGAGGCCGCCGAGCATCGCCCCGATGAGGTTGGCGCCGAACGCCGCCGTGGCCTTGGCCGTGTCGCGGAAGCGCTCGGCGAACACGAGGTTGGCGAGGAAGATCGGCGTGAACGCGAGAGTGACGGCGACGACGAGGCGGGGGGCCGCCGGCAGATCGAGTAACACACGGCCGGGCACCAGCCAGTTGAGGGCAAGGGCACCGAGCAAGGCGAGATAGAGCCGTCCCGTCTGGCGGACGCGCACACGCTTGCTGACCGCGACAGCCAGCAGCACCGACATCAGCACGCCACCGAACACGAGGGCGTTGACGAGCCAGGTCGTCCCGAACAGGAGGGCGAACTGGACGACGTTCTTCGTCTCCAGCAACAAGAACGCAGCGCCCATGCACACGAGGTCGAGATATGGCGTCATGTCGCCGAAGCGGTCCGCCGGCAGCGCGCACGACGATCAGCGACAGGACGGCGATGAAACCGATGGCGACGAGGTAGAAGCCGGGGATGCTCGGCGTGCGCAAGTAGGGGAAGGGATGGTCATCGGTGGCCGGGGCGGGTGCTGATGTCGCCGCGTCGAACGTCTCGCCGGGCGGGCAATCGATCGATGTCGGGTCGGTGCTGACGACGAGCACCGACAGCACGGTGCCAGGTGGCGTGCTCACGCAGGGCGCCTCGCCGAAGACCTCGGCGAGGGTTGCCGCGTAGCGATCGACAAGCCACGGCTCACGGTAGTAGTTGTACATCGCGAACCTGCCGCCTTCGGCGAGGTGGTCACGGTACGACTCGACAGCCTCGACGGTGAACAGGTAGCTCTCGAGACGTACCGACGACTGGCCCTGGAGCAGCGTGAGCGAGTCCGGCAGGGCGAGCAGGATCGTGTCCCACCGCCGATCGGTCGCCTCGAGGAATGCCCGACCGTCGGCGACGTGTGTGTCGACGCGCGGGTGGTCGTAGGGCCGGTCCGGGTGGGAGCGGCCGACGTCGAGGAGGTGCCCGTCGATCTCCACGGCGTCCACCGCGGTCGCCCCGCGGGCGAGGGCGACGGCGACGTCGTTGCCCGAGCCGGCGCCGATGATCAGGACCTCCCCGGGAGAGTCGGCCGTGAAGCGCTCGTACACCGTCTCGTAGAGCGGGTTGCCGACGGCTCGGAACTGCAGCCAGGTCGGGATCCCGTTGACCTCGGCGACGACTCCACCTGTGTCGGCGATCGGTTCGGTGTGAACCTTGTAGTACGGCGTCCACGTCGTGTCCTCCTGCGCCGACTCGATGCCGAGAGCGACGACGAGAAGCACGAGCGGCACGACGACGGCAGCGATCTCACCGGATCGCCGGGGCCGGATGGCGACGAGCAGGCCGACGGCGGTGATCGCCCCCCACACCACCGGTTCGGCATAGGCGAACGACAGGACGGCGAACGCTGTCACGCCGAGCAACGCGCCGACGAGATCGAGCTGGTAGGCGTCGAGGTTGCCGAGCCGGGTGAACGACCGGGCGACGCCGTCCCCGAGGCAGGCCATCACTGCGGCGACGGCAACGAAGACAACGGGCAGGACGACCCAGCGCGGCGGACCCGACGTGTCGAGGCCGAAGAAGATGAGGTCGCCACCGGCGACGCCGACGCGCACGTCGAGCACGCCGGTCAGGACGACGAGCATGGCGAGCATCACCGGGGCGAAGAGGAACAGCGACCGGGTACGGCGGCCCGCCCACAGGAATCCGGCGCCGATGCCGAGGAAGCTGCCGAGCAGCACGACGTTGGAGAAATAGGCGAGGTACAGGACGTTGGCGCCGAGCCAGCGGATCAGGGCGAGCTCGACGAACAGCGTCAACGAGGCAGTCAGGACGAGCTGAGCGCGTGGTCCACGAGCCGGTGCCTCTGCATGTCGTAGGAACTCTGTGTCAGCGTGCAGTACGTTCATTGCGTTCCCCGGCCGCGCAGGCCGTAGCTGGACGCTCGCTCGCTGGCGCTCACTCGCTCGCACAGGTGTAGGCGGCTCCGACTTTCGCCATGGTCGAGCATGCTGACACAGACGCGATGACCTACAGTCCTGGGTGATGCCCTTCGGCTCGGATGCCGACGTCGCCCGGCTGGCGATCTCGCTGCTCGACCTCACCGACCTCGGCGAGGACACCGATACCGACGCTGCTGAGGCCCTCTGCAAGCGGGCGCGAGACGCGGGAGTCGCCGCCGTCTGCGTGTGGCCCGCCTACGTCGCGCTGTGCGTCGAGAGCCTCACGGGCACCGACATCCGCGTCGCCACGGTCGTCAACTTCCCGAGCGGCGAGGAACCGGTCGACGACGTTCTGGCGGCAACTCGCCTGGCCCTCGACGATGGCGCCGACGAGATCGACGTCGTCCTGCCCTACCGCTCCTGGTTGCGCGGCGACGAGGAGGTCGCGACCCAGGTGCTCGGTGGCGTGCGCGACCTGGTCAACGAGCGGGCCGACCACTCGGCGGGGCCGGGCATCGTCAAGGTCATCATCGAGTCGGGGGAGTTGCCCGACCAGGCGGCGATCGACCGAGCGACACACCTCGCCATCTTGCGCGGGGCGGACTTCGTGAAGACGTCGACGGGGAAGACGCCGGTGTCAGCCACACCCGAGGCCGCCGAGATCATCCTCGAGGCGATCGAGCTGTCCGGTCTGCCCGTCGGCTTCAAGGCGTCGGGAGGGATCCGCACGGTCGGTGACGCCCGGGTGTACCTCGAGCTGGCCGAGAGAGTGATGGGGGAGGGATGGATCTCGCCCGACACGTTTCGCTTCGGCGCCAGCGCGGTCCTCGACGATCTCCTCGTCGCTGCCCGAGCCCGCTGACCTGCCCAAGAAACACGTCGATCATGCCGCCGAGCAGCGTGGCTGATGCCGTACATTCGTGACAGATGGAGCACCCCCCCGGCGCCACCACGACGATCGACTGGGACGCCCTCGACGCCGTCTTGTTCGACCTCGACGGCGTGCTCACGCCCACGGCAGAGATTCACGAGCGGGCCTGGAAGTCGATGTTCGACACCTTCCTGGCGGATCACGCCGCCGGTAGCGACTGGGAGCCGTTCAGTGCCGACGACTATCTCGCCTACGTGGACGGGAAGCGGCGGGTCGACGGTGTGCGCTCGTTCCTCGCCTCGCGCAGCATCACGCTGCCGGACGGATCTATCGACGACGCACCCGGCGCGGAGACGGTGAACGGTCTCGGCAACGCCAAGAACGCGGCGTTCCAGACGGTGTTGCGTCGCGACGGCATCAATCCGTTCCCCGCGTCGGTCCGGTTCCTCGATGCCCTCGATCGGCGGGGGACGAAGGTCGGAGTGGTGTCGTCGTCGCGCAACGCCACCGAGGTCCTCGATGCGGCCGGCCTGGCCGATCGCTTCGAGGTCGTTGTCGACGGCAACGTCGCTGCCGCCCGTGAGCTGCCCGGCAAGCCGGCGCCCGATACGTTCCTCGCGGCGGCCGCCGATCTGGGGGCCGGCCCGGAGCGGACGGCGGTCATCGAGGACGCCATCTCCGGCGTCGCCGCCGGCCATGCCGGTGGGTTCGCGCTGACCGTCGGCGTCGATCGTGGTGCCGGACGCGATGCTCTCCTCGAGCACGGTGCCGACCTCGTCGTCGACGAGCTCGACGAGCTGCTCGCCGAGGTTGGGCGGCGATGACCAGGCGCTTCGTCCCCGAGCACCTGCCGCAGTTCCGCTATCCCGCCGACCCGTGGAAGTTCGTCGAGCTCGGCTTCTCCCGCGAGGAGCTCGATCTCAACGAAACGCTGTTCGCCGTGGCCAACGGCTACCTCGGGCTGCGTGGCGACCACGAAGAGGGTCGTGACGCCAACGATCCGGGCACGTTCATCAACGGCTTCCACGAGACGTGGAGCATCCACCACGCCGAGCAGGCGTTCGGCTTCGCGACTACGGGGCAGACGATCGTCAACGTGCCCGACCCGAAGATCATGTCGCTCTACGTCGACGACGAACCGCTCGAGCTGTCGATCGCCGACCTCGCGTCCTACGGGCGGGAGCTCGATCTGCGGCGGGGCACGGTAACCCGCGACCTCATCTGGCGTACGGCCGCCGGCAAGCTCGTGAGGGTGCGGTCGCAGCGCCTCGTCTCGCTCGTCCACCGACACATCGCGGCGATCACATTCGAGGTCACGATGGAGCGTGGTGAAGCGCCGGTCGTCATCGCCTCCCGGCTGCTCAACCGCCAGGACGCCGAGTTCGAGGCGCGTCCGGATGCGTTCACCGAGTCCGTCGGCGTCGCCAACCCCGAGCGCGATCCCCGGCGACACCGCACCTTCAATCACCGGGTCCTCCAGCCGCGCATCCACACCGCCGACGACCGCCAGATGGTGCTCGGCTACCAGTGCACCAACAGCAAGATGTCGATCGCTTGCGCGGCGCGCCACCAGATCGAGTCGACGGGGATGTTCGACGTCGACATCGAGATCGGTCCCGACGAGGCGTCGGCGTTCGTGGCCAGCCCGCTGGCTGTCGGGCAGTCGCTCAAGGTCACCAAGTTCGTCAGCTATCACACATCGCGCTATGCCCCTCACCTCGAAGCCGAGATCGTCGATGATGCCTTTGAGTTGGCGACCCGATGCACGCGGAGCCTCGACCGGGTCGAACACGACGGCTACGACGCGTTGGTCGACGCCCAGCAGGCGTGGCTCGACGAGTACTGGGCGAGCACCGACGTCGAGTTGAAGCACCGTCGTGGCGATCACGGAAAAGGCACGCCGGCTATCGCCGAAGTCGCCGAGCAGCAGGCGATGCGCTGGAACCTCTTCCAACTCGCCCAGGCATCGGCCCAGATCGGCGAGCAGGGCATCGCCGCCAAGGGGGTCACCGGCGGCGGCTACGAGGGCCACTACTTCTGGGATTCGGAGATGTACGTCGCCCCGTTCCTCGCCTACACGAGGCCGGAGGCCGCCCGCCAGCTGATGCGCTTCCGCTGGCGGATGTTGCCGACGGCACGCAGCCGGGCGGTGGCGCTCAACTCGGCGGGTGCGCTCTATCCGTGGCGGACGATCAACGGTGAGGAGGCCTCGGCGTACTACGCCGCTGGCACGGCCCAGTACCACATCAACGCCGCGATCGCGTTGGCCCTCAAGCGCTACGTCGACGCCAGCGGTGACATCGCGTTCCTGGCCACGGACGGTGCCGAGATCCTCGTCGAGACCGCGCGGATGTGGAACGACCTCGGCTTCTATTCGAAGCGCGGCGAGAACAACGGCAACGGTCAAGCCGGCGAGTCAACGTTCCACATCCACGGGGTAACCGGGCCGGACGAGTACACGGCCGTGGTCAACGACAACCTCTACACGAATGTGATGGCCCGCTTCAATCTCCGCTACGCGGCGCGCGTGCTGGAGTTGCTCGCCGAGTCGGCCCCGGACGCCTACACCGCCCTGGCGCGCCGCGTCGACCTCGGCGAACACGAGGCGCCGGCATGGGTCCGGGCTGCCGAATCGATGTACCTGCCCTACGACGAGGAGCAGGGCATCCACCCTCAGGACGCCGACTTCCTCGATCTCCAGTCGTGGGACTTCGACGCCACGCCGCCCGACAAGTATCCGCTGCTGCTGCACTTCCACCCGCTCGTCATCTACCGCCACCAGGTGCTCAAGCAGGCCGACGTGGTGTTGGCGATGTCGCTGCGCAACGACCAGTTCTCACCGGAGGTGCGTAAGCGCAACTTCGACTACTACGACCCGATCACCACCGGCGACTCGTCGCTGTCGGCGTGCGTGCAGGCTGCCGCGGCCGCTCAGATCGGCTATGGCGACCTCGCCGTGCACTATTTCCGCGAGGCGCTGTTCGTCGACCTCGCCGATCTCCACGGCAACACACGCGACGGCGTCCACGTGGCTTCGACTGGCGGTGTGTGGGGAACGGTCGCCTTCGGGTTCGCCGGGATGTACGAGACGGGAACGGCGATGAGCTTCGATCCGAAGCTTCCCGATCGCTACGAACGGATGACGTTGCGCGCCCAGCACCACGGCTCGCGCATGCACATCGAGCTCGACCGCGAGGGATGCACGGTCAGCGTGATCGACGGCGATCCTGTGCCGATCCACACGACCGCTGGATGGACCGGGTTGACCCCGGAGCCGGCTGGGCGGGAGGCGATGACCGGCACGTTGGAGGAAGTGGCACCGCCACAGGGTCCCGGCGACACCATCGACCGGGTCGTCCTCATCGAAGCCGGCCAGTCGTTGCGGATCTCCTGTGCCCTTCCGCAACCGATGGGTGTCTAGGGGACCGTTCCGTCCCCAGAACACCCATCGGTTGCGAGATTGGTGTCAGCCCGCGGCTGTCGTGGTCGTTGCGGCTGCCGCCGTGGTTGTCGGTGCGGCCGCGGCCGTGGTTGTCGTCGTTGCGCTCGGATCCCTGGCCGGCGCGCCGGGAGCGTTGAACGTGAGCATGATCGTGCGCAACTCGTCGGGGTCGGCCGTCTTCACCTGGACGACGGCCGTGAACGACTCGTCGGCCGGATTGGCTACCACCATGTTCCATGTCATCGCGTTGGGCCCGCAGTTCGTGCCGATCTGCACGGCACCGACGAACACCGGGTCATCGTACGTCTTGACCTCGAACGTCTCGCACCCCTCTTGGAGCCCGAACTCTTCGACGAGCGTCAACGGGTCGGCGGCGAATGGGGAGGCGACGTAGAGCACACCCGGAGTGTCGAATGAACCCAAGAACGACGCGAGGTTGGGGGAAGCGGCGATGTACGGACGCGGGATCCCGTCGGCGTCGTTCTTTGGAGCGGTATCGACGTCAGTCCACGCCTCAGGAACGGCGATGACGATCGACTCTGTGTCGTCGACCAGCGGGACGTAGCCGGGGGGGATCGGTGCAGTGGTCGACGGCGCAGCGTTGGCGGCTGCTGTCGTCGTCGGGGTGGTGCTCGACGGTATCGTCGTGGTCGGTGGTTCGGTGGTCGATGGCGCCGCCGCCGAGAGCATCATGGCAAGGGCGGCCAGCACGATGTTCACTCGTAGATCCTCCTCCGAGTCACTAGGAGTATCACACCACCGATGAGCACGGTGAGCGCCCCGATCGCCAGCGGCGCCGCGGGATCCACGCCCGTCGCTGGCAGCGTCCCGCTCGGAACGTGGCCGAACCCGCTGGGCCCAACGGGGGGAGGAGCGGCCGGGTCGGTCGTGGCCGGTGCCGTCGCGCCGGTTGGCGTGGTGCTGCTCGCTTCCGAGATTCCGGGATCGGTCGTCGTCGGCGTGGTGACGGCAGGTGCTGCCGTGGTTGGCGGTGCCGTCGTCGTAGGCGGCGCCAAGCAATCCACGTCGTCGGCGTTGATGCGCTGGCACGAGACAACGACGATGTCGTTGTTGCCGGCTCCGGCATCGCCGGTCCCGATGATGTTGCCCTCGGCGTCGAAGGCGAGCACGGCAAGGGCGTCACCCGCTTGGAGACCATTGACGCTGTTGCCCTGATTGGTCTGCGACGACGTGAGGTTGCCGCCGGTGTTGGCCGTAGGCTGATGCCGAGGCTGACGACGATCGACACTTGCCGGACGTTCGCCCGAGTGCCATTTTGCTCGACCTCGGTGTCGAGACCCTCGAACGCCCCGTCGAGTCGGAGGATCAGTCCCTGGAACGGGATCTCGATGCCCACGCTCCTGGCCTCGAACGCGGTGTCGTTGGCCGAGTGGTGGACCTGGGCGAGCAGCTCCGACATGAACGCGGCCATCGTCACCACCGCGTTGGCCGTCTCGGCATCGAGGGTGCGCACGTTGCCGAGCGTGTTGCCGCCCGTGTTCGCTGCCGCCGCACCCATGTTGGCGACGAGAACGTTCTGCACGATGTCGACCTGGCCATCACCGGAGGAGGCGGCCATGGCGACTTGGCGGATGAACGTCTCGCTGTCGTTGCCGACGGCCGTGGCGTCGCCGGTGTTGATGCTGCCCTGGGCAGGCCCATAGCCGTAGCTCTGGAGCAGCGCCGGAAGGAGCATGGCGAACAGCTCTTGAGCGACGGCGTCGTCGTCCGACTCGGACGCCGTCAACAGACCGCTGGCGACGCCGGACACGTCGTTGAGTCCAGTGTTGGAGAGGGCGAAGCCGACGTTGAGCACGGTGGCCTGCTGGGTGACGTTGATGGTGGACTGATCGACACCGAGGATGTCGGCGTACTGCTCGATCTCGGTGAGCGACTCGTTGCCGGTGGCTGAAGCGTTGCCGCTGCCGACCGACCCGCCGCTACCTGCGACGCCTGTACCGGAGATGACGTTGGTGCCACTGTTCGCCCCGGCGACGCCCATCCACAGCGAGATGGCGATCTGCGAGGCCTGGGCGTCGGTGTTCTCGTCACCGTTCTCCCGGGCGGCCTGGGTGATGTACTGACCGATGTCGAGGCCGGTTGCCGAGGCGTCGCCGGTCCCGATCTGGCCGGATGTTCCCGAGCCTCCCGGTGTTGAACTCACGATGTTGCCGCCCGAATTGGCGAGGGCGACGCCGATGTTGAGGATCAAGGCGACCTGGACGACGTTGGCCCGGGCACCCTCGGCGAGCACGATGTCGGCGGCCTGGGTGATGACGTTCTCGTCGTCGGAACCGACGGCGGTGGCGTCGCCCGTGTCGACCTCGGCGGGTTGTTGGGAACCGCCCTGGTCGGGCTGGTTGTCGACGATCGAGTTGCTACCGGAATTGGCACCCGCCACGACAGTGGCGGTGATGACGACCGTCTGGTCCTGATCGATCTGGTTGGGATTCGCCGTCGACGACGTCTCGACCGAGTCGTCCACCGCGACTACGGCGGGGCTCTCCGACGAGACGGTGGCTTCCGAGGTCGTCGTCTGCTCGGGAGTCGCCTCGGAGGTTGTCGTCTCTTCTGGCAATGGCTCCGTGGTCACGACCACGGTCGTCTCCGTGGTCGGAGCCTCCGTTGAAGTCTCCTGAGTCCCTACCGGGGGCTCTTCTTGGGCCCACGCAGTCGTAACGCTGAAGGAGGCGAGCGTCGCTGAGATGACGACAGCCGCCACTGTCTTGAACCGCCGCACGTCGTGCTCGCTTTCGTCCGAGAGTCAAATGGTGAGGGCGGGGCAACCGAGGCTGCCCCGCCCTCGAATTCCCTGAGGAGTTGAGCCGATACCTACCCGCTCAAACCCCTGAGAAGGGAAGCTCGTCAGCCGTTGGACGTGGCCGTGTTGGTCGACGAGTTGCTGTTGTTCTGGTTGACGCTCACCGATGCCGAGTTGGTGGCGGACGCGTTCCCAGTGCTGATGTTGTTGCTGGACCCCGAGCTGTTGGAGCCGCTGTTGGAGTTGCCGCTGTTGGCCGTTCCGCCATCTCCGCCGACGGCTGCCAAAGCCGCCGCGGCATCGGCGTCGCCGCCATTGGCGTCGGCGTCGGCCTCCTGATCGGCGTCGTTGTCCTGATCGGTGCTGTTCACCGCGACGTTGCCACCGCTATTGGCGCCAGCAGATTGGGCGACGATGACAGTCGCGTCGGCGTCCTGGTCGACGTCGGTGTCAGCATCCGCTTCGGCTCCCGTCGGGATCGACAACGAGAACGGCGGCGCCGCAACATCAATCGAACCGCCGTTGGCGGTTGCCGTGTTGCTCGACGAGTTCGAGTTGCCCTGGCCGATACCGACGCCCGCACCATTGGTTGCGGACGCGGCGCCGGTCGAGATCGCGTTGCTCGAGCCCGAGCTATTGGACCCGCTGTTGCCATTGCCTGCGCCGGCCATTCCGCCATCGCCACCGATGGCGAAGAGCGCCAGGAAGAGCTCGGCGTCGCCACCATTGGCGTTGCTGTCGGCGTCCTGATCGGCGTCGTTGTCCTGCTCGGTGTCGTTCACCGCGAGGTTGTGGCCGCTGTTCGACCACGCCTTCTGGAAGACGCCGACGTGGGCGTCGGCGTCCTGCTCGACGTCGGTATCGGCGTCAGCATCGGTATCGATGTCAATGGCTGAGACACCGCCGGCAGCGAAGACAGTGAATCCTGCCGTCGCCAAGGCGGTGGCTGCCAGCCACCTTGTGGTTCGTGTCATGTTGTCTCCTGAGTCGTGGCGTCTCCGCCATTTGTGTTACGCCGTGCGGAAACACATGAACCAGCAGACAATGAGGTAATTCCTCCGCCCAGAGGTTCCGCCGACACGAGTCGGAAACATATTCCTTATCTCGGAGCGATGCTTCGGAATTAAATCGCGAGCGCGCTCTTCGCGCCCGTCAGACCGGGGCGAGGGCCTCGGCGCGGCGCTCGGTGAGGCGACGGGCGACGCGCTCGCTCTTGGCGAGGCGTGCCATCACTCGCTCGCGAGCCTGCTCGGCTGCGGCGTCGAGGCCTTCGAGCCGGTCGATCTGCCAGTGGCGGAGCAGGATCGGCACGAGGATCTGCTCGTGGTGGATGGCGAGGTCGTAGACGCCGGCCTTGGCGATCGCCGCGGCGTGGGCGGCGAAGCCGGGGATGCCGAGACCGGGCATCGTGAAGCCGACGACTTGACGTTCGATGGCGCCCATCATCGTGCTCGGGCTAGCGGCAATCGCAGCCGCGGCGAGGTCGCGGTAGAAGAGGTGGTGGTAGTTCTCGTCGGCGGCGACGCGCGTCATCACGGCGTAGCCGACCGGGTCGCCGATCAACTTGCCGGTGTTGCGGTGGGCGATTCGCGTCGCGAGCTCCTGGAGGGTGAGATAGATGAACCCGTCGGCCGTTGACTCGGGGTCAGGGGTGATCCCACCGGACACCTGGGCCATGCGCCCGCGCTCGAGGTCGACCGGGTCGACGGCGCGACTCGTCATCAGGTAGCCGTAGATCGCCATCGAATGGCGGCCTTCCTCGGCAGTCCACCGGCGAGCCCACGTGCCCCACGCACCGTCGGCGCCGAACATCCGCTCAATCGAACGGAAGTAGTAGGGCAGGTTGTCCTCGGTGAGGAGGTTGACGATCAGCGAGGAGCGAACAGCGTCGCCGATCGACGCGCCGCCGAGATCGGCGTCGGCCTCCGTCCACGTCTCGCCGGCGACCGCATCTCGTCCGCGGCTGTACGGGACCAGCTCGTGCGGGAACCATTCCTTGGACGAGGCGAGGTGGCGTTCCAGCAACGTCTCCACCGTCGGCTCGAGTTCATGCACCAAGGCGACGTCGTCCATGACGAAAACCCTACCTACCGGTAGGTAGGCGCGCAACAGAGGCCCGACGGCGCGGGCAGCCATTCCTCTGAGCGAAATGCATCGAATCGGGGTTCTCCTCGGGTTCGTGTGGGTTCGGTCGAGATCCGGTCGAGCCGCGCGCTGCGAAACGGTTGCTGGCTCCAGAAGCGGGTCGGGCGACCCCACGCGCCGGTCTGTCACCTGGAACTGTGAGCGTTCGGTGCCGATATCGGCCTCGACAGCTCACAGTTCCGGCTAGCTCGGGGGCGGGCGGCGACAAGTGCCGCCGCGATCGACACGAAACCGGTCGTTTCGGTCGGCACTTCGAGGAGAACCCGAATCCGTGCCTTTCGCTCAGAGCAACTCGCCCGACCGAAGTCGCCTACCTCTCGACCTCGACCTCGACCTCGAAGCCGGCCTGGCGAGCGGCATCGACGACCGTCGCCGCGTGCTCAGGGCTACGCACCTCGAACGTGGCGTGCACCCCGGTCTGACGCACGCTGAGGTTGACACCTTCGCGGTGGTGCTCGACGTCGATCAGGTTGGCCCTGTTCTCGGCGAACACGGACAGCAGCTTGACGAGGCCGCCAGGACGGTCGTCGATCTTCGTGAACACCACGAGCCGTCGGCCCGAGGTCGTCTCGTGGCGGCGGATGAGACCGGGCACGACGCCAAGGTCGACGTTGCCGCCGGAAAGCACCACGCAGACGTGGCCGCCGCCAGGCGGCCGCACGACGCCGGACCGGATGGCGGCGACGCCGACGGCACCGGCACCCTCGACGTACAGCTTGGCGCGGTCCATCAGCACCACCATGGCGTCGGCGATGGCGTCCTCGTCGACCGTCACGATGTCGTCGACCCAGGCATCGACGAGCGGCGCGGTGAGCAGCCCGGGATGCTTGACGGCGATCCCGTCGGCGAGCGTCACGATCGCCCCGCTTGACGGGGTCGCGCCGGAAAAGGGCTGCAGGCAGCTGCCTGCACGCCGACGATCCGGACGTCGGGCATCAACGCCTTGACGGCAATGGCGACGCCACTGGCGAGTCCACCGCCGCCGATCGGGACGACGACACAGCTGAGATCGTCGAGATCCTCGACGATCTCGAGACCGAGCGTCCCCTGCCCGGCGACGACCGCTGGGTCGTCGTAGGGGTGGCAGAAGCCCTTGCCGTCGCGGTCGGCGAGCTCCTTCGCCGCGGCGATCGCTTCGCTGACCGACGCCCCCGTCTCGATCACCGTCGCACCGTGACTGCGGCACGCTTCGATCTTGGAGACGGGCGCCCCGGCGGGGACGAAGATCTCGCAGGGCACGCCGAAGTGCTTGGCGGCGAAGGCAAGCGACTGGGCGTGGTTGCCGGCACTCCCCGCCGTGACGCCAGCCTTGGCATCGGGTCCGAGCGACGCCACCTTGTTCATCGCCCCGCGGATCTTGAACGAACCGGTGCGTTGCAGGTTCTCCGCCTTGAGTACCACGGGGCGGCCGAGGTCGTTGGACAGCACGACCGACGAGACGACCGGGGTGTGCTTGGCGACCGCACCGGCGACGTCCCGAGCTGCCCTGATGTCCGCCAGTGTGACGGCCTCGACAGCGTTGCCATCGTCCACGAATGGACAACGGTAGTGGTCGGGACCTAGTTACCCAGCGGCTCGGATGATTGGTAGCGTCCACCGCGCATGTCGATGTATCTGCGCGACTACCTCACGGTCGTCTGGTTCGGCGGTGTTGCGCTCGCTCTCGGCGCCCTGTTGCTCGGTGTCGCCGCCCTGATCCGTCCGGACAAGCCGTCGCCGGCGAAGCTCATCGCTTACGAGGGAGGCGTGGATCCGGTGGGGATCGGCTGGTCGCAGAGTCAGATCCGCTACTACGTCTTCGCCCTGCTGTTCGTCATCTTCGACGTCGAGGCCGTGTTCATCTTCCCGTGGGCGGCCTCGGTCGAGCGCTACGGAGGGTTCGGACTGGCGGTCATGATCGCCTTCATCGTGCTGCTCCTCGACGGCCTGCTCTACGCCTGGAAGCGGGGTCTGCTGCGATGGGTCTAGTCGATCGCGGCCGGCTGCCCGGCGCGATCAGCAGGTTGATGAATCTCGGCAGGTCCTACTCGCTGTGGGTCTACCAATGGGGTCTGGCGTGCTGCGCGATCGAGATGGGGGCGGCGTTCGCCTCCCCGCGCTACGACGTCATGCGACTTGGCGTGATCCCGTTGCCGGCCAGCCCGCGCCAGGCCGACCTCGTCGTCATCTCCGGCACGGTCACCGACAAGATGGCGCCGGCGATCCGCCGTCTCTACGAGCAGATGCCCGAGCCGAAGTACGTCATCTCGATGGGCAGCTGCGCCAACTGCGGCGGGCCGTACTGGGACAGCTACTCGGTCACCAAGGGTGTCGACCAGATCATCCCCGTCGACATCTACGTCCCCGGTTGCCCGCCGCGGCCGGAGGCGTTGCTGGAGGGCATCGTGCTGCTCCAGCAACGGATCAAGAACGAAGACATGGCGGCCAAGTGGCGCGGTGACGATGTCGACGACATTGTCCCCAGGCGCGAACCGATCGTTGTGGGCGGTGGCCCGATTGAGTGATGTCACCGCTGAGGAGGCGGTCGCCGAACTCCCGGGCGACGGCCTGCGCGAGTCGATCGTCGACGAGCTGCGCCGCCACATCGGCGATGCCCTCGTCGAACACCTGCTGAAGCCCCAGGACGATCTGTGGATTCGTGTCCGGGCTGACGCCTGGCGGGCCACCGGGCAGGCCCTCAGCGAGATGGGCTTCACCTACTTCTGCTTCTTGTCGGCACTCGACTGGAAGCCCTCGCCGTACGGCCGGGGCGAGGACGACCCGACGCAACCGCCGCCCGAGCGGACGACGGAGGTCAAGCAGGGGTATGCCGGCGGGGAGACCCGTTTCCAGGTGTTCGCCCGGGTCACCGACATCACGCGGCACGTCGGCGTGACGATCAAGGCCGACGTCGCCGACGAGTCGATGGCCGTCGAGTCGTGGCACGCGATCTATGCGGGCGCCAACTGGCACGAGCGGGAGACCCACGAGATGTTCGGGATCGACTTCATCGGTCACCCCGACCTGCGCAACATGTATCTCCCCACCCAGTTCGAGGGCTTCCCGCTGCGCAAGGACTTCCCGCTGCTCGCCCGCATGGTCAAGCCGTGGCCCGGCATCGTCGACGTCGAACCGATGCCGGCCGAGGAGGCGGCGGAAGAGCCGCCTGCAGAAGAGGCTCTGGAAGGTGGAGCTGCGGCACATCCGGAGACGGCTGCCGAGCCCGCCGACGTCACTGATGAAACGGTCGCCGACGCGCCGGCTCACCCCGAGTTTGTGTCAGGAAAAGTGCCCGGAGAGGGCGTGCAGGCTGACACAGAACCACCGCCGGACTCTGTGTCAGCGAACACGACCGATACGGGCACATCTGCTGACACAGACGAGGAGGAGGAATCGTGACCGACCTCCTCAGCGAGCGGCAGCAGCTCGCCTATATCGCCGGGCAGGCGGCCGACGCCCGGCTCAACGTCGAGCTGGAGACCGAGGGGATGACCCTCAACATCGGGCCCCAACATCCGGCGACCCACGGCACGTTGCGGATCATCGTCCGCCTCGACGGCGAGCAGGTCGTGTGGGCCGAGCCGTCGGCGGGCTACATGCATCGCGGCTACGAGAAGCTCGCCGAGGTGCGCACGTTCCCGCAAGTGACGACGCTCGTCAACCGCATCGACTGGCTCGGCAGCTTCGCCAACGAGGTGCCGTTCATCCTCGCCGCCGAGAAGTTGATGGACATCGAGGCGCCGCCGCGGGCGCAGCACATTCGCACGATCCTGTTCGAGCTCTCGCGCATCGCCAACATCACCCTGTTCCTCGGCGACCTCGGCGTGCAGCTCGGCGCCGTCACGCCGGCGTTCTTCGCCTTTCGTGACCGCGAACACGTGCTCAACCTCATCGAGTCGGTGACCGGCGGGCGCTTCCACCCCAACTTCGATCGCATCGGTGGACTCAAGGACGACCTGCCCAAGGGTTTCATCGACGACTGCCGGTTCGTGATGAAGAAGATCCGTGGGTTCTGCGACGAGAACGAGGACTTGCTCATCGGCAACGAGATCTTCCAGGCCCGCACTCGCGGCGTTGGCATCATCCCCCGCGACGTAGCCCTGCAGTACGGCCTGTCCGGGCCGAACTTGCGTGGCAGCGGAGTCGATTGGGACTTGCGCCGCGACCAGAAGCTGCCGATGGCCTGGGACAAGGTGGATTGGAGGGTATGGACGCACCCCGACGGCGACAGCTTCTCCCGTTGCTGGATCCGCCTGCAGGAGACGCGGGAGTCGACGAAGATCGTCGATCAGCTGCTCGACACGCTGCCGGCGGGGCCGATCATGGCCAAGGTGCCGCGCATCATCAAGGTGCCCGAGGGCGAGGCTTGGGTCTCGACCGAGAACCCACTCGGCGAGATGGGCTACTACGTGGTGTCGAAGGGTGATCTCGGACCATTCCGCGTGAAGATCCGCTCGGCCAGCTTCAACAACGTGTCGATCGCCTCGTGGGTCCTGCGCGGCGTGTACGTCCCCGACATCATCACGATCCTCGCCAGCCTCTATTTCATTCTGGGAGACATCGACCGGTGAGGGTTTCGACGCTCACTCCGCTGCGCTCCGTTCGGTCGAGCTGCGTCGTGCGGCCTGCGGCCGCGCCCACCTCTAGGCGGCGGGCCAGCAAGCTGGCCCCACGCCGCCGGCGAGGGGGCTACCGCCCCCTCGCGCACCCCCGACGGAGCTGTACCGCGGCACTCGTGGTAACCGGATCCAGGTCGGCTCACTCATGAGCGTTCTCGCGGTCGAGATTCCGTATTGGGGGCAGTCGTTGCTGCGCGTCCTCGCCGGGATCCTCGCCGTGCTGTTGCCGGCGGGCACGATCGTCTACGTCTTCCTGTTCAAGATGATGTCGTTCATGCAGAGCCGGCTCGGCCCGATGGAGGCTGGTCCGTACGGCTCGCTGCAGTTGTTCGCCGAGGTCGGCAAGTGGCTGCAGAAGGAGGACACCGCTCCTGCCGCCGCCGACCACAGCATCTTCAAGGCGGCCCCACTCGTCGTGCTTGTGTCGACGTTCCTGCTCGTCGCCGCCGTGCCGTTCGGTCCCGACGCCTGGCTGACGAACTTCCAGGCCGGTGTGTTCTACGCCTTGGCCGTGTCGTCGATCAGCGTGCTCGGGATCCTCGTCGCCGGGTGGTCGAGCGCCAACAAGTACTCGCTCCTCGGCGGCCTGCGCGCCGCCGGCCAGCTGATCGCCTACGAACTGCCCCTCGTGCTCGGGGTCATCGGTGTCGTCATCCAGGCCGGCTCGATGAACTTCCAGGAGATCATCGTCCGCCAGAACAGCGACGAGATCTTCGGGTTGGACTGGATCGGCAATCCCTACGTGATCACCCAGTTCGTCGGCTTCGTCGTGTTCATGATCGCCGTGCAAGCCGAGTTGACCCAACCGCCTTTCGACATGCCGATCGCCGAGTCGGAACTGGTCTCCGGGTACATGACCGAGTACTCCGGGTTCCGCTTCCTCATCTTCTTCATCGCCGAGTTCGCCACAGTCGGCGTGTTCTCGCTGATCGCCGCCGCCTTGTTCCTCGGCGGCTGGGGAGTGCCGTTCGCCTGGTTCGGCTGGGACAGCCTCGACGAGGTCGACGACTGGATGAACCTGGCCGGCCCGCTGATCATGTTCACGAAGATGCTGGCGCTGAGCTTCATCGTGATGTGGGTGCGGTTCAGCTTCCCGCGCTTCCGTGAGGACCAACTGCAGCGGTTCGCGTGGAAGGTGCTGATCCCTGTCGCGGTCGCCAACATCGTCGTCACGGCGATCTTCAAGGTGGTGTTGTAGACATGGCGTTGGCGCCAAAGCCCAAGGTCCCGGGGTTGTTCAAAGGTCTCGGCGTCACGTTGAAGACGCTCGGCACGACGATTCGTCACGGGGCCGAGACGGTGCAGTACCCGAAGGAGAAGGAGGCACCACCGACGCGGGCCCGCGGCGTCATCGCCCTGCGCGAGGAGAACTGCACGGTGTGCATGCTCTGCGCCAGATCGTGCCCCGACTGGTGCATCTACATCGAGGGCCACAAGCAACTCGCCCCACCGCGGCGTGCCGGTGGCAAGCCGCGGTCGGTCAGCCACCTCGACCGTTTCGACATCGACTACGCGCTGTGCATGTACTGCGGCATCTGCGTCGAGGTGTGTCCGTTCGACGCCCTGTTCTGGAGCCCGGAGTACGAGTACTCCGAGCCGCACATCGCCGACCTGCTGCACGACAAGGAAAAGCTCGGCGAGTGGATGGAGACGGTGCCTGAGGCACCCGACCTCGAAGCCGGCGCGGAGAAGAAGAAGTAGATGTCGAGCTTGCTTGGTTCTGTGCTGGCGCAGGCTGTTGACGACGTTGATGTCGCGCAGAACGTCGGGTTCTACATCATCGCCGCAGTGATGCTTGTCGCTGCCTTCCGGGTCGTCACCAGCAACAACGTCGTGCACGCCGCCCTGTGGTTGGTGTTGGTCCTCGCCGGTGTCGCAGCCCAGTACGTCCTCGCCGCCGCCGAGTTCGTCGCCGTGTCCCAGGTGCTCGTGTACATCGGCGCCGTGATGGTGCTGTTCCTGTTCGGCATCATGCTCACCCGCGCCCAGATCGGCGCCGAGCAGAACCTCAACAACCGCAACTGGGGCATCGGCATTCCTGTCGCGCTCGGCCCTGGTCGGCCTGCTCGGGTGGGCGATCATCGACCAGTACGGCGACGACAAGTTGCCCGACCCGGGAGGGCCGCGGCCGACACAGGACCTCGCCGACGGCATCCTGTCGGACTACCTCGCCCCGTTCCTCGCCCTCTCGTTCATCCTCCTCGCCGCCGCCATCGGCGCCATCGTCCTGGCCAGGAAGGACTGACGTGTTCGCCGTCAACTTCCTACTGCTCGGGGCGGTGTTGTTCTCGGCCGGCGTGTACGGCGTGCTCGCCCGCCGCAACGCCGTGATGGTGCTGATGTCGGTCGAGCTGATCCTCAACGCCGTCAGCCTCAACTTCGTCGCCTTCGCCCTGATGAACAACAACGCCGACGGCCAGATCTTCGCCCTCTACGTGATCGGGGTCGCCGCCGCCGAGGTCGGGGTCGGCTTGGCCATGGTGATCCTCGTCTACCGCAATCGCCGCTCGATCTCCCTCGACCAACTCTCGGAGATGCGAGGATGACCCGCGTCAACATTGGTGAGCGGAGCGTGCAGGTTTCCGCACGCTGGACTCACCAATATTTGGGTGAGCGCTCGTGATCGGCGCGGGCTGGTTTCTCGAGAACGCATGGTTGATCCCGGTGATCCCGGGGATCGCCTTCGCCCTCATCATCCTCATCGGCAAACGGCTGCCGATGCAGGGATCCGAGCTCGGTGTCGGCTCGATGGCGGCAGCGACCGTGCTGGCGACGGGTGCGGCGATCCAGTGGATCCAGCGCAGCGACGACGCCGGCGAGGCGTTCGTCGAACCGGTGATTCGCTCATGGACCTGGTGGGAGAACGCCGGCGTCGAACTAACCATCGGCGAGCACATCGACGGCCTCGCCGTGATGGCCCTGCTCCTCGTTTCCTTCATCTCCCTGCTCGTGCAGATCTACAGCCTCGAGTACGTCCGCGGCGACCGCCGATACACGCACTTCTTCGCCGCCATGTCGCTGTTCTCGGCCGGGATGCTCGTGATGGTCCTCGCCGAGAACATGGTCCAGCTGATCCTCGGCTGGGAGATCATGGGCCTCTGCTCGTTCATGTTGATCGGCCACTGGTGGGAGGAGGAGGCCAATGCTCGGGCGGCCTTGAAGGCGTTCTTCACCGTGCGCGTCGGCGACGTCGGTCTGCTCGTCGGCACGGCGATGCTCTACTGGGGCTCGAACTCCTGGACCCAGGAGAACCTCGGAGTCTCAGGTTTCAGCATCCGCGGCATCTCGGCGTGGGCGCTGTCCGGCGACGGCAGCCAGAGCCTGCTGCTGTGGACCGCCGTCGCCCTGTTCATCGCCTGCATCGGCAAGAGCGGCCAGTTCCCGCTGCACACCTGGTTGCCCGACGCCATGGCCGGCCCGACACCGGTGTCGTCGCTGCTCCACTCGTCGACGATGGTCGTCGCCGGCGTATTCCTCGTCGCTCGGCTCTACCCCGTGTTCTGGGAGGGCTTCTCGATCCCCGACGTCAGCACCAACCTGATCGTCGTCATCGCCGCGATCACCATCGTCATCTCGGCACTGCTGGCGTTCGTCTCCGACGACATCAAGAAAGTCCTCGCCTACTCGACCATCGGCCAGCTCGGCTACATGATGCTCGGCCTCGGCGCCGGCGCCTGGCTGCCCGCCGTGTTCCACATCTTCACCCACGCCTTCTTCAAGTGCTGCCTGTTCCTCTGCGCCGGCTCGGTGAGCCACTCCGGTTCTCACCACAGCTTCGACATGAAGAAGGACATGGGCGGGTTGTGGCGCAAGATGCCGGTGACCGCCGGGGCCTGGATCGTGTGCTCCTTCGCCCTCGCCGGAGTGTTCCCGTTCGCCGGGTTCTTCTCCAAGGACGAGATCATCGACAACGTCGGCCACAACGGCTACTCGGTGTTCATGTGGGTCGCCCTCATCGGCGCCTTCATGACCGCCGCCTACACCGTGCGGGCGACGTACCTCACATTCTTCGGTGAGCCCCGCGGCGCCGCCGCCGGCATCCACCACGACGTGCACACCGAGGAGCATCACGTCGCCGCCCACGACGTGTACCAGGAGCCGGAGCTGCAGCAGCTCGAGCACGACGATGTCCACGCCGGCCCCCACGAATCGCCGAAGCTGATCCTCGTGCCGATCTGCATCCTCGCCGTCTTCGCCTTCGTCGGCGGATGGGCGAACGCGGCGATGCTCGACGAGAAGTACCACAAGTTCTCCGAGTACGTCGAGCCCCGCGTCGCGGCACCACGAAGAAGAGGCCGCTGCCGGCGGCGAGGGCGAGCATGCCGAGGAGACGGCCGCTGCCGAATCCGGGGCCCCAGCCAGCGAGGCAGAGTCCGCGGCGATCACCGAGTTTCCGGCGGTGGAGCACGCCGAATTCCACTGGTGGCCGAACGCCGCCACATCGCTGCTGATCGTCGGCGCCGGGCTCGTGTCGGCGTGGGTGTTCTGCGTGGCGTTCTACGGGCGCCGCGATCGCCGCCTCGTCGGCCTCACCCAGCGCGTGCCACCGCTGCGCTGGGCCTACACGTTCGTCGCCAACAAGTACTACCTCGACGCCCTCTACGAGAACGTCATCGTCCACGCCATCGCCCACCCGATCGCCAGGGCCGCCTACTGGGTCAACCAGAACGTCATCGATGGCATCGCCAACGGCATCGCCGCCGTCGGAAAGCGGGTCGGGGCGTGGACGTATCGCTGGGTCGACCAAGGCGTCGTCGACGGCACCGTCAACGGTTCCGGTGTTCTCGCTGAAGAGACCGGCGAAGCGCTGCGCCCGATGCAGTCAGGCAGAGTCAACCAATATGGCGCGCTGTTGTTCGGCGCCGCCGCCGTCGGAGCCATCGTGCTCGTGATCATCAACGTGTGAGGACGAATCGCGCATGCCCATCGAGACACTGACCGACCACACCCTCTGGTTGACGCTCGCCGTCTTCTTCCCGCTCATCGGCGTCGCCGCGCTGCTGTTCGTCAACCGCAACGACGAGCGGGCGATCAAAACGGTCGGCATCGCCACGGCAGCGGGGACGTTTCTCTCTCTCTCTACGTCCTCGCCCGCTTCGACTTCGACAACGCCGAACGGCTGCAGTTCTTCGCCGACCACGAGTGGATCGAGTTCATCCGCGCCAACTACACGATCGGTCTCGACGGGATCAGCCTGCCGCTGTTCGTGCTGTCGAGCTTCATCACCCTCGTGGTGATGATCTACACCTGGAACAACATGCCCGAGGCGGGCAACGCGAAAGCCTTCGTCATCCTCACGCTCGTCCTCCAGGTCGGCATGGCCGGAACGTTCGTCGCCCAGGACCTGATCCTGTTCTTCGTGTTCTTCGAGGTCGTGCTCCTGCCGATGTACTTCATGATCGGCGTGTGGGGCGGCGAGAACCGGATGTACGCGTCGCTCAAGTTCTTTCTGTTCACCATGTTCGGGTCGGCGCTGATGCTCGTCGCCTTCCTGGTGCTGTTCTTCCAGACCGACGCCCAGAGCTTCTCGTTCCTCTACCTGACCGAGCAGGCCGGTTCGATCGCCCGCACCACGCAGATCTGGATCTTCGCCGGGATGTTCGTCGGCTTCGCCGTCAAGGTCCCGATGTTCCCGTTCCACACCTGGCTGCCCGACGCCCACACGGAGGCGCCGACGCAGGGTTCGGTGATCCTCGCCGCCATCCTCCTGAAACTCGGCACCTACGGGTTCGTGCGCATCGCCATCCCGTTCCTGCCCGAGGGCGCCAAGGCCTGGGCCCCGGTGATCGCCATCCTCGCGGTCATCGGCATCATCTACGGCGCGCTGTGCTGCCTCGCCCAGACCGATCTCAAACGGCTCGTCGCCTTTTCCTCGGTCGCCCACATGGGCTTCGTGATGCTCGGCATCTCGACGCTGACGACGTTCGGCATCAACGCCGCCCTGTTCGGGATGGTCGCCCACGGGTTGATCACGGGCATGCTCTTCTTCCTCGCCGGATCGATCAAGCACCGCTACCACACGCTGACGATCCAGCGGCTGTCGGGGATGCTCATCTCGATTCCCCGGCTCGGCTGGATCCTCGGCTTCTGCGCGATGGCCAGCCTCGGCCTGCCCGGGCTCGCCGGGTTCTGGGGCGAGTTCCCGGCGATCCTGTCGGCCTACAACCCGCTCGCCGCCGCCGATCTCTCTGAGCCGCTGTACCGCACGCTGATGGTCATCGCCGCCCTCGGCACTGTGTTCGCGGCTGCCTACCTGTTGTGGGTGTACCAGCGCACCGCGTTCGGCACGCCGCCGCCAGAGTTCGGTGGCCATGCCGCTGCCGACGACCACGGTCACGGATCGGCGGCGGTGCCGGCGCACAGCGTGAGCGCTGCCGTCGACCCCGAGGCTGCCGTCGCCGATCACGACGACGGCCACGACGACCTGCACGACGTCACACCGGTCGAGTGGGTCGCCTGGACGCCGATGCTGATCCTCATCCTCGTGTTCGGCGTGTTCCCGAACCTGCTGTTCCGCATCTTCGACCCGCCCGTGACCGACTTGGTCGCTCGCTTGACTGAAGCCCTCTCACGTTGATCTCGGCGCTCCTTGCCCAGGCGTCCGACTGGACGACGCCGGTCATCGACTGGCACGCGATCGCCCCGGAGCTGGTGCTGATCGTCGGGATCAACGTCGTGCTCGCCAGCGATCTGCTCGTCGACGAGTCGCGCAAATGGGCGACGGCGTCGCTCACCGGCTTCGTCCTCCTCGGCGCGACGATTCCCATCGTCACCCTCGCCGTCATCGGTGACGGTCCGCGCAGCCTGTTCGACGGTCGCTATGTCGTCGACGACTTCGCGCTCATCCTCAAGGCGCTGTTCCTGCTCACCGGTTACGTCGTCGTGCTGCTCAGCCAGAACGAGCTCGAGGAGGGTGGCTACTACCAGGGCGAGTACTACGTCCTCTTGCTGTGCAGCGTGCTCGGCATGGTGATGATGTCGTCGAGCCGTGACCTCGTCAGCGTGTTCATCGCCCTCGAACTGCTGTCGATCCCGGCCTACATGCTCGCCGCCTGGCGCAAGCGCGACGGGCGCAGCAACGAGGCCGGCGTCAAGTACTACCTCCTCGGCGTGTTCGCCACCGGCGTGCTCCTCTACGGGATGAGCCTGCTCTACGGCGCGACCGGGACGACGCGTCTTGTCGACATCGGCGCCGCCCTCGCCGACAAGGACGTCGTCGCGCTCGAGGTCATCGCCGTCGCCTTCGTCGTTGCCGGCTTCGGCTTCAAGGTGTCGGCGGTGCCGTTCCACACCTGGGCACCTGATACGTACGAAGGGGCTCCGCTACCCGTAACCGCGTTCTTGTCGGTGGCGTCGAAAGCGGCGGGCTTCGTTGCACTCATCCTCGTCATCTTCCTCGCCTTCCCGACCGTCGATGGTGTCTACGGGCCACTTGTGTGGGTGCTGTCGGCGCTGACGATGACGGTCGGCAACGTGGTTGCCCTGCGCCAAACGAACATCGTGCGGATGCTCGCCTACTCGAGCGTCAGTCAGGGCGGGTTCATCCTCATGCCGTTGGCATTCGTCGGCACCGACGACGTCGCCGAGGCAGCGATGAAGGGCGTCGTCGTCTATCTCCTCGTCTACGCGTTCACCAACCTCGGCGCGTTCGCCGTCGTGATCGCCGTCGCCCGCACGACACGCAGCGGGCGGATCTCGTCGTTCGCCGGACTGATCAACTACGCCCCGGGACAGGCGGTGTTGCTGACGATCTTCCTGGCGAGCCTCGCTGGGGTGCCACCACTCGGAGGATGGATCGCCAAGTTCAACGTGTTCCGCGCGGTCCTCGATGCCGGCACGACAGCGGCGTACGTGCTCGCCGTGATCGGCGCCGTCAACACCGCCATCGCCGCCGCCTACTACCTGCGCGTGATGCGCACGATGTGGATGGACCCGCCACCCGAGGGGGCGCCGGCGGCCATCGCGACGCCGCCGCCCGTGATGGCGGCGTTGGGGATCACCGCGGTCGGCACGGTCGTGCTCGGTGTGTTGCCTGGGCTGGTGATGCGCTTCGCCGACCTCCAGGATCTCACCGGCGCCTTCGGCAGCTGATCGCCCTTGCCCAGTTCAGTGCTGGTTGCCGGGATCGAACTCGGCGGGACCAAGTCGGTCGCAGTTCTCGCCCGCGAGGCCACCATCCTCGAGCGTCAGCGGCTTCCGACCGATGACCCGGCGTCGACCCTCGAGGGGTTGTCCCGGCAGCTCGCCGTCTGGGCCGGCGACGGACAGCGGTTCTCGGCCATCGGCATCGGGAGTTTCGGCCCGGTCGGCCTCGATCCGCACCGTGCCGACTTCGGCTACGTCACGACGACGCCGAAGGCTGGCTGGGGGAACACCGACGTCCGCGGCCATTTCGCCGAGCGCTTCGACGTGCCGATCGGGTTCGACACCGACGTCAACGGCGCGGCGCTCGCCGAGGGGCGCTGGGGCGCCGCCCGTGGATGCGCCGTGCACATCTACATCACGATCGGGACTGGGATCGGTGGTGGACTCGTCATCGACGATCACCCCGTGCACGGCGCTGTCCACCCAGAGCACGGACACTTCCGGGTGCGCCGCCGCGGCGACGACACCTTCGCCGGAGTGTGTCCCTACCACGGAGACTGCATCGAGGGACTTGCCTCGGGACCGGCGATCGCCGCCCGCGCCGGCGCCTCTCCGGAACTGCTCGCCCCCGACCACCCCGTGTGGGTCGACGTCGCCGCCGAGATCGGGGAGATGATGGCCGTCCTCGTGCTGTCGATCTCCCCGCAGCGGATCGTGCTTGGTGGTGGCGTCGGCAACGGCCTGCCCTGGTTGCTCCCAAGAGTGCGCGAGTCGACGCGTTCGGCGCTCGCCGGCTACGTCGCCGGTATCGACGACGGGGGCGTCGATCGGCTGATCGTCGCACCGGAACTGGGCGACGATGCCGGCCCGCTCGGCGCCGTCGCCGTCGGCCTCGGCGCGCTCGGCGACGCCGCAACCCCGACAACCGATGGGTGAATTCATGACGGAATCGTCAGGAGAACACCCATCGGTTGGAGACTCGGCGGACGAGATCAGGGCGGCGATCGTCGCTGCCGGTGGGGCGATCCCGTTCTCCGAGTTCCAGCGCATCGCCCTGTACGGTGCCCACGGGTTCTACACCCGACCCGGTGGCGGGCGGGCGGGCCGCCGCGGCGCCTCGTTCCTCACCTCGCCCGAGGTCGGGCCGTTGTTCGGCGCCGTCCTCGCCCGCTACCTCGACGCCGCCTGGGACGAGCTCGGCCGGCCCGCCGAGTTCAACGTCGTCGATGCCGGGGCCGGCCGCGGCACGCTCGCCAGGGCGATCCTCGCCGCCCGACCGGCGTGCCTTGCCGCGACCGCGCTACGTCGCCGTCGAGCTGTCGGCGGCACAGCGGGCATTGCATCCGGCCGGCGTCGAGTCTCGGGCCGACCTGCCCGAAGGGCCCTTCGACGGCGTGATCGTCGCCAACGAATTGCTCGACAACCTGCCCTTCCGCCTGTGCGTGTTCGACGGGGCGTGGCGGGAGGCGTTCGTCGTCGACACCAACGGAGCCGTTCAGCGAAGTGCTGTCGGCGCCGCTCGAACCGATTCCCGCCGTACTGCCCCGGGACCCGGCGCATGGCGCGCGGGCGCCGTTGCAGGACGCCGCCGTTGCCTGGGTCGCCGACGCCCGGTCACGCCTCGGCCGAGGTCGGCTGCTCGTCGTCGACTACGCCGAGCCGGCGACGTCCTCGCTGGCCGGCCGGCCGTGGCGGGATTGGCTGCGCACGTACCGCGACCATGGCCGCGGCGATCACTACCTCGACCGCGCCGGGCAGCCAGGACGTCACCGTCGAGCTTGCCGTCGACCAGCTCCCCGCTCCCGACGCCGTGGCGACTCAGGCGCAGTTCCTTCGGCGATGGGGCATCGCCGATCTCGTCGATGAAGGTGACACGGTGTGGGCTGCGAGCGCCGCCGCGCCCAGCCTGCGAACCATGGCGATGCGCAGCCGCGCGGTCGAGGCGGCGGCGTTGCTCGACCCGGCCGGGTTGGGCGCCTTCTCGACACTCGAGTGGTCGCAGCGCTGACTGCCGACCCCGCGGCTACGGTCGGCGGCGATGAGAATCTGCAAGCGGGCCGCGGTTGCCGTGACGTTGGCGACGACGATCAGTGTGGCAGCCGTGGCCGCGGCTTCTGGCGATTCCGCTGTTCGCGCCGGCGCCACGACGACCGCCGCTTCGACGACGCGGCCGGCCACGACGGTCGCGGCGACAACTGCCACGCCGCCGTCGTTGCCCCCACCTGCCGACGAAGCCAGTGACCCGGTGCGGGCGCTCGTTCCGAGCATCGTCGCTATCGAGGATGAGCTGGCGACCGTTGCGGAGCGTCAACCCGTCGTCGCCGCCGCGCTCACGGAGGCGAGTAACGCCATCGCGGTGGAGGCCCCGACCCGGACGCTGTGTGCGGTGGTCCCCGTCGCTGCGCCGCTGATGGCGGCGGGGCGGTGGGAGCGCGACGGCGAGACGCTGGCGACCGCGGACCTGACCCGTCGCGACCCCCCCGGCTACGGGGATTGCGTGTCGACGGACGAGTCGGGTGGCTTCGAGGATGGCGTCTACCAGTACGTCGCGATCGGCGAGACGGGAGCGAACTCGGCGGTCGCCACGGTCGTCCTCGGCGTGCCGACGGTAGCGGTGTGGCTGCTCAACAACGGCGACGAGCCGGTCTGTCTGGTCCAGACGTCGCCGCACGACGCCGACTTCTACGAGTCACACGAATCCGACTCGGAGCTGCTCGCCGGGGAGGCGCTGGCCGTCCGCCTCGCCGACGTCGCCCACGACGTGCGTGTCTTCGGTTGCCCGCCCGACGATGTCGAGCGCAGCTTCGACGTCGAACCACAGGCCGGCGTGTACGTTGACCTGTTCGCGGGTGAGGAACCGGCCGAATCGACGCCAGGCGCTCCGGCGACGTCGACGACGGTCCGCCCGACGACAACCGGCTAGATCAGGAGGGACCTTCATGGCAACGGCCGATGGCAGCGCCGAGCACATCGAGACCATCGACGCCCTGCTCGCCGAGCATCGCACGTTCCCGCCGCCGGACGACATCAAGGGCGACGCCCTCGTCACCGGCACGTTCCTCTATGACGAGGCGGCGGCCGACGACGAGGGGTTCTGGGCCAAGCAAGCCGCCGAGCTGCTCGACTGGGACGAGGCGTGGACGACGATCCTCGACTGGCAGCTGCCCTACGCCAAGTGGTTCGTCGGCGGCAAGCTCAACGCCGCAGCGAACTGCCTCGATCGCCACGTCGCTGCCGGCGACGGCGACCGCGTCGCCATCCACTGGGAGGGCGAGCCGGGGGACACCCGCACGATCACCTATGCCGATCTCCATGCCGAGGTGCAGCGCTTCGCCAACGCACTGAAGAGTCTCGGCGTCGTCAAGGGTGACCGGGTCAACATCTACCTCCCGATGGTCCCCGAGGCCGCCGTCGCCATGCTGGCATGTGCCCGCATCGGCGCACCGCACAGCGTCGTGTTCGGAGGGTTCTCGGCGCAGGCGCTCGCCGACCGGATCAATGACGCCGAGGCCAAGCTGTTGATCACGGCGGACGGTGGATATCGCCGCGGCGAGGTGTTCCCCCTCAAGCCGGCGGCGGACGAGGCGGTCGCCGCGACCTCGACGATCGAGCACGTCGTCGTCGTGCGCAGAGGCGGCAACGACGTCGAGATGGTCGAGGGGCGCGACCACTGGTACGACGAGCTCGTCGCCGCCGCCGAGGCGGATTGTCCCGCCGAGCCGATGGATTCGGAGGACCTTCTCTACCTGCTCTACACGTCGGGAACGACGGGCAAGCCGAAGGGCATCATGCACACCACCGGCGGCTATCTCACCCAGGTCGCCTTCACCCACAAGTACGTGTTCGACATCCATCCGGAGACCGACGTGTTCTGGTGCACTGCCGATGTCGGGTGGGTCACCGGGCACAGCTACATCGTCTACGGACCGCTGGCCAACGGAACGACGATCGTGATGTACGAGGGCGTCCCCAACTACCCGGGCAACGATCGGTTCTGGGACATCGTCGAGAAGTACAAGGTCACCAAGCTGTACACCGCCCCGACCGCGATCCGCACGTTCATGAAGTGGGGCGTCGAGGAGCCGAGCAAGCATGACCTGTCGAGCCTGCGCGTCATCGGGTCGGTCGGCGAGCCGATCAATCCCGAGGCCTGGATGTGGTACCGCGAGGTGATCGGCGGCGGCCGCTGCCCGGTCGTCGACACCTGGTGGCAGACCGAGACCGGCGGGATCATGATCAGCCCGCTCCCGGGGGCGACCACGACCAAGCCGGGCTCGGCGACGTTCCCGCTGCCGGGTATCTCCGCCGAGGTCGTCGACGAGGCCGGCAACGCCGTCACGCTCGGTGGCGGATATCTCACCTTGACTCGACCATGGCCGGGGATGCTGCGCGGCATTTGGGGCGACCCGCAGCGCTACCAGGAGACCTATTGGAGTCGCTACCCCGGGCGCTACTTCGCCGGCGACGGCGCCAAGCTCGACGAGGAGGGTTACTTCTGGTTGCTCGGGCGCGTCGACGACGTGATGAACGTTTCCGGTCATCGCATCTCGACGACTGAGGTTGAGTCGGCGCTCGTGTCTCATCCGGCCGTCGCCGAGGCCGCTGTCGTCGGCGCGCCGGACCCCACGACCGGGCAGGCGATCATCGCCTACGTCACGCTGCGCGGCGGTGCGGATGCCGGGATCGACGACCTGCGCGCCCACGTCGCCGGAGAGATCGGGGCGATCGCCAAGCCGAAGACGGTGTACCTCACCCCCGACCTGCCCAAGACCCGCAGCGGCAAGATCATGCGCCGACTGCTGCGCGACATCGCCACCGGCCACAACCTCGGCGACACCACGACACTCGCCGACGCCACCGTCGTCGACGAGATCAAGCGCCGCGCCGCCGAATCCCCACCCGAAGACTGACCGACCCGCGTTGGCAGAATCCACCCACTGGGCGCTGACCGGTTCGGTGCCGGCGACCTCACGTCGGTAACTGCTCTCGAAGGCGAGTCGCTCGCACCCGCGGACGCGTTGGCACCGTTTGTGTCAGCAAACACGACCGAATCGGGCTCTTCTGCTGACACAGATCGACACCCGGAATCTGTGTCAGCGAACACGACCGAATCGGGCTCTTCTGCTGACACAGACAACCGTGAGGGATGTCGCGCGACTTGATCGGGGCCGAAGTGAGCGCGATTTGTCGGGACTTCGGGGGATGGCGTGCCCGTGCGGGTTTGCGTTTGGCGTCATCTAAGGTGGCGCGACGCTGGTCGCCGTACCGGTGGCCGTGTACGGAAGGAGCCCGCCATGGCGACCATCGATGAACTCGTCACGAAGCTGCCGCTTGACCAGATTGCCGCCCAACTCGGCGTCGACAAGGCGACCGCCGAGGCGGCGACACGCGAGGCGAGCGAGGCGCTCGTGCAGGGCATGCAGGCGAACGCCCAGGACAAGGCCGGCGCGGAGTCACTGGCCAAGGCGATCGCCGCTCATGCCAAGACGGCCGCCGGCAAGACGGCAGCCGACGTCGACGTCGCCAACATCGACACCGCGGATGGCCAGAAGATCGTCAAGAACGTGTTCGGCGACAACGAGGAACAAGTCGTCAACCAACTCGGTGGGCTCGGTGGTGGCAGCGGCCTGTTCAAGAGCCTGCTGCCGATGCTCGCCCCGATCGTGATGGGCTACCTCGGCAAGCAGGCCGCCGGGGGCGGTGGTGGCGGCGACGCCGCGGCCGGCGAGGGCGGAGGAGACGGCGGTGGGCTCGATGACATCATCGGTGGTCTCCTCGGCGGAGGCGAGGGAGGCGGCGGTGGACTCGGCGACATGCTCGGCGGCCTCCTCGGCGGTGGCGGCGGCGGGCTTGGCGACATGCTCGGCGGCCTCCTCGGTGGCGGTAAACGCTGACGGTTCGTCGCCACTCGAGGTGACTCCACGTCGCTGTGGGCGCGGCTAAGGTGCGCGGCGACCACATCGACATACAGGGGGACATCGATGGATCGACGTCAATTTCTCGCGAAGTCGGGCGTAGCTGCGGCAGGCATCGGCCTCGCCGGCGGTGCCGGCACGGCTGCCGCCCAGGGCACGAAGGTCGGCCTCGCCGATCTTCCCGACCTCGAGTGGGAGATGCCGACGAGCTGGCCGCTCAACCTCGACACGATCTACGGCGGTGCCGAAGTCTTCGCCGAAGAAGTCGGTCGCCTCACCGGCGGCAGGTTCGTGATCACACCGCGCGCCGGAGGCGAAGTCGTGCCGGGCCTCGAAGTGCTGCAGAACGTGCAGTCGGGTGCCTACCCGATCGGGCACACGGCTTCGTACTACTACATCGGCCTGGCGTCGTGGACGGCCTTTGGCACGGCGTTGCCGTTCGGGCTCAACTCGCGCCAGCAGAATGCCTGGCTCTACGAGGGTGGCGGCCTGACGCAGCTGCAGGAGCTCTATGACCAGACCTTCGGTGTCATCCAGTTCCCCGCCGGCAACACCGGCACCCAGATGGGTGGATGGTTCCGCGAAGAGATCACGTCCGTCGACGACCTCGCCGGCTTGACGATGCGTATCGCCGGGTACGGCGGTGAGGTGATGGCCAAGCTCGGCGTCAACGTCCAAGTGATCGCTGGCGGCGAGATTTACCAGGCCCTGCAGACCGGTGCGATCGATGCTGCTGAGTGGGTCGGGCCATACGACGACCTCAACCTCGGATTCGCCGAGGTCGCCCAGAACTACTACTACCCCGGATGGTGGGAAGCAGGTCCGACGCTCGAGGTGCAGGTCAACAAAGCCGAGTGGGATGGGCTCCCCGAGCACTATCAGAACGTGATCCAAGCTGCCGCCTTCAAGGCCGACGCGATCATGACCGCGAGGTACGACAAGCAGAACGCCGAGTCGTTGGCTCCGTTGCAAGAAGCCGGTGTGCAGATCCGCCCCTATCCCGACGAGATCATGAACGCCGCCCGCGAGGCGGCCACCGAGCTGTATGGCGAATTGACCGCGGCCGACGAGAACTTCGCCGCCGTCTACGAGTCGTGGGATGCCTTCCGCCGCGCCCAAGCTCCGTGGTGGGGCATGGCCGAGGCGAGCGTCATCAACTTCGCTGCCGGCGAGGCCGGCGGCTCCGGCGCCCCGGCGACCACGGGCGGCTGAACGGGTCCAGGCTCCGCGCCGATCAAGCCTGTTCTGCTCTGGATGGGGGTGCTGCCCGAGCTGCGCGTCGGGTCGGGGCGAAGTGGTCACGCCAGGTTCGGATATGTCGAACCTGGCGTGACAGCTTCGACTGAACCCGCCTCGACGGCCGGTCCGCTCGGCTTCAAGAGCATCGCCGACGCAAGGCAGCTAGCGACCGAACCCGCAGCTGGTCTTCAGCTGGCCAACCACGTCACCGTGCCCGGGATCAGCATCACGAGCACGAGCGCGACGAGTTGTAGGCCGCAGAACGGTAATGCGCCGCGGTGGATGTCGATCGTCTTGACCTGATCCGGTTTGACGCTCTGGAGATAGAACAGCGAGAACCCGACCGGCGGTGAGATGAAGGCGATGTTCAAGTTGACCGCCATCATCACGAGGAACCACACGAGGTCGATGCCGAGCTCGGCGGCAATCGGCGTGAAGATCGGCATCACGATGAAGCTGATCTCGAGGAACTCGAGGTTCACGCCGAGCAGGAACACGGCGATGTTGGCGATGATGATGAACCCCCACTTGCCGCCTGGCAGGTCGGTGAGCCAACGGGTGACGAGGTCTTGGCCGCCGAGAGCGTCGAAGACGAACGCGAAGAAGTTCGAGGCCAGCAACATCATCATCACCAAGCCGCAGATGTTGGCGGTCGCTCGCCCGGCGTCGCCGATGACCGTCCAGGTCAACCGGCCGTTCATCAGCGCCAGCAGAGCGGCCACGATGGCGCCGACGGAGCCGACCTCGCTTGGTGTGGCGATGCCTTGGAAGATCGCCCCGAGGACGCAGAAGATCAACACGACCGGTGGGACGATGGCGACGAGCGACTCCCGTACGAGCGCCCACCCGCGGAATGCCTGGCGCTCTTCGATCGGCAATGCCGGTGCCTTGTCGGGGTAGCGCAGAGCGACGTACACGACGTACAACGCGTAGAGCCCCGACAACATCAGGCCGGGGATGATCGCCCCGCGGAACAACCCGCCGACGGACACCCCCCTCGTCGTGCTGGCGAGGACGATCAACACGAGGCTCGGCGGGATCAACTGGGCGAGCGTGCCCGACGCCGCGATTACCCCGGTGGCGAGCCGATGGTCGTAGCCGTAGCGGACCATCGCCGGAAGCGACAGTAGGCCCATCATGATCACCGTGGCGGCAACGACACCCGTCGCGGCGGCGAGCATCGTGCCGACCACCACGACTGTAAGCGCCATCCCGCCGCGCAGCGGGCCCATGAGACGGCCGACCGCCGTGAGTAGGCGCTCGGCCTGTCCCGACTTCTCGAAGATCGAGCCCATGTACACGAAGAATGGGATCGCCAACAGGTTCTGATCGGAGATGTAGCCGAACCATCGACTCGGTAAGGCGTTGAGCTGCTGGACGCGGATGTCGCCGAGCCACAGCCCGAGCATCGTGAAGGCGATCGCCGTCAGGGCGAACGAGAACGCCACCGGATAGCCGATCACGATCAGCGCCATGAAGATCCCGAACATGATGATCGCGAGGTACTCGCTGTTCACGGGTGGCAGACCTCGGCCTTCTTCGGGTGGCGGACGTTCATTCGACCCGCAGCGGCTCTTCGTGGACCTCGGGTGCCGCCAACTCAGCCTTCTCGCCGAGGACGAAACCGAGCTTGATCAGCTCGGCCACCGTCTGCAGAAGGAGACAGAAGAAGCCCACCAAGATGAGCACCTTGATCGGCGCCGGCGACAGTCCTCCGGCATTCGGCGACTTCTCCCAGACGTCCCACACCTGCCAGGTGTCCCACCTCGGCGATCGCTGGAACAGCGACGTGAAGGCGTAGTCCCAGACCACCCAGATGGCGAAGAGGCAGTACGGGACGAGGGACATCAGATGACCGACAAAATCGATCAACGCCTGGACCTTGCGTGAGAAGCGCTGATAGATGAAGTCGACGCGCACGTTGATGCCGTGCTTCAAGACGTAGGGGAACACGAGCAGGAAGATCGCCCCGAACAGCATCCACTGCAGCTCGATGTAGCGGTTCGACGTCAGCGCTCGGTTCTGCCACCGACCGATGTAGCGCAGCAGCACGTTCACGAACCCGACGACGACAACGGTTGGTACCAACCACTTGGCGACCCACCCGAGTCCCTCGCTGAGCGAGTCAACCGTTCGCTGATAGCCGAGCAGGATGCGTCCGGTGATACTGCTGCCCGGTTCGACGATGGCCAGCAGGGCGACGACTGCGATCAGCCCGGCAGCGACCAGGCCGATTCGTCCCGACGTGCTGAACTGCTCGGTGACGACGACGTATGCGAGGCCGACGACGATTGCCGCGATGAGAATGATGACGAGGCGACGTGTCGTGTCTCGTCCCCCCGGCACGGCGGTCACCCTAGCCAACGGTCGGTAGGTCGTCGGCAACCTCGTCGAGCGCCTCGATGGGTGACTCGGCGGTCTCGGCGGCAGCCGCGGCGGCCTCGGGGGCGGCGGCCAGGAGCCGCTCCTCGTCACCGAGGTAGGCAGCGATCACGGCGGGATCGCGCTGCACCTCGTCCGGCGTGCCCTCGGCGATCTGGACGCCGAAGTCGAGCACCAGCACCCGATCGGCGATGTCCATCACGAGCCCCATGTCGTGCTCGACGAGGAGGATGGCGATCCCGAGCTCGCGGCGGATGTCGAGGATGAAGCGGGCCATGTCCTCGGTCTCCTCGAGGTTCATCCCGGCGACCGGTTCGTCGAGCAGGAGCAACTCGGGATCCATCGCCAGCGCTCGACCCAGCTCGACCCGCTTCTGGATGCCGTAGGGGAGGAGGGCGACGGGGTACTTGCGCCATTGCTCGATCTCGAGGAAGTCGATGATGTCTTCGACGCGCTCGCGGTTCTGCAATTCCTCTCGGCGGGCCGGTCCGAACCACACGGCCCCCGCCAGGAACGACCGGCGCATCCGCATGTGACGCCCGAGCAGCAGGTTGTCGAGCACCGTCATCTGTGGGAACAGCTCGATGTTCTGGAACGTGCGAGCGATGCCGAGGGAGGCGACCCGGTCGGGTCGAAGTCCCTTGATGCTCTCGCCGCGCCAGCGGATGTCGCCGACCTGGGGGATGTAGACCTGGCTGATGGCGTTGAAGATCGAGGTCTTGCCGGCTCCGTTGGGGCCGATGATGGCGAACAGCTCGCCACGGGCGACGCTGAACGACACGTCGTTGATCGCCATCACGCCGCCGAAGCGAAGTTGGATCGCATCAACGTCCAACAGCGACACGGGAGCGTCCGTCAAGAGAGCCACCGTTTGCGTCGCTTGTAATGCTTGACGTCGCGGAACGATTTGCGACCGCCGTCGCCGTCGCTGTGCAGACCGAGGTAGAACTCCTTGACGTCCTCGTCGTGGAGCAGCTTCGCCGCCGGCCCGTCCATCACGACCTTGCCGGTCTCCATGATGTAGCCGGTGGATGCGATCGACAGCGCCATCGCCGCGTTCTGCTCGATCAACAGGACGCTCGTCCCCTGCCTGTTGATGTCGACGATGATGTCGCGGATCTGCTGCACGAGCATCGGGGCAAGGCCGAGCGACGGCTCGTCGAGCACCAGCAGCTTGGGATCGGTCATCAGCCCGCGGGCAATCGCCAGCATCTGCTGCTCACCGCCGGAGAGGTATCCGGACACTTGCTTGCGGCGCTCGGCGAGCCGCGGGAACAGCGTCATCACGCGGTCGTAGGCGGTGGCGACTGCGGCTCGATTGCGGTTGGTGTAACCGCCGGCCGAGAGGTTTTCGTCGACGGTCATCTCGGCGAACACGCGGCGACCCTCCATGACCTGTTTGATGCCGCGGCGCACGATGGCCCCGGCCTCGAGTCCGTCGACCCGCTCGCCGTCAAACGTCACCGAACCCTTGGTGACCTTTCCGTCGTGGACGTCGAGGAGGCCGGTGATCGCCCGTAAGGTCGTCGTCTTGCCGGCGCCGTTGCTGCCGAGCAGGGCGACGATCTCCCCGTCCGGCACGTTCAGCGACAACCCGCGCAACACGAGGATCACCTCGTTGTACACCACTTCCAGGTTGGCGATCTCGAGCAAGCGGACCTCAGTCTTGACTTCGCAACGGCCGTGTGCCGGTGGCGCCCCGAGGCGCCACCGGCAGATTGTGGTCAGGTGGGTTCGAAGCAGGGGCCTTCGTAGGTGTAGGCGGCGGCGAGCTCGCCGGTGTAGGGACCCTCGAGCAGCTCGGAACCGGTGCTGCCGAGACCCTCACCCAGCGGGATCGGGTTGTACGCCTCGAGCGAGACGTCGTAGATGTACGACTCGCGGACGATGAAGTCGTTGGGCTCGCCGGCCCAGGTCTGGGCGGGGGCGAGACCACCAAAGTCGACACTGACCTCCTTCGCGGCGGCGACGATGCCCTCGCGGGTCATATCACCGTTCATCGCTGCCTGTTCGAGGATGGCCTGGGTGATCTGCGCTTCGGTCCAGCCGAGGATGTAGACGTCGGATGCCGCCAGCTCTGGACGAGCGGCCGTCATCTCCTCGACGACCTCGGGCATGCCGGGAACGTCGGCGCCCCACAGGGCGATGTACGTCGAGGCGATGTAGTACTGGTCGAGCAAAGGTGCCAGTTCGGTGCCGAGCAGCTTGAAGCTGTACGTCGGCGAGTTGCCCGACCACAGCCCGGCGTAGCCCTGACCGACTGCTCCGGCCATGATCGTCCCCAGCGTCGCCGGGTTGATCGTTGCCCACACGAGGTCGGCGTCCGACTCGACGATCTGCTGGATGACTCCGCTGAGATCGGGGTTCGGATTGTCCGCCGACGGTGGCGTCACCTGGCCGGCGCCGTCGTAGGCGATCTCCAGCCCGAGCTGCTCGATCGCCATCCGTGCCCCGGCATCGCCGTCACCGCCGTACTCGCCGGGGAAGGAGATAAGGGCCACGGTCTGCACATCTTCGTTGTTGTGCAGCCACTCGATGCCGTTCATCGACTCGACGCAGTACGTCGTGTAGCTCTCCAGCAGGTTCGCCCCGAAGTCAGGGTCGGGCCAGCCCGAGTACCAGCTCAGCGGGATGGCGACGAGGTTGTCCTCGACGAGGTCGGCGGCGATCGCGGCCGAGTGCGGCGACCCGGTCGATTGGCTGATGATCGCCACGCTGTCGCGGATGATCTCGTACTTCTCGAGTTGCGTCGGCACGTCGTAGGCGTTGTCCTCGATCACCAACTCGACCTGGCGACCGGCGATGCCACCGTCGCGGTTGACGGCGTCCCAGTAGACCTCCTGGGCCTCGACGATCTCGCTGACCAGCGGGGCGAACGCTCCCGAGAGGTCGGCGAGCATGCCGATGGTGATCGTGTCTTCGGTGACGCCGATGTCGGTGGCGATCTCCGCCGGGAAGCTCGGCGCCGGAGCGTCCGTGCCGGCCGGGGCCTCGGTGCCCATTGGCTCGGTGCCGGCAGGCTCGGTGCCAGACGGCTCGGTGGTGTCGGTGCCCGCACCGGCTGTCCCGGCCGCGGCCACGATGAGGCTCGCCGCGAATGCGGCTGACAGCCATTTCCTCTTCATGTTTCCCCCATGTCTGTGGTGGTTGGTTGTTGCTGGTTGGTGATCAGTACGTGAAGGGCCAGCCCTTCCAGTAGTTACGAATCTTGACCCAGATGCCGAACAGGCCACGGGGCTCGAACAGCAAGAAGATGATCACGAGCAGCCCGTAGAGGACGGCGTCGAGGGCGCTCGACGGCAGCGGGAACCCGGGAGCGATCTGAGCGTCGGACACGAAACCGAAATCGCCGCTGCCACTGCTCACGAAGAGGTCCCAGAACGCCGCCCATGGCCCTGTTTCCGCGGCTTGTTCGCTCATCCAATGGACGAAGTTCTCGAGGTTCTTCGGCAACAGCACGACAAAGAACGTGCCGAGGAGCGCCCCGGCGATCGTCCCGGCACCGCCGATGAGGATGATGGCGATGAACTCGATCGCCAGGAGCAAACTCCAGGTCTCGGGTGGGAGCCGGCCGATGTACGAGGCGAACAGGGCGCCGGCGATGCCGGCGAAGAACGACGAGATGGCGAACGCGATCAGCTTGTAGCGGACCTCGGGAACGCCCATGATCTCGGCGGCGACGTCGCGGTCGCGGATCGCCTGCAGGGCGCGGCCGGTTCTCGTCCGTACGAGGTTCTTGGCCACGACGATCGCCACTGCGAGCATGGCGAGCATGAAGAGGTAGGACTTCGCCTCACCGGTGATGTCGAACCACAGCCAGTGCCCGTCGTCCTCGAAGTTGATCACCGGGACGTCTTCCTTCCACCACTTGAACACAAGTGGCGGAAAGTCGCGGCCGATCTCGGCCGGCCCGGAGATCTCCGGGAAGACTCGCGACAGGTGGATCCCGATGAACACCAAGCCGATCGTGACGATGCCGAGATAGAGGCCGCGAACGCGGACGGCGGCAGGTCCGATGAGCAGACCGACGGCAGCCGCCCCGATGCCGGCGGCGGGCAGCCAGACCCACATCGGCAGTTCGAGGCCCCACGTGCGTCCCCCCGACTCCCCGCCGAGCACGGCGGCGGTGTAGGCGCCGACGCCCATGAAGAAGGAATGCCCCAGGGAGACTTGACCGGCGACGCCGGTCAGCAGGTTGAGGCCTAGGGCGGCGATGGCGAAGATCACGGCTTGGGTGACGAGGCGCAGCCAGTCGGGGTCGCCGAGGTAGCGGACGAACGGGATCTGGTTGATCACCGGCAGGTTGAAGGGCAGCAGCACAGCGATGGCGACGACGCCTCCGGCGGCGAACTTCTGTGTCCATGTCGGCAGGATCGACGTCTCCGACTGGTAGTTCGTGTACAGGGCGGGTCGCTTGTACATCGCTAAACCCTGCGGATCTCAGGAGTGCCGAACAGGCCGTAGGGTCGAATGAGGAGGACGAGGAGCATCACGACGTACGGGACGATGAGGGCGTAGCCGGTGCCCAAGGTCTTGGTGTACTCGGCGAGGTAGCTGCCGGCGAAGACCTCGGCGAGGCCGATGACGAGGCCGCCGATCAGCGCTCCCGGTACCGAGTCGAGGCCGCCGAGGATCACCGCGGGTAGCGAGCGCAAGGCGAGCCCGGAAAGCCCGATCGTCACGGTGCCTACGCCGATCGGTGACATCGAGGCGCACACGGCGGCGATCAGGGCGAGGGCGGTGCTCGCACCCCAGGCGATGGCGAAGACACGTCCGACGGGAATCCCCTGGGCGAGGGCGGCTTCCTGGTCGAAGGCCACAGCCCGCATGGCGATTCCTGTGCGCGTGCGGAAGAAGAGGTAGACGGCGATGAACGCTGCCGCGGCGGCGATGTAAGTGACGACCCATGACCAATAGACCGGCGCATCGCCGATCGAGAACCGCTGCGCCCCCCACGGGATGAGCAGGGAGCGCGTGTTGATCGTCACGGCGTCGGTGCCGATCGTGCGCAGCAGGGCTTCGAGGCCGAGGGTGATGATGGCGATGGCGAACAACGGCTCGCCGATCATCGGCCGGATGACCAACCGTTCGATCACGAGGCCAAGGACCACGGCGAGGACGATCGCGATGGCAAGCGACAGGAACCACTCGACGTAACGGTTGGCGTCGATCCACCGGCCGGGGATCGCCCAGTCGACAAGGACGAGGGAGAAGAACCAGGCAGTGACGAGGGCGATCGCCCCCTGGGCGAAGTTGACCGCCTGTGTCGCCTTGAACACGAGGACGAAGCCGAGGGCGACAAGGGCGTAGATCGAGCCAGTGGCGAGCCCGAGCGCGAACGTGTAGAGGAACCGGTCGAGCCCCTGCAGCCCCGCCGCGGACGTTTCAGCTTGCGCGATCACGATGGTCGCGAACGAGCCAGGCAGTCCCATCAGTACATGGAGTCGATCAGGTCGCCGAACGCCTTGCCGATGGCCTCGCGCTTGATCTTCTGCGTCGCCGTCAACTCACCATCTTCGTGGTCGAGCTCCTTGGGGATCAGCCGGAACTTCTTGATCTGCTCGACAGAGGCGAACTTCGTGTTCGCCTGGTTGACGACGCCCTGGATCAGCTCGACGACTTCGGGCTTCTCGGAGAGGTCGCGATACGTCGTGTAGGGGATGTTGCGTCGCAAGGCCCAGTCGCCGACGGTGTCGTACTCGATGCCGACCAGGGCGGTGAGGTACTTGCGTCCGTCGCCGATCACCATCGCCTCCTTGACGTACGGCGATGTCTTCAGCACGTTCTCGATCTCCGACGGCGACACGTTCTTGCCGCCCGACGTGATGATGATGTGTTTGATGCGATCGACGATTCGCAGGTATTCACCGTCGACCCACTCACCGACGTCGCCGGTGCGCAGCCAACCGTCCTCGGTGATCGTGTCGGCCGTCTTCTCCGGCTTGCCCCAGTAGCCGGCGAACGTGCCGGGGTGGCGGGTCTGGATCTCGTTCGTCTCCGGGTCGAGCCGCACCTCCGTTCCGGGATACGGCACGCCGACGGTGCCGACCTTGACGTGACCGGGCATGTTCAGCGACCCGAGCGCGCTGTTCTCGGTCATCCCGTAGAGCTCGAAGATCGGGACGCCGATGCCCATGAAGAACTCGAGCACCTCGGGGGCGATCGGCGCCGCCCCGGACGATGCGTGACGGCACCGACGAAGGCCGATCCGTTCCTGCAGCGGCCGGAACAGGAGCGGATACCAGAAGGCGTAGCGCACGCGGCTGCCGGCGGTGTGCTCCCCGCCGTTGGCGACCTTCGCTCGGCCGATCTTGGCCGCCGCCTTCATGCCGCGGCGGAACACGAGACGCTTTGTCCTGCTGGCGTCGTTGCCTTTGATCAGGACCACGGCGTGGAGCTTCTCCCAGATGCGCGGTACGGCGAAGAACAGGGTGGGTTGGACCTCGCGCAGGTTGGTCGTGACCGTCTCGATCGACTCGGCGAAGTTGAGCACGACGCCGGCACCGACCATGTGCCAGGTCGAGAAGATGCGCTCGGCGACGTGGCACAGCGGCAGATAGGTGACGACCAGATCGTTCGGTCCTGGCAACTTGCCGTCGGGCACGCGCTCGGGCTGATTCACCAGCGAGGTGACGACGAACTGGAAGTTGGCATTGGTCAGCATCGCCCCTTTGGGCGGGCCGGTCGTGCCCGACGTGTACACGAGGGTGACGACGTCATCGATCCCCGCTTCGGCCATCCGCCGTTCGACGGCGCCCGCATTCTCGGCGCGGTGCTGGCGGCCGATCTCGAGGAAGTCGTCCCAAGAGACGAGGCGATCGTCCTGGTACGTGGCGAGCCCACGTGGTTCGAGGTAGACGATCCGTCTCAGCGCCGCGCCGGTGGCCGGCGAGGCGAACACCTTGTCGACCTGCTCTTGGTCTTCGGCGAGGTGCACGGTGGCGCCGGAGTCGCCGAGCAGGTACTCGACCTCGGCTGCCGGGTTCGTCGGGTAGAGCCCGACCGTGATCGCCCGTACGGCGACCGTGGCGATGTCGAGCACCACCCACTCTGGACGATCCTCCGAATGGATCGACACGCGGTCACCCGGCTGGATACCGAGGGCGAGGAGGGCGTGGGCGGCGTCGACGATGTCGTTCCACACCCGGTCCCAGGTGTGCTCCCGCCAGATGCCGAGGTCCTTCTCGCGCATCGCCACCTGATGGGGTGCCCGCCGTGCCCAGTCGCGAGCGAGCGAGGCCACTGTGACGACGCCGGTGTCAGCGGTCGCCGACGATCCGTGTCGTGCCTCCGCGGTGATGGCCATGGCGTGCATACCCCCGGTGTTGTGCAGTTCCGCCCGGGCCCCCGGCCCGCCCGCGCAGGATAGACCAGCAGCAACACCTGACGTGACATCGGGCACGCCCCAGCCGAAAACGCAACCGATGGGTGTTCTCATGACCGATCCGTCATGAAAACACCCATCGGTCGGGAGATGGGGTGGGCCGGGGGGGATTCGAACCTCCGTAGGCAATGCCGGCAGATTTACAGTCTGCTCCCTTTGGCCGCTTGGGTACCGACCCCTGTGCCGTGTGGGCGGTTGGCGATCTTAGCGGCGCCGGCCAAACTGCGTTCCCCGGCCACGCAGGCCGTCATTCCGTTCCCCGGCCACGTAGGCCGCGGCTGGACGCTCCTCGGCTGGCGCCTCGTCGCTCGCACCGGCGAAGGCTGGCGCCTCGTCGCTCGCAGTATTCTCGGGTTATGCCCAGCTTCGATGTCGTCTCCGAGGTCGATCGCCAAGAGGTCCGCAACGCTGTCGACCAAGCGCGCCGCGAGATCAACACCCGCTTCGACTTCAAGAACACGAACTCCGAGATCGACCAGACCGAGTTGACGTTCACCCTTCGCACCGTCAGCGAGGATCGCCTGACCGCCTTGCGTCAGGTGTTCGAGGAGAAGCTCGTCAAGCGCGGCGTCTCGCTCAAGGGCCTCGACTACGGCAAGGTCGAGGAGGCCACCCAGAACACGGTGCGCCAGGTCGCCACGCTCAGCGTCGGCATCTCCGGCGACAAGGCGCGGGAGATCAACAAGCTGGTCAAGGACAAGGCGCCGAAGGGCGTGTCCAGCCAGACCCAAGGCGACGCCGTGCGCGTCCAGGGCAAGAAGCGTGACGACCTGCAGGCGGCGATCGCGGCGATCAAGGCCGCCGACCTCGGCATCCCCGTCCAGTTCCAGAACTTCCGCGACTAGCCCAGAATCTAGAAGTACGTGCGGATCGCGCCCGTGACGTCGAGGTCGCCGTTGACCGTCAGCACCGTCCGCCATCGGTCGAATGCGCTGCAGGGGTGGGACACTCCGCAGCTCACGAGGTCGCCGGGCTGGATGACGGCGTCAGGCGGAACGTCGAGGTAGGCGTGCTGGTCGTTGAGCTTGGCGATGACGTAGCCGTCGGCCGCGACCGGATCATCGCCCCCGGTGACGACGCGGCGTACCACCGGCAGTCCGGCGTCGAAGGGGGCGTCGCGGCGACCGAGGCCGAGCACCGCCCGACCGGGCTCGGGGCGTGACAGAACGCTCGACCACAGCTCCAGCGCCGCCGCGAACGCGTCGGCGCCGGTGAACGGCGAGTCGCTGGCGTACACACCATCGTCGTGAGTCACGTAGGCGCCGGATCGCAGCACGAGCCGAGTGTCGGGAAGATCGGCATCGAGGATGCCGTCGACGACACGATCGAAGAAGATGCTTCCGCCGGCAGACACCAGAACCGGCTCATTCGACGTCGATCCAATCCGTTTGCTCGCATCGAGGAGTCGGGCAACGAACAGGTCGACCGTCGGTGAGTCGGCGGTGTCGACGATCCCCTCGAAGCCGGCGATGCCAACACATGACAACGCCGGGCCTGTGCCGGCGATCGTGGCAAGGACGTCGTCGAGCTCCTCATCGGTGCGCACGCCGCATCTGCCGCCCGGCAGGCCGAGCTCGACAAAGACGTTGAGGGTCGGTGCCTTCGCCCGGCGCAGTTCCTCGGCAAGCAGGCTCACACTGCGAGCGCTGTCGACGAACACGAACATCTCGCTCTCGCCGGTCGAAACAGCGGCAGCAAGGGTGGCGAGATCGTGAGCGGCGGTGACCTCGTTGGCGACGAGCACCCTCGGCACGCCGAAGGCGACCGCAACACCGAGTTGCCTGACGTCGGCCACGGTGATTCCCCACGCACCGGCGTCCAGCTGCTCGGCCCACACCTGAGGAGCCATCGTCGTCTTTCCATGGGGAGCGAACAGACAGCCGTGGGCGTCGCAGTACGTCTGCATCCGCCCGACGTTGGAGAGCAACGCCTCCCATTCCACCGTGAGCAGTGGCAGCGGGGTGTCCCCGCGGACGATGTTCAAGCCGAGGTCGCCAATGTCGCCAAGCGTCATGTCGCCGATGCCGTGCAGTGCCTTGTCGTGCACATCGACCGGTTCGCCGGCCAGGGCGTCGAGCCGTTCGGCCATACGTAGCGGCAACATGGCGCCAGGTCTACAGCAGGCGTTGCATCACGGCGACGTCGAGCCAGCGGTTGAACTTGCGCCCGACCTGCCGCTCGATGCCGACGAGCTCGAAGCCGCACTTGGCGTGGAGGGCGCGCGAAGCCGCACCGCCGGCTTCGATGCGCGCCATCACGGCGTGGAATCCCGACTCCCTGGCGATGTCGACGAGCCGGGTGAGCAGCAGGGTGCCGACGCCGCGACCGCTCGACCGGCGGTCGACATACACGGAGTCCTCGACGGTCGTCGAGTACGCGGCCCGGTCCTTGTACGGGGACAGCGACGCGAATCCGGCGATCGGCGACCCGGGAGCGACTTCGTCCACAGCAACGATTGCGGCGAATGCGCCGGCCCGAGCTTCGAGCCAGCGCTGCTGATCGGCGAGTGAGCGGGGCACGAGGTCGAACGTGCTAGTCGTGGCGGTGACCTCGTGGTTGTAGATCGCCCGAATCGCCTCGGCATCGTCGCCGACGGCCGTGCGCAGGCTGATTCGGGACACGGCAGCCGAGGGTAGCGGCGGCCACGCTCCGCGAATCGGGGCGATTGGCCGTCGTCCCCAGGTCACGGCGTGGATCGAGACCGCCGGCGCTATGCTGTCACGCTGGTTCGCGCCCGGGTCCCCTGCTCGGGTGTGTATCCGCGAGCGCCCTCTTAGCTCAGTCGGTAGAGCACAGCCATGGTAAGGCTGGTGTCGTGGGTTCGATTCCCACAGAGGGCTCGACCGTGCGGTCGGGACATCGTTGGTCCGGGTCGTCGGCACGCTAGAAACCCCGCTACGGCGGCGTAGCTCAGTTGGTCAGAGCATCCGGCTCATAATCGGAAGGTCATCGGTTCGATCCCGATCGCCGCTACCACACCACCATCAATCAGCAGCCCAATCAACAGTAAGGAAAAGGTCGATCACAGCCATGAGTAAGGCGAAGTTTGAGCGTACGAAGCCGCATGTGAATGTGGGGACGATGGGTCATATTGACCATGGGAAGACGACGTTGACGGCGGCGATCAGTAAGACGTTGGCTGAGAAGGGTTTGGCGGAGTACACGCCGTTTGATTCGATTGATAAGGCGCCGGAGGAGAAGGCGCGGGGGATCACGATTTCGATTGCTCATATCGAGTATGAGACGGAGAATCGGCATTACGCGCATGTCGATATGCCTGGTCATGCGGATTACATCAAGAACATGATCACCGGGGCGGCGCAGGTGGATGGGGCGATTCTGGTGGTGGCGGCGACGGATGGTCCGATGCCCCAGACCCGTGAGCACGTGTTGCTGGCTCGTCAGGTCGGGGTGCCCTACATCGTGGTCGCTCTCAACAAGGCCGATGCGGTCGATGACGAGGAGTTGTTGGATCTGGTTGAGTTGGAGGTGCGGGAGTTGTTGACCGAGTACGAGTTCCCTGGTGATGATGCGCCGGTGGTGCGGGTGTCGGCGTTGAAGGCGTTGGAGGGGGATGTCGAGTGGCAGGCCAAGATCATGGAGTTGATGGATGCGGTGGATACGTCGGTGCCGGAGCCGCAGCGTGATTTGGATAAGCCGTTCTTGATGCCGATCGAGGATGTGTTCACGATCACGGGTCGGGGGACGGTGGTCACCGGGAAGGTGGAGCAGGGGACGATCCACACGGGTGACGAGATCGAGATTGTCGGGTTGCGTGATACGCAGAAGACGACGTGTACCGGTGTGGAGATGTTCCGCAAGATCTTGGATCAGGGTCAGGCCGGTGACAACATCGGTGCGTTGTTGCGGGGGACGAAGAAGGAGGATGTGGAGCGTGGTCAGGTGTTGTGCAAGCCGGGCAGTATCACGCCGCACACCAATTTCGAGGGTCAGGTGTACGTGTTGACCGCCGCCGAGGGTGGCCGTCACAAGCCGTTCTTCAACAACTATCGGCCGCAGTTCTTCTTCCGCACGACCGACGTCACCGGCACGATCGAACTCCCGTCGGGGACGGAGATGGTGATGCCTGGTGACAACATCGCGATGACCGTCGAGTTGGGCAAGCCGATCGCCATGGACGAAGGCCTCCGCTTCGCCATCCGCGAAGGCGGCCGCACCGTCGGCGCCGGCCGCGTCACCAAAATCATCAAGTAAAAGAGTGAGCTGAACCATGCCGAAGAGCGAGAAGCGGGTGAAGATCACCCTCGAGTGCACAGAGTGCAAGCGGCGCAACTACATCACGATGAAGTCGAAGATCAACGACCGTGAGCGCCTGGAGATGAAGAAGTACTGCAGCCACGAGCGCAAGCACACGCTGCACAAGGAGACCCGCTGAGCTACCCCGTCCCGTGCCCGCTAGCCTGATCTCCCCGCAGAGGGCAGTAGCTCAGTTGGTAGAGCATCGGTCTCCAAAACCGACGGTCGGGGGTTCGAGTCCCTCCTGCCCTGCCCAACAGCCTTTGAAGAAGTCCGGAACACATGTCACTTGATGATCTCAACCGCGAGCAGAAGCGCACGTTGCGCCGCATGGGCGCGATCGATGAGAAGGGCGCGCCCACACGCGTCTCGCGTTCGCCCGGCGCCAAGTCGGAGCGCGTCGGCCCGGCCCAGTACCTCCGCGAGGTCCGCGACGAGATGCGCAAGGTCGCCTGGCCGTCGCGCGAGGAGGTCATCCGCTACTCGATCATCGTCGTCTGCACGGTCCTCGTGTACATGGCCCTGGTCGGCGGTCTCGACTACATCTTTGGCTTCCTCTCCAGGTGGTTGTACGGATGAGTGAGCAAAGCGAACTGAACGGCGACCTCGAGGAGCTCGTAGAGAGCGTTCTCGACGCCGACGACGAGTCGACCGACGACGAGTCGACCAACGACGAGGTTGATGTCGTCGTCGACGAAGAGTCGACCGATGACGACACCAGTGACGACCTCATCGAAGAGGAGCCGCCGCTCGAGGAGCCGGTGGCCGAGAAGTTCGGCGAGAACGGCGACCACCTGCCCGAGGTCGATGCCATCGAGGTCGTGCCCGACGAGTACGCCGAAGGCGACGAGGTGGCCGACGAGGCCGCCGCCCTCGGCGTGGAGATCACCGACGAGGCCGAGCTCGACGCCTTCTCCGACTCCGTGGCCGACGCCGACGAGCCGGTCGTCCTCGATGCCACCACAACGGCCGCCGATGCCGATGCCGAGTCGACCGATGTGGAAGCGGAGGAGGTCCCCGCCGAACCGGTCGACGACCCGTCGACGCGCCCCGGCGAGTGGTTCGTCGTGCACACCCAGTCGGGCTACGAGAAGAAGGTCACCGCCAATCTCCATGCACGCATCCAGAGCATGAACATGGAGGACAAGATCTTCGAGGTCGTCATCCCGATGGAAGACGTCGTCGAGTTCAAGAGCGGCAAGAAGCAGACCGTTCAGCGCAAGGTGTTCCCCGGCTACCTGCTCGTGCGCTGCCGCATGGACGACTCGTCGTGGTACTGCATTCGCAACACACCCGGCGTGACCGGCTTCGTGGGCCAGAGCCGCCAGGGTCAGAAGCCGACCCCGCTCACTCGCCGCGAGGTGCTCACGTTCCTGTCGGCCAAGGGCGACGGCGCCGAGCAGACGACGCGGACCAAGCCGCGACTCGAGTACGAGGTCGGCGAGAGCGTGCGCGTCAAGGAAGGCCCGTTCGCCGACTTCTCCGGCGAGATCGCCGAGATCAACGCCGACCACATGAAGCTCAAGGTGCTGGTGAACATCTTCGGACGCGAGACGCTCGTCGAGATGGACTTCAGCCAGGTCGCCAAGCTCTGACGGCGACGGTCTAGGACTCAAGGAAAGAGAACACTGTCATGGCCAAGAAGAAGGTTGCTGCGATCGTCAAGATCCAGATCCCCGCGGGCAAGGCCAGCCCGGCGCCGCCCGTCGGCACCGCCCTCGGCCCCCACGGCGTGGCGATCATGGACTTCGTCAAGGCTTACAACGCCGCCACCGAGAACCAGTCGGGCACGATCGTGCCGGTCGAGATCACGATCTTCGAGGACCGCACGTTCACGTTCATCCTCAAGACACCTCCGACACCGGTCCTCCTGCGCGAGCGGGCCGGGCTCGAGAAGGCGTCGAGTGAGCCGGGTAAGACGAAGGTCGGGCGGGTCACCGATGCGCAGGTCGCCGAGATCGCCGAGATCAAGATGCCCGACCTCAACGCCTATGACCTCGACGCCGCCAAGCAGCAGGTGCGGGGTACCGCCCGTTCGATGGGAATCGAAGTCGGCTGATCATTGCGTTCCCCGGCCACGCAGGCCGATCCTGGACGCTCCTCGGCTGGCGCCTCGTCGCTCGCATCTGAGACATCCATAGACTTACAACCGTCCGGTCCAGGACGACCTCGCCTGGCGGACCCACTCACCGAGGGAGACATCATGTCGGGTAAGAAGCACACGGACGCCGCCAAGACGTTCGATCGTGACCAGTTCTACGCGCCGGCCGAGGCGCTGGGGATCGTCAAGAACATGGCGTCGGCGAAGTTCGACGAGTCCGTCGACGTCGCCGTCCGCCTCGGCGTCGATCCGCGCAAGGCCGACCAGATGGTGCGCGGAACGGTCGCCCTGCCATCAGGCACCGGCAAGGACGTGCGGGTTGCCGTCTTCGCCGCCGGCGAGGCTGCCCAGGAGGCGCGCGACGCCGGTGCCGACATCGTCGGCGCCGACGACCTCGCCGCCCAGGTCGAGGCCGGCAAGTTCGACTTCGACGTGGCCATCGCCACGCCGGACATGATGCCGCTCGTCGGGCGTCTCGGCCGGGCCCTCGGCCCCCGCGGTCTGATGCCCAACCCGAAGACCGGCACGGTGACCACGGACGTCGGCCGGGCCGTGAGCGAGTTCAAGGGCGGCAAGGTCGAGTACCGCGCCGATCGCTACGGCAACATCCACGTCCCGCTCGGTAAGGCCAGCTTCGAGCCGGCCGCGCTGGAGACCAACTTCCGCGCCGTCATCGACGAGCTCAACCGGGCCAAGCCGGCGTCGGCGAAGGGCCGTTACCTGCGCAAGATCACGGTGTCATCGACGATGGGCCCCGGCGTTCACGTCGACACCAACCGCCTGCGCCCTGACGTCACCGCCACCGCCTGAGCGACCGCGAGGCGGAGACGCTCGATCCGCTGGGGGTGAGTGATGCGGTAGCATCTGATGCATGCGCACCACCCTTGACCTCGACGACGACGTGTTGATCGCGGCTCGAGAACGGGCGCGACGAGAGCGCCGAACGATTGGCAAAGTCGTGTCCGACCTGGCACGGGAGGCATTGACCGGCGCCGTCGGAATCGAGGCGGATGGTGAGCCTGAGTTCCTCGGATTTCGACCGCTGCCCCACCGCGGCGGTGTCGTTACCAACGAGCTGATCGACCGCCTCCGCGAGGAACACGGAGTGTGAGGTCGCTGCTCGACGTCAACGTGCTCCTCGCCATGCTTGACAGCGATCATCACGATCACCGGCGTACCCGGGAGTGGTTCGAGGCGGAGGCTGACTCGGGGTGGGCGTCGTGCGCGATCACGCAGAACGGATTCGTGCGCATCATCTGCCAGTCGGGCTACGTCAATCCAGTCACGCCGGCCCACGCCATCCGGCTTCTCGATCAGGCATGCCGAACCGAGTACCACGAGTTCTGGCCCAGCTCGATCAGCCTCCTCGACCCCGAGATCGTGGACCAACGCCGGATCCACGGCCCACAGCAGGTCACCGATGTGTACCTGCTCGCGCTGGCGACAGCCCGGGGTGGCCGCTTCGTCACGTTCGACCGCCGAATTCCGGTGAGCGCAGCGCGCAACGCCGAGACTGGCAACCTCGTCGTGCTTTAACGTTGGCGATGCTGTCGCTCATTGCTCGGCAGCGATGAAACAAATGCCGCCCGGTTTGTGTCAGCCCGCCGACCTCGATCGGGTCGTGGTTCTGACGCAAACCATCCACCGCCGCACCGGACCTTGAAGGAATGGGTCGACCGGACGCCCTCACCAGCTGTGCACGCCGCCGTCGCCGCGGCGGGCGACGGGTAGGTAGGCGCGGCAGTAGGGGTAGTCGGCGGCGCGCTCTTCGTTGAAGTTGACGCCCAGGCCGGGCCGTTCATCGAGGTGGAGCATGCCGTCCTCCAGCCAGTACCCGACGTCGAAGACCTCGGCCGCCAGCTCGGGGTGACGCATGTACTCCTGGATGCCGAAGTTGTGGACCGCAGTCTGGAAGTGCAGGCAGGCGGCCAGGTTGATCGGGGACAGGTCGGTCGGCCCGTGACACCCCGTGCGGACGTGGTACAGCTCGGCGAAGTGGGCGACGCGTTGCAGGTGCGTGAGTCCTCCAGAATGGGCCACCGTCATCCGGATGTAGTCGATGAGCTGTTCGGAGATCAGCTGCTGGCAGTCGTACACCGTGTTGAACACCTCCCCGATGGCGATCGGAGTGAGGGTGTGCTGGCGAATCAGCCGTAGGGATTCCTGCAGCTCGGCGGCGACCGGGTCCTCGAGCCAGAACAGTTGGTACGGCTCGAGGGCGACGCCGAGCTGGGCCGCCTCGCGCGGCGTGAGGCGGTGGTGCACGTCGTGGAGCAGATCGACGTCCCACCCGATCGCGGCGCGCGCGGCCTCGAACAGTCTCGGCACGCCGCGGAGGTAGGGGCCGCTGTCGAACGTCTCGATGATCGGGCGATCGATCTCGGCGGGCTCGTAGAAGAGGTCGCCGCGGCCGACGCCGTAGGGCTGGCTGAGGCCGGGCAGGCCGGACTGCACGCGCACGGCTTTGTACCCGGCCTCTACGTACCGGCCGACCGCCTCGACAGATTCCTCGATCGTCGCCCCGTTGGCGTGGCCGTACACCGTCACGCCGTCGCGGGCTCGTCCGCCGAGCAGGTTGTACACCGGCGTGCCGAGGCACTTGCCCTTGATGTCCCACAGGGCCATGTCGATTGCGCCGATCGCCGTCATTGTCACTGGGCCGCGACGCCAGTAGGCGCCCTTGTACAGGGAGTGCCAGATGTCCTCGATCGAGCGGGCGTCGAGGCCGATGAGCAGCGGCAGGACGTGGTCGTCCAGATAGCTGGCCACGGCGAGCTCGCGGCCGTTGAGCGTGGCGTCGCCGACGCCACGCACGCCATCCTCGGTCTCGATGACCACGGTGACGAAGTTGCGCCCGGGACAGGTGAGCACCGTCCGTGCTTGTTCGATCTTCAACGCGCGCGTCCCCCTTACCGCACAGCGCGAACGGTGCGCGCCCGCATTGCCGCTTCGACCTCGTCGAGCGTCACCATCGAGGTGTCGCCTGGGGTCGTCATCGCCAAGGCGCCGTGGGCGGCACCGTACTCGACGCCGGTCGCCACCGGCTTGTCCGCCAGCAGGCTGTAGATCAAACCGGAGGCGAACCCGTCACCGCCGCCGACACGATCGAAGATGTCCAGGTCGGGGCGTGTCGTGGCGTGGTGGAAAGCGCCGTCGGCGTAGGCGACCGCGCCCCAATCATTGCGATTCGCTGTCGTGGCCCGCCGCAACGTCGTGGCGACCACCCGCAGGTTCGGATAGGTGTCGATCACCTCGGTGATCATCGCCTTGAAGTTCGTCGGATCGAGCTCGGACAGGTCCTCGTCGAGGCCCTTGACCTCGAATCCGAGGGCGGCACTGAAGTCCTCCTCGTTGCCGAGCATCACGTCGACGTAGGGGACGAGCGCGCGGTTGACCTCGACGGCTCGATCCCGGCCGCCCTGATTCGCCCACAGCCCGGCGCGGAAGTTGAGGTCGTAGGAGACCACGGTGCCCGCAGCCTTGGCGGCTTGGAGGGCCTCGAACAGTACGTCCGCGGTAGATGAGGAGAGGGCAGCGAAGATGCCGCCCGTGTGCAGCCAGCGCACGCCCTCGACGTCGAACAACCGCCGCCAGTCGATGTCGCCAGGTTGCATTGCCGCCGCCGCGGTGTGCCCGCGGTCGTACACGGTGCGGGCCGGTCGAAGCCCGAAGCCTCGCTCCGTGAAGTTGAGGCCCACCCGGGCCGCGCTGCCGAAGCCATCGAAGCGCTGCCAACAGACGTGGCTCGTGTCCACGCCGCCGGCGTGCATCAGCGTCTCGACGAGTCGTCCGACGTCGTTGTCGACGAGCGCGGTCACGACGGCGGTGCGCAAGCCGAAACATCGTCGCAGGGCGCGCGCCACGTTGTACTCGCCGCCACCTTCCCAGACGTCGAACGTGCGGGCGGTGCGAATGCGAGTGGCGCCCGGGTCGAGGCGCAGCATCACCTCGCCGAGGGCGACGCAATCCCAGCGCGCCTCGTCTGGGTGCTTGATCGTCAGGCCCATGACTTCTTCGAGCGGGGGGCGGCACTCGGCGATCAGGTCGAGGGTGGTTCTGGCGCGCTCGGTGATCGCATCCCAGCGACCCTCCTGCACCTCGGTGGCCGGGAACAGTTGCGACCCGATCCCGACGCACGCCGCCCCGGCGCCGAACCAAGACGTCAGCGACTCACGATCGGGCGAGATCCCGCCCGTCGGCATGATCCGCGACCACGGGCAGGGCGCGAGGAGATCGCTGATCAACTGTGGGCCGCCGAGCCGGGCCGGGAAGAGTTTGACGATCTCGCAACCGAGCTCCTCGGCACGGGCGACCTCGGTCGGCGTGGCGCACCCGGGCATGTAGGCAACCTTGCGCCGGTTGCACACCGCCGCCACCTCCGCCGACAACGTCGGCGACACGACGAACGACGCGCCGAGGTTGAGGTACATCGACGCCGTGCCGGCATCGAGCACCGACCCGACGCCGAGCACGACCCGGGCATCCGCCGCCGGCACTCCTGCTCGAGCTCGGTGAAGACCAGGTGGGCGCCGTCACCTCGGTTGGTGAACTCGATGACACGGACTTCGGCGGCGTCGAGCGCTTCGACGAGGCGAATCGCCGTGGTCGCATCGGGATCGAAGAACAGCGGCATCAGGCCACTGCGGAGCGTCACCACGAGGGTGTCGAGTCGACTGAATCGGGCCATCCGTGCCGTTTCCTCCTGTCCACATGAGTGGACGAGGTTCGATATGGTGTACGCGGCCAATGTTGACGACCGTCGCTTCGTGCTGTCAAGACGCGGGTCGTCGTCACCGCCCGCTCAGCCGATCGTTGGGTGGCTGACGATCGTGTCGCGCGCCCGCATCAGCGCAGCCAGCGTTTCCTGACGCCGCTCCGGGCCGAAGCGCATTGCCGGCACCGAGCACGACAGGGCGTCATACGGTGGGTCGGCGAGGGCAGCGCAACGGCGAGACAGGCGATGCCGATGGCGTTCTCGCCTTCGTCGCTCGACCAGCCACGCTCGCGGATCTCATCGAGCTTGGTGCGTAGCTCGCGGCGATCCGTGATCGTCGCCTCGGTCATCGCTTCGAGCCGGCCGGAAGGTGATCGTCGAGTTGGTCGTCCGGAAGGCCGGCGAGCAACGCCTTGCCGAGCGCCGTCGTGTACGCCGGGAGCCGGCGGCCGACGGCCGAGAAGAGCCGAAGCTGTTGGGTCGACTCACGCTTGGCTAGGTACACGATGTCGGTGCCGTCGAGTCGGCCGAGGTGCACCGTCTCGTCGAGTTCGGCCACCAGGGCGTCGAGGACCGGCGCGGTGAGGGCGACGACTGGATCGCCGTCGACGTATGCCGTGCCGACGCGCACGGCGCGAACGCCGATCGCCAGTCGTCCGGCTTCGTCGCGTCGCACCCAGCCGCGGCGAATCAGTGTCTGCACGACGACGTGAAGGCTGCTCTTCGGGGCGTCGAGGTCGCGGGCCAATTCGGCGAGCGTCGGGGCGTCGCCCTCGGCAAGTCGCTCGAGGATCTGGATCGTGCGGACTGCCGACTTGGCATCGCGCTCACTCGTCTGCTCGACCACCGCTGGCGTCTCCTTGATTGCTGTGCCGTTGGCGCTTTCGAGCGACGACACCCTTGACAGGTCGGCCCGACGAAGCTCATGATACTGTACACCATACCGAACTGTGTCCACATACGTGGACAACCTAGATATGGCGACAGGCGGCGGCCGGGGGCTTCGCCAGACCGCAAACCGGGTTCGACGACCGCCGTCGCCAGACGAGCTCATCCAGAGAGGAGACACCGTGAGGGGTTCGAGGTCAACGCAAACACGGCGGCGGAGGTCGCCCACGATGCGGACGGTGCTGGTCACCGGCGCCGTGGTCATCGCCGCCATCGGTGCCGGGTTCAACGTGTCGGCGACCACCGTGCCGGCGGGGGACTCCACCTACATGGTCGAGCCCAAGGAAGGCCCCTACACGGTCGGACTGGCCAACGGTTTCGTCGGCAACTCCTGGCGTGCCCAGATGGTCGCCGAGCTCGAGTACGCCGTCTCCCAACGCGACGACGTCGAGGAGTTGCTGGTCACCAACGCCAACAACGACGTCTCCGCGCAGAACTCGCAGATCAGTGACCTCGTCGCCAGCGGCGTGGACCTGTTGCTGGTCGACGCCGTGTCCGAGACGGCCGTCAACGCCGAGCTCGAACGGGCTCATGAGGCCGGCGTCCTCGTCGTCTCGTTCGACGGTACGGCAAGCACGCCCGCCGGAATCCGCGTCAACACCGACCAGGCCGAGTTCGGCACGATCGGCGCCGAGTGGCTGGTCGAGGCGATGGGTGGTAGCGGCTCGGTGATCGCCTTGCACGGGGTGGCCGGCAACCCGACGAGTGAAAGCCGTTGGGAAGCGGCCAAGGCGGTGCTCGACGAGGCCGGAATCGAGATCGTCGGTGAGGCAAACGCCGACTGGGACCTGGCGCAGGGGCGGGCGGCGGCAGCCGACCTGCTGGCCGCCAACCCCGACGTCACCGGCATCTACTCGCAGGGCGGCGCGATGTCGCTCGGCGCCCTGCAGGCGCTCGAAGCGGCCGGCCGCGACCCGTTGCCTGTTCCAGGAGAGGGCCTCAACCAGTTCCTCAAGAAATGGGCTGAGCTCAACGAGGCCTCGGGATGGACATCGGTGGCGCCTTCGCAGCCACCCTCGATCGTGGTGCGCGCCCTCGAGGTCGGCATCGCCGCCCTCGGAGGTGAGGACCCCGGCCAGGAGGTCAACATTCCGTTGCCGGTCATCGACCAGGACAATCTCGCCGACAGCGTCCGAACGGACCAGCCCGACTCGCTGTGGCTGCCGACGGATCTGCCAGACGACGTGATCGCCGAGCTGCTCTCCTGATCCTCGGGTTTCGAGGACCGGGGAGGTGACCTCGTCGACCCCTAACGCATGTGCGCCGGTGGCAGCGCACCTGCGGGGGATCTCCAAGAGCTTCGGCTTCACCAACGCACTGGCCGGCGTGGATCTGACGATCCGCGCCGGCGAGGTGCTTGCGCTGCTCGGTGAGAACGGCGCCGGCAAGTCAACGTTGGTGAAGGTGCTCACGGGGGTGATCGCCCCCGATGCCGGGACGATCGAAATCGACCGGGTCGACCACGATGCGTTGACCCCGCGGCATGCCGAGGAGCTGGGCATCGCCCGGGTTGCCCAGGAGCTGTCGTTGTTCCCGGAGATGAACGTGGCGGCCAACGTGCTCATCGGTCGTGAGCCGCGCCGCTTCGGCCTGGTGGACCGTGGAGCGTTGAATCGTCGCACGTCCGAGCTGCTCGAGCTGCTCGGCATCCCACTCGACACCCGGCTAGCTGTTCGCCGGCTCTCGCTCGCCGAGCGTCAGCTCGTCGAGATCGCCAAGGCGATGGCTCGGACGCCACGCATCCTCGTGCTCGACGAACCGACGTCGGGCCTACGCGAACACGAGGTGGAACGCCTCTTCGAGGTCATCCGTGGGCTCCGCCAGCGCGGCTGTGCGGTCGTGTTCATCAGCCACCGCCTCGAAGAGGTGTTCACCATCGCCGACCGCATCGCCGTACTCAAGGACGGACGCAACTCCGGCGAGGTCGACCGCGCCAACGCTGAGCGCGACCACGTCGTGCGGATGATGGTCGGGCGCACCGTCGAGAGTCAGTTCCCGATTCGTCCGCCCACGGTCGTCCGCAGCGCCGATCTTCAGCCGGCGCTGCGTGCTGTCGAATTTGGCGTCGTCGGCACCAATGTGTCCGGCATTGACCTGGTGCTCTACCCAGGTGAGGTCTGCGGGCTCGCCGGCCTGCAGGGACAGGGCCAGACGACCCTCCTCGAAGGATTGTTCGGCCTGCGTCGCGCTACAGGGCGTCTCGACGTCGGCCGCCATCGCGGGCCGTTCCGGCATCCCGGCGTAGCGGTCGCCGCGGGACTCGCCCTCGTGCCGGAGGATCGCAAGTCCGAAGGCGGGCATCTCGACTTCACCGTGCGGGCGAACGTGACGCTTCCGCTGCTCGACCGCTTCACGCGCGCCACCGTCATCCAACGCCGACTCGAACGAGCCCGGGCGCGCTCGGCAACCTCGGCGCTCGGCGTGCGACCGACCGACCCGGAACAGATGTTGGCAAACCTGTCCGGCGGCAACCAACAGAAGGTCATCCTCGCCCGCTGGTTGGGTGCCGAACCGACCGTGCTGCTCCTCGCCGATCCAACTCGCGGCGTCGACATCGCCACCAAACAGGAGATCTACCGAATCATCCGAGCCGAGGCGGACAAGGGGGTTGCGGTGCTCATCCTGTCGACCGAACTCACCGAACTGATCGGGCTCTGCGATCGCGTGCTCGTGATGGTCGAGGGATCGATCGCCGCCGAGTTTGCCAGTGACGGACTCACCGAGGAAGCAGTCATGAACGTCGCCGCCGGCGGTGGAACCGTTGGGGTCGCTTCGTGAACGTAGCGCTCGCGGCGCACCGTCGGGTGCGCTTCGGAGGGGCGATCGACGTCTCGACGATCGCCGCCTACGGTCTGCTCGTCCTCACGGTGGGGACTTACCTTGCGCTCGATCCCGGAACGATGACCCTCGACCGGGTGGCCACGCTGCTGGCTCAGCGACTTCCCCTCGTGTTCGTCGCCATCGGCCAGACAATCGTGGTGATGAGCCGCGGGTTCGACCTCTCTGTGGCCGGGATCGTCGCGCTCACCAACGTGGTCGTGGCGACGACGATGGGCACTGGCCCCGGTGGGGTGGCGTGGGGCGTTGCCATGGGCCTCAGCGTCGGTCTCGCCGCCGGCCTCGTCAACGGCATGCTCGTCGGCTATCTCAGGCTCCCGGCGATCATCGTGACGCTGGCGTCGTGGTCGATCCTTGCCGGGCTGGCCCTGTACGTCCTGCCACAGCCCGGCGGGTTCGTCTCCAGTGGGTTTGCCGACTTCCCGCATCAGCGGGTCGGGCCGATCTCCGTCGCCTTCATCGCGCTCGTCGCCGTGCCCGGCCTGCTGTGGTGGCCGATCTCGCGTTCGCGCCTCGGCTACCGGCTGTTGGCAGTGGGCGGCGACGAGCGGGCCGCGTACGAGAGCGGGGTCCAGGTGGCGCGCACGAAGGTGGTGGCATTCGTCCTCTGTGGGCTGTTCGCCTCGATCGGCGGCCTGTTCCTGACGATGCAGGCGACATCGGGCGATCCACGCATCGGCGACCCTTTTACGCTCAACTCCATCGCCGCGGTTGCCCTCGGCGGGGCGCTGCTCAGCGGCGGGCGGGCCAGCGTCGCCGCCAGCGTGGCCGGTGCCCTCGTCATCGGCACGCTCCCCAATGTCCTGTTCCTCGCCGGCGTGTCGACGTACTGGCAGTTCATCGTGGCCGGCACCGTGCTCGTGCTCGCCGTCACGGTGTCGGAGATCACCCGGCGCCGAGTTGACGCGGGGGCGACATGACCGTGGAAGCATCGAGCGATGTGTCCTCGCCCATGACCACAGCGCCACGGCGGGAACAAGCGGCTTGGATCGAGCACCTCGGGGCTCATTGGCGCGCCTGGTTGCCGTACGTGTTGGCGGTGGCGATCTACGGCATCGCCGTGTGGATCTCGCCGAGCTACGCCGACATGCGCCAGCTCGGGACGCTGCTGGTGCTGGCAGCGATGCTAGGCATCGTCGCCATCGGCCAGACGCTGGTGATGCTGATCGGCGGTATCGACCTGTCGGTCTCCGCCGTGATCACGTTCGTCAACCTGGTCGTCGCGGCCACAGTGGCCGGCAACGACGGGCGGATCTGGTTGGCGGTTGTCCTCGCGCTGCTGATCGGGCTGGCCGTCGGCCTTGTCAACGGCGTGCTCATCCACGTGCTGCGGCTGCCCGACATCATCATGACGCTGGCCTCGTTCACGATCCTCACAGGGGTTGCCCTGTTGTACAGCGGCGGATCACCGAAGGGCTCGGGGAGCCCGCTGCTCGGCAAGGCGGCGAACGGTCGGCTGTGGGACTTCCTGCCGTACTCGATGATCCTGTGGATCGTCCTCAGTACCGTCGTCATCTTCATCCTGCGGCGAACGGCACCGGGTCGCCGGGTGTACGCCGTGGGACTCAACCGCACGGCGAGCCGATACGCCGGTGTCCGTGTCGGCTGGACAGTGATCGGGCTGTACGTGGCGTCGGGCCTGTGCGCTGCAGTCGTGGGTGTGCTCATCACCGGCTACACGGGATCGAGCTTCTTCGGCAGTGGTGACGAGTATCAACTCGGCTCCGTCGCCGCCGTGGTTGTCGGCGGTACGTCGATCTACGGCGGACGCGGTGGCTATGGCGGAACGATCGCCGGTGCACTGATCCTCGTCTTCTCCGAGAGCATCCTGCGCATCATCGACATCGCCGACGCCGGCCGGCGAATCGCCTACGGCGTGCTGATCCTCCTGCTGCTGATCTCCTACGGCCGAGCTGGCAGCCTGCGCCGGGGCGTCGGCCGCAGCTCCGCCTGACTCCTGGGCGTCTGTGTCAGCGAACACGACCTCGGCGGTCGTGTTCGCTGACACAGAGCTACGTCACTTCAGCTCGACGGAGGCTCCGGCCTCTTCGAGCTTGCCCTTGGCCGCCTCGGCGGCCTCCTTGGCGACCTTCTCGAGGACGGGCTTGGGGGCGCCGTCGACGAGGTCCTTGGCCTCCTTGAGACCCAGGCTGGTCAGCTCGCGCACGACCTTGATGACCTGGATCTTCTGGGCGCCGGCGCCGGTTAGGACGACGTCGAACTCGTCCTGTTCCTCGGCGGCGGCAGCGGCCTCACCGCCACCCGCCGGAGCAGCGGCGGCGACGGCGACAGGAGCGGCGGCGGTGACGCCGAAACGCTCTTCGAAAGCGTCGAGCAGTTCCTTGAGCTCGAGCACGGTGAGTTCGGAGATCGAATCGAGGATCTCGGTGGTGTTAGCCATGGTGGTTCGTTTCCTTGTTGAAGATTGAGAGTGGGTTGAAGTGGTCGGGCGGCGACTCAGGCCGCTTCTTTGGACTCGATGAGGGCGGACAGGCCGTAGGCGAAGTTGCGGGGCAGTGCCTGCAACAACCCGGCGGTCTTGACCAGCGGCGCCTGCAAGGCGCCGGCGAAGCGGGCAAGCAGTTCGTCGCGGGACGGCAACTCGGCCAACGCCTTGATGTCGTCGGCGCTGAGCAGGTTGGCGCCGAAGGCGCCGCCCTTGAGCACGAGCAACGGGTTCGTTCGCGACGCGCCGTGTAACGCCTTGGCGGCGCCGACGGTGTCGGTGCCGGTGAACGTGATCGACGTCGGTCCGACGAGCAATTCGTCGAGGACATCGAGGCCGGCCTCGCGAACCGCCAGCTTGGCCAGCGTGTTCTTGTAGACCTTGTGCTCGGCGCCGACGTCACGCAGCGAACCGCGCAGACTCGCCAGAGCACCGACGGTCATGCCGCGGTACTCGGAGACGAACACCGCCGGGGCCGCCGAGAGCTTGCCGGCGATCTCGGTGACGATGGCGACCTTGTCGGGACGGGGATTTGCTGTATCGCTTGTTGTCATGTGTGCACACCTCCTTTCGCGCACGTCGTGGGCTCTCGCGTTCAGGCGAGGCTCCACGGAAAGCGCGTGGGGCGTGCACCTCGGCTGGCGGGGATGACCCATTACCCATCACTGGACCAGCGGTCTTCGGCGAGCGACCGGTTGCTTGGGTCTGGGCGGTGCCCAGACTGTTGTCGACCCACGATCCTACAACCGATGGGTGTTCTCATGACCGAATCGTCATGAAAACACCCATCGGTCGTCGGCGACGGCGGCGGGCCGGAGATGAGAAGGTTCTCAGGTTTGGTTCATCTCAGGGCCATCTCGCCAAGGCAGGCTGAGCGCCGAGCAGAAATGCTTCGTGCTCGCGTCGTCAGTTCCCGCCGACGAAAACGCGAGCGGGCTGTGGTGTCCGGTTCCGCCACCGGACACCACGGCCCCCGCCACCTTCTCAGGTGCGCAGCCGGTAGCCCATCCCGCGTACCGTTTCGATCGTGTCGGCGCCGAGCTTCCGGCGTAGGTACCGGATGTACACCTCGACGACGTTCGAGCCGGGGTCGAAGTGGTACCCCCACACGTGCGACAACAGTTGCTCTCGCGTGAGCACCTGGCCGGCGTGGCGCAGGAACGTCTCGGCGAGGGCGAACTCACGTGCCGTCAGCTCGATCGAGCGCCGCGGAGCGTCGCCGTCGTCGATGGACGCTGCGTCGCGATCCGCAGGTCGAGCGTGATCGATCCGGCGCTGAGTACGGAGGGCTCGGACTGCCCGTTGTCGCGGAGGCGGACGCGAACGCGGGCGAGCAGCTCCTCGAAGCGGAACGGCTTGGTCATGTAGTCGTCGGCGCCGTTCTCGAGCCCGGCGACGGTGTCCTCGACGCCGTCGCGGGCCGAGAGGATGATCACCGGCAGCATGTCGCCGCGGCTGCGTATCGACCGCAGCACCGCTTGCCCGTCGAGGCCACGCAGCCCGAGATCGAGGATGACGAGGTCGAACATCCCGTCCCGCGCCATCGCCAGCGCCTCCGTGCCGCTGGACACGGCCATCGTCGTGTAGCCGCTGGCCTGCAGGCCCTTCTCGAGGAAGGCGACGATCCGCTCCTCGTCCTCGGCGATGAGGATCCTGGTCATGTCGGGACCTCGTCGTTCGGCGGTTCGAGCGGAAGGCGGATCGTGAACGTCGCCCCGCACCCCGGGGTCGGCGTGTGTTCGGCCGTTCCACCATGGGCGGTGGCGATCGCGTCGACGATCGCCAAGCCGAGGCCGACGCCGTCGTGGTGATTCACCGCGTAACCGTTGCCCCCGCGGGCGTAGCGGCCGAACAGGCCGGCCACCACCTCCGGGTCGACCCCGGTACCACGATCGCGAACCCACAGGCGGACCCACCCCGGCGAGTCGACTGCCACACCGACGCCGATCTCGTCGCCGTCGGCGGTGTGCTGGGCGGCGTTGAGGGCGAGGTTGAGCATCGCCTGGAGTCAGCCGGTCGGCGTCGGCGACTCCGGCGAGGACGCCCGGTCGCGGCGCGTCGAGCGTCCACCGTCGAGGCGCCAGCGCCGTGAGCCTGGCCAGGATGTCGGCGGCGAGGTCGCCGTAGTCGACCGGTTGGAGACGAAGGAAGTGGGGCTGTTCGGCCTTGGCGAGAACCAACAGGTCGCTGACGGCGCGGCCCATGCGGTCGAGCTCGTCGATCACGATCGCCACGGCAGCGTCCCGCTCGGCGGGGTCGTCGCCGAGCACTTCGAGATGACCGCGGGCGATCGTGATGGGTGTTCGAAGGTCGTGGGCGACGTCGTCGAGGAACTGACGCTGGGCGCGGGCGCCGCTGTCGAGGCGGTCGACCATCTCGTTGAACGTGCGGCCGAGCTCGGCGAGCTCGCTGTGGCCGTTGACCGGGATGCGCGCCGACAGATCGGAGTGGGTGATCGCCCGCGCGGTGCGGGTGAGCTGGCGCACCGGAGCGACGACACGACCGGCGAGCCACCAGGCAAGCAGCGGTCGTGACGGCCAGCACGGCGAACCCGGCGAGGGCGAGCAGTCCGATCAGCTCGTCGAGGTCGTCGAGCTGGTTGTCGAGGAAGTGGGCGACGACGAACACGCCGAGCAGCTCGGCAGCCCCGTCGTCATCGCCGGAGCCGTCGGCGACGGCGAGCGAGTCGCCATCGCCGCTCTCCGGTGCCGAGCACGGGGACCGCCAGCGAGATGATGTCCCCGGCGGACGTCTCGAAGCTGCGCATCGACGGGTCCGTCGACGCCGTCCACGCCTCGAGCGAGGGCCTGATCTTCGATCAGTTGGGCAGGTGCACCGAAGCTGCGACGGATCCCCGCACCGGGCTGACCGACCGTCGAGAGGGATCGTGTAGAACGCCTGGTCGTCGCCGGCGTCGTGGGTCTGCAAGAACTCGTCGAACAGGGCGGCGACGTCACGCCCGTACGGCTCACCAGAGTCGCGTCGGCCGAGTTCGGAGATCCGGTGCAGCTCCGCTGCTTGGTAGGCGAGGTCGAGCTCGGCATCGCGTCGGATGCGAGCGGACTGCACCTCGCGGACGACGACGATCGAGACGGTGAGGGCGGTCGCCAGCAGGAGAAAGATGGCGACGACAACGCGGACACGGATGCTCGATGCGGCCGTGTGAATCGTGCGCCGCCACGAACGCGCGCTGGCGGCTTGTTGCTCAGTCGTCGCCGGCCCGGCGCCGGTTGTCCCGATCGTCGCGTTCTCGGTCGCGTTGGTTCCGGTCGTTGTCCCGGTCGTTGCGGTTGTTCCGGTCGCCGTCGCGGTCGTCCCGGTCGTCGTCTTCGTCATCGCCGCCGTTGTCTTCGTCCTCGCCGTCGTCCTCGTCCTCATCGTCGTCGTCCTCGTCGAGGTCGGGACGCGGCAGCGGAACGGTTACGGGAGGTGCCTCCGCCGGGAGTGGGACCGCAACAGAGGCTACCGCCGGTGACGGCGTGATCACTGAGCTTGTCGCCGGTGGCGGCGTCGTGGCGGGGACCGGCGCGGCGGTGGGTGCCGGTGCGGTCGGAGGGGCGGGAGGCGGTGGCGGCGGCGCTGTCGTCGCCGGCAAGGTCGACGTGGTGGTGGTGGTGGTCGTCGTCGCCGGCAGGGTCGTTGTCGTCGTGGTGGTAGCAGGTTGGGTCGTCGCCGCCACGGCGGGCAGCTGCACGGGCTCGATCGGCGATGGGGCGGCCGGCACCGTGGCCACGAGGGCGCGGCCGAACAGGGCAGCGGCGGAGATCGCCAGCACCGAGGCGATCACGAGGAGGGCCGGGTTGCGGCGCACGGCCAGGCAGTATGGCGAGGGCGGTGGGCAAATCGGTGAAGGCAACGTGAGAGTTCTCTCATCGCGGGCCGCCGCAAGCGAGCGCGAGCGAGGGAGCGGCCATCCGGCTCTCCTTCGGCTTCCGGGGGGTGCACCCGTCGCGCAAGTCGAGCGCGTTGGCTCTGGAAGCAGGCGGTCTGTGGCCTTGGCGTCGCGATCGAGCCGAACCTCGGAGCCGAAGAGTCGGAAAACGACGGTTCACCTCCGCAGAACCGGGCGATGCGGTCGGCCACACCAACGACGGCCAGCTCAGCCGCCTTCCAGGGCCTGCCGACGTGTCGCAGCACCCGATCGAGCGTTAATCGTGGCCGGGGAACGCAAGGGAGCGGCAATGACGTCTTGACAGCCTTGCTGGGTTTCTTTACCCTCTGCTCAATTGACGTCCCTGCCCGGGCGTGCCAGTCCGGCCGCGGGTTGATGTCGTGTGCACCGGGCCGCTAGGATCGTCTGTTGCCGTGCGTCGCGCTTACCCCTCCTCAGCCGGAGTCCCTGGTTGTGCGCGCCCACGGCCGTGCCCACCCGACACCCGTGATCCTCAGATAGGGGAGTGATTCGTGGCTATCGCCTCCACGTCCCGAGAGCGCTATTCGTTCGCCAACCTCGTCGAGCCGCTCGACCTGCCGGACCTCATCGCCATTCAGCGGTCGAGTTTCGAGTGGTTCCTCAACGAGGGCCTGGCCAACACCTTCCGTGACATCAGCCCGATCAAGGACTTCTCCGAGTCGCTTGCAGCTCGAGTTGGAGTTCGACCCCTTCGACGAGGACCTGCGCCCGCCGCCGAAGTTCTCCGTCGAGGAGTGCAAAGAGAAGGACATGACCTACTCGGCGCCGGTGTTCGTGCGCGCCAGGTTCATGAACCGCAACACCGGCGAGATCAAAGAGCAGACGGTGTTCATGGGCGACTTCCCGATCATGACCGAGAAGGGCACGTTCATCGTCAACGGCACCGAGCGTGTCGTCGTCAGCCAGCTCGTCCGCAGCCCCGGCGTGATCTTCGAGCCGGGCGAGCGCTATCGCCTCCGCAATCTCACCAAGCACCAGCTCGTCAAGGGCACGATCCACCCCTACCGCGGCGAGTGGATGGAGTTCGACGTCGAGCAGAAGCCCGGTCGTGACGTCACGGCCGGCACCCGAGTGGCCCGCAAGCGCCGCCTCGGCATCTTCACGCTGCTGCGCGCCCTCGGCTACGACGAGGAGAAGGCCCCCGGCTTCCTCGACCGCTTCGTCGCCCACTTCGACTTCCTCCAGGGTCAGTGGGACAAGGAGCGCGACGTCGCCCCGACCGAGGACGAGGCCCTTGTCGAGATCTACAAGCGGGCCCGCCCGGGTGAGCCCCCGACCGTCGAGTCCGCCCGCGCCTACTTCCGCAACGCCTTCTTCGAGAGCCGTCGCTACGACCTCAGCCGGGTCGGCCGCTACAAGCTGAACCGCAAGCTGGGGGCCGAGGTCGCCAGGCTCGGCGAGCTGTTCGGGCTGTCCGACGAGCTGCTCGACCTCCCCGACGAGGATCAGAACGTGCTCAGCCGCTGTGAGGTCCTGGCGTCGATCTCCTACATGCTCCACCTCGTCAAGCAGGAGCCTGGCTACCGCCTCGACGACCAGGACCACTTCGCCAACCGGCGGATCCGCTCGGTCGGCGAGTTGATCCAGAACCAGGTGCGCATCGGCCTGTCTCGGATGGAGCGCGTCGTCCGCGAGCGGATGACCACCCAGGACGTCGAGGCGATCACGCCGCAGACGCTGATCAACATCCGCCCCGTCGTCGCCGCGATCAAGGAGTTCTTCGGGACGTCCCAGCTGTCGCAGTTCATGGACCAGGTCAACCCGCTGTCAGGGCTGACCCACCGTCGCCGTCTCTCGGCGCTCGGTCCCGGCGGCCTGTCGCGTGAGCGCGCCGGCTTCGAGGTCCGCGACGTGCACTTCAGCCACTACGGCCGGATGTGCCCGATCGAGACGCCGGAAGGCCCGAACATCGGCCTCATCGGTGGGCTGTCGACGTTCGCCAGGGTCAACGAGTTCGGCTTCATCGAGAGCCCGTACCGCCGGGTCAAGAACGGCAAGGTCACCAGCGACATCGTGTACATGGCCGCCGACGAGGAGGAGAACTACGTCGTCGCCCAGGCCAACACGCCGCTCAACGCCGACGGTTCCTTCGCCGGCGACCGCGTGCTCGTGCGCCGTTCGCCGCAGGCCGCCAACCTCGAGGATCTCAAGCGCATGCTCGAGGCCGAGAGCTTCTTCGGCGCCACCACCGACATCGCCTACGTGCCGCCGGCCGAGGTCGACTTCATGGACGTGTCACCGAAGCAGATCGTCTCGGTCGGCACGGCGCTGATCCCGTTCCTCGAGCACGACGACGCCAACCGCGCCCTGATGGGCGCCAACATGCAGAAGCAGGCCGTGCCGCTGGTGCGCTCGGAGGCTCCCGTACATCGGCACCGGCATCGAGGATCGCGCTGCCCGCGACGCCGGCGACCTGTTGCAGGCGCTGGACGACGGCGAGGTCATCGAGGTCACCGGCGATTCGATCACCGTGCAGTACTCGACGCTCGGCAAGAAGATCTACACCCTCGCCAAGTTCCGCCGGTCCAACCAGGACACCTGCATCAACCAGCGGCCCCAGGTCGTCGAGGGGCAGAGGTTCCGCAAGGGCACGATCCTCGCCGACGGCCCGTCGACTGACGCCGGCGAGCTGGCCCTCGGCAAGAACCTCCTCGTCGCCCTGATGCCGTGGGAGGGCTACAACTTCGAGGACGCCATCATCCTGTCCGAGCGCCTCGTGCGCGACGACGTGCTGACGTCGATCCACATCCACGAGCACGAGGTCGACGCCCGCGACACCAAGCTGGGACCGGAGGAGATCACCCGAGACATCCCCAACCTCTCCGACGACATCCTCGCCGACCTCGACGACCGCGGGATCATCCGCGTCGGGGCCGAGGTCGGTCCCGGCGACGTTCTCGTCGGCAAGGTCACCCCCAAGGGTGAGACCGAGCTGACCCCGGAGGAGCGCCTGCTGCGGGCGATCTTCGGCGAGAAGGCCCGCGAGGTGCGCGACACGTCGCTGAAGGTGCCCCACGGCGAGAACGGCAAGGTCATCGACGTCAAGGTGTTCAACCGTGACGACGGCGACGAGCTGCCGCCCGGTGTCAACCAGCTGGTGCGGGTGTACGTCGCCCAGAAGCGCAAGATCTCCGTCGGCGACAAGCTCGCCGGCCGCCACGGCAACAAGGGCGTGATCTCCAAGATCCTCCCTGTCGAGGACATGCCCTACCTCGCCGACGGCACGCCGGTCGACATCATCCTCAACCCGCTCGGTGTGCCGAGCCGGATGAACGTCGGCCAGGTGCTCGAAGCCCACCTCGGCTACTGCGCCCGGTGGGGCTGGACCGACCCGTCGAGCGGCAAGGCGATCGGCATCTCACCGGTGCGCGGCACGGAGTCGAAGACCCGGCCGAACACGCCGCCGTCGACGTTCGTCGCCACGCCGGTGTTCGACGGCGCCCACTGGGATGAGGAGATCGACGCCGGCCAGCACCCGACGATCCAGGCGATCCTCGAGAACCTCAACCCGGAGTCCGTCGACGGCGACCGGCTGATCGGCGCCGACGGCAAGACGACGCTGTTCAACGGCCGCACCGGCGAGCCCTACGACAACCGCATCACGGTCGGCTACATGTACATCCTCAAGCTCGCCCACCTCGTGGACGACAAGATCCACGCCCGGTCGACCGGCCCGTACTCGATGATCACCCAGCAGCCGCTGGGCGGCAAGGCGCAGTTCGGCGGCCAGCGCTTCGGTGAGATGGAGGTGTGGGCGCTGGAGGCCTACGGCTCGGCGTACTGCTTGCAGGAGCTGCTGACGATCAAGTCCGACGACGTGCTCGGACGCGTCAAGGTCTACGAGGCGATCGTCAAGGGCGACAACATCCCCGAGCCCGGCGTGCCGGAGAGCTTCAAGGTGCTGATGAAGGAGATGCAGGCGCTGTGCATCAACGTCGAGGTGCTCGCCGACGACGGCACCGAGATCGAGATCCGCGACCTCGACGAGGACGTGTTCCGCGCCGCCGAGGAGCTCGGCATCGACATCTCCCGCCCCGAGCGGGGCACCGACGAGGACGACGCCGAGCGCGAAGCGCGGCGTGCAGCCCGCAGTTTCTGATCACGACAACGACCCGAGAACTCACGACATACCGCGAAGCGAGAACACCAAATGCTTGATGTCAACATGTTCGACCAGCTCAAGATCGGGCTGGCCACCCCCGACCAGATCCGCACGTGGTCGCACGGCGAGGTGAAGAAGCCGGAGACGATCAACTACCGAACGCTGCGTCCGGAGAAGGACGGCCTGTTCTGCGAGAAGATCTTCGGACCAACTCGCGACTGGGAGTGCTACTGCGGCAAGTACAAGCGGGTGCGCTTCAAGGGGATCATCTGCGAGCGCTGCGGCGTCGAGGTGACCCGTTCGAAGGTGCGCCGGGAGCGGATGGGCCACATCCAGCTCGAGGCGCCGGTGGTGCACATCTGGTACCTGCGCGGCACGCGGTCGTGGCTGGCCTACCTGCTCGCCGGCATCGAGCCGAAGGAAGAGCTCAAGGCCAAGCAGCTCGAGAAGGTCATCTACTTCGCCGCCAACCTCGTCACCTGGGTCGACGAGGACAAGCGTCACGAGGAGCTGCCCAACCTCGAGGCCGAGTACATCCAGGAGCGCGCCGAGATCGAAAAGGAGCTCGAGCTCGAGATCGACCGCCGGTTCAAGGAGCTGGAGTCCGAGGCCGAGGCGATGGAGGCTGAGGGCGGCGATACCAAGAAGCTGCGCCGTGACTCCGACAAGGACGTCGAGGCGCTGCGCGAGCGCTACGCCGCCGAGCTCGACCTCGTCCAGCGCACGTTCGACGAGTTCAAGGACCTCCACCCGCGCAAGATCATCGACGACGAGATCCTTTGGCGTGAGCTGCGGGACAAGTACGGCGACTACTTCGAGGGCGGCACCGGTGCCGACGCGATCAAGGGCCTGATCGACCGCATCGACTTCGACGAGGAGGAGATCAAGCTCCGCGACGCCATCGATCCGGGTGACTCCGGGCGCAAGCCGCTTTCCGCTCAGCGCAAGCAGAAGGCGATCAAGCGGCTGAAGATCGTCGCCAGCTTCAACCGCCGCGACGACCACGGCCGCCGCCTCAACGACCCGAAGGCGATGATCCTCGACGTCGTGCCGGTGATCCCGCCGGAGCTGCGCCCGATGGTCCAGCTTGACGGTGGCCGTTTCGCCACGTCCGACCTCAACGACCTGTACCGCCGCGTGATCAACCGCAACAACCGCCTCGGCCGGCTGCTCAGCCTCGGCGCCCCGGAGATCATCGTCAACAACGAGAAGCGGATGCTCCAGGAGGCTGTCGACGCCCTGTTCGACAACGGCCGCCGCGGCCGTCCCGTCACCGGGCCGGGCAACCGTCCGTTGAAGTCGCTGTCCGACATGCTCAAGGGCAAGCAGGGGCGGTTCCGTCAGAACCTCCTCGGCAAGCGCGTCGACTACTCCGGCCGGTCGGTCATCGTCGCCGGCCCGACGCTCAAGCTGCACCAGTGCGGCCTGCCCAAGCTGATGGCGCTCGAGCTGTTCAAGCCGTTCGTGATGAAGCGTCTCGTCGACCTCGAGCTGGCCCAGAACATCAAGACGGCCAAGCGGATGGTCGAGCGCAGCCGCCCGCAGGTGTGGGACGTTCTCGAGGACGTCATCAAGGAGCACCCGGTGCTGCTCAACCGCGCGCCAACGCTGCACCGCTTGGGCATTCAGGCGTTCGAGCCGGTGCTCGTCGAGGGCAAGGCACTGCAGATCCACCCGTTGGTGTGCACGGCGTTCAACGCCGACTTCGACGGCGACCAGATGGCCATTCACGTCCCGCTTTCGGCGGAGGCCCAGGCCGAGGCCCGGGTGTTGATGCTGTCGGCGAACAACATCCTGTCGCCGGCGTCGGGTCGTCCGATCGTCACGCCGACCCAGGACCTGGTCATCGGCGCCTACTACCTCACCGAGGAAGTCGCCGGTGCCGCCGGCGAGGGCCGCGTGTTCCGTCACCTGTGGGAGGCCCAGCGGGCCTACGACGAAGGGGCCCTGTCGCTGCACGCCCGAATCACGATGCGGATGCCCGGTGTCGAGCCGTTCGAGACGACCGTCGGGCGGGTGATGTTCGAGGACGCCCTACCTGACGACTACGCCGAGCGTTTCGGCCACGTCGTCGGCATCGTCAAGAAGAAGGAGATGGGCACGATCGTCGAGCGCCTCTCCGACTTCTACCCGAAGGCAGCGATCGCCGCCTCGCTCGATGCCCTCAAGAACCTGTGCTACCGGTTCGCCTCGCAGTCCGGTCTGACGGTGTCGATCGACGACGTCAAGACGCCGGCCAAGAAGCAGGAGATCCTCGACGGTTACGAGGCCCAGGCCGACAAGGTCGAGAGCCAGTTCCGCCGTGGCGTGATCACCGACGGTGAGCGCCGCCAGCAGGAGGTGCGCATCTGGACCGAGGCGACCACTGAGGTGCAGCAGGCGATGGAGGCCGAGTTCGCCGCCCAGCGGTTCAACCCGATCGACATGATGGTCGGCTCCGGTGCTCGCGGGAACATGACCCAGATGCGCCAGATCGCCGGCATGCGCGGCCTCGTGGCGAACCCCCGTGGTGACATGATCCCGCGGCCGATCAAGAAGAACTTCCGTGAGGGTCTGGAGACGCTCGAGTACTTCATCGCCACGCCGGGCGCCCGCAAGGGTCTTGTCGACACGGCGCTGCGGACCGCCGACTCCGGGTACCTGACCCGGCGTCTCGTCGATGTCGCCCAGGAGCTGATCATCCGCGAGGAGGATTGCGGCACGCAGCTGGGCATCTGGGTGGAGAACGTCCGCGCCGACACGGCGACGACGAAGTCGTACCTGGACACCAGCCTGTTCGGCCGGGCGTTGCTGCGCGACGTCAAGCTCTCAGACGGCACCGTGGTGGCGCGCAACACAATCGTCGGCGAGAACGAGATGGCGCAGTTGCGTGACGACCCCGAGGTCGACCGTGTGCAGGTGCGATCCGTGCTCGCCTGCGATGCCGAGCTCGGCGTCTGTGCGGCGTGCTACGGGCGTTCGCTCGCCACGGGCAAGAGCATCGAGCTCGGGGAGGCGGTCGGCGTCATCGCCGCCCAGTCGATCGGCGAGCCCGGCACGCAGCTGACGATGCGGACGTTCCACACAGGTGGTGTCGCCGGCAAGGACATCGCCGGTGGTCTGCCTCGCGTCGTCGAGCTGTTCGAGGCCCGCACCCCGCGGGGTTCGGCTCGTCTCGCCGCGGCGTCAGGTGTTGTCCGCCTCGGTGACGACGAGGGCAAGGGTATTCCGGTCAGCATCGTCGACGACGAGGGCGATGAGCATCCGATGATCCTCCCGGTCGGCGTCCGCCCGATCGTCACGGACGGTCAGGAGGTCACGGCCGGCGACCCGATCACCGACGGTCCGTACGACCCGAAGGACCTGATCATGATCAAGGGGATCCGCGAGACGCAGCACTATCTCGTCGAGCAGGTCCAGAAGGTCTACCGCGAGCAGGGTGTGTCGATCCACGACAAGCACATCGAGCTGATCGTCCGTCAGATGACGCGGCGGGTCGGCGTGCAGGAGCCGGGCGACGCCGGGTTCCTGCCCGGCGAGCGAGTCGACGCCAAGGTGTTCCGCGACACCAACCGGCGGATGGTCGAGTCGGGCAGCCGCCCCGCCGAGGGCCGCCCGGAGATCATGGGCATCACCAAGGCGTCGCTGGCCACCGAGTCGTGGCTGTCGGCTGCCTCCTTCCAGGAGACGACCCGGGTGCTCACCGAGGCGGCCATCGACGGCCGCGCCGACAACCTCATCGGCCTCAAGGAGAACATCATCATCGGCAAGCTGATCCCGGCAGGGACCGGCATGGACAAGTACCGGGAGTTCGAAATCGAAGCCCCCGACTACGAGCCGATGACGTTCTACTCGACCGATGCCGAGGCCGCCGATCCGGCTGCCTGGCTGTCGAACATTCACGGCACCTACGCCGATGGCGAGGCCCCGGCCGAGCCCGTCGAGGCTGCCACCACCAGCTGACACCCCACCCCACCCGCAACCGATGGGTGTTTTCATGACGGAACGGTCATGAGAACACCCATCGGTCAGTTTTCGGGCGGGGTGTCGAACGGGGTGGGTCGCGTTCGTAGTAGGTGTGAAGGCAACTGAAAGGATCAACCAATGACGCACTACCTGCTGTCCGTGCACTCGTCCGAAAGCGACTACCAGACACCCCCCGAAGACATGGCGCAGGCCTACGCCGACGTCGACCGCTTCAACAAAGAAGTCCAGTCGAGCGGGGCCTGGGTGTATGCCGGCGGGCTGCACGCCCCGTCGACGGCGACTGTCGTCGACTCCACGAAGGGCGGCGACCCCACGGTGACCGACGGGCCCTACGCCGAGACCAAGGAACACCTCGGCGGATTCTGGGTCATCGAGGCCGCCGACCTCGACGCCGCCCTTGACTGGGCGAAGAAGGCGTCGACTGCGTGTGGTGCGCCTGTCGAGGTTCGCCCGTTCCAGGACGATGCCGGCTGACACTGCGACCGCTGACATCGCGTGCACGTTCCGCGAGGAGTCCGGCCGCGCCGTTGCCACCCTGATCCGCACCTTCGGCGACATCGACGTCGCCGAGGATGCGGTTCAGGAGGCCTTCGTCATCGCCATGGCGAAGTGGCCGGAGACCGGCTGGCCACCCAATCCAGGCGCCTGGATCGTCACGACCGCGCGCAACCGGGCGATCGACCGGCTGCGCCGCGAATCGACACGTCATGACCGACACATCCAGGCGACCGCCCTCCGTCCCCCCGACGACCCGCCACCCGAGGTGGGTCCCGTGAAGGACGACCGCCTGCGTCTGATCTTCACGTGCTGCCACCCTGCCCTCGCGGCCAACGCCCAGATCGCCCTCACGTTGCGCCTCCTCGGCGGGCTACAGACCGGCGAGATCGCCAGAGCGTTCCTCGTACCCGAGCCGACGATGGCGCAGCGCCTCGTCCGGGCCAAGAGGAAGATCAGCGCCGCCAAGATCCCCTACCGCGTACCCGAGGACGCCGAGCTCCCGGACCGCCTCGGCGCGGTTCTCGCGGTCGTCTACCTGGTCTTCAATGAGGGCTACGCGGCGACGAGCGGTGACACCCTCGTCCGCGCCGACCTCAGTGCCGAGGCGATCCGCCTCGCCCGCCTGCTCGTCGAGCTGATGCCCGATGAGGGCGAGGCGCTGGGACTGCTTGCCCTGCTCCTGCTCAGCGAGTCACGGCGAGCAGCTCGCGTCGCTCCCGATGGATCGCTGGTGCTGCTGCCCGACCAGGACCGCAGTCTGTGGGACGGCAACCTCGTCGCCGAGGGACAAGACCTCGTGCGCGCCTGCCTGCGGCGCAACACACCCGGCCCGTACCAGATCCAGGCGGCGATCAACGCGGTGCACAGCGACGCACCGACGGCGGCGGACACCGACTGGCGACAGGTCCTCGCTCTCTACGACCAGCTCCTCGCCATCGCGCCGTCGCCGATCGTCGCCCTCAACCGCGCCGTCGCCGTCGCCGAGGTCGAGGGGCCCGGCGCCGGCCTTGCCGCCGTCGACACCCTGGTGGACGCGCTCGACCGCTACCACCACTTCCACGCCACCCGCGCCGACTTGCTGCGCCGGCTCGATCGCCATTTCGAGGCCGCCGATGCCTACGCCACCGCAATCGGCCTGGCCACGAACGTCGCCGAACGCCGCTTTCTGGAGGCGCGGCGGGCCATGATGGTGGCCGACGGCACGTGAGCAAGGAGCAACGTGGCGCACACGCGGGTCTATTTCAAAGGTGAGTTGGAGGCCGAGAGCTTCCCGGTCGCCGACGTCTCCGACCACATCGCCCGCGACGGCACCCTTGTGTGGGTTGACCTGTGCAACCCGACGCCCGAGCAGATGGCCGAGCTTGCCGATGAGTTCGGCCTGCACGAGCTCGCCGTCGAGGACGCCCTCGGCCGTCATCAGCGCCCGAAGATCGACCATTACGCCGGGCACCTGTTCCTCGCCTGCCACAGCGCCCGCCTGAACCTCGATGAGGGCACGCTCGAGACGACGGAGATTGACGCGTTCATCAGCGAACGCTGGCTGATCACCGTCCGCAAGGACGACGGCTTCGACATCGACGAGGTCACACGCCGGTGGGACCGCTCGGCACAACTCGTGTCTCACGGCGTCAGCTTCCTCGTCTACGGCCTGCTCGACGTGGTCGTCGACGGCTACTTCGAGACCGTCAACGTGTTCGACAACTACTACGACGCGGTCAGCGAGGGGCTGTTCAACGAGCGCCCGATGGAGCTGCGCGATCAGCGCCACTGGTTCCAGATGCGCCAAGCGCTGATCAAGTTCCACCGCCTCGCCGTGCCGATGCGTGAGGCCGTGAGCGGGCTGATGCGACGCGAGCACGCGTTCATCGGTGCCGAGGTCTACCCGTATTTCCAGGACGTCTACGACCACGTCATTCGTGTCAGCGAGTCGACCGACGCCCTGCGCGACCTGATCTCCACGCTCGTCGAGACGAACCTCAGCGTGCGCGAGTACCGCACCAACACGATCATGAAGAAGGTGACGAGCTGGGCGGCGATCATCGCCGTGCCGACGCTGATCACCGGCTGGTACGGCATGAACGTGCCCTACCCCGGCTCCGGCGAGTCCTGGGGCGTGATCGTTGCCGCCGCCGTCATGTTGACGGTGTCAAGCCTGCTCTACCTCATGTTCCGTCGCAAGAACTGGCTGTAGCGACCGTGCGATGAGCGATGACGGGCCATACGGCTGTCATCGCTCTTCGCGTTGGCGGGTCAGACGTTGACCACGACGCCGAGATCTGGCAGTCGGAGCCGATCCGTGGCCGACAAGCGGCGCCACGCCTCGCTGGCGGTGACTTGGCCGACGTACATCTCCTGGGCGATCGCCCCGGCGACCTTCGGTGCGGCGAAACTCGTGCCGCTCCAACGAGCCCACTCCTGGAACCGCCGAGGCGATTGCCCGCTGAGGGTCTCGGTGACGTCGTTGAAGAACGTGCTCACCGACGTCGATCGCCGGGGCGCACGCGTCGACCCAGCTGCCAAAGTTGGTGAACCAAGCCGCTCCCCCGCGATCGAGGCCGCTGACGCCGACGACGCCCGGCAGCGCCGCCGGGAAGTATGGGCGACTGGACCGTAGGTTCCCTGCTGCAGCGACACCGACCGCGTCTGCCGAGGAGGCGAGGCAGCCAGGTGGCGAGCAAGCCTGGATCGTCGTCCGTGCAGAACGTCCCGAAGCTCATCACCACGACGTCGAACGGCCCACACGACTTGTTCATCCGCCGGATCGTGGACCGCACCCTGCGCAGGGAGCCCTCGCCGAAGCTGGACAGCACGCCGGCCGGGCAGATGATCGCATCGGGACAGATCTGACGGACAATCCCGGTGATGAACGTCCCGTGACCCGCCTCGAAGTCGAGCGTCCCGGTCTTGTCGTCGTCCGGCTCGTCTTCGTCGTCGACGGCGTCGACGGCAGCGTTCGATTGCCAGTGCTTGTGCAGGTGCACCCGCGGCTGGCGTCGCTTGGGTGATTGCAGGAAGGCGTGCTCGGGGACGTTCTCCTTGCCGATGGATGTCGTCCGCAGGCCCGTGTCGATCACGAGGACCCGCGGCCGTTCGTGACCTTCGAGGTCGAGCCGTTGGCGCAGAATGCTCGGGGCACTGGCGGGCTGGGCGGTTGTGATCAGCGCCGCCTTGTTCTCCGGCGTCATCACGGTGGTGGCCGCGGACGGTGGAGCCGATGCGCCGGTGAGCGCACCTCCGAGCAGTTGGGGAACTGCTGAGCTGGCGCCGAACACGACGTGGTTGAGGTCGGCACGGACCTCACTGGCGCGGAAGCGGTCGATAGCGTCGTTGAGCCCGTCGAGTCGCCAACGCGACTCACCGTCACCGTCGTCAACGTTGGCAGCGAGGTGCACGGTGAGCACGCCTGTGCTTCTGGCTTCGGTGAGGTCGATGTCGTCGTTGCGGCCGTCGAGCTTGCCCACGAGTTCGAGGATCTTGTTGCGACGCACCGTGCCGCCGGCGAAGTCGACCTCAATGGTGTCGGGTCGGGCGAGCACGAGCCGGCCCCGGGAGTCGACGCCGACTCCGACCCGCCGACGTTCGAAGATGTCGGCGAGCCCTCCGAGACGCGCCGGGTACTCGTGCAGCACTCGTGTATTGGCGGAGGTCACGCGTTGAACACGACGCCGAGGTCCGGCATGCGTAGATGGTTGTGCGTTGTCAGCCGGCGCCACGCTTCCTGCGCCGAAATCAGGTCAGTCCCGGCGTCGTTGAGGTTGAGGAACATCTCCTGAGCCAGCGCGGCGGCGACCTTCGGTGCCGAGAAGCTCGTCCCGCTCCAACGTGCCCAGCCCTTGTAGACCCGCGGCTTCAGGTCATCGAGGTCGGGGAACAGCGAGAGGTCCTCGCTGAAGTCGAAGAACGTGCTGACGACGTCTACCCCGGGCGCGCAGGCGTCAACCCATCCGCCCCAGTTGGAGAACCACGCCCGGCCACCTGCGCCGACGGCGCCGATGCCCTTGACCTCGTTGAGCCCGGCCGGGAAGTACGGTCGGCACGTCGCCTGGTTGCCTGCCGCGGCGACGCCGAACCTGTCGCCGAGAAGTTGCACGAGGCTGCTCCCGAAGATCCCCGGGTCGTCGTCGGCGAAGAACGCCCCGAAGCTCATCACCACGATGTCGATCGGTTCCGCGGTGGCGGCGAAAGCTTTCTGCAGACCGGCGATCACCTCGGAGACGTCGCCATCCCCGAAACTCGACAACACGCCGGCGGTGTGCACGTCGGCATCCGGACACAGCTGGGCGATCACCCCGGCGATGAAGGTCCCGTGCCCGCCTTCGAAGTCGAGCGTCCCGGTCTTGTCGTCGTCCGGCTCGTCCTCGTCGTCGACCGGGAACGTGCCGTCGGCGTTCGGTGTGGAGCTCCGGAACGTCGTCTGGTCGACGACGCAGCAGTCGAGGAAGCCGTGCTTGGCTCGACGATTGCCGGTCTCTTCCACTGTTTCCAGCCCGGTGTCCAGCACGAGGATCTGCGGTCGGCGTCGGCCCTTGATGTCGAGCCGGCCGCGCAGGAAGCGTGGCTGCTCAGCCGGCTCGGCCGTGGACAGCATCACCTTGCGCTTGACGCCCTTGTTGTTCTCCTTGGTCTCGACGACGTGACCCAGAAACGCCATTTCACCTGCCCAGGTCGCCGGCACGCCCAGCGGATTGCCGGTCACGCTCTGAGCTCCGAGGAAGACATGGTTCAACTCCGCGACGATCGGGACGTCGAGGGATGCAAGTTCGTGGACGGCCTGCTGGACCCTCGCGAACGGACCAGCGCTCCTCACCGTTGATGGGCTCTTGCTTGACGTCCTGTAGACGCACGGTCTCGAACCGTGGTCCGTTGCGATCGTCGCGCCTACGGATCTCGGCAGCATGCTCTTCGTCGTAACGCTCGACGTACTTTGCCACCGACTCGCGCTGTTCGGGACTCGTGATCTCGGCGAGCAGGCTGTTGGGACGAGCGAGTACCACCTGACCCGACGAGTCGATGCCGACTGCGATGTTCAGTCGAGCGAAGATTTCGCTGAGCGTGTTCAGTGGCGCCGGGTGGTCCCTGACGAGAGCGGAGGGGCGCGGTTGGGGCCTGTCATCCTCTGGCATTCGGTCATTGTGACGAGGCGGGCACCGGCGTGCCGGAATTTTCTCGGGAACCTCGCCAGTCGGCCGGCGATAGCGTCGCTGTTCAGTGAACGCTCTCGCAACGATGAGCGTGACGGAGTTGCGCGATCAGGTCGATGTCGACCCGCGCGGAGTCCATGACGAGGCAACCCGCCGACGTGCTCGAGCTCCGATCGAGATTGAAATCTCGGAACTTGTGCGACTCCATTGGGTGATCGGCTTGGCCGAACGAGAATTGGGGCGACTCGATGCTGCTGAGCGTGAGCTTCGATCCGGCGTGGTCCTCGCTGACCGCGCCGGAAAGTCCGAGCTAGCAGCCGGATTGCGGATGAGTCTCTCCTTCGTCGTCGGCCGATTGGGTGATCTCGACGGTGCCGTGGAGCTGCTGGATCGAGCGGAGCCGATGTTGCGCGGTGCCGAGCTTGCCCGGGCAACCCAGAACCGAGGCATGATCCACTACTGGCGCGGCGACTTCGGTAGCGCGGCGAAGACGCTCGAGGCTGCCTGCCGCGCGTTGCGCCGACACGATGACCGGGTCGCCGAGGCCCGGACACGGATCAACCTGGGCGCCGTTCTCGGCCAGATCAGCGATTTCAGATCGGCAGAGCGGCATCTCCTTGAAGCGATCGGTGTCCTCGAGGGAAGCGGCCAGGTGATGTTGGACGCGATGGCGCATCACAACCTCGGATATTTGGCGATGTTGCAGCGCGACCTGCCGAAGGCGATCGACGAGTTTGAGCTGGCCGAGTCAGGATTCGAAAGAGCGAGGTCCGTGGCCCACCTGCCGCGAGTCCACGCTGACCACGCTCAGGTTCTCGCAGATGCGGGCCTGTTCGACGACGCCGACTCCCTCGTCAGCCGCGCACTGGAGATGCTGGCGAAGGATGGGAACGAGATCGAGATCGCTGGTGCCCTCGTCACGGCTGCCGAAGTCCGGCTCGCCAAGCGCGATCACGCTGGGGCACGGCCGAGCCGCCGACGAGGCGGCTGGGTGGTATCGCAAGCAAGGTCGTGATGGTTGGGTGGCGGTGACGACGAGCCTGGCGCTGCAGGCAGCGGCCCGTGACGACGAACCGACGATCGAGCTTGCCGATCAACTCGACAAGGTCGCGGTGCGTCTCGACGACGGCGGGCTGAGGGCAGAGGCGATGCGCTCCCGTCTTGTCGCGGCGCTGGTTCGGGCGGAGGCTGCCGAGCCGTTGTCCGATGACCCGGTTCCGGCCGAAACGCGCCGGCAAGTCCGTATGGGACCTTCGGCGGATCGCATTCTCCTCGCTCACGTCGACGCAGTCGCCGCGCAGAAGCGGGGCGACCGGGCGGCGGCGCGGCGGGCGATCAGCCGTGGGTTGAGCGTGGCGATGTCGAGTCAAGCCTCACTCGGTTCTATCGAAACGCGGGCCCATGCTGCGGTGCACGGCAACGCGCTCACCGAGATCGGCGCGCGCATCGCCGTCGCCGACGGTCGACCGCGGGAACTGCTGGCTCGCATCGAGGCAACGCGATTGATGGCTGCGAGGACCCCTGAACTGCGGCCGCCCGCCGATCCGGTGATCGCACGACTGCTCGCCGAGTTGCGCAGCACCGAGGCGACGCTGGCCGATCCGGCGCTGTCGGACGGCGAACGTCGGGCGGCTGAGGGCACGCATGCCCGTCTCGAGCGAGACATTCGGCGCCGGTCGAGATCGGCACGAGGTGATCCGTCGGCGCGGATCGCCGTGAGCCGCGAGGTCGGCTCGGCACTCGCACTCCTCGACGATCGGCAACTGGTGGCGCACGCCAGGCTCGACGGTCGCCTGTACGCCGTGTCGGTGATCGGCGGCCGGGCGCGGCTGCACGACCTCGGGCCGGTCGACGACGTCAACGAGCGGATCGAAGCCGTGACGTTCTCGCTGCACCGGCTCAACCGCATCCAGGGCTCCGACGAGTCGCGCATCGCTGCCGCGGAGATGCTGTACGCCTTCGCCGACGAGCTGGCCGAGATCGTCCTGCCGCCGATCGTCTCCGAGTCGTTCGACCCGGTGGTGATCGTCCCCACGGCGATCCTCCACGACGTTCCGTGGGGGCTGTTGCCACCGCTCGCCGGCCGCTCGGTGTCGGTGAACGCCTCGGTGAGTGCTTGGGGCAACGCCGAGCGCACGCTGCGCCAGCGTCGGGGGACGCTGCACGACGGCATCGAGGCCGGATTCGTGGCCGGCCCAGGGCTGGAGTTCGCCGACGTCGAGGTCAAGCACCTCGCCGGCGGGTACGTCGATCCGGTCGTGCTCGTCGGAGAAGAGGCCACCGTGGAGGCCTGTACCGGCCTGCTGTCGCGAGCGGAGCTTGTGCACATCGCCTGCCATGGCTCGTTCCGCAGGGACAACCCGATGTTCTCCTCGCTGCACGTCGCCGATGGACCGCTCAACATCTACGACCTCGAGGGGCTCGCTCGGCTGCCCGTTGTGGTCGTGCTGTCGTCGTGCAGCGTCGCCAACGCCAAGGTCGTCCAGGGCGGCTCGTTGCTCGGTCTCGCCAACGCTTTCACCACGTTCGGCGCCGCCAGCGTGATCGCCCCGCTGACGCCGATCTCCGATGCCGCCTCGGTGACGGTGATGGATCGCCTCCACCGCGAGCTCGTCGCCGGCGCCGATCCCGCTGCCGCACTGGCGATGGCGACGATGACCCACGATGTCGCCGATCCGACGGCGGCCGCCTTCATCGCCCTCGGCGCCTGACGACGCCCCGACCGCTCTGTGTCAGCAAACACGACCGCCGGCGTCGTGTTCCCTGACATAGACGACTTGGATCGCGAAATTCGCGTATCTCGCGTGACCTTCGGCACTCCAGAAGGTTGTGACCGCGGGTTCCGCCACCCTCATCCGTCCTGGTCTATTCTCCGCCGCAGTGGAGTCCGACAACGCCGCCATGCTGGCGCGCGTTGTCGACGGCGACGAGTCCGCCTGGAACGAGCTCGTCGAGCGCTTCGCCGGGCTGGTGTGGTCCGTCGCCCGCTCGTTCCGCCTCTCGGCGGCCTCGACCGACGACGTCGTCCAGACGGTGTGGTTGCGCCTGGCGGAGTACAGCAGCCGCATCCGCGAACCCGACCGCCTCGCCGGCTGGCTGGCAACGGCCACCCGCAACGAGGCGCTCCGCGTCATCAAGGGGCAGCAACGCGTGGTTCCCCATTCCGGATTCGCCGAATCGAGCGAGCCGACGAGCCGATCCGTCGAGGACGTCATCACCGACGACGTCACGCTGCGTGCCGTGTTACAGGCCTTCGATGCCCTGCCGGCCGCCGACCAGCAACTGCTCCGCCTGCTCTGCACAGTGCCCCCGCTCGACTACCAGACGATCGCCGACATCCTCGGGCGGTCGATCGGCAGCATCGGTCCGAGCCGGGCGAGAAGTCTCGACAAACTCCGCCGGTTGCTCCCGGCGGGCATCGACCCGAAAGACGGCGGACGGAGGACTTCCAAATGACTGATCACGCTGGTCCACCCGATCCCAACGACGACGCCCTGCAAGAGCTGCTCGCCGTCGCCCTCCGGCAGGGCGACCCGGTGCCGCGCCATGTCATCGCCGCCGCCCGCGGCGCCTGGACGTGGCGGACGATCGACCAGGAGCTGGCCGATCTCGTGTTCGACTCGGCGACCGAGCTGACCGGAGTCCGCGATCGCGAAGGAGCACGACAGCTGACCTTCCAGGCTCCGGGGCTGGAGATCGAGGTGATGGTGGCCGATCCGGCGAGCCGGCGCCTCGTCGGCCAACTCGTCCCGGCTCAGGCGACAACAGTGCGCCTGGAGGGCACGGACGATGTCCGCGAGCAGGACACCGACCGCTTTGGCCGCTTCACGTTCGACGGCGCCCCGTCCGGGCCAGTGCGGTTCAGCGTCGACGTGCCCGGCCGCGCCCCCGTCCTCACCGACTGGGTACTGCTCTAGGTCCGTCGCACCGGCGCGTGCCGGCCTCCGGAGCCGCACGGTCGGAATCCGACGGTTCAGCTCCGCAGAATGACCGACCTGATGCAGCTCTAGCTCCTGCGTGTTGGGGATCGTGCTGGTCGGGCATAGCCTTGCAGGGTCCTGCGTTTCGGGTTTTCTGGGCACCGCCCAGGCCCCGGCGTAGACGAGTCGCAACAGTCCCGGAGAGGTAGCGAGTGCCCACGATCCAGCAGCTGGTCCGCCAAGGTCGCAGCTCCAAGACCACCAAGGTCAAGACGCCGGCCCTCAAGGGCTCGCCGCAGCGCCGCGGGGTGTGCACCCGCGTCTACACGAACACCCCCAAGAAGCCGAACTCCGCCCTGCGCAAGGTCGCCCGCGTGCGCCTGTCGAGCGGTGTCGAGGTCACGGCCTACATCCCTGGTGAGGGGCACAACCTCCAGGAGCACTCGATCGTCCTCGTGCGCGGCGGCCGCGTTCGTGACCTCCCGGGTGTCCGCTACAAGATCATCCGCGGCGCCCTCGACGCCGCCGGCGTGAAGAACCGCAAGCAGGCCCGTAGCCGCTACGGCGCCAAGGCCGAGAAGTGACGAACTGACATGCCTCGTAAAGGACCAGCCCCCCGCCGCGACCTCGTTGCCGACGCCAAGTACCGCTCGGTGCTCGTCACCCAGCTCGTCAACAAGGTGATGCTCAACGGCAAGCGCAGCCTCGCCGAACGCATCGTCTACGACGCCATGGACATCATCGAGCAGAAGACCGGCGAGGAGCCGTTGTCGACGGTGAAGCGGGCGATCGACAACGTCAAGCCGCCGCTCGAGGTCAAGAGCCGCCGTGTCGGTGGAGCGACCTACCAGGTGCCCGTCGAGGTCCGCCCCCGCCGGGCGACCACGTTGGCGATCCGTTGGGTCGTCGACTTCTCCCGCGCCCGCCGCGAGAAGTCGATGCCGGAGTGCCTCGCCGCCGAACTGCTCGACGCCGCGAACGGCCTCGGCGCGGCGATGAAACGCCGCGACGACACCCAGAAGATGGCCGAGTCCAACAAGGCCTTCGCCCACTACCGCTTCTGAGCGAACCGATGGGTGTTCAGGGGACCGTTCCGTCCCCTGAACACCCATCGGTCGTCAGGATCGGGTGAGGATGCTGGTCTGGTCGGGGTACGGCAGCGTGGGTGTGAGCCCGCGGTAGACCTTCTCGACAACCGGGGCGGCGGCGATCGCCTGGCGATAGCGACGGCGCATCGTGTTGTCGAAGACGATGATGCCGCCGGCCTCGAGATGGGGGAGCGCCGCGTTGAGGCACGCCTCGCGAGCCCGGCCGTCGACGACGATCAAGCCAAACGTGCCGCCGACGCGATCGATGTGGCCGACGTAGCCGGTGAAGTCGAGACCGCCGTGGCCCTCCTTGGCCGAGCTGATCGCCGGTGCGGCGCTGGCGACCGGCTCGACGATGTCCAGCGTCGCGTTCGGCCAAGCCGTCAACTGCTCCTGGATCATCTCGCCAAACGGGCGGTGATGCTCGACGGAGTTGACGGCGGCGACCCGGCGGGCGAGCCAGATCGTGCTCGCTCCCGACCCCCACTCGAACGCTCGCACGTCGCTCTCGCGGCCCGCCAGCCAGCGCTCGACCTCGTCGATCGCCCCGTACGTCCACCACGGCACGTCGAGCTTGGCGATCCCGATCGAGTCGTGGGCCCTCGTCAGGCTGTATGCCCAGTGGCGCAGCCGGTGGTCGCGCGGCGGTGGATCATCGTCGAGGATCCCTAGCCGCTCGAGCGCCCTGCCGGTGCCTTGGGCGCACGCCGCGTAGCCGCGCTTGATCGTTGCGAGTGCTGAGGACTCCATCGGCGGCACAGTCTGGCGGGGCACCGGCAAGATCCATCTCACGACCGTCCGGAATCACTGAACTACGCTTCTTGGCCGTGAACGTGCAGTCGATTCTCGCCACGAAGGGCACCGACGTCATCACGGTCACGGACGGGGTTTCACTGGCGGACGCGGCGAACATGATGCGCGACAACGGGATCGGTGCGTTGATCGTCTCCGACGACGGCCAGCACATCGACGGGATCGTGTCCGAGCGCGACGTCGTGCGCGCCCTGGCCAACCACGGCGCATCGGCGCTCGGCCGCCCAGTTTCGTCGGCGATGTCGGCTGATGTCGTCACCTGCCGTGCCGATGATGCGGTCGAGTCGTTGATGCTGTCGATGACCGAGCGGCGCATCCGCCACCTCCCGGTCGTCGACGACGACGGTGTGCTCGGCGGCGTCATCTCGATCGGCGACGTCGTCAAAGCCCGTCTCGGCCAACTCGAAGCCGAGAATCAGCAACTGTACGAATACATCACGCAAGGCAGGTAGCTGCCCGAGGCCCCCGTCCAGTTCACCAATTTGACTCGCCCTCGTCCTGCACGAGGGCGGGGTCGAGGTCGGTGACGTCCTGGCGTTCGGCGGCGCCCTCCTGGTTGCGCTCGGCGATTCGCTGGAGCGTCTCATCACCCTGTTCACCCTCCGGCGTAGCCACCTCCCGCTGCACCGGGGCGCTCTGCTCTTCCTCCGGCTCCGACGACTCGAGGCCGAGCTTGTCCTGCAGTCGGCGCCGAGCTTCGTCGAGCCGCACCCCTGCGTCGCCGGCCGTCGAGGGCGGGCAGAGACGGCCCTTGGCGATGTCGAGGGCGATCGCGAAGCGGGACCGTCCGTCCTGCACCGCTGACTCGTCGGCCGAGTCCTCGGCGCCACCGACGAGACGGTCACCCTGCGCCTCGATCGTGACGACGAGGTTGAAGCGGACGTCGCAACGCTCGGGCGCCAGCTCCAGTGCCCGGCGGAACGCGGACTCGGCACCGGCGAGGTCCTCGCGCCCGTAAAGGGCGGCGCCGGACCCGAAATGGGCGCGCCATGGGTCGACGACGTTGAGCACCTGCAGCCGGTCGAACGCTGCGGCACTCTGTTCGTAGCGGGCGTCGTGGTGCGCCGCCACGCCGCGGTTCGACAACCAACTCATCGTCGTCAACTTCGCGCCGACGGCGAGGAGGAGAACAGCGAGCGGCAACACCAGTAACCGCCGACGACGACGTCGCCGCGGCGGCGGCCCGAGACGCTCCGGCTCGCTCATGTTGGGCCCCGACCCGCTTGGGCATCGAGCATTCGCCGGTCGTCGACGATCTCCAGCGCCGTTCGCGCGAGCTGCCACAGCACGAGGGCGATCAGGCCGAACGCTGGCAGCCAATACAACCGGCGCAGTGTGTCGCGCTCGCCTGCATAGATCGCGCCCGCCCGATCGGCCGCGGCGCCGGCGATGTCGCCCACGTCGTCGGGCACCGTGCGGTGGACGTAGCCGACGCCCAGCTCGTCGGCGATCTTCACCAGGTTGGCCTCGTCGATTCGCGACACGGCGTCGGAGCCCGTCTCGTCGTCGGCGATGTACTCCTCAGGGTTCTCGTCGTGGCCGATGTAGACGTGCATCCTGGCGCCCTCGGCAGTGCCGTAGCCGAGCACGGCCCCGCCGGCGACGATGTCGCCGACTGGTTCGAACGACTGCGGGGCCGGCTGCTCGGTCTGCTCACCGTCGGACATGAAGAAGATCACGTCGTAGCCCTGACTCGGTCCGGCGCGGGGGAGCACATCGCGCATCGTCGGTAGCGGCTCGTCGAGACGCGTGCCCTGCGCGTACAGCGTCCATTCCTGGCGGAGCAGTTGCGTCGCCGAGTCGAGCGCTCCGCGGTCGGTCGTCCAGGGGACGATCACGCGCGTCTTCGAGTTGAACGTGACCAGCGAGAAGTGAGCGCCGCGGAACTCGTCGGCGAGGGCGGCGATGTCGTGGCGGACGCCGGCAAGCCTGGATTCACCGGCGTTGTAATCCTGCGCCGCCATGCTGCCCGTCGTGTCGACGACGAACAGCACGTTGGCGTCGGAGCGCTTGACGGCCGCGTTGCCCGCACCGAGCGCCGGGTCGGCGGCGACGATCACGAGAAACACGCCCATCGCCGACCAAAGCGCCAGGCCTGACCGTGTCACGTGGCCGCGCCGGACGAGGACCCAAACGGCGATCACGGCGGCTGCGATCAAGGCGATCAACACCGGGACTGGGAGCAACGGGTCGAACCTCATCGTCGCAACGCCCATCCCACCGCGAGCACGGCGCCAAGGCCGGCGACGCACGCGACGATCCATGCCGTCGGGCGGTCATCGGCGATGACCTCGGGAGGAACGTCGAGGCGACTCGCATCCAGCTGTCCGATCTCGGCGACGACCTCGGCCGTCGGCGCGCTTGCCCCGGTCTCGAAGAAGGCGCCGCCGGTCGACTCGGCCGCCAATCGAAGGGCGGCTGCGTCAACGTCGGTGATCCGGTCGGCGGCGGCGAGCGCGTAGATGCGGATGCCTCGTTGGCGGACGAGATCGGCCGCCTCCGGAAGCTCGAGGAATGGTTCGCCTGCCAGTGCGTTGTCCGTGGCGAACACGATCGACCGCGATCGTCCCTCCTCTCCGTCGTCTTGGTCGTCGAAGCGCATCGCGCACGATGCCAACCCGTCACCGATCAGCGACGTGCCTCCCTCCTCCGTCCCCTCGACGAACGAACGCTTCCGCTGCGCCAGTGCCGTCGCCGCCTCGTCGAGCGTCCCCCCGATGAACTCGGCATCGTCGGTGAGCGGAAACACGGTGATCGCCGAGCCGTTGAAGATCGTCAGCCCAATGCGTTCGCCACTCAGCCCGGCGGCGAGCTCGGCGAACTGGCGTAGCACGATGGCGTCGAGCTCGTTCATCGAGGCAGACACGTCGAGGCAGAGCATGACGTCGCGGTTGCGAACGTCGCGCTCCACCTGGCGATCCGTCGCCGGGCGCATCGTCAGGCCGACAGCCGCCAAACCGACAATCGACAGGGCGGCAACCTCTCCGCCGAGCAGCAGGTGGTAGCGCCGCCGCAATTGGCGGAACACCGCCGACGATTCGGCGTGACGAACATTGGCGATCGTTGCGTCGTCACCTTCGGGCAGGCCGCCGTGTCGCCGCCGCGACACAACGATCACGCCGACGGCGACGGCAATCGCTGCGGCCGCGCTGAGGAGCCCGACCCACGGTTGCAGCATCAGCATGACTGCTGCGATCCCTCGCCTTTTTCGCCGATCGCCATCACGAGCTGCCGAGCGACGGCCACCGACGCCACCGGATCGCACCTCGGAGTCGCCATGAACTGGGGTGGCTGATAGCCGGCGACCACCTCGGACACCTCGTCGAGGCCGGCGGCGCGGAGATCCGCTGCCGTCATCGCCAGCGCGCCCGGCGCGCCGTACTCGGTGGCGAATCGGCGGACGGTGCTGCTCAGCTCGTGATGGAGCTGGCGCTCGTCGATCTGCCGGGCGGCAAAGCGCTGCTGCACCGCGTCGATCTCGGCGAGGTACGTCCGTTGGGCCGCGACCTGGGTGAGGTGAGCCTTGGCGATCGGATCGGACGCGGCGTGGAGAATCCAGGCGATGAGGGCGATTCCGATCAGGAGGGCGGCGATGCCGAGCACCAGCCATGTCCCGCTGTGGGCGAGCGGTGGAAACAGGTTGTCGTCGGCGGGGACGAACGTGGCTGGAGGAGCGCCCATCACCGCCTGCCGCGGCGATGCCGTTCGAGCAAGTCGACCATCGCCGGCACGACGTCGTATTCGCCGGATACTCGTGTGGAGGCGATGCCCAGCTGGCCCAGCCGCTTCCGCGTGTCGTCGGCGCGACGCCGTGCCGCGGCGACGAGATCGTCGTGGAGGGCGGCGTTGCGTCGATAGAAGTCGGGGACATGGGCGCCGGAACCGACGACGACGAGGTCGCGCCCGGTCAGCGCCGGATCGGTCATCGTCACGTCGCCGACGGTGCAGTAGAGAACCTCGTGCTGGGCGGCGAGACGACGGAGCAGGGCGCTGTGTCGATCGGTGAGATCGATGTCGTCGGCGACGATGACGAGGATCATCCGCCGGCGGAGGATGCGGGCCGCGTGCGCGAGCAACCCATCGAGGTTGGACGGCAAGCCAGTGGCGTCGATCGAGTCGTGGATCGTGCGCAGGATGCGTTCGACGTGGACGGCCCGCCCGCCGGGGCGGAGGTAGATGGCGCGGGCCTCGTTGCGCACCGCCGACGCGCTCGGGGGAGCGGGTGCGGCGAGCAAGCCGACGAGATCTCCGTGACGGGTGGCCAGTTGGGCGACGACTCCGGCGGCGAACACGGCGACGTCGCGTTTCGTACTCGTCGCGTCGGCCAGCGCCGACATCGAACGACCGGTGTCGACCAGCAGCATCACGGCGTGCTGGCGGGTCGCCACGAACCGCTTGACGAGCGGTCGCCCGCTGCGCGCCGTCGCCTTCCAGTCGAGGTCCTTGACGTCGTCGCCGAGCACATACTCCCGCAGGTCGTCGAACTCCATGCTGCGGCCCTTGTGGATCGACCCGTGCTCCCCGTCGAGGATGCTGCGCACCCTGCGATGGGCGCGCAGTGACGACTTGATCTTGACCTTACGCAGCAAGGAAGTCGCCATCGCCTACGGGCTCGGAATGACGGCGAAGACGGCGTCGATGAGATCCTCGACGCGGACGCCGTCGGCGACGGCCTGGTACCCGAGGTGCAGGCGGTGGCGGAACACGGCGTGGCGCAGCGCCCGCACGTCGTCGGGGAGGACGTACGTCCGGCCGTGCATCAGGGCGTGGGCGCGGCCGACCTGCTGCAGGGCGATGGCCCCGCGAGGGCTGGCACCGAACTCGACGTACTCGGCGAGGGCCGGGTCGATCACCTCGTTGAGGCGGCGGGTCGCCTGCGTGATGGCCACGGCGTAGCGCTTGATCGACGAGTCGACGTAGACCCTCGCTGCCAGGTCGATGAGGAAGTCGACGTCCTCGAGCTCGACCACCGGCTGCAGGTCGGCGGCCCGGGTGCCGAGGACGCCGCGATCGATGCGATCGAGCACCTCGAGCTCCTCGTCGACGCTCGGGTAGTCGATGACGTCCTTGAGGAGGAAGCGGTCGAGTTGCGCCTCCGGGAGGATGTAGGTGCCCTCCTCCTCGATCGGGTTCTGTGTCGCCAGCACCATGAACGGCGACGGCAGCGGGTACATCACCCCTCCGATCGACGTTTGGCGCTCCTGCATCGCTTCCAACATCGCGCTCTGCGTCTTGGCGCTCGAGCGGTTGATCTCGTCGAGGAGGACGAAGTTGGCGTGGACCGGGCCGAGTCTGGTGTCGAACGTCGCCGTGTGCGGGTCGTACACCTGGGTGCCGAGGATGTCGCTCGGCAACAGGTCGGGTGTGCACTGGATGCGCACGAACGAGGCGTTGACTGCGCACGCAAGGGTTGCCGCGGCCGTTGTCTTGGCCAGCCCGGGGACGCTCTCGAGGAGGATGTGGCCTTCAGCAAGCAGTGTCACGACGAGGGTTGTGCGCAACCGCGGCTGGCCGACGACCTTGGAGTCGTAGGCCCGGGCGAGGCGAGCGAACAGATCGCCGGCGCGTTCCATGTCGGCGGCGGCGATCCGCTCGTCGTCGGGGACCACCGGCGCTGGTGGATCGCTCTGCATCGTCAAGCTCGTCCCCCTTCAGGCAAACACTATTGTGGACCGCCACGAGCGTCTCCGCGTAGCGCTGGCCGTTCGGGCAAGTACGTTCAGCACGGCGGCGACACGGGGGATCGGAGGTGACGTGACCGCTGCGCAACATCGAGGCGACACGATCGACATCGGTGAGCAACGGCGCCGCGGCGACGAGTACGTCGTCAGCGACGAGGAGAAGGTGCGGTTCGGCCGCGACGGCTACGTGCACCTCAGGGGCGTTCTCTCCGAGCCTGAGATCGCCGAGATCGAAGCCGTGTACGACCGCTTCCTCCGCGGCGAGATCGCCGTCGCCGGCAAGGACTTCAACGACATGACGACCGGCGAGCACGGCACCGATCCATCGCGCTACGCGATCGTCAACGTGATGGTGCCACGGCGCTACCACGCGGAGTGGCAGGGCAACGTGTTCGAGCGGCGGGCGGCGAGCATCGCCAGGCAGCTGTGTGGTGACGGCATGGTCATCGACTTCGACCAGCTGCTCGCCAAGCAACCCGGACGCGACGACGCCGTGTTCGCTTGGCACCAGGACCAGGCGTACTGGATCGACACCGACGATCGCCGCACCGCGACATGCTGGCTAGCGGTCGACGACTCGACAGTCGAGAACGGTTGCATGCAGTTCCTCGCGGGCAGCCACCGCGAGCCGGTGCGGCCGCACCATCCGCTGCACGGTGATCGCGACGCCAGCCACACGCTCGTCACCGAGTTGCGATCCGGCGACGAGGTGGTGCCGGTACCGATCGCCCGCGGCGACATCACCGTGCACAGCGAGGGCGTGCTCCACGGCTCCGGCGGCAACGCCTCGAAGGACTCGTGGCGCCGCGCCTACATCGTCGCCTTTCGTTCGGACAGTACGGTCGAGGCCGAGCGGGCACTCGGATTCACTCATTCCCACAATGACGACGTCGCCGTGCTCGAGCAGGTCGACGGACTGACCGTCGAGCGGTGAGTACCGAGCCGGACGTTCGCTCGAACGTCGACCTGTACGCCGCCCTCTTGCAGGGGCGAATGCGTGGTGACGACGCGTTGGAGGCGAGCCAGAAGCTGCTCCAGGTGCTGATGGATTCTTCAGCGAACGCCGTTTTCTGGAAGGACCGGCAGTCGCGGTATCTCGGTTGCAACCGGGTGTTCGCTGCCTTCGCCGGAACGGAACCGGACGACCTGATCGGCAAGTCCGACCGCGATATGCCCTGGGCCGACGACGCCGAGTTCGGTGCCGACTGGTTCATGGACTGGGATGCTCACGTCGCCGAGACCGGTGAGCCGGTCGTCGGCATCGTCGAGCGGCTGCGCCGCGCCGGTGGCGATCTGCGCTGGGTCGAGACCCAGAAGGTCCCGCTGCGCGATCTCGATGGCGAGGTCATCGGCATTCTCGGCACGTTCGAGGACGTCACCGAGAGAAGGGCGGCGGAGGAGCGGCTGAACGGCACGCTCAAGGACCTCGACAAGAGAGTGCAACAGCGCACCCGCGACCTCGAACGCGCCATCGAGAGCCTGCGCCGCGAGGTCGACGACCGGGTTCGGGTGCAAGCCGAGGAGCGCCAGCAGCGGGCCTACGCCGAAGCGCTGCGCGACACCGCGAGTGCGATGTCGAAGACGCTCGACGCCAACGAGGTGATGGAGCAGGTGCTCATCGGCGTCGAGCGGCTGGTGTCCAACGACCTCACGGCGATCGTGCTCGTCGGCGCCGACGACCGGCTGGAGATCGCCCGCTGCCGGGTCGGTTTCGGCTACCCGAAGCCGACCGACGATGCCGCGCTGTCGGCGCCGGTCGAGTCGCTGACAGTTATCGGTGAGCTGCACGACGACCGGGAGACAGTGATCATCGACGAACCGCCCAGCGCCCTCGGCCCCGCCGGGTCGGTGCTCGGCGCGGCGCTCCAGGTTGGCGATCGACGGATCGGGTTCGTCGTGCTGGAGAGCGTGACCAAGGGCTTCTTCACGACAGCCCACGCCGAGCGGCTCCGCGCGATCGCCGACCAGGCGGCGGCGGCGATCTCCAACGCCCGGCTGGTCGGCCAGGCCAGCGAGCTGGCCGCCGCCGAGGAACGCCAGCGGCTGTCCCGCGAGCTGCACGATGCTGTCAACCAGACGCTGTGGACCGCCTCACTCACCGCCGACAGCGTGTTGCGCGATGTCGAGGAGGACTCGGAGCTGCACCGACGGCTGCAGCGCTTGCGCACGCTGACGAGCGGTGCCCAGGCCGAGATGCGCACGCTGCTGTTGGAGCTGCGCCCGCAGGAGCTCGTCGAGGTCGACCTGCACGAGCTGCTCGGCCATCTCGTGGCGGCGATGGAGTGCAGGAAGAAGGTGGAGGTGACCCTCGAGCTCGAACCGATCGAGCTCGAACCGGCACAGCGTGTTGCGCTCTATCGCATCGCCCAGGAGGCGCTCACCAACATCACCCGCCACTCGGCTGCGTCGGTCGTCTCGATCACGCTCGCACGGCGCACCGACACTGCCAGTTCAGGAACCGTCGAGCTGAGCATCGTCGACAACGGTCGAGGCTTCGACGTCGACAACGTCCCGCCCGGGCATCTCGGCCTTTCGATCATGCGCGAGCGAGCCGAGGCCGTCGGCGCCGACCTCGTGCTGCGCGCCGCTCCCGGTCACGGCACCGAACTCACCGTGTCGCTGTGAGCATCAAGGTCCTCGTCGTCGACGATCACGACCTGCTGCGCGAGGGAGTGAGCTCGTGCCTTTCCGCATTCGATGATCTCGAGGTGATCGGCGAGGCTGCAAGCGGCGAGGAAGGGCTCGACGCCGCGGTCCGGCTCCGGCCCGACGTCGTCGTGATCGACCTGGTCATGCCGGGGATCGGGGGAGTCGAGGCGATCCGGCGGATGCGCGCCGCCGACGAGTCGATCGGTCTGCTCGCCCTCAGCACGTTCGCCCACGGCGACCTCATCCGCGAGACGATCGCCGCCGGGGCGAGCGGATACCTCGTCAAATCGGTCGACACGGAAGGCCTCGCCCAAGCGGTGCGCGACGTCGCGGCCGGCCGCGGATCGTTCTCCAGCGACGTGACGCGGGTGCTCGCGGCGTCGGATCGGACCGACATCGGCGTCGAGGCGCGGTTCACCGAGCGGGAGGCCGAGGTGGCTGCGCTGATGGCCGACGGGCGCAGCAACGCAGAGATCGCCGAGGCCCTCAACCTCAGCGTGTTCACGGTCAAGAATCACGTCAGCAGCATCCTCATGAAGGTCCACGCCCAGTCGAGGACCGAGGCGACAGCGATCATCCTGCGCAGCCGCTAGGTTGTGATCAACCATTTGGTTGATAACGAGCGAAGAGGTTCAGATGACATCACCAGCCGACAACCATCGCCGCGTCGCCGGCACGTTCACCGACCGGGTCCGCGGAGTGGCAGGGCCGGAAGGTTGGGATGCCGCCGCCCCGGTTGCCGGCTGGACCGCTCGTGACGTCGTTGGCCATCTCGTCGAATGGTTCCCCGGGTTCCTCGCCCAGGGCTCCGGAGTGCAGTTGCCCGCCGGACCCTCGGTCGCCGACGATCCCGTGGGCGCGTGGCAGGCGCAGGCCGACGCCGTGCAGGCTGTGCTCGACGACCCGGCTACGGCGTCGAAGGTTCTGGCCAATCCTCACATCGGCGAGGTCCCGCTCCCCGAGGCGATCGACCGCTTCTACACCGCCGACGTGTTCATGCACACCTGGGACCTCGCCAGGGCGACCGGTCAGGACGACACGCTCGATCCCGACTACTGCGCCGAGTTGCTCGACGGCATGATCCCGTTCGAGGAGGCGATGCGCGGGTCCGGCCAGTACGGACCGCGAGTGCCGGTTCCCGATGACGCCCCGGTGCAGGACCGCATGCTCGGATTCATCGGCCGCGATCCCGAACTGGCAGCCCTCCAGCTAGTCGTCGAGGGGGTCGAGGTTGGCGAGGACCGTCGGTAGGACCTCGACGAGCACCTCAGCGGCGTCGTCGTTGCCGATCGATTCGGGGTCGCCGACGAGCCAGACACCGACGACGAGTCCGTCCTCGCGCCACCACTCCGTGCAGAAGCGCAGGCTGGACTCGCTGACGCAACTGCCGACCGTGAGGTCGCCGGGCTGAAGGTCGGCCGCGGAGCCACCCCCGGCGATCCCGACGGACGCGACGAAGTCGTCGGCGGCCGCCGGATCACCGAAGTCGATCACGTCGACCCTGGCCTGTGGGTCGAACCCGCCGGTGCACGTGAGGCGGATCGGGACCGGATCGAGGTCGTCGGGGAACGTGACCGGCGTGAGCGAAGCGGTCCAGTCGTCGCCTAGATCGACGTCGACGCCCGCGCCATCGACCGCTGCCTCGAACTCGGCGCCCGCAATCGTCGGGCACTCCAGCCGTTCGTCGTCCGACTCGACAGCGTCGGCATTGGCGCCGACGAACTGATCGAGGCCCGCGGCCGCCGCATCGACTTGCGCACTGGACACCCCGCCGAGCGGATCGGCGACGTCCGTCGCGCCGCCGGCCAAGTTGGCGACGATCGCGGGCACGAGGTCGCCGAGCACCGTCGACGCCGTGACGCGGTCGAAGAACACCCGGTCGGTGACGAGCAGGCCAACTTGGAAGCCGTCCTGCTCCCAGTGCTCCTCGCAGATCGTCACGAAGCGGTCGGACTCGCAGGCGCCGATCGTCCCGCCCGGGAGGTCGGTGACGGTGATGACCTCGCCGGTCGCCGCGTCGAGATCGTTCGGAGGGTCGTCGACGACGGACAGCTCGACGTCGAGCTGCGGAAACGATGGGTCGTCCTCGAAGCCGACATGCGATCCCGCGCACGTGATCCCGCCATCGTCGCGGACCTCGAACAGCCACTCGTCGAGTGGGGCGTCGACGCCGGCTGCTTCGAAACTCGCCTCAACGATGCTGCTGTCGACCAGCGGGCAGCCGACGACCTCGGCGGGGGCGACGTCGGACATCGCCAGGACGAGACGGTCCAACCCCTCTTCGGCAGCGACGATGTCGAGATCTCCAGCATCGTCCGGTTCGTCGGTACTTGGCGGCGTTGCGGCGACTGCGAGTGCTGCAAGCAACGTGATGTGAACAGCGTGGCGAGACATGATGAGCCCTTTCCGCGACGCTAGAGGACTGTCTGTGTCAGCGAACACGACGCCGGCGGTCGTGTTCGCTGACACAGCACCAACGGTCAGGCGGCACTAGTTCTTTCGGACCCCCTCTGACGGCCCTGGCTCGTCGGGTCGGCCGACCGTAACCTCGCGCCGAGGGGGAATTCGGCGCCATGACGGCTGACTTCGTCAGCGACCCATCGGACTCGTTCGAACCAGCGCGAGGCGCGGTGCGCACGCGGTCGCGGCTGGACAAGTGGGCAGTCATCGGCGCCATCCCGATCGCTTTCGTGATCGCCTGGGTGCTGTTCTTCGCACGCGATACATCAGTCGGCGCGGCCATCGACGAGCCCGGCGAGTTCGTCGTCACCCTGCTCGACGGGTTGACCTCGGCCGGGCTGTACTTCATCGTCGCGTCCGGCTTCACGCTGATCTTCGGGCTGATGCGCACCGTCAACATGGCTCACGGCGCCCTGTTTCTGATGGCTGCATACATCGCCATCGAGGTTCAACAGCGGATGGTGGGCAAGACGCGCAACATCACGCCGGAGGACGTCGACATGCTGTCATGGATCGTGCCCCTGTTCGTCGGGGCGTCGATCGCGGCGGTCGTCGGCTTGGTGATGTTCGAGGTGTTTCTGCGCTGGAACCAGGGCCAGGAGTTGCGTCAAGCACTGATCACGATGGCCATCGCCGTGATCCTCGCCGACCAGATGCTCGCCCGCGCCGGCGGGCTGGCGCAGTCGATGTCGTGGCCCGGTGGCGTCACCCACTTCGTCGAGATCTTCGGTCAGCGCTACGCCACGAGCCGCCTGTTCATTCTCGCCATCGCCATCGTCGTCGGCGTGCTGCTGTGGCTGTGGCTCAACCGTACCCGGATGGGGATCGTCATCCGCGCCGGCGTCGCCGACCAAGCGATGGTGCGTGCTCTCGGCATCAACATCGCCGTCGTGTTCGCCGTGACGTTCTTCGTCGGGGCTTTTCTCGCCGGGATGGGTGGCGTGATGGTCGCCTCGTTCGCCGGCGTCGCCACTGGCAAGGACGGCGAGTGGCTCCTGCATTCGCTCGTCGTCGTGATCATCGGTGGGCTCGGCTCGATCAAGGGTGCCGTCGCCGGCTCGCTGCTGTACGGGATGGTCACCGCCTTCGCCCCGGTGTATCTGCCGACCGACTACACGTACTACGCGATCATCTTCTCGTTCGCCCTACTCGCCATCGTGCTGGCGGTGCGCCCGTACGGATTGTTCGGACGGCCAGGTTCGGAATGAAGTCGACGCGCACGATTTTCGTCGGTCTCGCCGTCGCGCTGCTGGCGCTCATGCCGATCGTCGGCACGGAGTTCTTTGTCAACTTCGTACTCACCCGCACCTTGATCTATGGCCTGGCGGCGTCGTCGATCGTCTTCCTGGCCAGTTACGTCGGAATGGTGTCGCTCGCCCAATACCTCCTCGTCGGCGTTGCCAGCTTCACAATCGGCAACTGTGTCGCCGAGTCGGGAAAGGGTCTCAAACTCGGGCTCGACCCGTGGCTAGCCGTGCTCATCGCCCTCGCCATGTCGACGCTGGTGGCGTTCGTCCTCGGTGCCGTGGGGAGCCGCACGACGGGCATCTACTTTCTGATGCTGACGCTGACCTACGCCGTGATCGGCTACTACGTGTTCGGCCAGGTGACGTCGATCTCCGGCTTCGGTGGGATCACCGGAGTGAATCCGCCGCCGTTCTTCAACACGCATCCCGTACGCCTCTACTACGCGGTGCTGATCCTGTCGGCGGCTGCCTACGTCGGCTTTCGGGCATTGCGCCGGACTCCGTTCGGACTCGCCCTCGAGGGGATCCGCGACGACCCGGTGCGGATGAGCTCGCTGGGGTTCAACGTGCCGATCCACCGAGTGCTGGCTTTCACACTGGCCGGGTTCGTGGCCGGTCTCGCCGGCGTGATCAACATCTGGTGGAACGGCCAGATCGATCCCAACTCGGTGAACATCGGGGCGACGCTGGACCTGTTCATCATCGCCGTCATCGGCGGGATCAGCCACCTCGAAGGTGCCTGGCTCGGCGCCTTCGTGTTCATCGTCGCCAACAACTACATGCGGTCGCTGCCACTGGTCGACCGCATCGGGATCACCGAGGCGCGCTTCAACACGGTGGTCGGCGTCGTCGTGCTGATCATCGTCGTCGCCTCGCCGAACGGGTTGATGGGGTTGATCACCGGCTCCGCCGGTCGCTTGCGCCTTGCCGTTCCCGACACCCCGTCGCAAACCACCCTGTCCACAACAACCATGGAGGAATCCACATGAACAACAGGACCGCGAGACGAGGGGCAGTCGTCGCCTCGCTCGCCCTCGTAGGGACCGTCGGTGCCGGCACCGTCGGTGCCACGACCGTTCCGGCGGGTGACGGCGAGCCACTGCGGCTCGGCATCCTCGCCGAGTGTGAAGGGGCGTTCGGCGGCTTCAACGAAGACGTCCAGGCCGGCGTGACGCTCGCCATGGTCAACGCCGCCGGCGCCACCGTCAACTCGACGACCACGGCGATCGATGGCTTCACCGGAGCCGTCGCCGGCGGGCGACCGATCGAGGTCGTCGGCGTCGGTTGTGGTGACGACACTGCGGACCGCATCATCCAAGAGGTGCGCACGCTCGTCGAGCAGGAGAACGCCGAGATCGTCATCGGACCGCTGTCCGGCGACGAGGCGATCGCCGTCGCCAACTACGCCAAGGACCACCCTGAGGTGACGTTCATCGACGGCATTGCCGGCTCCCAGGAGCCGACGCTGCAGGTGCAGGCGGAGAACTACTTCCGCTTCCACGGCGATGGCGCCCAGTGGAACGCCGGGCTCGGCGACCGTCTGTACAACGACGCCGGCTGGCGCACGGTGGCCGTGATCGCCGACGACTACAGCTTCGGCTGGACGTCGGCGGCCGGCTTCATCGCCGACTTTTGCGCTGTAGGTGGCGACGTCGTGACGCGGGTGTTCCCGCCGCTCGGGACGACCGACTACAGCTCGTGGGTGCAGCAGCTCCCCGATCCCGACGAAGTCGACGGCTACTTCTGGGTCGTCGGCGGAACAGGCACGCAAGCCGCGCTGGAGGCGTTCGTCAACGCCAAGGGCGACCTCACGGGTGACCAGCACGCCGGCAACCTGTTCTTCAACCCGTCGCTGGCCACGGCCCTCGGGCCAGATATCGCCGGCGCCTACATCGGTGGGTTCGCTGCCTTCCCGGCCGACGTGCACACGGAGGCGATCGACGCCTACAAGGCCAGCGCCGACGCCACTTGGGAGACGCTCGTCGGAGGCACCACTGGTGGCGAGCCGGCAGCGCCATCGCAGTCCGCCGGCTTCGGCTTCATGTACGGCTACTACGTCGCTGGGCTGGCGATGGTGCAGGCCCTCGAAGCCGTCGGGGGCGACCTGTCCGACGGTCATGCCGCGTTCCGCGAGGAGCTGGCGACGATGACGCTGGAGGCGCCGTATGGCAACGTGACCCTCGACGAGAACCGCCAAGGGATCATCGACACCTTCGTCGCCCAGCTCGTCCTCGACGAGGAGAGCGGCGAGGTGGTCCAGCAGACCGTGGCGATCATCCCGCAGGTCGACCAGACCTTCGGCGGCACGTTCAGCCCGGACACGCCGCCGCCGGACCGCGAGAACCCAGCGTGCGAGACGCGTGATCTGCCGTGGTCGGGCAATGCCATCCCGGTGGTCGACGGTGTCCCGCAAACGGATGGGGCAACCGAAGGCAGCGCCCCGGCCGGCACTGAGTCGATGGGCACCGAGCCCGCCGGCACCGAGCCTGCCGGAACGGAGCCAGCCGCAACGGAGACCACCGAAGCGGCATGAGCGAGTCGACGACGGCAACGCGCGGTCCGGAGGGCGCTCGCGCCCTTCGTGCGGCTGCGCGATGTCGTCGTCGCCTTTGGTGGTCTGCTCGCCTTGGGCGGCGTCAACGTTGACGTCGCCCGGGGCGAGCGACTCGCCGTGCTCGGCCCCAACGGGGCCGGCAAGACCACCTTGTTCAACGTCATCGCCGGCGACCTGCACCCCACCGGCGGGACTGTCTCGATCAACGGCGTCGATTGCACGATGGCGCCGTCGCGACGCCGCCCAGGGCTCGGGGTGGCCAGGACCTACCAGAAGACGAGGCTGTTTCCCGGTCTCACCGTCGAGGACAACTTGCAGTTGGCGTGGATCGGCAAGCACGGCAGCCACCGCTCGTTGAGCCGCGGCGGATTGCGTGGCACCGGCCGTGACGCGGCTCGACAGGCGGCCGAGTCGGTGTGGCTCGGCGACCGCCTCGGCGCCGTTGTCGGCGACCTCTCCCACGGTCAGCAACGCCAGCTCGAGGTCGGCATGGTCGTCGTCACCGACCCGGAGTTGATGATGCTCGACGAACCAGCGTCAGGGCTCTCTCGTGGTGAGCGGGAACGTCTGACCGAGCTCCTGCGCGCCCTCAGCGCCGACACGACGCTGCTGCTCATCGAGCACGACATGGATGTCGCCCTGCGTATCGCCGAGCGTGTCGTCGTGATGGCCGACGGGTTGGTCATCGCCGAGGGAACGCCCGACGACATCCGTCACGACCCCCTCGTCAACGAGGTCTACCTCGGAATGGCCGGCACCCATGCCTGAGAGCGATCGCGACTCGTCGACACGGCGCTGCTCACCGTCGAGGACCTGTGTGCCGGCTACGGCACGTCGCAGGTGCTGGAGAACGTGTCGTTCTCGATGGGCCTGGAGTCGGTGGCGATCATCGGCCGCAACGGGATGGGCAAGTCGACGCTGTGCGACACGATCATCGGCCTCGTCCCGGCGACGTCGGGCACGGTGACGCTGGGGGGCACTGCGTTGACGGGTCGCCACCCGGAACGAATCGCCCAGGCCGGGATCGCCTACGTCCCCCAGGGGCGTCGCCTGTTTGCGACGCTCACCGTCGACGAGCACATCACGATGCTGGCCAAGGCAGCCCGCCGCCAGCGCTGGACCCCGGACGCCGTGTTCGAGCTGTTCCCGCGTCTCGCCCAGCGACGTCGCAGCCGCGCCGGTGATCTCTCCGGTGGAGAGCAGCAGATGCTCGCCGTCGGCCGCGCCCTGCTGCTCAACGGCTCGCTGGTGATGATGGACGAGCCGTCGGAGGGCCTGGCGCCGACGATCGTCGACACGCTGATCGAGGTCGTACACCATCTCGTCTCCGAAGGGACCGCCGTGCTCGTGGTCGAGCAGAACCTCTACGCCGCCACGCACATGGCTGAGCGGGTCCTCGTGATGGTCGCCGGGCGGATCGAGGCCGAGACGACGGCGGCCGCCCTGCTCGACGACCCCGTCCTGCAACGCCGCTACCTCGGCGTCGACACTCTGGAGACGTTATGAAGCGTTCCCCGGCCACGCCACATACTGCCCGCGCAGTTGCTGGCCGCTCACTCGCTGGCGCTCGCTCGCTCGCACTCGTAGACAGGTCCCACCGTGAGTAACCACATCAACATCGCCCTCATCGGGTCCAAGTTCATGGGCAGGGCGCACTCCAACGCCTGGTCCAGCGTCGGCCACTTCTTCGACGTCGACCCGGCCCCGGCGATGCACCTCGCCTGTGCCCGCAACGAGGCCGAGCTCGCCGACTTCGCCGCCCGCTGGGGATGGGCGAAGACGACGACCGACTGGCGGGAGGCGGCCACGTCCACCGAAGTCGATCTCGTCGACATCGTGACGCCGAACAACGTCCACGCCGAGCAGGCGATCGCCGCCCTCGAAGCCGGCAAGCACGTCGCTTGCGAGAAGCCGCTCGCCGGCACCCTCGCCGACGCCGAGGCGATGGCGGCGGCCGCCGCCTCGGCGTCCGGTTCGACGTTCGTGTGGTTCAACTACCGCCGCGTCCCCGCCGTCGCCCTCGCCCACCAACTCGTCGCCGAGGGCGCGCTGGGCAGGCTCTATCACGTCCGCGCCGTCTACCTGCAGAGCTGGGGCGGCCCGGACACGCCGCTGTTGTGGCGGTTCCAGGGCGACGTCGCCGGATCGGGCGCCCACGGCGATCTCAACGCCCACATCATCGACATGGTGCGCTTCATCACCGGCGAGGAGATCGTCACGATCGAGGGCTCGATCGAGCACACCTTCGTCACCGAGCGCACCGTCATCGAAGGGGGAGCGGGCGGCGAGATCGCCGGCGCCGGGGCCGCAACGGGCGCGGCGACGGCGCCGAGCACGGTCGACGATGCCGTGCTGTTCCTCGCCCGGATGAGCGGCGGCGGCCTGGCCAGCTTCGAGGCATCGCGGCTGGCGACCGGCTACCACAACGCCAATCGCTTCGAGATCCACGGCGAACGCGGCGCCGTGCGCTTCGACTTCGAGCGGATGAACGAGCTCGGCTTCTACGACGCCACCGGTGAGGGACGCGAGCAGGGCTGGACGACGATCGACGTCACCCGCGGCGGCGACAACCATCCCTACGCCGCGGCATGGTGGCCGGACAGTCACGGACTCGGCTACGAGCATGGCTTTGTCAACCAGGCCGCCGACATCCTCGCTGTCCTTGGCGGCGGCACGCCGCTCGTGCCGCTGCCCGACTTCGCCGATGCCCTCAAGACCCAGCGCGTGTTGCACGCCGCCATCGAGTCCGCCCGAACAAAGTCACCCATCGAGGTTGATCAGAAAGGATGAAAGATGCCTGATCCCGCCCCCTTCAAGCCCGTCAACATGCCCGTCGGTGTGCTCACCGCCGCCCTCCAGGAGCTCACCCCGCGCGAGCGGCGCGATCCCGACCCCGACCTGGCGGTCGAGGAGTGGCTCGACTTCGCCAAGGCCCTCGGCGCCGACTGCATCGAGTTGTCTGCCGCGCTCCATCCTTCCGTCGCCGATGTTCCGGCCGAGGCGATGCTCGACCCGGTCGCCAACACGCTCGACCTGCGCGAGCCGTTCAACGACGTTCGCGCCAAGCGCGTCCTCGCCGCCGTCGACGACACGGGCGTGGCGATCGCCGACGTCGCCTACTTCGACGACATGCTCCATGAGGACCCGGCGATCCGCCGCAAGAAGCACGACTTCATGATCCAGACGATGGATGCGGCAGTGCTCCTCGGTGTCGCCGCGGTCACCGGCTTCGTCGGACGGGATCAGTCGAAGTCGATGGACCAGAACCTCATCGAGTTCGAGGACAGCTTCGTGCCACTGCTCCAGGAGGCCAAGTCCCGCGGTCTGCAGTACCGGGTCGAGCAGTGCCCGATGCCCGGCTGGACCCCGAAGGACAACTTCCACAACAACATCGGTTACGCCCCGGGGATGTGGATCGCCCTCCACCAGATCTGCGAGCGCCACGGCGTCGGCGACCAGTTCCGCATCCACTACGACCCGTCGCATGCCATCTTGATGGGCCAGGACACCCGCTCGCTGTTCCAGTACCTCGCCGACGAGGGCTACGGGTTCCTCATCGCCGGGATGCACGTCAAGGGTCAGGTCGTCGATTCCAAGGGGGTTTCCGGCTGGGGATACGGCGGCCAGACCGTGCAACGCGGCGACTGGGTCGACGGGGAGATCTCGGCCAACCCTGCCGATCTCGCCAACGCGTGGAAGAAGCAGACGGTCCTGTGCGAGCACGAGCTGCCCGGCACAGCCCGCCACGACCCGCTGGCCTATCTGCAGAACCGCACGGTCGACTGGCTCGACCATCAACTCGCTGCCCGTGAGTTGCTCGACTTCGATCCGGCGACGACGCCACTGATCGTCGAGCACGAGTACGGGCCGGCTCGCGTCCAGGAGCGTGCCCTGCTCGAACCGATCCTGGCCGGCTCGATCGCCTTCACACGCCACATCGACGAGGCGGCGGCGGCGATGTACGCCTTGCAGAACGAGGTCCTGCCGGCCCAGGGCATTCCCGTCCAAGGCGTTGGCCGCGAGGCGTATCGGAGTTGATGACAAAGTGGGCGTGACTCTCGTCGTGGGCACGGCTGACACCAAAGGTGCCGAGTTGGCGTACGTCGCAGACACCGTCCGTTCGCGCGGCCTCGGCGTCGACGTCGTCGATGTCGGCACGACGCCACACGATCCGCCGTCCGGTGCGGTGACCCCCGTCGAGGTGGCCGCCCACCATCCCGACGGCGCCGACGCTGTGCGCTCCGACGATCGCGGCGAGGCGGTGGCGGCGATGTCAGTTGCTCTCGCCGCCTACGTCCGCTCGCGTTCCGACATCACCGGGATCATTGGCATCGGCGGCTCCGGAGGCACGGCGTTGATCACCCCGGCGATGCAGGCGCTGCCTGTCGGGGTGCCCAAGGTGATGGTGTCGACCGTCGCCTCCGGCAACGTGGCGCCGTACGTCGGCGCCGCCGACATCGCCATGATGTACTCGATCACCGACGTCGCCGGGCTCAACCGGATTTCCCGCGTCGTGCTCGGAAACGCGGCCAACGCCGTCGCTGGAATGGCGGCGAATCCGGTACCTCCGAGCGCGGACGACCTGCCCGCCGCCGGGCTGACGATGTTCGGCGTCACGACCCCGTTGGTGACCCAACTCGTCGAAGCGCTCGCCGGCCGATACGACCCGCTCGTCTTTCACGCCACCGGGACAGGTGGGCGGTCGATGGAGAAGCTCGTCGGCTCGGGTCTCATCACCGCGGTCCTCGACATGACGACGACCGAGGTCGCCGACTTCATCGTCGGCGGGGTGTTCCCGGCCGGACCGGACCGCTTCGATGTCGTGGCAGAGACGGGCGTGCCCTATGTGGGTTCGTGCGGTGCCCTCGACATGGTCAACTTCGGCGCCAAGTCGACGGTGCCGGCACGTTTCACCAATCGGCTCCTCCACGTCCACAACCCCGAGGTCACGCTGATGCGCACGACGGTCGACGAGAACGTCGCATTCGGCGAGTTCATCGCCGGCAAGCTGAACGCCTGCCCTGGGCCTCTGCGTTTCCTCATCCCCGAGGGTGGTGTGTCGTTGCTCGATTCACCGGGCCAGGCGTTCTGGGACCCGGACGCCGATGCCGCCCTGTTCACGACGATCGAGGAGCTGGTCGAACAAACCGACAACCGCAGGGTCGAGCGCCTGCCGGGGAACATCAACGACGCCGAGTTCGCAGCGGCGGCGATGCGGGCGTTCGACGAGGTGGTGCAGCCCCGATGACGTCCCGTCAGGAGATCCTCGAGCGGTTCGCCGGCATGATCGAACAGCGCGTTCCCATCGTCGGTGGTGGGGCCGGTACGGGGCTGTCGGCGAAGTGGGAGGAGGCCGGCGGCATCGACCTCATCGTGATCTACAACTCCGGCCGCTACCGCATGGCGGGGCGGGGCTCGCTCGCCGGCCTGCTCGCCTACGGCAACGCCAACGAGATCGTCGTCGAGATGGCCCGCGAGGTGTTGCCGGTCGTCAACGACACACCGGTGCTCGCCGGCGTCAACGGCACCGATCCGTTCCTGTTGCGCGACGCCTTCCTTCGTCAGCTTCGTGAACTTGGGTTCGCCGGCGTGCAGAACTTTCCGACCGTCGGGCTGATCGACGGGATCTTCCGCCAGAACCTCGAGGAGACCGGCATGGGTTACGGGCTGGAGGTTGAGATGATCGGCGCGGCCCGCGAGCTCGACCTGCTGACGACCCCGTACGTCTTCTCGGCCGAAGATGCCGCGGCGATGACGGAGGCGGGCGCCGACATCATCGTCTGCCACATGGGTCTGACGACCGGAGGCAGCATCGGCGCCGAGACGGCGAGGTCGCTCGACGACTGCATCGCCCTGATCGACGAGTGGTCCAGCGCGGCGCGGGCGGTGCGCGAGGACGTCATCGTGCTGTGCCACGGCGGCCCGATCGCCGAGCCAGCCGATGCCGAGTACGTCCTGCGGCGCGCCGACCGGCTGCACGGGTTCTATGGGGCGTCGAGCATGGAGCGTCTCCCCGTCGAGCAAGCGCTGAAGGCCCAAACCGAAGCATTCAAGGCGGTGAAGTTCAAGTGATCACCACTTTGGTGAGTCCAGCGTGCGGAAATCCGTACGCGTGGCGCACCAATATTGATTGGAGGGGCCTGTGGCGCACATCTACGTGAGCAGTGTGATCGACGCACCGATCGAGGAGGTCTGGGCGATCGCCCGTGACTACACCGGGCATTGGCACTCGTCGACGATCTACAACAGCTCGATCGAGGGCGGTTTGCCGGCCGACCAGATCGGCTGTGTGCGCGCCTTCGAGCTGAACGACGGCGGCAAGCTGCGCGAGATCCTCGTCGGGATGTCCGACGAGCGGCACGAGTTCAGCTACCGGATCCTCGTCTCGCCGCTGCCGGTCGAGGACTACTTCGCTGCCGTGCGGTTCTCGCCGGTGACGACGACCGGGCAGACGTTCGGCGAGTGGACGGCCGACTTCCGTGTGCCGCCCGACAAGGAGGACGCCACCGTCGCGACCGTCACCGGCGTGTTCGAAGGCGGCTTCGCCGACATCGCCGCACTACTCAAGTCCTAAGCAACGAAGGGAGTCACTCCAATGCACCTGTCCATGCACAACTGGATGCGGTCTGAGCCGATCGAGGTCACCGTCGCCCGGCTCGCCCGCTACGGCTATGGCAGCATCGAGATCAAGGGCGAACCCGACCAGTACGACACGGCCGACGTCCGCAAGCTGCTCGCCGACAACGGCCTGACCTGCTGGGGTGCGGTGACGCTCACGCTCGCCGAGCGCAACCTGTGCGCCAAGGACGAGCAGCAGCGCGCCGCCTCCGTGCAGTACATGAAGAACGTCGTCACGATGGTCAAGGAACTGGAGGGTCAGGAGATCACGATCGTGCCGAGCACCGTCGGCAAGATCGTCCCCGACGGCACGCCCGAGCAGGAGTGGGAGTGGTGCGTCGCCGGCCTCCAGGAGATCCGTGAGCACGCCAACGCCGCCGGCGTGCGCATCGCCATCGAGCCGCTCAACCGCTTCGAGACGCACTTCGTCAACCGCGGCGAGCAAGCTCTGGCGTTGGCCGACGCCGTCGGACCAGACGTCGGTGTGTGCCTCGACTGCTTCCACATGAACATCGAGGAGGTCGACCTCCTCGAGACGATCCGCGCCATCGGCCCGCGGCTGACCGACTTCCACGTCGCCGACAACAACCGGTTGGCGTGCGGCATGGGCGCCCTCGACTGGCCCGCGATCGTGTCGACGTTGAAGGACGTCGGCTACGACGGCGCCCTCACTGTCGAGTTCGTCGCTCCGATCGACCGCACGCCGGCCAACCGCTATCCCGACGCCCTCGAGACCAACCCGGTCGACATCAGCCCGGAGGAACTGCAGTTCATCATCGACCACGGCAGCAGCCTGTTGTCGGAGGGGTTCTACAGCATGCTCGTCGAGCAGTGCGCGACAACCCTGTTGCCGTTGATCTGATGTCGTGAAGATCGTCGAGGTCCGGGCGCAGTGGTTGCACTGCCCGATCGCGCCCGAGCGGCAACACGTCTCCGACTTCGGGCGGATCGCCAGCTTCGACATGGCGCTGGTGCGCGTCGAGGCGGACGACGGGTCAGTCGGGTGGGGTGAGGCGAAGGCGGCTGTCGGCAGTGCCGGGTCCTGCGCCACCCTCGTCGCTTGCATCAACGACGAGCTTGGTCCGGCTCTACTGGGTCTCGACCCACGTCGCATCAACGAGGTCGCCGACCTGCTGTACAACGGGCCGCGGGCTGGATACGCGGCGAGTCGCGGCAGGACGTTCCCGATCCTCGGCCGGCGTGGGTTGACGGTGTCGGCGATGAGCGGCGTCGACATGGCGTTGTGGGATCTCCTCGGCCGGTCGCTCGGCGCGCCGGTTGTCGATCTGTGGGGCGGACCGTGCCGTCAGGACATGCCGCTGTACGCCAGTGGTGGCTGGGCCGACGTCGACGGCATCGGCGCCGAGCTGGGCAAGTACGTCGCCGACGGGTTCGGCGCCGTGAAGATGCGTGTCGGGGTCATCGACACGACCGTCGAGGCGAGCATCGCTCGGGTCGCCGCCGCCCGTGAGGGCCTCGGCCCGGGAGTCGAGCTGATGGTCGATGCCCACGGCACGTTCAGCGTGCCCGAGGCCAAACGGTTCGCCGCGGGCGTAGAAACCCATGACGTCCGCTGGTTCGAGGAACCGGTCAGCGCCGACAACCGCGCCGGAATGGCTGAGGTTCGGGCGGCGACGACGGTTGCGATCGCCGCCGGGGAGAGCGAGTTCACCCGCTTCGACTTCGCCGATCTGATTGAGCGGCGCGCCGTCGACGTGCTGCAGCCCGACCTGGCGATCTGCGGCGGACCGACCGAGGGCCGGCGTATTGCCATGCTCGCCGAGACGCACCAGTTGGAGCTGGCCCCGCACTGTTGGGGATCAGCGCTTTCGTTCGCAGCTGGCGTCAGCCTCGCGTTCGCCAGCCCCTCGGCCTCGGTGATCGAGTACTCGCTCGGCGCCAACCCGCTGCTCCACGACCTCGCCACGGAGCCGGTCATCGTCGAGAATGGGCGGGTGGTTTCACCGGTAGCCCCCGGGCTCGGCGTCACGCCGCGACAAGAGTTCATCGAAGAGTTCAACGTCGGACGAAAGTGAGCGACGAAGTGTCAGACAACAACATCCAGCACGTCAACCTGGCGGTCGGCGACCTTGGCGCCGCCGTTGCCTTCTACACCGATGTCCTCGGCCTCGGCCTTGCTCCGACGCCGGAACTCGGATACCCCGCCCAGTTCATCGCCATCAACGACTACCAGGAGATCCACCTCAACGAGGTCTCCGACGTCACGCCCCAGCACGCCCACTTCTGCATCCGCGTCGCCGACTTCAACGAGGTGTTCCGACGGACCAGAGAGTCGAGGTCGATCGACACCGCAACATTCGGTCCCGCCCACCGCCTGGCGACGGGCGTGATGCAGATGTTCGTCAAGGACCCACACGGCAACATCGTCGAGGTCGCCTGCGACGCCGACCAGCCGATCGACCCGGAGATCCTCGCCGACGAGGTGTTCGCCCCCGGCACCAAGTGATTGTTCTGCTGGAGAGCGTCCATCCGGACGCGCTGGCGATATTGGACGCAGTCGACGAGGTGCGGTCGATGGCTGACCCACTCGTCATCGACGACTCGGTTCCTCGTGATCAGGTGCGGATGATCCTGACCCGAGGCAGAGGGCGGATTACTGAAGCCACGCTCGACGAGTTCCCCGATCTCGCCGTCGTCGGACGTTGCGGTGCCGGGCTCGACAACATCGATGTGGCCGCTGCCCAGGAGCGTGGCATCGCCGTGGTCAACGCTCCCGGGGCGACGACGGCTGCGGTTGCCGAACATGCCATGTTGCTGATGCTCGGCATAGCCCGGCGACGTCGCCGCCCTTGACGCGGCCGTGAAGGACGGCAAGTGGTCGGTCCGCGACGGCTACCTCGGTGCCGAGCTGCGCGGCAAGCGCCTCGGTGTCGTCGGACTGGGCTCGATCGGCCGCCGGGTGGCCGCCCTCGGGCAAGCGTTCGACATGGACGTCGCCTACTGGAGCCCGTCATCACGCGACGATGCGCTCGTGCGGATGGAGCTCGACGAGCTCCTTGCATCCGCCGACATCGTCCAACTGTGCGTCGCTCTCACGCCCGAGACGCAGGGCCTGCTCGACTCCCGGCGGTTGGCCCTGATGCGGCCCGGCACCCTGATCGTCAACACGGCCCGTGGCGCGCTCGTCGACCACGGGGCCCTGATCGCGGCGATCACCGGGGGACGTCTCGGCGGCTACGCCACCGACGTGTGGGACCCGGAGCCGCCACCCGCCGGCGAGCTCGAATCCCTCGGCGACCGCCTCCTCGTCACCCCCCACGTGGCGGCGATCACCGACGTCACGTACCGCGACATCTGCGTGCGCACGGCCACCGCCGCCCTCGCCGCCCTCACCGACTGACCGATGGGTGTTTTCATGACGGAACGGTCATGAAAACACCCATCGGTTGCGAGTGATCGGGCGACGCGAACACGCTGCAAGGCGCTACCCTGGTACAGCGCATTTACGCCGCCCGGGTGCCGTCTCGGCGCCCGGGTTCTTTGTGTGCGCGAGAAGCCCCCCGTCGAGGAAGTGAAGTTGTAGAGATGTCCAAGCGTGAGTATCCCCTCGAGCGATACCGCAACATCGGGATCATGGCCCACATTGACGCGGGCAAGACCACGACGACCGAGCGCATCCTCTACTACACCGGCAAGACCTACAAGATCGGCGAAGTCCACGAGGGCGCCGCGGTCATGGACCACATGGCCCAGGAGCAGGAGCGCGGTATCACGATCACGTCGGCGGCGACCACCGCCTTCTGGAACGACCACCGCATCAACATCATCGACACCCCAGGCCACGTCGACTTCACGATCGAGGTCGAGCGGTCGCTTCGGGTGCTCGACGGCGCCGTCGCCGTGTTCGACTCCGTCGCCGGCGTCGAGCCGCAGACCGAGACGGTCTGGCGCCAGGCCAACAAGTACAACGTGCCGCGAATGTGCTTCGTCAACAAGATGGACCGCACCGGCGCCAACTTCTTCCGCACCGTGGAGATGATCGAGTCTCGGCTCGAGTCGACGCCTGCGGTGATCCAACTTCCGATCGGCAGCGAGGCTGACTTCAAGGGTGTCGTCGACCTCGTCAAGATGAAGGCGATCGTCTGGGACGGCGAGGAAAAGGGCGCCGTGTACCACGAGCGCGACATCGATCCGGCTCAGCTCGCCGAGGCCGAGGAGTGGCGGCACAAGCTGCTCGACGCGGTTTGCGGCGAGGACGACGAGGTTCTCGAGAAGTACCTCGGTGACCAGCCGATCACGGAGAACGAACTCAAGCACGTCATCCGACTCGGCACCCTCGCTGGCCACTTCGTCCCGGTGCTCACTGGTTCCGCTTTCAAGAACAAGGGCGTCCAGCCGATGCTCGACGCCGTCATCGACTTCCTGCCGAGCCCGCTCGACATCCCCCCAGCAGTCGGCACGAACCTGCGCGGCGACGAGGTCGTCACTCGTGAATCCGACGAGAAGGCGCCGTTCGCCGCTCTCGCCTTCAAGATCGTCAGCGACCCGTTCGGCAAGCTCACCTACTTCCGCGTCTATTCCGGCCAGATCAACAAGGGCGACGAGGTCTACAACTCGACGAAAGAGCGGCGCGAGCGACTCGGCCGCATTCTCCTGATGCACGCCAACCAGCGAGAGGACCTCGACACGGCGATGGCCGGTGACATCGTTGCCGGGCTCGGCTTCAAGGAGACGACGACCGGCGACACGCTGTGTGACCGCAGCGACCCGATCATCCTCGAGCGGATGGAGTTCCCCGAGCCGGTGATCCACGTCGCCATCGAGCCGAAGACGAAGAGCGATCAGGACAAGCTCGGCAAGGCACTGAAGTCGCTGTCCGACGAGGATCCGACGTTCCGCATCCGCAGCGACGAGGAGACCGGCCAGACCGTCATCTCCGGGATGGGCGAGCTGCACCTGGAGATCCTCGTCGACCGCATGCAGCGGGAGTTCGCCGTCGAGGCGACGGTCGGCAAGCCGCAGGTTGCGTATCGGGAGACCGTCACGGAGCCGGTGCGGTCGGTCGAGTACCGGCACATCAAGCAGACGGGCGGCTCAGGTCAGTTCGCCGTCGTCAAGCTCACCGTCGAACCGAACCCCGGCGGCGGCTACGAGTTCGTCGACGACATCAGCGGTGGGCGTATCCCGCGCGAGTACATCCAGCCGACCAACCAGGGCATCCAGTCGGCCCTCGACAACGGCGTGCTCGCCGGGTACCCGACCGTCGACGTCAAGGTCAGTCTCGTCGACGGCGCCTACCACGACGTCGACTCGTCGGAGATGGCCTTCAAGATCGCCGGGCAGATGGCGTTCCGCAAGGCCGCTCAGGCGGCCAAGCCGGTGCTGCTCGAACCGATCATGGCCGTCGAGGTCGTGACGCCCGAGGAGTACATGGGCGACGTGATCGGCGACCTGTCGAGCCGGCGTGGCCGCATCGAGGGGATGGAGGCCCGCGGCAACACCCAGGTGGTGCGGGCCCAGGTTCCGCTCTCGGAGATGTTCGGATACAGTACCGACCTCCGTTCGCGCACCCAGGGGCGCGCCACGTACACGATGCAGTTCGACGCCTATCACCAGGTGCCGGAGAGCATCGCCAGCGAGATCATCAAGCGGGTTCGCGGCGAGTGAATCGCCGGAGCCAACCGTTCTTTGACAACCCAGATCAGCAACGAAATACCTGGGCACCGCCCAGACCCGAGGACATTGGAGTCTGAAAGCCATGAGTAAGGCGAAGTTTGAGCGTACGAAGCCGCATGTGAATGTGGGGACGATGGGTCATATTGACCATGGGAAGACGACGTTGACGGCGGCGATTAGTAAGACGTTGGCTGAGAAGGGTTTGGCGGAGTACACGCCGTTTGATTCGATTGATAAGGCGCCGGAGGAGAAGGCGCGGGGGATCACGATTTCGATTGCTCATATCGAGTATGAGACGGAGAATCGGCATTACGCGCATGTCGATATGCCTGGTCATGCGGATTACATCAAGAACATGATCACCGGGGCGGCGCAGGTGGATGGGGCGATTCTGGTGGTGGCGGCGACGGATGGTCCGATGCCCCAGACCCGTGAGCACGTGTTGCTGGCTCGTCAGGTCGGGGTGCCGTACATCGTGGTGGCGTTGAACAAGGCTGATGCGGTCGATGACGAGGAGCTGTTGGATCTGGTGGAGTTGGAGGTGCGTGAGTTCTTGACCGAGTACGAGTTCCCTGGTGATGATGCGCCGGTGGTGCGGGTGTCGGCGTTGAAGGCGTTGGAGGGCGATGTCGAGTGGCAGGCCAAGATCATGGAGTTGATGGATGCGGTGGATACGTCGGTGCCGGAGCCGCAGCGTGATTTGGATAAGCCGTTCTTGATGCCGATCGAGGATGTGTTCACGATCACGGGTCGGGGGACGGTGGTGACTGGGAAGGTGGAGCAGGGGACGATCCACACGGGTGATGAGATTGAGATTGTCGGGTTGCGGGAGACGCAGAAGACGACGTGTACTGGTGTGGAGATGTTCCGCAAGATCTTGGATCAGGGTCAGGCTGGTGACAACATCGGTGCGTTGTTGCGGGGGACGAAGAAGGAGGATGTGGAGCGTGGTCAGGTGTTGTGCAAGCCGGGGTCGATTACGCCGCACACCAATTTCGAGGGTCAGGTGTACGTGTTGACCGCCGGCTGAGGGTGGCCGTCACAAGCCGTTCTTCAACAACTATCGGCCGCAGTTCTTCTTCCGCACGACCGACGTCACCGGCACGATCGAACTCCCGTCAGGGACCGAGATGGTGATGCCCGGTGACAACGTGGCGATGACCGTCGAGTTGGGCAAGCCGATCGCCATGGACGAAGGCCTCCGCTTCGCCATCCGCGAAGGCGGCCGCACCGTCGGCGCCGGCCGCGTCACCAAAATCATCAAGTGATCGGCTGACTCACGACATGGCTCAAAGCATCCGCATCCGCCTCAAGGCGTTTGACCACGACATCATCGACCAATCGACGAAGAAGATCGTCGAGACGGTCACCCGCACCGACGCCACCGTGCGCGGTCCGATCCCGCTGCCGACGGCAAAGCACCGCTACACGGTCATCCGCGGCCCGCACATCGACAAGGACTCCCGCGAGCATTTCGAGATGCGCATCCACAAGCGCCTGATCGACATCGTCAACCCGAACAACAAGACGATCGACAGCCTCCAGCGCATCGAGCTCCCCGCCGGCGTCGACATCGAGATCAAAATCCAAGCGTCGTAGTTTCGAAATCCTCTCTTCCGTCAGTGGCGCCACCGGTGTACCGGGCGGGATCGACTCCCCACTGCCCACGGCGGCGTAGTCGGATTAGCAGTCGAGGGTGGCGGCAGCCACCGCGCACAGCTCGTGACGGCGCGCTGGCGGGGAGCGTGCCGAGCTTGCGGGTAAGCATCACCTTGGGAAATGGGCGAACGTTGTCGAAGCTGGCGACCGACACGTGCGGGAGGCCTTCATCACCTCCGAGGGCGAGCTCGCTGGGCACGTTGCGGACCCGCGTGGTGACGGGTGCGACGAGAACCCGTTGCATCACTTCGTTCGCTGCATCTCGGCTGACGACGAGGTAGGGCCGGCCCTTCTCGTCGGGTGACTCACCCCACCACACGTCGCCGCGCGCTACCACCACTTCTCCCACGGTTCTTCGTCAATCGACTCGATCGCCAGGCGTGTCGCGTCGGCCAGTTCTTCCTCAGACTCCGGGTGCTCGGCGAAGCCCCTGACGAACGCCTCGTCGATAAGGCGGCGGCGGTCGGCTCGGACGAGGCCCTCGAGCGCGTACCGCACGGCATGCGACCTGCTCTCGAAGCTGCCCTCACCGACCAGGCGGTCGACGTCGCTGACAAGACGCTCCGGGAGCTTGACCGCGATCTGTTGCGTCATGCCGCGAGCATACCTAGACGCATGACACTGAGCAGCGTCGATCTGGGTGCCGTTCCTTACGATTCGCGCAACAAATGGGGTTCTCCTCGGGTTTCTGTGGGTTCAATGGAGTCAGCTGCCAGCGCTGATTCTGAGGCCCAAGACCTGACAGAAATGTCCGGATCGTGACCTCAGAATCCGAGCACCCGGCGCGACGCCCGACACGACCGCTTTCAGAGCAGGCAACCGGGACGCAGCGCGCGATCAACCCACACGAACCCGAGGAGAGCCAACAAATGGCACCGAGAATCGTGAGTCGCGGGATGAGCGTGGACCTCGACGCGCTCGCAGAGGAGATCGTCGGGTGTCGGGCGTGTCCGCGGCTCGTCGAATGGCGGGAGCGGGTCGCTGTCGAGAAGCGGGCGGCGTTCGCCGACGAGGAGTATTGGGGCCGGCCGGTGCCCGGATTCGGCGACCCGGCTGCACGCATCGTCGTCGTCGGGCTGGCTCCAGCGGCGCACGGCGCCAACCGCACTGGCCGCGTGTTTACCGGGGATCGCAGTGGCGACTGGTTGTTCCGCGCCCTTCATCGGGCCGGACTCGCCAACCAGCCCCACTCGGTGAGCGCGGACGACGGACTCCAACTGCACGACGTGTGGATCAGCGCTCCGGTCCGCTGCGCCCCGCCGGACAACAAGCCGACGACCGCTGAACGCGACAACTGCGCTCCCTTCCTCGACCGTGAGCTCGACCTCCTCAGACCGCAGGTTGTCGTCTGTCTCGGTTCGTTCGGCTTCGCCGCTGTCTGCCGGCACTATGCCGTTCGTCCCCGCCCGAAGTTCGGCCATGGCGTGGCGATCGATGTGCCAGGTGGTCCGACGCTGCTGTGCTCGTATCACCCCAGCCAGCAGAACACGTTCACCGGCAAGTTGACCGAACGGATGCTCGATGACGTACTGGAACGCGCCGCCGCGCTCGCGAACCGCCGGGTGGACGCGGACGTACCGTAAGGCATGGCATTCCGTCCCTATCTCATCGAGGAAATCACCCGTGACTGCGCCGCCGGAGCGCTGACTCGCAGGGAGGCGATTCGCCGCCTCGGCATGTTGGGAGTCACCGGGGCGGCGGCAGCAGCAATGGTTGCTGCGGCACCGGTGCGAGCCACCGCCTCGAGCGGGTCAACCGTCCCTCCCACGGACGCCGACGGCGGCTCGACGGCACCACCCGAGGAGGCCGAGGAGATCACGTTCGCCGGTCCAGACGGCGAGCTGATCGGCGTGTACTCCGCCGCTGCCGAGCCCGCCAATGGCGCCGTGCTCGTGATCCACGAGAACCGCGGCCTGACGCCGCACATCCGCACGATCCCTCCGCGACTCGCCGCCGACGGCTACAGCGCGCTGGCGATCGACCTGCTCTCGGCCGAAGGCGGCACCGCAGGCATGAGCGAGGGCGACGCCCAGGCAGCGCTCGGCAACGCCCCGACGGAACGGCTCGTCGCCGACATGGTGGCGGGCCTCGACGAACTCGAACGCCGCAACCCCGATGCCGAGCTCGCGGTCATCGGTTTCTGCTTCGGCGGAGGGATGACCTGGACGCTGCTCGACGCAGGCGATCCGCGGATTGCCGCCGCCGTGCCGTTCTACGGACCCCTACCCGAGGGCGCCGACTTCTCCGGGTCCCCCAACGCCGCTGTGCTGGGCATCTACGCCGAGCTCGACGACTTCGTCAATCCGACGATGGACGCAGCCGCGACGGCGCTCGAAACAGCCGGCCTCGAGCACGAACTACGGACGTTCGAGGGCGTCGACCACGCCTTCTTCAACGACACCGGACGCAACTACGACGCAGACGCCGCCGCCGAGGCCTACGCGGCGATGCTCGACTGGTTCGCCACTCACCTCGGCTCGACATCGAGTGTGTCGACGACCGAGGCCTAAGAACTTGTCGACAGGTCCTTGGTAAGAGGTCGTTGAGAGCTGCCGTCCCTGCCGGGGCGCTGGCGCCACAGCACGGTAGACAGAGTTACGTGACCTCGGTGTTGCCGCCTCCACCTCCTCCTCCGCCGGCGCCGCGCGCATCGCAACCGCAGGTCCGGCGGCCTGCCGGCCTCGTCGCCCTGGCCGCCGTCACCGCACTTGCCGCTGCCGCGTTCGGCGGTTGGTGGGTCGGCCGCGACGACGCGTCGGGGAGCCCGACGATTGTCGTGCCGACCGCCCCGGCGACGACGGTCAACCAACTCCAGGCCAGCGGGTCAGGTTCGACCAAGTCGGCGCAGACGTCGGCCGGGACGATCGACGTCGCCGCCGTCGCCGAGACGGTCGCTCCGAGCGTCGTCACCGTCAGCGCCACAGTGGGCAACGGTCAGGCGTTCGGCGAGGCAGTGGGCACCGGGGTGATCATCTCCGCCGACGGCGAGATCCTCACCAACGCCCACGTCGTCGCCGGCGCCCAGGACGTCCGGGTTCGCTTCGCCGGCAACACCGAGCCAGTTCCGGCGACGATCGTCTCGTCCGACGCCGGCAACGACCTCGCCCTGCTGCGTGTCGACATCGACGCCGATCTGCCGCCAGTGACGATCGCCGATCCGGCGAGCATTCGCATCGGCGACCCGGTGGTGGCGATCGGCTTCGCGCTCGACCTCGACGGCGACCCGAGCGTCACATTGGGGATCGTCTCGGCGCTCGATCGCACGCTGACGATCAGCGACCGGGACAGCCTCGACGGACTGATCCAGACGGACGCGGCCATCTCCTCGGGAAACTCCGGTGGCCCGCTCGTCAACGCTGCCGGCCAACTTGTCGGCATCAACACCGCAGTCGCTGAGAGCGATGTGGAGGTGGCTGCGACGAATGTCGGCTTCGCCATCGGCGCCGAAGAGATCAACGAGGTGTTGCCACTGTTGCGCGACGGCGGTGAACGCGAGCCGGGCTTCCTCGGCGTCGTGCTGACCGACCGTGTCGACGGTGGTCTTGGTGCGCTCGTCGCCGAAGTCACGCCGGGCTCGCCTGCCGCCGATGCCGGCCTGCGCGTCGGCGACGTGGTCGTCGCCATCGACGACCAGCCGATCAACGGCAGCGGAGGGCTCGTCGGCGTAATCCGCGACCATCAACCTGGTGATGAGGTCTCGATCGTCGCCGTCCGCGACGGCACCGAGGTCACCGCCACCGCCACGCTCGCCGACGCGCAGTAGGGAACGCCCGATGTAGCGTCGGTGCCGTGGCGCCGACGGTTGGGGCGGTGGTGGCATACGGGAGTCGCTCGACCGTGCGAGAGCTGGGCACCGACGCCGTCGCCAAGGTGCCATTGCCGGAGACTGCGGAAGCGTGGATTCGCTACGAGGCGGAGTACAGCACGGCCGTCTGCCTCGCCGGAGCGCCTGTTCCCGAATTTCTCGGCTTCATCGAGCACGATGATCGGATCGCTAGCGTCTATCGGCGCGCCCGCGGCCCGGTGATGTGGGATGCGATCGTCGAGGACCCGGCATCGGTGCCGTCGCACGCCGCCACTCTCGCCGAGGTGCACCGCCAACTCGCCGGCCTCGTCCCGCCGGCGGTCGTGCCGTCCTTCGCCGACCGCATCCGCTGCAAGGTGCGAGCGGCTGCACCCGTCGTGGGGGTCAGCCCGGCCGAGGTGCTCGCCGTCCAGCCCACCGGCGGACCGATCGTCCTCTGCCACGGCGACCTCCACCCGAGCAATGTCATCCTCACCGGTGACGGGCCGATGGTCGTCGACTGGTTCGACGCGGGCCGCGGAGATCCGATCGCCGACATCGCCCGCTCGACGCTGCTGATCTCGCCCGACGCTGACGCTTCTCCCAGCCACCTTTCCGGCGCAGCGTCCACCGAGCTGCGCCGCACGGCTGACCGACGCCTACCTTGCCGCCCACGGCAACGTCGACGAGGATCGGCTCGCCCGGTGGCGGGCCGTGATGGCAGTCGCCCGCGTCGCCGAGGGCGTAGCGGCCGCCGGACTGATCGGCCTGTGGCGCGCCTGGTCACGTTCGCGGCTCGCCGCGTCGAGGACTTGATCAGCCGCTCACGTCGACGAGCCGCCGCAGCTCGTCGAAGATCGCCGGTGCGGCGGCAATCGCCAAGCCGTGGTTCTCGGGGCAGGGCAGCTCGACGACAGCACCGGCTTCCCGGGCGACGAGCGATGCCGCCGCGTAGTCCCAGATCTTCGTGTCCCGCTCGAAGTACGAGTCCGTGCGGCGGCAGGCGACCCAGCACATCTGCAGTGCGGCCGATCCGAAGCACCGCACGTCCCGCACCTTCGGCAGCACACGCCCAACGACAGCACCTTGCTCAGCACGGATCGGAGCGTGGTACGAGAAGCCGGTCGTGACCAGCGCCTGACCGAGGTCCGAGCACGTCGATGCCGTGATCGGAGCACCGTTCGCCCGGGCGCCGGCGCCCAGCGCTGCGGAGAACGTCTCCCTTCGTTCGACGTCGACGACGGCTGCCGCGCTGACGACCCCATCGATCGTCGCGGCGATGCTCACCGCCACCACCGGCAAGCCGTACCAGAAGTTGACTGTTCCGTCGAGTGGATCGACGACCCATTGCAATCGCCGTTGGGCGTCGATCGACCCACCCTCCTCGCCGACGAATCCCGAACCCGGGGTGGCGACCGCGAGCCGAGCTTTGATCAGCTCCTCGCTCTCGAGGTCGGTCCGCGTGACGATGTCGGTGGGAGAGCTCTTCGTCGGTGGCGCGGCCACGTCGGCGACCCGTGAGCGGACGTGGTCAGCGGCCTCGGTGGCGACGGCCATGGCGATCTGTTCGAGTAGGTCCGCCGGCGGCAGCGCGTCAGACACGCCGGACCTCGACGCCTCGCGCCTGCAATCGCCGCGACGACGGTGTCGTCGGCGCGATCGTCGGTGATCAGCACGTCGATCTCGTCCAGGGTGGCGAATCCGAAGAGCTGCTCGTTGCCCAGTTTCGAGCTGTCGACGATGGCCACAACTCGTCTGGCCGACTCGATCATGGCGTGCTTGAGCAGCGCTTCGTCGGAGTACGGCGTCGTCAACCCGCGCCCGAAGGACAGTCCGTCGCAGCTGATGAACAACACGTCGACACTCATGTTGCGGACGGCGTCGACCGTCGAGGCGTCGACCATCGCGAACGTGTTCGTTCTGACGCCGCCGCCGAGCACCGTCAACCTGGTGACCCCGCGACGGACGAGGGTGGCGCCGATCATCAGCGAGTTGGTGATCACGTGCACGTCACGATCGCCTGGGAAGACCTCGGCGAAACGCTGACCGGTTGATCCCGAGTCGATGATTATCGACCCACGCTCGGGCACCTGGAGCGTCGCTTCGCGCCCGATCCGCAGCTTCTCCTCGGCGTTGAGCATCTCTCTGGCGTCGACCATCGGTTCGTGGTCGCGTCGCTCGAACGGCACGGCGCCGCCGTGAACGCGGCGCAGAAGCAGACGTTCCTGCAAATCCGAGAGATCGCGACGGATCGTCTCCGTGGTGACGCTGAACTGTTTGGCCAGCGCCGAGACATCGACCGACCCATGCTTGAGCGCGAGCCCGTAGATGTCGCGTTGACGTTGGTACTGCAGACGGCCAGGACTCGGGGCGGTCGACGTCACGGCCCTGGTTCTAACCGATGCCGCCCAGCGCGGCCATTGCCGCGATCGGTCCGCTCGTTGCCAGTGCATCGGCGGCGACGACGAACTCGTTCCGGAAGCGCTCGCTCTCGCGCAGCGCAGGAGTGAACACAGCGTCGAGGTCGAGGAACCTGACCGGGTCGTCGAGTGCCTTGCGGGCGTGACCACGAGAGACCTCGCCGTACGCATCGACCGATTGCTGTTCGGCCGGAACGGTCGCCAGGTATCGCGCCCATCCGGCGAGGGCGAGTGCGCCGTGACGAACCGCTCCGCCAGTCTCGAGATTGCGCTCGATCGTCGGGATGAGGAACGTCGGGAACTTGGCGGTGCCGTCGATGCAAAGTCGGGCGATCTGGTCGCGTACGCCGGGGTTCGCGAACCGCGTGAGTACGGTCGCCGCGTACTCGACCCGCGGGTGTCCGGGGATCGCCGTCAACGCCGGTACGGCCTCGTCGTAGAGCAGTCGGCTGACGAAGCCGTGGACTTCGCGGGTCGCCATCGCCTCGTCGACGAACGTGATGCCGGCGAGCGCACAGAGGTAGGCCATGCACGAGTGGCCGGCGTTGAGGATGCGCAGCTTGTACAACTCCCACGCGTGTACATCGTCGGTGAACAACACGCCGACGTCTTCCCACGGTGGCCTTCCCGCCACGAAGTCATCCTGGATAACCCACTGGCGGAACGGTTCGGCAACGACAGGCCAGCGGTCGACGATGCCGACCCGAGCCAGCAGACCGGCGCGATCCTCCTCGGCGGTGACCGGCGTAATGCGGTCGACCATCGAGTTCGGGAACGTGCAGCTCGACTCGATCCACCCGACCAACCCGTCCGCGCTGGACTCGGCGGCGCCGAGCAACGCACGCCGGGCGACGTCGCCGTTGCCCGGCAGGTTGTCGCAGCTGAGGATCGTGACACCGGCGCCACCCGCTTGCCGGCGGCGTTCGAGGGCACGGGCGAGGAGGTCGAACGTCGAGTCGGTCGCCACCTCGGGCGAGTAGCCGGCTTCGGTGATGGTCATCGACACAATCGCCACCGTCGGATCGGCGAGCAGTTCGATGGTGTCTTCGGGCCGCCCGGCCGTATGCCGGTAGTCGACGATGCTCCCGATGACGGCCGACGTCGGCTCGCCGGCGCCCTTCTCGACGAGCGAGTAGAGGCAGTCCTGGGCGTGCAGGGCCGCGGCCATGGCGGTGTCATCAGGGAGCAGGCCGAGTCCACGGATGCCCCAGTCGCCGCCGCGCTCGGCGAGCTCGTGCAGATAGACGGCGAGATGAGCGCGGTGGAACCCGCCGACACCGATGTGCGCGAGTTTCGGCTGCAGCCGTCCCCGGTCGTACGTCGGGACCGCGACGCCGCGGGCGGCGATGGCGTCGAGGTTGGTGGTCGTGAGTTCGAGCGGCACACGATCCCCCAACGGAGCCATGGTTGTGCACGATAAACCAGATGAATCAAGATGACAAGCGTTGGATTGTGTGGATTTACCCTTGAAATCAACATCGACGCCGGTCATACTTCAAGACATGCCGGCCGCATGGGGTTGCCGGCATCACCGAACTCACGAGGGGGATCAATGGTGCACCTGTCGACCCACGCCCGCTCCGGGCCGCCGCGAGAGAGTCGCCGCCGCACGCTCGGCGCAATTCTCGCGCTCGGCCTTGCCGCCGCCGGAGTCGCGGCGGTGTCCCCGTCGGCGTCAGCGGACGGCCAACGGCCGGCGTCGGGCGATCGCCAGCTCACCGTGGCGATCGTCGGCAACCCGCAGATGGAGGACATCGCCGCCCTGACGCCAGAACTGTTCACTGCTGAGACCGGCATCGACGTCGAATACACCGTGCTCGAAGAAGGCACCCTGCGCGAGGTCGTCACCCGCGATGTCGGTGCCGGCGGGGAGCAGTTCGACGTCGTCATGATCGGCATGTACGAAGCGCCACAGTTCGGCGCCAACGGCTGGCTTGTCGACCTGACGCCGTATGCCGAAGGCGACGAGGCATACAACATCGACGACCTGATCCCGTCGGTGCGGTCGGGCCTCAGCGTCGAAGGCGCGCTCTACGCCTCGCCGTTCTACGCCGAGTCGTCGTTCCTGATGTACCGCCAAGACGTGATGGACGAGGCCGGCATCGAGATGCCGACGAACCCGACCTGGGACGAAGTCGCCGAGATTGCCCGCCAGATCGACTCCGACGAAATGGCTGGCATCTGTCTCCGTGGCAAGCCCGGATGGGGCGACCTCGGGGCGTCGTTCACCACCGTGCTCAACACGTTCGGCGCCACCTGGTGGTCGGCCAACGAAGATGGATCGATCGGTGAGGCGCAGATCGACCAGCCCGAGTTCCGCGAGGCACTCGAGTTCTACGTCAACCTCATCAACGATGCCGGCGAGGAAGACGCTGCCAACGCCTCGTTCAACGAATGCCTCGCCCAGTACCGCGATGGACAAGTGGCGATGTGGTACGACGCCACCGTGGCAGCCGGCTTGCTCGAGGCCGACGACAGCGAGGTCAAGGGCCTCAACGGCTACGTGATGGCGCCAACCAAGGAGACCGAGGCGTCGGGCTGGCTGTGGGCGTGGACCTTGGCGATCCCGCAGACCTCATCCGATCCCGACACGGCATGGGAGTACATCTCCTGGGCGACCGGTCCGGAGTACATCGCCGCAGCCGGTGAGCTGATCCCCGGCGGCTGGGCCGCGATCCCGCCTGGAACCCGCGAGTCCACGTACGAGATTCCTGAATACCAGGAAGCCGCCGCGGCGTTCGCCGATCAGACGCTGGCGGCGATGGCCGCTGCGCCGATCGACAACCCCGGCACCACGCCCCGACCAGGACTACCGGGCGTGCAGTACGTCGGTGTGCCCGAGTTCCAGGACGTCGGCAACCGCTGCACCGAGGAGTTCTCCGGCGTGATCGCCGGCCGCGTCGAGATCGACGACGCGATCAGCAACTGCCAGGAAATCGCCTCCCAAGCCGCGGGCTGATGACTCCACCTCATTCGTTCGCTCGCCGCCGCGGGGGAACGGAATGACGGCAGTCGCCGCACCCGGTGTGGCGGGCGCGCGCCCCCCGAGCGCGTTCCAGCGGCCCTGGGTGCGGCGACTGCCATTACTGCCAGCACTGATCTTCACGGTGCTCATCACGCAAGTCCCGTTCGTGATGAGCATCTTCTACAGCCTCACGAACTGGACGGTCGTCCCGCCGACGCCGCGTGAGTTCGTCGGCCTGGACAACTACACCAACCTCGTCGACGACAAGTTCTTCCGCGACGCCGCGTGGGTGAGCGTCGTGATGACAGTCTCGTCCGTGCTGTTCTCGCTCGTCCTCGGGACGCTCCTTGCCGTGCTTCTCGACCGCAAGTTCTTCGGGCAGGGCTTCGTCCGCACGCTGCTGATCACGCCGTTCCTCATCATGCCGGTGGTGGCCGGACTGATCTGGAAGAACCAGATGCTCAGCGGGCTGTACGGGGTCGTCAACTGGGTGATCGAGCGCCTCGGAGGAGAGTCGATCGAGTTCGTGTCCCGCTACCCACGCTTCTCGATCATCGTCGTGCTCATCTGGCAGTGGACGCCGTTCATGATGCTGATCATGCTCGCCGGGCTGCAAAGCCAGCCGTCCGACGTTCTCGAAGCCGCCAAGGTCGACGGTGCCTCGGCGTTCGGCACGTTCCGCCAGCTGACCCTTCCGCACCTGCGCCCCTACATGGAGCTCGGCGCCCTACTCGGGACGGTGTACCTGATCCAGGTGTTCGACCAAATCGCCGTGATGACTGGCGGGGGACCGGGCTCGACCAACCTGCCCTACTTCGTCTACCAGCGCTCGATCGGCGGTGGCTGGGTGTTCGGCCAAGCCTCGGCCTACGCCATCGTCGTGGTCATCGCCTCGCTCATCGTGGCCAACGTCGCCCTGCGCGTGCTGTCCCGCCTGCTCAAGGGAGAAGAGATCGCATGAACGGCCTGCGTGGCCCGGGAACGCCATGAGAGGTTCGAGGCTCGGAGTCGGCGAGAGTCGTGGCGTCAACGCGGTGATCGGGCTGATCGCCTGGCTCGCCGCCCTCGTGTTCTTCTTCCCCGTGTTCTGGACGGTGCTGAACAGCTTCAAGGACGAACAAGATGCCAACACCAGCCCGAAGCTGCTGTTCGACCCGACGCTGGACCGCTACTCCGAGGTGATCGAATCGACGCCCGGACTGCTGTCGTTCCGCGAGGCGGCGATCAACTCGGCAGTGATCGTGACGGTCAGCACGATCGTCGTCCTCGCCCTCGCCATCCCGGCCGCCTACGCCCTCGCCGTCAAGCCGATCCACAAGTGGCGCGACGTGCTGTTGTTCTTCATCTCCACAAAGTTCCTTCCAGTCGTCGCCTCGATCCTGCCGTTGTGGATCATCGCCAGGGAGTTCGATCTCCTCAACACCCGGCTCGTGCTGATCATCCTCTACACGGCGATGAACCTGCCGCTGGCTGTGTGGATGTTGCGGTCGTTCTTCCAGGAGATCCCTCGCGAGCTGATCGAGGCCGCGGAGATCGACGGCGCCGGTCTGCGTGGGCAACTCTCCACCGTGATCCTGCCGATCGCGATCCCCGGCATCGCCGCCACGGCCCTGCTGTGCGTGATCTTCGCCTGGAACGAGTACTTCTACGCCGTGCAACTCAACCCCGTGGCCGGGTCTACGGTGCCGATCTGGGTGACGACGAACATCAGCACACGTGGTGACTTCCTCGCCAAACTGTCCGCCGCATCGGTCCTCGCCAGCGTGCCCGTCGTCGCGGCCGGCTGGCTGGCCCAGAAGCGGATGATCCGCGGCCTCGCCATGGGCGCCATCAAGTAGGAGACGTTGTGGCATCAGTGACGTTCGCCGCGGCGACCCGCTTCTACCCCGGCACCGACCGGGCGGCTGTGGATTCGCTCGACCTGCAGATTGCCGACGGCGAGCTGCTCGTTCTCGTCGGCCCGTCCGGCTCCGGTAAGTCGACGGCGCTGCGGATGCTCGCCGGGCTCGAGCCGCTCGACGGTGGCGCCGTGTTCATCGGCGACCGCGACGTCACGTCCGTGCGCCCACGCGATCGCGATATCGCGATGGTGTTCCAGAACTACGCCCTCTACCCGCAGCTGACCGTTGCCGAGAACATGGGTTTCGCGCTCAAACAGAAGGGCGTGCCCAAGGCCGAACGGATCGCCCAGGTTCGCGAGGCGGCGCGCATCCTCGACCTCGAGCCGTATCTCGATCGCAAGCCGAAGAACCTGTCGGGTGGCCAACGTCAACGCGTGGCGATGGGTCGGGCCATCGTCCGCCATCCGCAGGTCTATTTGATGGACGAACCGCTCTCGAACCTCGACGCGAAACTGCGCGTGCAGACGCGCACCGAGCTCGCCGAGCTGCAAACACGGTTGGCGGTCACCACCGTGTACGTCACCCACGACCAGGTCGAGGCGATGACCATGGGACACCGCGTCGCTGTTCTCCGCGACGGCGTCCTCCAGCAGTGCGACACACCGCACGAGCTGTACCACGCACCCGGCAACCTGTTCGTCGCCGGGTTCATCGGATCGCCGGCGATGAACCTCGTGAGCTGCTCGCGAGCCGGCACCAGCGTGGCGATCGGCGGGCACCGGCTCGAGCTGTCTCCGGACGCCCACGCCGCCCTCGACGGCTTCGACGGCGAGCGGATCGTCATCGGCTTCCGTCCGGAATCGGTGGCTATCGGTGGTGAGATCCCGGCGGTGATCCGCGTCGTGGAGGACCTCGGCTCCGAGGTCTTCGTCCACGTCGCCGTCGAGCACGAGGGCGAGACGTTGTCGATCGTCGCCAAGGTTGCCGCGCCGTTCCCCGGCATCGTCGGAGAGTCGGTGACGATCCGCATCGCCGGCGCGGTGCACGTGTTCGACCCCAGTGGCACTCGGCTCACGACGTCGCGACTCGCCGTGCCGTCGATACCGGGATGAACGAGGGCGCCGTCGCCCTGATCACCGGGGCCGCCGGCGACATCGGGAGAGCGACTGCGGTGGTTCTCGCCGAGGCCGGCTGGCGGGTTGCCCTGACCGATCTGCCCAGCGCCTTCGACGCGCTCGAACGCAGCGCCGGGGAGTGCACCGAGCGTGGTGCGGACGTGTGGTCGGAGACCGCCGACGTCACCGACGCAGACGCGGTAGGCAGCCTCGTACGCGGTTGTTGTGACGCATTCGGGACGCCAGCGGGCCTCTTCGCCAACGCCGGAGTGCAGGGCCGCTTCGAACGGGTCGATCGCTATCCGATCGACGATGTCCGCCAACTCCTCGACGTCAACGTTGTCGGAGTGTTCACCGTGCTGTCGGCGGTGTCGACAGCGATGATCGCCGCAGGTGACGGCGGCGCGGTGGTCATCTCGGCGTCGATGGCTGGTGTCACCGGCGCCCCGAACATGTCGGCGTACTCGGCCACGAAGGCCGCAGTGATCGGGCTGACCAAGAGCGCCGCCAAGGATCTCGCCCCGATGGGCATCCGCGTCAATGCGGTGTCTCCGGCTTTCATCGGCCCGGGGCGAATGTGGGAACGGCAGGTCGCCGCCCAGGCGGCGACGGGCAGCCAGTACTACGCATCCAACCCGGCGGTTGTCGCCGAGCAGATGCTGGCGATGATCCCGATGCGACGCTGCGGGTCACCTGAGGAGGTCGGCCGTGTCGTCGCCTACCTCCTGTCCGACGCGGCGTCCTACCTCACCGGCATCAACGTCGAAATCGCCGGCGGCTCAGTCTGAATCTGCGTCCGACCGGATTGGTGAGCGGAGCGTTCGGATTTCTGCACGCTCCGCTCACCAATGGTTCGGTGCTGGCCTTAGTTCGACGAGGTGTCGTCGGTTGATGACGCGTCGATCGCCTTTGACGACGCGCCCGTCTGCACCTGAATCCTCTTCGGCTGCGCCGCCTCGGCGACGGGGATTCGGAGCGTCAGCACGCCATCGTTGTAGCGGGCTTCGATGCGGTCGGCATCGAGGCCGTCGCCGAGATGGACCTGACGCCGGAATGTGCCGCGATGGCGTTCGGCGAGGTACACCTGGTCGCCGTCCTTGCGGTCCCAATCGCGCTGCGCCGAAACGGTCAGAACATTGCGCTCGACGTTGATATCGACGGACTCGGGAGAGACTCCGGGGAGGTCGATGTCGACCCACAAGTCGTTGTCGCGCTTGTAGGCATCCATTGGCATCGGCCACTGCCCGTTGCTCGACGACCGCCCGGTCATCCGGTCGAACCAGGCGTCGATGTCGCGGAAGGGATCGTTCTGCAGGAGCATTCGTTCACCTCCATGTGAGTAACTCGGTGGTGACGATCATTCATCAAATGTGCTGTGTTGTCAAGATTGCTGACAGTCAGCCTTGAAAAATGTAGGGTTGCGGTATGGCTCGGGCACGCATCCCGCCGGGCGGCATTGTCGACACGGCGATCGCATTGATCGATCGTGAGGGTTTCGAGGCGTTGTCGTTGAGTGCCGTAGCCGATGCCCTCGACGTTCGGCCGTCGGCGTTGTACGGCCACGTCGGCGGCCTCGACCAACTGCGCGATCGCATCGCCGTCGCAGCTACCGGTCACCTCACCAACGCCGTCGGCACGGCAGCGATGGGAGTCGCCGGCCCGAACGCCCTCGACGCCATCGGCCACGCCTATCGCGGGTTCGCCCAGGGTCATCCCGGTCAGTACTCGGCGATCCTGCGCCCGGCGTCGGCAGACAACCCCGACCTGTTCACCGCCAACCAAGCACTGCACCGGGTCTTCACGAGCATCTACGTCGGTGCCGGACTCGACGCCGACGCGGCCGACCTCGCCGCGGGCACGACGCGCAGCACAATCCACGGATTCGTGTCCCTCGAACACGCCGGTGGTACGACTCCAGGGCACGACGCCAGATACGTCCATCTACTGCGTGCCCTGCACCGCGATTTCGAACCCTTCTGACCACACCGGCACTGCCGGATGGACAAGAGTTGTGCCCTATGAAGCTCACGAAGTTCGGTCGGGGCGCCGTCGCCGGCGGCTTGCTTGGCGCCGGCATCGCGACGTTGTCGTCGGTCGCTGCCGGCCCGCCGAGCGACGACGTCTACGGCTATGTCGACTTCTACGGCGTGCCCCGACTCGGCCATGAGACGGTTAGCGGCACAGGTTGCGGTGGCGACGGGTCGGTCGGCGCGACGATCCCTGACGGGCTGTGGCGCGGCTACGCCCGCAGCTTCGACGGACCCACCCCAGGCGAGTCGACGAACGTCGAGTTGGACCTCGTTTGCGTCTACCGCGGCAATGTCAACCCGGACCTCGTCGCCAAGTGGCAGGCAGACCACCCTGGCCAGATCGAGCCGTGGGTTCTCGACGGCTTCATGATCAACAACAACGCCCGCACGCGCACCGTGGGGCTGGCCGACTCGTTCTTTGCCCACGGCACGCAGTGGACCGACACTGGCTGCCCGTTCGCCCAGCCGGACGTGCCGTTCAACGGTGCCAACGACGTGTGGATCAGCATCGCAGGGGGACAGGCGCAATGGATGGTGTCGTCGTGCAGCGGCCCCGTCGAGGGGACCACGCCAACGACAACGACGACGGCACCGCCGCCTGCCCCACCGAGCGGGGGGTTGGCGTTCCCGTACGCGACCGTCTACGAAGTCCCTCAACTGGGTCACGAACCGGTGCGCGGCACCGGATGCGGAGGTGACGGATCGATCGGCGACGAGATTCCCGACGGCCTCTGGTGGGGCGCGATCGCCGGCCAGTCGACCATCGCCTTGGAGTTCGATCTGGCCTGCATTTACACCGGACCCGTCGGTGAGCAGATGGGCGAGCAGTTCATCGCCGCCAACCCTGACTACGGGTCGCCGCCGTACTGGCCGGGCGTCGGCTTCTTCGTCAACAACAACCCACGCACTCGGACCGTTGCGCTGGCACCGGGATTCGTCCGCGCCAACGCCTCTTGGAACGTCGCCGCCGACGGCACCGGCACGTGTGTCCCGCCGGCCGATCCTGCCGCCACCCCGGACTACGAGGCGCCAACGGGCTGGCTGAGCATCGTCGACGGTCAGGCGACCTGGTTCCTCGGCGAGTGCCCCCACGACTGACGCGGTCCGGCGGTTCATCGGCAGTCGATTTGCCTATCGTCTGGCGCCGTGGAAGTCGTCGAGCTCGACCTCGTCGACACGAGCAGGACGACGCCGGCGATCGGCAGCTATGCAGGAGGTGCCCAACGTGAGCTGCCGACCACGTTGTACATGCCGACGCGAGACGACGCCGCGCCACTGATCCTGCTCGCCCACGGATTGAACGGTCACCCGCGCAAGTTCACGACCCTGGCGACGCGTTGGGCAGAAGCCGGCTACGTCGTCGCCGTTCCGCGATTCCCGGTGTCGAGCGACGATTTCCCTGTGCTCGATCCGGATGTCTTCGACTCCCGCATCGCCGATCTGCCGGAACAGGCGACTGATGTCGCATTCCTGATCGACGCCATCGGAAGGCACGGCGGACGGGTCGACCGCCAGCGCATCGGGTTGTTCGGCCTGTCCCTCGGTGCCCTCACGGTGTGGTCGGACGTTGCCCGAGACGGGTTTGCCGCAGCTGGCGTCCACGGCCTGATCCAGTCCGACGGCGGCTTCCCCGGCGACCTGGCGTCGCTGCCCAGGGTGCCGTTTCCCGTCCTTGTCGCCCACTCCGACATCGACCCGATCTTTCCGATCGACGGTGTGCTCCAGGAGTTCGAGACGTTGCCGGCGCCGAAGTATCTGCTCATCCTTCACGGCGCGGCCCATGCCGAAGTCGGCGAGAATGGCCTCACGCCAGCCGACGAGGCCTACCGCGCCGCTACCACCGTCTTTTGGGACCGGTGCCTCGGCGGACGCGTCGATGCCGCATTCCCGCGGGACCTCACGGTCGCCGGCGTCACCACGTTCGTCGATGGCACGAAACACTCCGATGGGGTCTAGTTGGAAGCGATCACCTGGGGCGATAGCGTTCCATGGCCGTGTCCGAGGGCTTCTCGGCACGAAGTGATTCGCAACCGATGTCCGTGTGCGCCCGGCGGTGACTCGCCTCCGGGGACCACACGGCGACAACCGATCCTGATGCTCCGTTGGCGGCCTGCCGGCGGAGCATTTGCATGGGTCTGGCGGTGCCCAGGCAAGTGGATAGCGCCTGGTCAATAGGCCAGCGCTCGATCAACCCAGTAAGGAACAGCCGCCATGGCAACCACAGCGATCGTCGGCGAGAAGGTCGGCATGAGCCAGAAGTGGGTCGACGACAAGGTCGTCCCGGTGACGGTTCTGCGCGTCGAGCCGATGCGTGTCGTGCAGGTGAAGACGCCCGAGCGTGACGGCTACAGCGCGCTCCAGGTGACCTACGGCCACCGCGACGCGAAGAAGTTGAGCAAGCCCGCTGCCGGCCACTTCGCCAAAGCCTCCGTCGATCCCGGTAAGCGACTCATCGAGGTCCGCCTCGACGACGTCGACGGCTACGAGGTCGGCCAGGAGATCCAGGTCGACGTTCTCGCCGCCGGGTCGAAGGTCGACGTGACGGCCATCAGCAAGGGTCGCGGTTTCGCCGGCACGATGAAGCGCCACAACTTCGCCGGTCAGGGCGCCAGCCACGGCAACCACAAGCACCACAGGGCGCCGGGGTCGATCGGCGCTGCGTCGTTCCCCGGGCGGGTGTTCAAGGGCATGCGGATGGCCGGTCACCTCGGCCACGAACAGGTCACCACCCTCAATCTCGAGGTCGTCGAGGCCGATCCCGAGCGCAACCTGCTGCTCGTCAAGGGCTCGGTCCCCGGGCCCCGCGGTGGCGTCGTCGTCGTCCGCAACGCCGTCAAGTCGTTAGTCGAGAAGGGCTGATAACGATGGCCGAGATCACTGTCAAGAACGTCTCCGGCAAGAAGGCCGGCACCGTCACCCTCGACGAGGCGACGTTCGCCGTCCAGCCCAATGTTCCGCTGATGCACCAGGTCGTCACCGCACAGCTCGCCAGCCGGCGGGCCGGCTCGCAGTCGACGAAGACCCGTTCTGAGGTCCGTGGCGGCGGCGCCAAGCCGTATCGCCAGAAGGGCACCGGCCGTGCCCGCCAGGGTTCGACCAATGCCCCGCACTTCAGTGGTGGCGGAGTCGCCCACGCCCCCAAGCCGCGCTCGTACCACCAGCGCACCCCGAAGAAGATGATCCGCGCCGCCCTCCGCGCAGCGCTGTCCGACCGGGCCAACGACGACAAGATCGTCGTCGTCGACTCGTGGGGCCTCGACGCTCCGAAGACCAAGGTGGCCGCGGCCGCGATCGCTGCCCTCGGTGTCGAGGGACGCGTGCTCGTCGTTCTAGATCGCGAGGACACCAACGCCGCTCTCAGCTTCCGCAATCTGCCCGACGTGCAGACCATCCACAGCGGCGAGCTCAATGCCTACGACGTCCTCTGCAACGACTACATCGTCTTCACCCAGGCGTCGCTCGAGGCGGTTAACTCAACAGCAGCCGAGAAGTCGCCAGTAGTGACCGCTTCGGCCCCCGACCGCAGCTCCGATGAGGCCGAAACCGGCGTCGCGAGCGCCAGCGAGCAGCCGGACGCGAGCGAGTCTTCGAGCGAGCAGGAGATCACGTCATGAAAGACCCACGCGACATCATCCTCGCCCCGGTCGTCTCCGAGAAGAGCTACGCCCTGATGGAGACCGGCGTCTACACGTTCAAGGTTCACCCGTCGGCGAGCAAGCCGGAGATCCGCGACGCCGTCGAGTCGATCTGGGGCGTCGAGGTCTACAGCGTCAACACCTTGAACCGCCAGGGCAAGCGCCGCCGCACCCGCGGCACCAACCGCGTCGGCTCCAAGCCCGGCGTCAAGCACGCCATCGTCACGCTCTCTGCGGGTGAGATTCCGCTGTTCGAGAACTGAGGTCGTCATGGGCATTCGCACACGCAAACCAACCAGCCCGGGCCGCCGTTTCCAGACCGTCTCGGACTTCGCCGAGATCACGGCGAAGCGCCCGGAGAAGTCACTGCTCGGTCCCAAGCCCAAGTCCGGCGGGCGCAACGCCCACGGGCGGACGACGTCGCGTCACCGCGGCGGCGGGCACAAGCAGCAGTACCGCATCATCGACTTCAAGCGCAACAAGGACGGCGTCACGGCCAAGGTCGCCGCCATCGAGTACGACCCGAACCGTACGTGCCGGATCGCCCTGCTGCACTACGCCGACGGCACCAAGGCGTACATCCTCGCTCCGCGGGGATTGACGGTGGGCGACCACGTGATGAGCGGCCATGGCGCCGACATCAAGCCGGGCAACGCCCTGCCGATGCGCTACATCCCGGTCGGCACGACGGTGCACAACGTCGAGTTGCGTCCCGGCCAGGGCGGCAAGATCGGCCGTTCCGCCGGCATCGCCGTCCAGCTCGTCGCCAAGGACGGTGACTTCGCCACGTTGCGCATGCCGTCGACGGAGATGCGCCGTGTACCGATCGACTGCCGCGCCACGGTTGGCGAGGTCGGCAACTCCGAGCATGAGCTCGTCAAGGTCGGCAAGGCCGGCCGCAACCGGTGGAAGGGCGTCCGCCCGCAGACGCGCGGTGTCGCGATGAACCCAGTCGACCACCCGCTCGGCGGTGGCGAGGGTCGTTCGTCCGGTGGCCGTCCCGCCGTGTCGCCGTGGGGCAAGCCGGAGGGCCGCACCCGCGACAAGTCGAAGACTTCGCAGTCGCTCATCATTCGCCGTCGCCGCACCGGAAAGGGTCGGAGGTAACACATGTCTCGCAGCCTGAAGAAGGGCCCCTTCGTCGACGACCACTTGCTCAAGAAGGTCGACGCCCAGAACACCGCCGGTGAGCGCCGCGTCATCAAGACGTGGTCGCGACGCTCGACGATCATCCCCGACATGGTCGGCCATACGATCGCCGTCCACGACGGCCGCAAACACGTCCCGGTGTACATCACCGAGTCGATGGTCGGGCACAAGCTCGGCGAGTTCAGCCCGAGCCGGACGTTCAAGTTCCACGCCGGCCAGGAGAAGTCGGCGAAGGGTCGGCGGTAGGTCATGACTGGTCTCAAGCTCAACGACGGCGCTTTGCAGCTCGACGGGCGGGTCTCGACGAGGGCCACCGCCAAGTATCTGCGCGGCTCGGCCTCCAAGGCCCGCGCCGTGCTCGACCTGATCCGCGGCCTCGATGTCCGTCGCGCCGATGAGGTGCTGCAGTTCACCGACCGGGCTGCTGCCGCTGAGGTGCGCAAGGTGCTCGCCAGTGCCGTCGCCAACGCCATCCACAACGACAGCCAGGACGTCGAGGAGCTGTTCGTCGTCGCCTGTTACGCAGACGAGGGCCCGACGCTCAAGCGCTTCCGCCCCCGTGCCCGTGGCCGGGCCAGCCGGATCAACAAGCGCACGTGCCACATCACCGTGATCGTCGCCCGGATGAGCGACGAGCGCTTGGAGATCGTCGCGGCCCGCCAGGCCACCGGGCCGGCCGCCCGCCGTGCCGGTACTTCGGCGCAGGCCCGCCGCGAGCGCGTCGCCCGCAGCCGGGCGCGGGCTGAGGGGCTGCGCGAGGGCGCTGACGCTGAGGGCGCTGACGGGGGCGCTGACGCGACCGACTCCGCTGAGGACACGGTCGTTGAAGAGGCTCTGGAAGGTGACGTTGCCGAGCCGGTCGACGGGTCCGACAACTCTGTGTCAGCGAACACGACCGATGAGGTCGGTTTCGCTGACACAGACGACGCCGAGGATTCTGAGTCAGCGGACACGACCGCCGAGGTCGTGTCGGCTGACACAGAACGGTCGAAGTGCCGGCCGGGGCCGTTGTGGCGCCGGAGGACGGGTCGATTCCCGAGGGCTACGAGATCAAGGGCAACACCAACTCGATGAAGTATCACCTGCCGGGCACCCGGTACTACGACGTGACGATCCCCGAGCTCTTCTTCGACACCGTCGAGAGCGCCGAGGCCGCTGGTTACGAGGCGCCCGGTGGCGCGAAGAAGGAGTCCAAGTAATGGGCCAGAAGATCAACCCGTACGGGTTCCGTCTCGGCATCACCACCGACTGGAAGAGCCGCTGGTTCTCCGATCGGCAGTACAAGGACTACCTCACCGAGGACTGGAAGATCCGTGAGGCGATCATGCGCCGCATGGAGTCGGCGGCGATCAGTCGCATCGAGATCGAGCGCACCCGAGACAAGGTGCGCGTCGATGTCCACACGGCGCGTCCAGGCATCGTCATCGGCCGCCGCGGCGCCCAGGCCGATGAGCTGCGCACGCTGATCACCGACATCACCGGCAACCCCAAGGTGCAGCTCAACATCGTCGAGATCAAGAGCCCCGAGCTCGACGCGGCGCTGATCGCCCAGGGCGTCGCCGACCAGCTCGCCAACCGCATCGCCTTCCGGCGGGCGATGAAGCGAGCGGTGCAGAACGCACAGCGCGCCGGCGCTCTCGGCATCCGCGTGCAGTGCTCGGGTCGCCTCGGTGGCGCCGAGATGAGCCGCACCGAGTGGTACCGCGAGGGTCGCGTCCCGCTGCACACATTGCGCGCCGACATCGACTACGGCTTCCGCGAGGCGCGCACGACCTCGGGCCGGGTCGGCGTCAAGGTGTGGCTCTACAAAGGCGACATCCTCCCGTACAAGGTGTCCGACGACAAGATCGTCCGCGAGGCGGCGATGGCTGTCGGCGAGACCTCCGGTCAGGCCACCGAGCCACGTCGTGTGGTGTCGAGCGCTGCCCGCCGCCCGGCCGACGAAGTTGCCGCGGCCGCCGAAGTCGCCGCCCCCCTGATCAAGGAAGCCGACCTCGAGCTCGAGAAGCTGCTCGACGAGGAAGAAGACATCGCTCGCCGGACCCACGACGCCCACGAGCCCCCGCACTTCCGAGGTGATGATTGACATGCTGATGCCCCGCAAGGTCGCCCATCGCAAGCACCACCGCGGCCGCACCAAGGGCGTGGCCTCGGGCGGTACGTCGCTCGCCTTCGGCGAGTACGGAATCCAGGCGCTCGAGCCGGGGTGGATCACGGCACGCCAGATCGAGGCCGCCCGTATCGCCATGACCCGCGCCATCAAGCGCGGCGGCAAGGTGTGGATCAACATCTTCCCCGACAAGCCGGTCACGCAGAAGCCGGCGGAGACCCGCATGGGCTCCGGCAAGGGCAACCCCGAGTTGTGGGTGGCCGTCGTCAAGCCCGGCCGGGTGCTGTTCGAGTTGTCCTTCCCCGACCCGGTACAAGCCCGCATTGCGATGGACAAGGCGATCCAGAAGCTGCCGATCAAGGCCCGGGTCATCTCTCGTGAGGAGGTCGTCTGATGGCTGGCAAGACCAGTGCGCTCGCCGAGCTGAGCCTCGGCGAGCTCGTCGCCGAGCTGCGCGAGTCGAAGCAGGAGGCGCTCAACCTGCGCTTCCGCAACGCCACGGGCCAGCTCGACAACACCGCCGAGATGACGCGGGTGCGTCGCCAGATCGCCCGCCTCAACACGCTCATCCGTCAACGTGAGATCGCAGAAGCAGAGGCAAGCAAATGAGCGACGAAACATCGACCACCGCCAGCGACCGAACGGTGCGCAAGCAACGTGAAGGCGTCGTCGTGTCCGACTCGATGGACAAGACGGTCGTCGTCGCCGTCATCGAGCGCGTTCGGCACCCGAAGTACAACAAGTTCGTGCTGCAGACCAAGCGTCTGTACGCCCACGACGAGACCAACGACGTCAACGTCGGCGACAAGGTCCGCGTCATGGAGACCCGGCCGCTGTCGAAGACGAAGCGCTGGCGCGTCGCTGAGATCCTCGAGCGAGCGAAGTAAGTCCCATGATCCAGCAAGAGTCAAGGCTCCGCGTCGCGGACAACTCGGGTGCCAAGGAGGTGCTCGTGATCAAGGTGCTCGGTGGCACGCGCCGCCGCTACGCCTCGATCGGCGACATCTTCGTGGCCACCGTCAAAGACGCCATCCCCGGTGCCGGCGTCAAGAAGGGCGAGGTCGTCAAGTGCGTCGTCGTGCGCACGAAGAAGGAGAAGCGCCGTCCCGACGGCAGCTACATCCGCTTCGACGAGAACGCCGCCGTCCTCATCAAGGACGACAACACACCGCGAGGCACGCGCATCTTCGGCCCGGTCGGCCGGGAGCTGCGCGACCGCCGCTTCATGCGCATCGTTTCGTTGGCCCCGGAGGTCATCTGATGAAGCTGAGAAAGGGAGACACCGTCGAGGTGCTCTCCGGCAAGGACAAGGGCAAGCAGGGGACGATCCTTCAGGTCCTCCCGACGGGCGAGAAGGTGATTGTGTCCGGCGTCAACACGGCGTCCAAGCACATGAAGCCGGGCCGCCGCCACCGCAACCGCCAGGCGCCCCAGCAGCGTGACCAAGGCGGCATCGTCGAGATTGACATGCCGATCCACGTCAGCAACGTTGCCCTCGTGCACGGCGGCAAGACCGTGCGCGTCGGCTACAGCACCGACGCCAAGGGCAACAAGGTGCGCGTCGCCAAGCTCGGCGGCGGCAAGACCGAGGTCATTTCATGAGTGATACAGCAACGAAGACAATGCCGCGACTGAAGCTGCGCTACAACGAGCAGGTCAAGGGCCAGCTGCAGCAGCAGCTCGAGCTGACCAACGTGATGCAGGTGCCGACACTCGACAAGATCGTCATCAACATGGGCGTCGGCCGGGCCACGCAGCAGCCGTCGCAGCTCGAATCGGCCGTCGTCGACCTCACGGCGATCGCCGGCCAGAAGCCGATCGTCACCAAGGCCAAGCACTCGATCGCCGGCTTCAAGCTGCGCGAGGGCCAAGCGATCGGCACCAAGGTCACCCTCCGCGGCGACCGGATGTGGGAGTTCCTCGACCGCTTGATCGCCGTGGCGATCCCGCGGATCCGTGACTTCCGCGGCCTTCCGGCAACGTCCTGGGACGGCCGCGGCAACTACACGTTCGGTCTCAACGACCAGACCGTGTTCCCGGAGATCGACTACGACAAGATCGACACGGCGCGGGGCATGGACATCACCATCGTCACCACCGCCACCAGCGACGCAGCCGGCAAGGCGCTGCTCGATGCCTTCGGGTTCCCGTTCCGCACCGGAGCCGATCCGCTCGCCGGTGTGATGGAGAAGAAGCGTTCCCGTGGTCCAAGTCGCGGCGGCAAGTCCGCCAAGAGGAAGTAGAGGCTCTCGCAACCACCATGGCCAAGAAAGCACTGATCAACAAGGCGGCTGGCAAGCCCAAGTTCAAGGTCCGCGCCTACACCCGCTGCCGTCGTTGCGGGCGGGCCCGCTCGGTCCTGCGCAAGTTCGGCCTGTGCCGGGTCTGCCTGCGCGAGCTCGCCCACGCCGGCGAGATTCCCGGACTGACGAAGTCGAGCTGGTGAGGGGAGAGAGAACAACATGCTGACTGATCCCATTGCCGACATGCTCACCCGTGTTCGCAACGCCAACACGGCGATGCACGACGTCGTGAAGATGCCATCGTCGAAGCAGAAGGTGGCGCTCGCCGAGATCCTCGAGTCCGAGGGCTACATCGGCGGCTACGAGGTCGCTCCGTCGCCCAAGGGCGTCGGCGACGTCCTCACGATCCACCTCAAGTACTCGCCCGACCGCGATCGCACGATCTCCGGCCTCCGCCGGGTCTCGTCGCCCGGCCTGCGCGTGTACCGCAAGGCGAACGCTGTGCCCCGAGTCCTCGGCGGCCTCGGCGTCGCTGTCCTGTCCACCTCCCAAGGACTGATGACCGACCGTGAGGCGCGCAAGCGCAAGGTCGGCGGCGAAGTCCTCTGTTACGTGTGGTGAGGTAGAGATGTCTCGAATCGGACAAGCCCCAATCGCCGTCCCGAGCGGCGTCGACGTCACCATCGACGGCCAGTCGATAACGGTCAAGGGTCCCAAGGGAACGCTGTCCAGGACGATCGTTCCGTCGATCTCCGTCGCCCTCAAAGAACCAGAGAGTGGCGTTGACGCGCAACTCAATGTGACGCGACCGGACGACGAGCGCGACAATCGCGCCCTGCACGGACTCACGCGCAGCCTGATCAACAACATGGTCGTCGGCGTCACCGACGGGTTCAGCAAGCGCCTCGAGATCGTCGGCGTCGGCTACCGCGCCGAGGCCCAGGGTCCGACGGCGCTGCGCCTCTCGCTCGGCTACAGCCACCCCGTCAACGTCACCGCTCCTGACGGCATCACCTTCGAGGTGCCGGCGCCGACCCAGATCGTGATCAGTGGCATCGACAAGGAGGTCGTCGGCCAGGTCGCCGCCGACATCCGCTCCATCCGCAAGCCCGAGCCCTACAAGGGCAAGGGCGTCCGCTACCAGGGCGAGCGCGTCCTGCGCAAGGCGGGCAAGGCAGGAAAGAAGTAAGCAATGAGTGAGATTGCTCAGGCTCGCCGGGAGTCGCGGATCCGCCGCCACCGCCGAGTGCGCAAGAAGATCCACGGCACGGCGGCGCGTCCGCGCCTCGCCGTGCACCGTTCCAACAAGCACCTCGTGGTCCAGCTCATCGACGACGACGCCGGGCGCACCCTCGCCGCCGCGTCGACCACGGAGTCGGACCTGCGCACCGACGGTGGCCACAGTGTCGCCGCCGCCACCAAGGTCGGCACACTCGTCGCCGAGCGGGCCAAGGCCGCCGGCATCACCAAGGTCGTCTTCGACCGCGGCGGCTACATCTACCACGGACGCATCGCCGCAGTTGCCGCGGCGGCCCGCGAAGCCGGTCTGGAGTTCTAGGAAGTCATGGCTAACACGCACACGACAACATCCGAGACGGTCGAAGGTGGGCTGCGCGAATCGCGGGTCATCACGATCAACCGCGTCGCCAAGGTCGTCCGCGGCGGACGGCGCTTCTCGTTCACGGCGCTCGTCGTGATCGGCGACGGCAACGGCCGCGTCGGACTCGGCTACGGCAAGGCCAAGGAGGTGCCGCTGGCGATCCAGAAGGGCACCGAGGAGGCCAAGCGCAACCTGTTCGAGGTCCCGCTCGCCGGCCCGACGATCCCGCACCCGGTGATCGGCGTCACCGGCGCCGGTCGGGTGCTGATGAAGCCGGCCGCTCCCGGTACCGGCGTGATCGCCGGCGGCGCCGCCCGGATCATCCTCGAGGAGGCCGGGATCCACGACGTGCTCTGCAAGTCGCTCGGATCGGCCAACCACATCAATGTCGCCCGCGCCACCGTCCAGGGCCTGCAGTCGCTGCAGCGTCCCGACGAGGTCGCCGCTCGACGCGGCTTGGCCGCCGAGGACTTCGTGCCCAAGGGCATGCTCAAGGCCTACAACGACCGCAAGCGCGGCGCGGCCCATGCTGCGGCGAGCGAAACCGAGTCAGGGGAAGCAGGCGCCTGATGGCCGAGCAAGCCGAGAGCACGATCGTCGTCACCCAGGTGAAGTCGGGCACCCATGCCAAGCCGAAGACCCGCGGCACGCTGCGGGCGCTCGGGCTGGGACGGATCGGCAAGCAGAACACGTTGCCCGATCGGCCCGAGATCCGCGGCATGATCGCCCGCGTCCCTCACCTTGTACAGGTCGAGGAGGGAGAGAAATGAGAGTGCACGAACTGGCACCGTCGCCGGGTGCCAACAAGGCCCCCAAGCGGCGCGCCCGCGGCATCGCCGGCAAGGGCGGCAAGACCGCAGGCCGCGGTACCAAGGGTCAGCGGTCGCGTGGTCGCGGCAAGGTGCCGCGCGGCTTCGAGGGCGGCCAGATGCCGCTCAAGCAGCGCGTCCCGAAGCTGAAGGGCTTCAACAACCCGTTCCGGGTCGAGTACGCCGCGGTCAATATCGACACGCTGGAAGAGCTCGCCGACCAGTTCGACAGTGGCGTTGTCACGCAGGAGGTCCTGGTTGCCGCCGGAGCCGTACGTAAGGGCGCCTTCGTCAAGGTCCTCGGCCGTGGCGAACTGTCCCGCAAGCTCGACGTCCACGCCCACGCCGTGTCCAAGTCGGCGGAGACGGCGATCACCGCCGCCGGCGGTACGGTCACGCTCGTTCCACTCCCGTTCAAGGGCGAAAACAAGGCCGGCCGACCTGCCGCCAAGGGCAATCAGTTCACGAACAGATAGGTTCCGATCGCCCGCGCCGACCGGCCGGGCGACAACCGTCGAGAAACAAGGATCAATTCGTTGCTTTCCAGCCTGAAGAACATCTTCAAGATCCCGGATCTGCGCAACAAGATCCTGTTCACGATCATGATGGTCGCCCTCTACCGGTTCGGTACGACGATCCGGGTGCCGGGCATCGACCACCAGGCGATCAAGCAGCTCCAGGACGCGGCAAGCACCCAGGGCGCAATCGGGTTTCTCAACCTGTTCTCCGGCGGCGCCTTCGAGAGCTTCTCGATCTTCGCCCTCGGGATCATGCCGTACATCACGGCGAGCATCATCATGCAGATCCTCGGCGTGGTGATCCCCAAGCTCGAGCAGTTGCAGCAACAGGGCGCCGTCGGGCAACGCAAGATCACCCAGTACACGCGCTACGTCACGATCGCCCTGGCGACGTTGCAGGCGACCGGCCTCGTGTTCGTCTTCGGAACAGGCCGCGGGGCCGGATACCTGTCCGTCAATGCCCCCAGCGTGCCGATCCTCCCGGATGGGCTGTGGCCGCGGGGCTACCTCATCATCCCCACGCTCGTCGCCGGCACCGCTGTGCTGATGTGGATGGGAGAGTTGATCAGCCAGCGCGGCATCGGCAACGGCATGTCGATGATCATCTTCGCCTCTGTCGTCGCCGGCATGCCCTACGGCTTCTGGTCGATCCTCGTCCAGGACAAGTACTTCTGGTTCATCATCATCGTTGGGGTGACGCTGGCGATCATCGTCGCCGTCGTCTCGATCGAATTGGGGCAACGACGAATACCCGTGCAGTTCGCCAAACGCGTGGTCGGGCGGCGGATGTACGGCGGCCAGAACACCTACATCCCGTTGAAGGTCAATCAGTCCGGCGTGATCCCGGTGATCTTCGCCAGCTCGATCCTGTTGATCCCGGTGATCGCCACGAACGTGCTCGGCAACGCCGAATCCGGTTGGCGACGCACGGTCACCGAGTGGGTCAACGAGTACATCGTCAACCCTCAGAACCTCGTGTACATCACGATCTTCGCCGTGATGATCGTCGCCTTCGCCTACTTCTACAACACGATCGCCTTCGACCCGGTCCGCCAAGCCGACCAGATCCGCCGTCAGGGCGGCTTCATCCCCGGCGTGCGTCCTGGTCCGCAGACCGAGCGCTACCTCGCCCGCATCGTCAACCGCATCACCCTGCCCGGCGGCGTGTTCATCGCCATCGTCGCCACGATCCCGTACATCCTCACCTGGGCAGCGGACATCCAAACCCTCGGGTTCGCCGGCACCAGCCTGCTGATCGCCGTCGGCGTCGCCCTCGAGGTGATGCGCCAGATCGACAGCCAGCTGACGCTGCGCAACTACGAGGGGTTCCTGAAGTAGGCGTGCAGGCCTTGGGGGGATGCCCAATGCGGGGCGCTCCGTGATCCCAGGTGCGAGGCTCGTCATCCTCGGTCGGCAGGGAGCCGGAAAGGGGACGCAATGCGTCCGTCTCTCGCGCCATTACGTCATCCCCCACATCTCAACGGGCGACATGCTGCGCGCCGCCGTGCGCGAAGGCACCGAGCTCGGGATCGCGGCGAAGGAGATCATGGACTCCGGCGGCCTCGTCGGAGACGACATCATGATCGGCCTCGTCGACGAGCGCCTGCGGCGAGCCGATGCCGCGGACCCGTGGGTACATCCTCGACGGCTTTCCGCGCACGGTGGTGCAGGCCGACGCCCTCGACGAGATCGCCGGCGACAAGCCGCTCGACGTGGTGATCGACCTGTTCGTCGCCCGCGAGGTGGTGATCCGGCGAATCTCGGCGCGGCGGGTGTGTCGTGACTGCGGCACCAACTACACGGCTACCGGCACCGAGCGCCAGCCATGGATCTGCGAAGTCTGCGGCGGCGACGTGATGCAGCGCGAGGACGATCATCCCGATGCCATCAACCGCCGCCTCGACCTCTACGAGACCCAGACCGCGCCGCTGATCGAGCACTACACCGAACAGGAGCGCCTCGTCATCGTCGACGGCCTCGGCACCCCCGACCAGGTCTTCGACCGCCTCACCGACTCGGTCGCGGTGGCCCGCAAGGAGAAGTAGCTGGGGTTTTGCTGGCGACGCGTTCGGCCGCCACGCGCGAACCACGGTTGTTTGCTCTTGAAGTGGAGGTCACGGGCCAGCGACGACTGGTCGGCCGAAGTGCCGACCGAAAATGCCGATTCGTGCGCGATTCGTCGGCACTTCCGATCTTCCGTCGGGAACTGCCGACCCAGAAGGCAAAAGTGAGCCGGATTTGTCGGCACTTCCCGCCGAACCCGTCGCGAACCCCGCCCCGCACCCACTTCAAGAGCCAGCAACCCAGCCACGCGCGGTGATCGAACCCGTCGCCAGCTAGCACGAGAGCCCCCACGCAGGCATTGGAGTTGACCTGGTCGGCCGGTAACATTGATCCCCGGCCTGTGCGCAGGCCGGTCCCTGTTCGCCCGGGTCACGGCCGACATTCTCGACCGCGATCCCCCTGATCACACGGTGAGGAGATCCTCCTGCCCAAGCCCAAGGAAGACGCCATCGTGCTCGAAGGCACGATTCTGGAGTCGTTGCCCAACGCCATGTTCCGTGTCGAGCTCGACAACGGCCACAAGGTGTTGGCGCACATCTCCGGGAAGATGCGGATGCACTACATCCGCATCCTGCCCGGCGACAAGGTGCAGGTGGAGCTCACCCCGTACGACCTCACCAGAGGTCGCATCACGTACCGCTTCAAGTGAGCCCAGAGAGACCGTTGCCATGAAGGTTCGACCCAGCGTCAAGAAGATGTGCGAGAAGTGCAAGGTGATCCGCCGGCACGGTCGCGTCCGGGTGATCTGCGAGAACCCTCGTCACAAGCAGCGCCAGGGCTGAAACCTCAACAGGATTATCGGAGTCAAGCACTGATGGCACGTATCGCCGGTATCGACATCCCTCGCGAAAAGCGACTGGAGATCTCGCTCACCTACATCTTCGGCATCGGCCTGCCGACGGCGCAGAAGCTGTGCGCCGATCTCGGGCTCGACCCGAATACCAAGGTCTCGGCGCTCACCGACGACGAGGTGCTGAAGATCCGCACCTACGTCGACGAGAACCTGCGCATCGAGGGTGACCTCCGGCGTGACGTCCAGCAGGACGTCCGCCGTAAGATCGAGATCGGGTGCTACCAGGGCATCCGCCATCGCCGTGGGCTGCCGGTCCGCGGTCAGCGCACGCACACCAACGCTCGCACCCGCAAGGGGCCCAAGCGCACCGTCGCCAACAAGAAGAAGGCTGTGAGGAAGTAACGCGATGGCGAAGCCAAAGCCAGCCGGACGGCGACCGCGCCGCCGCGACCGCAAGAACGTCACCACCGGTGTGGTGCACATCAAGAGCTCGTTCAACAACACGATCGTCTCGATCACCGACACGGAGGGCAACGTCATCGCCTGGGCGTCGTCGGGTGGCGTCGGCTACAAGGGCTCTCGCAAGTCGACGCCCTTCGCGGCCCAGCTCGCCGCCGAGCGGGCCGGTCGCGCGGCGATGGAGCACGGTCTGCGCCGCGCCGAGGTCCAGGTGAAGGGCCCCGGTTCCGGCCGCGACACTGCCGTCCGCTCGATCCAGAACACCGGCATCGAGGTCACCTCGATCAAGGACGTCACCCCCATGCCGCACAACGGCTGCCGTCAACCGAAGCGTCGGAGAGGCTGATCATGGCTCGTCACACCGGTCCCAAGGTCCGCTTGTCGCGGCGCCTGAGCACGAACCTGTTCGAGAACGAGAAGGGTCGCCGCGCCCTCGAGCGCCGTCCCTTCCCACCCGGCGCCCACGGCCGCACCCGGCGCCGCAGCAGCGGCTCCGAGTACCTCACCCAGCTGCAGGAGAAGCAGAAGGCGAAGTACATCTACGGCCTCCTCGAGCGTCAGTTCAAGCGCACCTACACCGAAGCCGTTCGTCTCTCCGGTCCGACCGGCGAGAACCTGCTGCGCCTGCTCGAGCTGCGCCTCGACAACGTCACGTTCCGTGCCGGCTGGGCGTCGACGCGTCCGCAGGCCCGCCAGTTCGTCAACCATGGTCTGGTCCAGGTCAACGGCAAGCGCGTCGACATCCCCAGCTACCGCGTCCGTCAGGGCGACGTCATCACGCTCGGGCCGCGGGCCGCCAAGATGATCGTCATCCAGCACAACATCGACGTCCTCGACCGTTCCCTGGTCGGTTGGCTCGAGGCAGGCGAGGGTGGCCGGCAGGTCACCGTCCGCTCGCTGCCCCAGCGCGACCACATCGACGTCCCCGTGCGTGAGCAGCTCATCGTCGAGCTCTACTCCAAGTAATCACCACCGCCACCACACGCAAGAGAGAAAGAACCCGCAGCCATGCTCGTCATGCAGCGCCCAACGATCGAAGCCGTCAACGAGGAGTCGGGCAACCGCCAGCGTTTCGCCATCGGACCCCTCGAGCCTGGCTTCGGCTACACCCTCGGCAACTCGCTCCGTCGCACACTGCTGTCGTCGATCCCCGGCGCGGCGATCACGACCGTGCGCTTCGACGAAGCACTGCACGAATTCGACACGATCACCGGGGTAGCCGAGGACGTCACCGACATCATCCTCAACCTCAAGGACGTGGTCGTGACGTCGGAGTCGCCCGATGCCGTGACCTGCCGCCTCGATGCCCGGGGCTCCGGTGAGGTCACTGCGGGCGACATCGAGACGACCGCCGACGTCGAGGTGCTCAACAAGGATCTCGTCATCGCCCACCTCAGCGGCAAGGGCCGCCTCGCCATCGACCTCACCGTCGAGCAGGGGCGCGGCTACTCGTCGAGCGATCGCGACACGGACAGCCGGACGATCGGCGTCGTCCCGATCGACGCCATCTTCTCGCCGGTGCGCCGGGTGATGTTCGAGGTCGAGCCGACTCGTGTCGAGCAGTCGACGAACTACGACCGCCTCGTCCTCGACATCGAGACCGACGGCTCCGTCACCCCCGCCGACGCGCTCGCCTCGGCCGGTGCCACGCTGCGTTCGCTCGCCGAGCTGGTGTCGTCGCTCAGCGAGGATTCCCCCGGCCTGGAACTCGGCGAACTCAGTGACTCGACGTCCAGCTCACCCGATCTCGACCTGCCGATCGAGGATCTCGACCTGTCCGAGCGGCCGAGCAACTGCCTCAAGCGGGCACAGATCAACACGGTCGGTGAGCTCCTGCAGAAGACCGAGGACGACCTCCTCAACATCACCAACTTCGGCCAGAAGAGCCTCGACGAGGTCAAGCAGAAGCTCGACGAGCGCGGCCTGTCGCTGCGCGGCTGAGAACGGACTGACCGATGCCCACCCCACGCAAGTCCAAGCGCTTCGGCGGCGACGCCGCCCACCAGCGCCTGATGATGGCCAACCTCGCCGCGTCGCTGTTCGCCGCCGAGGCCATTGTCACCACCGAGGCCAAGGCCAAGGCCCTGCGCCCCGTCGCCGAGCGGCTGATCACCAAGGCAAAGAAGGCCCAAGATGAAGGCAGTGCGGTACGAGTTCACCAGCTGCGTCAGATCCAAGGCTTCCTCGGCGACCGCGAGATGACGCACAAGCTCGTCAATGAGGTCGCGCCGCGCTATCTCGAGCGCAACGGCGGCTATACCCGCATCCTCAAGCTCGGCACCCGCGCCGGCGACCGCGCCGAAATGGCCCGCATCGAACTCGTCTGACACGTCTGTGTCAGAGAACACGACCACATACGGTTGACACGCTGACACAGAACGCTTGGCGATGAGATCACGGCTTGTCGTCGCTTATGACGGCGGCGGGTTTCATGGCTTCGCCGTCAACGACGGGGTGCGCACCGTTGCCGGCACGCTGACGGAGGCGATCTCGACGGTCGTCGGCGAGGCGGTGGCACTGACCGGTGCAGGCCGCACCGACGCCGGCGTCCACGCCTGGGGTCAGGTGATCTCCGTCGACCTACCAAACGGCACCGACCTCGCCGACCTCGCCCGCCGGGTCAACAAGCTGTGCGCGCCGGGGATCGCCGTGCGGTCGATCGAGCCGGTCGCCGACGACTTCGACGCACGCTTCTCGGCGCAGTGGCGGCACTACCGCTATGACGTGTGGAATGCGCCGTATCCGAACCCGTTGCTTGCCGCCCGCGCTTGGCACGTCGCCACGCCGCTGGACATCGACGCGATGAGCATCGCCGCCCAGCACTTCGTCGGCGAGCACGACTTCGCCTCGTTCTGCCGCCGGCCGAAGGTGGCAGCGGGCGACCCGGAACCGACACTCGTCAGGAATGTTCACGCCGCGAGTTGGACGGTCGCTGATCCCGATGGCCCCCTAGTGCGCTTCGAAATCCGTGCCAATGCGTTCTGCCACCAGATGGTCCGCTCGATCGTCGGCACGCTCGTCGACGTTGGCACTGGCAAACTGACGTCGGATGACATGCCGGCGATCCTCGCTGCCCGAGATCGCGGTTGCGCCGGCCAGGTCGCTCCGCCCTGTGGACTGACGCTGTGGGAGGTCGGCTATTGAAGACTGAGCGGGACTGGGTCGCGAACTCCTTGGTTCCGTTGCCGACGTTGGCAGGCTGTTGCGCTTTGCAGTTGACAATGCATGAACATGCATGACAGTGCAGGTTCATGCAGCAACCGATGGGTGATGCCAGGGGGACCCCGGGAATCGTCACGGTAAACACCCATCGGTTGGTGGCAGTGCCAAAGACTCGACCGCCAATCTGGCGATCGGCGGTCACACCGACTTCGTCCTACGGCGAACTGTTCGACGTCTGAGCGCGGTCGACCAGGACCGCGATGCCGTCGAGAGTCCGCTGCAGGCCGAACTCGAACTCATCGATCGCCCGCTGCACCATGTAGCCGTTGCCAGAGTCGGGCGAGTCGAACGCACCGGCCCCGTCGAGGGCTACCAACGTTGGGAAGCTTCCGGCGGCGATCCGTTCGTCGAGCAGGGGAGCGCGTGCGGTCCACCAGTCCTCCTCGCTCTGGCCGGTGCGGGCGGTCGCCAGGTCCGCGTCGACCACGGTGCGAGCGGCACCCCGCACATACCCGTCGATCAGGCTGACGACGGCGACGACGTCGTGCGGAGGGAGTCCGCTGCTGTTGACCGCGGCCAACGAGGTCTCGTAGTGGGCGAGGACGTTGGGCCCGAACACGGTGCGCGCCGTCGCGATGTCGAGCAGCCACGGGTGGAGCCGGTACAGCCCCCACGCCGACCGGGCCAGGGCGTCCACGTCACGCCTCCAGTCGCCCGTCATCGGCGGTGAGCGTCCGCCACCGATCGCGCGGTCGACCATCAGCTCGAGCAACTCGGCCTTTCCTGGCACGTACGTGTAGATCGACATCGTGCCAATCCCAACGGTCGTGGCGAGGCGGCGCATCGTCACGCGGCCGAGTCCCTCGGCGTCGGCGACGGAGATTGCGGTGGCGACGAGGTGCTCGATGTCGACCCGTTGGCGGGGTCCCCTGCGCACCCCAGGCGCCGCGCCCCAAAGCAACGCCATCGTTCGCGCCGCGTCGCCTGTGCCTGCGTACTGAGTCAAACGGACCTCCTTGTGCGATTAACTCCGTACGTTGTACGATAATCCGTGATGCCTACCACCCTCACGATTCCCATCCTTCCCTGCCCCGAGCTCGACTCCACCGTCTCGTTCTATGAGGCGCTCGGGTTCACCCGGACCTACCGCCAGACCCGACCAAACCCGTATGCGGTCGTCGCTCGCGACGACATCCAGATCCACCTCTACACCATCGACGAGTACGACCCGGAGACTGCCACCGGCAACGTCATCGTTGCCGTGCCCGACGTGGATGAGCTCTACGGGTCGTTCGCTGAGGGTCTGCGCGCCTCCTTCGGCAAGTTGCCCGCGGCCGGGATTCCCCGGATCATCCGCCCGCGTCGCCGGTTCGGGACGGTGTACGGCTTCAGCGTGGTCGATCCTGGTGGCAACTGGCTGCGCTTCTCCAACCTCGGCGACACCGAGGAAACCGCGGAGAAGCGCACCGGACTGCTTCGTGTCGTCGACAACGCCGCCAGATTGGGTGACGCCCACGGCGACGCCAACGCCGGCCTCGACCTGCTCGTAGCCGGACTCGAGCGCTTCGCCGACGCGCCGGTCGCGGAGCGAGCCGAGGCGCTCCTCTATCGTGCCGAACTCGCTGCGCGACTCGGGCAGTCGGCGATGGCGAGTGAGTCATTGGACGAAGCCGCGGCCCTGCCGCTCGACGACGCCCAACGGGCAGCGCTCGCTTCAGAGTTCGCCCACGCCACGGCGGTCGTCGAAGCGGCTGACGCTGGGCGTTGAAGATCAGACCAGCTCGATCGGGCACCGCGGGCCGTTCGCCGCGGCGAGGCGTCGATCAGCCGTCAGTAGCGCCACACCGAGCCGTTCGGCAAGGGCGACGTAGAGCCCGTCGTAGAAGCTGACGTTGTCGCGTAGCTCCCACGCTCGTGCTCCGAGGCGCCGGTGTTCGAACCGGCGAACCACGAACCTCTCGCCGACTCGACGGAGCTCCTCGGCGTCGTCGAGTTGCAGTGCATTCCTCAGCACGAGACCGCGCATGGCCTGACCAATCTCGGCATCGATGAGGTGGGGGGCAGCGACCCCATCCCGAAGTCGATCCCGGACAACTTCGCCCGCGGTGTCGACGAGGACCGCGACGACCGCGGACCCGTCAGCGACGATCACTCCTGGCGGCCGCTGCGGATGTCAGCGATCACCTGCTCGATATCGATGGCATGTCCTGGCATCCGAGCGTGGATCTTGTCCAGTTCGTCAAGTGCCTCTTCGAGGTCCGCCATGCGGGCGATATCGGTGATCTGGGCGAGCATGTACTTCTGGATCGACTGTCCGTTGCGACGGGCGCGGCGACGAATCGTCTCGTACACGTCCTCGGGTACGTCGCGGATCTGGATCAGCGCCATGCATGCAGAGTAGCAGCATGCATGCAAACGCTCTAGTGGGACTCTCGCCGACGCGGCCGTTGACGGTCGCCGTCGGGACGCTCGACGAAGCGGCGGGCGCCGACGGTCTTGCCGCGCACGACCGCGTTGGACATCGCCGAGACCACACGCTCGACAGACGACACCGGCACCCCGACGATCGAGGAGTTCTCGTTGATGCGAATCGGGCCGATGTCGGCGCCGGTGAGGCCGGCCTCGTTGGCGATCGCCCCGACGAGGTCCGCCGGTCTGACACCGGCCCTGCGCCCCAGGCTGATCTGCACGAACCCGGTGGCTTCACTGCCTCGAGGGCGTTGCCCACCGGGTCGTCGATCCGGCCGTGAGTCACGCTCACGTCGACCCTCGCGCTGCTTGGTTGGTCGGTCGGCGGTGGTGGGGATCTCCGGTTCGTGGGCCGTCGCTCCGCTCGCCTCGTGGACGAGCTTGATGGCGGCGAGAGCAACCGTGCGTAGATCTCCGTCGTCGGCCAGCGAGCCGAGCAGCTCGCCGTAGTCGTCGAGATCGTCCGCCTCCAACGCCTGGCGCACCGTGGCCGCCGTCAGCTCGGCCTGTTTCGCCCGCAACTCGGCGACACTGGGCACCGGCTCGACGGCGATGCGCTGCCGGGTCGCCTTCTCGATGTTGTCGAGCAGTCGCCGCTCGCGTGGCTCGGCGAGGGTGATCGCGACTCCCTCGCGCCCGGCCCGGCCGACCCTGCCGATGCGGTGGACGTAGCTGTCGGGCGCCGACGGCACGTCGAAGTTGACGACGTGGGTGAGCGTGTCGACGTCGAGCCCGCGGGCAGCGACGTCGGTGGCGATCAACAGCTCGGCCGTTCCGTCACGCAACCGACCCATCACACGGTCTCGCTGCCCCTGGTCCATGCCACCGTGCAACGCCTCGGCGCGGTAGCCGCGACCATTCATCGTCTCGGTGAGCATGTCGACCTCGGTGCGCGTCCGGCAGAACACGAGCGCCGCCTCCGGCGTTTCGATGTCGAGGATTCGCCCGAGCGCCGCCGCCTTGTGGGCGCGCTGCACGAAGAACGCCCGCTGGGTGATCAGCGCCGGCCGATCGGCGCTCGCCGAGCCACCGACGGTGATGCGCACCGGGTCGTTGAGGAAACGTTTGGCGATGCCGGCGATACGTGGCGGCATCGTGGCCGAGAACAGCACGGTCTGGCGCTCAGCGGGGAGCGCCCCAAGGATCGTCTCGATGTCCTCGGCGAAGCCCATGTCGAGCATCTCGTCGGCCTCGTCGAGGACGACGGTGCGGATGCCGTTGACGTCGAGCGACCTGCGCCCGAGGTGGTCGAGCACCCGCCCGGGGGTGCCGACTACGACGTGGACACCGCGCTCGAGCGATTGCAGCTGGCGGAAGATCGGCTGTCCGCCGTACACCGGGACGACTTTGACACCGAGGACGCGGCCGTACTTGAAGATCGCCTCGGACACCTGCATCGCCAACTCACGGGTCGGCACCAGCACGAGTGCGGAGGCGATTGGACGACCCCGGCCCAAGTCCAACGTGTGCAGCAACGGCAAGGCGAACGCTGCCGTCTTGCCGGTGCCGGTCGCCGCTTGGCCAACGAGGTCGTGGCCCTCGATGAGGTGGGGGATCGTCTCCCGCTGCACCGGCGTCGGCTCCTCGTAACCGAGTTCGGTGAGTGTGTCGAGCAGCTCGCTGCGCAACCCGAGGGCGGCAAATCCGTCACCCTCGTCGAACTCTGAGCTATCCATACCGAAACCTGCTGTGTCAGCTCACAGTTTCTCCGGCGGTTCCGGCGGCGAGCGGCTCTACAGCGTAGTGGCAGGCGGCGAGATGAGTGCCGTCGACCGTCAGCAGCGACGTCGGGACGTCGTGGCACAGCTCCTCGCGGACCTCGGGACAGCGCGGATGGAAGCGGCAACCGGACGGCGGGTTGGCCGGCGAGGGCACGTCGCCGGTGAGGATGATCCGTTTGCGTTGGTCGCGGCCGACAGGATCGGGGACCGGCACGGACGACAGGAGGGCCTTCGTGTAGGGGTGGGCGGGGAGGTGGAACACGTCGTCGCGGGTTCCGACCTCGACGATCTCGCCGAGGTACATCACGGCGACTCGGTCGCAGAGGTGCTCGACGACGGCGAGGTCGTGGGACACGAACATGATGGTGAAGCCGAGGCGCCGCTGCAGGTCGCGCAGCAAGTTGAGGATCTGCGAGCGAATCGACACGTCCAGCGCCGAGACGGGTTCGTCGGCGACGAGGAACTTCGGCTCGACGGCGAGGGCCCTGGCGATACCGATGCGCTGACGCTGGCCGCCGCTGAACTCGTGCGGGAAGCGACGAGCGAGGCGGGGATCGAGCCCGACGAGATCGAGCACCTCGGCCACGCGCTCCTGGCGTCGCTGCCGGCCGACCCCGTGGGCGCGCAGCCCTTCGGCGATCGAGTCGCCGACCGTCGCTCGTGAGTCGAGCGATGAGTACGGGTCTTGGAAGACGACCTGGATGTTCTTGCGCAGCGCCCGCAAGTCGCCGCGCGAGGCGGCGAGGAGGTCCTGACCGTCGAAGTGCAGGGTCCCCTCGTCAGGATCGAGGAGGCGGAGAAGGATGCGCGACAACGTCGTCTTGCCGCACCCCGACTCGCCGACCAGGCCGAGCACTTCGCCCTCGAAGATGTCGAGGTCGACGTGGTCGACGGCGCGCACGCCGCCCTGCACCCGCCCAAGCGTCCCGCCGCGCAACGGGAAGGTCTTGACGATTCCCCGTGCTTGAACGAGTGGTTCCGTCACGATCGACCTCCGACCGTGACAAGAGTTTCCTCCACGATTGCATCCGAGTGCAGGAAGCAACGCACGTGTGTTCCGTCGTCCATCTCGACGAGCGCTGGTGTCGCCTGGGTGCAGCGCTCCATCCGCTCCGGGCAGCGCTCCGCAAACCGGCACCCCGCTGGCGGATCGAGAAGGGCCGGCACCCGGCCGGGGATCACGGTGAGCTCCTCGTGGCGCACGCCGATGACCGGAACCGAGCCGAGCAAGCCGCGGGTGTACGGATGCTTTGGGTCGGCGAAGAGGCCTTCGACGGGAGCCTCCTCGACGATCTGGCCGCCGTACATCACGGCGACGCGGTGTGCCATCTCGGCGACGACACCGAGGTCGTGGGTGATCAACACCATGCTCGTACCCCGCTCGGCCTGAAGTGCCCGCATCAGGTCGAGGATCTGCGCCTGGATCGTGACGTCGAGTGCAGTTGTCGGCTCGTCCGCTATGAGCAGCTCCGGCTCGGCAGCGAGGGCCATGGCGATCATCACCCGCTGGGCCTGACCACCGGAGAGCTGGTGAGGGTAGGACTTTGCCCGACTCTTCGGGTCGGCGATGCCGACCGTGCGCAGCATCTCGACGGCCTTGTCGACGCCGGCGGCACGCCGCGAGTTGCGATGGATCTCGTAGACCTCGCTGATCTGCACCCCGGCCGTGTAACACGGGTGCAGGCTGGCATTGGGCTGCTGGAAGATCATCGAGATGCGGTCACCGCGCAGCGAGCGCATCGCGCTCCGTGGAAGGGCGAGTACGTCGATGCCATCGAACGTCACCGAGCCGGAGACAATTCGTCCGGGCTGATCGACGAGCCGCATCACCGACAGCATCGTGACGCTCTTGCCGCTGCCTGACTCCCCGACGAGGCCGAGCACTTCGCCCTTGCGGACCGTGAGGTCGACCCCGTCCACGGCGTGTACCTCGCCGACCCTGGTGTGGAACCAGGTCCGCAGGTCGCGGACCTCGAGCAGTGCCGGCGCCGTCTCCGGTGGTGCCTCGCTGACCGTGGCGGTGATCTCCGCGGCCGGCCCGAGCGCCTCTTCATCGATTCCGGCGTGGTGTCCCTCGGGGGTCGATGCGTCACTCATCGTCTCGCACTCCGTGGGTCCAACGCGTCGCGCAACGCATCGCCGAGAAGGTTGAACGCCAGCACATTGATGAAGATCATCAGACCGGGCCAGAACACGAGGTGGGGCGAGTTGAAGATGTTGCGGTACGCCGCCGAGATCATCGTGCCCCACTCGGCATCCGGCGGCTGCACGCCGAGGCCGAGGAAGCCGAGGGCAGCGATCTCCAGTACAGCAGTGGCGAAGCCGAGCGTCGCCTGCACGATCAGCGGCGTCAGTGTGTTGGGGAACACGCGGTGACGAAGGAGCCGGCCGCTGGTCACACCGAGGGCACGGTCGGCGGTGATGAAGTCCTGTTCGCGAACCGACAGCACCTGGCCACGGACGACTCTGGCGTAGGCCGGCACGCTGACGATGGCGATCGCCAACACGCTGTTGATCAGCCCCCGCCCGAGCACGGTCACGATGAGAATCGCCAGGAGCAACGAGGGGAACGACAGCAGGACGTCCATGCAGCGCATCAACACGTTGTCGAGTCGCCCTCCGAAGAACCCGGCGACGAGGCCGATGACTGTTCCGACCACCACCGCGAGAACGACCGCCGCCGCGCCGGCGAGCAGCGAGATGCGCGCCCCAAAGACGAGGCGGCTGAACTCGTCACGGCCGTTCTCGTCGAGTCCCATCAAGTGCTGGACCTCCGAGTCGTCGCAGCCCAGCAGGTGCACGCACGGCCGCTCCAACCTGACTTCATTGGCAGCCGAGTCGAGGAGAACTTCGTTGGGTCCGAAGGGAGCGATCAGCGGGGCGAAAACGGCCATGGCGATGATCAGCGTGGCGAGCACGAGACCGACTCGTCCCGACCACGAGTGGAGGATCTGCGTGAAGACATCGCGCCACCTGCTCGGCGAGGGAACTGGCACGTGCGGGTGGTCAGACCCCGGCGCTGGAGCGGCGAGTTCTGCGGTCCCGGCGATGACATCAAGATCACCAGTCATGAGACGCGCACCCGCGGGTCGAAGACGGTGTACAAGAGGTCGGTGATCAGGTTGACGAACACGAACGAGATGCCGACGATCAGGGCAAAGCCCTGCACGACGGCGTAATCGCGCGCTGTGATCGCGTCGGCCAGCGTCTTTCCGACGCCGGTGAGCGAGAAAATGGTTTCGGTGAGGATCGCCCCACCGAACAGCGCACCGAGGGAGAGTCCGATGACGGTGACGACGGGAAGCAGGGCGCTGCGTAGCGCGTGACTGCGCACGACCTTGAGTTCCCCGAAGCCCTTGGCCCGAGCTGTGCGCACGTAGTCCTGACCGAGCACGTCGAGCAGGCTCGACCGAGTCATCCTGGCGATGATCGCCAACGGGATCGTGCCGACGGCAATCGCCGGGAGAATGAGATGCTGGGTCGCGTCGACGACGAGCCCCCAGTTCCACTGCAGCAGCCCGTTGAGCACTTCGAAGTTCGAGATGAACTGGAGCACTCCGTTTTCGCTCCATCCCCACTGCTCGTAGAACGGCGTGGCGACGACGCCGGGAGACAGACGGCCCGAGGGTGGCAGGGCGAAGAACGTATCCTTGAGAGTCACGGCGAAGAGGTATTGCAGCACGAGGCCGAGCACGAAGATCGGCATCGACACCCCGGCGTTGGCCACCACCATCGTGCCGACATCCGCCGCCGAGTTGCGCTTGTAGGCGGCGATCACTCCGAGCGGGATACCGACGATGATGGCGAGTGTCAGGGCGAAGATCGACAACTCGATCGTCGTCGGCAGGCGCTCGATGAGGATCTCGGCGACCGACCGACTTTGCGAGACGGACTCGCCGAGATCACCCTGGAGGAGGTTGCCGAGATACTTGAAGAACTGCACCCAGATCGGCTGGTCGAGTCCCTCGCGTTCGTTGAACGCCTCGCAAGCCTGTGGGGTTGCTCGTTCCTGGAGGGCGGCGACGCACGGATCGCCGGGAATCACCCTGGCCAGGATGAACACGGCGAGGACGATGCCGAACAGGACAGGGATCGACGAGACCAGCCGGTGGAGGACGAATCGGGTCATGGAACGAATCGGGGGCGGGCCGTGGCCCGCCCCCGATGCTCAAACGAGTCCTTTGGTTCAGCCCTCAGCGGGCGGCGGTGGGTTGAGGAAGCCCCCGAACAGGGCACCCCAGTACTCGAAGTTGCCGGTGCGGCCGACGTGGCGGGGATCCGCCGCGTCCCACTGCACGCGGTAGCTCTCGACGACGTCATTCGCCTCGAACGTCGAACCGTCGTGGAAGGTCACCCCTTCACGCAACTGGAACGTCCACACGGTGAAGTCCTCGTTCGACTCCCAACTCTCGGCGAGCGACGGGATCGACTCGGTGCCGCCGACCTCGTAGGCGAGCAGCGACTCGCTGATCTGCTCGCAGACTCGCAGCGACTCACCGTCGGTCTCGTCGCCACAGTACAGGCCACCCGGCTCGCCGTTCTGGACGAACACGAACTGGTCCTGACCCTCGACACCCATCACCGCCAGCGCCTCGTTGCTGAGCGGGCTGGCGTGGGCGCCGGTGACGCTTGCCTTGTAGGCGACGGCCGAGCCGCCGTAAGCGATCGGCACCATCGGGATGTTCTCCTGAAGCAGCGGGTTGATCGTGGCGTACAGCTCGAGACGGGCGTCGGGGTCCGTGGTCGCGCCCGCTTCGGCAATGATCTCGTGGACTGCCGGGATCCCGGTGCCGAACTGGAGCTGCTCCGGGCCGAAGTGGTAGTCGAAGAAGTTCGATGGATCCGGGAAGTCGGCACCCCAGCCGAGCAGGTAGAACGGCACGTCGCCGGCGGCAGTGTTGTCGAGGAACGTGGTCGACTCCTGCAGGTCGAGCGTCACGTTGATACCGATGTCGGCGAGCTGGGCCTGGATGTCGGTGGCGATCGGCGTCGGCTGGGGCAGGTATCCCCTCGCTTCCTCGCGATAGCTCATCGTCACGTCGAGTCCGTCGGGATAGGCCTCGGCGAGCATCGCCGTAGCGGCCTCGGGGTCGTAGGTGAAATCGACGAAACTGTCGTCATAGCCCGGGATGCTCGGCGGCAGGAACTGCGTGGCCGCTTGCGAACCACCTGGATAGAAGTTGTCGATCAGCCGCTGGCGGTCGATGCCCAAGGCGATCGCCTCACGCACGATCGGGTCGTCGAACGGAGCCATGTCGACGTTGAAGCCGACGTAGAACACGTTCGTAGCGTCGCGTGGGATGAGCTGCAAGTCGGCGTTGCCCTCGATGCGCGGGAAGTCGTCGGTGCCGACATTGTCGATGCCGTCCGCCGCTCCCGATTCGAGTTGGACGAGGCGCTGGGCGCCCTCCGGGTTCCACTGGAACACAGCGGTCGACGAGAGCGGGGCGTCGCCCCAGTAGTCGGGGTTCGCCTCGAGCACGATCTGGCTCCCGCGCTCCCACGCGCTGAGGGAGTAGGGACCAGTGCCGATCGGGGCGTTGACGAGGCCGTCGCTGTTTTCGAGGTACTCGCTCGGCGCGATCTGCAGCGACGAGAACGCCACCTTGGCCGGGATCGCCGGGTCGGGAGCGCACAGCGTCAGCACGAACGTGCTGGCGTCGGTTGCCTCGAGTTTGGCGACGTTGCTCGTGTTCGTGTCCGTGCCGCACGTCGCGCTCTCGTCGTACGAGATGAGGTCACCGGTCGGAGCCGCGCTGCCCGCCGGCTCGGTGCCGGCCGGTTCGGTGCCTGCTGGTTCGGTGCCCGCTGGAGCGGTGCTCGCCGGCGAGGTCCCTGCCGGTTCGGTGCCGGCCGGCTCCGTGCCCGCCGGTGCCGTGCTCGCCGGCTCACTGCCGGGTGGCACGCTGGTGGCGGATGCCGACGTGGCAATCGTCGATGCGATGAGTGCGACGCCGGCCAATGCGAACGTCGTCTTGCGCCAATGGCGTCTCATGTAACTCCCCTGGTTTCGTTGAATCGGTCCGCCGGCACCATTGCCGACGCGCCGTGCGGGCAGGTCCCGTCCCGCTTGGTGGGACGACTGTACTTCGCAGGATCGGCTTCGGTTCAAACGGCTCGGTGGTCCTATCGTTCGCCCGTCGTGAGCCCCGAGATGCCTGGCCAGCCCCTCGGCCCGAACTACCGGAAGCTGTTCTCGGCGTCGACGATCTCCAACCTCGGCGACGGGATCAGCCTCATCGCCTACCCGTGGCTGGCGTCGGCGGTGACCCGCAATCCAGTGCTGATTGCCCTCATCGTCGCCGCTCAGCGCATGCCCTGGCTGCTGTTCACGCTGCCGGCCGGCGTCATCACCGATCGCTACGACCGACGCCTGCTGATGGCGGGAGCCAACGCCATCCGCTTCGTGCTCACCGCGGGCGTCGCCATCGCCGTCTTCGTCCGCCGCGACGCCCTCCCGGCGCCCGACGCAGTCGACGAGATCGTCGGCACGGAGTCGCTGCTGTACGTCATGCTGCTCGTCGCCACGTTCCTGCTCGGCGTTTGCGAGGTGCTCTACGACAACAGCGCCCAGACGATCATGCCGGCACTCGTCACCGACGCCAATCTCGAGAAGGCCAACGGGCGGCTGTACTCGGCGGAGTTGGTTGCGAACCAGTTCGTTGGGCCACCGCTAGCGGGTGTCCTGCTCGCCGTCTCGTTCGCCCTGCCGTTCGTCGTGGACGCCGGGACGTTCGCCGTGTCGGCAGCCCTCGTCGCCGCGATCACCGTGCGTCGTCGCCCACAACCCGGAGGCGTGACGACTCGGCCGCAATGGCGGGCGGAGATCGCCGAGGGGTTCGGCTGGCTTTGGCATCACGAGGTGATCCGCACGCTGGCGCTCGCCCTCGGCGCCCTCAACCTGCTCGGCAACATCGCCTTCGCCGTGTTCGTGATCTATGCCCAGGAGGTGCTCGGCACGTCGACGACCGCCTTCGCCATCCTCAGTGCAGCGACCGCAGTCGGTGGCCTCGTCGGTGGCTGGGCCGCGTCTCGGGTGATCGGGCGACTCGGCGCCGGGACGTGCCTGTCGGTCAGTGTCGTCGTCTTGGGTGTCACCACGCTCGGGGCCGGGCTCGTGTCGTCATGGCTGTTGGTGGCGGTGCTGCTCGCGATCGGGACATTCTTCATCGTCGTCTGGAACGTCATCACGGTCAGCTTTCGGCAGTCCGTCATCCCCGAGCACCTGCTCGGGCGCGTCAACAGCGTGTATCGATTCTTCGGGTGGGGGGCGATCCCGATCGGTGCCCTGATCGGCGGTGGGATCGTCGCCGTGCTCGACGGGCCGCTCGATCGGGAGACGGCGCTGCGCGTGCCGTGGATCGTCGCCGGCGTGCTCGAGGTCGCGATGATCGTGGTCGTGCGCCCGCTGACGTCGGAAAGGCTGGAGTCGCTGCGCGCCGCCGGCCGCGACGAATCCTGAGCGGCTCCAGCCGTTCTCGGCATCCGTGCGCAGCGTTAGCGTTTGGGCGGTGAGCGAGCGAGTCTTCGAGCGAGCGAATCAGAATCACGGCGCCTATAGCTCATTGGTGCACCGCCCGTCGCCCCAGGCGATCGTCCTCGTGGCCATGGTGCACCAAGGTGACTACTCCGCACCGTTGGACGACATGCGCTTCGTGCTCGGGAGCGTCACCGACCTCGCCGCCTTGAGCGAGCTTCCCGGCTACGAGCACGCCGACCCGGAGACCGTGCACGGGATCCTCGAGGAGGCGGCGCGGTTCTTCGAGGAGCAGTTCGCCCCGCTCAATCGGGTCGGCGACGTGCAGCACAGCCGACGCAACGACGACGGGTCGGTGAGCACCCCGGAGGGCTTCGGCAAGGCGTACCGGCGGTACGTGGAGGCGGGATGGCCGGCCGTGCCGTTCCCGCCGGAGTACGGCGGAGGCGGCTTTCCGTGGCTCGTCGGCATCGCCATGCAGGAGATGATGACGGCGGCGAACATGGCGTTTTCGTTGTGCCCGCTGCTGACGCAGGGGGCGATCGACATGCTCGTGCACTACGGCGACGAGTCGCAGCGCGAGACCTACCTGCCAAAGATGGTGTCCGGTGAGTGGACCGGCACGATGAACCTCACCGAGCCGCAGGCTGGTTCCGATGTCGGCGCATTGAGCACCCGAGCGGTGCCCGCCAACGACGGGACGTGGCGGATCACCGGTCAGAAGATCTTCATCACCTACGGCGAGCACGACCTCGCCGACAACATCGTCCACCTCGTCCTCGCCCGCGTTCCTGATGCGCCGCCCGGGACGAAGGGGATCTCCTGCTTCATCGTTCCCAAGTTCCTCGTCGGCGACGACGGTGCGCCCGGCGAGCGCAACTCACTGGAATGCGTGTCGGTCGAGGACAAGATGGGGATCAACGCCAGCCCGACGTGCGTGATGGCGTATGAGGATGCCGTCGGGTACCTGATCGGCGAGCCCAACCAGGGCATGCGCTACATGTTCCGGATGATGAACACCGCCAGGCTGTCGGTCGGGCTGGAAGGGCTCGCGGTCGGGGACCGGGCGTACCAGCAGGCGGTCGCCTATGCCAATGATCGGGTGCAGGGTCGCCCGGCCGGAGGGTCGGCCGACTCCAAGGCGACCATCGTCGAACACGCCGACGTTCGGCGCATGCTGCTGACGATGCGGGCTCATCTCGAAGCGCTGCGCTGCATCCTCTACCTCAACGCCGAGAGCATCGATCTCGCCAAGTCCCATCCTGACGAGGCGGTACGTGCAGCACGGGGCGAGCTCGTCGACCTGCTCACGCCGATCTCCAAGGGCTGGGGGACGGACCTCGGGGTCGAGCTGACGTCGCTCGCCGTGCAGGTCCACGGCGGGATGGGCTACGTCGAGGAGACCGGCGTCGCCCAGCACTATCGAGACATCCGCATCGCCCCGATCTATGAGGGCACCAACGGCATTCAGGCGATCGACCTCGTCGGCCGCAAGCTCGGCCTGCGCGGCGGTGGGGTGATCGCCGACTTCCTCGCCGGCATCGACGCCACTGCTGCCGAGGCGGTTGCCGCCGGGGGTGATGTCGGGGCAATCGGCGAGCGGTTGGCGGAGGCCAACGGAGCGTTCCGCTCGGCGTCGGAGTGGCTGCTGAAGCACGGCGACACTGAACCCGACAACGCCCTGGCCGGCGCCACTCCCTATCTGCGGATGGCCGGGCTGGTGACCGGCGGTTGGCTGCTCGCGCGGTCGGCTCTCGCCGCGACGGCGATGCTCGACGCCGACCACGACGGGTTCTCCGCCGAGTTCCTTGCCCAGAAGGTCGTCACCGCCCGCTTCTACGCCACCCAACTGCTCCCCCAGGCGGCCGGCTTGCTCCCGGCGATCACGGCCGGCCCTGCCGACCTGTTCGCCGCCACGTTCTGAGCAGGTTTGCGTCAGCTCGATGACCGATTGTGAGTCAAACGGCTGACGCAAATGGTTCGAGCGCCGTTGCGACCTGGACAGCGACCCATTCGGGCTCGAGCGTCACGTGGTCGTAGGTGAACTGCAACGGCTGCTTTCCGTTCATCACCAGCGAATTGAGTCGCTCCGCGTCGCGGGCCAGCTGCGACGGCGTGCGGTGGTAGCGGTAGCCGAGCACCTCGATGACCACTGGCGTCGACGGGAACGAGAAGTCGACACGCACGATGCGGTCCCGCGCGGTCGCGAGCACGACCTGAGGGACAGGACGGGGCAGCCCACTGTCGGCACACAATTCGAGGAATCTCCGCTCCAACCAGCTGTGCGCGCCGCGTGTGATCTCGGTGCCCTCGATGACCGCCAGCAGCGCCGGGATGCCGTACCGCCCACTCGCCCGAAGGGCGGCGATGCGGCAGTGCAGTCTCGGCTCCGTGGTCAGCTGATCACGAAGTGCGCTGTCGAGGGCGGCGGTGAGTGGCTTCGGCCGCAACGACCGAGCAAGGTCGATGAGGTCGCGTTCAACGGTCATCGTCGGGACGCCATGCACGAGAGTGCAATCGATCGCCGGCAGTTCCGCTGTCGTGTGAATGTGATGGCCAGCTCGCTCGATCGACCGGCCGCGCGGGATCGTGACGTGGAACGGGGGCGCCAGAAAGAAACCGTCGAGCTCGTGGAGCGCAGCGGCAGTTCGCCCCGAGGCGACGGCCCTCGGGCCGCAGTCGAGGACGAGTGCGGCGAGGTCGGCGAGCGGAGTCGCCTCGATGAACGGGCTGCGCACGACGTGCACGCCGGTCTGGTGGAGGACGCCGCTCTGGACCCGGCGTCGAAGTTCACGCTTCGTCACGCCGACCAGCTCCGCCTGGTACGGCGCGATTGCTCCGTGCTGACCTGTCGCTACGTCCACCAGCCGGTGGAGCTGATCAGTCATGGACGCCACTCAAGCAGGTGGGTGCGCGCGCGCCTTCCCGGCTCACGGCTCGCCGATCAGGTTTGCGTCAGCCCGACGACTCACAACTGGTCGGTGGGCTGACGCAAACAATTCGGAGCGGTTTGTGTCAGGTCGATGACCGCGATCCGGTCGTCAGGCTGACGCAAACAATCCCCGCGGCGATAGCCTTTCCCGGTCCAGTTTCGTAGAGGTTGTCACCGAATGCCCACGTACACCCCCAAAGCCAGTGAGATCGAGCGTGCCTGGCACGTCGTCGACGCCGATGGCCTCGTGCTCGGCCGGATGGCCACCGAGGTCGCCCGCATCCTGCGCGGCAAGCACAAGACGATCTTCGCCCCGCACCTCGACACCGGCGACCACGTCGTCATCGTCAACGCCGACAAGGTCGTCCTCTCGTCGGGCAAGGCCGACCAGAAGCGGGTGTACCGCCACAGCGGCTACCCGGGCGGTATCCGCTCCAACTCGTACGCCGAGCTGCTCGCCGCCAAACCGGCCGACGCCGTCAAGCGATCCATTAGGGGGATGCTCCCGAAGGGCCCGCTCGGCCGCCAGATGCTCACCAAGCTGAAGGTCTACGCCGGCCCCACACACCCGCACAGCGCCCAATCGCCGGCGCCGCTCGACCTGTCCGCCGCCCGCGCCCGCTGATCCTGGAGACGTTCGCCATGGCCACCACCACCCAGACCACCGGCCGCCGCAAGGAGGCGATCGCCCGTGCCCGGCTGCGCCCGGGAACCGGCGTGCTCACCGTCAACGGCCGCCCGTTCGAGGCCTACTTCACCACTCCGGCGCACCGCATGATCGCCAGCGAGCCGCTGCGCGTGCTCGACGCCGCCGAGCACTTCGACGTCGACACGACGATCACCGGTGGCGGCGTCAGCGGTCAGGCCGGGGCGATGCGCATGGCGTTGGCTCGCAGCCTCGCCGCCGTCGATCCCGAGACCCGCACCACGCTCAAGAAGGCCGGTGTGCTCACGCGCGACCCGCGGAAGAAGGAGAGCAAGAAGTACGGGCTCGTCAAGGCGCGCAAGGCGAAGCAATTCACCAAGCGCTGACGTCCGTCCGCAAACCTCGGTTCCGAGGCAGCGCCACGTGAAGTTCGGGACGGACGGTGTCCGCGGCGTTGCCAACGTCGACCTGACCGCCTCATTCGCCCTCGACCTCGGCCGCGCTGCGGCGCGCGTGTTGGCGACCGGAAAGAACGAGGGCGTCGAAGCCGTCGTCGGCGGCGACACCCGCGTGTCGACGGCGATGCTCGAGGCGGCGTTCGTCGCCGGAATGGCTGCGGAGGGCGTCGTCGTCCATCGACTCGGCGTCGTTCCGACGCCCACCGTGGCGTTCGAGGCCGCCCGCCGCAACGCCATCGGTGCGGTCATCTCGGCCTCGCACAACCCCTACCGCGACAACGGCATCAAGCTGTTCGCCCGCGGCGGGATCAAGCTGCCCGACGAGGTCGAAACGCGCATCGAACGTGAGGTCGAAGACCTCCCGGCGCCGCTCGGCGAGCCGGCCCAGCTGCTCGACGCCGAGGAGACCCCGGACTACATCGCCCACCTCATTGCTTCGCTCGGAGGCAGGGACCTCGCTGGGCTGCGCATCGTTCTCGACTGCGCCAACGGGGCAGCAAGCGCCGTCGCCCCTCGTCTGTTCACAGCCGCTGGTGCCGACGTCGTGGCGATTCACAACACGCCGAACGGTCGCAACATCAACGATCGGTGTGGTGCGACTCACCTCGACTCGCTCTCGGCCGCGGTCGTCGTCGAGAACGGCGACCTCGGCCTTGCCCTCGACGGCGATGCCGATCGCTTGCTCGCCGTCGACCACCTCGGACAAATCGTCGACGGCGATCACATCATGGCGATCTGTGCGACCGACCTGCATCGTGATGGGCGCCTGCGCGACTCGACGATCGTCGCGACCGTGATGTCCAACCTCGGTTTCCGGCTGGCGATGGAACGCGCCGGGATCCGCGTCGTCGAGACTCCCGTGGGTGACCGCTACGTGCTCGAAGCGCTCGATGAGGGCGGCTACACGATGGGCGGCGAGCAGAGTGGTCACGTCATCTTCCGTGACAGGGCGACGACCGGAGACGGGCTGCTCACCGGCATCGTCCTGGCCGACGTCGTCAAGCGCGCCGGCGCTCGACTCGCCGATCTCGCCGCCGCGGCGATGACGCGTCTGCCGCAGGTCCTGCTCAACATCCCGGTCACCGAACGTGTACCCGACGCTGCCGACCAGGTCGCCGCCGAGATCGCCGCCGTGGAGCAGCGCCTCGGCGGCACCGGCCGCGTGTTGGTTCGTCCGAGCGGGACCGAACCTTTGCTGCGGGTCATGGTCGAGGCGACCGACGCCACCGTGGCCAACGAGACCGCCGAGCAGTTGGCGGCCGTGGTGCGCGCCCGCTGGGGGATCGGCCGCGACGTCGCCGAGCCGCGCCAGGGCTAGGGTCCAGGCATGAGACGGCGACTCGCGCCGGTAGCCACGCTTGTGTCGACTGCCGCGCTTGCCACGATCGCCGCCCTCGGCACGTTCGCCGGTCCGGCAACCGGCCTGCCTCCGGCACCGGCAGCGACGGCGGTCACGACGACGATCGCCGGCCAGGCGCCCGTGTTCGAGCCCGTCGACTTCTTCGGCGACTTCTACTTCCAGGTCAATGCCGACCCCGCCGGAGCGGGCGACTTGCCCCAGCGCCTCGTCTCCGGATCCCCGGCAGAAGCATGGGTGACCTATGTCCTCGGCTTCGCCTCCGCCCGCATCGACAGCCGACAAGGTCCCTTCGACCCATTCACCGCCGATGCCACGACCACAGCGATCGAGGGTGACCCCGCCGTCGAAGTCTGCGCCGACAGCTTCTGTGACGAGTACAGCGGCTTCGTTGTCAGCGACGGCCGCCTGCAGTCGTTCGAGATCAACGGCGTGCCGATCGACGGCCGGCTGGCTGCGCCGACGAAGGCGACGACGATCGGCGATGTCGGAATCCGGGTGGTCGGCGCCTTCGAGCGGGTCACCGTCGACGAGCTCGCCGTGGTCGTCGCCATCGATCCCGGCGCCGAGACGCTGACCGTGCCTTGGGACGACGTGACCTACGTCGACCCTTCCGGCGTCGAGATCTCCGTCGACTTGGCTGCCTCCGCCTACCCGGCGGAGATCACGCCGCGACCGGACGGGCGGGAGCAGCCCGTCGTCCTACAGTTCCCAACGGCCGAGCTCGGCGGTGAGCTGGTGATGGCCTTCACGGCCGCCGACTCGACGACGCCGCTCGAGGCTCGAGTGCCTGTCGACGAGCTTCGCCCGTAGCCTCCGTCGACGTGTGCGGAATCATCGCCATCGTCAGCCGGCCTCCGACGCGGGCGACACCGCAACCGGCGGAGCTGATCGGTGGTTTGGATCTCGCAGTCGCCCGGATTGGCGACCCGGGCGCGGTGGCCGCCGCCGCAGCCGAGGTCGATGCCGCCTTGCGTGGCCTGCCCGGCGCCTTGGCGCTGGCCGACAATCACGAGCTCGTCGCCGCCATCGGCGCCCGCCTCGATCAACTCGACCGCTTCGCCGAGCAGGTCGACGCCGAGCTCGCCCAAGCCACGCAGCTCGATGGCGATGCCCTGGAGCGAGCGAGTGCCGCGTCGATCCGGCTGCGCGACGTGTTGTGGGCGATCCGCAACGATCGGCTGCGCACCGTCCGCGAGGTCGACACCCTTGCCGGTCGTAACGCGTCACCGTCGGCGCGGGCCGGCTACCTGGCGATCCAGCAAGCGTTGTCGGCGATCGACCGGATGGAGGTTCGGGGCCGCGACTCGGCAGGCCTCCACGTCTTCGTTTGGGACAGCTTGCTCAACCTCGACCCGAGGTACGGGGACCGAGAGGCTGCCGCGGCCACCGAATTCGAGACACGTTCCCGCGACCGGCTGTTCCAGGCACGTGCCGCGCGGATTGTCCGCGGTCCGGCCGGATCGGTGTTCTCCTTCGTCTACAAGGCGGCCGCCGAGATCGGTGAGCTGGGCGACAACACGGCGGCCTTGCGGTCGCAGATCGCCAGCGACGATCTGCTGCGGCTCGCCATGTCATCTCCGTCCGCCGAGGTTTCCGTCCTCGGCCACACGCGATGGGCGAGCGTCGGGATCATCTCCGAGCCCAACGCCCACCCGGTGAACAGTGACGAGCTCGAGCTCCGCGGCGGTGAGCCGGAGCCCTACGTCGTTGGCGTGCTCAACGGCGACGTCGACAACCACGCTGACCTCAAGGCTGCGCACGGTCTGCGCATCGCCGGGCAGATCACCACGGACGCCAAGGTGATCCCAGCCCTTGTCGCCCGCAACGTGGCGGTCACCGGTGACGACCGCGATGGCATCGTCGAGGCGTTCCGCCGCGCGGTCGCCGGCCTCGATGGGTCGGTCGCCATCGGCGCGACCGCCAGCGTGCGCCCCGAGCTGATGCTGCTGGCGCTACGCGGCAGCGGGCAGGGCATCTACATCGGCATCGCCGAGGACCGCTACATCGTCGCCAGTGAGCCGTACGGCATCGTCGAGGAAACCGACCGCTACGTCCGCCTCGACGGCGAGCACGGCGGCCAGTTCGTCGCCCTCGACGCGTGGCGTGCGGGCACCCTCGAGGGCATCCGTCGCCTCAACTACGACGGCTCGCCGGCGCCGGTCACCGAGGGCGACGTCGCCGTCGCCGAGGTCACAACGCGCGACATCGACCGGGGTGATGCCCCGCACTTCCTGCTCAAGGAGATCCTGGAGTCTCCCGACAGCCTCGCCAAGACGTTGCGCGGCAAGATCGTCGACGATGGCGACCGTCTCCGTGCCACGATCGGGGCGCGAGCGCTTCCGCCCGACGTCGCGGAGCGCCTCGCGGCCGGCACGTTCAAGCGAGTCAAGGTCATCGGGCAGGGAACAGCCGCCGTCGCCGGCCGGTCCCTGGCGATCACGCTCGGCGAGCTCACCGGAGGCGTGTTGGCCGTCGAGGCGATCACCGCCACCGAGCTGTCCGGATTCGGGTTGCAGCTCGACATGAGCGACACGCTTGCCATCGCCGTCAGTCAGAGCGGTACGACAACCGACACCAACCGCACCGTCGACCTCCTCAAGTCCCGCGGGGCAGCCGTACTGGCGATCGTCAACCGTCGTTCGAGTGACCTCACCGACAAGGCCGACGGTGTGCTCTACACGTCCGACGGACGCGACGTGGAGATGAGTGTTGCCTCGACGAAGGCGTTCTACGCCCAGGTCGCCGCCGGCACGTTGCTCGCCTGCGCGCTCAGCGAGGCGGCTGGAGTCCGAGCAGCGCAGCGCCGCCACGAACTGCTCACCTCGTTGCGCGCCCTGCCCGAGGCGATGCGTGAGGTCCTTGCCCGGCGACCGGCGATCGCCGAAGCGGCGCGCCGATACGCGCCGACGAAGCGGTACTGGGCGGTTGTCGGCAATGGCGCCAACAAGATCGCCGCCGATGAGCTGCGGATCAAGCTCAGCGAGCTGTGCTACAAGGCCATCGCCTGCGACGTCACCGAGGACAAGAAGCACATCGACCTCTCGTCGGAGCCGCTGATCTTCGTCTGTGCCGCCGGATTGTCGGGATCGACAGCCGATGACGTCGGCAAGGAAGTGGCGATCTTCCGCGCCCACAAGGCAACGCCGATCGTCGTCGCCGACGACGGAGATGTCAGGTACACCGGCGTCGCGACGATCTCCGTCCCGCCGATCGATCCGACTCTGGCGTTCGTGCTGTCGACGATGGCCGGGCACCTCTTCGGCTACGAGGCGGCGTTGGCGATCGATGCCTCGGCGCTCCCGCTCCGCGAGGCCCGCGAGGTGATCGAGCGCGCCGTCGGCGACGACGTCCGCGCCGACGCGATGCTCGCCCGCGTGCGCGGCGAGATCGGCCGCCCCGCCGACGAATACGTCGATGGCCTGCGCAATTCCCGCTACGACGGCCACCTCGAGGCGAGCACCGCGGTCCGTCTCGCCGGCCTGCTTCGCGACGTTCGGTCCGAGCACCCGATCGAGGAATACCAGTTGGAATCCGGCAAGGTCGGTTCTCCGGCGGCACTCCTCGAGGATCTCGTCGGCGCGCTCACGCAGGCGATCGACGAGCTGACCCGTCCAGTCGACGCGATCAAGCATCAGGCCAAGACGGTCACTGTCGGGATCTCGCGAAGCGACGAGGGGATCATCGACCGGCCACTCGTGCAGGCGGTGCTCGCCGCCGGCGCCGGCCGCGACGTGCTCAGCTACAAGACGCTCAAGGTGCTCGCCGACCTCGACCCGGCCGTCGCCGAGGTCGTCGGCTTCACCCGCTACGGCCTGGACGGCGACACGATCACTGTCGTCGACCGCGGCGGATTGTCGACGGGACTGGCCAGCCGGGTCGAACGGCGCCCGGTGCTCAGCGGCACCAAGCGCAGCGTGGCGTCGCAGCGGGAAGTGCTCGTCGCCCGCGGGCGCAGCGATGGTCGCACCGTGATCTTCGTACCGGAGGTGAAAGCCGGCGCCGCGACGGGAATCACGTTGCTGCACGTGCGTTTCCACGACCGCCTCGACGCCACCACGATGCGCGGCGTGCTGCAGGGCTACGACCGCCGCTACGACCGCCTGGTCGACTGGGTGAGTGAGACCGAGGGCGAGTTCGACGAGCGTCTCCTCGGCGAGCTCCCCGTCGAGGACCTTCTCATCGAGCCGATCTCCGACACCGCCGACCACTGGCGGAGCTGATCCCTCCCCTTCGCCCACATGAGGGCGCTGACAGACTGGTCGGTGTGATCGTTGGGGTTGGGGTGGACGTCGTGGACGTCGAGCGGTTCCGCGGCGTGTTGGCGCGCACGCCGGCGATGCGCGACCGGCTGTTCACCGACGCCGAGCTCGCCTACGTGGCGCCCCGTCTCGACCCGATCCCGTCCCTTGCCGCCCGATTCGCTGCCCGCGAGGCGGTAATGAAGGCCCTCGGCCTCGGGCTCGGCGCCTTCGGGTTCCACGAGGTGTCGGTCCAGGTCGCCGACGGCGGTGCTCCGAGTCTGATCGTCACGGGTCGGGCTGCGGAACTCGCTGCTCGAGCGCGGCGTGGCGGCCTTCCACCTATCACTTTCCCACGACGGGCCGGTGGCAATCGCCGTAGTTGTCGCTGGTGCGGGCGACGCTCCGTGATCCCGGTCGTCACGCCCGAGGAGATGGCGGCGATCGATGCGGCAGCCCCGGAGCCCGTCGACGTCCTCGTCGGCCGGGCCGGTGCAGCCGTCGCCCGATGCGCGCGGCAGATGCTCGGTGGCACCTACGGGAGGGTTGTCAACGTCGTCGCCGGCAAGGGCAACAACGGCGCCGACGGGCGGGTCGCCGGCGAACTGCTCGCCGCTGCGGGCGTGATGGTGCGCGTCTTCGAGGCGGCGTCGATCCCGGAGTCGCTGCCACCCGCCGATCTCGTCCTCGATGCCGCCTACGGCACCGGGTTCCACGGCGACTGGGTGGCGCCGCAGGTCGGCGACGCTCGGGTTCTGGCAGTCGACATCCCGAGTGGCGTCGACGGTCTCACCGGGGTGGCTGTTCCCGAGACGTTGCCGGCGGCGACCACGGTGACGTTTGCTGCCCTCAAGCCGGGCCACCTCATCGGCGACGGCAAGCGCTTGGCGGGCGACGTCACAGTCGCCGACATCGGACTCGACGTCTCGTCGGCGCGAGCCCACGTCGTCGAGATCGCCGACGTCGCCGGGTGGTGGCGGCCCCGTCCGGCCGACGCCCACAAGTGGAAGCGGGCGGTGCGGGTCGTCGCCGGGAGTCCGGGAATGACCGGCGCCGCGTCCCTCGCGGCGGTCGCGGCAATGCGTGCCGGCGCCGGGATCGTGTGGTTGTCGACACCGGGGGAGGCCCATCCGCGAGCGCAGTTGGTCGAAGTCGTCGGCCGGCCCTGCCTAGCTGCCGGCTGGGGCGACGACGTGACGAGCGAATTGGAGCGCTTCGGTGCGCTGGTGATCGGCCCTGGACTCGGGCTCGACCCGGCGACCGCTGCGGACGTACGCGCCACGGTGGCAGCCGCGCCGTGTCCTGTCGTCGTCGACGGCGACGGCCTGACAGCGCTCGCGACATCGCCGGGCGGCGCGGCTTCGGTTTTGTCGTCGCGTGCCCAGTCCACCGTGCTGACTCCGCACGAGCGCGAGTTCGAACGCCTCGCCGGCCGCCCGGCGGACGCCGACCGGTTCGCTGCCGTCCGCCAACTGGCCGCCGCGACCGGGGCAGTGGTTCTGCTCAAAGGCCCGACAACCCTCGTCGCCGACCCAGGCGGGCACGTGCGGGCCGTGACCACGGGCGACCAGCGTTTGGCGACGGCTGGCACCGGTGACGTCTTGTCCGGCACGATCGGCGCCCTGCTCAGCACCGGGATGCCTGCCTTTGACGCCGCTGCGGCCGGCGCCTGGCTGCACGGGGTGGCGGCCTCGCTGCAGCCCGCCGCCGGTCTTGTCGCCGGCGACGTGGCAGCGGCGCTCCCGAGAGCGATCGAGCTGCTGTCCCGATGAATTCCCCCGACCCGCACGACTCGCGGTGGGCGTGGGCCGAGATCGACCTCGACGCCATCGCCCACAACGTCGGTCAGCTCCGTGTCGCCGTCGCACCCGCCGAGGTGTGGGCGGTCGTCAAGGCGGACGGCTACGGGCACGGCAGTGTCGAGGTGGCCGGCGCCGCGCTGACCGCCGGAGCCGGCGGGCTCTGCGTCGCCCTGGCGTCGGAGGGCGTCGTGCTTCGCCGCGCCGGCATCGAGGCCCCGATCCTTGTGCTCAGCGACCAGCCGCAGGAGGTCGTCGGCGACCTCGTCGCCAACGACCTCATCGCCACGGTGTCGACGACCGATGCCGTCGACCGTCTGGCTTCAGCCGTCGTCGATAGTGGCGTGGCGACCCACCGGGTGCACCTCAAGGTCGACACCGGCATGCACCGCGTCGGCGCCCGACCCGACGACGTCGCCGCCCTCGTCGCCCGCATCGCCGGGTGTGCACCCTCGCTCAGCCTCGACGGCGTGTTCACCCACCTCGCCGTCGCCGACGATCCCGCCGACCCGTACACCGACGAACAACTGCAGCGCCTCGATGCCGTGCTGGCCACGCTGCCCGACGCCGGTGACCTACTCGTCCACGCCGCCAACTCGGCCGCCGCCCTGACTCGGCCGGACGCACGGCGGTCACTGGTGCGTGCCGGCATCGCCGTGTACGGAATCTCCCCGGGACCGCAGCTCGACGGGCTCGCCGCCTCGTTGCGGCCCGCCCTCGCCCTCAAGGCCCGCGTGTCCCACGTCAAGCGGTTGGCCGCAGGCCAGCGTTTGTCATACGGGTTGCGCCACACGCTCGCCACGCCCGCCAACGTTGCGACCGTGCCGCTCGGCTACGCCGACGGCGTACGACGGGGGTTGTCCGGAACCGGCACCACGGTGCTGGTCGGGGGAGTGCGCCGCGAGATCGTCGGCACGATCACGATGGACCAGCTGATGGTCGACTGTGGCGATGACGACGTCGCGGTCGGCGACGAGATCGTGCTCATCGGCCGCCAAGGAAGCAACGAGATCCGCGCCGAGGAGTGGGCGAGCACGCTGGGCACGATCGGGTACGAAATCGTCTGTGGCATCGGGGCTCGTGTGCCACGTCGTTACGTCACCGCGGCGTGATCCCTCGTAGCATCGAGTGCTCCGATGAGTCTCACCGTGTCTCTGATCGCGCCGTCGCTCGCCGCAACGCACGCCATCGCCGCGACCATCGCTGGATGCTGCCGGCCTGGTGACGTCGTCGTCCTCGCCGGTGAGATGGGCGCCGGCAAGACGGCGTTCGCCCAGGGCTTCGGTAAGGCGCTCGGTGTCGACGATCCGATCACGTCGCCGACGTTCACGCTGGTTCAGTCGTACGCGACACCGCTGGGGCAGTTCCACCACGCCGACGTGTACCGCCTCGAACAGCTCAACGAGGTCGCCGACCTTGCCCTGGGCGAGCTCGCCGAGTTCCGCGGGATCGTTCTCGTCGAGTGGGGTGACGTCGTGTCGGCGGCGCTGGGCGAACACCTCGAGGTCCGCCTCGAGCTCGTCGACGACAGCGACGCTTCGGCAGCGGCCGACGACGCCCGCCGGGTCACGATCACGCCGTCGGGACGTCCGTGGGCCCTGCGGTGGCAGGTCCTCACCGAGCAACTCAAGGCCCTCGACCTCGATGCCTCGCCATGCTGATCCTCGGCATCGAAACGGCCACGCCACAGGTGAGCGTCGCGATCGGCGGGCATGAGGGTGTGATCGCCCTGTTCGAGGTCGCCCGCGGCCGCCGCCACGCCGAGACCGTCGTTCCGGCGATCGAGTTCTGCTGCGCTCAAGCCGACGTCGAGCTCGACGATCTCGGCCTCGTCGCCGTCGACGTCGGACCGGGGTTGTTCACCGGGATGCGTGTCGGTTTGGCCACCGCCAAGGCGTTGGCCCAGGCACTGCGCGTGCCGATGATCGGGATCTCCTCGCTCGACCTGCTGGCCTTCCCCCATCGTCAGTCCGACCGTGTTGTCGTGCCGGTGGTCGATGCCCGCAAGGGCGAGGTGTTCTCGGCCATGTACCGGGCCGTGCCGGGCGGCGTGCAGCAAGTCGCAGCCCCGAGGGTCGCCCGCGTCGACGAGCTCGTCGCCGACCTGATGGCGCGCAGCCAGGAGACGTTGTGCGTCGGCGACGGGGCGTTGCGTTACCGCCGCGAGATCTGCGCCGGGTTCCACTGCGAGTTCGCCGAAGGGGCTTATCCGAGTGCCGGCGCGCTCGTGCAACTCGCTCACGCCAAGGCGCTACGCGAGGAGTGGGACCAGCCGGCCGACATCCACGCCCTCTACCTGCGGCCGCCCGACGCCGAGATCAACTGGGCGACGCGGGCCGCGGCGAATCGACCTGAGGAGCGTCGACCGTGAGCATTCTCGAGCGGATGCTCGATCGCGCCACCAGCAGGCCGCTCGTCATCGAGCCGCTGCGAGTTCGCCACGTCGGGCAGATCATGGCGATCGAACGCAATGCGTATCCGCGTCCCTGGAGCGCCAACGTCTTCCACGACGAACTGCGCGAGGCCCGGTACGGCCGGCGCCACTACCTCGTCGCCAGGCGCGGCCGAACGGTGCTCGGTTATGGCGGGATCATGTTCGTTCCCGGCGCCACCGGCTGCGATGAGGGGGGCGAAGCGCACATCACCAACATCGCTGTGCGTTCCGACGAGCAGCGCGCCGGGGTGGCCACCCGGCTGCTCGTCGCTCTCGCCGGAGAGGCGATTCGCCGCGGCTGCGCCGCCTGGACGCTGGAGGTGCGCTCGACCAGCGTCGGCGCCCAGCAGCTGTACCGGCGGTTCGGCTTCGTGCCGGCGGGCGTGCGCAAGAAGTACTACGAGAACGGCATCGACGCGATCGTGATGTGGTGCCACGACATCCAGAGCGACGACTACGCCCGCCGGCTCGAGGAGCTCTCCCGATGATTGCGCCCGATGCAACGACGCTGGTGCTCGGCATCGAGACGAGTTGCGACGAGACGGCGGCGGCGCTCGTGCTCGGCGGTGACGACATCGCCTCCAGCGTCGTCAGCTCGCAGATCGACCTGCATGCCGCGTTCGGCGGAGTCGTGCCGGAGATCGCCAGCAGGGCTCATCTCGACCTGATCAACCCCGTGATCGCCCGTGCGATCGTCGAGGCGGGTGTCGACGAACGGCGCATCGACGCCGTCGCCTGCACGATCGGGCCGGGCCTGATCGGCGCCCTCCTCGTCGGCGTGTCGGCGGCGAAGGCGCTGGCCCTGGCGTGGGACGTACCGTTCGTCGGGGTCAACCATCTCGAGGCGCACCTCTACGCCGCCTTGCTCGAGGACCCCGACACCGAGTTGCCGATCGTCGTGCTGTTGGTTTCCGGCGGCCACACGATGCTCGTCGAGATGATCGCGCCCGGCGAGTACCGGCTGCTCGGCCAGACGATCGACGACGCCGCCGGCGAGGCGTTCGACAAGGTCGCCCGGTTCCTCGGTCTCGGTTACCCCGGTGGCCCGGCGATCGAATCGCTCGCGCGTGAGGGCGACCCGACGGCGGTCGCGTTCCCTCGAGCGATGCGCGACCAGGGGCTCGACTTCAGTTTCTCCGGGCTGAAGACCTCGGTGATGTATCACGTGCGCAAGCACCCTGAGGCCGACACCGCCGACATCGCCGCTTCGTTCCAGGAAGCCGTCGTCGAGGTTCTCGTGCACAAGGCTCGGCGCGCTGCCGCCGAGGTCGGAGCCAAGGGCATCGCCCTCGGCGGCGGTGTCGCCGCCAACGGTGCCCTGCGCGAGGCGATCCTTGCCGCCTGCGCCGAGGACGGCATCCGCGGCTACGTACCGAGCCCGGCGATGTGCACCGACAACGCGGCGATGATCGCCGCCTGCGGCTGGCATCGACTGCGCCTCGACGGCCCGACCCCCCTCGACGCCGGCGCCGTCCCCAACCTCAAGCTCGCCTGAGCCACAACCGATGGGTGTTTTCCTGACGATTCGGTCATGAGAACACCCATCGGTCGCAGATTGGGAGTCTCGATAGCGTCGACCGTGATGGAGGTGCGGCTCGGATCGTTCACCCCTGCGGCGCCGGTCGTTCTGGCACCGATGGCGGGCGTCACCAACGCCCCGTTCCGCGCCCTCTGCCGGCGCTTCGGGCCGGGGCTCGTGTACGTCAACGAGATGGTGATGGCCACCGCCCTCGTCCATGGCAACGCCAAGACGGAGCGGATGGTCACGTTCGGCTACGACGAGCAACCGCGCAGCCTGCAGCTCTATGGCTCCGAACCGCAGATGATGGGCCGCGCGGTGGCGACTCTGTGCGACCGCGGGGCGGTCGATCACATCGACCTCAACTTCGGTTGCCCTGCCGCCAAGGTCACCCGCCGCGGTGGGGGAGCGGCGGTGCCGGCCAAGCCGGCGCTTCTGCGGGCGATCGTCCGCGCCGCGGTGTCGACAGCTGCCCCGTATGGCGTACCCGTCACCGCCAAGTTCCGCATGGGCCTCGACGACGACCTGTTGACGCACCTCAGCGCCGGAAAGGTGTGTGAGGAGGAGGGCATCGCCTACGTCGCGATGCACGCCCGCACCGCCGAGCAGCACTACGCCGGCGATGCTCGCTGGGACGCGATCGGTGAGCTCAAGGCCCACGTCGCCACGATCCCCGTGCTCGGCAACGGCGACATCTGGGTCGCCGACGACGCACTTTCGATGATGCGGGCCACGGGTTGCGACGGTGTGGTCGTCGGCCGTGGCTGCCTCGGCCGGCCGTGGCTGTTCGGTGATCTGCTCACGGTCTTCGCCGGTCGCCCGGCGCCGCCACCGCCGAAGCTCGGCGACGTCGTCGACGTGATGGCCGCCCACGCCATCGACCTCGTCGACCATCTCGGTTCCGAGCAGTCGGCGATGCGCGACTTCCGCAAGCACACGGCGTGGTACGTGACCGGCTACCCGGTCGGGCCGGAGGCCCGGCGACGGTTGGCGATGGTGTCGACTCTCGGCGAGCTCGACGACCTGCTCGCCGCCCTCGACCGCGACCTCACCGTGGTCCCCGGTGGCGACCGGATCCGCCGCGGTCACACCAACGGCCCGATCCGCGTCAACCTCCCCGACCGCTTCTTCGACGACGAGCTCGCCATCCCGGATGACGCCGACGTCCTCACCCTCTCCGGCGGCTAACCAACCGCCGATCCAGCGACCGCGCAGATGCGAGTGAGCGAGCGCCAGCGAGCGAGCGGCCAGCAACTGCGCGGGCAGTATGTGGCGTGGCCGGGGAACGCAGTTAAAGGATCAGCTCGGCTTCGATTGCGGGGTCGTCGGGGGACACGACGGTGCCTGCTGGGCCGGCGAGGATACGGCGGCGCACGGCGCCGGAGATGGCGTCGATCAGCATCGTCGTGGCGACGACGACGATCAGCGCCATCCCGGCGAGGCCCCACTCCTTGAAGCGAAGTCCGTCGTTGAGGATCTGGCCGATGCCGCCGATGCCGAGGACGCCGAGTACGGACGACACGCGGATGTTGATCTCGAAGCGGTAGAGCACGAACGAGGCGATCTCGGGCATCGTCTGCGGGATCACCGCCCAGCGCAGCCGCTGCAGCTGTGACGCGCCGACCGAATCGGCCGCCTCGATCGGGCCGCGATCGATCCCCTCGACGATCTCCGAGCACAGCTTGCCGAGCGTGCCGACCGAGCCGATGGCGATCGCCAGCACCCCGGCACTCGGGGTCAGGCCGAGCACCGGGATCAGGGCCAGCACGAGGATCAACTCCGGGATCGCACGCAGGATGTTGAACAGCTGACGGACGAGAAACGACAACCACCGCGGGACGAGGTTCTCGGCGGCCAAGAAACCCGAGTGGCACGGCGAACACGGCGGCGATCAGCGTGCCCAGCCAGGCCATCGCGATCGAGTCCCACATCGCCCGCAGGCAGCGCCCGATGTCCGACGACTCGAGCTGGGTGAACATCAGCTCGAAGATGCGGTACAGGTCGGCCGGCGCCTCGAGCAGCCGGCTCCACTTGATGTCGAGGCCGGCGATCGACCACACCACGAGGGCGGCCCACACGCCGAGCGCCGTCCACTTGGCGACGTTGAACGGCCGGGGCGGGCGAGGCGCTGCGACCGGGCTCCCGACTGGAGCCGGCGGATGGCGGACCGGCGCGCGTCACACGAGCCGCCTTCGCAGGACGGTCGAGATGCGGTCGACGATGAACACGACGATGACGAACATCACGACGATGCCCCACACCGCTTCCCAGTTGTTCTGCGACACGAAGAACTGGATGCGTTCGCCGATGCCGCCGGCACCGACGAGGCCGATCACGCTCGACGCCCGCAGGTTGAGCTCGAACGCGTACAGCGAGTACGAGGCGTAGGCGGGCAGGATCTGCGGAACGGCCGCGGTGCGCAGCATCTGGGTGTGTCGTGCCCCGCTGGCGTCGGCCGCCTCCAGCGGTCCGGAGTCGATCCCGTCGAGCGTGTCGGCAGTGAGCTTGGTGACGACGGCGATCGAGAAGAAGAACAGCGACAGCAGGCCGGACAGCGCGCCGATGCCGACAGCGGAGACGAAGAGCAGTGCCCAGAGGATGTCCGGGAAGGCGCGGATGACGTTGCCGACGGCTCTCACGACGAAGCGGACGACACGGTTCGGTGCACCGAATCGTGTCGACCACAACGCCAAGGGAAGGGCGACGACGACACCGGCCGAGGTCCCGAGGATGGCAAGGCGTAGGGTCTCCACGAACGCTGCTCGCGTCCGCGCCGAGAACATCTGGTCCCAGTCGGTGTTCGGGATCGCCGACATCACCGGGTTGTCGTTGCCGAACTGCTCGAAGACGGCGCGCAGCGAGAACCCGGTGCCGTACTTCCAGTCCCACACGGTCAGCAACGTGAGGACGATCACGACGATGCCGACGCCGATGCCGAACAGGCTCGGTCCCGGCTTGCGTCGGCCGTTGCGACGAACGCGGTGGGTCAGCGAGGTCGAGGCTCACGGGCTCGGCGACCTCAGATCTCCGCGGCTTCCTTGTCCATCGTGTCGTCGGCCGTGAGGCTGCGTCCGTAGATGCTCTCGAACACGCTGGCATCGGCCTCGCTGCCCGAGCCGTCGAACACGAGCGTGCCGGCGCGCAGCCCGACGATGCGGTCGGCGTAGGCCGTCGCGAGGTCGAGGAAGTGAAGGTTGACGATCGTCGTGATGCCGAGCTCGCGGTTGATCCGTTGCAGGTCGCGCATCACGACGTGGCTCGTCGGCGGGTCGAGCGAGGCGACCGGTTCGTCGGCGAGGATCACCTGCGGCTGCTGGGCGAGCGCCCTGGCGATGCCGACGCGCTGGCGCTGGCCGCCGGACAGGTTGGACGCCCGCACGTAGGCCTTCTCGACGATCTCGACGCGTTCCAGCGACTGCATGGCGATCTCGACGTCGTCCTTGGGATACAACCCGAACAGCGTGCGCAGCGTCGAGACCCGGTGCAGCCGGCCCATCAGCACGTTGTTCAGCACCGTCGTGCGATTGACGAGGTTGAACGACTGGAAGATCATCCCGACGTCGGCGCGCAGGTTGCGCATCTGGCGGCGCGACGAGCGTACGTGACGTCGACCCCGTTGACCTCGAGGCGTCCCGACGTCAGCGGCACGAGGCCGTTGATGGCACGGACCAGCGTCGACTTGCCGGCGCCGGACAATCCGACGACGACGACGAACTCGCCGTCGGCGATCTCCAGGTCGACGTCGCGCAGGGCGTGTACGCCACCTCCGTACGTCACGCTCGCTTGCTGGAACCTGATCACTCGTGAAGCCACCCCTGAAAGCTCAGCCGGGCCGGGGCGCTCCGTACGAACACCCCGGCCCGGACACGTCGTTCGTCGATGTCTCCCGACGTCAGTCGCTCACTCGAGGAGGTCGGCCAGCTCCGTGCGCAGCTCGCGGATGACGTCGAAGTCGGCCGAGTCGACCGGCTGTAGGCCGTCGATCTCGTAGAGGTCGGGATCGGCGAGCAGCTCGGCGCCCTCGGGATCCTCGGCGATGTCGAGGAATGCGGCGGTGATCGCTTCCTTGAGGTCGTCGGGAAGATCGCCGGCGACGGCGAAGCCATCGTTGGGGATCGGGAACGACCAGGCGAAGACGACGACCTGTTCACCGACGTCGGGGAACTGCTCGACAAGGTCGCCACGGGCGTCGTTGAACGACACGCCGACGTCGGCGTCACCGTCGTACACCGCCTGCACGGTGGCGTCGTGGGTACCGGCGAACTGCGACGTGATGTCCTCGACGGGGTCGACACCCTGGTTGAGCAACTGCAGCGACGGCACGAGGTAGCCCGATGCCGAGCCCTGGTCGACGAAGGCGACCGTCTTGCCGGCGACGTCGGCGAGGTGCTCCTCGCCGATCGGCCCGTCGGATGCACTCGTGGCGTCGGCGACACCGTTGCAGGACAGGAACCCGTCCTCGTCGGCGACCGGTTCGTCCTCGCAGAACGTGGCCGGATCGTTGGTGAACCACTGCGTGACGTACTCGAACGAGCCGAACCGCTCGGACTGGAGGATCAGGTCGGCGTCCGCTTCGTCTTCGGCCTGGACCATCTGGACCGGGCCGAGTCCGCCGGCGATCTGTGCCGGTACCGGACTCCAGAGCGACGATCACACCTGCGTAATCCGTCGGGACACGCGCCTCGACTGGGACGCCGAGACGTTCCTCGAGCATTACCGCCAGCGGCTCGGCGGTCTCGATCAGGCCGCCGGACTCCGTGGACGGCGTCAGCGTGAACACCAGATTCATCCGGCCAGTCCGGACCTGGCGTGACGGGGAAGACGATGCCACTGGGTGCGCCGCCTCGCCTCCGTCGTGCCCGTGCTGTCGGCGGGAGCCGGAGCTGGCGGTCGGTTCGGTGCCATCAGTGGGTTCCGTGCTGCCCGTCGCCCCGTCCGCCGGTGCTGACGACTCGGTGGCCGCCGCCTCGGTGGTCGCCGGGACGGTGATCGCGGTGGCCACTTCCTCGGGGACCAGCGCGGCGTCGAGGATGAACAGGGTGCCGTTGCCGATGGGGATGTCACCGCAGACCGCCGTGGCCTGGCCGTCGTTGAACGTCACAACGTCGGCCTCCACCTCGACGGTGATTTCTTCGCCCTGCAGCGTGACGGCGGAACCCTCGGCAGCGAGGTCCTCGCTGGTGAGCGCCTCGCCCTCGACGACGTGGTAGCTGAGTGTCGCGGCGAGCGCGTCCGGATCGGCAGCCAGCAAGGACAGTTGCTCGCCCAAGTCGACGAACGCTCGGTTGCGCGGGGCGAACACCGTGAACGGACCCTCACCGTCGAGCGTCTCGAGCAGCTCGGTATCGCCGAGCAACTGCTGCAGTGTCGACGTCTCCTGGGTGTTGCTGATCGCCGTGCCGGCCGGCTGATCGGCGAGCTCGGAGAACGCTCCCTCACCGAAGTTCGGCAGCGTGGCGCATTCCGGACCAGTGCCGACGACCTCGGCCACCGGCACGCTGCCCTCGGGTGCGCTGGTTTCGGTCGGCGCGCTGCTCTCGGTCGGTGCCGACGTGGGAGCGCTCGATTCGACCGCTGCCGCGGTGGTCTCGACTGCCGACGTTTCGACTGCCGACGTTTCGACTGCCGACGTTTCGACTGCCGACGTTTCGACTGCTGGCTCGGTGGACTCGACGGCCTCAACGGCTGCTGTGGTTTCGACTGCCGACGTTTCGACGGCAGTGGTCTCGACTGCTGTGGTCTCGACTGCTGTGGTCTCGACTGCCGTGGTCTCGACTGCTGACCGGTGGTCTCGACTGCCCGACGGCTGCTGTGGTCTCGACTGCCGACGTTTCGACTGCTGGTCTCGCGCGTGGTCTCGACGGCCGCGGTCTAACGGCTGCCGAGGTTTCGACTGCCGAGGTTTCGACTGCCGTGGTCTCGACTGCCGAGGTTTCGACTGCCGACGTTTCGACTGCTGTGGTCTCGGCTGCTGTGGTCTCGACTGCCGAGGTTTCGACTGCCGAGGTTTCGACCGCGGTCGACTCGACGGCTTGGACGGCCGGCCCGCTCGTGTCGACGGCCGCCGTTCCTGCCGCGGTGGTTTCCGCCGCAGTTCCCGCGGCGGTGGTCTCGGCCGCGGTCCCTGCGGCGGTCGTGTCTGCCGCGAGATCAGCGGGGCCGCTGGTCTCCACGGCTGCGGTCCCTGCGGCGGTCGTGTCTGCCGCCAGATCGGCGGGGCCGCTGGTCTCCACGGCTGCGGTGCCGGCGTCGGTGGTGACGGCGGCTGCGCCCGCCTCGGTGGTGGCCACGCCGGCGGCCGCCTCGGTCGTGTCGGCTCCCGCGACACCGGCTTCGGTGGTCTCGGCGCCTACTACTCCCACCGCCTCGGTGGTTTCGGCTCCCGGTGCCACCGGGGCCTCGGCGGTCGTGACGTCGGCGTCGGCGCCGGCGGCAGTCGCCTCTGCCACGGTGTCGGCGGCGTCGTCGTCGTCGTCGCCGCAAGCTGCGAAGATCAGCGTCCCGACTGCGGCGATCGCGATGAGCGAACGGTGTTTCATCCTTGCGTTCCTTCCATCAGGCAGCCCCTGATCCTGTGCTCGATGCGGGTGCGGCCACAACATAGTTGACAGGGGCCCCCCGGGCGATTTCCGAACGTGGAAGTCAACGAGACTCGACGAAGGAGCGAAACTCCCGCCAGTCGGCGATGTCCGTCGTGCCTGCGACCGGCTCGTTCCACGGCCGGATCATCCGGCCGACGGAGGCGTTCGGTCGGTGGCGGACGAGGTCGGGTAGCACGGTCGGCGAGTCGTCGAGATAGACGTCGCACTCGATCGCGTACTTCCGGTAGCGGATGTGGATCTCCTCGGTCGGCAGCTCGTGGTCGGCGATCCAGCGCAGCGTGTCGGGGATCGCCCACTGGGGCTTGGCAGTGATGATGACGATGCGGTGGCCGGCGTCGCGCAAGGCGTGCAGCGTCGTGAGCGCATCGGGGAAGGGCTCGAGATGCCGGAAGATCGACGGGCGGTCTTCGGTCGCCTGGGCCCACCGCCAGAACGCTTGCATGTCGGCGAACCCGCCGAGCTCGTGGAGGCTGTTCCACGAGACGACCATCTCCGGCTCCAGCTCGCTACCGAACTCCGCCATGTGCAGCTGCATCCACCCGGCGTTGAAGTCGCAGACAACGCCGTCGAGATCGATCCCCAGCCGCATTTGGTCAGAGTCCTAGCAGCCGGGCGCGGAATCCCTCGTCCCTTATCGCGGTCCGTTAGAACGGAGGCGTGCTTGTCCTCGCCTCCGGGTCGCCGCGACGGCGTGAGTTGCTGACGCTGCTCGGCATTCCTTTCGAGGTCGTCGTGCCCGACGTCGACGAGACACCACGAGCCGGACGAGGTGGCGGTGCAGTTGGTGCGAACGCCTCGCGCAGGAGAAGGCGCTCACCGTGGCTGCGGCCCACCCGGGCGCCGTCGTGGTCGGTGCCGACACCGCCGTCGAGGTCGACGGCGAGATCTTCGGCAAGCCGGTCGACGACGTCGACGCTCGTCGCATGCTGCGGGCGCTGAGTGGACGGACTCACTCCGTGCACACCGGTGTCGCTGTCGCCACTGACGGTGACCTCGTAACGGCGACAACAACGAGCGAGGTGACGTTCGCGGCGCTCTCGGAGGCCGACATCGAGTGGTACGTCGGGACTGGCGAACCGTTCGACAAGGCCGGCGCCTATGCCCTTCAAGGTGCCGGTGGGGTGTTCGTGACGAGGGTGTCGGGCAGCGTCAGCGGGGTCCTTGGCCTCCCGCTGCACGAGACCGCCGAACTGCTCGACCTCCGGCGTTAGCACTCTCAGGTCGCGGTTGCTAACGGCTGCCACCGAGCCCTACGATTAGCACTCGCACAGATTGAGTGCTAATCAGACCCGTAAATCCTGGGCACCGCCCAGACCCGCCGCCAATGGAGGCATGCACCAGATGAACCTGAAGCCGCTCGATGACCGCATCGTCGTCCAGCCCAACGAGGCCGAGCAGACGACCGCATCCGGTCTCGTCATCCCCGACACCGCCAAGGAGAAGCCTCAGCAGGGCAAAGTCCTGGCCGTCGGTCCCGGCAAGCGCACCGAGAACACCGGTGAGCTCGTTCCCCTCGGCATCGACGTCGGTCAGACGGTCCTGTACTCCAAGTACGGCGGCACCGAGGTCACCGTCGATGGGGAGGATCTGCTGATCCTCGCCAGCCGTGACGTCCTCGCGATCGTCGAGGTCTGAGCACATGGCGAAGATCATCAAGTTCGACGAGGAAGCGCGCCGCGCCCTCGAGGCCGGCGTCAACAAGCTGGCCGACACTGTCAAGGTGACGCTCGGCCCGAAGGGCCGCAACGTCGTCCTCGACAAGAAGTGGGGCGCCCCGACGATCACCAACGACGGCGTCTCGATCGCCAAGGAAGTCGAGCTCGACGACCCGTTCGAGAACATGGGCGCCCAGCTCGTCAAGGAAGTGGCGACGAAGACCAACGACGTCGCCGGTGACGGCACGACCACGGCCACCGTTCTCGCCCAGGCGATGGTCGCCAACGGCATGCGCAACGTGGCCGCTGGCGCCAACCCGATGAGCCTCAAGAAGGGCATCGAGAAGGCCGTCGCCGCTGCCGTCGAGTCGATCCAGACGCAGTCCAAGGACGTCGACGAGAAGACCGACATCGCCGCCGTGGCGACGATCTCCGCCGCCGATCCGTCGATCGGCCAGGTCATCGCCGACGCGATCGACAAGGTCGGCAAGGACGGCGTGGTGACGGTCGAGGAGTCGAACACGTTCGGCACCGAGCTCGAGTTCACCGAGGGGATGCAGTTCGACAAGGGCTTCCTGTCGCCGTACTTCGTCACCGACCCGGAGCGCCAGGAGGCCGTGCTCGATCAGCCCTACCTCCTCATCCACCAGGCGAAGATCTCCACGGTGCAGTCGCTGCTGCCGGCCCTCGAGGCCGTGATGAAGACCGGCCGCCCGCTCGTGATCATCGCCGAGGACCTCGAGGGCGAGGCTCTCGCCACGCTCGTCGTCAACAAGATCCGTGGCACGTTCGCCGCCGCCGCCGTCAAGGCGCCCGGCTTCGGCGATCGCCGCAAGGCGATGCTCCAGGACATGGCCGTGCTCACCGGGGCGCAGGTCATCTCCGAGGACGTCGGCCTCAAGCTGGAGAACGTCACGCTCGACCTGCTCGGCACCGCCAAGCGGGTCATCATCTCCAAGGACAACACCACCATCGTCGACGGTGGCGGTACGTCCGAGGAGGTGGCCGGGCGGATCAAGCAGATCAAGACCGAGATCGAGAACACCGACTCGGACTGGGATCGCGAGAAGCTCCAGGAGCGCCTGGCGAAGCTCGCCGGTGGCGTTGCCGTGATCCAGGTCGGCGCCGCCACGGAGGTCGAGCTGAAGGAGAAGAAGCACCGCATCGAGGACGCCGTGTCGGCGACCAAGGCGGCCATCGAGGAAGGCGTCGTCGCTGGTGGCGGCACCGCCCTCGTGCGAGCCCGTGGCTCGGTGGCGACGCTTCTCGAGAAGCTCGAGGGTGACGAGTTGACCGGTGGCCAGATCGTCTACGACGCGCTGACCTCCCCGACTCGCCACATCGCCGAGAACGCCGGCCTCGAAGGTGGCGTGTGGGTGAAGCAGGTCGAGGCGGCCAAGGGCCCCAACGGCCTCGACGCCACGACCGGCGAGCTGACCAACCTGCTCAAGGCCGGGATCATCGACCCGGCCAAGGTGACCCGGGCGGCGTTGCAGAACGCCGCGTCGATCGCCGCCATGGTGCTCACCACCGAGTGCCTCGTGGCCGACAAGCCCGAGCCCCCGGCCCCCGCCCGCGCCGGTGGCGGCGGTGGTGGCATGGGCATGCCCGGCATGATGTGACGTTTCGCTCGGAAGGGAAGCCCTTCCGAGCGAGCTCAATGCACGAGAGGCCGGGGCGACTTCGTCGCCCCGGCCTCTCGGCTTCAAGCATCTCTTCCGTCAGTGGCGCCACCACTTTCCACCTGGTGATCGCCTCCCCACTGCCCACGAACCTCGTCTGAGACGCTGCGCTCTGCTACGGATGGACCGATGGACGAGCCACGGATCGCCGGCTCGATCGAGGAGCTGGTCGCCGGCGCTTCGCAACGCATCCCGGTGGGGACCGTCGACGGGAAATCGGGGGCGTCGTTCGAGCGCGTTTTGATCGACGGCGAGCGCTACTTCCTCAAGCAGTTGTCCGCCGTCGATGACTGGATCATGCGTTGCACCGGCAACACGACGAACTGGGAGTACCGGGTCTGGCAGGCCGGCTTGTACCACCGTGTCCCTGCCGTCATCGATCATGCCGTGGTGGCGATGGCCTTGGAGGGCGACGGCCCGACGGCCCGTTTGGCGATCTTGATGACCGATCGCAGCGACGATCTCGTTCCGCCAGGCGACGACGTGTTGCCCGTCGAGCAGCACGACCGCTTCATCGAGCATCTGGCGACGTTCCACGCGAGCATACTTCGGCTGGCACGACACCATCGGCCTGCAACGACTCGAGCAGCGACTGCTGTGGTTCGCACCGGCGACGATCGCAGCCGAGTTGCGCGTCAACGACGTTCCGGCGGCGATCGCCGCCGCCGACGAGGGCTGGCGCCGCCTGCCCGACCGGAGCCCACCGTTGGACAATCTCGTCCGCGGCATTCACGCCGAGCCTGGGCCACTCGCAGCTGCCCTGGCGAGCAGCCCGCAGACATTCGTCGCCGGCGACTGGAAACTCGGGAACCTCGGCTCACGCGCCGATGGCCGCACGATCGTCCTCGACTGGGCGTATCCAGGGGAGGCACCGCCGTGCTGGGAGCTCGTCTGGTATCTCGCCCTCAACCGGGCGCGGATGCCAAGGTCCAAGGAGGAAACGATCGCCGGCTACCGCCGCGCGCTCGAACGTCACGACGTCGACACGGCAGCGTGGTGGGACCAACAGCTCGGCCTGTGCATGCTCGGCGTGATGGTGACGATGGCGTGGGAGAAGGCGCTCGGCGACGACGAGGAGCTCGCCTGGTGGGAACAGGCGGCCCTCGATGGGGCACGGTGGTTGTGAGCCGTCGATAGCGTCGAGGCGATGGCCACGGATCGGCGATGGCGGCCGTTCTGGCTGCACCAAGGCGCCGAGTACCTCGTCGCCCTCGTGCTGATCGCATCCGGAGTGCAGTCGCCGAAACCGCTCTGGCCTGCACTGGCCGGCGGGCTCGTGCTGGCGAATGTCGCCTTTTCCGGCCCGCCCTTGGGAGCGTTCCGCGCCGTTTCTCGCGCTCAGCACAGCCGCCTCGACCTCGCCGTCGTCGCGGTACTCCTCGTGGTCGCGGCGCTGCCCTTCCTCAACATCGACAGCGCGTCGCGGGCGACGATGGTGGTAGTCGCCCTGCTGCTCGGCTTCGTTTGGTGGGGCACGAACTTTGCCAACGCGGCCGAACGCCGTCGGCGACTCACCTCCTCGGCGTCCGGCAAAGTCGACGCCGTGAGCATCGGCCGCACGGCCGGCCGCTTCTATGCCAGAGCCAACGACGCCCTCCGGAAACGCCCGTGAGGTCAGAACCTCAGAGACCCTGCCAGGCGGGTTTGCCGGCGTAGGCCTGGCGGTAGTAGTCGGCCAGCTCGAGCTGTGACGCCGCGGCCTCGTCGACGACGATGCTGGCGTGGGGATGGAGCTGCAGCGCCGACGCCGGGAAGAACGCCGTCACCGGCCCCTCCACGGTCCGTCCGATCGCCTCGGCCTTGACGTCGCCAGTGGCGATGAGCACGAGATGGCGAGCGTCCAGGATCGTCGCGACGCCCTGCGTGAGCACGTGACGGGGAACGTCGTCGATCGAGTCGAAGAACCTGGCGTTGTCGTCGCGGGTCTGGGCCGTGAGCGTCTTCAACCGCGTCCGCGAGGCCAATGACGAACCGGGTTCGTTGAACCCGATGTGCCCGTCGCCACCGACGCCGAGGAGTTGCAAATCGACGCCGCCGGCGTCGGCGATCGCCGCCTCGTAGACAGCGCACGCGGCGGGCAGGTCCGCGGCCCGGCCGTCGGGGCCGTGCACGCGACGTCGGTCGAAGTCGGCTCTGGCCGTGAACTCGCGTTCGATCACGGCGCGGTACGACTGCGCATGGTCGGGCGGCAGGCCGACGTACTCGTCGAGCAGGAACGCTGTCGTCGTGGCGAACGACACCTTGCCCGCTTCGTGGCGGCGCACCAGCTCGTCGTAGACGGGCAGCGGCGAGCTGCCCGTGGCCAGACCGAGGACCGCGTCCGGCTTGCGTTCAAGGAGTGCCTCGATCGCGTCGGCGACGACGCCCTCTGGCGTCGAGGTGATGACGACTTCCACGCCCCGTGTCTAGTCCCAGACCGCCGTCCGGAGGTGACCTCGCCGGTACTGTTGGGAACGATGTCGTTCGAAACGCCTCCTCCCGACCTGGCCAAGCTGATCGCCGCCTGGGAGCAGTGGGAATCCGGCGAAGAGTCGCCCGGCCGCGTGATGGCGTTGCTGAAGACCGCCGGCCTGCCGACGGTACTCCGGCAGCTCTCCGAGTCGGGCTGGACGCCCGCTGAGTAGCCCACGGTCCCGCCGCACCGGTGGGAGCCAGATCATCCCGCGACCCCCCGAGTGGTCGGACGTCGACGACCCGCCGGCGCTGCCTGATCTGTCACACCTGGCGACGCACGACGTCGTGCGGGCACTCGAGGGGACGAACGTCAACCGGGTCGATGCCGACTTCTCCGGCGTGAGACCTTCAGCGGTGCTCGTCCTGCTCGCCGACGGCGCGGATGGGAACGCGGGCGTGCTGCTGACGAGAAGGTCGACAGAGCTGCGCAATCACGCCGGCCAGATCAGCTTCCCCGGCGGCCGGATCGACCAGGGGGAGACGGAGATTCAAGCGGCGCTGCGTGAGGCCAACGAGGAGATCGGCCTCGACCCGGCCGTCGTCGAGGTCGTCGGCGAGCTGGACCATCTCGCCACGATTGTCAGTCGCAGCCACATCGTCCCGGTCGTCGCACACGTGCCGACGCAGCTCGCTCTGATGCCCGCATCTCCGGAGGTCGAGCGCGTGCTGTGGGTGCCGCTCGCCGAGTTCTGCCGCGCCGACACGTACCGCGCCGAGCAATGGACGGTTCCCTGGGACTCGGATGCGCCCGAGCGGGTGCTCTACTTCTTCGAGCTCGACGACGAGACCGTGTGGGGTGCGACCGCGCACATCCTCATCGATCTCCTCAACCGCCTGAAGTAGCCAGACCCTGCAACATCGCCCATGCGTCGGCGACGTGACGCGATTCGGTCGTCTGCGACCCGATCGAGAACCGCAGCACGGGATGGCCGTCGAGGATCGTGCGCGTGAACCAGACACGGTGAGTCGCGTTGGCGGCCTCGATGAGCCGTTCGGTCGCGGCGTCGTCTGCGAGTCGGATGCAGACGAGGTTGAGCGGATGCGGTGCGACGATCTCGAAGCGCTCGTCGGCGGCGATCCACCCGGCCAGCTGCTGGGTGAGCTCGATATGACGGCGGATCAGCGCCTGGTACGAGGCCACGCCGTCGAGGCGCAGGCCGAACCACAACTTGAGCGCCCGGAAGCGGCGCCCGAGGGGGACCTGCCAGTCGCGCAGATCGGCCGCCGCGCCGGACGCCGCAGCGGCGGAGCGGAGATACTCGGGCAGGATGCTCAAGGCACCGAGTAGGGCGGTGCGATCGGCGGTCCAGTAGAGGTCGCAGTCGAAGTTGATGCCCATCCACTTGTGCGGGTTGGTGCAGTAGCTGTCGGCCAACTCGAGGCCGTCGTTGACCCAGCGCTGTTCCGGGACGAGGGCGGCGATGCCGGCCATCGCCGCGTCGACGTGCAGCCAGGCGCCGGCGTCCTGGCAGATCGGTGCGATCTCGGCGGCCGGGTCGAAGGCCATCGACGACGTCGTGCCCCGGGTCGCGCACACGAAGAACGGCGTCAGCCCGGCCGCTCTGTCCGACTCGATCAACGTCGCGAGGGAGTCCGGGCGCATCGCGAACTCGGCGTCGTGCTCGACGACGCGGATCGACTTGCTGCCGACGCCGGCGATGCGCAGCGCCTTCTCGACGCTCGAGTGGGCCTGCGCGGTCGCATAAGCGACGAGCCGGGAGGTGTCGCCGTCCTCGTTGACCGCCCCGGCGGTCGCCCGCCAGCGTGCCGACAGCACGGCGACGAGCGTCGCCTCGCTCGCTGTCCCCTGGATGACACCGCCGCCGGTCGCACTGGTGTTGCGGAACCGCTCCGGCAGATCGAGCAGCTCGGCCATCCAGTCGACGACGCGCAGCTCCAGCTCGGTGCAGGCCGGCGACGTAACCCAGCTCATCCCATTGACGCCGAGCCCGGCCGACAGCAACTCACCGAGAATCGCGGCGTAGGAGCTGTTCGCCGGGAAGTAGGCGAAGAAGCTGGGGTGCTGCCAGTGCACGAGACCCGGCACGACGATGCGGTCGACGTCGGCCAGCACGGCGGTGAACGGCTCGACCTCGGTCGGAGCGTGGTCGGGGAGCTGGCGGCTGACGTCGCCAGGCCTGATGTCGGGTGTCACCGGCCGCTCCTCGACCGTGTCGAGGTAGTCGGCGATCCAGTCGACGAGTTGGTACCCGGCCTCGCGAAACTCCTCCGGCGTCACGCCCGCCAGTCTGCCCACGACCGATGGGTGTTTACGGGACGGAACGGTCCCCTAAACACCCATCGGTCTCTCTTCAGCGGCGGCGGATGCCGATGACGAGGCGGGCGCCGATGGCGATCAGGCCAACGACGATCACGGCGAACACCGCGCCCTGGCGCCACCCGCCGCGTTCTCGGCTGCCGCACTCGGGCCGGGGGAGCGGCGCTGACACAATCGGTGATGTTGACGGTGGTGTCCTCCGGGAGGAAGACGTTCTCGATGGTGGTCGTCGGCGCCCGTGTCTCAGGTGCCGCAGTCGGTTCGCCGGTCGCCGCCGTCGCCGGCACCAGTGTGATTAGCGTCGACACGAGGATCGCCAGCAACATCGCATCCGGTTTCTAGCAGCGGGGGCTTACGATCGATCCCTTGACCGCCCAGGTGACCACCGATCCCAACGGCCCCGTCCTCGTCGTCGACTTCGGCGCCCAGTACGCCCAGCTGATCGCCCGCCGGGTGCGCGAGCTGCAGGTCTTCTCGGAGATCGTGCCCAACCGCATCACCGCCGCCGAGGTGGCGGCGCGGCGTCCCTCGGCGCTGATCCTGTCCGGGGGGCCGAAGAGCGTCAACATCGAGGGCTCGCCGCGCCTCGACCCGGTGATCTTCGACCTCGGCGTGCCGGTCCTCGGGATCTGCTACGGGGCCCAGCTCGTCGCCCTCCAACTCGGCGGCGAGGTCGGACGCGGCCTCCGTGGCGAGTACGGGCGCACGACCTTGCGGCGCACCGCGCCATCACTGCTGCTGCCCGACGATGCGCCCGACGACCACGACGTGTGGATGAGCCACTTCGACGCGATCACCGTTGCGCCGCCGGGATTCCAGGCGACCGCATCCACCGACAATGCCCCAGTCGTCGTGCTGGAGAACGACGAGCGGCGCATCTACGGCGTGCAGTTCCACCCCGAAGTCGTCCATTCGCCACACGGCATGGCGGTGCTGCGACGGTTCCTCGCCGAGCGAGCCGGCTGTGCGCCGACGTGGACGATGGCGTCGGTCGCCGACGAACAGGTCGCCCGCGTCCGCGAGCAGATCGGCGACGGCCGGGCGATCTGTGCCCTGTCCGGCGGCGTCGACTCGGCTGTTGCTGCGGCGCTCGTGCACCGGGCGATCGGCCACCGGCTCACATGCGTCTACGTCGATACCGGGTTGATGCGCCTCGGCGAGAGCAGCGAGGTGACCGAGACGTTCCGCCGGCACATGGGTGTCGAGCTGATCCACGTCGATGCCGCCGACCGCTTCTTCGAGCGTCTTCAGGGTGTCGTCGAGCCGGAGGAGAAGCGCAAGACGATCGGCGACGAGTTCATCCGCATCTTCGAGGAGCACACCGGTGGGCTCTCCGAGGCGGAGTTCCTCGTCCAGGGCACGCTGTACCCCGACCTCATCGAGTCCGGCGGAAGCGACGGCACCGCCGCCGTGATCAAGAGCCACCACAACGTCGGTGGCCTGCCCGAGGACATGCGCCTCGAGCTGGTCGAGCCATTGCGTGACCTGTTCAAGGATGAGGTGCGGCGCCTCGGCATCGAGCTCGGCCTGCCCGAGTCGATGGTCTGGCGCCAGCCGTTCCCTGGCCCTGGTCTCGCCGTGCGCATCCTCGGCGAGGTCACCCGCGAGCGCGTCGCCCTGCTCCAGCAGGCCGACGCCATCGTGCGCGGCGAGATCGCCGCGGCCGGCCTCGAGCGCGACATTTGGCAGGGTTTCGCCGTGCTCGCCGCCGACATCCGCTCGGTCGGAGTGATGGGCGACGAGCGCACGTACGGCCACCCGATCATCGTGCGGGCGGTGACCAGCGACGACGCGATGACCGCCGATTGGGCGCGCCTGCCTGCTGACCTGCTCGAACGGATCTCCAACCGGATCGTCAACGAGGTCGACGGGGTCAACCGGGTCGTCTACGACATCACGTCGAAGCCGCCCGGAACGATCGAATGGGAGTGAAGCGTTGCACGGGAACGCAATGAACGGTCACCGTTCCGCGTTCCTCGCGACATGATTGCAATGGGTTCGTAATGTTTGGCTAGGATGCGGTCCGTCATGCGATCGCTCCGCCCGGGTTCCGCCGCCTTCGCCGTGACGGGGGTCACGCTTCTCGTCGCATCTCTCACCGCTGCCGGAGTCGCCTCTGCCGATCCGGTCGACGACAAGCGCAATCAAGTCGAGCAGTACGCCGACATGATCGAAGGGCTGGAGGAGGAGACCGCCAAGCTCGCCGAGGCGTACGACATCGCTCTCGATGAGCTGAACCAGCTCGAGGATGACGTCGTCGCCGCCGAGGAGTCGGTCGCCGAGAAGCAGGCGGAGGTCACCGCGCTGCAAGCCGAGCTTGGTGACGTCGCGGTCCAGGCGTTTGTCGACTCTGCCACCGACGGGATGGGCATCTTCAGCGAGCCGTCTCGGTTCAGCGAGGATCTGCAGCGTGACGAGCTCACCCGTGTCGCCCTCAACAGCGGCACTGCCGACTCCGACGATCTCGAGGAGGCCGTCAACGCGCTGACCGAAGAGCAGGAGGCACTCGAGGATCAGCGCGAGAAGGCAGCGGACAAGACCGACGAGGTCGCCGCCGCCCAAGATGCCGCCGAGGCGCAAACCGAAGAGCTCGAAAACGCCCAGGCGGAGGCCGAAGCCGAGCTTGGCGAGCTGATCCGCGAGGAGCAGGAACGTCGGGCCCGCGAGTCCTACGAGCGGATGCAGGCGGAAGCGGCGGCAGCCCAGGCCCGCGCCGCGGCTCAGGCCGAGGCGGCCAGCCAGGCTCAGCAGCAGGCGTCCAACGCCAATCCGACAGGCGGCAGTGGCGGCAACAACCCGTCGAGTGGCGGCGGTGGCAACAACCCGACCTCGGCGGGAGGTGGCGGAGGCGATGCACCAGCTGCTCCGGCCGCTCCGCCCAAGGCCGCCGCGCCGATCCCGCAGGCCTCGTCACGGGCCGGTACGGCCGTCAACGCCGCGGTCAGCCAGGTCGGCGTGGGCTACCGGTATGCCGCCGCGAGCCCGGGCGTGGCCTTCGACTGTTCCGGACTGACGTCGTGGGCGTGGAGCACTGCCGGCGTGTACCTGCCCCACCAGTCCGCGCAGCAGTACGCCAGCATCCCGCACGTGCCGTCCTCGGCCGCGCAACCGGGCGACCTCATCTTCTTCTACTCGCCGATCAGTCACGTCGGCATCTATGTCGGTGGTGGGATGATGGTCGATGCCGCCAGCCCCAAATCGGGCGTCAGACGGGCCGCCGTCAACTGGGGCAACGTCACCGGCGTCGGCCGCCCATCCTGATTCGCCAACCGATGGGTGCGTAGGGGACCGAATCGTCCCCACAACACCCATCGGTCGTGATAGGTGGCGTAGGGCGGGCCAGTACCGTGCGGGCCGTGGTGGAGGGCATTGACGTCGAGCCTGTCAGCCGCTGGCTCGAGGCGAACATCGCCGGCGCCGTCGGGCCATTCACGTTCGAGCGCATCGGCGGCGGGCGCTCCAATCTGACGTTCGCCGTCACCGGCAGCAGCGGCGAGCCGTTCGTGATGCGCCGGCCGCCCCTGCACCACGTCCTCGCCACAGCCCACGACATGACCCGCGAATACCGGGCGATCTCGGCGATGGGGCCGACAGCGGTTCCCGTCCCGGATGCGCTCGGGCTGTGTGTCGACGAATCGGTCAACGGCGCGCCGTTCTACGTGATGACTCTCGTCGACGGTGCCGTCGTCGACTCGGTCGTGGCGGCACGCGCTGTCCCGTCGGCGGCCAGGGCGTCGATGACAGCGAACCTCGCCGACGTCCTCGCCGAACTGCACGCGCTCGACGTCGACGCCGTCGGGCTCGGCGACTTCGCCCGCCGCGAGGGCTACATCGACCGCCAGATCGCTCGCTGGTCGAGGCAGTGGGAGGAGTCGAAGACGCGTGAGCTCGCCACCGTCGACGCGGTCGCCAAGCAGCTCGCCGATCGAGTTCCGCCGCAACAGGGCGTCGCCGTGGTCCACGGCGACTACCGGTTCGGCAACTGCATCACCGATCCGTCCTCGGGCGCGATCAAGGCGGTTCTCGATTGGGAGCTGTGCACGCTCGGCGACCCGCTCGCCGACGTCGGGTACGTCGGCGCCCACTGGGCGCCGACCGACGGTGTGGGTGGCCGCCACAACGATCCGACAGGAGCGGGAGGGTTCGGGACGTACGACGACTTCCTCGCCCGGTACGCCAGGCACAGCACTCGTGACCTCGCCGCGGTCGACTACTACGTGGCATTCCAGCTGTGGCGCACGGCGATCATCCTCGAAGGCGTGTATGCGCGCTACGTCGCCGGCGCTTACGGCGATCAGCAACTCGGCGCCGAGCTCGACGTGTTGCGCGATTCGCCCGTCGAGCTCGTCGAACAAGCCCAGGCCGCGCTGGCGCGCCTCCCGTGAGTCGTGAACCTCTCGCCACGGGCGCGAGCGACGAGGCGCCAGCCGAGGAGCGCCAGGAGGGGCCTGCGTGGCCCGGGAACGCAATTGACGTACGACGCTGTCGTCATCGGATCGGGTCCCAACGGGCTGGTCGCGGCGATCACGATCGCCCGCACCGGGCGTCGTGTCCTCGTCGTCGAAGGGCAGCCCACGGCCGGCGGAGGTACCCGGAGCGCAGCCCTCACCGAGCCGGGTTTCGTCCACGACGTCTGCTCGGCGATCCATCCCCTCGGCATCGCCTCACCAGCGTTGCGGGCGTTGCCGCTGGAACGCCACGGCCTGCGTTGGATTCAACCGCAGGCTCCGCTCGCTCACCCACTCGACGATCACACGGTGATTCTGGAACGGTCGGTCGACGCGACGAGCGCCAGCCTCGGAGCCGACGGGAAGGCGTGGGCGAGCTTGTTCGCGCCTGCCGTCGACGGCGGGTTCGGTCTCGTCGACGGGGTTTTGTCGCCGCTGTCGCCGCCGCGTCATCCGATCACGATGGCTCGTTTCGGCCTCGGCGCGCTGCGCTCGGCTGCGTCGGTGCGTCGGTCACGGTTCGTCGGCAAGGAGGCCGCCGGGTTGTTCGCGGGCATCGCCGCTCACTCGATGCTGCCGCTCGACGAGCGGGTCACCGCTGGCGTCGGCCTGTTTCTCGGCACCCTCGCCCACCTCGTCGGTTGGCCGCTGGCGGCATCGGGATCGCAGGCGATCGCCGACGCTCTCGTCGCCGAGTTGCGCAGCCACGGAGGTGAGCTGGAGTGCGGGCGTCCGGTGCGAAGCCTTGCCGAGTTACCCCGTTCGACAGTGATCCTCGCCGACGTCGCACCGCGCAATCTCGCGGCTATCGCCGGTGATCGGCTGCCCCACCGCGTTCGCAAGCGCTATCTCCGCTTCCGCCACGGGCCCGCCGCCTTCAAGCTCGACTACGCCCTCTCGGCACCCGTTCCGTGGCGCGATCCCGTGACGGCCGCGGCCGCCACCGTGCACGTCGGCGGGACGTTCGACGAGATCGCCGCCGCCGAGGGGACCGTCGCCCGCGGCGGCCATCCCGAGCGGCCGTTCGTGCTCGTCGCCCAGGCGAGCCTGTTCGACCCGACCCGGGCGCCGGCGGGACACCACACGTTGTGGGCGTACTCTCACGTGCCCAACGGCTCGACTGTCGACGTCACCGACGCGGTCGAGCGCCAGATCGAACGGTTCGCTCCCGGTTTCCGGGAAACGATCATCAGCCGCCATCGAGAGCTGCCGGCCGACATCGAAGCGGCCAACCCGAACCACGTCGGTGGTGACATCACCGGTGGCGTCACCGACCTCCGTCAGCTGTTCACTCGCCCAACGGTGTCCTTGCGGCCGTGGCGGACCGGGGCGCCGGGGTTGTATCTGTGCTCGTCGTCGACCCCGCCGGGTGCCGGCGTTCATGGCATGTGCGGCTGGCACGCGGCGCAGCTCGCGCTCGCCCACGAGCTGCGCTGATCATCAGCTGGTTGGCTGCTGGCTGAGCGTGTGCTCCTCGCGGCGCAGCATTCGGCGGATGTTGCCGGCGTGGCGGATCACCAGCAGGGCGCACAGCCCGACCGTGGCGGCGAACTCCCACGCCGGCGCGCCGGTGAGGGCGAGGCCAATCGGAGTGACGACGACCGCGGCGATCGACGCGATCGCCGCCTTGCCGGTGAGTCGTGACAGCGTTAGCCAGATGACCGCGACGGCCGCGGCGACGATCGGGTGGAGAACGCCGAGCACCCCGGCACCGGTGGCCACGCCCTTGCCGCCACGGAAGCGGCGGGTGATCGGGAAGATGTGGCCGACGATCGCCGCAGCGCCGAGCACGTAGCCGCCGGCGCGGCCGCCGAGCCACAGCCCGACGAGCGTGGCGAGGGCACCTTTGAGGGCGTCGAGGACGAAGACGATCATGCCCTTGCGCCAGCCGAGGGCGCGGGTGACGTTGGAGGCGCCGGGATTGCCAGATCCGGTCGTCGTGATGTCGACGCCCGAGCCCGAGGCGACGATGGAGGCGCTCGGGAAGGTGCCGAGCAGATAGGCCGCCGCGACGAGGGCGACCCACATCATCAAGCCCGAACCGGTGGCTTCGGGCGGATCCTCACGGGACGGGAGTGATCGGGTTCGGGGCGCGGCGCCGATCCCGCCGCGACGCCCGCGAGCACCGGCTCACCGTGGCCGTCCACGCACTCCGGGTCGGGTCCGTCGAGGGGCATACCGGTGAAGAACTTCGCCGCCATGCAGCCGCCTTGGCAGGCGTCGTAGCTGCCGCAGCTTGCGCAGGCGCCGGCCGCGGTGGGCTGGCGCAGCTCCCCGAACAGCTTGCTGTTGCGCCACACCTCGGTGAGACCGCCGGGGGCGCGGATCGAACCGGCGCGGAACTTCTCGTGAATGGCGAACGGGCAGGCGTACACGTCGCCGACCGGGTCGATCAGGCACACGACGCGGCCGGCTCCGCACATGTTCAGCCCCGGCAACGCCGGGCCGAGGGCATTGAGGTGGAAGAAGCTGTCGCCGGTGAGGACCTCGTCGCCATGGGCGTGCAGCCAGTGATAGATCGCCCGCTGTTGGTCCTGGGTCGGGTGGAGCTGGTGCCACGAGTCGGCACCGCGGCCCGACGGGCGTAGTCGGGTGACGCGCAACTGGGCGCCATAGCCGTCGGCGAGCGCCTTGTAGTCGTCGAGCTGGGCGACGTTGTGCCGAGTGACGACGACGGAGATCTTGAATGGCCCGAACCCGGCAGCAGCGAGGTTGTCCATCGCCGTCCGCGCCCTGGCGAACGAGCCGGTGCCGCGGACGGCATCGTTCGTCGCCACATCGACGCCGTCGAGGCTCACTTGCACGTCGAGGTACGACATCGCCGCCAACCGCTGCGCCGCTCTTCGGTCGACGAACGTGCCGTTGGTCGAGAACTTGACGCCGATCCGATTCGTCGTGGCGTGCTCGACGAGGTCGAAGAAGTCGGGCCGGAGCATCGGCTCGCCGCCGCCGATGTTGATGTAGAAGACCTGCAGGGCACCCAACTCGTCGAGCACGGCGATCGCTTCGTCGGTGCCCAGCTCGTGTGGGTCACGCCGGCCCGACGACGACAGGCAGTGGACGCAGGCGAGGTTGCAGGCGTAGGTCAGCTCCCAGGTCAGGCAGATCGGGGCGTCGAGTCCGCCTTTGAGATGGTCTGTGAGGGGGACACTTGCCTGACTGCGTCGGCGCTCGAACGTCAGCCGGCGGGTGTCATGGCGATACGTGAGCGCCCCAAAGCGCTCGGATCGGCGGCTGACGGGGTCGTCGCCCAAGGGTCAGTACACCCCACACATGCCGTCGATCGAGATCTCCTCGACGATCAGCTCGTCCTCGATCAGATCTTCGTCGATCAGCTCTTCGTCGGCATCCACCGGCTCGGCGGGGACTTGGGATTCAGGTTCGCGCGTCACGGCCGAACGCTAACCCAGGACAACCGATGGGTGTTTAGGGGACCGTTCCGTCCCCCAAACACCCATCGGTTGCGAATATCGACGCGAAGTGGGCGCGATCTGTGTACACAGGTGGTGTGTTCCCGGAGCTCGAACTGGAACGGTCGCGCCTCGCGTTTGCTCGCAAGTCTCGCGACCTGATGATCGAGCGGCTCGAGCGCGTCGACCCGCAGAGCGCCGCCGACGAGATCACCTCCGAGTACGTCGAGATGACCGTCGCCGAGGCACTCGCCGACCTCCACAGCCCCGGCGCCGGGGACTTCTTCGGACGCATCGACATGGTCGAGCAGGGCGTGTCCGAGCAGTGGTACCTCGGCCGGCGGCACATCGAGGACGATCAGCACGACCCAGTCGTCATCGACTGGCGGGCACCGGTTGCGGCGCCGTTCTACCGAGCCACCGGCGCCGATCCGCTCGGGGTCACGCTGCGCCGGCGCTTCACTCTCGACGAAGGCGAGATCACCGCCTACTTCGACGAACACCTCGACGATCCCGATGCCGCGAACGTCGCCAGCGGCATCCCCGACCCCGTTCTCGCCGAGATCAGCGCCGAGCGCACCGGGGCGATGCGCGAGATCGTGGCGACGATCCAGGCCGAGCAAGATCATGTGATCCGCGCACCGATCGACCAGGTGCTGGTCGTTCAGGGCGGCCCCGGGACGGGCAAGACGGCGGTCGCTCTCCACCGCGCCGCCTACCTGATGTTCGAGCACCGCCGCCGGCTCGCTCGCGAGGGCGTGCTCGTCGTCGGCCCCAACCGGGCGTTCCTCGACTACATCGCCAACGTCCTGCCCTCACTGGGCGAGCGCAGCGTGCGCCAGTGCACCGCCGCCGACCTCTGCGTGCCCAAGGTCGGCGTCAGCGGCGTCGATGATCCTGTGACGGCGGCGCGCAAGGGATCGACAGCGATGCTCGAGGAGCTTGCCGCGGCCGCGATGCGGGCGATCGTGCCGCCGGTCGGCGACATCGTCGTCCCGCTCGGCGTCCGCCGGCTGGTGTTCACCGCCGCCGAGATCGCCGAGTGGCTGGAACGGGCTGCCCACGCGGTGATCCCGGTCAACCAGCGACGTCAGCGGCTGCGGGCGATCGCCGGCCAGGAGGTGCAGCGCCGCAGTGGCCGGGACGACGCCTGGCCCGACGCCGCCCCACTGCGACAGGCGCTGGACAAGTCGTGGCCGACGCAACAGCCGATCCGCTTCGTCGACCGATTCCTCGCCGAGCGGTTCGATGGCCCACGCGGAAGGCGCAGGGTGTGGACCGCCGCCGATCAGTTGCTCGTCGACGAGGCCAACTCGATCCTCAACGGGCCGCCGTTGACGTACGGCCATGTCGTCGTCGACGAGGCCCAGGACCACTCCGCCGTCGCACTGCGCGTCATCGGCAGACGCTCGCCGGGTCGTTCGATGACGCTCGTCGGCGATGTCGCCCAGTCGACGGCTCCGGGCGGGCAGGAGCGTTGGGACGACGTCTTTGACGCCATCGTGGCCGGAGCCGCTGAGCCCACTCACCACATTGCCGTGTTGAGCATCGGCTACCGCGTGCCGGAGCCGGTCCTTGTCGAGGCGAACCGGCTGCTGCCGTTCACCGGTGTCGACGCCACGCCGAGTCGCAGTGTGCGCACCGCCGGTTCACCTCCGACGTGGACGATGGCCGCCAGGAGTGTCCTCGCCGTGACCGTGGCCGCCGTCGTCGCCGAGGTCAAGCATCGGCATCGCCTCACGGGGATCGTTGCCGCGCCAGCTTTGCACGACGAGCTCGCGGCGGCCCTCGTCGCCGCCGGGTTCATCGCCGTCGACCACGTCCACCAACTCGGTCACGACGACGTGCCGCTGTTCGGCCCCGAGCAGGTCAAGGGCCTCGAGTTCGACGGGGTGATCGTCGTCGAGCCGAATACGATCCTCGACGGCACGGCCCGCGGTGCCCGCCTGCTCTATGTGGCGATGACGCGCGCCGTCCAGGAATTGGCGTTCGTGACGACGGGCCGGCCGGGACTCCAACTGCCGTCGTCGTGATCGCGCCAAACACTGCGATGGAAGGCGCCGTGTAATCTCGGCGGGCGGATGACAGCCCGTGGCCGCCCAACGACCAGCGGGACGTCTTGCTGATTCCGCTTGTCCTCCTCTTCGCCGTCGTCGGCCTGGTTCTTGTTGTCGCCGGCCGGCCGCTGGGGCGGCGTGCCTACCTCGTCGCCGTGGTGCCGCCGCTGGCGATGCTCATCTGGCTGGTGACCCAGCTCGACGGGTTGCTCGACGGCGAGACGATCAGCGAGAGTCTGTCCTGGGTTCCCTCCCTGGACATCGAGATCGCCGTGCGGCTCGACGCCTTCGGCGCGGTGATGGTCCTCGTCATCACGCTGATCGGCATCGGCGTCCTCGCCTACTCCTGGTGGTACTTCGGCGACGACCTCGGCACCGGCGACAGCATCGACCGCCTCGCCGGCCTGCTCACCCTGTTCGCCGGAGCGATGCTCGGCATCGTCGTCGCCGACGACCTGATCACGATGTTCACGGCGTGGGAGCTGACCTCGATCACCTCGTATCTGTTGATCGGCGTCCAACACACCCGCTCGGCGGCTCGCGCTGCGGCCCTCCAGGCCCTGCTCGTCACGTCGGCCGGCGGTCTCGTGCTGCTTGCCGGTCTCGTCCTCATCGGCGACGCCGCCGGGACGTTCAGGATGTCGGAGATCCTCGCCGACCCGCCAGCCGGTACTCCAGTCACGATCGGCCTGGTCTGCCTGGCGGTCGGCGCCTTCACGAAGTCGGCGCAGTACCCGTTCCACTTCTGGCTGCCGGGGGCGATGGCCGCACCGACTCCGGTGAGCGCCTACCTGCACTCGGCCACGATGGTCAAGGCCGGGGTCTACTTGCTCGCCCGTTTCGCCCCGGTGTTCGCCCTGACTGCGCCTTGGCGACCGCTCGTGCTCGGCGTCGGGCTCGTCACGATGATCGCCGGCGGGCTGCGGGCGTTGCGCCAGTACGACCTCAAGCTGCTCCTCGCCCACGGCACGGTCAGCCAGCTCGGTTTCCTCGTCGTGCTCTTCGGCGCCGGCACGTCAGCGGCGACGCAAGCCGGGATCGTCCTGCTCGTCGCCCATGCCCTGTTCAAGTCGGCGGCGTTCATGGTCGTCGGCATCGTCGACCACCAAGCCGGTACTCGGGACGCTCGGTCGCTCCCGTCGCTGCTCGCCGGCTGGCTGCCGACGAAGACCGTGGCCGTCGTGAGCGCGGCGTCGATGGCCGGGGTACCGCTCTTACTCGGCTTCGTCGCCAAGGAGTCGGCGTACGCCGCATTCACCGACGGCCCCTTCTCGGCCAGCGCCGTGGTCCTCGCCGGCATCGTCATCGGCTCGACGTTGACCGTCGCCTACAGCGCCCGCTTCGCCTGGGAACTGCTGCGCCGCGACCGCCCTGACGCGCCGTCGCCGTCGCCACCAGCGCGCTGGTTCCTCGCTCCCGCTGCCGTCGCCGGTGCGCTCTCGATCGTCACCGGGGTCGCCCCGAGGCTGCTCGATCGCCTCGTCGCCGCGGCGACCCGCGCCCTCGACCCCGGGAGCGATCCCGCCCACCTGGCGCTGTGGCACGGTGTGACGAGTGCGCTCGTCCTCACCGCGGTGACGTTCGCAGCCGGGGCCGCGCTGTTCGTCGCCCGCCGCCCGGTCGCCAGCGTGCTCGCCAAGGGCGCCTCGATCCCCAACGGGACGGAGGTCTACCTCGCCCTGCTCCAAGGGCTCAACCGGGTGGCCAACCGGGTGACGGCCATCGTCCAGAACGGCACGCTGGCGATCTACGCCGGCGTCGTGCTCGCGACCGCTGCCGTACTCCCGGGCGTTGCCCTCGTACGTGGCGTCGACTGGCCGCAGTGGCCGGCAATCGTCGGGCGGCCGGCACAGATTCCGATCGCCATCGTGCTCGTCGGTGGCGCACTGTTAGCAGCGACAGCGCGCCGCCGGTTCACCGCCGTCCTCTACCTGTCCACCGTCGGTTACGCGATGGCCGCTCTGTTCGTCATCCAGGGTGCCCCCGACCTCGCCCTGACCCAGGCCGCCATCGAGACGCTGTCGACGGTGCTGTTCGTGCTCGTGCTGCGCAAGCTGCCCGATCGCTTCGAGCGCCGGTCCACGGTGCGCACTCGCGGCGTCCGCATCGGCATTGCGGTCGGTGTCGCCGCGATGGTGTTCGCCTTCGACATCGTCGCTCGCCAGGCTCGCCGAGCAACCCCGGTCTCCACCGAGATGGTCGACCGGGCGTTGTCCGAAGCCGAGGGACGCAACGTGGTCAATGTCATCCTCGTCGACTTCCGCGGTCTCGACACGCTCGGCGAGATCACCGTGCTGACCGCCGCCTCGATCGGTGCCGTGGCGCTCGCCCGCGCCGGGCGCCGTCCGCGCCGTGCGCCGGCCGTCCCCGAAGTTGTGGAGGGTGGCCGATGAGGCGGCCACGCCGCCCGCCGGCGGGGACGACGATCGACCTCATCGGGCCCTCGGTGCCAGTGATCTTCCTCGCCGTGTTGCTGGCGTCGGTGTACCTGCTCGTCGCCGGGCACAACCATCCGGGCGGCGGGTTCGTCGGCGGCCTCGTTGCCGGTGCGGGTGTGACGGTGCGCTACGTCACCGGCGGCATCGACGAGGTGCGCTCGCTCGCCCGCGTGCGGCCGTGGACGATCCTCGGTGCCGGCTTGTTGGTGGCCTCGGTGACGGCGACGCTGCCACTGCTGTTCGGTGACCCACCGCTCGACGCCGCCACCTGGGAGATCGACGTCCCGGTGTTCGGGCACCTCAAGCTGACGTCGGTGCTCGCCTTCGACATCGGCGTGTATCTCGTCGTCATCGGCGTGATCCTGATGGTCTTCGAGGCCTTCGGAGACGACTACGAGGGTGCTTCATGAAGGCCTTCCTCCGGTGCGAGCGACCGAGCGCCAGCGAGGGAGCGGCCAGAGCGGCCTGCGTGGCCGGGGAACGCAATTGATGAGTGTCCTCTTGGCGTTCGCCGCCGCGGTGTTGTTCGGGGTCGGCACCTATCTCGTGCTGCAGCGCAAGCTGAGCCGGATCATCATCGGTCTCGGCCTGCTCACCCACGGCGCCAACGTGTTGTTGCTGACGTCGGGCCAGGCGGGGGACGAGCCGTTGATCGGTGTCGGCGACGCCGGCGACTTCGCCGACCCGCTTCCGCACGCGTTGGCGCTGACGGCGATCGTCATCACCTTCGGCGTGTCGGCGCTGCTGTTGGCCATGGCCTTCCGCAGCTGGATCCTGCCGCGGCGACGACGAGGTGGAGAACGACGTCGCCGACACGCTGGTAGCCCGGGGCGGCGTCGAGTCGAAGGAAGTCGCCGACGAGGAGCGCGCCGAGCAGGAGACGGGGCGCGACGACGATGCGGAGCTGATCCAGTGAGCGAGCGAGTCTTCGAGCGAGTGAACCAGAATTACGGCGCCTTTAGCTCAGTGGTGCACCGCCCGTCATCCCAGGCGATGGACCACGGGGACATGGTGCACCAATGAGCGAACTCGTCGCCCTTCCCGTGCTGATCCCGCTCATCGGGGCCTCTCTGTGCATCCTCCTCGGGCGATCCCGAGCCGCCCAGCGCGTCGTCTCGTTGAGCGCCCTGACGGCGACGACCGTGCTGTCAATCGTGCTTCTCGTCGAGGCCGACCGCGATGGTCCACTGGTCGTCCAGAGCGGCGGTTGGCCAGCGCCGATCGGAATCACCCTGGTCGTCGATCGCCTGTCGGGGATCATGCTGACCGTCGGCTCGCTGATGCTCCTCGCCGTGCTCGTCTTCGCGATCGGCCAGCCGGGCGCCGAACGCAACCACGTCGGCTTCCAATCCACCTATCTCATCCTCGCCGCCGGCGTGGCGGGCTCGTTCATCGTCGGCGACCTGTTCACCCTGTTCGTCTCCTTCGAGATGATGCTCACCGCCAGCTACGTGCTGCTCACCCTCGGCGGTGGACGCGAGCAGGTGCGCGCCGGCATGACCTACGTCGTCATCAGCCTGCTGGCGTCGACGTTGTTCATCACCGCCCTTGCCTTCCTCTATGCCGCGACGGGCACCGTCAACATGGCCGACCTGGCGGTCAAGACTCGACGCCCTCCCGGCCGGCCTCGGTCAGGCGTTCGCTGTCCTACTCGTCGTCGTCTTCGGCATCAAGGCCGGGCTGTTCCCGCTGTTCTCGTGGCTTCCCGACAGCTATCCCGTGGCACCGTCGGCGGTCACCGCGGTGTTCGCCGGCCTGCTGACCAAGGTCGGGGTGTACGCGCTGATCCGCACGCAGACACTTCTGTTCGGCCCGGACGAACGTCCAGCAACGCTGCTGCTCGTGCTCGCCGGCTCGACGATGGTGATCGGGATCCTCGGGGCCCTCGCCCAAGACGACGTCAAGCGCATCCTGTCGTTCAACATCGTCAGCCACATCGGGTACATGGTGATGGGGCTGGCGTTGTTCTCCGTAGCCGGGATCGCCGCCGCCGTCTTCTACACGGTGCACCACATCGTGGCGAAGACGACACTGTTCCTCACCGGGGGGCTCATCGAGCACGCCGGAGGTTCGTCGCAGCTCAGTCGCCTCGGCAACCTGGCTCGGTCGACCCCATTCGTGGCGGTGCTGTTCCTCGTGCCGGCGCTGACCCTCGCCGGGGTTCCTCCGTTCTCCGGATTCGTGCCCAAGCTCGGGCTCATCGAGGCGGGGTTCGACCAGGGTGAGAACGTGATCGTCGTCGTCAGTCTCGTGGTCAGCCTGCTCACGTTGTTGTCGATGATGAAGATCTGGCTGGGCGCCTTCTGGGGCGAGGTGACCGAGCAACCACAAGGGGTCGTCCACCGTGTCGGCGTGCTCGGTGGGCCGCCGCTGATGGTCGCCCCGACGGCGCTTCTCGCCGCCGTCTCGGTCGCCATCGCTGTCGCCGCCGGGCCGCTGTACCGGCTGTGCGAACGGGCCGCCACAGAGCTGCTCGACCGCGCCGGCTACGTCCAGGCGGTGCTCGGATGAGGCGTCACCGTTTTGGCTACGTCCAAGCGGTGCTCGGATGAGGCGCCACTTTCCATACGCCCTCGGTCTCGCCGTCGCCTGGGTGATGTTGTGGGACGAGATCACGCTGGCGAACTTCCTCGGTGGCCTCGTCGTCGCCTCCCTCCTGCTCGTCGTCTTCCCGCTGCCGCCCGTCCCCGTCAACCGGCGACTGGTCGTGCGCCCGTTGGCGCTGTGCCGCCTCGCCGGTGCCGTGCTCAGCGAGCTGCTCGTCTCCAACGTCTACATGACCCACGAGATCGTCACGCCTGCCCGCCGCCTCGTGTCCGGGGTCGTGCGTTGCCCGATGCGCACCGACTCACCGAAGATCCTCAGCACCGTCGCCAACATCCTCGCCCTGGCGCCGGGGACGATGGCCGTCGACGCCACCAACGGTCCTCCGGTGTTGTTCGTCCACGTCCTCGCCCACGGCGATGTCGGTGACCTGCGCCGCAAGGTGTCCCGGATGGAACGGCTCGTGGTCGAGGCCATCGGCTCGATCGAGGACCGTCAGGCCGTCGCCGCAGGAGTTGACCGTTGATCGTCGCCGTGCTCGTCGTGCTCGGCGTTGGCGGCCGCCCTGTTCGCCATTCGTCTCGTCGTCGGTCCGACCCTGGCTGATCGGGTCGTCGCCCTCAATGGCATGCTCATCGTCGGGATGGTGCTGCTCGCCGAGCTCGCCGTGGAGACTGGCCGGGGCACATTCCTTCCGGTCCTCGTGCTGCTCTCCGTCGTCGGCTTCCTCGGCACGGCGATGGTCGCCCGCTTCCTCGAGGGGAGGGGCCGGTGACGCGCCAGTTCATTGGGGAGATCGCGTTGTTCGGCGGCGCCATGTTGATCCTCCTCGCCGCGGTCGGCGTCGTGCGCTTCCCCGACGCCCTGACGCGCATGCACGCCTTGTCGAAGGCCTCGACGCTCGGCGTCTCGATCGCCCTGATCGGGGCCGCCGTGGCGCGCACCGACATCAACGACATCACGTCGCTGCTGTTCGCCACGGTGCTCCAGGCCGCCACCAACCCGGTGTCGTCGACGTTGTTGATGCAGGCGACGTACTACGCCGAGGGCATCGCCAACCGCGTCGACACCGTCGATGAACTCGCCGAGGCGGTCGGCGCCGACGGTTGAACGTCCAGATTATTGGTGAGCTGACGATGCAGTTTTCTGCTCGCTGGGCTCACCAATCCTGCGGCCGAGCAACTCGAAGGCGGCGACGGCGCCGATGACGATCACGGCCGGCGACTCGAGGTGGGATACGCCGAGCTCGTCGAGGCGGCAGCGCAGCACGACCTGATCGGCGGTTGTCGCCGAGCGCACGGCAGCGACGGGCGTGTCGGCGGCGAGCCCGCCGGCGATCAGCTCGCCGGCGATGTGACCGCGCTGGGTCACTCCCATCAACACGACGATCGTGCCGCCGACGCCGGCGAGCGAGCGCCAGTCGACGTCGGGCTCGCCGCTGCGGCGATGCCCGGTGACGACCGTGACGGCCGCCGAGACCCCGCGATGGGTCACCGGGACTCCGGCCGCAGCGGGCGCGGCGAACGCCGACGTCACGCCGGGGACGACTTCGAACGACACGCCGGCATCGAGCAGTGCCTGCGCCTCCTCGCCGCCGCGACCGAACACGAACGGATCGCCGCCCTTCAGCCGCACGACCGTCCGGTCACCCTCGGCGAGGGTGACGAGGAGCGTGCTGATCAGCTCCTGGGGCACACCCCGACCAGGACGCTTGCCGACGTCGATCAGCTCGGCTGCCGGGTTGACGATGGCCAGCACGCCGTCGCCGACGAGGGCGTCGTGGACGACCACGTCGGCCTCGGCGAGCAGCCGGGCGGCGCGCACCGTCAGCAGTTCCGGGTCGCCGGGACCTGCGCCGACCAGATGAACGCTCAAGCGTCGTTCCCGGCTCGTGCCGCAGCGCCACGGCGGCGGACCACTGGTGCGGGCAGCCAGGTCTCGATCGTCGACTGGCCGACGCCGTCCGCCCAGTCACCGAACGATGCCGTGCTCGGGGACCCTGGCGTACTCGGCGAACAGCGGGGCGACGACGTTGGCGATCTCGTCGAGCGGGACGTCGGCGCGCACGAGCGTGGCGAGGCGGTCGCCGGATGTCGCACCGCCGACGTAGACGTCGTAGGTCTTCTTCGTCCGCCCGACGATGCCGATCTCGGCGGTGTACGGGCGGGCGCAGCCGTTCGGGCAGCCGGTCATGTTGACGCGGATCGGGACGTCCTGGAGTCCGCCGTCGGACATCGCCTTCTCCAGCTCGTCGACCAGCGACGGCAGCACGCGCTCGGCCTCGCCGAGCGCCTGACCGCAGGTCGGCAAAGCCGGGCAGGCGATCGCCAGCCGGCGCAGGGCGGTGACGTCATTGGCGAGCGGCACGCCGTGGTTGCGGAGGCGCTGCTCGACCTCGGCGATCCGATTCGGGGCGATTCCGCACAGGAGGACGTCCTGGCGCGGCGTTACCCGGATGTGCGTGACCGTGCCGTCACCGGCGAGCTCACGGAGCGCCGTGCGGATCAGCACGCCGTCGCGATCGGGACCTTTCCGGACGGGATCGGCAGCCCGATCACGCCGTCACGCGTGCCGTGGTGCTCGTCGGCGGTCCACGGCAGCAGCGGCACGAGCTCGCCGAGCGGTTCGCCGAGGCGCGCCTCGACCTCGCTGCGGAACCACTCGCCGCCACGCTCGTCGAGGAGATACTTGAGTCGCGCCCGTTGCCGGTCCTCGCGGTTGCCGAAGTCGCGCTGGACGGTGACGATCGCCTCGGCGACGTCGACGACGCGCTCGGGCCGGATCCAGCCGAGCGGGGACGCCAGGCGGGGGTAGGTGTCGTCCGGACGGGCATGGCTCTGGCCGAGCCCGCCGCCGACGAACACGTCGTAGCCGGTGACCTCACCGCTGTATCCGTCACTCAGCGTCGGCACGAGGCCGATGTCGTTGGCGAGCACGTCGACGCAGTTGTCGCCCGGCCAGGCGACGGCGATCTTGAACTTGCGCGGCAGGTAGACCGAGCCATAGACGGGCTCAGCTTCGTCCCCGCCGCCCACCGCGAATGCCGGCTCGGCGGTGACCGCCTTGTCGCCGTCGACCCACAGCTCCCAGTACGCCGACGTGCGCGGGCGGAAGCGGCGCACCAGCTCGTCGACGAGCGGGCGCAACACGGCCTGGCGCTCGTCCGGCCAGGGGCACGCCATGATGTTGCGCACGACGTCGCCGCACGCCGCCAGCGTCGTGGCTCCGGCAGCGTTGATGCCGTTGACGAGCTCGCGCAGCGAGCCCTTGTGGACGAAGTGGAACTGCACGCCCTGGCGGGTCGTGAGACGCATCGTCCCGTCGGTGAGGTCGGCGAGGCGGTCGAGGGCGAGCCACTGCTCGGCGGTCAACTCCCCGCCGGGGACGGCGGCGCGGACCATGCACGAATACGACAGCGGGAGCTTCTTCGACGCCCGCTCGCGGCGCACGTCGCGGTCGTCCTGCTGGTAGATGCCATGGAACTTGAGCACGACCTCGCTGCCCTCGGCGACGAACGCGTCGGAGTCGTCCGCCAGCTCGGCCGCGAGGTGCCCGCGGAGGTGGTCACTCGCCAGCTTGATGTCTTCCGTGCTCACGCGTGCAGCCCGCACTCGATCTTGTCGGTGCCTGCCCACCGTCCCGCCCGGGCGTCCTCGCCGTCCGTCACCGGCCTCGTGCACGGCCAGCAGCCGATCGAGGCGTAACCCACGGCTGGCGAGCGGGTGCTCCGGGAGCAGCTCGATCTGGGAGTAGTGGGCGACGTCGTCGTCGCTCCACGTCGCCAACGGGTTGATCTTGGTGACGCCGCGGAAAGGGTCGAGGTGGACGATCGGAGCGTCGGCGCGGGTGGGGGAGTCGGCCCGACGCAGGCCGGTGACCCACGCCCGGCGGCCGGCGAGAGCCCGCTGCAGCGGCTCGACCTTGCGCGCCGCGCAGCACCCGTCGGTGTCGTGCTGCCACTGGTCCGCTTCGACGCCGGCGAGGGGATGGACGATGCGCAGGTTGAGCCCATAGGCGGCCCGCAGCCGGTCGGCGTACCACGTCGTCTCGGCGAACAGGTAACCGGTGTCGAGGAGGACGATCTCGGCGTCGGGGATCGCTCGGCTGACGAGGTGGACGAGTACGGCGTCGCCGAAGCTGGCCGTGACGAGAAGGTCGTCACCGAACGTGGCGCCGGCCCAGCGCAGGATGTCGATCGGGTGGGCGTCTTCGAACGAGTCGGAGACTCGATCGAGGCTGGCGAGGTCCAGCTCCGTGCTCACGGGCCCAGTCTGGCACAAAATCCGACTAATCCGATCAAGAATCTCGAATTTCCTGTCGGGTACCGTCGTGAGCCGTGGCCGCACGGTTCGCCTACCCGATCACCCTCGACGTCCACGGCGTCGTCGCCCTCGTCGTCGGCGCCGGTCCGGTGGCCGCGCGCAAGGTCGCCGGGCTCGCCGAGGCCGGGGCGGTCGTGCGTGTCGTCGCCCCGGACGTCTCGCCGGAGATGACGAAGGCGGTCGACGCCGGCCAGGTCGAGACGCTCGCCCGCCGCCCGTTCCGGCCGAGCGATCTCGACGGCGTGCGACTCGTCGTCACGGCCACCGGGACCGACGTCGATCACGAGGTCGCCACAGCAGCGACCGCCGCCGGCATCTGGGTCAACGCCGCCGACCGGCCCGGAGATTGTTCGTTCATCCTGCCGGCCGTCGCCCGCAGCGGACCGGTGAGCATCGCCGTGAGCACCGACGGCGCCAGTCCGGCGCTCGCCCAACGGCTCCGCGACGAGGCCGGTGCCCTGCTGACCGACGACGTCGCCGCCCTGGCCGATCGCCTCGCCGCCCAGCGTGACGCGATCAAGCAGCAGGGCGGATCGACCGAACAACACGATTGGAGCGGGGAGATCGACGCGGTTCTCGGCCCCCCGACGTCGCCGAACATTGGCTAACGTCGGCGCTGGACGTCAGCACCGCGACAAGGGGGATGTGATGAAGACGCAGGCTGCGATTCTGTGGGAGATCGGGGCGCCGTGGAGCGTCGAGGAGATCGAGCTCGATCCGCCCGGCCCGGGAGAGGTCCTGGTCAAGCTGGCGGCATCGGGGATGTGCCACTCCGACGAGCACGTCGTCACCGGTGACCTGCCGTTCGAGCTGCCGATGATCGGCGGTCACGAGGGCGCAGGCGTCGTCGAGGCGGTCGGCGAAGGGGTCAGCTGGCTGGCTCCCGGCGATCACGTCGTGTTCGGGTTCGTCCCGTCGTGCGGTCGCTGCGCCAGCTGTTCGACCGGCCATCAGAGCCTGTGCGACCTCGGCGCCCTGATCGGTATCGGCCGCCAGGTCGACGGGACGTCGCGCCACCACGCCCAGGGCCAGGACCTCGGGATCATGTGCATCCTCGGCACGTTCGCCCACCACACCGTCGTCAACGAGGCGAGCTGCATCAAGATCGACCACGACGTGCCGCTCGACCGGGCGTGCCTGCTCGGTTGCGGCGTCGTCACCGGCTGGGGTTCGAGCGTCTACGCCGCCGGCGTACGCCCGGGCGACGTCGTCGCCGTGGTCGGCATCGGTGGTATCGGCATCAACGCGGTGCAAGGCGCACGCCTCGCCGGCGCCAAGCAGATCTGGGCGATCGATCCTGTCGAGTTCAAGCGGTCGAAGGCCCAGGAGTTCGGGGCGACGCACACCGCGGCGTCACTGGAGGAGGCGCTGCCGGCGATCACCGAGGCCTCGTGGGGTCGCTTGGCCGACAAGGTCATCATGACGATGGGGATCGGCAGCGGAGAGTTGATCGCCGCCGCGCTGGCGATCACCGCCAAGCGCGGCCGCGTCGTGGTCACCAACCTTCATCCGGCGGTGGAGACCTCGGCGAAGCGTCAGCCTGCTCGATCTCACGCTGATGGAGAAGCAGATCGTCGGGTCGCTGTTCGGCTCCGGCAACCCGCGTGCCGACATCCCCAAGCTGCTCGAGCTGTACCACCGCGGGCAGATCGATCTCGACGGTCTCGTCACCAAGACGTACCCGCTCGACGGGCGTCAACGACGGTTACGACGACATGCGCGCCGGCAACAACTTGCGCGGCGTGCTGGTCTACCAGTAGCTCGTCCAGCCCTCAGCAGGTCACGTCGCGGGGCGGGACGATGCCGACCTGGTTCTCCTGAGGGCCACCAGGGAGCGAGCTGTCGACGGCGATCTCCTCCGTCGGCGCAGGTGCGGTTGTCACCGGCGCCTCGGTGCTCGTCGATCGATGCCGCGTCGGAGCTGACAGGAGCCGCCAGTGTGGTGGTCGCCCCGCGAGGCGCCGCCGTCGTGGTCAGGTCGAACACCTGCGTCGGTGCGTCGGCGAGCGAGGTCTCGCCACGGAACATGGCGAGGATCGCCTGCATGTTCTCGCCGTCGGTGTTCGGGACGAGCACGGCGGCGCCGTTGATGTTCCGGTCGGACGCCTCGATCTGATAGGTGAGGATCGACGCCGGATCGACGTCGTTCATCACGCCGGCGAACTCGAGCATGCGCGCCGCAGTCAGGTCACGGTCGGTGACGACGTACTCGGTCGCCGCCCGGATGAGGCCGCGGGCGACCCGCGGGTTGAGTGGTCCCTCGCCGAGGATGCTCGACAGCGTCCGGCGGATGAAGTCCTGCTGCCTCGACACACGACCGAGGTCGCTCGACGGGTCCTCGTTCCACTCGCCGCTCCCCGGCGGGTCCTCGTACTCGTAGTGCCGAGAGCGGACATAGGCGAGGGCATGCTCGCCGTCGAACACGAAACACCCCGTCGTCGGCACGTTGAGCCCGGTGTTCTCGTCGCGTGCCGGGAACTCGAACGGGACGGCGACACCACCGACAGCGTCGACGAGCGTCTTGAAGGCGCAGAAGTCGACTTGGATGTAGTGGTCGATGCGCACGCCGAAGTTCTCGAAGATCGTGTCGATCAGCCGCTGCGGGTCGTCACGCCGGTACGCCGAGTTGATTCGCGACTTCGACCCGGAGCCGGCGATGTCGACGTACAGGTCGCGGGGGAACGACAGCACGGCGACGCGGTCGGCGTCGGGGTCGACGCGCAGCACCATGATCGTGTCGCTGCGCTCGCCCATGCCCTCGCGATCGCCGAACGCCCCGGCGTACGGCGAGTCCGGATCGATGCAGGCGCCGTTGTCCGCACCGGTGATGAGGAAGTTCTTGGCCTCCGGGTCGGCGTCGGGAAACGTGGCGGTGGGCGCAGCGGTCGACGTCGTCGTGTCGCCGGCGGTGCCGTCGACGGCAGCGGTCGTCGCCGGTTCGGCACCGGTGGCATCGGCGGCGCCGAGGTTCGATTCAGTCGATCCCGTATCGGCTGTGGTCGTCGGCCGCGGTGTCGGAGGTCGGCGCGGCTGCGTTGCCCGCCGCGGCCGCGACCTCGGACGGATCCTGGAGGTCGACGATGTTGCGCTGGCGCACGACGACGTAGCCGGCGATCAAACCGGCGGCGATGGCGAAGCACACCAGCGCCCCGACAAACGTGGTGACGATGGCGAGACGCTCGGGCCAGGTTCGGCGGGGGCGGCTGCCCGGCTCATCAGCCATATGTAGGGGCCGAGGCTACTGCCGCGACCTCAGTCGAGCGTGGCAGCGATGGAGACGGCGTCGGCTTCACCGAGCGTCAGCGTGGTGACGGTGAGCGCCTCGGTGAGATCATCGCGGCAGGCTTCGATGGCGGCGATCCACTCCGCCGGTCCGCGGACGTCGAGCGCGGCGACGGCAGCTCGCTGACTGACCTTGGCCTCCGTCTTGGCGCGGCGAACGGTCGCCAGAACCTCGCTGATCGCCTCCAGCGCCAGTTCGCGACCGGCGACGTCGGTCCCTGACTCCGGCCATCGTGCAACGTGCACGCTGCCCTCGTGCCACCAGCTCCACGCTTCCTCGGCGGCGAACGGAAGAGCTGGAGCGAACAATCGCTGCAGCACATCGAGGGCTGACCGCAGGGCATGGCGCGCCGACGCCGCGGCTCCGTCGCCGCGGCTCCCGTAGGCGCGCCCCTTGACGAGTTCGACGTAGTCGTCGCAGAACCACCAGAAGAACTCCTCGGTTCGCTCCAAAGCGCGGGCATAGTCGAACCCGTCGAAGGCCGCGGTCGCCTCGGCGACGACGGCATCGAGCTTGGCGAGCATCGCCGCGTCCACCGGTTCGTGTTCGTGCGGCCGCGCCAGCGTCGGTGCCATCGCCGATGCCGAGGACGAACTTGGTGACGTTGAGCAGCTTGGTGGCGAGCCGCCGCCCGACCTTCATCTGCTCCTCGCTGTAGGCGGTGTCGACGCCAGGACGTCCAGACAGCGACCAGTAGCGGACTGCGTCGGTGCCGTACTGCTCGAACGCCGGCATCGGCGTCACGACGTTGCCGACCGACTTCGACATCTTCTTGCGGTCGGGGTCGAGGATCCAGCCGTTGATCGCGGCGTTGGACCACGGCAGCGAGTCGTGCTCGTAGTGCGACCGCACGATCGTGGCGAACAGCCACGTGCGGATGATGTCGGGACCCTGCGGGCGCAGGTCCATCGGGAACACGCGCTCGAACAGGTCCGGGTCGTCGATCCAGCCGCTGGCGATCTGCGGCGTGAGCGACGACGTCGCCCACGTATCCATGACGTCGCGGTCGCCGGTGAATCCGCCCTGCTGGTCGCGCTGCTCGGCCGTGTAGCCGGCGGGGACGTCGGTCGACGGATCGATCGGCAGGATGTCCTCGGCCGGAATGATCGGCTGGTCGTAGACCGCCTCACCGTCGTCGCCGACGGGGTACCACAACGGGATCGGCACGCCGAAGAAGCGCTGGCGGCTGACCAGCCAGTCGCCGTTGAGTCCCTCGACCCAATGGGCATAGCGATGGCGCATGTGGTCGGGGTACCAGGCCAGCTCCTTGCCGCGGGCGAGGAGGTCCTGGCGGCGATCGTCGTCGCGCCCGCCGTTGCGGATGTACCACTGCCGGCTGGCGACGATCTCCAGTGGGCGCCGGCCGCGCTCGTAGAACTTCACCGGATGGGTGATCGGCTGCGGCTCGCCGATCAGCTCGCCGGATTGGCGCAGGGCTTCGACCGTGGCGGTCTGCGCCTGCTTGACCGTGCGGCCGGCGATGGTGCGGTAGACATCCTCGCCTGTTGCGCTGACGATCCAGTCCGGCGTGACGTCGCTGAATCGGCCGTCGCGGCCGATGACACTGCGAGTCGGCAGGTTCAGCTCGCGCCACCAGGTGACGTCGGTGACGTCGCCGAACGTGCAGATCATCGCGATGCCAGTGCCCTTGTCGGGATCGGCCAATGGGTGAGCGACGACCGGGACCTCGACGCCGAACAGCGGCGTGCGCACGGACGTGCCGAATCTTTGCTGGTAGCGCTCGTCATCGGGATGGGCGACGAGGGCGACGCAACTGACGATCAGCTCCGGCCGCGAGGTCTCGATGAGGACGTCGCCGTCGCCGGCGTGAAAGGCGATGCGGTGGTAGGCGCCGGCGATCTGGCGGTCCTCGATCTCCGCTTGGGCGACCGCCGTGCGGTCGTCGACGTCCCACACGGTTGGCGCATCGATGCTGTAGGCCTCGCCGCGGGCGAGGTTGCGCAGGAACGCCGCCTGGCTGACACGCCGGCTCGCCGTGCCCACCGTCGTGTAGAGCAGCGACCAGTCGACCGACAGCCCGAGGCGCCGGAGCACTGCCTCGAACACCGCTTCGTCCTTGGCCGTCAGCTCGTGGCACAGCTCGACGAAGTTCGGCCGCGAGATCGGGCGCTCCTCGGTGCCCTTGGGGACGTCGCCGCGGTGTGGTGGCGTGAATCCCTCTTCGTAGGGATGCCCGGGATCGCACCGGACGCCATAGAAGTTCTGGACGCGGCGCTCCGTGGCGAGGCCGTTGTCGTCCCAGCCGATCGGGAAGAAGACCTGCTTGCCACGCATCCGCTGGTAGCGAGCCATGGCGTCGAACTGGGTGTAGCCGAAGATGGTTCCGACGTGCAGCGACCCCGACACTGTGGGCGGCGGGGTGTCGACGGCGAACACCTTGTCACGTGTCGCGGTGCGGTCGAAGCGGTACACCCCGGTGGCGTCCCAGACCTCGGCCCAGCGCGCTTCGAGGCCGTCGAGCGTTGGTTTCTCGGGAACTCCGGCCATCCCGGAAAGGATAAGGAGGCGCGACGGGTCTCCCGCCGGCCATCTGCCGTTCGGACGATCGGTGACCGTTAGGGCCTCACAACCGGCCCGAGCGGTCACAGTTCGCGTCGGAGCGAAGCGGGCTGGCTCTAGCCTTGTGGAGTGCTTCGGCTTTACGACACGGCGACCCGCGAAGTCCGCGAGCTGGCCCTGCGCGAGCCCGGCAAGGTGGGCATCTACCTGTGCGGGCCGACGGTGTACGGGCCGCCGCACGTCGGGCACGGGCGGGCGACGCTGGAGTACGACGTGCTCGTCCGCTACCTGCGCTGGTGCGGCCTCGACGTCGAGTTCGTCTCCAACGTGACCGATGTCGACGACAAGATCATCAACCGGGCCAACGACGAGGGACGGCCCTGGGAGGACATCGCCGCCAAGTGCGAGTCGGTGTGGTGGAAGGCGATGGACGGCATCGGCAACGCTCGGCCCGACGACGTCCCGCACGCCACGGCGTACATCGCCGAGATGGTCGAGATGATCGGCCAGCTCGTCGAGATCGGCCGCGCCTACCCGACCGACGACGGCGTGTACCTGTCCGTCGAGACCGTCGAGGACTACGGCCTCCTCGCCCACCAGTCGCCCGACGAGATGCTCGCCGGCGGCGGCGAACGCGAGGTCTACGGCGCCGAGTTCAAGAAGCATCCCGCCGACTTCGCGCTGTGGAAGCTCGCCAAGCCGGGGGAGCCGGCCTGGCCGTCGCCGTGGGGCGAGGGTCGGCCGGGTTGGCACAGCGAGTGCGTCGTGATGAGTCTGCGCCTGCTCGGCGAGGGGTTCGATCTGCACGCTGGCGGACAGGACCTGCGCTTCCCGCATCACGAGAACGAGCGGGCCCAAGCGGTCGCTCTGGGTAAGCGCTTCGCCAACCATTGGATGCACCACGGCATGGTCGTCGACCAGACCGGCGAAAAGATGTCGAAGAGCCTCGGCAACTACGACAACCTGCTCGACTTGCTCGAACGCTACGACGGCCGGGTCTATCGGATGGTCCTGCTACAGAGCAACTACCGCCAGCCCGTGAAGGTCGGTTCGGGAGTGCTCGAAGCGGCTGCCACCACGGTCGCCGGCCTCGACGGGTTCGCGGCGAGGACGACCAGCCTGTCCGGCGCATCTCGGGAGGAAGCCGACGCCGGTGTCCTCGACCGCTTCCGGGCGGCGATGGACGATGACCTCGACACGCCCAGGGCGATGGCTTTGGTGTTCGACACGGTCCGCAGGGTGAACACGCTGCTCGACGCCGGTGACGAGGCGACGGCGGCACCGCTCGCTGCTGCCGTCAGGGAGATGGCGGCGGCGGTCGGGCTCGAGCTCCGACAGGCCACCGACGTGCCGGCCGAGATCGCCGCACGCGTCACCGCCCTCGACGAGGCCCGTGGCGCCAAGGACTACGCCGCCGCCGACGAGATCCGTGCCGCCCTCCAGGCCGACGGCTGGATCGTCGAGACGACACCGGCGGGCACTGTCGTCCGGCGATGACAGAGACGGTCAAGGACCACCCGGCGCTCGAGCGCCTCCGCCGCCTCGACGACCTGCTCGATCGGGGCCCGGATCCAGCGCCGGCCGAACCGGATGGCGATCGGTCCGAATCCCGTTCTGGGCGGCCAACGGTGCGCAAAGCGCCCGATCGGCCGCCCAGCTCGCCACGGCCCCGCGCCGAGGGGATGCCGGCGATGCCGTCGATGGGCTACCAGCCGTCGCTCGACGGCCTGCGCGCCCTGTCGGTGATCGCCGTGATCTTCTACCACGCCGGTTTCTCGTGGATGCACGGCGGGTTCTTCGGCGTCGAGGTGTTCTTCGTCGTCTCCGGCTTCCTGATCACGTCGCTGCTCCTCGACGAGCGCGACCGCTCCGGCCACACCAATCTCCCGCAGTTCTGGCTGCGCCGCGCTCGCCGCCTGCTGCCGGCGCTGTTCACTGTGCTTGCCGCCGTCGCCGCCTGGTCGATCGTCGCCGGCACCGACGAGCAGCAGTCGCAGCTGCGCCGTGACCTGCCGTGGGCGATCTTCTACGGCGGCAACTGGGGCCAGATCGTCGGCGGCGTGCCGTACTACAGCGGCGATCCACCACTGCTCCGTCACGTGTGGAGCCTCGCCGTCGAGGAGCAGTGGTACCTGGTCTGGCCGTTGGCGTTCGTCGCTCTGCGGCGAACCCGTCTGACCCGTGCCGGCACGGCGGGTCTGCTCGTCGCGATCTCGGGCGGAGTCATGCTGTGGACGTACGTGCTCCACGGCAACGGACCGGGCAATCTCAGCTCGCCGATCACCTGGCTCGACGACGTCGACCGGATCAACTTCATGTACCTCTCGACGGTCACTCGGGCGTCGGGTCTGGTGCTCGGCGCCGCAGCGGCGTTCGTTTGGCGACCGTGGCGGTCGCCGGCGGCGGCACGCTCGCGGGGAGGCTGGCTGCTCGACGGTCTCGGACTGCTCGCCGTGGCGATGCTCGGCTGCATCGCCGCCGTGGCGACGCTCACCGACGGCTACGTGTACCAGTGGCTGCTCGCCCTCGTCACCGTGCTGTCGCTGATCGCCGTGCTCGTCGCAGTGCATCCCGCGGCGACGTGGTTCCGGGCGATCCTCTCGTGGCCTCCGTTGGTGGAGATCGGCAAGCGCAGCTACGGCATCTACCTCTGGCACTGGCCGATCTTCGTGTTCGCCGGGGCCTACCACGGTTCGGTGGCGCGGGTGGTCGCCGCCCTCGCCGTCACCGCCGTGGTGTCCGAGCTGTGCTACCGCTTCATCGAGATGCCGGTGCGCCGCGGTGAGCTGGGGCGGTGGTGGCACTCGGCCGCGGAGCGACGACTTGTTCCGGTCGCCGCCGCGGCGGTGGCGGTCGCCGCCCTGATCGGGTTCTATTCCTCGGTCGACCGCTTCGATCGCGCCGCCGGGGGCGCAGACGTCGTGTTCGGCGAGGTCGCCGGGGACGCCGCCAACCAGCCGACGTCCACCGTTGGCGCCGCATCGACCACGGCGGTCACGAGTGGACCGCGGAATGTCGTCGTCGTCGGCGACTCCCAGGCACACGCTCTGGCACTCAACCTGCCGGATGGGATCGAGGACACGTTCGACATCACGGATGGTTCCGTCGAAGGCTGCAGCGTCTACGACGAGGGCACCTTGCAGACCGAGCGGGAGGGCTACACCCTGTCGTTCGGGCGGTGCGAGGGTTGGCAGGACGAGTGGGTCGGCGCCGCCGACGACGCCGAGGCCGACGTCGCCCTCATCGTGCTCGGCGCCTGGGACGTCTTCGACTTCGAGCTCGACGACGGTACCGACCTCGAGTTCGGCACGGAGGAGTGGGACGACTACGTGACCGAGAACCTGCAGTCGGGGATCGACGCCCTCGCAGCCGCCGGCACCCGCGTCGCCCTCCTCGAAGTGCCGTGCATGCGCCCCCAGGAGGTCGAGGGCAGTGGCGTTCCGCCCCTGCCGGAGCGTGGCGACGACGACCGCGTCGCCCACGTCAATGACCTGTGGCGCGACGTCGCCGATGCCAACGTCGGCACCGTGACGTTCGTCGAGGGGCCGGAGTGGTGCGAGGACGAGGACCTGAGCAGCGACGCGGCCTACCGCTGGGACGGCGTCCATGTGTACAAACCCGGCGCCAACCTCATCTACACCACGATCGCCCCAACCCTCCTCACCCTCTGACTCCAATGGAGTGACCGGGTCAGCCGAAGGGCTGCCACTCGGCGCCGATCGAGGCGATGCACGCGCCGACGGCGGCGGTGTCCTCCGGGCTCGACCCGAGCGACTCGGGATCGAGGGCGGCGGGGTCGAGCTGCAGCTCGCCGATGGTCGTCGTCTCGCCCGTGGTGCCGATGGTGACTTCGGCAGGCAGGTTGGCGGCCGCGGTCGGGCTGATCGGTTCGATGCAGGCCGCGATGCTGGCGCTGCGGCGCCCGTCGAGGTCGTCCGCCGGTGGGTTGACGCGATCGAACCTGTTTGTCAGGTCGCCGAGATGACGCCGTGAGCAACTGGCGCTGAGTACGTTGCGGTCGACGTCGGCCGATCCGTCGTCCTCGGCCCACTCGACCGTCAACCCGGTGCGCAACTCGATGTCGTAGGCGTAGCGCCCGGTTCCGCCGCCGTCGACGAGGCACGTCACATGTGCCTCGTACGCAGCAGCGAGCTCGTCGGCAGTGACGATGTCGTCGGCGAGTGCCTCGGCGACCAAGGAGTCGTCCTCGCCGGGGAGTGTCTCGTCGGGGACTGTTGCGTCCGTCGGCCGCAGTGCGAACGTGGCAGGGATGGACAGCGTGGCGTCGGGGCCGCCGTCTTCCGGCGCGGCTGTCGTCGCTCCCGCCGAAACAGGCCGCCAGCGAGGTCGCCGCCAGCACGAGCACCGGAAAGGAGGCGCTGCGTGCCGACCGGACCATCCCGTCATGCTCGCATCCGCGGCACGCAGGCCACGGTTACCCGGGGTAGACAAGCGATGTTACCGCCTGGTAACTTAGGGGCATGCCCGAGTTCTGTGCGTCGCTCAACGAAGACCAGCTGCAGATCCAGAAGTGGGTTCACGACTTCGCCGAGTCCGTCGTCCGTCCCGCTGGCAGCGAGTGGGACGAGCGCGAGGAGTTCCCCTACCCGATCGTCGAAGAGGCCGCCAAGGTCGGCCTCTACGGCGTGGACTTCATGGCCAACGCCCTGTTCGACCCGACCGGCCTGACGCTGCCGGTCGCCGTCGAGGAGCTGTTCTGGGGTGACGCCGGCATCGGCATGGCGATCATGGGGTCCGGGCTCGCCGCCGCCGGGATCGCCGGCAACGGCACGCCCGAGCAGGTCGGAGAGTGGGTGCCGCAGTGTTACGGCACACCGGACAAGATCGCCCTCGGCGCCTTCTGCGTGAGCGAGCCCGACGCCGGCTCCGACGTGTCCAGCCTGCGCACCCGGGCGGTCTACGACGAGGCCCAGGACGAGTGGGTGCTCAACGGCACGAAGGCGTGGATCACCAACGGCGGCATCGCCGACGTGCACGTGGTCGTCGCTGCCGTCGACCCGGCGTTGAAGGGCCGCGGCCAGGCGAGCTTCGTCATCGGCCCGAACACTCCCGGGCTGAGCCAGGGCCAGAAGTACAAGAAGCACGGCATCCGCGCCTCGCACACCGCCGAGGTCGTGCTCGACGACGTGCGCATCCCCGGCCGCCAGCTGCTCGGCGGCAAGGACAAGCTCGACGAGAAGCTCGCCCGCGCCCGTGAGAAGGGCCGCTCCGGCGCCAAGCAACCGGCGATGGCGACGTTCGAGGCGACCCGGCCGACCGTCGGCGCGCAGGCGATCGGCATCGCCCGCGCCGCCTACGAGTACTCGCTCGAGTACGCCAAGGAGCGCAACGCATTTGGCAAGCCGATCATCATGAACCAGGCGATCGCCTTCAAGCTCGCCAACATGATCACCGAGATCGACGCCGCCCGGCTGCTCATCTGGCGGGCCGCGTGGCTCGCCCACAATGGCGGCTATCGCAACGCCGAGGGCTCGATGAGCAAGTACAAGGCGAGCGAGGTCTCGGTGTGGGTGACCGAGGAGGCGATCCAGATCCTCGGCGGCTACGGCTACACCCGCGAGTACCCCGTCGAGCGCTGGCACCGCGACGCCAAGATCCACACGATCTTCGAAGGCACCAGCGAGATCCAGCAACTCGTGATCGCCAGGGCGATATCAGGCCTGCGTATCGAGTGATCTGGGATCCAGGAGCCCTGATCATTGTTCGAACACCTGAGGTCCGCCTTGGGCTCGACCGGGGGCGCCGGCAAGCGCGCGGCGTGCTCATCGCGCAACCGATGGGTGCCAGGGGGACCGAATCGTCCCCTACACACCCATCGGTTGCGGTGACCCTCGTTCGCGCCGCATCGCCGAGCCCGTCCGCGGTGCCCACAGCTGCCCGCTTCCATGGCCGGCGCGCTTGCCGGCGCATTGATCGAACCCACGCAAAGCCGAGGAGTCCCAGATCTGGCCAGTCGCTTTGCGCGGGAAGAGTCCGTCCTCGCTCGAGTACGCCGCCGCGGGCGACGGCTCAGCGGCGCATGGCACCGGTTCGTGCGGTGAGGGGCCATTTGGGCGACCACGCGAACCGATCCGCGCGAGTGTCTGCGAATGGGCGTGTCGAATCATCGACGAGCGGACCGCATACACGTGCGTGGCTGGCGACACTTGGTGCCCGTTGGGCTCATCGGTGCGATTGTCGCCGGCGTCGTGGTGTACGAGCATCGTGTCCTCGCCCGGCTCGACGCCACGCCGGATCCCGACCTGAGCGACGGCTTCGCCTTTCCAGCTGAGCGCCTTCGTGCCATCGTCACGCCCGATGGTGGCAGGCTGCACGCCGAGGAGTGCGGCTCCGGGAGGCCGGTGGTGCTGCTGCACGGTCTCGGGGCCAACCTCGGGATCTTCGCTCCGCTGGCGCGGCGGTTGGTGGCAGGTGGTCGGCGCGTGGTTGCCGTCGACCAGCGAGGATTCGGTCGCTCGTCCGCTGTTCCGGTGGCGTTCGGCTTCGATGGGCTCGTCGATGACTTGGCCACGGTGCTCGGCGTGCTCGATCTCCGCGGCGCCATCGTGGTGGGGCACTCGATGGGTGGCGCTGTGGCGCTCGGTCTCGCTGTCGACCGTCCTGAGGTGGTAGCCGACCGAGTCTCGGCGCTTGTGCTGATCAACAGCTCGGCCAGGGGCCCGGCCGATGGTCGGGTTTCGCGGGTGAGGGCGGCGGTACTCGACTGGCAAGTGACCGAGCGCGTCGGCCGGCATCGTCGCCATGGACTGGTGTTCACGCGTGCCAATTTCGGCATCGCTGCTCGCCGGAGTCACATCGAGGCGGTGCGGGCGATCGGCCTGGCGAGCCCTGCCGCTCGACGGCTCGGTTTGACCCGGCGGCTGCTCGGCATCGACCTCAGCGACCGACTCGGCGACGTGGATGTCCCGCTCCTCCTGATGGCTGGATCCGCCGATCGGGTGTTGCCGCCACGCGAATCGGTGTGGATCGCCGAGACCGTCGGCGATGCCCGGTTGCACTTGTTCCAGGGTGCGGGTCACATGTTGCCGGTCGAGCGCTGCAAGGAGGTGGCCGAACTCGTCCTGCGACTCGCTGACGACGTCGATGTGGCTCAGTCAGGTTGAGATGGAGCGACGCGGACGAGCGAGCTCTACCGCCGCGGCCGGTCAGCCGGGCGAGTATCCGTAGCCGCCGTTCGCAGTCACGGCTCACGGACCCACGTTCTCTCGGTGCCGCCGACCATTGGTGACACGGCGGTTTCGGACCTCCTCGGGGGTCGGCCAGTGCACGTCGTGCAGCAGCGTCATCCGCTCGAACGCACGGATCAGCATCGCCGAGGAGTCCCACTGGCCGCGCAGCAGTCCGTGACGAGCGGAGCGCGGGAAAGCGTGGTGGCCGTTGTGCCAGGACTCACCCATGCTGACGATGGCGAGGGCGGCGACGTTGCTGCTGCGATCCTTCGTCGCGAATGGTCGCCGGCCGAACATATGGCACAGCGAGTTGATGCTCCAGGTCGCGTGGTGCAACACGCAGACCCGGACGAGGCCGGCCCACAACAGCGCGCTGAAGGCAGCTCCAACGGTGCCGCCGAGCAGCCACCCCAACCCGAACGGTAGGACGAGCGACACGACGCAGAACACCGGAAAGAGCTTGTCGATCACGACGATGTCACGGTCGGCGAGCAGATCGTCCGCACGGCGCTGCCACGGTGCGTGCTGGGCGGTGAACAACCAGCCGACGTGCGCATGCCACAGTCCCCTCAACTGCCCCCCGACGCCTCCACCGTGGTGCTGCGGAGAGTGCGGATCCGCAGCCGTGTCAGCGAAGACGTGGTGTCGGCGGTGATTCGCCACCCAAGCGATCGGTCCGCCCTCATACGCCATCGAGCCGAGCGCGACGAGAACGAGCTTGAGCGGTCTGCGGGCTGTGAACGACCGGTGGGCGAGAAGCCGATGAAAGCCGATCGAGATGCCGTGCCCGACGAGCATGTAGAAAACCACCGCGAGGAGCATGTCCCTGAGGTGAACGCCGTGGCCCCAGAAGTGGATCACGCCGCCAACGAGGGCGACAAACGGGACTCCGACGAACAAGACGGTCACTGCCCTCCCGAGGAACCCCGGTGGGCGCTCGTCCTCCTCGACTGGCAGTAGTTCCGTCAGGCCGGGCGGAGAGATGAGCTCAAGCGTCATCGTGGCTCCTTCGTGTCCTGCCTTCGTTCTGGTTGACGAAGGTTCGACCGAGGACTGGAGCCGCTGATGGAGACTCTACATCGTGCCTAGCCGGACCGCGTCCGAGCGCGCTCGAGTCGGTGCGACCCGGTTCGCCAGGCGATAGCCCGGATAGGTGAACATGATCCCAGCTCGGCGAGTGACATTGTCGAGAAGCGCCAGGTCAAGGATTCCTGTCATGGATCGGATCGGTGTGGCAGGAGCATTTCGATCCTGTTGATCGCTTGGTCGGTGGTTGGCATGGCCCGGATCTCGGTCTGAACGCGCTGCTGCGGCCCGGCGATATTCAGGGTCGTCGAGCAGCGAGCGAACCGAGTCTCGGATGGCGGTGACGGTGGTCTCGTCGCGACCGAGGCGGCGTCCGGCGCCGGTCGCGACCACGGCGTCGGCGTTGGCGTACTGGTCGGCGCCTTGTGGTACGACGAGGAGGGGTAGGCCGTGCGCGAGGGCGCCGAGGGTTGTGCCTGACCCTCCATGAGTGACCACCGCCTGACAATGCGGTAGCACCTCGGCTTGCGGGATGTAGCGGCGAACTACGACGTTGTCGGGTTGTGGGCCGAGAACCGCAGGGTCGTTCCGTTGGCCGACGGTGACGACCAGGGCGATCGGTTCGTCGCCCAGCGCGGCGACGATCCGGGCGAAGAGGTCGATGTCGCGGTTCCAGACCGTTCCCATCGTCACGTACACGATCGGCAAGCCGTCCAGTTGATCGAGCCAGTCGGGTCGGGCGGTCGCGATCATCTCGGCAGCGGCCGGTCGCAGGGCGTGCACCGCCGGGAGGGAGGCGATCTCGGAACTCTGCAGGGACGGCGGGCATGTATCCACGTACAAGTAGGCGAACAGCCCGGCAACCGGATGGGGTTCGAGGCCCCGGGCGCGCCAGTGCGGGGCCGCTGCTTCACCAGCGGCGCGCAACAACAACCGTGGGATCAGCCTCCCATAGCTGACATCCACATATGGGATGCCGCGCGCCGAACTGATCAGCGGCGCGGCCAGCTCGGCGACCTCGTGCACGACGAGCTGCGGGGCCCATTCGTCGACGACAGCCTCGAGCTCCGCGGCGCGTGGCTGCAGCTCGAGGTTGGCGAAGATCTCGGTGAGAAAGAACCGGCGCTGCTCGTCGCCGCCGAGCCGCTCGAACCCCCGAAAGCGGGGCGCCCACTCATCTCTGAAACTCTCCGACGGCCCCACCCGGAAAGCATCGAATCCGTCGCAGCGAGCTCGCTCGTCGTAAGGCTCCCCAGTGGCGAACGCCACAACGTGACCAGCCTCCCTAGCCCCAGCCGCCAGCGCAACGAGCGGCTCGTAATGACCGGCGAGCGGCCGACATGTGAAGAGCAGCCGGGCGGACACCCGATGATCCTCGCCGATCATGGCCCAAACCGTCCGCTCGACCTGACGAGGTGGGCGACGTCAGATGTGAGCGCGCTCCCTGGCCGGTCGCTTTCTTCCGAGCCGAAGTGTCGCTGGGCGACAGTTCACCTCCGAAGTTGGTCTGCTCATCCGCCGGCCGGGATCGGTCGGCCGCCTGTGGTCGTGCAACGACGCATCGTGCGGCGTTGCGGCGCGTGATCGGTCAGCGCCCGGTGGCAGGTGCTGGTCTCGTCCCAGATGGCGACGTCGCCGGCGGCCCATCGCCACCGAACCTGGACTTCCGGGTCGTGGATCTGGCGATGGAGCGTGTGAAGAACTCGTCTGCTGTCGGCGTCGTCGAGCCCGACGACCTTCGCCGCGTAGAGCGGCGACAGCCACATGGCCGGCCGACCAGTTTCGGCGTGCAGGCGCACCAGTGGTTGCTCGATCGGCGGATGCTCGGCGATCAGCCGTCGCACGATGTCCTCACCATGGTGCCGGCGCACCGTGTTCAGCAACGTGTCGTCTGGAACGTGCACGACACGCAACGACCTACAGAGGCGTTGTTGAGCCGGATCGAGGCGCTCATAGATCGCCCGCCCACTCGCCCACAGCGTGTCGCCACCGTACGGCGGGACGACGACGGCTGACAGGAAGCCGAGGTCCGGGGGTTCGACCGTCCAACTCAGGTCGGTGTGCCAGTCGAAGCCCGCCGGCGGCCGGTCGGCCGTGTCGTCGATCACCGAGATCGCCCGACCGGATCCCGTCAGTTGACTGACGGGGTGGATCGACAGAGCGCCGAACTGCTTCGCCAACGTCCGATGCTGCTCCTCGTCGAGGTGTTGGTCGCGAGCGAAGACGACCTGGTGCTCTGCGACCAGCTCGCGGAGATGCTCGACGTCGCGGCCTGCGAGTGGGACCGAGAGGTCGAGTCCGTGGACGACGGCGCCGATCGAGCCGGTGAGACGCTCGACGTCGAGACCGCCGGTCGACGTGGCAACGACGCCTGCCTTCCATCCCGAAGGCGTCGGCGCGTTGAATGTGCCTCGAGGACGAACGGAGACATCGGATGACGGCGTTGACATGCCGTCATCGTCACCGAGTCCGCACGGACGCACATCGGACGATCGACCAGAAGTCGGCGACGATCGGACGATTGCCGACTCGTACTTTCGGCCGATCACAACTCGTGCTCAGCCCACGTACGCTTGTGGAGTGAACGAGACGGCGGCCACCGAGCGGCTCGACGGCCGCACCGTGGTGCTGCTGCTCGTCACCGTGGTGGCCCTGACCGTCGTCGATGCCGTGCTCGGCCGAACGCTGTTCGAAACGATGGTGCCTGCTCTCGTCGCCGATGTCGCCGTGGCGCTCGCGGTGCTGATCGCCAGGCGCAATCTGCTCGCCGCGACAGCTGCTCGCAGCGGCGGCGAGCGCCGCCGTGTCTGGTGCCGTGTCCGACGACTCGCTGAACCAGTGGGCGCTCCGTGCAGGACATCATCGACGGCAACTTCATCGTCGGGTTGGGTGCGTGGCCTGGCATCGGCGAGCTCGCCGGCATGGCGGTGCTGTGCGCGATGGCGATTCGCTACCGGCCGACGGCCGAGGCAGCGCTGGCTGCGATCGCGTACGGCGGTGCGCTGTTGGCGATCGTCGGCTGGCGACAGCAAGGCCTGTACGGCGACCTGTTCCTGTCTGATCTTGGGCGTCGCGTTCGCCGCCACCGTCGCCACCGGCGTGTACTCGCGCTCGATCGAACAGCGGCGCGCCGAGGATGCACGCGCTGCCCGGCAGTCGGAGCGTGATGCCATCGCCCGCGAGTTGCACGATCTCGTCGCCCATCACGTGACGGGCATCGTGGTCCAGGCCCAGGCGGCGCGTCTCGTGGCCGCCGCGCGCCCCGACGTCACCGCCGAACGCGTTGTCGTCGATCGAACGAGCCGGCGCCGACGCGCTGAGTTCGATGCGCGCCATGGTCGGGGCGCTCCGCGCCGATCGGGGCGACGCGCCGATCGCACCGACGGCCACGCTCGACGACATCCGCCAGCTGGCGACGTCCGGCAGCATCGCTCTTCCGGTCGTCGTCTCGCTCGACTCCGCTGCCGAACGGCTCCCGAGCTCGGTGATGGCGTCGCTGCACCGCATCGCCATCGAAGCGCTCACCAACGCCCGTCGCCATGGCACCGGGGCCACGACGGTCGACGTGGCGGTCGCCTGCGGGCCACAGCACGTGACGCTGTCGGTCACGAACGATGGAGCCGTCGTGACCGACCGTCAGCAGGGCTTCGGTCTGGTCGGCATCGCCGAGCGCGTCGCCGCGCTCGGCGGGCAGTTCGAGGCCGGCCCGCGTCCGACCGGTGGCTGGGCGGTCACCGCCGTGCTCCCCACGAGCCAGTCTGGACAACCGATCACGATGACGACTCGCGTGCTCATCGCCGACGATCAACCGATGGTTCGATCGGGGCTGGGGCTGATGCTCGAGACGCACGGCATCGAGGTGGTGGCGGAAGCTGCCGATGGCGCCGACGCCGTCCGACTGGCACGCGAGCTGCGGCCCGACGTGTGCCTCCTCGATATCCGGATGCCGTCACTGGACGGGTTGGAAGCGACACGACTCCTCGCCGGCCCCGACGTCGCCGATCCGATCCCGGTGGTCGTCGTCACCACGTTCGACCTCGACGAGTACGTGCGCGGCGCCATCCAGAACGGCGCCAGCGGATTCCTGCTCAAGGACGCCGGCCCGCGGCTGCTCGTGGAAGCGGTGCACGCGGCGGTGAACGGCGATGCGTTGATCTCACCGTCGGTCACGGTGCGGTTCCTTCAGCACTTCGCCGATGCCGGCGCAACCCGCAGCGACGGCACCGACGTGCTCTCCGATCGTGAGGAGGAGATCGTCGTGGCGGTCGCCCGCGGCCGTACCAATCAAGAGATCAGCGACGAGCTGTTCATCTCGCTCAGCACGGTGAAGTCTCACCTGACGAACATCCAGACCAAGCTCGGTCTGCGCAACCGTGTCGAAGTCGCCGGCTGGGCGTGGGAGACCGGCCGCATGCACAACCGCTGACCGCTCGGCCGTTCGGCTGATCACGGACCGTCCGAACGATGGACGCAGGACTGGCTCGACGGCCGATGCACAACCCCGTTCCTCACCCCATCATGGTCTGATGCCGACGACCCTGCCCGAACCGCCACCGTTCCCCAGCGCGATCACCAGCTCGCACCCACCGTCTGCGCATCATCTGCGGTCTGGCGATCGTGGGGATGCTGGCGTCCTGCGGCGCGGCCCAGACCTCTGGGGCCAACCCGACCGCGGTGTCGACCACCGCGGCGGCGACCACGACGATCCCGTCGATCGACACACCGGGAAGCTTGTGGTGGCTGGTCAACCCCGATCGTCCGATCCCGGACGGCTACGTGCCGCCTGACCTCGTCACCCCCAATGTCCCACTCAAACCCGACACCGGCGCCACCGAGCTCACGGCGGCGACGGCGGCTGCGTTCGAGGCGATGGTTGCCGACGCGGCCGCCGCTGGCCACGAGTTGCAGCTCAACAGCGGATACCGCTCGTACGAGCAGCAGCAACTGCTGTACGACCGATTCGTGGACGATTTCGGCCAGGAGGTGGCCGACCAGCGCGTCGCGCTGCCCGGGACGAGCGAGCACCAGACCGGGCTGGCCGCGGATGTCGGACAGGTCGGCTTGCCCGACGACCAGCTGTTCGGCGACACCGAAGCGAGTCGCTGGGTCGCCGACAACGCCCACCGCTTCGGTTTCATCCTCCGCTACCCGCCGGACAAGGCCGACATCACCGGATACGCGAACGAACCGTGGCATCTCCGCTACGTCGGGACTGAGCTCGCCGCCGAGTTGCAAGCCAGCGGGCTGACGATGGAGGAGCACTTCGGGCTCGGCCCCGCACCGGCCTAGAGCTGATACCACGGCCGCGCACGCCGATCACGCCTGCTGGGTGCCGGTGGTCGGCATCACTCGATGTCGCCTGGCCGGGTACTTTCGGATACGAGGAGGCAGCGAGCGACGCAAACCGTCACAACTGAAGGAGGATTCATGAGTGAGAAGACCTTGGCTGAGCAACACACCGAGAAAGTCTTCCGCGGCAAGATCGAAACGGACATTCGGGACTCGACCCCCGACTGGGGCCCGTACAGCCCGCCGATCGCTCCGCATGACGCGCCGAACGTGCTGTTCGTGTTGTACGACGACACCGGGCTGGCGACGTGGTCGCCCTACGGCGGTCGGGTCAACATGCCGACGGCGCAGCGACTCGCCGACCGTGGCCTCATCTACACCCAGTGGCACACGACGGCGATCTGCTCGCCGACTCGCTCGACGATATTGACCGGCCGGAATCATCATCTCAATGGCTTCTCGTGCATCACCGAGACGACCTCGGGGTTCCCGGGGCATCACGGCCGGATCCCGGAGCAGTGCGCGACGGTCGCGCACATCTTGCAGGACGCGGGATTTAGCACGTTCTGGATCGGCAAGAACCACAACGTGCCCGAGCAGGACCTCGCCGCTGGCGGGTACCGCGGGACGTGGCCGCTCAAGCAAGGGTTCGACCGGTTCTACGGGTTCTTGGGAGGCGAGACGAACCAGTGGTATCCGGACTTGGTCAACGACAACCACTACATCGACCAGCCGTACACCCCGGACGAGGGCTATCACCTCTCCAAGGACCTCACCGATCAGGCGATCCGGATGATCCGCGACCAGAAGGCGAGCAACCCGTCGAAGCCGTGGTACATGTGGTTCTGCCCTGGCGCCAACCACGCCCCCCACCACGCGCCCGAGGACTACATCGCCAAGTACAAGGGCAAGTTCGACGACGGCTACGACGCCTACCGCGAGTGGGCGCTCGAGCGGATGATCGAGCGGGGTGTGATCCCGGCGGGGACGAAGCTGACCCCGATGAATCCCACTGCCCGACGAGGTGGCCAACCCGAACGACTTCGTCAAGCCGTGGGACTCGTTGAGTGACGACGAGAAGAGGCTGTTCGCCCGCATGGCCGAGGTGTTCGCCGGGTTCTCCGAGTACACCGACGCCCAGATCGGCCGGCTGATCGACTACCTCGAGGAATCCGGGCAACTCGACAACACGTTGGTGTTCTACGCCGCCGACAACGGCGCATCCGGCGAGGGGTCACCGAACGGCTCGGTCAACGAGAACAAGTTCTTCAACAACTTCCCCGACGACCTCGAAGAGAACCTGGCGATGTTCGACAAGCTCGGGTCGCCCGACACCTACAACCACTACCCGACCGGATGGGCCGCCGCGTTCTCCTCGCCGTTCAAGATGTTCAAGCGGTACTCCCAGTACTCCGGTGGCACGTGTGACCCGTTGATCATCTCGTGGCCGAACGGGATCAAGGCGCGCGGCGAGATCAGGCACCAGTACCACCACTCGACCGACATCGTGGCGACCATCCTCGACGTCTGCGGGCTGGAGATGCCCGACGTCTACCGCGGCGTCGAGCAGTACCCGCTGTCCGGGGTGTCGATGCGCTACAGCTTCGACGCCGCCCCGGACGGACCGACAGCCAAGACACACCAGTACTACGAGATGCTCGGCACCCGGGGCATCTGGGAGGACGGGTGGAAGGCCTCCTCGGTGCACGTGCCGCTGACCGGACAGGGGAAGTTCGACGACGACGAATGGGAGCTGTACCACGTCGACGAGGACCGCTCCGAGTCGACCAACGTCGCCGACCAATACCCCGACAAGCTCGAGCACCTCAGACAACTGTGGGTGGACGAGGCCCGCAAGAACCTCGTGCTACCCCTCGACGATCGCTCCCCGGTGGAGCTGACCAGCACCGAGCGGCCCTCCACCGAACCGCCGCGGGAGCTGTACACCTACTACCCCGACACCACCGCCGTTCCCGAGGGCGTTGCCGCGAACATCCGCGGTCGCTCGTACAAGATCCTCGCCAACATCGAGATCGGCGACGACTGCTCGGGTGTGCTGTTCGCTCACGGATCCCGCTTCGGTGGGCACGCCCTGTTCATCAAGGATCGCAAGCTGCACTACGTGTACAACTTCCTCGGGATCCCACCCGAGCAGTTGTTCGTCGCCGACAGCGAGTTGACGCCGGGCAGCTACACCCTCGGAATGGAGTTCGTCCGCGAGCGGGCAGGTGACTTCGGCGAGTCGCACGGCACGACCAAGCTGTACGTCAACGACCAAGTGGTCGCCGACGGCCCGATGCGCGCCCAGGTCGGCAGGTTCACCCTGTGCGGCGACGGTCTGTGCATCGGGCGCGACAGCGCCGACTCCATCACCAAGGCCTACACCCCCGAGACCCAGGGCGCGCTCCAGGGCGGCACCATCCAGTACGTCGAAGTGTCCGTCTCCACGGAGCAGTACCGCGACCTCGAACTCGAAATGGCCGCCGCGATGTCCGTCGACTGAGCCCGGGCCACCCAGACGGGCCGACTCGTTTGCGTCAGCGAATGTGCCTGTAGAGGGCACTCTTGCTGACACAAACGCCGGACCCGTCGGACGAGCCGGCCAACACCTCCGTCAAGAGCCAACACCCGTGAATGCCACGGGGCCAGACCCGACGCGCACCACCTACTGCCTGGACACGCCGACACAAACCGTTGAGCCCGGGCGATCCCCGGCCTCCGTATCGAGTAGAACGTTTCGTCGGCGCCGACGCCGAACCCGCCACGGACGGCACGATGGACGACGACACCGAGATCAACACCCGCTTCGCCCTCGGCGAGGAGACTGCGGTACGCGCCGTGTATCAGCGCTACGGCGGCGCGATGTTCGCGATCGCGATGTCGATGCTCTCCAACCGCGAGCTCGCCGCCGACTGCGTGCAAGAGGCGTTCGTCAAGGTCTGGCGGGCGTCGCGGTCGTTCGACCCGGGGCGGGAGCTGCGCCCGTGGATCGCCACGATCACGCGCCGTGTTGCTGTCGACATCTACCGCCGCGAGCTGCGCACCCGCTCGGAACCGAAGGCAGACGTCGACGACACCGTCGTGCCGATCGCCTTCGAGCGCACCTGGGAGGCGTTCGAGGTGCGCGCCGCCCTCGATCGGCTCCCCGCCGACGAGCGCGAGGTCGTGCGTCTCGCCCATTTCGAAGGCCTCACGCACAGCGAGATCGCCGACAGGCTTGCTGTGCCGGTCGGAACCGTGAAGTCGCGGTCGTCCCGCGCCCACCGGCGACTCGCCGCCATGCTGTCGCACATCGTGGAGGCGGCGAGGTGATTCCCATGGTCGCGCAAACCAGATTGCCCTCGAGATTCGTACCATTCGCGAACCAGCGACCGAGGCCGCGATGAACGACGAAGAGCGCTATGCCAACTACCTCGAGGACGAGATCCTCGACGACTCGCTAGACGACGCCGCGCGTGCCGAGCTCGACGAACTGCGCCGCCTCCTCGCCAGCCCCGGCACGTGGGACGATCCACCGCCCGACCTCGCCGCCGGCATCGTCGCCGACATCCAGGCGGAGGTTCCATCGGTGCGTCCGACCGCGGTTCGCCGCAGCCGGACTTGGCTGCGCCCGGTCGTCACGTTCGCTGCTGCCGCGGCAGCAGTGGTCGCCGTGGCTGCCGGCACCGTGCTCGTGACTCGCGAGGGCGGTGACGGCGAGTCGTTCTCACTCGCCGCCACGGAGGTCGTTCCGGCCGCGAGTGGTGACGCGACGGTGGAGTCGACCGGCTCGGGGCTGGCGATCTCCCTCACCATCGATGGGCTCCCGCCCGCCGCGCCGGGCACGTTCTATCAAGCGTGGATGCGTGGCGACATCGGCTCCGTCCCGATCGGCACGTTCCACGCCCGCGAAGGCGACGGGCCGATCGAGCTGTGGTCGGGCGTCGACGTCGCCGACTACCCGCTGATGACGGTCACGATCCAGGAGGAGGGCGCAGGGCCCGAGTCGTCCGGGATCGTCGTCCTTCGAGGCGAGATCCCAGAGCCCTGAGGCGAGCCGCTAGGCGAGCCGACCGAGAGTTACGTCGGGCCGATCTCCGCGGCCCGTGACGCACGCCACACGCGTTCTGCCACGGCGTCGCGAACCGATCCGTTGCGGGCGAGCGAACTGAGCGCCGACACACCCCGAGTGGAAGGACTCAGTGATGGAGCCAGCAATCACCCATGGCCTGCGGCGCACTGCTCGCTGGCTGCTCATCGGCACAGCGGGAGCCGCCGGCGCCGTGCTCGCTGCGAGCTCGCCGGCGAGCGCAGCCACGACAGCGACGTTTGCCAACGGCGTGCTCACCGTCTTCGGTGACAGCGGCGCCAACACGATCACCGTCAGCCGCGACGCGGCCGGCAACATCTTGGTGAACAACGGCGCGATCCCCGTCTCAGGAGGCACGCCGACGGTCGCCAACACAGCGCTCATCCAGGCATTCGGCCAGGCCCGCGGAGACGTGATCACCCTGGACGAGACGAACGGAGCGCTGCCGCGGGCCCACTTGTTCGGCGGCACGGGCGGCGACTCGCTCACAGGTGGCACCAGTGACGACCTGTTGTTCGGCCAAGGCGGAGCGGACACCATCGACGCGCGCGGCGGCTTCGACTTGCTGCTCGGCGGGGCCGGCAGGGACACGCTCACCGGGGGCGACGCCGACGATCAGTCGTTCGGTGGGGGTGGCAACGACACGATGATCTGGAACCCCGGCGACGACACAGACCTCAACGAAGGCGGCGGTGGATCCGACACCGTCGAGGTCAACGGTGGCGGTGGCGCGGAGATCTTCACCACCACAGCCAACGGGACGCGGGTGCGGTTCGACCGGATCGATCCGGCACCGTTCGCGATCGACATCGGCACCTCGGAGAATCTCGTGCTCAACGCCAACGGAGGCGAGGACAGCTTCTCCGCGACTGGGGACCTCGCCGCCCTGATCGAGATCACCGTGGACGGTGGCGCCGGTGGCGACACCCTGCTCGGCAGCAACGGTCCCGACGTGCTGCTCGGCGGCGGCAACGACGATTTCGTCGACGGCCAGCAGGGCGACGACGTCGCCTTCCTCGGCGGCGGCAACGACACGTTCCAGTGGGATCCTGGGGACGGCAGCGACATCGTCGAGGGCCAAGCGGAGGTCGACACGATGCTGTTCAACGGCAGCAGCGGCGCCGAGATCTTCGAGACCTCCGCCAACGGTCAGCGCGTGCTGTTCACCCGCAACCTCGGCAACATCGTCATGGATCTCGACGACGTCGAGACCATCGACCTCAACCCTCTCGGCGGCTCCGACACGATCACGGTCAACGACCTGTCGGGTACCGATGTCGTCGAGTTCGACGGCGACCTCGCCGGAGCAGTCGGCGGCGGTGCCGGAGACGGCCAGCCCGACACGATCATCGTCAACGGCACCGGCGGAGCCGACAACATCGGCATCGTCGGCGCGGGAACCACGGCATCGGTTTCCGGGCTGGCGACCCAGGTCGACATCACCAACTCCGAAGGTGCCAACGACAGCCTCGTCGTCAACGCCCTCGGTGGCGGCGATGCCGTGAGCGCGACCACGCTGCCCGCGGGCGTGATCAAGTTGACGGCCGACGGCGGCGGCGGCGAGGACGAGCTGCTCGGGTCGCAGGGCGCCGACGTGTTCCTCGGTGGCGAGAACGACGACGACATCTTCGGCGACAACGGCGACGACGTCGCCCTGATGGGCGGCGGCGACGACGAGTTCCGGTGGGATCCAGGCGACGGCAACGACACTCTCGAGGGCCAGGCCGGCAGCGACACGATGCTGTTCGTCGGTTCGGGTGCCAGCGAGAACATCGACATCGCCGCCAACGGCGGACGAGTGCGGTTCTTCCGCGACGTCGCCAACGTGACGATGGACCTCGACGACGTCGAGACGATCGACTTCCGCGCCCTTGGTGGCGCCGACAACGTGGTGCTCGGCGACCTCTCCGGCACCGACCTGACGCTGGCCGGCCTCGATCTGAGCGGTCCCAACGGCGGCGGTGACGGCCAGGCTGACGCGGTTACGGTCACCGGCACCGAGGGCGCCGACACCTTCGGCGCTGCGGGTGACGCCGGCGGGGTCAACGTCTTCGGCCTGCAGACCACGGTCAACATCTTCTTCCAGGAGCAGGCCAACGACCGTCTGACGCTCAATGCCCTCGGTGGTGACGACACCGTCGACGCCGGCTCGCTGGCAGCCGATGGCATCCAGCTCACCGTCAACGGCGGCGCCGGCGCCGACAACGTCGTCGGCAGCGAAGGCAACGACCTGATCAACGGCGGCGACGGGAACGACGTGGCGCTGATGGGCGCCGGCGACGACACCTTCGTCTGGAACCCGGGCGACGACAACGACACGCTCGAGGGCGAGGCCGGCAGCGACACGATGTTGTTCAACGGCGCCGGCGCTGCTGAGAACATCGACATCGCCGCCAACGGCGGGCGGGTGCTGTTCTTCCGTAACGTTGCCAACGTCACGATGGACCTCAACGACGTCGAGGCGATCGACTTCAACGCCCTCGGCGGCGCCGACACGATCGTCGTCAACGACCTGAGCGGTACTGACGTCACCCGGGTCGTCAATGACCTGGCGAGCGACGGCCAACCCGACAACGTCGTCGTCGATGGCACGAACGGTGACGACGTCATCCTTGTGACCGGTGACGGCGCCAATGCTTCGGTCCTCGGACTGTCCGCCCAGGTCGACATGACGGGCGCCGAGTCCGCCAACGACCGGCTCACCGTCAACGCCCTCGGCGGCGACGACGTGGTCGAGGCCTCCGGCCTCCAGGCAGGTGCGATTCAACTCACCGCCGACGGCGGTGAGGGCGACGACGTTCTCGTCGGCGGTGAAGGCAACGACGTGCTGCTCGGCGGTCCCAACGACGACGTGTTGGTGGGTGGCGGCGGCACGGACGTCATCGACGGTGGCGACGGCGACGACATCGAGATCCAGCTCGCCGCCCTCGGCGGTGCGAACCAGCGGAGCGCGACCAGCGGCGACCAGGTGACCTCGGCGACGCCGGCCGATGCCGAGTGGCTGCTCAGCCACGTGCGCATCGTCAACGGGCAGACCGTGATCACGATCGACGGCAAGGAATACTGGCTCAGCAACCTTGACCTGTCCCAGATCGTCGCAGCCGCGGCCGCCGTGCCGACCTCGGAACCTCCGACGTCATCCGAGCCGGTGACGTCCGAGGCTCCCGCCCTTCCGATCGGCGACTTCATTTGGTTGGACGCCGACGGCAACGGCCTTCAAGACGCCGGTCGAGGCGGGTGTCCCCGGAGTCGTCGTTCGGCTCCTTGATGCCAGCGGCTCGGTCCTCGCCGAGGACGTCACCGACGAAGGTGGTCGCTACGAGCTCATGCCGACGGTTCCGGGACCGTTCACGGTCGAGGTCGTGCTTCCCGCCGGCCACCAGCCGACTCTCGTCGATGTCGGGCAGGACGATGCCATCGACTCTGATGCCGACCCGGCCAAGGTCGTGGTCGGTCCGGTCGAAACGACGGTCCGCCTCGTGGTCGGTGAGACCGCCGGCGTCGAAGATGACCTCGACATCGGCCTCATCGTCCCCGAGCAGCCAGCGGCACCGACGACCACGGTTGCGCCGACGACGACGGGCACCAGTTGTCGAGACCCGACGACGACCGCCCGAGCCGACTGACTACGGCGGTCCCGCGCGAACCGACCGTGGCACCGACGACGACGGTCGCGGCGACACCTGAGCCGACCGAGCCGGCGCCCGCCGAGGTGGCACCGGCACCGGAGGTGACGACCACCACATGGCCGCCGGCCGGCTGAAACGGCGGAGCGAAACAACCGATGGGTGTTCTCATGACGGTTCGGTCATGAGAACACCCATCGGACGCGGCCGGGACGCCCCAGCCCCACACCACCCGCCCGTGCTGATTCCGCTGACAGGTGACGACGAGCGATGGGTGCCGATGGCCCTGTCGATCGTGTACGTGTTGCTGTCGGTGGCGTCGTGGGCGGACAACCGGGGCCGCCGCCGCAACACCTAGTCTGACCTGCTGTCATACGTGCTAGAGTCAGTGTATGACGATGCTCAGCTTCCGGGTGGGCGACGAGGACGCCGGTGCGGCCCAGGCGTGGGCCGAGCGGCTTGGTGTCGACAAGTCACAACTCCTTCGGGACGCGCTGCATCGGCATCTCGTCCAGCTCGAGTCGGAGTACGACGTCCGGAGGTGGAGCGACGCTCCGTTGAGCGGCGACGAACAAGCGCTCGGGGCCATCGCCGACTGGGGTCCGGCCGAGGACTGGTCGGACTGGGCCGATGCGACGGGGTGAGATCTGGTTCGCCGCGACGCCCGGTGGGGATCGACCGGTGCTGGTGCTCACCCGCGACCCAGTCGCTGATCGGATCGACTCGGTAGTGGTCGCCGCCCTCACGCGAACCCGACGAGGACTTGTGTCCGAGCTCGACCTGCGCCCTGATCGGGACGGCGTGCCGACGGACTGCGTCGTCAACTTTGACAACGTCCACACGATCGGACGAGCCGCCTTCCGGCGTCGGATCACGTCGTTGAGCACGGCGCGACTGGGCGAATCTTGTCAGCGGCTGCGCGACGCGTTCGGCTGCTGAGACGAATCGCCTCTCACCTGATGGCTGTGGTTGATCGAGGCGGCGAAGTACAACGTGATCCCGCTCGACGACCGTTTCGCCGAGCGCGGCAACGCCCAGATCGCCGGCCGTCCGGAGTTGATCCAGGGCGACCGCCAGGTGATCTTCCCCGGCAGCCGGCTGCTCGAGTGGGCGGTCATCAACACCAAGAACAAGTCGTACAACGTCACCGCCGAAGTGGAGGTGCCGGACACCGGGGCCGAAGGCGTGATCGTCGCCATGGGTGGACTGGTCGGGGGCTTCAGCTTGTACGCGAAGAAGGGCAAGCCGAAGTTCTGTTACAACTTCTTCGGGCTCGAGGAGACGTTCGTGGACGGTACGGCGGCGATCCCCGCAGGCACCCATCAGGTGCGGATGGAGTTCGCCTATGACGGCGGTGGGGTCGCCAAGGGTGGAGGCGTGACCCTGTACATCGATGGCAAGGCCGTTGGTGAGGGTCGCATCGAGCGCACCACGCCGATGCCGTTCTCCGGCGACGAGAGCCTCGACCTCGGCAACGAGCTCGAATCGCCCGTCACCACCGACTACGGCGAGACCAAATTCACCGGGCGCGTGAACTGGGTCGAGATCGACGTTGGAATGGATGATCACAATCACTTGATCTCCCCGAGGAGCGCCTCAACCTCGCCTTGGCCTTCCATTAGGAACAGAGGCGACTGAGCACGAGCGAGCACAGTTCTCCGCGTCGTGCTAAGAAATCTCGGCGTTGCCGACCCCGCGGTGACGTAACAGGAACAGGAGGGCTACCGCCGTGGCCAAGCAGTTCAGCGGTGAGATCAAGCTCGACATCCGCGAGTCGACGCCGGACTGGCCGGCGTTCCTGCCGGACAAGGCGCCGGAGGGATGCACCGAATGTGCTCGTCGTGCTGTACGACGACACCGGCCTCGCCGCCTGGTCGCCGTACGGCGGCCGGATCAACATGCCGACGATGGATCGGCTGGCGGCCAACGGCCTGACGTACTCGCAGTGGCACACGACCGCGCTGTGCTCGCCGACCCGGTCGGTGTTCCTGACCGGCCGCAACCACCACCAGAACGGGTTCGCCTCGATCTCGGAGACGGCGGTCGGGTTCCCCGGCTACAACTCGCACATCCCGCGCTCGAACGCGACGATGGCGACCGTGCTTCGCGACGCCGGGTGGAGCACGTTCTGGGTCGGCAAGAACCACAACACGCCGGTGGACGCGTGGACGATGGGCTCGTCGAAGAAGGACTGGCCACTCGGGCTGGGCTACGACCGCTTCTACGGCTTCATCGGCGGCGAGACGAACCAGTGGTTCCCCGACCTCGCCGAGGACAACCACTACGTCAACCAGCCGTATGGACCGGACGAGGGGTACCACCTGTCCAAGGACCTCGCCGACAAGGCGCTCGAGTTCCTCCGCGACTCGAAGCAGTCCGAGCCGGACAAGCCCTGGTACCTGTGGTTCTGCCCTGGCGCCAATCACGCCCCGCACCACGCTCCGCAGGAGTACATCGACAAGTACAAGGGCGCCTTCGACGACGGCTACGAGGCCTACCGCGAGTGGGTGCTGCCGCGGATGATCGAGCGCGGCATCCTGCCCGAGGGCACGGAGCTGACGCCGATCAACCCGATGACCGAGGGCACGTTCTCGCCGGGCGACGCCGTGCGCCCATGGGACTCGCTGAACGACGACGAGAAGCGGCTCTTCTCCAAGATGGCCGAGGTGTATGCCGGCTTCTCGGAGTACACCGACGCCCAGGTCGGCAGGATCGTCGCCTACCTCGAGGAGTCCGGGCCAGCTCGACAACACCCTGATCCTGTACTGCGCCGACAACGGCGCGTCGGGTGAGGGCAGCCCGAACGGCTCGGTCAACGAGAACAAGTTCTTCAACGGCTATCCCGACAGCATCGAGGAGAACCTCGCGTTGATCGACAGGCTCGGCGGTCCCGACGCCTACAACCACTACCCGACCGGTTGGGCGGTGGGCTTCTCGACGCCGTTCCGGATGTTCAAGCGCTACTCGCAGTACCAAGGAGGGATCTGCGATCCGCTCGTGATCCACTGGCCGGCGGGAATCACGGCGAAGGGCGAGGTGCGCCAGCAGTACCACCACTGCACCGACATCGTCCCGACGATCCTCGACTGCTGTGGTGTCGCGATGCCCGACGTCGTCGACGGCCACGAGCAGACGCCGCTTCCCGGCGTGTCGATGCGCTACTCGTTCGACTGCGGCCGACGAGCCGACACGCAAGGAGACCCAGTACTACGAGATGCTCGGCACGCGCGGCATCTGGCAGAGGGCTGGAAGGCTGCGGCCGAGCACGGCCCGGTCCCGATCGGGCTCGGCAAGTTCGACGAGGACCGCTGGCAGCTGTTCCACACCGACGAGGACCGGTCCGAGGCTCACGACGTCGCCGAGGAGAATCCGGAGAAACTCGAGGAGCTCAAGGCGCTGTGGCTCGAAGAAGCGAAGAAGTACGACGTGCTCCCACTCAACGACCTGTCGATCATGGACTTCCGGGCGCTGGAGTACGAGGTCGCCGTCCCGTCGAGCGGGCAGTACACGTACTACCCGGGAACGTCCGCGGTTCCAGAGGCATCGGCGGCGAACACGATCAACGTGTCGTACCGGATCCTCGCCGAGGTCGAGTTCACGCCCGACTCCCGGGGCGTGATCGTGGCCCATGGTTCCCGTTTCGGCGGGTACACGCTGTTCGTCAAGGAGGGCAAGCTCACCTACGTGTACAACTTCCTCGGCATCCCGCCCGAGCAGAAGGTCGTCGCCGCTGCCCCGACGTCGGGAACCCACATCGTCGGTATCGACTTCGCCAAGACAGGGACCGGCCGAGCACTTCGCGCCGGTCGGCACGCTCAAGCTCTACGTCGACGACAACGTCGTCGGTGAGCAGGAGATCAAGACGATTGCCTCGCGCTACAGCCTCTGTGGTGAGGGCTTGTGCATCGGCTACGACGGTGGCGATGCCGTGAGCAGTGAGTACGAGCCGAAGTTCGAGTTCACCGGTGGCCGTGTCGTCAAGGTCGTGATCGACGTTGCCGACGACGCCTACGTCGACGTCGAGCAGCACCTCGCCGCGGCGTTGGCGCGAGACTGACGGTCCGTGAGCGACACGACTCCAACCCCAGCAAGATCGGATGGGTCGGTGACATCGAGGACGTCACCAAGGCGAACACCACGTTTCGCACCGTGGTGCACACCGGCCAGCACCTCCAGCTCACCGTGATGTCGCTCGCCGTCGGCGAGAACGTCGGCTGGGAGATGCACGACAACCTCGACCAGTTCCTCCGCATCGAGAGCGGCAGCGGAACGCTCAAGCTCGGCACGGTCGGCAGACGATGTCGCCGAAGAGCACGCCGTGTCCGACGACTGGGCGATGATCATCCCCGCCGGAACGTGGCACGACGTCGTCAACGAGGGCGACAGCGAGCTCAAGCTGTACTCGATCTACACACCGCCCGACCATCCGCCAGGAACCGTGCACGCCACCAAGGCCGACGCCGAACACGACGAGGCTGACGACTCGAAGCACGACCACCACGCCCCATCCGTCGACGACGGCTGAGCAGCGGCGGTGGCGCACGGCGTCGAAGCCGACCGTCTCGAGGCGACGCGGGCCGGCGTGCCGTGGCGACGATGGGGGCCGTACGTCAGCGAGCGCCAATGGGGCACGGTGCGCGAGGACTACAGCGACAACGGCGACGCCTGGAGCTACTTCACCCACGACCAGGCGCGTTCGCGGACGTACAATGGGGTGAGGACGGCATCGCCGGCCTGTGCGACGAGCGGCAGCGGCTGTGCTTCGGGATCGCCGTGTGGAACGGCGTCGACCCGATCCTCAAGGAGCGGATGTTCGGGCTCACCAACGCCGAGGGCAACCATGGCGAGGACGTCAAGGAGTACTACTTCTTCCTCGACGCCACGCCGACGAGCTCGTACCTGAAGTTCCGCTATCGCTATCCGCTGGACGGTTACCCGTACGACGACCTGGTCGCGACGAATCGATCGCGTACCCGACTCGACCCCGAGTACGAGCTGATCGACACCGGCGTGTTCGACGGCAATCGCTTCGTCGACGTCGACGTCGAGTACGCCAAGCGCGATCCCGACGACGTCGAGGTGCGGATCACGGTCGCCAACCGAAGTGCCGACGCGGCGACGATCCATCTGCTGCCGTCGCTGTGGTTCCGCAACACGTGGTGGATGGGCGCGCGAGAAGGGCACGCTGCGCGCCGCCGAACCGGCGGTGATCGCCGTCGAGCACAGCGAGCTCGGCGCGCTCGAATTGCGCTGTGACGGCGCGCCGGAGCTGCTGTTCACCGACAACGAGACGAACACCGAGCGATTGTGGGGCACGCCGAACGCCACGCCGTACGTCAAGGACGCCTTCCACGAGTACGTGATCCAGCGGCCGGGTCGAGGCGGTCAACCCGGCGCGCACCGGCACGAAGGCGGCCGCCCTGTACGGCTGGGGATTCCCGCCGACGAGCTCCAGTGTCGTCCGGCTTCGACTGTGCCCTGCCGGCGCCGAGGACGTCGACGACGTCGAGCGGCTGTTCGCGGCCCGCATCGCCGAGGCCGACCAGTTCTACGCCTCGATCACGCCGCCCCAGACGTCCGCCGAGGAGGCCTCCGTGATGCGTCAGGCGCTGGCCTCGATGCTGTGGAGCAAGCAGTACTACTTCTTCGATCTCGATCGCTGGCTCGAGGAGCATCACGTCCACCCGCTGCGCGACGAGGGCGAGGGTGGCGATGTGCGCAACCGCAGCTGGTTTCACATGGTCAACGACGACGTCATCTCGATGCCGGACACGTGGGAGTACCCGTGGTACGCCTCGTGGGATCTCGCCTTCCACACCGTGGCGCTGGCGATGGTCGATCTCGACTTCGCCAAGGGCCAGCTCGAGCTGATGCTCCACGAGCTGTACCTCCACCCCAACGGTCAGCTCCCCGCCTACGAGTGGAACTTCTCCGACGTCAACCCACCGGTCCACGCCTGGGCGACGCTGTTCGTCTACGAGTCGGAGGTTGAACAGCGCGGCGCCGGTGACGTCGACTGGCTGAAGCGGGCGTTCCAGAAGCTGCTCGTCAACTTCACGTGGTGGGTCAACCGCAAGGACCCGTCCGGGCGCAACGTCTTCGAGGGCGGGTTCCTCGGCCTCGACAACATCGGCGTGTTCGACCGCAGCTCGCCGCTGCCGACCGGCGGTCGTCTCGAGCAATCCGACGGCACGGCGTGGATGGCGTTCTTCTCCCAGGCGATGCTCGGCATCGCCGTCGAGCTGTCCCAGCACGATCCGATGTACGAGGACATGACGCTGAAGTTCGCCGAGCACTTCGTGTTCATCGCCGCGGCAATGGATCGCATCGGCGACAACGACGACGAGTTGTGGGACGAGGAGGACGGGTTCTTCTACGACGTGCTGCGTCTCCCCGACGGACAGGCGTCACGGCTCAAGGTGCGCTCGATGGTCGGGTTGCTGCCGCTCGAGCGCGTCGATGGTCGCTCCCGATCGAGGGGATCGACGTGAGCGACGGGCTGCTGCGCCGGCTGCGCCGGCGGATCGACTCGATGCCCGAACTGCTGGCGACGATCCACGATGCCAGGGAGCCGGGCGTCAATGGCCGGCGGATGCTGGCCGTCCTCGACGAGGACAAGCTGCGTCGGGTCCTTGCCCGGATGCTCGACGAGAACGAGTTCCTCGGTCCCCACGGTGTTCGTGCCCTGTCCCGGGTGCACGCCGACAATCCGTTCACGCTCGACGTCCACGGGCAGGGTTACGAGGTGCGCTACCTGCCGGGCGAGTCGGACAGCGGGATGTTCGGCGGCAACTCGAACTGGCGTGGTCCGGTGTGGTTCCCGGTCAACTACCTGCTCCTGCGTGGGTTGCTGCACCAGTACGCCTACTACGGCGACTCCTTCACGGTCGAGTGCCCCACCGGTTCGGGACGGCCGTGCACGCTGTTCGAGGTTGCCGAGGAGCTCGGGCGGCGGCTGGTGTCGACCTTCCTGCCGGGCGACGACGGCCGTCGTCCTGTGCACGGCGCGATCGAGCGGTTCGGCGACGATCCGTTGTGGAAGGACCCGCTGCTGTTCTACGAGTACTTCCACGGCGACACCGGCGCCGGCCTCGGCGCCAGCCACCAGACCGGATGGACCGGCCTCGTCGCCAGGATCATCCAGGTGCTCGGCTACCTCAAGCCCGAAGACCTGCTGTCGAGCGCCCTCAAGGGCCACCTCGTCTACGGCGCCGCGGCACCGAGATGAGCGGTTGGCCCGACCGTCCGGTCATCTACGAGTTGAACACTGCCGCCTGGCTGTACGACGTCGGCCGGCGGGTTGGGAAGAAGTCCACCTTGAAGGACGTTTCGCCTGCGGAGTGGGACCGCGTGACACCTATGGGCGTCGATGCGGTGTGGCTGATGGGCGTGTGGCAGCGCAGCCGGTTCGGCGCCGAGTCGGCGCTGAGTTCGGACGATCAGATGGCGTCGTTCCGCACCGCCCTGCCCGACCTCGACGACGCCGACGTCATCGGATCGGCGTACTCGATCAGGCGCTATCGGGTCGCCGGTCGATTCGGGGGCGAGAAGGGCCTCGCGGCGGCGCGGGCCGCGCTGGCCGAACGGGGCGTGCGGCTGATCGTCGACTTCGTGCCCAACCACGTCGGGCCCGACCACCAATGGCTGGCCAAGCATCCCGAGCGGTTCATCCAAGGAACCGCCGACGACCTGGCCGGCGAGCCGGCGGCATTTCTCGAGGTCGGCAAGGCGGTCGTTCGCGCGCGGCCGGGACCCCTACTTTCCGCCATGGCCCGATGTCGCTCAACTCAACGCCTTCGCCCCCGGGATGCGCACGAGTGCAGCCAAGACGCTGATCGACATCGCGGCGCAAGCCGACGGTGTGCGCTGCGACATGGCGATGTTGGTGCTCAACGACGTCTTCGCCCAGACGTGGGGCGAACGGGCGGGAGTGCCACCGGATCGGGAGTATTGGAGCGAGGTGATCGACGCCGTCCGCGCCGTGCACCCCGGCTTCGTGCTGATCGCCGAGGCGTACTGGGACCTGGAATGGCGGCTCCAGCAGCTCGGCTTCGACTTCTGTTACGACAAGCGGCTGTGCGACCGCCTGCTCCACGAAGACGCATCGTCGGTCGTCGGCCACCTCCGCGCCGACCTGGACCATCAGCACCGTTTGGTGCGCTTCCTCGAGAACCACGACGAGCCCCGTGTTGCCGCCGAGCTGTCCCCGGAGGCGGAGCGTGCTGCCGCCGTGGCGGTGGCAACCTTGCCGGGCGCGACGCTCTGGCACGAAGGCCAGTTCGAGGGTCGGCAGGTGCGTCTGCCGGTCTTCCTCCGCCGTCGTCCCGACGAACCTGTCGACGACGCGTTGCGCGCCTTCTACCTGTTGCTGATCGGTGCGGCGGCGGCGATCCGACGCGGAGACTGGGCGCTCTGCGCGGCGACCGGTTGGCCCGACAACCACAGCTACGACCAGCTGCTCACGTGGTCGTGGACCGACGAGGACCATCGATCGCTCGTTGTGACCAACTACTCGGTTGTCCCGGCGTCGGCGCGCATCCAGATGCCCTGGGACGACCTTGCTGGACGAGCGTGGCGACTCGACGACGTGCTCGCCGGTGTGCAGTACGAGCGCGATGGGACAGAGCTGAATGTAGAGGGCCTCTACGTGGAGCTCGCGCCATGGCAGTTCCACGTTCTTGTCCTGGCGCCCGCGTGCTAGCTCAGCTGTCTGCGCGTCGCTCGTGACGCCTGGCGCTAGAACAGCGCTGTCAGCGTTACACTGCAACCATGGCGACGATCCAGGTTCGCAACGTGCCCGATGACGTCCACCGGACCTATCAGGTACGGGCAGCGGCCGCCGGTATGAGCGTTCAGGAGTACCTGCTCGCCGAGCTGACCCGGACTGCTCGGCTACGCACACCGGCCGAGCTCGTCGCCGAGGTCGAGTCGCGCATGCGCGCCGAGGGTCGAGCAGGGTTCGCTGGTGTCGGATCCGCAGATCTCGTCCGAGCCGACCGCGAATCCCACTGAGCAGCCGATGACGGTGTTCGACGCGTCGGTGTTCACCGATGCTTTGGTGGTTGCAGGCGACATCGGTGACGCCGCCAGGTCGGAGTTGCGTGATCGCACCGTGCTCGAGGTGCCGGGCATCTTCGCTGCCGAGGTCGTGTCAGCAGTACGTGGGCTGGTCCGCCGCGGCAAGCTCGATCAGATCCGGGCGGCGGCGGCCGTCGAGCAGACGCGCACGCTGCGGTCGATCCAGTATCCAATCGAGCCGTTCCTCGATCGGGTGTGGCAACTGCGCGACGACCTGACGGTGTACGACGCGTGGTACGTGGCGCTGGCGGAGTGGCTCGGTACCGACCTCGTCACCGCCGACGACAGGCTGGTCAACGCCGCTGGCCCGCTGTGCCCAATCAGACGGCCGGGCGCGCCGGCACCGTGACTTCGAGGAACTCGCAGCCGGAATCGCCCGACACCAATCCGTGAGCCATCTCCGCCGGGACTGCGACCGAGTCATTGGCGGTGAGCAGTTCGGCTGGGCGATCGAGTCGCAGCATGCTCGCCGCGCCCGACAACACGAACCAGAACTGCAGCTCGCCGTCGTGGATGCCGACAGCGGTCTCGGCGCCCGGTGTGGCGCGCACTACTCGTGCTCCGGCGATGCCGGCGGTCGACGCGCCGATGCCGGTGTCCCGACATTCGAAGCCCTCCGCCCGCCAGGTCGTCCACGTCGCCTCGGCGGCGCGGTGGAGCACGAACCGTTGGCCGGCGAAGTCGAGGTCTTGCCGCGGCGTCGGCAGCGACTGGTCCGGGTCGAACCACGTCTCATGCACGGCGGGGCTGGTGATCTCGACGACGTCCAGGCTGCCAGAGCTCTCGAGCACTCGGTGGCGAATGCCCGGTGGCTGCAGGACACAGTCGCCGGCGTTCAGCGTGAAGGGCTCGCCTTGGCCTTGGTACACGAGACGGACCCAGCCCGCGACGCAGAAGATCAGCTGGAACTGAATGTTGTGGTAGTGCACCTCGTCGGGGACGGGCCCGGCGTCGGGGATGCGGATGTGCGACGCGATGAACCGTCCACCCTGGCGGCTCGGCAACAAGTCGCGGTACAGCATTTCGGCGCGCCCGACGCCCCACCCTGTATCGGCGTGCCGGTTCAGTTCGAACGCCGGCACGAGCGGCGGCATCGCGAGCGCTCCCGGCCATTCGGCGTCGCCACTGACGAGGCGGATGGTCATGCCGCCGCCTTCGAGCAGGGCGACGGCCGGATCGTCCGCCGGCGAGATCATCCGGACGGCGAAGCCGAGGCGACGGAACTCGTCGAGAGCCTGTTCGAACCGGCCACCGGCGACGGCCGCGTCGACGTCAAGCAGCTCCACTGTGAACAGCCTGGCATCGGCGTCGGCAGACACTGAAGCTCCTATAGATGTCAACTTTGAGTGAGTAGCCAGTCGCGGATCTCTCGGGCGAGTCGGGTGTCGTGGCTGAGGCCGCGTTCGAGGCGTGAGAGTTGGGTCGGGCTGGTGTTGGAGTGACTGCTGACGGTGGTCAGGCTGAGGTTTTGTTGGAGTCTGATGGTTCGGAGCTGCTGGCCGGTGGGTAGGTCGGTTGGCGGGTTGGTGATGGCGGTGTAGACCTCGCGGGCGACGAAGCGTTTGAGGCAGCGAATGACCTCTTTGCGGGTCTTGCCTTCGGCGGTGCGGCGTTCGAGGTAGGCGCGGGTGGGTTGGTGATAGCGCATGCGGACGAGCACGATCGTGAACAGTGCGTTGTTGGCCCGGCGGTCTCCGCCACGGTTGAGGCGGTGTCGGCTGGTCTTGCCGGATGATGCTGGCAGTGGGCAGGCCCCGCAGAGCTTGGCGAAGGATGCTTCGGAGCGGAGGCGATCTGGGTTGTCGCCGGTGGCGGCGAGGAGCTGTGCGGCGGCGTGTGGTCCGACACCGAACAGGCCGAGCAGTGCCGGAGCGTGAACGGCGACGAGTTCGGCGATGCGCTGCTCGAGTCGCCAGTTCTGGTCGTCGAGGAAGCCGATCCGACGGGCCAGTTCGCGGATCGCGAAGCGGGTCTGCCGCTCGATCGGGTCGGGATGGTTGTCGGTGAACCGGCGGGCTCGACCGAGCTGCGCGCTCAGCGTGAGCCCGTCGCGCAGACGGTGCCGGAGTCCGTCCGGGGCGGTCACGATGAGGGCTTTGAACTGGTTGATCGCCCGTGTGCGGTCCAACGTTGCGGCGTGGTAGACGATCTCCAAGGAGCGGATCGCCTCCACCGAACCATCCCGACTCTTGGGGATCGCCGTGGCCCGACCCGACAAAGCAGCCTGGGCGGCGGCGACGGCATCGGTCGGGTCGGACTTGCCATCGCGGCGACGTGCTTTGCGATCGGGGCGGTCGACCTCGATCACCTCGACGCCGGCCGACGTGAGATGACGAGTCAGCCCGGCACCCCAGCAGCCTGTCGACTCGACGCCAACCCGATCGATCGTGCCGTGCTCGCCCATCCAACTCAGCAGCGCTGCGTAGCCAACTGCCGTGGTTGGAAACGACGCAGTGTCGATGTGTCGGCCGCTGCCCGAATCGAGTACCGCCGCGACGTGAACGTCGTCGTGGGTATCGACGCCGCCCGTGACGCGGGCGCTCAGTGATGTCATCATGGTTGCTGGTTCTTGGATCGGCTGGTGCGCCGGTTGAAGCGGAAGGTGAACTCGTCGAGGTAGTAGTCGAGGTGCTCAGCGGACTGGCCGAAATGCATCGTCCCGGCGAGCCACCGTTTGAGCAGCGAGCTGACCCGATGGACGCCGGGGAGCAGCTCGTGGGCAGGGTTCGGGGACGAGTGCACGACGATCGGGACATGCTGGAGATGCAGCTTCTTGGCGACGAAGGCGTAGGAGGACTCGCCGTCGGTGTAGAGGATCGTGCCCGCCGCGATCGAGTCCTCGGAGAAGCGCAACAGCTCGTACTTGCGGTCGGTGGTGTCGATGCTGCGCATCCTGAGCCGCCCCAAACGACGTGGTGGGAAGCGCTCGACGGCGATCGCGACCTCCTCCTTGTTGGCGTAACGCGGCCCGCCCCTGCCCTGGCCACGGCCACCGATGAAGGTCTGATCGATCTCCACGGCGACGCCATCGCCACCGAGACGCTCACGATCCGGGCGGACCATCGCTCGACGCAGCTTGTGCATCCACGCCCACGCCGTCTCATAGGAGCCGTGACCGAGCACACGTTGCAGACCGAGCGCCGAGACACCGTGCTTCTGGGCGCACACGAACCACATCGCCGAGAACCACACGCGCAGCGGATAGCGGCTGCGGTGAAAGATCGTGCCCGCCGTCACCGACGTCTGACGGCCACAGCGGCGACACATCCACAGGCCCCGCGCCGTCGTCCACGACTCGTCGCCCCCGCAGTTCGGGCAACGGAACCCGTCTGGCCAGCGCACCTTGGCGAGGAACTGCCGGCAGGCGTCGTCATCGGGAAACCAGGCCCCGAACGACTGCCAGGTACCCGGATAGTGCACCCCGGCCTTTGGCGTCACCGACTCCACGAATCACAACATATAGGAGTGACTGGACTCAAAGGGATACGCAATACATGAGTTCGGTGAGGGGTGTCGAGCGGTTGGTGTTGGGGGATGAGCCCGATGACGGGACGGTGCTGGACGCGTTCGTCAAGTTGTTGGTCGCCGAACCCGGAGAGCGCAACAGTGAGGGGTTGGCCGGGTTGGTGCGTCGTTCGTTGCGGGTGCGGGGTTGGCTCGACGCCGTCGACGCGCGGATCGCCGCGCGGGCCGCCGAGCTCGCGGATCAGGGTCGTGGTGAGGCGGCGGCGACGGTGCTCGCCGGTGGCGGCCGCCGGGCCAAGCGTGACGCCGAAGCAGCGGCGGCACGTGGCGGCGTGTGTGCGCGGATGCCGGAGCTGGGTGCGGCGCTCGCCGAGGGTGTGATCGGTGCCGGTCATGTCGACGCCGTGGCCAAGGCGGCGCGCCAGCTCGACGACGACGGCAAGACGAAGCTTGCCAAGCACGCCGAGGCGTTGGTCAATGCGGCGTCGTCGATGTCGCCTGAGCAGTTCGATCGTGAGGTTGGTGACCTTGCCCGTGACCTCGCCGGTGACGGCGGGTTGTCTCGTCACGAGCAACTGCGCCGGCAACGCAACGTGCGGCGTTGGGTCGACAAGCACACCGGGATGTGCAAGACGTTGCTCAGCTTGGATCCGCTCGATGACGCCAAGGTGTGGACCGCGTTCAACGCCGCCATCGCGCGGCGCGGGCGGTCAACCAGGACGGCGACGAGCGCAGCTGGGATCAGTTGCAGACCGACGCCATCGTCGACCACATCACCCGCCCCACCAGCGACAGCAGCGGAGCAGCGGCTGGAGCGGAGGTGTCGGTTCTGATCGACTACAGCGCCCTGCTCCACGGCGGCGAAGCGAAAGTCGCCGAAACCGCCGACGGTCAGGCACTACCGGTCGAGGTGATCCGCCGGTTGTGCTGCGACGGCAGCCTCGTGCCCGTCTGGCTGAGCGGCGATCACGAGGTGCTCGCCGTCGGCCGCCAATGCCGCCTCGCCACGAGGGCGCAGCGGCGGGCGTTACGGGCGATGTACCGCACCTGCTGCATGCCCGGCTGCACCGTGGCGTTCGATGCCTGCCGGATCCATCACGTCGACTTCTGGGAACACCTCGGGGCGACCAACCTCGACAACCTGGTGCCGATCTGCGAACTGCATCACCACCTCGTCCACGAAGGCGGCTGGACCCTCACCTTGCACACCGGCCGGCGAATCACCCTGCACCGACCCGACGGCACCCTCTCCTTCGACGGCGTCACCACCGACCGCATCACCACAACGACGATCGAGATCGACACCCCCGGCGGACAACTTGAGCCGGAACCGGCACCGCGGTCGTGTCAACGGAAGCGACCACCACCCACCACGGCTGCCGAAGTCGCCGAAGAACTCCAACTTGCCCTTCACGAGATCCAGGTCAACGCGCCGTGAACCGTCCGACCTCGACCGGACGCGGGCTAGGAGGCTGCTGAGCCACACAGCGGCCACGACTGGTCGTGGCGCCAGCCGTCACCGGTCTCGAACATCAGCGACAGGGCGTCGATGCGGTCGCGCAACGGCAGCAGGGGGACGACCTCGGCGGCGAGGGCGTTGGCGACCTCGCGCGTCAAACGGCTGCCGACGCTGAGGTGCGGGGTGTACGTCCGGTGTTTGCCGGCGTAGGGGGCGCAGTCCGGGAAGGCCGTCGTCACCAACGAGGTCAGCTCGTCGAACCGTTGTGCCGGCTCCGGTTGCAACCATACGACGCTGGTTCCGAAGCGGCGGACCTCGCCGAACGTCGCGTCGAACGGCGCGGTCGCGGCGCAGATCTGTTCGATCTCGGCGACCGCCCCGTCGTCGACGGGGTTGCGGAACGGGAAGAGCACGGTGACGTGTGACGGCATCTTGCGGCCGAGGTTGCGCAGGTGGCGGGAGCGCAGGTCGTAGAGGGCGTCGTGCACCCGGGGTGCGAGGAGCACCAGCGCTGACCGTGTCGCAGGTTGCACGGTTCCTATCATCGTCCGCTCATAGCATCGTCGGGCGTGGAGTTCGTGGTCGCCCGTAACCCGGACACCGACTCGTCGCTGCCGTTTCTCGTCAGCATTCCGCTCGGCTCCAGCCCGGTCACGCTCAAGGTCCGCGACGTCTGGCCGCGAACCACCAAGCTGTACTGCCACCGCGCCGACGGCTGGCCGGCCGAACCCGAGGTGATCGAGCGCATCCCGGTCCGATCGTGCGTCCGTCGCGGGGCGGCGATCGACCTCGTGCTCGAGCGCGGCCGAGAGAACCGCTCGCAATTCGTGTTCACCAAGGCCCGTGGGCGCGAGGTGATCTTCTGGCAGAGCGCCCGCACCGCCAAGCAGGCCCGCCCCAACGTCTCGCTGCCGACGGCACAGGCACGTGGCGGGCCGATCGAGATCATCGTCGATGCCCACGAGCGATACGCCTGGAACTTCGGCCACCAACAGGCGACGACGGTGCGACAAGCCCTACCCGCAGGTGACTACGCCGTCGCCGACGAGAACGCAGCGGTGATCGCCGTAGTAGAGCGCAAGAGCCTCGCAGACCTCGTCGCCACTGTGACCAATGGAAAGCTGCGCTTTGCCATGGCCGCCCTCGCCGCCCTGCCGCGTGCCGTGGTGGTCGTCGAGGATCGCTACTCGGCGATCTTCAAGCTGACTCGGGTCAGGCCTCGGGTGGTCGCCGACGGCATCGCCGAGCTGCAAGTGCGCTACCCGGCCGTCCCGATTGTGTTCTGCGAGAGCCGCCAACTCGCACAGGAGTGGGCCTACCGATACCTCGGCGCGGCACTCGAACATCACCGCCTCGACGTAGGCGGGGGGTTGCTTGCCGCCGAGCTCAGCGAGGAACCGACAGCTCCGTGATCTCCATCGAAGACACCGACGCGACCTCCTCCGGTTGGAACAGGAACGTCCGCCACTCGCCGGCGCTCCACGCCTCCAACCCGAGCCGATAGGCCGGCGCCGCTGGGTCGTCTGGGTTGCCGTAGTTGAGGAACCCCTCGGCAACGGGGCCATCGGGAGTGAACTCCAGCGCCATCACGAAGCTCGATCCGTCACTCACTGGATAGCCCGGCAGGTCGCGCAGCAACGATTGTTCGTTGACCGAGTCGCCGGTGTCGGGGATCGGTCCCATCGTCATGGTGTCGGCGCAGCAGCCGACGATGTTGGCGACGCCCTCGAAGCCGGTGCCGCCGCGGATCGGAAGGCGATCGCCGGTGCGCACCTCGAACTGCCAGTCACCGAGCGGCGCATCGACCGGGATGCCGAGTAGCTCGAGCAACTGTAGGACGCTGCCGAGCTCGACAAGCCAGGGCGACCGATCCTCGGCCGGTGTCGATGGTGTCGTCGCCGGGTTCGCCGGATCGAAAGCGTCGGCGAACAGGCGGCCGGTGTCGATCAGCTCGATGTAGTCGAATCGGGCAAGCCACTCGCGGAACAGGATGGCGCCACGGGCGTCGAGCGTGTACGTCCCGTCCCACGCCGCCAGCGTCTCGCACGCCAGGGTGAGGTCGACCATGGCGCCGTTGAGATCCACCGTCGGGTTGGCGGTGCAGGCTTCGACGAGCGGCTGATGAAGTAGCTCGGTGACAGCACTGCGCTCGGCGAACAACGCCGCCTCGATGTCGTCGGCGGTCCACGGACCGTCGCGTTCCTCGAGCAGCATGATGTTCGTGCGCGTCCGCGGCGACTGTGGCACATCGGCGACACCGTGCATCGGCACCAGAGGGCGTCGAACGTGCCGTCCCAACCGGCCAAGACGGTGGCCAAGTCGGGGCAATCCCGTCGGTCACCGTCGGGTGACGACGTAGGCGCCGATTGCCCGCGGATCGGCCGCGGCAGGAAGGTCCCGGGCCCCCGCGCCGGCTGCATCGAGCACGGGCGCCTCACGGCGCCGGCGCTTGGTCCGGCGGAACACCTCGTGACGGGCGATGGCGTACATCCACGGCTTCACACGGTTCCGATCACGCAGCTGGCCGAGCTTGGCCGCAGCCACGCAGAACACGTCCTGGACGACGTCGGCAGCGTCGTCGCCGTTGCCGAGCATCGCCCGGGCCGTGTCGAACAGTCCACCGGCGAACCGGTCGTACAGCGCGGCGAGGGCGACGCGGTCGCCGGCGAGGTAGGCCTCCACCAGCTCCCCGTCGGTTCTCGCGTCCACGGTCATGTGGCACAGCCCCTTGTTCCTCCTCGCTCGCAGTCCAGAGCCACGAACGAGTGCCCACTCGCGCAAAGCAGGCGGTGATATGGCGGTGATTTGGCGGTGATATGGCGGTGTGACGCCGGCATTACGTAAGCAGAGGGCACAGTCCCGCGACGGCGAATTGTCGACGACGAGCGACGGGTGTCACGTATCGCCCGAGGTCACTCCCATGTCCTCGTACCTGACGAATCGCAACGATTCGACGATCGGAGACCATCGATGAGCATGCATCCATACATGGCCGAGCAGCTGGCGGTGCTTCGCCAGCGAGAACTGCTCGAGGAGGCGGCCAGGGTTCGCCTCGTCCCCCGCAAGCGCTTCCGCTTGCTGGCGCTCGCCAGCGCGGCACGGCGTTCCTTGGTCAGATCGAGTGCCCCGTCGCGGCCGCCGGTGGTTGCCACCAACTCCGCAGTCCACGGTGTCGCTGCCGACTGACGGATCCTCGCTTAGCTCAGTCGCCGGTGCGGACGTCGGCGCCGGCGCTGGGCTGCACCCACCACGCCGAGTCGAATGCCGAGGCGTCGACTGCACCGGGCTCGGTGAGGGCAACGACACAGCCACCCCAGCCACCACCGGTCATCCGCGCTCCGTACACGCCGGGCGTTCCCCACAGCGACTGGCACAGTTCGTCGATCGAAGCTGTCGAGCAGTCGAAGTCTCCGCTCAGGCTGCGATGACTTTCCGACATCAACCCGCCGGCGCCAGCGAGGTCACCACCGGCGATCGCCGCGGCAAAGTCGTCGACGCGGCGGTTCTCGGAAAGCACGTGGCGGGCGCGGGCGCGGATCGTCGGATCGTCGAGCTCGGCGAGGGCGGCGGCTGAGGCATCGCGCAACGGTCCGATGGCCGCCTCCGCAGCGGCCAACTCGACGACTCGGTCGGCGTAGCCGGAGTCGGCGAGCGAGCGGGCACCGGCCCAGATCACCAGCCACCGGGCGACGTCGGATGGGGGCAGCGGCACCGGGACGACCTCGAACGACCGACAGTCGAGATAAAGGCCGCTTCCCGCCACGCCGCAGATCGCGGCGAGTTGGTCGAGCAGCCCTGTCGGGACGCCGCGGGCGGCGTGTTCGGCGGCTTGACACATCCTGGCCAAGCCGATCGGGTCGCCGTGGTCTGCACCCATCGCCAGGGCACACGCGACCTCGAGGGCGGCGCTCGACGACAGTCCCGAGCCCGCCGGCAGGTCACTCCGCACGACACCGTTGAACCCCGCCGTCGGCCGCAGCTGGTTGACGATCCCGGCGACGTAGCGCGCCCACTCGGGTTGCACGGCTGCCGGTTCACTGACATCGAGGGCGACCACGGCGTCGGGGAGCCCGTCGCTCGTCAACCGGACCTCGCCGAGCGCCCGGTCGCGGTACCCGGAGATCTCGACGGCTCGGTCGATGGCGATCGGAAAGCACAGCCCGCCGGTGTAATCGGTGTGATCGCCAATCAGGTTCACGCGCCCTGGTGCTCGCGCCATGACGATCGGCGAGTCGCTGCTCACGGCCATGAGTATTCCGTTCCCGAGCCCGCTACTCCCAGATACCGTCCGCCGTGATGTCTCGCCGGCTCGTCGTGTCTGCCGCCGCGCCGCTGCTCGTGGGCGCGGTCGGTGTGATACCAACGTCGGTCGACCCGGTTGATCAAGCCGCCGCCGAAGCGGCCGTCGCCGTGTTCAACCAACGACTCACGGCCGCCGGTTGGATGTCGACCGGCCCGTTCGCCCAGTCCGCGGGGAGCGAATCTGACGCCGAGGAGTCCGAGTTCGGGCCGTGCCTCGGCGGCTTCGAGCGCTACCTCGACTACACCGACGTGCGGCTCGAGGGGGAGACGGCGCGAGCGTTCTCCGACGACTTCGAGCTGACCGGCGACGATCGGGAGGACGGCGTCAGCGAGGACGGCATCGGCGAGTTCGGGTACGCCGGCGCGGTCGTGCTCACCGCTGAGGCGTCAGCCGTCGTCATGTTCGACGAGTTCGTCCAGCGGCTCGGTGCGGAAGCGACGGCGGCGTGCATGACCGGGCAGCTGGCGGGAGCGGCGCCCTCCGAGGGATCGGCCGTGGAGATTGGCGTCACCACCGAGGGCGATCTGGGCGTCGGCGAGGCAAGTGCCCGCCTCGACGTCGCCGTGACGATGGACCACGAGGGAAACGCTTATGGGACGTCAGCGACGTTCGCCGCGGCCCGTGTTGATCGGAGTCTCGTGGTCGTCGTCGCCGGCGGATCCGGGTCCGCAGCGATCGCCCTCGATCCCGTCGCCGAACTGGCGGCGGTGGTCGACACGTTCGCCTGAAGTCGATCAGACTGGCGCGATGGCGCTCACCGATCCCGAGGTCCGCGTTCTCGCCGCCCTGATCGAGAAGGAGGCGGCGGTCCCGGAGAGCTACCCGCTGACGCTCAACGCCCTTCGCCTGGCCTGCAACCAGGCGACCAATCGCCGGCCGGTGGTGTCCTACGACGACCGCACCGTCGAGGCGGCTCTGCTGTCACTCAAGTCGGTCGGACTGATCCGCTTCGTCCACCCATCCCACGGCGGGCGCACGACCCGCTATCGACACACCGCCAACGAGCGATGGCGTCTGTCCGGCGGTGAGCTGCTCGTCCTCGCTGCGCTCGCGCTCCGGGGACCCCAGACCGTCGCCGAGATCCGCGCCCGAGTCGACCGCCTGCTGCCTGCCGACGAGGAGTCGACGATCGAGGAGCTGCTCGACGCCCTCGCGGCGCGAAGCCCGGAACCGCTTGCGGTGCGGCTCGGGCGGCGACCAGGCGAGCGTGACGACCGGTGGGCCGCGGCAATCGGTTCGCCACCATCAGCCGACGACGAACGTGACGACGGCGTCGACGGGATCGACGACGTCGGCGATATCACCGGCCCGCTCGACTTCGCCGAGCCGGAGTGGCGCGGCGAGTCGCTGAATCCGTTGCAGAAGCGCGTCGAGGAGTTGGAGGCAACGGTCACGTCGCTCGCGGCTCGGCTCGATCGCCTCGAACAGCTCGCATCGAGCGCCGGCCTGGCCTGAGCCGGACGAACCTGAGCGGGCGGGCGACAAGTGCCGACGCAGGAGGCACGACATGGTCGTGTCGGTCGGCACTTCGGACTCTGGGCCACTTCAGTACGGCGAGCCAGGTGACTCCTCGTCGAGGATGAGGCTCATCTCGATCGAGTCCCACAGCTGGCCATTGCTGCGGCGCCAGTGGCGACGGCGGTGGCCCTCGATCACGAACCCGGCCCCCTCGTACAGCCGTCTTGCCGCGGTGTTGTGCGGCCACACCTCGAGGTCGACCTTGTGAACGCCGGCCCGGCGCGACCACTCGACACAACCGTTGAGCAACTCCTTGCCGAGGCCTCGGCCGCGGTAGTCCCCCAGCAACGCCATCCCGAGATAACCGCGGCCCCGCTCGACGTCGACGTGGGCGAACCCGACGACGCGTTCGCCGTCGACCGCAACCAATGTGTACGACTGGTCGCTCGGCTGTTCCACCGCCGCCCGGATCCGGGCCTTGCGATCGTCGGCCATCGGCGCTTCAGTACCGATCCAGCGACCCTCGGCCGCCACCGCTTCGAAGACCGCGAGGTATCCGTCGGCATCGCTTGGCTCGATTGGCCGCACGATCACCTGCTCCATCGACGAGGAGCGTAGGGGTGTGCGCTGCTCAGACGACGGCGATGGCGCGCACCGGAAACTGCGGACCGATGGGTGTTTGCGGGACGAAACAGTCCCCGAAACACCCATCGGTCGCGGCCGGGATCTCAGCCGGGCTCGTTTTCGTGGCCGGGGCGGACTCGGAGGCCGGCGTAGGCACGCGCTGCGCTGGTGCGGCCATTGACGACCTTGTAGATCTCCTCGCACACGGGCATCGGGACGCCGTGTCGCTTGGCCAGGTCGCGCACGGTCGTCGCCGTCTTCACGCCCTCGGCGACCATGTGCATCTCGCCGAGGATGTCGGCCAGCTTGCGGCCGCGGCCGAGTTGCTCGCCGACGTGGCGGTTGCGACTGTGCGGGCTGACGCACGTCGTGATCAGGTCGCCCATCCCCGCCAGCCCGGCGAACGTGATCGCCTCGCCGCCCATCGCCACGCCGAGGCGGGTGATCTCGGCGAGACCGCGGGTCATCACCGCCGCCCGAGTGTTGTCGCCGACGCCGAGGCCCTGGGCGATCCCGGCGGCGATGGCGACGACGTTCTTCAACGCCCCGGCGAGCTCGCAGCCGACGACATCGTGGTTGAGGTAGACGCGGAACAGCCCGCGGGTGAGCACCGCCTGGATTGCTCCGCCGACGGCGAGGTCCTCGGTGGCGATCACGGCGGCGGCGGCCTGGCCGGACATGATCTCGCGGGCGATGTTCGGCCCCGTCAATGCCGCCACCGGGCGACCCGGCGTGACGTCGGCGATCACCTGCGTCATCCGCAGCAACGACTTCTGCTCGAGCCCCTTCGACAGGCTGACGATCGGGATCCACGGGTGGATCCACTTCGTCGCCGTCTCCATCGTCGAGCGCACGGCGGAGGTCGGCACGCCGACGATGAGCAGTTCGGCGTGACGAGACGCTTCCTCGAGGTCGGCCGTCGCGGTCAGCTTGGTGTTGAGGCGGAAGCCCGGTAGATAGGACTCGTTGGTGCGCTCGGTGTTGACCTCGTCGGCGACGTCCGGATCGCGGGCCCACAGCATCGTCGGATGGCGGGCGGCGATGAGTGACGCCATCGTGGTCCCCCAGGACCCGCCCCCCAGCACGGAGACCTGCATGCGAGGACGTTAACCCGGCCACCAATCCTGGGCACCGCCCAGACCCCGGTACTGTCCCGACGATGGCGATCGACTTCAGCCTGCCCGCCGACCTCGAGGAGGTGCGCGGACGGGTCCGAACGTTTGTCGACGATGTCGTCCGGCCCGCGGAGCAACGGATCGAGTCCGACGCGTTGCGCGAGACAGATCGGGGTGCGTACTACCGCGAGTTGCTCGCCCTGCGGTCCGCCGCCCGCGAGGCCGGGCTGTGGCTGCCGCAGATGCCGCCGGAGTGGGGCGGCATGGGGCTCGGCCACGTCGCCCTGGCGATGGTCCAGGCTGAGGCCGCCCGCACGTATCACGGACCGTGGGTGCTCAACTGCCAGGCGCCCGACGAGGGCAACATGCACACGCTGTTGCACTTCGCCACGGACGATCAGAAGGAGTGCTACCTGCGACCGCTGTGCGAGGGGTCGGTGTGGTCGTGCTTCGCCATGACCGAACCGGAAGTGGCCGGTTCCGATCCAACGCTGATCCGCACGCGGGCCGAGCCCGACGGCGACGAGTGGGTGATCAACGGCCACAAGTGGTTCATCTCCAACGCCCACCGCGCCAACTTCGCCATCCTCATCGCCCGTACCGAGGAGAACCCCGACGTCGCCCAAGCAGCGAACACGGCGTTCATCGTCGACCTCCCCACCGACGGCTGGACAGAGGTTCGCCAGATCGAGACGATGCACGGAAGCACCGGCCACTCCGAGATCCGCATCGACGATCTGCGCGTGCACGACTCGCAACGCCTGGGCGGCAGGGGAGAGGGGCACCGCCTCGGCCAGTACCGGCTCGGCCCGGCGCGGCTCGCCCACTGCATGCGCTGGATCGCCCAGGCGGAAGTCGCCCTCGACATGATGGTCGACCGCGCGCTCAACCGCTTCTCCCACGGCTCCTCGCTGGCCGAGAAGCAGGGCATCCAGTGGCTCATCGCCGACTCGACGATGGAGCTGTATCAGGCCAAGTTGATGGTCCTCCACGCCGCCTACAAGCTCGATCGACATCAGTCCGACGACACCGTCGACTTCAAGTCGGAGGTGTCGATGGCCAAACACTTCGTCGCCAACATGGTCAACCGAGTGATCGACCGCTCGATCCAGGTCCACGGTGCCCTCGGTTACTCCACGGACACGCCGCTGGCGCACATGTATCAACACGCCCGCTGGGCCCGTCTCGCCGACGGTGCCGACGAGATCCACCAAATGCGCATCGCCCAGCGCTCCATCGCCGCCTACACCGACACCGGCAGCACGCGCCGGGCGACGGGCGACCTGCCGTTGTAACTCGGTGACCGCCGGACTTGAGTTCGTCTCTCGGACCCGCTCGCTGCGTAATGTTCGCATCGTGAACCGTCGTGGGCGGCGAACGCTGGCATTCGTCGGCTGCGTCGGCGCACTGTCGATCGTGCCGCTGTCCGTTTACGCCACGACGCCGCCGACCGAGCCGCCGCCGACGGAGGAGCCCACGACGTCGGCCGTGCCAACCACGACAGCCGAGCCGCCGGCGACTGAGCCGCCGGCGACCGAGCCACCAGCGACTGAGCCGGTAGCCACCACCGAGCCTTCGGCTACGGAGCCTCCCGTCCCGTCGGAACCAGCGTCGAGCGAACCGCCGCTGACGAGCGAGCCGACGGACAGCAGTGAGCCGACGGACAGCAGCATGCCGGGGCCGCCGGCGGTGACCGTCACGACGAGGCTGTTCCCAGACGGCAACGGCAACTTCCTCGACGACGAGGGCGACGTCGCCACGTCGGGCGAAGGGTCCGTTGTGGCCGCCGTCGTCGAGATCACCAACTCCTCGACCGACGTCGCCGACATCGAGGTCACGCTGCCGGGCGGCGGTTCGAGCGGTTTCGCCGGTGTCGACGTGACACACGTGGGCGTCGCCGGCGGATCCGCATCGGTGCGAGTGGCCTACAGCGACGAGACGACCCGCGAGTACCCGGTCGGGCCGACACCCATAGACGTGAGCCGGCCGGGGTTGCGCGCCGTGTCGCTGGTGGTCACGATCACCGGCGTTGCCGGTGGCGCGCCGGTGAAGGTCGACGTGCACGGCGGGCTCGACGAGGCCGCCCCGCCGACTATCGAGTTGTGTGCCGACGTCAGCGGCTCGAACCCGGAAGGCCAGGCGGCGGCGAACGACTGCGATGCCATGTCGGTCGAGCCGCCGCTCGAGGAGGAGCCAGGCATCGGCGTGCTCTCCGTCGTGGCCCAACCGACGTGGGACCTGGACGAAGCTACGGGCACCGGCACGATGGCGATCCCGGCTCCAGGATTCCCGCCGGCGACCTTCGCAACCGACAGCGAGGCTCCCGTGTTGGACCCCGGTGCCGACTTCTTCCTCAACGAGGAGACGCCGTTCGGCGCGACCTTCGAGTCGACGGCGGACCAGGAGTTCCTGGCCCTCGGGGTCTCGACGACGACGTTCCAGTTCGCCACGCCGACGCCTCCTGGATGGGGATTCGCGGTCGGCGATGTCGACGTCGAGACCGTGACCGTCTCCGCCATCGGGCCGAACGGACCGCTCACCGGCGCTCAACTCGGCCTACAAGGAGCGTTCAACTACTGCTCGGGAGCGACCATCCCGACCGGCTGCGGCGGCGCGCAGAGCGCGGTGCCAACGGCGACCGTGGCGGCCGACAGCGTGACGCTGACCGGCGCCAACGCCGACTCCGCTGGGGCCACCGGCTGGTTCCGGCCGACCGTCCCGGTGACGTCGCTGACCATCGTCTCCGTGCCGCAGTCCGGCACACCTCGCTTTCAGCTGTGGTTCGCCGCACGGACCTCGGACGTCTCCGGCACGGTCAGCGCGCAGACCTCCGGCGGGGTCCCGTTGGCCGGCCCGCCCGCTGGAACCACCCTCCAACTGCTCAACCCGGACGGTTCTCCTGCGCTCGACAGCGTCGGTAACCCGTTCACCACGACCGCCAACCCCGACGGCACCTACCTGTTCGACGAAGTCCCTGCCGCCGAGTACGTCGTCGCGATCGTCGCTCCGGCCGGCTTCACGGTGGTCGGACCGGCCCAGCTGGCCGCCAATGCCTCGAGCGGCGACGTGACCGGCGTCGACTTCTTGCTGCAGCAGGTGCCGCCGCCGACCACGGTGGACATCTCCGGCACGGTCACCGCGCAGAACGCCGCGGGCGACCCGATCGGGGTGCCGCCCAGCACAAACGTCTTGCTGCTGGACGCGGACGGCAACTTCGTGAACCTTGTGGCCGTCGCGCCTGACGGCAGCTACCTGTTCGAGGACGTTCCACCCGGCGTGTACACCGTCAGGGTCTTCCCAGGTGAGGGTTTCGAGGTCGTCGGGCCTCAGGATCTGCCCGCCGATGCTACGGCCGGCGACGTGACCGGTGTCGACTTCCTGATCCGTGAGCCACCACCGACGACGGAACCACCGACGACGGAGCCAGAGACCACGGAAACGCGGCCGCCGCCCCGGATCTGCCCTCCTGCCACTCCGCCGCCGGACGAGGAGCCACCGCCGAACCCGAACGACGAACCGTTGCCACCGCCGCCGCCACCGCCAGCTCCGCCGCCCGGCTGCCCCCCCATCGTGCAGGCGGTGGCCCCTCCGGCGCCGAACCCGCCGTTGCAGGCTGCGTGCGGGATCACCGTGACGCTCGTGGTCGACGAGTCGTACTCGATCCACCAGGCCGGGGCCACCAACGCGGTCAAGACCGCGCTCAGGACGTTCATCGACACGTTGAACAACACCGGATCCACCGTCGCTGTCGTGGAATTCTCCGAACAGGCGACGGTGCCAATCCAGTTCACGCCGCTCAACGACGGCACGCGCGGCCAGTTCGACGCGTACATCAATGGCTTCAACCCGAACGGGTCGAACACCAGGGGCACCAACTGGGACGATGGCCTGTACCGGGCCAACGGAATCGGCGGCCCGGCAGACGCCGATCTCACACTGTTCCTCACCGACGGGCAGCCGAACCGGTCCGGCGTTCACGGCGCACACAACAACTCCAGCAGCAGGGTATTGGAGTACGCAGTCACGCACGCCAATGAGATCAAGAACAGCGGTACCCGCATGTTCGTCGTCGGGGTCGGCGACGTCGCCGGACACACGTCCGAGCTAGCGGCGGTCAGCGGGTCGAGCCGGGGGACGGACATCGCGACGAACGACTACTCGACGGTGACCAACTTCGACGATCTCGCCGACAGCCTCCAGGACCTCGTGTATGGCCTGTGCTCGTCGTCGATGACGGTGAGCAAGCTCGTCGACGGTGTTCTGACGCCGGGCTGGGATGTGACTGCCACGGTCACCGCGGTCACCCCGGCCGGTACTCGGTTCCAGTGGCGCAACCCGGCAGTGGTTGCGGTGCCGCCGGCGAGCCGCACGAGGACCACCGGAGCCGTCGGCACGGCGACGTTCGAGTGGGTTCTCGGCACCGAGGCCCAACCGGTGCCCGGCAGCGTCACCATGACGCTCAACGAGGTGGTCAAACCGGGGTATCGCTTCGTCAACGGCGCCTGCTCGATCGACAGCGCGTCCGGACAGGATCGAAATGTGCCGTTCACGGCGTTGCCGGCCAACCTCGGCGCGATCCCGTTCGACGCCATCGTCCGATGTTCTCTCAACAACGCGACGATCCCGGTCGTCGTGCCCGTGGCGCCGACCGTCGACCAAGCCGAGTGTGTGGACGGGGCGCTCACCGAGCCGACACTGACGCTTCCAGAGGACTCGGAGCGGATCAGCTACACGGCCAGCGCCGATCCGCCCTACGCGCCCGGCCAGACGGTGACGGTGACAGCGACGTTGGCGGCCGGGTACGTGTGGCCTGACACGCTGCCGCCACGCTGGACGGAGACGTCGGATACGACCGCGACGTACACGGTCACGTTCGCCGACGTCGGCTGCGCGCCGGCAACGCCGGTGGATCCAACAGTGGAGGCGGCGACGTGCCGAAACGGGGAAGTCACCGACCCCACGATCACCACGCCCGAAACAACCGGGATCTCCTACGCGCTGGATCCTGAGGGTCCCTACGACGGCACTGTGGACACGACGGTGACGGTGACGGCGACCCTCGCTGACGGCTACGCGTGGGTCGACCCGCTGCCAGCGGGTTGGACGCGCGTCGACGCGACGACGGCCACGTTCACGGTGCAGTTGGTCGCCGGGACGTGCACAGAGGTCTCGCCGGTCGCGCCCGAGATCGACCAAGCGGAATGCGTCGACGGCGCGGTGACCGAGCCGACGCTGACGCTCGCTCAAACCGACGGGATCATCTACACGACCGACCAGCCTGCGCCGTACGCGCCGGGTGACACGGTGGTGATCACCGCGACGCTGATCGGAACCGCTGGCTTCGCCTGGCCAGGAACGCTGCCACCTGGCTGGACCGAGACGTCGCCGACGACGGCGACCTACACCGTCACATTCGCCGACGCGAGCTGCGCCCCGGCGAAACCGTTGGATCCTGATGTCGTGCAAGCGACATGCGCCAATGGCGTCGTCACGGCACCGACGATCACGCCGACGCCGTCGGGCGAGATCACCTACACGCTGACGCCGGCAGGGCCGTACGACGGAACGAAGAACCACACCGTCACGGTGACGGCGACACTGGACGACGGCTTCGAATGGGTTGACCCGTTGCCCGAGGGCTGGACAAGAGTCGATGCGACGACGGCGACGTTCACCGTCGAGCTCGTCGGGGCGACGTGTCGTATTGTGGCACCGGCGCTGCCGAGCATCATCCAAGCCGACTGCGTCGACGGGGCGGTGACGGAGCCGACCCTCCTGCTGTTTCCTGTGCCCGGGATTTCGTATGCCGTCGACGCGCAGCCTCCATACTCGCCTGGTCAGACGGTGGTGGTGACGGCGACGCTGAACCCCTCTGGTGTCGCCTGGATCGATCCGCTCCCCGGCGATTGGGTCAAGACGTCGCCGACGACGGCGACGTACACGGTGACGTTCGCCGATGTGTCGTGTACGCCCGCGACGCCGTTGGATCCCGTCGTGGTGCAGGCGACGTGCGCCAACGGAACGGTGACAGCGCCGACGATCACGCCGACGCCGGCGGACGGGATCAGCTACACGCTCAGCCCGACGGGTCCCTACGACGGGACGGTCGCCACGACAGTGACGGTGACGGCGACCCTGGCTGACGGCTACGCCTGGCCTGACACGTTGCCCGCCGGGTGGACGGAGACGTCGCCTACCACGGCGACGTTCACGGTGACGTTGGCGGCAGCGACGTGCACGCCGACGACGCCTGTGGCGCCGGGGGTCGACCAGGCGGAGTGTGTCGATGGAGCGGTGACCGAGCCGACGTTGACGTTGCCGACGACGGACGGGATCACCTACACGGCCGACGTTCCGCCGCCGTATGAGCCCGGCGACACGGTGGTGGTGACGGCGACGCTGGCGGCGACCGGTGTCGCCTGGCCGGATCCGCTGCCGAGCGGCTGGGTTCTGGTGAATGCGACGACGGCGACGTACACCGTCGAGTTCGACGATGTGTCGTGTACGCCGGCGACGCCGCTGGATCCGGACGTGGTGCCGGCGACCTGTGTCAACGGCGACGTTGCCGATCACACGGTCACGCCGACGCCCGTGGAGGGCATTACCTACACGCTCGATCCTCCCGGCCCGACCTACGACGGCACCCAGGACGAAACGGTGACGGTGACGGCGACGCTGGCCGACGGCTACGCGTGGCCAGATCCAATGCCGGAAGGCTGGACCGAGGTCGACCTGGTGACGGCGACGTTCGAGGTCGAGTTGGTCGCGGCAGAGTGCGACGAGGTCGAGCCGGTGGCGCCGGGCATCGACGAGGCGGAGTGCGTGGACGGGGCGTTGACCGAGCCGACGTTAACGATCCCGGAGACGGAGGGGATCACCTACACCACCAACGCCGACCCGCCGTACGCCGCGGGCCAGACGGTGATCGTGACGGCGACGCTCGACCCGACCGGAGTGGGCTGGCCGGATCCGTTGCCGGACGGCTGGACGAGGACGTCGAGCACGACGGCGACCTACAGCGTGACGTTCGCCGATGTGGAGTGCACGCCGGCGACGCCGTTGGATCCCGACGTCGTCCAGGCGACCTGCGCCGACGGCGAGGTCACCGAGCCGACGCTCACGCCGACACCGGTGGCGGGGATCACCTACGCCCTCGATCCCGAGGGTCCGTACGACGGGGAGACCGACTACACGGTGACGGTGACGGCGACCTTGGCCGACGGCTACGAATGGAAGCGTCCGCTACCGGACGGCTGGACCTACGTCGATCCGGTGACGGCGACGTTCGAGGTCGAGCTTGCTGGCACGACGTGCGACGAGGTGACGCCGGTGGCGCCGGCGATCGACGAGGCCGCGTGCGTCGATGGAGCCCTGACCGAGCCGACGCTGAGGTTGTCGGACACCGACGGGATCAGCTACACCGCCAACCCGTCGTCGCCCCCGCCGTACGTGCCGGGCCAGACCGTGGTCGTGACCGCGACGTTGGACGACACCGGGGTCGCCTGGCCTGACGAGCTTCCGGACGGCTGGACGCGAGTCGATGCGACCACGGCGACCTACGAGGTGACGTTCGCCGACGTGTCGTGCACGACGGCGACGCCGCTCGACCCGGTCGTCGATGCGGCGACGTGCGCCGACGGCGAGGTCACCGAGCCGGCGATCGACGTGCCGCCAGTGGAGGGCATCTCCTACAGCTTCAGCCCGCCGGGCCCGTACGACGGCACGGTCGACACGACGGTGACGGTGACGGCGACGCTCGCCGACGGCTACGCCTGGCCAGACTCCCTGCCGGAAGGGTGGACCGAGGTCGACCTCGTCACCGCGACGTTCACCGTCGAGCTGGAGGGGGCGACGTGCCAGACCGTCACACCAGCAGAGCCGATCATCGACGAAGCCGAGTGCGTGAACGGCGGGCTCACCGAGCCGACGCTCACCCTGCCGACGACTCAAGGGATCACCTACACGACTGACAAAGCCGCGCCGTACGCCCCGGGCCAGACGGTGATCGTCACGGCGACGCTCGATGCCACCGGTGTCGCCTGGCCGCTGACGCTCCCGGCCGGCTGGACCAAGACGTCGTCGACGACGGCGACGTACACGGTGACGTTCGCCGACGTGACGTGCACGCCGGCGACGCCGTTGGATCCGGCGGTGGTCCAGGCGACGTGCGCCAACGGCACGGTGACGGCGCCGACGATCACGCCGGAAGAATCCGACGGCATCACCTACACGCTCAGCCCCGCCGGTCCCTACAACGGGAACGTCGACACGCCGGTCCTCGTGACGGCCGAGCTCGCTGACGATTACGCCTGGACCACGCCTGCACCGGATGGATGGACCTACGTCGATCTGGACACTGCAACGTTCACCGTGACGTTGACCGCAGCGTCGTGCACCGAGGTGAAGCCGGTGGCACCCGGAATCGACCAAGCGGAGTGTGTCGATGGGGCGGTGACGGAGCCGACGTTGACGCTGCCGACGACCGATGGGATCACGTACACGACTGACGTTGCGCCGCCGTATGAGCCCGGCGACACCGTGGTGGTGACGGCGACGCTGGCTGCGACCGGTGTGGCGTGGCCGGATCCGCTGCCGAGCGGCTGGGTTCGGGTCAATGCGACGACGGCGACGTACACCGTCGAGTTTGCCGACGTGTCGTGCACGCCGGCGACCCCGCTCGACCCGGGCGTGGTGCCGGCGACGTGCGCCAACGGAGTGGTCACCGACCACACGGTGACGCCGACGCCGGTGCCGGGGATCACGTACACGCTCGATCCGGCCGGACCGTACGAGGGGACCGAGGATTACACGGTGACGGTGACGGCGACGCTGGCCGACGGCTATGCCTGGCCGGACGAGCTGCCGGAAGGGTGGACCGAAGTCGATCTCGTGACGGCGACGTTCACGGTCGAGTTGGTCGGCCAGGAGTGCACCGAGACCCCGCCGGTGGCGCCGGGCGTCGATGAGGCCGAGTGCGTCGACGGTGCCCTTACGGAGCCGACGTTGACGATCCCAGGCACGGAGGGGATTTCGTACTCGACCAGCGCCGATCCGCCGTACGCCCCGGGGCAGACGGTGATTGTGACGGCGACGCTCGACCCGACCGGAGTCGGCTGGCCCGCGCAGCTGCCCGAAGGCTGGATGAAGACGTCCGCCACGACCGCCACCTACACGGTGACGTTCGACGACGTGTCGTGCACGCCGGCGACGCCGCTCGATCCCGACGTCGTGCAGGCGACGTGCACGAACGGCGAGGTCACCGAGCCGACGATCACGCCGGAGGAGACCGACGGCGTGACGTACGCCGTCGATCCGGAGGGACCGTACGACGGCACGGAAAGCATCACCGTGACGGTGACGGCGACGCTGGCCGACGGCTATGAGTGGAAGCGTCCGCTGCCGGGTGACTGGGTCTACGTCGACCTGGTCACGGCGACGTTGACGGTCGAGTTGGTCGGCACGACGTGCGACGAGGTGACACCGGTTGCCCCGGCGATCGACGAGGCCGAGTGTGTCGATGGTGCAGTCACCGAGCCGACGCTCACCTTGCCGGAGACCGATGGGATCGTCTACACGACCGACGCCGACCCGCCCTACGCGCCCGGACAGGTCGTCGTGGTGACGGCGACGCTCGATCCAGAGGGTGTCGGTTGGCCGGACGAGCTGCCGTCAGGTTGGAACGAGACGTCATCGACGACGGCGACGTACGAGGTGACGTTTGCCGACGTGTCGTGCACGCCGGCATCGCCGCTCGCTCCGGTCGTCGACGCGGCGACGTGCGCCAACGGCGTCGTCACCGAGCCGACGATCGACGTGCCACCGGCCGAGGGCATCAGCTACGCGGTCGACCCGGCCGGTCCGTACGACGGAACGGTCGACACGACGGTGACCGTGACCGCGACGCTGGCCGACGGCTATGCCTGGGCGGATCCGCTGCCCGACGGGTGGACCGTGGTCGACCTCGCGACGGCGACGTTCACGATCGAGTTGGCGGCCGCGTCCTGCTCCGAGGTCGTGCCCGTCCTCCCGGACAACCATCCGGCCGAGTGCGTCGACGGGGTGCTGACGCCGCCGACGTTGACGTTGCCCGAGACCGAGGGGATCACCTACTCGGTGAGCGCCGACCCGCCGTACGCCGCGGGCCAGACGGTGATCGTCACGGCGACGCTCGCCAGCGACGGCGTCGGCTGGCCGACCGAGCTGCCTGAGGAATGGGTGCAGACGTCGCCGACGACGGCGACGTACACCCATACCTTCGCCGACGTGTCGTGCACGACGGTGCTGCCCGTCGCCCCTGAGGTCGTGATGGCGAGCTGTGCCGTCGACGGCACGGTGGTACCGGCCTCGGTGAACCTGGCGTCGACGCCGGGCATCGTCTACACGGTGGATCCGCCGGGACCCTACGACGCGACCGTCGAGACCGTGGTCGTCGTCACCGCCACGCTCGAGGCCGGTTACGCCTGGGCCGATGTCGGCACCACGGGCCCGGTCGGGTTCGCCCGACGCTCGCTCCCGGAGCTTCGCTTCGTGACCGTTCTGCCGACGGGTTGGTCGGAGACCGGCCCGACGTCGGCGACGTACACGATCACGCTCTCTGCGCTTCCGGAATGCCCGACCCCGGTGCCGACCACCGTCCCTGCGGAAGCCGGCGCCACGACGACGACGCCGTCGGTGGGACCCCTGCCGGGCACGGAGTGACGCTTCGCACGTACTAACGACGGCGTCTGCCAGACTCGGTGCCCGTGAGTGGCTCGAGTCCGTCCGACATCGACACGGAGACAGAGGCCGGCTGGCTGTCGCCGGACCAACTCGAGCAGATGCGTGCCCACGTTCCCCTCGTCTACGTCGATGCGGTGCCGGTGCGCGTCGACGGGCGCGGCGAGGTCACCGAGATCGGTCTGCTGCTGCGCCAGGCGGCCGACGGGACGATCAGCCGGATGGTCGTCAGCGGGCGGGTGATGTTCGGCGAACGGATCCGCGATGCCTTGCTGCGCCACCTCGAGAAGGACCTCGGCCCACTCGCCCTCCCCAATGTGCCGCCGAACCCGTCGCCGTTCACCGTCATCGAATACTTCCCCGACCCCGAGCGATCCGGGTTCCACGACCCGCGTCACCACGCCGTCAGCCTCGCCTACGTCGTGCCCGTCGATGGCGACTGCATCCCGACGCAGGAAGCCCTCGACCTCGCTTGGTTCAGCCCGAGCGAAGTGGTCGGCCCGGCCGTGCGCGAGCAGATGACCGGCGGCCACGATCGCCTCATCCGCCTGGCTCTCGCGCACTGCGGCGTCCTGCCGTAGATCCGGATGGGGTATCGACCACTCGCGTTCGGGGGTCGCGTACGCTGAGGTTCCGTGCCGGAGGGGGACTCCATCCACCACACCGCCGCGGCGTTGCGAATCGCTCTCGTCGACAAGAAGATGGTCCGCTTCGACGCTCCCCAGCTGATCGGGGTGGTACCCAAGGCGGGGCGCACGATCGTCCGGGTGGAGACCGTTGGCAAGGACCTCGCGATCGAATGGGACGACGGCATCATCCTCCAGGCCCACTTGCGCCGGGCCGGCTTCTGGGACCTCTACCGCAAGGACGACATCTGGCAGCGGCCGCACCGTGAGATGCGCGCCGTCATCGAGACGGCGGCGTGGACGGCCGTGTGCTTCAACGCCCCGACGGTCGAGACGTATCGGGAGCCAGGGATCTCGCGGCACCCCTGGTTCGGGCGACTGGGTCCCGACCTGTGCAGCGTCGACGCCGACCTCGATCGGTGTGTCGAGCTGGTCCTGACCTACGACGACCAGCGCGCTCCGATCGGCGAGGTGCTCCTCGACCAGCGTGTGTTCTGCGGCCTCGGCAACGTCTATCGGAGTGAGGTGCTGTGGGCGTGCGAGTTGAACCCGTTCGCACCAGTTGGCGACCTCGGCGAAGTGCTGGTTCGTCGCATCGTCAACGTTGCCGCCCGCCTGCTGCGCGCCAATCTCGCCCACGTCGAACAGGTCGCCCTGCCCGGCGTGCCGGGCGGCCTCGGCGTCTACGGACGAACCGGTCAGGGATGTTTCCGTTGCGCCGACACGGTGCGCGCCCGTCATTCCGCCGGCCCGGATCGCATCCTCTACTGGTGTCCCGGGTGCCAGACTCGCCTGACGCCGGCTGTCCCTGCAGTCATCGCCGACCTCCCGACCGACCAGCACCCCGCCGCCAAAGCCTTCCGCGCCGACGACACCCCCTGGCTTTCGACCGGCTGAAATCGACAACCGATGGGTGTTTAGGGGACCGTTCCGTCCCCTAAACACCCATCGGTCGCTCCTGGGGGGTTATTCGGTGGCGATGGCTTCCAGTACGTCCATGCGGCTGGCCTTGATCGAGGGATACAAGGCGGCGATGAAGCCGGCGAGGACGGCGCCAATGAGGATGGCGATGATCGTCGACGTCGAGAACGAGATGCCGTCGATGATCGTGTCGGGCACGGCGTAGGCCAGGACGATGCCGATCAACGTGCCGAGGACAATGCCGACAACGGCACCGAACGTCGCCACGATGACCGCCTCCCAGCGCACCATTCGGCGGGTCTGTCGCTTGGTCATGCCGACGGCACGCATCAGACCGATCTCCCGCGTCCGTTCGAACACGGCCAGACCGAGGGTGATCGAGATCCCCAACACGGCGATGATGATGGCGAAGCCGAGCAGCACGGTGATGATCACGAGCAACTGGTCGATCTGTTCCGCCTGCGAGTCCTTGAACTGATCGGCGGTCTCGATCTTCACCTGCGGATACTCCACCAGGGCGTCTTCGATCGCAGCACGAGCGTCGTCCTCGCTCACTCCTTCGGCCGTCTTCAGGGCGACGAAGAAGTCACTCTGCTCACCGGAGACGGTCTCCGCGAGCACCGTCTGTGACATCAGCCAGTTACCGACGAGATAGGCGTCGCTGTAGATGCCGGCGACCGGCATCTCGCGCACCTCGCCGTTCTGGAACGTCGCCTCGACGGTTGAGCCGACCTCGAGGCCGAGGTCCTCCGCGGGGTCTTGGTGGACGAAGATGCCACCCTCCTGCATTCCCTCCCAGTCCCCGTCCTCGAGACCGACATCGATGAGCTGCTCGAGGGCCACCGGGTCGCCGGCGCCAAAGAGCTTCTCGTCACCATCGATCTGCACCGACGCGCTGCGCACGCCCGACACGGCCGAGAGTTCGGGCACCTCGGCGAGCGTCTCCGAGACGACATCCGGGAGCAGCGCGAACCCGCCGGCCGTGACGACCCAATCGGCCGTCACGCCGCGGTTCATCGCCTTCTCGAAGGTGTTGCGCAGCGAGGCGGCGAACACTGCCGACGCGCTGACCAGGGCCACACCGATCATCAATGCGGCGACCGTTGCCGACGTGCGCCGCGGTGCCCGCCCGGCGTTCTCGGATGCCAACTGTCCTGGCGCCTTGTACACCTTGGCGACGGGCCAGCCGATCATCTTGGTCACCGGCTTGGCCACGGTCGACGACACGCTCGTCGCTCCGAAGAACAACAACACGGCGCCGCCACCGGCGAGGGCGATCAGCCCCGGCGTACCCCCAGGGCGGGCAAGCAGCCCGACGAGGAACATGATCGCGCCGACGATCGTCACGACCGTGCCGAAGACGAGTCGCTTGGTTTGCAGCGCATCGAAGCCGAGCTCGGGCCGCATCGCCGCGACCGGGGGTATCCGTGACGCTCTCCACGCGGGCAGCAGCACGGAGAGCAGGGTGATCCCGACCCCGACGAGGAAGGCCATCACCACAGCGGTGGGCTTGAGCACGATGCCGAAGTTGGGGAACCCGGCACCGGCGGCGTTGAAGATCGCCAGGATCAGTTTGGCGACGCCGATGCCGGCGAAGATGCCGATGATCGTGGCGATCACCGACATGACCAGGGCCTCCATCACGATCAGGCGACGCACCTGCCGCCCTGCACCACCGACCGCCCGTAGCAGGGCCAGCTCTCGCAGCCGCTGGCCGATCGTGATGGCGAAGACGTTGTTGATCAGGAAGGCGCTGACGAAGGCGGTGATGAAGGCGAAGATCAACAGGCCGGTACCGAGTGGACCGATGAACTGGTTGACGCTGTCGTTCGACTCGTCGAGCAGCGTCTGTCGATCGACGACCTCGATGTTGTCCGGCATCTCTGCGGCGACGCGCTGTTGCACCTCGGCGACGTCCTCACCGTCGGCGACACGGATGTCGATGGCGTCGAACACGCCCTCAGCTCCGAGCACGCTGGCCGCCGTCGCCGGGTCCCACAGGGCAAACGTCGCGCCACCAAAGCCGTCGCTGTTGCCGAGGCCGACGGTTCCGGACAGGGTGAAGGAGTGGCGCCCCGTCGTCGTGACGACGTCGAGTTGGTCGCCGACCTCGAGGTCGTTGTGGTCGGCGGTGTTGCCGTCGATGGCCACCTGCTCGCCGCCGGCCGGGGCGTCACCATCGAGCAGGCGAATCGGACTGTCGGGGTCGGTGCTGTCCCAGGACGCCCCGAACATCGGGGCCCCTCCCGTGGTGATTGCTTCGCCATCCGAGTCGATGATCTGTGCGGTTCGCTGGAGCATGCCGTCGGCGTCGGCGACACCGGGAACGGCAGCGACCGTGTCGACGAGTTCGGCGGGCACAGGATCGCGGGTGTCCTGCCCGCCATCGCTCGTGCTCTCACCGAACGCAAGCTCGGTGCGCGCCTGTAGGTCGGTGTTCTCCAAGGCGTCCGAGAACAAGGTGTCGAAGCCCGAGCGCATGCTGTCGGCGAGCACGAACGACCCGACGACGAAGGCGACGCCGAGGATGATGGCGATGGCGATGGCGATGAGGCGCCCGATGCGGGCGCGCATGCTGCGACGCGCGAGGAGGAGGGTTGCGTTGCTACTCATCTGGCCTCAGTCGAACCGCTTCATCCGGTCGAGCACGGTGTCCGCCGTTGGACTAAGCAGCTCGTCGACAATGCGGCCGTCGTTGAGGAACACGACTCGGTCGGCGTAGGACGCGGCGCCGGGGTCGTGGGTGACCATGACGATCGTCTGGCCGTACTCGCGTACGGCACGGCGCATGAAGTCGAGGATCTCGGCGCCGGACCGCGAGTCGAGGTTGCCGGTGGGCTCGTCGGCGAAGACGACGTCGGGGCGGGCGTTGAGCGCCCGGGCGACGGCGACGCGCTGCTGCTGGCCGCCGGACAGCTCGCTGGGGCGGTGACGGAGGCGGTCGGCGAGGCCGACCGTGTCGACGACCTCGCGGAACCAGTTCTCGTCAGGGTCCTGGCCGCCCAGGAGCAGGGGAAGGTTGATGTTCTCCTCCGCGCTCAACGTCGGGATCAGGTTGTATGCCTGGAAGACGAACCCGACGGCGCGGCGGCGCAACTCGGTCAGCTCTTTGTCGTTGAGCTTGGCGAGGTAGGTGTCGCCGATGTAGACCGCGCCCGATGTCAGCGTGTCGAGGCCGGCGAGGCAGTGCATCAGCGTGCTCTTGCCCGAACCCGACGGGCCCATGATGGCCGTGTACTTGGACTTCTCGAACGCCACCGTGACGTTGTCGAGGGCGATGACCTGGTTCTCCCCGCGCCCGTAGATCTTCGTCGCATCGATGGCGCCGGCGGCGGATTCGGCGGACGACTGCGGTACGGGCGCGGGCAACGGCGGGGCGGGGGGCGGCGTGGTCATGCCCTCTGTTGTACTGGCCAGTCGCCCCTCTTCGCATCACCCTTTCGGATCGCGCCCGTCCAACCGCTGACTGATTGGAGTGTTTGCTGTCATTGGAGTGTCACGTGCCGACACGCCCCGCAGCAGACACTCCAATGCAGGAAACACTCCAATGGAGACGGGCTAGGAGGCTTTGGAGCGTTCGGCCACCAACTTGGCGGTGAGGTGCTGGGGGAGGATTTCGTAGTGATCGTGGACGGCCTCGAACGTGCCGCGGCCGCCAGTCATCGAGCGCAAGTCGACGGCGTAGCGCTGGATCTCCCCGGCCGGCACCAACGCCGTGATCTCGATGTGCCCGTCGCCGAGCGGGTTGGAGCCGCTGACCCTGCCGCGTCGCGAGTTGATGTCGCCGAGGACGTCGCCCTGCATCGATTCGGGCACGTTGACCGTGATCATCGACACCGGCTCGAGGACCACCGGCGAAGCTTTGGCCAGCGCCTCTTTGAGCCCGAGCGATGCCGCCGTGCGGAACGCCATGTCCGACGAGTCGACGGAGTGGTACTTGCCGTCGTAGCACTCGACCTTGACATCGACGACCGGGAAACCGAACGCTCCGCCGGTCGCCATTGTCTCGTCCACGCCTTTCTGCACGGCCGGCAGGAAGTTGCGGGGAATCGCCCCGCCGACGATCTTGTCGACGAACTCGGACCCGCCGCCCCGCTCGGTGGGCTCGACGCGCATGTTGACGACGGCGTATTGCCCGTGCCCACCGCTCTGCTTCTTGACCTTGCCCTCGGCGTCGGCACTCGCCGAGATCGTCTCTCGATAGGGCACCTTGACCTCGGCGGTGGTGACGTTGACGCCGAATTTACGGGCGAGCCGTTCGAGGGCAACAGCGACGTGGGTGTCGCCAGAGCCGCAGAGGACCGTTTGGTGGGTCTCCTCGGCGCGGACGACTCGCAGCGTGGGATCCTCACTGACCAGCCGTCCGAGGGCATCGGACAGCTTGTCGTCGTCGGACTGGGTCAGCGGTTCGAGGGCCAGCTGGTAGTTCGGCGACGGTACCGCCGGTGCCTCGACCCGGACCGGGGAGCCCTTGGCGGCGAGCGTCGAGTGGCTCGGCGTCGCGGCCAGCTTGGCGATGCCGCCGATGTCGCCGGCCACCACCTCTGTGGCCGTGAGGTGCTCCTTGCCGCGCACGTGGAACAGGCCGTGCATCCGCTCCTCGGTGGACGTCGCCGAGTTGACGAGACGGTCGTCGCTGTGCACGGTGCCGGACAGGACCTTGAACAGCGACACCTGGCCGACGAACTGGTCGGCCACCGTCTTGAACACGTAGGCCACCGACGTACCCGTGGCATCTGCCGGGACCGGGACGCTCTCGGTCCCGCCGAGGACCATGGTCGGGCGATCGGCGGGCGACGGGCCGAGCTCGCAGATGTAGTCGGCGAGGCGGTCGATGCCGACTCCGGTCGCCGCCGATCCGAGCAGCACCGGGAACTCGGCGCACCGCAGCATCTCCCCGGCGAGCGTGCGTTCGAGCTCGGCCGCGGTCGGGACCTCACCGGACAGGTAGCGCTCGAGCTGCTCGTCGTCGCCGGCGACGATCTCCTCGACGACCTCGTCGTGCAGGCGGTGCTCCTCGTCGGCGACGTCGGCGGGTAGAGGCTCGGTGTGGTGGGTGCCATCGGCGTCGTACTCGAGTCCCTCGTCGGTGAGCACGTCGGCGACCCCGTGCAGCTTCTCCTCCTCGCCGAGCGGCAGCTCCAAGGCGACGAAACCGCTGCCGAACGTGGCCCGCAGTTGGTCGAGGGTGCGATGGAAGTCGGCCCGCGGCTTGTCCTCCTTGTTGACGAACACGATGCGCGGGATGCCGAGGGCGGCACATCGTCGCCACGCCGCCTCCGTCCCGACCTCGACGCCATCGACGGCGCTGACCACCAGCACCGCCAGGTCGGCGACCGCGAGGCCGGCACTGATCTCGCCGGCGAAGTCCGCGTAGCCGGGAGTGTCGAGAAGGTTGATCTTGTAGGTCGCCGCCTCGCCGGTGGCTGGATCCGTCGCCTTCCACTCCAGTGGGGCGACGGCCAGGGAGATCGACATCTTGCGTTTGGTCTCCTCCGGCTCGGTGTCACACACAGTCGTGCCCTCGTCGGTGCTCCCTGGGCGAGGGAGCACGCCGGCCCGGTAGAGCAGCGCCTCGGCGAGCGAGGTCTTGCCGCTACCGCTGTGGCCGACGAGGACGACGTTTCGTATACGGTCGGTCGTCGGAGCGTTCAATCGTTGTTCCCCCTTGGTCTGGGCCGAATCGTAGTGGTCCGGTCACGGGTACGAATCATGTGAGTCCTGGCTCGACGAGTCCGGACTCGTAGGCCATCACCACCGCCTGCACGCGATCGCGGGCCCCGAGCTTGGCGAGGACGCGCCCCACGTAGGTCTTCACGGTCGCCTCGCCGAGGTACAAATCGGCCGCGATCTCGGCGTTGGACCTGCCCCGCGACATCAGTCGGAGGACCTCGCCCTCTCGTTCGGTGAGGGCATCGAGCCAGGGGTGGGCGCGGTGATCGACGGCCGGGCGCTTGGCGACCTCCTCGATGAGCAGGCGGGTGATCTGCGGCGCCAGTTGGGCGTCCCCGCGGGCGACGACCTGGATCGCCTCGACGAGTTGGTCGGCGGGAGCATCCTTGAGCAGGAAGCCGCTTGCCCCGGCGCGCAGAGCGGCGTAGACGTAGTCCTCGAGGTCGAACGTCGTGAGCATCAGCACTCGCGGGGGGTCCGGGGCGGCGCAGATCTTCTCGCAGGCGGCGATGCCGTCGAGCTTCGGCATGCGCACATCCATCAAGACGACGTCCGGCTTGGCCGCCGGGACGATGGCGACCGCTTCGGCGCCATCGGCTGCCTCGCCGACGATCGTCAGTCCCGGCTCGGCGTCGAGGATCATCCGCAATCCCTGGCGGATCATCGCCTGGTCGTCGACCAGCAAGACCCTGATCATGCGGTGAGCGGGAAGCTCGCCCGCACCTGCCAGCCGCCGGAGCGCCGTGGACCGGAGCGCAACGTCCCACCGAACGTCGCGACACGCTCGCTCATCCCGATCAGCCCATAGCCGAGGTGCTTGTCGTCAGCGGATGCGCCCCGTCCGTCGTCTTCGACGCAGACGTCGAGGCATTCGTCGGTTCGTTCCAACCGGACGTCGATCGTCGCGTTCGGTCCGGCGTGGCGGCGGGCGTTGGTGAGCGCCTCTTGCACGACGCGGAACGCCGACGTCGCCACACCGGAGGGCACGCTGTCGATCTCTCCTGACGTCGACAGCCTCACGATGAGGTCGTTCGCCGACTCGACCAGCGACTCGATGTCGACGATCGACTGCACCGGCGCAGGGGTGGTCCTGTCGGCATCGCCGTTCTCGCGGAGGACACCGAGGATCTGGCGCAACTCGCTCATCGTCCGCCGTCCGGTCTCCTCGATGTTGGTAAGGAGGTCGACGGCATCGTCCGGAGCACGATCGACGCTGCGCCGTGCCGCCGCAGCCTGGATCACGATGGCGCTGACGGAGTGGGCCACTGCGTCGTGAAGGTCACGAGCGATGCGCGTCCGCTCCTCGCCAACGCGCTGGGCGGCGAGCAGCTCGCGTTGACGCTCGGCTCTGTCAGCGCGCTCGGCGAGCTCGGCGAGCTCGTTGCGCCGGCGGCGGATGTTGTCGCCGATGACGAACGGCACGGCGAGGCTGGCCGCTGCCCCGATCACCTCGGGCAGCTCGATGACTTCCTCGAGCAGGCCGGCGAGGACGAGGAGGCCGACGATGACGGCGACAACCGCCGCGGCGATCGTCCGCGGCCGGCCGCTCGCATAGGCGCCGAGGCTGTAGGTGGCGATGAGCACCGGGATCCAGCTCGGTCCGTTGACCGCGTTCCACTCGCACACCGCCTGCAGGACGACTGCGGCCAGCACGGTGGGGATAGGCGCCCGCCGGCGCCACGCCAGCGGGACGCAGGACGCCAGAACGAGGGCGATCGTCGCCGCGTTCGGGTCGCGGTAGATGCGGCCGTCGTAGTCCCGTTGGTGGAAGTGGAACAGCAGCGACACGACCGCCACCGCAGCGGCGAGGGCGACGTCCATGGCCAGCGGGTGAGCGTGCGCCCACTTCCAGACGCGCCAGTCGCGCATGCGTCCGACGCTATCGACGTGGCACCTGGCGAGCCTCCGCCTGCGGTCGCTCGACCATCCATCCGCAGGTTGACGCGCGCGTACTGTCGCGCCAGTGGCGCGACCCGAGTTTGCCTACCAGCCGGCACTCGACGGGGTGCGCGCCGTCGCGGTGGCGCTCGTCTTGCTGTTCCACGCGGGGTTCGAATGGATGTCCGGTGGCTACGTCGGGGTATCGGTGTTCTTCACCCTGTCCGGATTCCTGATCACGTCGTTGGCGCTCACCGAGCACGCGAGGACCGGCCGCATCGATGTCGGCGCGTTCTACTCCCGGCGCGTTCGCCGCCTGCTTCCAGCCAGCCTGATCTGCCTCACGGGCGTGATCGTTGCCGCCCGGCTGCACCAATTCGAAGGTGTCACCGAGTTGCGTCGGGATCTGTGGGCCGCCGTCACCCAGGTGTACAACTGGGTGCTGCTCGCCCACAGTGACGGCTATGCCGAGGAGATGGCCAAGGCGGCGGGCCAGCGAGCCCCGCTCGACCACTACTGGTCGCTGGCGATCGAGGAGCAGTTCTACTGGGTCTGGCCGCTCGCCCTGATCGTGCTCCTGCGTGCCGGTGGGCGGCGCCGGCTCGTCGCGTTCGGTGCTCTGTGGGGTGTGTTCACCGTCGTGACGATCGTGCTCGCCGTCGTCGCTGGCGGTGCGACGACATACCTCGCCACGCCGGCGCGGCTGCCCGAGATCCTCGCCGGCGCTGTCCTCGCCGTCGTCGTCCACCGACGCCCTTCCGTGCCGGTCGGCGGACCGATCGCGGTCGCCGGACTGGTTGCGATCGTCGCCTGCGCCGTGACGTGGCCCGCTGCCGGCGGGCCGGCGGAGGCCGGATGGCTACCGCTGTTCGCCGTCGCATCGGTCGCCTTGATCGGCGGGCTTCAGCGCCCATCGCTCGTGCGATCGCTGTTGTCGGTGGCTCCGCTCGTGTGGCTCGGACGGATCAGTTACGGCGTCTACCTGTTCCACTGGCCGATCTACACGCTGGTCGACGAGCGGCGTTTCGACTTCGATCGGACCGAGTTGTTCGCCGTCCGCCTGGCCATCACTCTCGTGGTGGCTGCCCTCTCGTACTACCTCGTCGAGGTTCCGGTGCGGGCGCGGCGGGTGCGCTGGCGGCCGGTGGCGGCGGGGGCGGCGGGAGCGTCGCTCGTCGTAGCAGGAGTTGTCGTCGTCGTGCCCGACCACGATGGCACCTACACCTACGTCGCCGCCGCCACCCGCCAGGAAGCGGCGATCGTCCCGTTCGGGCCGGGCGAGCCAACCGAGCTCGGATCGCGGCCGGTTCGTGTCCTCGTCGTCGGCGACTCGACTGCGGTCGCCACTGGAGAAGGGTTGATCCAGTGGGCGGCCGAGCACCCCGACGTGATCCGGGTGACGTCGCGAGCGGCGATCGGTTGCGGGGTGAATCCGATCGCCTTGCCCGAGGACGAGTACAGCGAATTGTGCACCGACGTGTTGGGCAGGCTCGTCCCGGCGGTGCGCGAGCTGCAACCGGACGTCGTCGTGGCGATGGTGACGTTCCGCGACATGGAGGACCGCCAGTGGTCAGCCGCCGAAGGACTGCTGACGCCGAGTGACCAGCGATACCGTCGGCACCTGCTCGCCGGCTACGAGTGGTTCGTGACGATGATGCACACCTCCGGGGCGGGCACGGTGCTGTTCGTCATCCCGCCGACGCCGGCCGTGCCGGCCGTCGGCAACATCGCGGCAATGCTCGACCCGGAGCGGATCGAGGGCTATCGGCGGGTGTTACGGGCGCTGCCGCTGAGCTTCACCGAGGGCATCGCCGTCGCCGACCTGGCCGCTTGGTTAGAGGCTCATCCTGACCCGCCGGCGCGCGCCGACGGCCTGCACTGGACCCTCGACGCCGCCGTCGAGGTCGCGGAGGATTTCCTCATCCCTGCGATCGTCGGCGCTGTCTATCCGAGTGTTTCGTGACGGACAGGTCGCCACGTGGCACTCGGATGAAAAGGGCGATCACCCAGGTTGTTTGACCACCCGGATGTACGGCTTGGGGGATTGCCAGCCGTCGGGGAACAGCTCCTTGGCCTCCTCGTCCTTGACCGCGCCGCTGATGATGACGTCATCGCCTTGCTTCCAGTCGGCGGGTGTCGAGACCTTGTACTTGGCCGTCAGCTGTAGTGAGTCGATGACGCGTAGGACCTCGTCGAAGTTGCGACCGGTCGACATCGGATAGGTGAGCGTGAGCTTGACCTTCTTGTCCGGGCCGATGACGTACACGTTGCGGACGGTCTGGTTGTCTGCCGGGGTGCGTGTCTTCGGATCGCCGGACGTGCTCGCCGGCAGCATGTCGTAGAGCTTCGACACGTTGAAATCACCGTCGCCGATGATCGGGAAGTTGGGCCGGGCACCCTGCGTCTCCTCGATATCGTCGGCCCACGCCTCGTGGTCGGCGGTGGCGTCGACGGACAGGCCGATGACCTTGACGTTGCGCTTGTCGAACTCCGGCTTGAGCTTGGCGACGGCGCCGAGCTCGGTCGTGCACACGGGCGTGAAGTCCTTGGGATGGCTGAACAAGACGCCCCAGGAGTCGCCGAGCCACTCGTGGAAGTTGATCGTTCCGTCGGTGGTGTCGGCGGTGAAGTCTGGTGCGGTGTCGCCGATGAGGACGGCCATGGAACGCTCCTTGCGCTAGTTCGTTGAGGATTCGAGCGTACTCTAAAGCCGACCAGATCAGTCAAGATTAGTTCACCGCAGTACGCTGCGCGGGTGAGTGCTGCGCTACCCGAGCTGCACCCCGCTGTGATGCCCCTGGCGTTCCTCCTCGGCACGTGGCGTGGGAGCGGTGCCGGCCACTACCCGACGATCGAACCGTTCGAGTACGTCGAGGAGATCTCGTTCGTCCACGTCGGCAAGCCGTGGTTGCTGTACACCCAGCGCACCCGGCACGCCGTCGAGGATCGTCCGCTGCACGCCGAGACCGGCTACTTCCGGCCGACCGGCGACGCCGTCGTGGAAGTGGTGATGGCGTACCCGACTGGGCACGTCGAGATCGCCGAGGGCAGCGTCGGGCAGGGAACCATCAAGATCGTCACCGCCACGTTGGCGGCGGCACCGACGGCCAAGCGTGTGGACCGCGTCGAGCGCCAGATCTCGGTCGATGGCGACGAGTTGCGTTACACGCTGGCGATGGCGGCCGTCGGCGAGCCGCTCACGGCTCACCTGGAGGCAACGCTGCACCGCGCAGACTGATGGAGCTGCTTGACATGTGACCGTTTGGTCACGTATTGTCGCCGCATCGGAACCGACGATGACGACGACGTGTTCAAGGCGCTAGCCGACGGGGGACGACGACATTTGCTCGACGCCCTGTTCGTCCGTGACGGCCAAACCCTCGGAGAACTCTGTGCAGTCCTCCCGACGATCACCCGCTTCGGGGTGATGAAGCACCTCAGCGTGCTCGAAGGCGCCGGGCTCGTCATCACCGAGAAGATGGGCAGGGCGAAGCTGCACTACCTCAACCCGGTGCCGATCCAGGAGATCCAGCAGCGCTGGATCTCCAAGTACGCCGCGCCGACCGTCGCTGCGATGGTCGGTCTGCGTCACCGACTCGAGAAGCCCATCGCCTAGGAGGCAACACCCATGAGCACGCCAGCCCCGGTGCACATCTACCAGACCTACATCCGCGCCAGCGCCGAGCAGGTGTGGCAGGCGATCACCGACCCTGAGTTCACCAAGCGATACTGGCACCGCACGGCGTTCGAGTCGGCGTTCGAGCCAGGTAGCCCGTACCGCATGGTCCTGCCCGACGGCTCCGATGCCGTCGTCGGCACGATCGAGGAGGTCGAGCCACCCCGGCGACTGGTGATGACCTGGCGGATCCTCTACGACGCTGCGGCGGTGGACGAGCCGCCGAGCCGCATCGAGTGGCTGCTCACGGAGAACGGTGACGGCGTCACGAAGGTGACAACGATCCATCGCGACCTCGGCCTCAGCCCGGTTACCGAGGCCAGCGTCCGCGACGGCTGGTATTGGGTGCTGCAGTCGATGAAGACGCTGCTCGAGACCGGCGAGTCTCTTCCCGGCGCGGAGCCCAGTGCCGACGATGACCGCAGACGGGCGACGGAATCGGTCGAGGAGATCGCGGCCGAGGATCACCGCCACCACGGCATCACCGCGAACAACTCGACGTGGGAGTTGCTCGACGGCCGGGAGCTCTCCGCTGACGAGATCGACGACGTCCTCGGTCGGGCCTACGCGGCGATGTATCACTGGCAGCGGGCTGCACGTCGCCGGCCGGAGAACGCCGCCCGCGCCTCGTGGCTGGTGTCCCGCGTCCACGCCGTCCTCGGTCATGGCGACCTCGCTCTCCATCACGCCGATCAGTGCCTCGAGGTGGTCGAAGCGGCGGGCTTGGACGACTTCGATCTGGCCTACGCCCACGAAGCGCGGGCCCGGGCCCTCGCCTGCCTCGGCCGTCTCGACGAGGCCGCCGTCGAGCTCAAGGCTGCCAATGCCGTGACCATCACCGACCCCGAAGACAAGTCGATCCTCGACACCGATCTCGCCAGCCCACCCTGGTACGGCCTCACCCCCTGACGACCGATGGGTGTTTGGGGGACGGAACAGTCCCCTGAACACCCATCGGTTGGTAGAGACGGCAGTACCGTCAACGAACATGACGATGAAGGTCGAGCTCGGGGAGTTGGCCGAGCGTCTCGGTGAGTATTCGTTCGCCTACCTCGTGACGGTCGGCGACGATGGCCGCGCCCACCTCCTCGCCGTTCTGCCGGAGCTGGACGGCGACGCCCTGACGATCGGCGGCGTCGGCAAGCACACCCTCGCCAACGTCGCGACGAACCCGACGGCAACGCTCGTTTGGCCGCCCGCCAGTTCGGACGGATTCAGCCTCATCGTCGATGGCGCCGCCACGACGGGGGTCGATGACGGCGCGATCGTCGTGACGCCGACGAAGGCAATCCTCCACCGTCCCGCCGTCGACACCGCCGGCAAGCGCACCGGCTCGGACTGCGCCCCGATCTGAGCGACCACCCGGAGCCATTGGAGTGTTTGCCGCACGGCTGTGTCGGCCGGTGGCAGTCCTATGGCAGCAAACACTCCAATGGAGATCAGGGTGGGCAGTTGGATGTCGGGGTCGTCGTCCCGTCACGCAAGCCGTTCAGCCAGGCGACGCCATCGCTGTCCACGGCACTGAAGGCACTGGTGTGGAACCCGCCAGGCTCGACACGGCGCTCGACCACTTGACCGGCAGCGCACAGGCGAGCATGGAGCGCCTCGCTGTGGACGATCGGGATGCGCTCGTCGGCCTCGGCGTGGAAGATCAGCATCGGTGCCGCGGTTGCCGTCGTCCCGGCGGTATTGGCTACGAGCAGTGAGGCGAAGGGCTCGACGGTCGCCGGATCGGTTGCGACGAACGCCCCGGCGGTCGCGACGGTGACAGGTTGGTCGAAGCAGTGCGTGTCCCACGCCTGCACGAGCTCCATTCCGGCAGGGGTGAGTACGGCGGGCAGGTTTGCCAGCGCCTCCGGGTGGGCGACGGCGAGCCCGGCGACGAGTCCGACGCTGAGCGCGCTGCGCTCGGGCTGGGGAGTGGCCCATGACGCCAGTGCCGCAGGTTCGCTCGCCGGAGCACCGATGACCGTGCCAATGATCGACTGCTCCGGCGTCCACTCGGCGGCCAGTTGGGTCGCCCACAGGGCGGCGTGACCACCCTGGGAGAACCCGGTGATCGCCGTCGTGTCGGCGACGTACACGCCGGGGATCTGGCGGGCGGCGCGACCGGCGTCGAGCATGCTCCGGCCCTCACTGACACCGACGAGCATCGGATGTGACCCCGGCCCGCCGAGACCCTCGTAGTCCGTGGCCACGACGACCCACCCATCGTCGGTCCTGTGGCTGAGCGACTCGAATTCGGAGCTGTAGGGAGCGTCGGATGTGACGTCCTCGATGACGACCGATGGCGCGCACGGGTCGGCCAGGCCGGTCGTCCCGTGCCCATAGAGGAGCATTGGATAGCCACCGAACGGGGGCGGGTTGTCAGACGCAGCGACGAGTCCGGTCACCACGGTGGGCGCGCCGGCGACGGTCTGGGAGAGGTACATGATCCGGTAGCCGCGGGCGAACGACAACTCAACTGCCTGCCAGCGCACGAGGTCGCCGTGCTCGCCCGCCGGGACTGGATTGGGCGCCGCGAAGAACGCATGGTCGCCCATCGCGAACTCGACCGGACCGGGCGCCGGAGCAGCAGTCGCGGAAGAGGGGCCGGCGGCGATCACGAGTGGACAGGCACTGAGGACTGCTGTCGCGATGCCGAGCACCTTCATGTCATCCCTCACAACTCGAGGTGGGCGTTGTCGTGCCGGCGGCAAGCCCGGTCAGCCACGTCAGCCCCTCGGTGCGAGCTTGGGCGATCGTCGAGCCATGACTGGCCCCGGCGACCACTCGGCGCTCGATGACCTGACCAGTCGCACACAACCGCGCGACGAGCGTGTCGTTGTGGGCGATCGGCACGGTGGCGTCGGCGTCGCCGTGGAACAGCAGCAGCGGCGTCGGTGAAGCAACCGTCCCGGCGGTGTTGGCGGCGAGCAACGTGGCAAACGGCTCCACCGTGGCCGGGTCACCGGTCACGTATGGGCCGGCCACGGCAGGGTCGACATCGAAGCACTGCGTGTCCCAGGAGGCGAGGAGCTCCGTGCCTGCTGGTGTGAGCAACTGCGTCAACGCGATTGCTGCCCCAACGTTCGCCGTCGCCGCTCCGGCGAGCACGGCCACCGCGTCGTCCTCCTGTTGTGGCTGCGAGAGCGCCGCCCCAACGAGCAATGGAACTTCGCTCGGGGTCGCCGCCGCAACGGTGCCGATGATCGGCTGCTCTGGCGTCCATTCGGCGGCCAGCTGCGTCGCCCAAAGCGCGGCGTGGCCGCCCTGCGAGTACCCGAACACCCCGGTGGTGTCGCCGATGTAGGCGACCGGGAGCTGGCGGGCCGCCCGCCCGGCGTCGAGCATGCTTCGCGCCTCGCTCACACCGACGAGTAACGGGTGCGACCCCGGTCCGCCGAGGCCTTCGTAGTCGGTGGCGATCACTGCCCATCCGTCGTTGATCGCCGTGCTCATCGAATCGAACTCGTCGGCGGCGTCGGCGTCGGGCCCGTCGATGACCACGGATGGTGAGCACGGATCGTCGAGTCCTGTGCTGCCGTGACCGTAGAGCAGCGCCTTCAAGCCACCGAACGGGGCTTGGTCATCGGGGAGCTCCACGAGGCCAGTGACCACGGTCGGCGTTCCAGCGACAGTTTCCGACAGGTACATGATGCGGTACCGGCGAGAGAACGTCGCGTCGAGCGCTTGCCACCGCACCAGATCGCCGTGCTCACCGGCAGGGATCGGATCGGGCACTTCGTAGAACGCCGGATCGCCAAAGGCGTACTCGACCGGGCTGGGCGTGGGTGCCGCCGTCACCACACGACCCGGCCCAGATCCGCCGCCTGCCAGCGCGGAGTGGGAGATCGAGCACGCGCCGAGCAGCCCGACCGCGCCGACCCGCCGCCACCCCAGCCTCATGACGTGGTCCTAGCAGGCGACCCTGAAGGTTGCCTGAAAGCGGCGCGGATCGATTCTTCGGCGCGACTCATCGGGTCGTCGCCGGCCGTCATCGCCGCGATCAGCTGCAATGACGGTGCGCCGGCGGCGGCCTCGGCCTGGAACTTCTCGGCGAAGCCGCCGCCACGGATGTCGTCGAGCACCTCGGCGAACCGCGCCCGCATCGACTCGGTGTCGAGATCCAGCGTGCGGAGGAAGCCGCCGTACTGAGCAGTCGCGCCGTGCTCGACAACCGCCCGGTAGAAGCCGCGCTCGGCGAAGCCGCGGAACACCTCCGCCATCTCGCCCGACTGGTACAGCTCGAGGATGAGCGCCTCGGGTGGCAGGCCGGCAGCAACGCCGACCTCGAAGGCAAGCTGGATGGCCATGCCGACGTATGGTCCGACGCTTTGCTCAACGAACAGGTCGAGGGCCGCCTCGTCGACCGCCGGAACGGCGAACGCGGCTCGGTCGAGGGCACCGGCGGCGAGGGCCAGGGCCAGCAGGCGATCCCTGGCTCGTCCTGATGCATCGCGCTCGACGCTGACGTAGGCCACGTAGCCGTCGCTGCTACCCCGGCGGACGGAACTGCCGACCATGCGCGGGGCGAGTAGCAGGACGTCAACTCCGTCCGGTGGCGTCACGAGGCCAAAGGCGAGGCAGTACCCGGATGCGAAGCACACGGCGCTGCCGGGACGGAGCATCGGGGCGACGATCTCGCCGAAGCAGTCCGGGATAGCCTCGTCGGAGATCAGCACGTACACGACGTCGGCGTTGGCGACAGCGTCGCCGATGTCGGCCACGGCGAACCCATCGGTGGCTGCCTGGGCCCGATACTCGTCGTCGCGGTTGCCGATGACGACGTCGAGGCCGCTGGCGGCGAGGTTCCTGGCCATCGACGACCCCAGGTTGCCGTAGCCGATCACAGAGACCCGCTGGTCGGCCAACGCCGTAGCGTCGGCGTCGGCCCGCGTGTACACGTCGAGGGTCATCCTGATGCCTCCAGTCATCGCCGGGGTTGGGCAGGATTGTTCCATGAGCGCGGAGCTCGTCGTGGCACCCGGCAACGGCCTGGGCGCTCTGCTGCGCCAGGACGGGTTCCGCCGCCTCGCCACCGGCCAGCTCGTTTCGGGGATCGGCGACTGGATGGTGACGCTGGCGCTGATGGTCCTCGTCCTCGACGTCAGCGATTCGTCCACGGCGGTCGGCGGCGTGCTCGTGCTGCGACTGCTCCCGACGTTGGTCGCCGGACCGATCGTCGCCGCGCCTCGTCGGCCGCTGGGATCGACGATCGACGATGCTGGCAATGGACGCCGTGCGCGTCGTTGTCGTTCTTGCCATCCCCTTCGTCGACACGCTGTGGTGGATCTACGCGTGGGCGGTCGTGCTCGAACTGGCCGGTCTGATCTTCGTCCCGGCTCGCGACGCAGCGGTGCCCGACCTTGCTCCGCGCGACTCTCTGCCGATGGCCAACGGTGTGATGCTGGCTGCGTCGTTCGGCACGATCCCCGTCGGTGCGTTGTGCTTCGGGCTTGTGTCATGGGCAGCAGGTGGCGGCGCCCCCGCCGCCGTGTTCGTCGCCGACGCCGCGACGTTCGCCGTGTCGTATTGGTTCATCGCCAGAGTGCGTTTGGTCGATGGGGTCGACCCGGCGGGTGCCGGCGCGAGTGGACGTTTCGTCGACGCATTGCGGTTGCCGATCGTGCGTGCCGTGGGACCCGCCGCCCTCGTCACAGCGCTCGGCCTGGGAACCCTGTTCTCGATGGGCGTAGTGTTCGTCCAGGACGTGCTCGGTGCCTCGACGCTCCAGTTCGGTGTGCTCGTCGCCCTGTTCGGGGTCGGCGCGGCGGGAGGCCTGGCGATCCTCGCCGCCGCTCGTCGCGCCGACCTCCAGGTCGTCCGCTTGTGCGTCGCCGCCCAGGGCGTCGTCGTTGCGGCGATGAGCCAGGCTGCCGTCGATCCTTGCTGCGTTCGCCGGCGCCGTGATGTTCGGGGCGGCGACGGCAGCAGGGTTGGCGGCGGCGATGAGCCTGTTGCAGGCCTGCCTCGGAGAACGGGATCGCGTCCTCGCCTTTACCGCCTTCCACGTCGTCATCCGCGGCGGCTTGGGACTCGCCGCCCTCGGCGCCGGGCTCGCCGGTGACCTACTCGGTCGGGTGGAATGGCCGGCGCTCGGAACTCTTCAGCCGGCCCGCGCCGTGCTGTTCGTCGCCGGCCTGATCGTCGCCGCCACGGCGCTGTTCATCCGGCTGCCGTCCGTGGACGATTCAGCGGCGCGGGGTGAGTGACGTCAGGCGCAGCCGGTACAGCTCGAGGTAGTGGACGTCGCCGACCGGGCTGTCGCTGCGCACGTCGACGGACGCCGCGAGCTCGACGATCAGTCCGTTGGCGGGGAGCACCTTGACGACTCGCTCGTTGGTGCCGACCGAGGCCCCAGAGATCTCGTCGTGCAACTCGAACGTGAGCACCTCGATCGTCTCGCCGGCGACCTCGACCTCGGACAGGCCGGTGATCGTGCCCGTACGGAGCACATCGACGTCGTCATCCGCACAGCGGACGGTCCAGGTCGTGCCCGGCTCCGTCGAGGACGGATACCACAGGGAGCCCGGCTCGCACACGAACTCACGGTCGTCGTCCATTCCGAAGAACTGGTGATAGCTGCGGTAGCGCGGCAGGACGACACCGGATGGCTCTGGGCAGACGACCGTGTCGTCGAAGCGCTCGGCAAGCGGGCGCCAGGTGAATTTGGCGCCGCATCCTTCGAGGCGCACGGTGATCGTCGTCTCCGCCGGATAATCGTGATGCCGGCCGTCGAGGGCGTCGACCGACTCGCGGCCCGACGTCGCGTAGGTGTAGACGCCCGGCTCGGGGAGCACGGCGACGGCGCCGTCGACGCCGCCGGTGTCTGCGCGGAACTCGCTGACCGCCTCTTCGACATCGACCGGAGTCGTCGATTCGCTGAAGATGATCGCGGCGGCGATCAACCCGGCGACAACGAGGGCGACGAACGTGAACGAGGCGATGACGACAAGCCGGCGACGGCGCTGCCGCCGCGCCGTCGTGTCACCGGACGTCGTGCCGGCAGGTCGATCGGCCTCGTCGATGATGCAATTCTGTAGCGTGCGGCCGTGGCGAGGGCGGACCGAGCGTGGCGGCCGGCAGCGATCCTCGCCGGCTCCTACCTCGCCGGCTCGGTGCCGTGGTCGCAGGTGGCGGCCCGTCGCCGTGGCGTCGACCTGCGTTCCGTGGGAACTGGCACCGTCTCGGGCACGGCGCTGTACCGAGTCGCCGGGTTCGCCCCGCTCGCCGCCGCCGGATCCCTCGACGTCGCCAAGGGCGCCGTTGGCCCGCTTGCGGCCACCAGCTTGCGCGCCGGGACTTTCCGCACTCGCCGCCTCGGCCGCCGTCACCGGACACAACTGGTCGCCGTTCCTACGTGGTGCCGGTGGCCGTGGCGTCGCCCCGGCGCTCGGAGCGTTGCTCGCCGGTGCGCCGGCCGGCGCCATCGTCGTCGCCACCGGCCTCGCCGCCGGGCGGCTCAGCCGCCAGACCGGGTTGGGCTGCTTCGTCGCCTACGTTGCCCTCGTGCCGACGGTCCACCGCGTCCATGGTCGGGCGGGCGCAGTGCTCGCCGCTTCGGTGCTCGCCCCGTTGCTGGCCAAGCGGATCACCGGCAACCAGCCGCGCTCGGGCCTGGGACGGTCGCACGTTGCTGTCCCGGTTGCTGCTCGATCGCGATCCCGAGGCCGAGGTGACCGACATGACCGTTGGTGTCGTCACCGACAGCGCGGCGTCGATTCCCACCGAGCTTGCCGCGGTATGGGGGATCGAGGTCGTCGAGCAGCACGTGCAACCCCGTCACGGCGCGGTCGGCACGGCTGCGCCGAGTCCCGGCGAGTTCGCGAGGGCGATCGAGCGCACCGGCTGCGACGAGGTGGTCGTGCTGACCGTGTCATCGCGGGTGAGCGCCACCTGGAACGCCGCCCGACTCGCCGCCGCCGAGACATCGGTCCCGGCCGTGGTCATCGACACCGAGACGGCCGCTGGAGCGCAGGCCCTCGTCGTCCTCGCCGCCGCTCGAGCCGCGGCCGCGGGCGCCGACCTCCGCGCCGTCGAGGCGCTGACCCTCGACGTCGTCGGCCGCGTCCGGCTCGTCGCTGTCATCGACGGACTGGAGCAACTCGTCCGCAGCGGACGTGTGCCTGGCCTCGCCGGATGGGCGGGTCGGGTGCTCGGACTCAAACCGCTGTTCGAGTTCCGCCACGGCGTCGCCCGGCGGTTGCGCCCCGCCGCCAGCCGGGAGGCGGCGCTGTCGAGGATTCTCGGGCACTGGCGACGCAGCCGCCAACAGGCCGGGCTGTCCGCCCGGCTCCACGTTGCCGCCCTCCACGCCGACGCCGAGGCGGATGCCGAGGGCCTGCTCAAGCATGTCCGCGACGACCTCGACGGTGCTCCGGCGACCGAGCTCGTCCTCGAGTTCAGCGACGTGATGGTCGCCCACACCGGCCCCGGCCTCGTCGGCCTGGCCTGGTGGTGGCAGCCGTGATTCCGGGTCGGCTCGCCTCCTACGGAGGCGGCGGATAGGGCGCATACGGCGGCGCAGCAAGGTGGATGCCGGCCGCTTCGAGCTCGCGCATCAGGGCGGCGCGCAACGTGCGCATCACCGCCGCGTTATCGCCGGCGGTGGTGCGCACCGTGACCCGAACCACCGGGCCCATCGTGCCGAGGTTCTCGACGCCGGGAACGCCGATGGGCTCGAGCAGGAGCGGGGCAATCTCGGGATCAGCGGAGACCTCGCCTGCGACGCGCGTGATTCCTTCGACGGCGTCGTCGAGCTTGGTGGGATCGGCAAGGGTCAGGTCGATCGTTCCCTGCGTCCAATCGCGGCTGTGGTTGCCGATGCGCAGAATCGTGCCGTTCGGCACTGTCCACACCGTGCCCGTGCCATCGCGGAGCGTCGTGGCGCGTAGCGTGATCGATTCCACGGTGCCGATGGCCGGGCCGACGTCGATCTCGTCACCGACGCCGCACTGATCCTCGAGCAGGATGAAGAAGCCGGCGATGCAGTCCTTGACGAGTTGCTGGGCGCCGAGACCGACGGCGATGCCGGCGATGCCCGCGCCGGCGATCAGCGGGCCGAGATTGATCGAGAAGATGCCGAGGATCGCCAGCACGGCGAATGCCCAGACGACCGCCGAGACGGTGGTCCTGGCGACCGCCGAGAGGGTCGTGGCGCGGACCCTATCGCGCTCATCGTCTCCGGCGCTGACGCCGAGCTTTCCGAGGTACGAGCCGGCGACCTTGTCCTTGCGGGTCACCTGCGTGATGAACGCTGTGACCAGTCTGCGGAGGTAGCGGTTGATCAGGGCGGCGACGACGAGCACCACGATCGCCGTGATGATCGGGGTGACGATGTCGTCGACGAGGCGGGCCAGGAACCGACTGTCCGTGGCGTTCCACGTCACCTCACACAACCAGCCGGGGTTCTCGCCACAGGCCTCGACGACCGCGTCGTCGGCTGCCTGCGCCGGCCACAACGCAACACCGGCAACCCCGAGCATCGAGGGGCACCGTAGTCCCCGGGGCGTCTAGACCTGCGCTTTCGCCCGCTTCGCGGCGCGGCCCCGCTCGGTCTGGTCGAGCACGACCTTGCGCAATCGCACCGCCGCTCGGGGTCACCTCGACGCACTCGTCCTCGGCGATGAACTCGAGGGCCTGCTCGAGCGACATCGACCGCGGCGGGATCAACTTCTCGAAGCTCTCCGCTGTCGACGAGCGGATGTTGGTGAGCTTCTTCTCCTTCGTCGGGTTGACGTCCATGTCGTCGGCGCGGGCGTTCTCGCCGACGATCATCCCCTCGTAGACCTCGACGGCTGGACCGACGAAGAGCTGGCCGCGCTCCTGCAGCGACAGCAGCGAGTAGGCCGTCGTCGCGCCGATCCGGTCGGCGACGAGCGAGCCGCGTGTCCGGGCGCGGATCGCGCCGGCCCACGGCTCGTAGCGCTCGAACACGTGGTGCAGGAGAGCTGTCCCACGCGTCTCGGTGAGCAACTCGGTGCGGAATCCGATGAGGCCGCGGGCCGGCACGACATAGTCGAGGCGGATCCATCCCGACCCGTGGTTGACGATTTGCTCCATCCGCCCCTTGCGCAAGGCGAGCAGCTGGGTGATGACACCGAGGTACTCGTCGGGGACGTCGATCGTGACCCGGTCGGCGGGCTCGAGAACGGCGCCGTCGACCTCGCGGGTCAGCACGCGTGGCTTGCCGACGGTGAGCTCGAAGCCCTCGCGGCGCATCATCTCGACGAGCACGGCGAGTTGCAGCTCGCCGCGACCTTGGACCTCCCAGGCATCGGGACGCTCGGTCGGCAAGACGCGGATGCTGACGTTGCCGATCAGCTCGGCGTCGAGCCGGCTCTTCACGAGTCGGGCGGTGAGCTGCGTCCCGTCACGTCCGGCGAGGGGCGACGTGTTGATCCCGACGGTCATCGACAAGCTCGGGTCGTCGATCGTGATGACGGGAAGCGGGCGAGGGTCTTCCGGGTCGGCGAGCGTCTCGCCGATGGTGATCTCGGCGATGCCGGCGACGGCGACGATCTCGCCCGGCCCGGCGGAGTCGGCCGGCACTCTGTCGAGCGCCTGCGTGCTGTACAGCTCGGCGATGCGTGCCCGCTCGATGGTGCCGTCGGCGCGGCACCAGGCGACGGTGCTGCCCTTACGCAGCGTTCCCGATCGGACGCGGCACAGGGCGAGGCGACCGACATACGGCGAGGCGTCGAGGTTGGTGACGAGCGCCTGGAGCGGCATCGCCGGGTCGTACGTCGGAGCCGGGATGCGCTCGACGAGGAGATCGAGCAACGGGGCCAGCGTGAGTCCTTCCGGCAGTCCTGCGCCGTCGGCGGGCCGTTCCATCGATGCCTTGCCCTCGCGCGACACGCAGTACACGGTGGGGAAGTCGAGTTGGTCGAGGGCGGCGTCGAGGTCGAGGAAGAGCTCCTCGACGTCGTGGACGACCTCGGCGATGCGGGCATCGGGACGGTCAACCTTGTTGATCACGAGGATCACCGGCAGCTTGGCCTCGAGCGTCTTGCGCAGCACGAAGCGGGTCTGCGGAAGCGGGCCTTCGCTGGCATCGACGAGGAGGAGCACGCCGTCGACCATCGAGAGCGCCCGCTCGACCTCGCCACCGAAGTCGGCGTGGCCGGGCGTGTCGACGATGTTGATCGTGACGGTCTCGGAGCCGTCGCCGTAGCGGATCGCCGTGTTCTTGGCGAGGATCGTGATCCCCTTCTCGCGCTCGAGGTCCATCGAGTCCATCACCCGATCGGCAACGTCCTGGTTGGCCCGGAACGCCCCGGTCTGCCACAGCATCTGGTCGACCAGCGTCGTCTTGCCGTGGTCGACATGGGCGACGATGGCGACGTTGCGCAAGTCGTCGCGAGTTTTCACCTCCGGAAGTCAATCGCCGCGACGGTCGGAAGTGCGTCTATGCGGCGACCGATGGGTGTTCTCATGACCGAATCGTCATGAAAACACCCATCGGTTGCACTTGATCGTCACCCGCCCCGGGGGAGGGTGACGCTGGCGTCGAGGCCGCCGCCGGGGCGGCGCTGCAAGGAGACGGTCCCGCCGCTGCTGGCCGCGAGGTGGGCGACGATCGCCAGGCCGATCCCCGAACCGTCGTGGCCGGCGTCGGCGGCACGCCAGAATCGTTCAAAGGCGTGGGCGAGCTGTTCGTCGGACAGTCCGGGGCCGCGGTCGAGGACGTGCACCCTGGTGACGGACGGCGAGGCGGCGTCGACCACGACCTCGACCGTGCTCGAGGGCGGGGCCACGGCGATGGCGTTGTCGAGGTAGTTGTCGAGGATCTGATCGAGCGCTCCCGGCACGGCCGTCGCCACCGCGCCACCACGGTCGACGACCTCGATGGCCACATCCTGCTCCTCGGCGAGCGGCGCCCACATCGCCGCCCGCTCGGAGGCGACTGCGGTTACATCCACGACCACACGCGCCGCCGGCACGGCGGCGTCGGCGCGCGCCAACGTGAGCAGACCGTCGATGAGCCGCTGCAGGCGGTCGATCTCGCGGTCGGCGTCCCCGAGGATCCGCGTCGCCTCCTCCGGATGGTCCTCGACCACCGCCGTCGCCCGCTCGAGCTGCAGGCGCAGGGCGGTGAGCGGCGTGCGCAGTTGGTGCGACGCGTCACCAGCAAAGCGCCGTTGCTCTTCGACGAGGCCGGCCAGCCTCCCCGTCATCGTGTTGAACGACGAAGCAAGGGCTCGCAGCTCCGGTGCTCCCTGCGTGTCATCGGCGCGCTCGGCGAAGTCGCCGGCGGCGACGCGTTCGGTGCTGCTGCGCAACCGACGCAGCGGTCCGGTGACGGATCCGGCCATGAACATCGCCGCGACCGCCGCGGCGAGCAGCGAGATGCCGGCCACGACGACGAGGCCACGCGTACGGCGGGAGGCCCGCGCGTCGATCTCGGAGTCGTCGGTGGAGAGCATCACAGTGCCGACGGTGCGTGCGCCGACGTACACCGGCACGGCGATCGAGACCACGTCGCCTTCACGGCCAGTCGCCGGGCCAGTCCGTAGAGCTGTGGCCACCTCGGGCCGCGTCGACAAGTCGTCGCCAACCGACACCCCCGGCGAATCAGCCGCGGCCACGACGGTCCCAGCGGCATCGGTGACGACAACTCCCGCGTCGTTGCGAGACGCGTAGTCGGTCACGGTGTCGGCGAGGGCGACCGAGGCGTCGGATTCGGCGGATCACGCCGTCACCGTCGGGCGACGACAGGGCCGAAGCGGCTTGCCCGGCGAGGAGGAAGGCGTCGCGCTCGAGCTCGGCGAGCTGGCGGTCGACCTCGACCCGGCGCAGGTGCGACACGAGAGGCACGTCCTGGGCCACCAGCATCACCACCATCACACCGAGGAAGGCGGCCAGCAGCCGCCATCTCACGGAGGCGCCTCGAGCCGGAACCCGACGCCGCGCACCGCCTCGATCCAGCGATGGTCGCCGAGCTTGCGGCGCAGGGCGGCGACGTGGGCGTCGACGGTCTTCGTCGGGCCGTACCAGTTGACGTCCCACACCCGCTCGAGGATCTCCGTGCGGCTGAACACCACGCCCGGGCTCGGCGGCGAGGTAGGCGAGCACGTCGAACTCCTTGGCCGTCAGCGACAGCTCCTCACCGTCGAGGTGCGCACGGCGGCTGCGTCGGTCGATCTGCAGGGCACCGACGGTCAGGCCGTCGGCGTCCTGGCCGCCGTCGCCGACCTGGGCGGGCTGGGCCGTGCGCCGGCCGACGGCGCGGATGCGCGCCGACAACTCGCGGCGGCTGAACGGCTTCGTGACGTAGTCGTCGGCACCGAGCTCGAGCCCGAGGACGCGGTCGAACTCGTCGCCACGGGCAGTGAGCATGATGATCGGGACGCTGCCGCGCTGGCGCAGCTGGCGACAGACGTCTCGCCCATCGATGTCCGGGAGACCGAGGTCGAGGAGGACGAGGTCGTATCCAGTCGCCGTCAGGGCGGCGGCGCCGGTGGCGACGTGGTTGACCTCATGGCCGTCGGCCTGCAAGCCGGAGACGAGCGACTCGGCAATCGCCCGGTCGTCCTCGACGAGGAGCAACTTCACGTCCACATTGTGGAGGACTGCGCGACGTCCGCCGGCACGGTTGGCGGAATCGGCGAACGATGTTGGACGATTCTTGGACGTCGCCTGGCCGCCAGCAGGACGTCGGCCCCCTACCGTCGCCGGGGAGGAGGTAGGAATGAAAGCACCGAGCGCGCGGGTGGCGATGCTGCTGTCGATCGGCGGCGTGCTGGCGGCTGGTTCGGCGGCGGCGTTGGTGAACTCACAGGTGCTCGACGACGAGTCCGGCGGTGCCCCGGCATCGGCGACGGCGGTGAGCAGTTCATCGGCGCCTCCGGTCACGACCGTGGCGACGACGCCGAACGCTCCCGCGTCGACTCCCGCGACGACCGCCGCCACCGTGTCGACAAGTGCGGTCGTGACAACGGCGACGACCGCACTCGACGGTGCCGCCGAGTAGCGCCGCAACGTCCGCTCCGACGACAGCGCCCGCAGCGACCGCCGCGGCAAACACCCAGGCCACCTACCGATTGGGCAACGCCGGGACGGCGTTGCTCGACACGGCCGGCGGACGGCTCACTGTTGTCTCTGTGACTCCTGCGCCGGGATGGACGGTCGAGCGCGCTCGGTCTGACGGCGCTGCCGTCGAGATCCGCCTCGAGTCGGGGTCCGGCGAGGTCCGCTTCGAGGCCAGTCTCGTTCGCGGTGTCGTGCGCGTGTCATTGGAGACCGACTACGACGAGAGCGGGTCGGGAGGCGGTGGAGGCGACGACGACAGCAGCGGGTCGGGGAGTGGCGGGGACGACGACAGCAGCGGCTCCGGAAGCGGAGGTGGTGGCGGTGACGACAACAGCGGGCCGGGGTCCGGCGATGACTGAACCCACTCGGCGGTCCGACCCTCCCGCCCAGGTCGCCAAGATCGCCACGGCCGGAGCGACGGGAATGTTCGTGTTCGGGCTCGCCGCGGTGATGGGTTGGGCCGATCGAACGGCCGACGAACCAGCGATCGTGCCCGCGGCTCCACCCGCGACCACCGCCACGGCGCAGCCGACGACAGTCGTGCCGTCGACGACACTTCTGCCGCTGGCCACCACGATCCCGGTGGCTCCCGCCCCAGTCCCGGTGCCGGCCGCTGCCCCGGTCCCCGCGCCGGCGCCGCCTCCGGTCGCTGTCGCAGCACCGCCCCCAGCACCAGCGCCGCCCGCTCCGGTCATCGTCGTGTCGGAACAGTCGCAGTGAACGCGACTCAGGCGGTGCGGAGGTTCCAGGCGATGGGCTGCCGGTCGACGATCGTCGTCGACGGCGCATGTGTCGACGGCGAGGCCGTCGCCGAGCTGGCGATGATCCGCATCGCCAGGCTCGAGGCGTGCTGGAGCCGGTTCCTCCCCGACAGTGACGTGTCGAGGATCAACCGCGCCGGTGGACGGGTGATCCTCGTGCGCCCGGACACGGTGCGGCTGCTCCAGGCGATGGCGGAAGCGACCGCCGTCACCGCCGGGGCCTATGACCCGACGGTGCTCGGCCCGATGGTCGAACCGTCACGCTGGCCGGACGTCGTGGCCGTCGACACCGACGTCGGTGCTGTGCAGGTGCGGGCGGGGATCACCATCGATCCCGGAGGCATCGGCAAGGGTCTCGCTGCCGACATCGTCGCCGATCAGGTCATCGCTGCCGGCGCGACCGCGGTCGCCGTCGTCATCGGCGGCGACGGACGGGTGCGATCGATCGACGGAGCTCGCCGGTGGACGATCGACATCGCCGCCCCCGACGGGTCGGCGATGATCGACCGGGTCGAGGTCGACGAGGCGGCGGTGGCGACGTCTGGCTGCCGCCTGGCTCACCTCGTCGATCCGTCCACCGGCGAGGTGTACGAGTCGGGCGACGTCGTCCAAGCGAGTGTTCTCGCCGGCACCGGCGCGTCGGCGGAGGCGCTCACCAAGGCGGTGATCGTCGGCGGAGACCCGAACATCGCCGACGATCTCGACCGGCAGGGAATCGGCGTCCTCGCCGTGCACGCCGATGGTCGCCTCTCCGCCAATCGCGCATGGCGACGGCATCGCTGTCGATCGGAGAGCGCGGCCGTCGCGTGAACGAACAGATTTGGTGGTATCTGTCGCGCTCGGCAGGGATGGCGGCAGCGGTGCTGATGGTCGGCGCCCTCGTGCTCGGTGTGCTGGCGGCGACGCGCGCCCTCAAGGAGATCGACCGGCCGGCCTGGCTCGTCGCCGTGCACCGCTGGTTCAGCGTGCTGACGGCGATCGCTGTCGTGACCCACCTCGTCGCACTTGTCGCCGACAGTTACGTCCACTTCGGCCTCGCCGAGTTGTTCGTCCCCGGGGCGTCGTCGTGGCGCCCGCTGGCGGTGTCGCTCGGGGTGATCGCGCTCTACCTGTTCGTCGTCGTCCACGTGTCGTCACTGGCGATGAAGCGTCTTCCCAAGGTGTGGTGGCGCAGGCTGCACATGCTCAGTTACCTGTCGGTGTGGACGGCGCTGATGCATGCCGGCACGGCTGGGACCGACACAAGCAACGTCGTGTACCGGGCGGTCGCCACGGTGTTGACGATGGCGGCGGTGATGGCCGCACTGCTTCGAGTGATCCTCGGTCGTTATGTGGCCCGCGCCGCTGCTGCGCGACGCGCCTCAGGTGGCGATGCCAAGGGCGGCGAGCGCCGCAGCCCACGACCTGCTCGACGGGTCGATGAGGTCGAAGTGGTCGTCGCCGGCGATGTCGACGACGCTGACGCCTCCGGGGTCACCGCCCGACGGCAGCGTGTAGGCAGCGGGCACGACATCGTCGGCGCTGCCGCGGATGATGGTCACGCCGACGCCGTCAGCGATGCCCGGGGTGGCGATGGCATAGCGGTCGGGGACGTCGTCGGGTCCGCCACCGAGGAAGTCGCCGACAGCGCCGTTGCCGACGCCGTTGCGCTCAGCGGCGGCGAGGTCGGCGACGGGAGCGAGTCCGACCGCACGAACGGGCGTCACGACCGGATCGCTGCCCTGCGCGCCCGGCGGCAGCAGACTGCGCGAGGCGAGCCACAGGGCGAGATGGCCACCGGCCGAGTGGCCGACGACGGACACGCCGTCGACGTCGAGGCGATGGTCGGTGCCGATCGCTCGCAATAGGTCGATGGCGGCGGCGACGTCGGTCAGCGTTCCCGGCCAGCCTCCACCCTCGTGTCCGACGCGTCGGTACTCGATGTTCCACACAGCGACGCCGCGGCCCACCAGATCGGCCGCCAGCGGGTCCATCAGATCGAGGCCGTAGATCTTGCGCCAGAACCCCCCGTGGACGAGCACGACGATGGCTGCGGGCTCATCGGGCGGCAGCCACAGGTCCCCGAACTGCCACTCGCTATCGCCGTAGCTGATGCGCTGCGGCCCGATCATTGATCAATTGTGGAGGAACGCTCAGCTTCACACAAGCGACAACGTCTGTGTCAGCGAACACGACCGCCGAGGTCGTGTTCGCTGACACAAATCCCCGTGACCAACCTTGATGTTCAGTTCTGTTTGATCGTAAACTATCGAACGTGGCAAACGAGGTGGGGCGCCTGAGTGACGAACCGACGATCGTCGCCTTGCTGGCTCGGTCCAACCACCTGGGTGCCGACAAGCGGGTGACCAACTTCGCCGGTGGCAATACGTCGGCCAAGCTGACCCTCGCCGACCCGATCACGGGAACGCCAACGCGCGTCCTCGCAGTCAAAGGGTCCGGCGGCGACCTCGGAACGATGACCATCACCGGACTGGCCTTCCTCGATCTCGATCGGGTGCGCGCCCTCGAAGCGGTGCACGCGTCCGGGGTTCACGAGGACGACATCGTCGGCTACTACGAGTACTGCCGCTTCGGTCATGGTGGCGCCGTACCGTCGATCGACACCCCGCTGCACGCCTTCATCACCCAGGACCACGTCGACCACCTCCACCCGGATTCGATGATCGCCCTCGCCGCCGCCGAAGGCAGCGAGGCGCTCGTCGCCGAGTGCTACGGCTCGGAAGTCGGTTGGCTGCCGTGGAAACGACCGGGCTTCGAGCTCGGGCTCGCCCTGCGTGACTTCCAGCGTCGGTCGCCGGACGCCCGTGGTGCGGTGCTCGAGGGCCACGGGATGATCTGTTGGGCCGACAGCAGCGACGAGTGCGAGACGCTGTCCCTCGATCTGATCGCCCGGGCCGAGCGGTTCCTCGCCGAACGCGACCTCGAAGGAGCGTTCGGTGCAGTCCGCGACGGCTACACCGCTCTCGCCGACGACGAACGTCGCGCCCGGGCGACGGCGCTCGCTCCGATCGTGCGCGGCGTCGCCGCCTCGGAACGCCCGATGGTCGGCGCCTTCAGCGACGCTCCCGTCGTCCTCGACTTCCTGTCGCCGCGAGGCGGCACCTCGCTTGGCCGCCCAGGGCACGTCCTGTCCCGATCACTTCCTGCGCACCAAGGTGCGGCCGCTCTACCTCGACCTGCCGGCAACAGCGACGCTCGACGAGCAGCGCGCCCGCCTCAGCGAGCTGCACGAGCAGTACCGCGCCGACTACCGGGTGTACTACGACACCTACGCCGAGGAGGGCTCGCCGGCGATGCGCGGCGCCGATCCAGTAATCGTCCTCGTCCCCGGCGTCGGGATGTGGAGCTTTGGGGCCGACCCCCAGACGGCCCGCGTTGCCGGCGAGTTCTACATCAACGCGATCAACGTGATGCGCGGCGCCGAAGCGGTGTCGTCGTACGCCCCGATCGACGACCACGAGAAGTTCCGCATCGAGTACTGGGAGCTGGAAGAACGCAAGCTGCGCATGCGACCGCCGGCGCCGCCGCTGCAGGGACGGGTCGCCCTCGTCACCGGGGCGGCATCGGGGATCGGCCGGGCGATCGTCGAGTTGCTCGCCGGCAGAGGAGCATGCGTCGTCGTCGCCGATCTCGACGGCGAGGGCGCCGAGAAGGTCGCCGCCACCCTCGGCGCCGAACGCGCCTTCGGCATCGCTGCCGACGTCTCCTCCGAACACGAGGTGGCGGCGATGTTCGCCGCTGCGGCCGACCGCTTCGGCGGCGTCGACATCGTCGTCAACAATGCCGGCTTCGCCACGGCCGCCCCACTGGTCGACACGACGGTCGGCGACTGGGACCGTCTCCACGCCGTGCTCGCCCGTGGCTCGTTCCTGGTCAGCCGTGAGGCGGCGCGCTTGATGATCGAACAGGACATCGGTGGCGACATCGTCTACGTGGTGTCGAAGAACGCCGTGTTCGCCGGCCCGCAGAACGTCGCCTACGGTGCCGCCAAGGCGGACCAAGCGCATCAGATTCGACTGCTCGCCGCCGAGCTCGGCGCCAACGACATCCGCGTCAACGGCGTCAATCCCGACGGCGTTGTCCAGGGCTCGGGGATCTTCCAGGGCGAGTGGCTGCACCAACGCGCCCAGACCTACGGGGTGGCCCCGGAGGATCTCGGGAAGTACTACGCCGGGCGCACGCTGCTCGGCCGGGAGATCGTCCCGGAGCACGTCGCCGAGGCGGTGTTCGTGCTCGTCGGGGGGCATCTGTCGCGGACCACCGGGTTGACGATCCCTGTCGACGGTGGTGTGGCAGCAGCGTTCTTGCGGTAGATGAAACTGGGTGGGGTAGGCCACCTACAGAGTCAGGGGGATTGCAGATGGTTGTGCGAATCACGCCGGAGGCCGTCAACGAGATCGAATCCGAGCAGCTCGCTCGCCACGAGGCCGACTTCGCCGCCTGCGCCGAGCACCTCGCCCGGTGGGACGTCGACGTCGAACCAGTCGTCGCCGAGGTGCAGCGGTTCAGCGTCGCCGCCCCGTCGTGGGCGGTCGGCACCGGGGGCACCCGGTTCGGGCGATTCCCCGGCGGCGGTGAGCCACGCAACACGATCGAGAAGCTCGACGACATCGCCGCCCTCAACGCCGTCACCGGCGCCAACCGGACGGTCAGCCTGCACGTCCCGTGGGACGATCCCGACGACCCGGCGGCGCTGCGCCAGTACGCCGCCGATCTCGGCATCGGGTTCGACGCGATGAACTCGAACACGTTCCAGGACAACGCCTCGACGACGGCGGGCGGCGAGATCAGCTACAAGTTCGGCTCGCTCGCCCACTCGTCGCCCGACGCCCGCAAGCGGGCGGTCGAGCACAACGTGTACTGCATCGAGCTCGGTGAGCAGCTCGGATCGACGGCGCTGACGGTGTGGCTCGCCGACGGGATCAACCATCCAGGGCAAGCCGACTTCCGCCGCCAGTTCGAACGTGTCGCCGATGGGCTCCGCGAGATCCACGAGGCGTTGCCCGACGGCTGGAAGATGTTCACCGAGCACAAGCCGTACGAGCCGGCGTTCTACTCGTCGGTCAACGCCGACTGGGGCTCGTCGCTGCTGCTCGCTCAGCATGCGGGCGAGCGGGCGGCGTGTCTCGTCGACCTCGGCCATCACCTGCCGAACACGAACATCGAGCAGGTCGTCAGCCGCCTGGCGATGGTCGGGCGGCTCGGCGGCTTCCACTTCAACGACTCGAAGTACGGCGACGACGACCTGACCGTCGGCTCGATCCACCCGTACCAGTTCTTCCTCATCGTCGTCGAACTGTTCAAGCACGGCGGTGGGCGGATGCCCGACGTCGCCTACATGATCGACGCCTCGCACAACCTCAAGGACCCGCTCGAGGACATGATCCAGGCCACCGACCAGATCCAGGTGACGGTCGCTCAGGCCGCCCTCCTCGACTACGCCGGCCTGGAGGCCGCTCAGGACGACAACGACCCGGCGATCGCCGCCGAGGTGCTGCAGCGGGCGTACCGCAGCGACGTCCGCCCGATCGTCGCCGAGGCCCGACGGCGCAACGGTGCGGCGATCGATCCGCTGCTCACGCTCCGCCGCCTCGGCTACCGCCGGGCGATGGTCGACGAGCGCGGCTCGACGACGCTCGGCGACCGGCCTGTAGAGCGACGCCCGTGCCAACTGCGGTTGCGGCCGTCGACTTCGGGGCGACGTCGATCCGCGTGTGCCGGATCGACCTCGACGCGCCGGCGCCGGAACTGCGAGGTCGTCCACCGCTATGCCCATCACCCCGTCGCCGACAGCGATGGGACGCTGCGGTGGGACTGGGACCGGCTCGTGGCGGAGATGGAACGCGGCCTCGACCACGCTCGTGCCCGAGGTCCGCTGGCATCGATCGGCATCGACACGTGGGCGCATCGACTACGGGCTGCTCGACGCGCGGCGGCGAGCTCGTCGAGGCGCCCGTGTCGTATCGCGACCAGCGCACCGCCGGCTACCGGGACGTCGTCGAGCGGATCGGCGAGCGCCGGCTGTACGAGATCGCCGGCCTGCAGTTGATGCCGATCAACACGATCTTCCAGCTCGCTGCCCACGACCGTGCCGCGCTGGCGCGGGCGCGTCATGTCGTGATGCTGCCCGAGCTGCTCGCCTATCACCTCACCGGCGAGGTCACCGCCGAGCTGACCAGTGCCGGCAGCACCGGCCTGCTCGACCTGGACACTGGTGACTGGTCCGCCGAGCTGCTCGAGGCCATCGACGTCCCGGCGCGGATGCTGCCGGCGATACAACGCCCGGGGACGCTCGTCGGCAAGTGGCGCGACGTCCCCGTTCATCTCGTCGGTGGTCACGACACCGCCTCGGCGGTGCTCGGAGGAGCGGTCGACGGAGCGGCGTACGTGTCGGCGGGAACGTGGCTGCTCGTCGGGCGGATGCTCGATCGGGCCGACACGACCGAGTCGGCGCGGCAGCGTCGCTTCACCAACGAGCAGGGCGCGGCGGGAGGCATCCGGTTCCTGCGCAACGTTGCCGGCTGGTGGCTCGTCGAGGAGTGCCGCCGCTCGTGGGGCGGTCCCGATCTCGACGACCTGCTCACCGCCGCCGCCGAGGTCGGTTCGGTGCCCGCCGCCGACGCCACCGACGAGCGGTTCCTCGCCCCATCCGATATGGCCGCCGAGCTCGTCGCCGCAGCGGGGCTCGGGCGGGACGCGTCGCCGGCGGAGATCATCCGCTGCGCGGTCGAGTCGATGGCCCAGTCGACCGCGGCGGTGGTTGCCCAGCTCGGCCTGCCGCGCCGTTCAGGTGTTCGGCGGAGGAACCCGGTCGACGCTGTTGTTGCAACTCCTCGCCGAGCACGTCGACGGTTCCGTCACCGTCGGCCCGGTCGAGGCGACGGCGCTCGGCAACGCGATCGTCCCAGGGGCTGGCCCTCGGCGTGTTCCGCTCGGTGACCGAGGGTAGGCGGACGCTGTGCGAGCCGCGCAACGAAACCGCGGTGACCTCCCGATGAACCTCGACAGCATGGATCGCCTCGGGCTGATCCGCCGTCGCCTCGACGTCGATGGTCGCGTCCGCGTCGTGCAGCTCGCCGGCGAGCTCGACGTCAGCGAGATGACGATCCGCCGCGACCTCGACGTGCTGGTCGACGAGGGCGTTGCCCACCGCGTGCGCGGCGGCGCCGTCGCCGTCGGCCCGCAGCAGTTCGCGGCCCGGGCCGAGCAGCACTCGCGGGCGAAGGGACGAATTGCCGACAAGCTCACCGACCTCATTGGTGTCGGCGGGGCGATCGGCATCGACGCCTCCTCGACGCTGCAACGCCTAGCGGCGCGACTGGCGCCGGTGCGCCATTTGACCGTCTTGACCAACGGCCTCGACACGTTCCGGTCGCTGCAGGAACACCCGGGTGTCACCGCGCTCCTCACCGGTGGCGAGCTGGACGAGTCGACCGGCAGCCTCGTCGGGCCGCTGGCGACCCGCGCCGCCGGTGATGTGATGCTGCGGCGGCTGTTCGTGAGCGCCTCGGCGCTCGATCCGGAGCTGGGGTCGAGCGAGTCGACGCTGCTCGATGCCGAAGCGAAGCTGGCGCTCGCCGGAGCAGCCGCCGAGATCGTGCTCGCCGTCGACGCATCCAAGCTCGGTCATCGCGCCCCGGCGCGCTGCTTCGATTTCGAGCACATCGACATCCTCGTCACCGAACTGGACCCGGCCGACACACGTCTCGACCCCTATCGTGACCGCGTCGAGGTGATCTGAGCACCGTGAATCAAGAGGGGGATCTCGTGGCGCCCGTGATGGTGCTCGAAGGCGTGCACAAGCGCTTCGGCGCGACGCGCGCCCTCGATGGCGCTGGCATCGAGCTGTTCCCCGGCGAGGTGCACGCCCTCGTCGGTGAGAACGGCGCCGGCAAGTCGACGCTGATCAAGGTGATGACGGGCATCTACCGGCCCGACGAAGGGACGCTGCAGGTCGACGGAGAGCCAATCGAGTTGGGCTCGTCCGCCGACGCCCAGGCCCGAGGGATCGTCGCCATCTACCAGGAGCCGATGATCTTCCCCGACCTCAGCGTGGCCGAGAACATCTTCATCGGCCATCGCAACCGTGGCCAGGTCGTGCGCTGGCGGCGGATGTATCACGAGGCCGACGCGATCCTGCGTTCCCTGGACATCGACATCGACTCGCGGGCGCCGGCCAACACGCTGGCGGTAGCTGCCCAACAGGCCGTGGAGATCGCCAAGGCGATCTCCCTCGACACTCGCGTGCTGATCATGGACGAGCCGACGGCGTCGCTGTCGGCCCACGAGGTGGACCGCCTGTTCGACCAGGTCCACCGCCTGCGCGATCGCGGAGTCGCCGTGTTGTTCATCAGCCACCGGCTCGACGAGGTGTTCCGCATCGCCGACCGGATCACGGTGTTCCGCGACGGGCGGCACATCTCCACCCGGCTGTCGTCGGAGACCAATCACGAGCTTCTCGTCCGCGAGATGGTCGGCCGCGACATCGACGACTTCTTCGTACGCACCCGTCACGTCCCCGGCGACGCCGTGTTGCGGGTCGAGGGCCTCGGACGTGCCGGCACGTTCGAAGATGTGAACTTCGAGGTTCGCGCCGGTGAGGTCGTCGGCTTCGCCGGTCTCGTCGGCGCCGGCCGCACCGATATCGGCCTTGCCCTGTTCGGCATCGCCCCCGCCGAGCGGGGGACGATCTGGGTCGACGGCAGCGCGGCCGAGATCCGCAATCCGCGCGATGCGATGTCGCTAGGTATCGCCTACCTCTCCGAGGATCGACGGCGGCTTGGGCTCTCGATGCCGCAGTCGGTGGCGTCGAACATCACGCTGCCGGCGATCTGGAAGTACCGCACTCCCTTCGGCCTGCTCGATCGCAGCGCCGAGGATGACGCCGCCGGCCGCTTCCGTGATCGGCTGAGCATCCGCACGGCATCCCTGCGCACCCCCGTCGGCAATCTCTCCGGGGGCAATCAGCAGAAGACGATGCTCGCCAGGTGGCTCAACGTGGCCCCGCGCATCCTCATTCTCGACGAACCGACGCGTGGTATCGACGTCGGTGCCAAGGCCGATGTCCACCAACTCATCGACGACCTCGCTCGCGACGGCGTCGCCGTGATCGTGATCTCCTCTGACCTCCCCGAGGTGCTCGCCATGAGCGATCGCATCGTGGTGATGCGCGAGGGTCGCGTGCGGGCCACGTTCACGCACGACGAGGCCGACCCAGAGGTTGTCATGGCTGCCGCGGTGGCTGCATGAATTCGCGCCGGCTCAGACCCGAGCGGATCAAGGAGTTGACCCTGCTCCTGCTGATCATTGGCTCGATCGTCGTGTTCAGCCTGCTCATCGACAACTACATCTCCGGTCGCTTCTTCAACCGCGTCACCCAGAGCGTCGCGGTGACCGCCGTCGTGGCGGCGGGCCAAGCGTTGGTGATCATCACCCGCAACATCGACCTGTCGGTCGGCTCGATCGCCGGCGTCAGCGCCTATCTCACGGGCGACGTGCTCGGTGACCATCTGGCAACGACCCCGATCGTTGCCGTCCTGCTCGCCGTGGCGATCGGGACACTGCTCGGTCTTGTCAATGGACTCCTCGTCGCCTACGGGAGAATCCCATCGATCATCGTCACGCTCGGCACGTTGGCGATCTATCGGACGTGGCTGATCAGCTACGCAGAGGCGCGCACGATCACCGCCAGTTCTCTGCCCCAGTGGCTCGTCGACCTACCGCGCTCAACGGTGTTCACGATCGGCGACTACGAGTTCCGCACGATGTTCGTGATGGCGATCGTCGTGGTCATCGTGCTGCAGCTGTTGCTTGCCCGTCTCCGAGCGGGGCGCATCCTGTACGCGATCGGCTCCAATCCGGAGGCCGCACTGCAGTCGGGCCTGCCTGTGCGACGAACCACGATCGTTGCCTTCACGGCCTGTGGAGCGCTCGCCGGGCTCGGGGGATTCCTCGTGCTCGCCCGCTTCGGCACGATCACGGTGTCCGCCGGACAGGGTCTCGAACTGGAGTCGATCGCCGCAGCGGTGGTCGGTGGGGTCAGCACCCTCGGTGGTTCGGGAACGATCGTCGGCAGCTTCTTCGGCGCGGTGCTGATCGGGCTGCTCGACCAGAGCATCGTTCGTGTTCCCGAGATCAGTGAGTTCGTTCGTGACGCCGTTCTCGGTCTGTTGATCCTGCTCGCCGTCGTCCTCGACGGGGTACTGGCACGGCGGTTCGTCCACCGGCGCACGATCATGGCGTCCGAAGGATCCGGCGGGAACCCGACGCCACCGGCGGTGCCGGCTCTCGACGACCGAACCGCCGTTGTCTCCGGAGGGGGATCGTGACCGAGTCGAGCGTCACCGACGTGGTGCGCCGCAATCCGTGGGAAGCGCTGCTGCTCGTGATCTTCGCCGGGACGATCGTGTTCAACGTGACGCAGTCGACGAACTATCTCGGCGTCGACAACTTCGTCAACCTGTTCGAGCTGTCGATCGAGAAGGCGATCATCGTCGTCGTGATGACGTTCGTGATCATCGCTGGCGAGATCGACCTGTCGGTCGCGTCGGTGATGGCGTTGAGCGCGGCGGTGCTGGCCGTCCTCAACGATGGCGGAGCGGTGCCGTTCTGGGTCGCCATCCTGATCGCCGTTGGCGCCGGCGCGCTCGCCGGGCTCGTGCAGGGCTGGTGCGTCTCCCGACTGGGCTTGCCGTCCTTGGTCGTCACGCTCGCTGGGCTGATCGGCCTGTCCGGCCTTGCCCGTGTCTTCGTCGAGGATCGCTCCTACGGGGGCTTTCCGTCGTGGTTCGAGGATCTCGGTCAGGACTCGTTGCTCGGCCCGCTGCCGTTCAGCGTGATGCTGTTTCTCGTCGGGATCGTCGTGGCCGGCGTCGTGCTGGCCCGCACGGCGCTCGGCCGCAGGGTGTACGTCGTCGGCGACAACGCCGAGGTCGCGCGCTACGCCGCGCTCAACGTGGGGCGCCTCAAGCTCGGGCTCTTCGTCGCCTCGGGCACCGTGGCGGCCGTCGCCGGCGTGCTCTACGCGGCGCGTCTCGGCTCGGTGCGCGGCGACATGGCCACCGGATTCGAGCTGGACATCATCACGATGGTCCTGCTCGGTGGCGTCAGCATCTTCGGCGGTGCCGGGACGATGACCGGCGTGGCGCTCGCCATTCTCATCGTCCTCAACGTGCGTAACGGTCTCGGGTTGGCCAACGTCGAGGCCAACACCCAGACCGGCGTCATCGGGGTCATCCTCATCGCCTCGGTGCTCGCTCGCAATGCCATCGACGCGCTGCGCCGCCGCTGGGACCGTTCGGCCCCGGTAGCCCGGGACCTCGACCTACCGGCGTCGACGATCGGTTCGGCCTCGTGATCATCCAGATCTCCCAACCAGCGGCGGTACCACCGCCACTTCCATCGTCCTAAAGGAGGACACATGAGCAGGCAATACAAGGTCGGCGCAATTCTCGCCGTGGCGGCTCTAGCCGTCGGTGGCGGTCTCGCCGGGGCATCCGGGGACACCACCGTGCCCGGCACGGAGCCCGCAGGAACCGAGCCGATGACCACCGAGCCAGCGGGGACCGAGCCAGCGGGGACCGAGCCAGCGGGCACGGAGCCGGCAGGATCGGCAGCGCCGGCGGGCGAAGCGGTCGAGTTCGAGACAGGCCTCGAGTTCAACTCCGTGTTGTTGCCCAAGTTCACCGGCATCGCCGTCTTCGACCAGGCCAACCAAGGTGCTCAGGAGGCAGCCGCAGAGCTCGGCGCGACTCCTGCGGAGTTCCTCGGACCGACAGCCGACAACAGCGTCGCCGGACAGATCGAGATCATGACGAATGCGGCCACCCAAGGTGTCGATGCCGTCATGTTGTCGAACAACGCCGGTGACCAGATCGTGCCCGCAGCGCAGTCGGTGGTCGACGCGGGCGGTGTCGTGGTGACGTGGGACTCGCCGATCCCGACCGCCGAGGGTGAGAGCGTGTTCGTCGCCCAGGTCGATTTCGATGAGACCGGCCAGGTGATGGCCGACATGGCCCAACGGCTCCTCGGTGACGATGGTGGCCAGTTGGCGATTCTGTCGGCGTCCCCCGACGCGGCCAATCAGAACGCGTGGATCGCTGCCTTCGAGGAGGTGCTCGCCGGTGAGGACTACTCGAACATCGAGCTCGTCGACACCGTGTACGGCAACGACGAATCGGAGGAGTCGTACAACCAGGCGCTGGCGCTGGTCGACCAGTATCCCGACCTCGAGGTGATCATGGCCCCGACGACCGTCGGTATCGCCGCGGCCGCCAAGGCGATGCAGGACGAGGGTCTGTGCGAGGACATCAAGGTGTCCGGACTCGGCCTGCCCGACGAGATGCGTGAGTTCACCGAGAGCGGTTGCGCACCGGAGTTCGCCCTGTGGAGCTTCGTCGACCTCGGCTACCTCACGTACTACGTGACGTATGGGATCGCCACCGGCCAGATCGAGGCTGCCGAGGGGGCCACGTTCAACGCCGGCCGGATGGGGACCTACACGATCGAGGCCGACCCCACGCGTGACGCCGGCCTGCGCGTGCTGATGGGACCGTTCTCCGTCTACAACGCCGACAACGTCGGTGAGAGCGAGGCTGCTCCGGCCACCACCGCCGCCGCCGAGGAAGCACCCGGCACCACGGCCGCTGCCGAGGAAGCACCGGCACCACGGCCGCTGCCGAGGAAGCGCCCGGCACTTCGGCGGTCACCGAGGAGGCGCCGGCCACCACCGCCGGCGGCTGACGAAGTACATGGTCTGTGTCAGCGAACACGACCGCCGAGGTCGTGTTCGCTGACACAAAGCGGTCAGGCGGCCATCGTCATCGCTTGGTCGGGGCGGAGGAGGAACGGCGGCAGATGGCCGGCCAGGTTCGAGAACGGCAGCACGTCCGGATGTAGATCGATGCCGAGCGTCTCGATCATGAACGTGCGCCGGGCCTCGATCCGCGCCCATGCCTCTGGGTAGGCGTCGAGCGAATTCGGCACGCAGCGACTGATCCGCCAGGGCCAGGCCGTCCTCGATGTTCGTCGTGAAGTAGTCCGTGCCGGTCGCCGGGATGATGTCGCATTGCAAGGTCATGCCCGACTTCAGCTCGATCGACGAACCAGGAGAGACCGGTGAGTTCACCCACTCGTCGAGATGGAGTTGGTGTCCAGGATTGAGGAAGATGCCGAAGAACGGATCGCCAAGATGGCGGTCGACGATCGCCTGCAGCTCACCTCCCACTTGACCGACGTGAAGCGCCTCGTACCACTCGGTCACGGCGGTGAAGTACGGGACGACGAGGCGGTCGACGTAATCCTCGATCCCGCCGGCAACTCCGACGAGTCCTCGACGACGAAACCCGCTCGGCAGTTGAGCGCGCCCCAGATCCCGAACGCCGTCGTCAGCGGATCGCCCCGCTCGATCCGTCGATCGCCGGGCTCGAGCAGCCCGAACCGAGCCCGTGGACCGGCCGTCAGCATCAGATGGCACGACAACGGCGCGCCGTTCCACTGGAGCAGCCGCACCGATTCTCGCTCGGTCATTCCCGGCTGCAGCCCGGCGATCAGGTTGCGCACTCCGGCGGATGTCTGGCACGCCGCCCACTCGAAGGCGGCGAGTTGCTCGACCTCGTTGACGACGCGGAGCCCGTCGGACGCGTCGATCAACAGGTCGGTCGCGTTCTCCACGACAGCCCGCTGAAGCCCGACCGTCGAGCGCAACTCGTCGGCCAGGTACGACGGCACGTCGAGCATCCGCAGGTCGCCGTACGTCTTCCACCCGACGACGCCGACGTGGCCCCCCGGCCCGATGCCCTCGGCGGAGAGGATCGTCGCCAACGGCAGTGACGCGTCACGAGGCTGTCCGGGCAGGCTGAGGTCCTGAAAGCGGACGCACCGCAGCGGAAGCGGCGCTGCCTCGGCGGTGGCGAAGTTCTCGTTGCCGACGAGCACTGCCGGATCACCATCCGGCGTGACGACCAGCACGGCGTCCTCGAACCGCGGGTCGAACCCGGTGAGGTAGGAGACGTTGGCACTGTGCTCACGGTCGGCCCACACGACGAGCTGGTCGTAACCGCGCACCTCCATCCGGGCGCGCAACCGCTCCAGCCGCTCTCCGTAGATCGCTGCTGGGAGCAGCGGTTCGGACTCCGGCATCCCGAAGTCGGGCAGCTCGACGTCGGCGAGCACAGCGCTGCGCGTGGTTGCGGTTCTCATCGCTCGATGATCGCGAACTCGCCAGCCGGCACTGCCATCCAGGGGCCGGTCTCGCCGTCCGGCCATTGCACACGTACCTCGGCAGCGTCGGCGTGACCAAGACCCACGTGCAGCCAACCGAGCTGGCCGCCAGCGTGCCCGCCGCCGACGGTGATCTCGCGGACGAGCGTGCGGTCGCCGACCCGCACCTCCACCCAGGCCCCGATGGCATCGACGTTCGGCGCCGGTTGATGCAGTCGGACGGCGATCGAGTTGCCCATCGGCGTCGGGTTGTCGCCGTCACCCGCGCCGACGTTGCGCCACACAGTGACGGGCTCGGAGCGGTTGACGACGACGAGGTCGAGCATCCCGTCGAGGTTGAGATCGACGAGGGCGCTCCCGCGACCTCGCTTGTAGTCGACGATGCCAGCGTCCTCTGCGCCCTCCACGAATGTGCCGTCGGCCTGGCCGAGGAGCAGGTTGTTGGGGTCTCGCATCGCATACTCCGGCTGTGCCTCGACATTGCCCTTGGCGACGAACAGATCGAGGTACCCGTCGTTGTTGACATCGGCGAACTCGGCGTGCCAGGCCGTTGACGGGAGTACGTCACCGCCCGTATACGGCCGGTGGGCCGTGGCCCCGAGTTGCAAGGCGATGTCCTCGTACGTCGGCTGCGCCGGCCCGTCGGCGAGCGTCTGCAGCTTGTTGTCGCCCTGGCTCGTCAGGTACACCTCGGGATACCCGTCGCCCGTGACGTCGGCACTGGCGATGCCCATTCCCCAGATCTGCATCCGTCGCCAGCCCTCGGCCTCGGTGTACTGCCGGGGCGTCTCGTCGCGATCGACGTGCCACAGCTGATCGGAGCCGTCGCGGTAATAGTGGCGGTCGTTGGTCATCCGCAGATCGCGCTCGTCCCGACCGGCTCCAGTCGCTGAACAGCACCGACAGCGTGCAGTAGCCGGGCGTGAGGGCGAGCGCCGGCGCGTACACGCCCGCATCGCCGTCGGGTCGGACCAGCCGGCTGTCCGCGCAGGTCTCCCGGTCGGATTCGAGGTAGTCGCCGAACGCCAACGTGGGTAGTTCGTTGGCGCCTTCCCACGTGGCACTGAAGGCGACCGTCCACGTGTTGCCACCGTCGAGGGCGAGCGCTTCGTTGGCGCGCTCGAACCGACAGTCACCGAGGCCGCGCAGGATCACGTCCTCGCCGACGCGCAACACGACGAGGTCGGTACGCCCGTCGCTGTCGACATCGATTGGATACGCGCCAGTCACCTCCGTGAGGTCGGTGATCGGTGACGGCACCGGCGAGAACTGCAGCGCGCCGCCACTGTTGCTGTCGTTGTGGTACAGCGCTGCCGGCTCGCTGCCGCCGGCGAAGAACAGCTCGCTGAGCCCGTCGTCGTCGCAGTCGAACGTAGCCACGCCGCCGCCGACGAAGTACTGGAAGTCACCGGAGTACCGATGGTCGACGGCGCCGGTCTCCTCGACGAAGCGGGGCGCGGCGACCACCGCTGGAGTAGTTGGCGCGTCGCCTCCGGCGATCGGCACCGCAACGGCGAAGGCGACTGCGATCGTGCCTAATCCAGGCCCCATCGCCCGGATTGAACCACAACGCCACGTTGGTTCTACGATCCGCAACGCTGGAACGGGGGGAGAAGGACGTGAGGCGGACTCATCGGGCGAGGTGCGGCATCGCCGCCCTCGTCGTCGGACTGATCGGCGTTGCCGTTCCCGTCAACGCCGCGAGCGAGCAGGACTACGAGGTCGCCGGTTGTACGCGGGCCGACCTCGGTGGACGGTCGGTGGCGCGCGTCTGGGACGACACGCTGCTCGAGCTGATTCGCCAAGTCGTCCCGGCCCCGACGGTCCACGCCCGCAACCTGTTCCACACCTCGGTGGCGATGTGGGACGCCTGGGCGGCGTACGACCCCACCGCCGACGGTTACCTCGTCACCGAGAAACTCGAGAGCGATGACGTCGCCGCGGCGAGGGAGGCGGCGATCAGCTACGCCGCCTATCGGCTCTTGCTCTGGCGCTATGGCACGGTCTCGGACCTTCCCGTCACGGCCGAGCAGCTCGACGCCGTGATGGCGTCGCTGTGCTACCGGACCGACTTCGAGGCGACCGAGGGCGATTCGCCGGCCGCCCTCGGCAATCGCATCGCCGCCGCCCTGATCGAGTACGGCGGCGACGACGGCGCCCTCGAGAACGAGCGGTACGTCGACACGAGCTACACGCCGGCCAACGACCCGATGCTCGTGAGCGACCCGGGTACGGTGATGCGCGACCCGAACCGCTGGCAGCCATTGGCTCTCGAAGAGCAGCTGTCCCAGAACGGGCTGCCGATCCCCGGCAGCGTGCAGACCATCATCGGGCCGCACTGGGGCCACGTCGACTCCTTTGCGATGCCATCGTCGCCCGAAGGTGTGCCGATCGATCCCGGTCCGCCACCGCTCCTCGGCGACCCAGGGAGCGACGACGCGTTCAAGCAGGCGGCGGTCGATGTGCTCCTGCTCGGCAGCCAGCTCGACCCCACCGACGGCGTCGAGATGGACATCGGACCGGGCGCGCTCGGTGACAACCCGTTGGGGAACAACGATGGCGATGGCCACCAGGCCAACCCGGCGACCGGTGAGCCGTACGTGCCGAACGTCGTGCTCCGGGCCGACTACGCGCGGACACTCGCCGAGTTCTGGGCCGACGGGCCGAAGTCCGAGACACCCCCCGGGCATTGGAACGTGATCGCCAACGAGGTCACCGACGCTCCCGGATTCGAACGCCGCATCGGCGGGCTCGGCGCCGAGGTGGACGCCCTCGAGTGGGACGTCAAGCTGTACTTCGCGCTCAACAGCGCCGTCCACGACGCCGCTGTGGCCGCTTGGGGGGTCAAGGGTTTCTATGACTCCGCGCGGCCGATCTCGATGGTCCGCTACATGGGCGGGATGGGCCAATCGAGCGACCCGGACGGACCGTCGTACGACCCGCAGGGGCTCCCACTCGTCGACGACCTGATCGAGGTGATCACCGCGGAGTCGAGTGCACCTGGCGAGCGCCACGAGGAGTACGCCGACCACGTTGGCGAGATCGTCGTTCGGGCCTGGCGTGGCTTCCCCGCCGATCCCGAGAACGAGACGAGCGGTGTCGGCTGGATCCTGGCCGTCGACTGGGTGCCGTACCAGCGGTCGACGTTCGTCACTCCGGCGTTTCCCGGGTACGTGTCCGGGCACAGCACGTTCAGCCGGGCCGCGGCCGAAGTGATGGCGGCGGTCACGGGCGATCCCTACTTCCCCGGCGGGCTCGGCGAGTTCACGCTGCCCCGCGGTGAACTGCTCCACGAGGAAGGCCCGACCGAGGACACCACCCTGCAATGGGCCACGTATTTCGATGCCGCCGACCAAGCAGGCCTGTCCCGGCTTTACATGGGCATCCACATCTCCGCTGATGACTTCGAGGGTCGCCGGATCGGCTCTGCCTGCGGTCGCGAGGCCTGGGCACTCGCCCAGCGCTACTTCGACGGCACCGCGCGCTGAACGATTTCGGGGATTTGTTGTTGTCGTCTACGATTCCGAATTCGCGCGGTTCCACGGCGGATCGCGTCAGGAAATGGGGGAGGAAACCCGCATGCACATTCGTCGATCGACGGTGCTCACCTTGAGCGCGGCTTCGGTACTTGCTGTCGGCGCCTTCGGGCCGATCGCCAGCGCCACGACGGTGCCCCCCGGCACCGACGCCGGTGGGGGCGGCGGCGACTGCGTCGTCGGCGTCTCCTGGAACAACTACCAGGAAGAGCGCTGGGCGAAGTGGGACGAGCCAGCGCTGCAGGGGGCGATCGAGGCAGGCGGCGGCTCGTACATCTCCAACGACGCCCAGTCGTCGGCCGAGACGCAGGCGAGCAACGTCGAGAACCTCATCTCCCAAGGCGCCAACGTCCTCGTGATCCTCGCCCAGGACGGCACGGCAATCCTGCCGTCGGTGGCCAACGCCACCGCCAGCGGTGTACCGGTCATCGCCTACGACCGCCTCATCGAGGACCCCACATCGCTGTACATCTCGTTCGACAACGTTGAAGTCGGACGGCTGCAGGCGCAGGCGATCTATGACCTCGTGCCCGAGGGGAACTACATCATCATCAAGGGCAACTCCGCCGACGCCAACGCCGACTTCCTCCGTGCCGGCTACGAGGAAGTCATCGGTGAGGCAGTCGAAGCCGGCGACATCACGATCGTCGGCGAGGACTACACCGACAACTGGGATCCGGAGATCGCCCAGGCCACGACGGAGCAGTTCCTCACCGCCGCCGACAACGACGTGCAGGCCGTGCTCTCCGAGAACGACGGCATGGCCGGTGGCGTTGTCGCCGCGCTCGAAGCCCAGGGTCTCGCCGGCCAGGTTCCGGTGTCCGGCCAGGACGGCGACCTCGCCGCCCTCAACCGGGTTGCCCTCGGCACGCAAACCGTGGACGTCTGGAAGGACGCGCGCGAACTCGGCACGGCAGCCGGCGAGGCTGCCCTGCAGTTGTGCGAGAACCCCGACATCACGGCCGTCGAAGGCACTGCTCCGTTCGAATCGCCGGGCGGCAATGAGTTGACGTCAATCCTGCTCGAGCCGATCCCGATCACCCAGGACAACCTCGACATCGTCGTCGATGCCGGGTGGATCGATCAGGCGACCCTGTGCCAGGGAGTCGAGCCGGAACAGTCGCCGTGTGCGACGCTCCAGCCGGTTCGGCCCCCGCGGACTCGGCACCAGCCGACAGTGCTCCCGCCGACAGTGCTCCCGCCGACAGTGCTCCGGCCGACACCGCGTCGATGGACACGGCGCCGGCGTCCACGGGCGGCTGAAGGACCCGACACTGACAATCGGGCTGCGTCCTGCGTCGATCGGTCGACGCAGGGCGCGGTTCGGGTCGAACTATGACCGTTGAAGTTGGGACGCCCACCACGCGGCCGGCGGCCAAGCCGCCGGGTTGGCGTGGGCTCTTGGCGTCGACGGAGATCGACTTCCGCCTATTCGGCATGGTCGCGGCCCTGGCGATCATCTGGCTCTTCTTCAATCTCCAATCGGGCGGCGACTTCCTGTCGGCGCGCAACCTCTGGAACCTCTCGGTCCAGAGCGCCTCCATCGCGATCATGGCGACGGGCATGGTGCTGATCATCGTGTCGCGCAACATCGACCTGTCGGTCGGGTCGCAGCTTGCGTTCATCGGCTACACGATGGCGATGGTCCAGACGGAGTGGATCCCCAACACCTTCGATCTCGGCTTCGACCGGTGGTACACGTGGATCGTCGCGCTGGCCGTCGGGATCGCCTTGGGGGCGGCCATCGGGGGCGTCCAGGGATTCCTCGTCGGCTACGGCGGAGTGCCGTCGTTCATCGTGACGCTTGGTGGGATCCTGATCTGGCGCGGCCTGATCTTCCGCTACGCGCAGGGCCAGACGCTGGCACCGATGGACGGCAACTTCGCGCTGCTCGGCGGCGGGACGCGCGGTTCGCTCGGCGAGTGGCGCAGCTGGCTGCTCGGAGGGATCGCCTGCGCCCTCATCGCCTACAGCATCGTGATGGCTCGTCGCCGCCGCCATCGCTACCAGTTCGCCGTCCGGCCACTCGGCGTCGAGATCGCGATCGGCGTGATCGCTTGTCTCGTCGTCCTCGGCGCCGTGTGGGTCGCCAACAGCTATTTCTGGCCGGCGCAACTCGCCAGCCAGTACGCCGAACGGCACGGCATCGTCGAACCGCCCGGCGGTCTGAAGATCCCCACCGGCGTCGCCTACCCCGTGGTGATCCTCATCGGCGTCGCACTGCTGATGACGTATCTCGCTCGCCGGCGACGGTTCGGCCGATACGTCTACGCCATCGGTGGCAACCCGGAGGCGGCTGAGCTGGGTGGCATCAACGTTCGTCGGACGATCATGCTCACGTTTGTCCTGATGGGCGTCCTTTGCGCAATCAGCGCGGCGGTGTCGACGGCGCGCCTCAACTCCGCCGTCACCAACCTCGGCACCTCCAACGAGCTCGATGTCATCTCGGCTGCGGTCATCGGCGGCACCTCGTTCGCCGGCGGTATCGGGACGATCCCCGGTGCCGTGCTCGGCGCCGTGATCATGCAATCGCTGCGCTCCGGGATGTCACTGCTGGGCGTCGACTCGCCGACCCAGGATGTCTATGTCGGCATCGTGCTCGTCGCCGCTGTCGGCCTCGACTCGTGGCTGCGAAGGAGAGCGACGTGAAGGTGGAACCATGACGAGCGTGAGCGACCCGCTGACGAGCACACCGGTGGTGGGCGACGGGCGGCCGACCCCGCTTGTCGAGATGCGCGACATCCGCGTGTCATTCGGCGGCGTTCACGCCGTCGACGGTGTCAGCATCGACCTGTACGCCGGGGAGGTCGTCGCCCTCGTCGGTGGCAACGGCGCCGGCAAGTCGACGTTGATTCGGGTGCTCTCGGGCGCCCATCCCGCGGACTCCGGGGAGATCCTCATCGACGGCGAGGTCGTCTCGATCAGCAATCCCCGCGAAGCCAGAGCGCTGGGCATCGAGGCGATCTACCAGACCCTCGCCCTCGCCGACAACATCGACGCCGCGGCGAACGTGTTCCTCGGCCGCGAGGAGCTGACCCGCACCGGGGCGCTCGACGACTCGGCGATGGCGTCGGCGACACGGGATGTCATGCGCCGGCTCAACCCGCGGTTCACCAACCTCAAGACTCCGGTCGGATGGTTGTCGGGCGGGCAGCGCCAAGCGGTGGCCATCGCACGCGCCGTGCATTTCAACGCCCGCATCCTGATCATGGACGAGCCCACCGCAGCCCTCGGTCCGGCGGAGACCGGACAGGTGCACGAGCTCGTCGCCCAGCTGAAGTCGGAGGGGCTCGGGATCTTCCTCATCAGCCACGACATCCACGACGTGTTCGACCTCGCCGACCGGATCAGCGTCATGCTCACCGGTGACCTCGTCGGCACCGTCAACAAGAGCGATGTCACCAAGGACGAAGTCTTGGCGATGATCATCCTCGGCAAGAAGCCTGAGGAAGTCTCCGAAGGCGAGCTCGCCGAGTTCCACGGTTGAGCACGAACCAATCCGGATCGGGGGACCCGGCCGGTAAGGGCTCGACTGGCGATGCGCTCGGTGTAGCGTGTCGATCACGCGATCTTCGGTGACGCGACTTGCGGGCGGCGGGATTCTTGAAGGTGTTATCGACGGCGACGCACGTGGAGACGCGGTATCGCCTCTGACGCGACGGTGGCGAGGAGGCGGACTTGGACGAAGATGACGACAATGACGACGATGTCGACGATGTCGACGATGACGACGATGTCGACGATGTCGAGGACGTCGACGATGATCTAGAGGATGTCGACGACTTCGAGGGTTCCGTCCTGGCGAATCGAAGTGCGACGATCGGCATCGCGGCTGCTGTCGCGGTATTGGGTGTCGTGTGGTTGGTCGTCATCGTCCGTGTGTTCCTCAGTGGCCAGGATCGGCCCACCGCCCAGTCGGTCCCCACGATGACGTCTACGGACTCCTCGGCAGCGTCGACGGAGCCGGGCGAATCAACCGAGCTGGACACAACGCAAGTAGCAATCTTTGTGACGCCTTCGACAACGCTCGTGTCGGAGACGACGATGCCCGCGACGACGACGTCCACGGTGCCGGAGACGACCGAGCAGGCGACGACGATGCCCGCGACGACGACGTCCACGGTGCCGGAGACGACCGAGCAGGCGACGACGATGCCCGCGACGACGACGTCCACGGTGCCGGAGACGACCGAGCAGGCGACGACGATGCCCGCGACGACGACGTCCACGGTGCCGGAGACGACCGAGCAGGCGACGACGATGCCCACGACGACGACGTCCACGGTGCCGGAGACGACCGAGCAGGCGACGACGATGCCCACGACGACGACGTCCACGGTGCCGGAGACGACCGAGCAGGCGACGACGATGCCCACGACGACGACGTCCACGGTGCCGGAGACGACCGAGCCGGCGACGACGATGCCCGACGACGACGACGTCCACGTGCCGGAGACGACCGAGCCGGAGACGACGATGCCCGACGACGACGACGTGCCGGAGACGACCGAGCCGGAGACGACCGTGCCGGAGACGACCGAGCCAGAGACGACCGAGCCGGCGACGACCACGACGACGTCGCCTCCGACGACGACCACGATCTGCTCCGACGACGACGACGTCGCCCACGACGACCACGACGACCACGACGTCTCCTCCGACGACGACCACGACGTCTCCTCCGACGACGACCACCACCTCTGCGCCGACGACCACCACCACCACCACCACCACCACGACCACCACGACGACGCTCGCCATCGACGGTGCCGGAAACGTTGCCGGACGGCAGGCCGGTGCCGGCGACGATCGTCTTCGCGGACGACCAGATCACGCTGACCGGTGCCGTTCCGAGCGTGGACGCGGCGGACCGGCTGACCGCCTTCGCCACCGACTACCGCCTCACGCCAGCCCCCGTCGTCAACGAGTTGACGATCGATCCGAACACGCCGACATCAGGCGGGGTCCGGGTCGTCGAGCTCAACTCGATCAACTTCGACAGTGAGGGGGAGGTGATCACCCCCGAACATGCCGCAGCAGATCGGACGCGTCGTCGCCACGATGGAGGCCTATCCGCGGGCGACGGTCCACGTGGTCGGGAACACCGATCAGCAGGGTGATGCGACAGGCAACCTCGCCATCTCACAACGGCGCGCCAATGCCGTCGTGGCCTACCTCGTGAGCGAGGGAATCGATCCCACCCGGTTGACGACGCAGCCGGCGGGAGAGATCGAATCCACTGCGCACCGATTCGACCCCCGAGGCGGACGCCATCAACCGTCGTGTCGAGTTCGTGTTCTACGGACTGCTCGGAGAGTGACGCTGAGCTCTGGGTGAAATCGGCGAGAGGTTCAGAGCACCTCGATCAACTCAGGTCGGCGGGATCATCACCGCATCGATCACGTGCACCGTTGCGTTGCCGGTGGTGATGTCCGAGCACGTAAGAGTCGCCGCTCCATCATTGATGTTGATCGCACCGTCGGCGTCGGCCGAGAACGTCAACTCGCCACCGTTGACGGTCGTCACTGTGCCGGCCTCGAGCAGGTCGGCAGAGCTCAATGACTCACCGGCGACGACGTGGTACGTGAGGATGTCGGTGAGCTGATCGGTGTCGGCCAGGATGGCATCGAGGTCTGCCTCCGGGACCGCGGCGAACGCTTCGTTGTTGGGAGCGAACACGGTGAACGGTCCTTCGCCGTTCAGGGTGTCGACCAGCCCGGCAGCCTGCACCGCCGAGGTGAGGGTGGTCAGGTAGGGGTTGTTCGACGCCGCCGTCGCCACCGGATCGTCAGCCATACCATCGAACGAGCCTTCGCCTTCCGGTGGGATCGATGCGCAGAACGGTCCCTGTGGCCCGGTGTTGACTGCCGTTGCCGCGGTGTCGGCAGGACCGCTGCTGGGCACGGTGCTGCCGTCGTCGCTTCCGGTGCCCGCCTCGGTCAGGCTCGGCGTTGCGACGACGCCGAACGCGAGCATCAACGCCACTGCACGCCGGTGGTTGGTTCGTGTTCCCATGTGACTCCTCCTGGGTTCGCCGAGCGGCTTCAGGAGGGGACGCGCTGCTCACGAGCAGCCGTCCGTGTTCCGCCATCCGCCGCCAGCGACTGTAGTCGTTTCGAGTCCGTGCGTCCGAACTCCACGACGACTCACACGTAGAATTCGATGTCCGCCCTCGTAGCTCAGGGGATAGAGCATCGGTTTCCTAAACCGTGTGTCGGAGGTTCGAATCCTCCCGAGGGCGCCACACTCCCGAGGGCGCCGCGACGTCCGATACAACAACCGCGCCAGATATGGCGCGGATGTTGTATCGGAGTCGTCTCACGCTTCAGTCACCGAACGGGAACTGCGGGCAGGTCGGCCGGTACTCGGCGAGATCGCCGATGTTCGCTGCCCACTCCTCCTCGGTGAGATTGCGGCCGGCGAGGCGGCAGGCGGCTTCCACCCAGTGGTCGGGGTCGAGGTCCCAGATCTGGTAGCCGTTCTGGATGCCACCGCCGATTGCCATGCGCGAACCGTCAAGCGCCATGGACACGGCCTGCAGCTCGTCCTCGTCGGGAATCGGGATCGGTGCCCCGAGACGGATGCCGGAAGCGACGTCGTACAGGTTGGCCCATCCCTCAGCACCTCGCGTGAGGATCAGCGACCCGTCGGCGGTGCTGATGATCTCCTGGACGAACCCAAGGCTGCCGTCGAAGGTCCGGATCGGTTCGAGCGACTCGAGGTCGTAGTGGGTGAGCTCGCCACCGTTCGACACCACGAACAGCTGATCGGCGACCGTGATGAAACCGCCGTGTTGGCTCGACCCGGACACGTTGCCGAGTGCCTCGCCGCTCGACCCGTCGAAGATCGTCACACCGTCAGGCGATCCGAGCAGGATGCGGTGGCCGGACCGGCTGATGTCCTGCCACGCGAAGTGGTCGACCTGGATCGTCACACCGGCGCGCAGGCCGGTCGTCACGTCGACCGGGAAAACCGCGGCCGAGCCGCCGTCGTCGAGGAACAGGAGAAGGACCTCGGACTTGCCGGGACTGAACGACGCCCCGTCCGGTTGCTCGTTCGAGTTTCCGTCAGCGTTCCCGAGCACGATCCGCTCGCCGTCGCTCAGCTCGACATGCACCGCTCGTACGCCGTCGTCCGTCACGGCGCCACCGAAGATGGTGTCATCGTCGATCCAAGTTGCATTGAACATGCCGTCGAGCGGCATGACCTCGTCGCCGGACTCGACATCGAAGACGCTGTACGTGAACGATTCGGGGTCCTGGTTACCGCCGGGACTGTCGGTGTGGGCGGCGATCAGGTGTTGACCGTTGGGGCTGAGGAACCAGGTGCCCCATCCCGGCGGTCCCAACGTCGTGATCGGACCGGAACCGTCGAGGCGCCATCGCGCGATGATCGGCTCGTTGCCGCCGAAGCTGACGAGCTCGGTGCCGTCTCGAGCCGACCAGAGCGTGCCTCCTCCACCGTTCTGGGCAACGAGTTGTCGGATGACGACGCCGGTCGCCAAATCAAGCTCGGTGAGGGCGCCGAGCCAGGATCCGCAGAAGACGCTCCCGGACCGCTCGATCACGCGGCAGGTTGGCGCACGCCTCGCCGTAGTCGAGCCGATGCCACAGGACTTCGCCGCGGCCCGGATCGAATCGCACGACGCCGTCGACGCCGGAGCCGACGATGGTGCCATCGCTCAGTGGCTGCAGCGACGAGGTCGTGAACGGTGGCAGCTCGGCGGTGCCGACGACGGAGAGGCGCCCGTCGAGCACGAAGACCGTGCCGGCGTCACTTCCGACGGCGAACCCACCGTCGGGAAGTGCGGTTGGTGCGGGCATCATGAACGTGGCGCGCGTAATGAAATTGGCCTCCCGTTCCGGCGCGCCTGGGATGTCCATCGTGGCGAGCTGTTCGCCCGTTGACGAGTCGAGGAGCACGAGACCCGGCGACGTTCCGTCGCCGTTGAAGTCGACGCCGGCGACGAGCGACTCGCCGTCCGCCGAGAACGCCGCCGAGAAGACCTGGCCGGCGATCGGTTCCGGTCCGGTCGTCAACTCGGTCGTGGCGACGTCGAAGATCCCGACGACGAACGCCGTGCCGGCGTCGTCGGTCCAATTCAACTGGGCAAGTTGCTGCCCATCCGCCGACACGGCCATCGCCGGGTAGGGATCAATACGATCGCCGACCGGCCGCCACGGCTCGCCGACGGCGCCAGAGTCGAGGTCGTACGTGCGCACCCGCCCGTCGTTCAACGCGACCACGGCGCGCTCGCCGTCGGGAAACACGATGCCGGCGGGACCGAACTCCAGGTCGAACCGCTGAGCGTCGAGGAAGCCGATGTCGTTGGTGAACGTCCCGAACAAGGCCGACCGGGTGCGCGGCGTGTCGTCGAGCCGGTAGGCCTCGACGGCGAGCAGGGCGGCGGTGTCGCGCTGCGTGGGTCGGGCGGCTTCGGCGCGCCCGACGAGCGCCTCGATGCTCGCCGCTCTGGCCGCAGCGAGTGCATCCGCCTCCGCGTTGTCGGATCGGCGCCGCTGGACGAAGGCGGCTGCGCCGAGAGCGAGGGCGAGCACCAACGCGATGCCGACGGCGGTCAGCAGGCCGCGCAACCGGCGGGCAGTCCGTCGAACCGCGATGACATCGGCGTCGCGAGCGGCTCGTCCGGCGTCGAGATACTCGTCCTCGAGCTCCGACACCGTTCGACCGTCGGTCGCCACCGCCTCGATCGCCGCTTCGAGACGCGATCCCCGATAGAGGTCGCCGGGAGCGCGGCCGCCATGATCCCAGGCCCGGGCGGCGAGGGCGAGATGCTGGAGCTGCGCCAGCCAACGACGATCGGCCCCGATCCAGCGGGCAAGCCGATCCCAGCGCGTGAGTAACGCTTCGTGGGCCACCTCGATCGCCGGCTCTCTCGTCGACTGCTCGCGGTCGACGACGAGCAAGCGAGCATCGACGAACTTTGTGACGACACCACGGGCCTCACGAGTCAGCTCGGTGAACCGCGCCCGACCACGGGTGTCCGGTCCGCGCTCTCCCGGGATCACCAACCGAGCGAACAGCTCCCGGGCGCCGGCCTGCTCGGCGTCGTCGAGCGAGGCGTAGAGCTCCTCGGCTCGCCGCCCGACCGACCCGGTAACGCCGCCCACACCCGCCAGCGCGTCCTCGCCGATCCTGCCGTCCCGACGCCGGTCGTACAGCTCGGCAAGCGTGAACTGCAAGAGCGGCAAGGCGCCGGACTGCGCCGTCACGTCGGCGACGAGTTCGGCGACGACGGCGTCGTCGAAGTGCACACCCGCCGCGGCGGCGGGCAGGACGATTGCGTCGTCGAGCTCGGCTGGCGACATCGGGCCGAGCACGAACGTTCCGGTGCTGACGACCGTGCCGATCCGTGGATCCTGCAACGGCCGGTCGAGGAGGTCCGCACGGATCGTGGTGATCCATCGAACGCGCGGCTCGCTGCGCTCGGTGACGCCGGCGATGACCTCCATCAGCGCCTGCCGGCCGGTCGGCTCGACACGACTCCAACACTCCTCGAACTGGTCGATGACGATCACCAGATCGCCGAGCTGCTCGCTGATCACGCCGATCGCGGAGCTGAGGTCGCCCGGCGGCGGGCTCGCGGCGACCTCGGTCAGCGCACCGCGGAGCGCGGCCATCGGGTCGTCGCCAGGCACGAACGCGATGACCGTCGAGCCCTCCTCGCGCAGCTGAGGGACCAGGCCGGCACGCACGACGGAGCTCTTCCCCGACCCACTGGCGCCGACCACCGTCACCATCCGGTGGTCGCTGAGCAGCTTCGAAAGCTCTGCAACCGCGGCACCTCGTCCGAAAAACCTCGCCGCGTCGGCTTCGTCGAACGGGCGCAGACCCCGATACGGGTTGATCCCGGCCGCCTCCGACCGGGCGAGTCGTTGCGCCGCCTGGCGGCGGGAGGAGTCGACGGCGAGACGCTCGTCCGACGACAGGGTGGTCGTCCTCGTGTCCTGGTCGACGACGGCAGCCCTCCACCCGAGCACGACCTCGGCGATCGACGCATATCCGCCCTCGGCGGCGGTCGCCTTCCCGAGCACGGCGTCGAGGCTTGGCGGCAGCCCGGCGACGCGCCCGATCAACGGCGTGCAGCGACCAGCGGCCACCGACGGTTCCGAACCCGACAACAGATGCCACAGCAGCCACCCGAAACCGCGCACGTCGACCGTCAACTCGGCACTGTCCATCCGGGTGGCGATGCCGAAGTCGCTGAGATAAGCAGCGCCGTCAGTGTCGAGCAACACGTTCGCTGCCTTGACATCGCGGTGAACGACACCGGCGGCATGAGCGATCATCAACGCACCGCCGACCTCGTCGACGAGACGGCTCACCCGCGGTAGCGACCACGGCCCGCCGGACACCACCGCGTCATGCGCGGTCCCGCCGGAGAGCAGTCGGAACACGAGGTAGGCGCCGCCGGGCTCGCGCCAGAAGTCGTAGAGCGGTACGACATTGGGGTGCTCGAGCCGGGCCACGAGGCGCGCTTCGGCGTCGAAGCGGCGAATGAACTCGGACGCGTCGGCGACGTCGGGCCGGACCGCCTTGACGGCGACGAGGCGTTCGGTCCCCGGCTGGGTCGCCGAGTACACCCGCCCGAAGGCGCCCTCACCGATCACCTCGTGCAGGACGTAACCGCGAAGTGGACGTGACAAGGACCCACGGCCGCCGTCATCAACCCCGGAAGCGATCGACCGGTCCAACTCGATGAGTGCCGACGACGGAGCAAGACCGGTTTCCTCGGCGAGGCTGGTGCGGAATTTCCGGAACTTGCGCAGTGCCTCCGCCGATCGACCGGTGGCCTGGAGCGCACGCATCAACAACTCGACGCACCGCTCCCGATGAGGCTGCTCGATCGCCAGCGACTCCAGATCGGGGATGGAGCGACTCTGGTGGCCGAGCGTGATCAACGCAGCCGCCCGTTGCTCGATGGCCACCGCCCGCAGCTCGCGGAGCCGGGCGACCTCGGCCAGTGCCCACCACTCACCAGCGAGGTCGCCGAACGGCTCGTCCCGCCACAACGCAAGCGCCGATCCGTACAGGTCCACTGCGCGATCGGGCAGCGATCGCTCGGCGGCGATCACCAGCGCCTCGAACTCCTCGGCGTCACAGGTCGCGCTCGATCGGTCCAACCGGTAGCCGGCGCCGACCGTCACGATCGCCCCGTCGCCGAGGGCGGCGCGCAGGCGCGAGACGTACGTCATCGTCGAACGGGCGGCGCCGGCAGGTACCACTTGACCGGGCCACAACACGTCGACGAGCCGATCGACGCTGACCACGCGGTCGCGATTGACCAGCATCGCCCCCAGGAGGCGGCGTTGCTGGGGCCCACCGACCGCCACGGCGACACCGGCGCGCTCGACCACGACCGGTCCGAGGGCGTTATAGCGAATCGCCGGCGCGGCCACCGCTGCGCTCTCAGGGAGGAGCGCAGTCACCGCGGCAATCCTCGGAGGCCCATCGAGGGCATGGTGCGACACCGTGTATGCAGTTCGTCAACAACGCCCGACGTGTTGACGGGTTGTCGACAGCCCCCGTCAACATCGCCGGCATGATCCCACAGCACAACCTCATCTCCCAGCGGTTAAGGCGTGGCACCCTGGCCCTCGTCGCCAGCGTCGCGATAGTTCCGCTACTCACCTCCACCCCCGTCGAGGCGGTTCACCCTGAGCTGACCGATGACGAGGTCGCCCTGTGGGTCGAAACCGTGCTCGCCGACGCGATCGCGCCTGGGTCGATCCAGTGGGACTTCGACAGCCCCGGCGTCGAGATCCCGGCCACCGCGGCGGTCGCTGCCGTGCGCATCCCCGGCCGCGACGACGTCGTGGTCGCGGTCGGCGAGAACGTCGACGGCAGCCCGGCTCAGGCCGACGCGCCATTCCCGGTTTCTGTGCTCACCGAGAGCCTGGTGCGTGGCGTCGCATTCCAGCTGATCGATGCAGGCGTGCTCGACCCGACGCTAACTGTCGACCAGTGGGTGCCAGAGCTTCCCAACGCCGACCGCGTCACCGTGCAGATGGTGATCGATGACGAGACCGGCTGGAGCGACTACGGCACGATCGAGCCCGACCCCGTCATCGCCGACTTCGCGCGAGCCTGGACCCTGCGCGAGGCCGTCGAGTTGCGGGCCACGGTGATGTCCGCACTCGGCGAACCGGGCATCCACACCGACGACAGCTTCACCGCCGAGATGGTCATGGGCCTGATCGTCGAGGAGGTCGGCGGCCGACCTCTGGCTGAGCTCGTTCGGGAGTCGATGTCCGAGCCGGCGGGGATCGACGACACCGTGCTGCTCGGCGGGAGCACCGTCGTGCCGGACGGCTACCGACACGGTGTGTTCGTCTTCAACGGGACACCGGCGGACACCTCGGCATTCGAGGGGACCGTCGTACATGACGTGGAACCTGGCCACGCACTCGGTCGTCTCGACACCGACCGACCTGCTCGATCTGCTCGAAGTCTGGTCGACGGGTGAGCTGTTCACGACCGACCGAACCCCTGCCCCGGACTCGCTACGCACCCGACCCAGCGGGCAACCCCAACACGTACGTCGGACTCGGTGTTCCGTTCAACGGATACTGCCCGTGCACCGACGTCGATGGTGGGATCGAGCCGACCGCCATCGGCCGCGTGCCCGGCTGCACTCGGTACACGAACGTTTCTCTTGCGCTACGCCGACGGCATCTCGGTGGTCGCTCAACGTGAACAGCAGCGGCGGCGATCCAGCAGACCTCAAGACCGTCGTCGACTCGATTCACGACGTCGCCGTAGCGGCCGGCTGACCGATCCGCAGAACACGTCGGCGCGACTAATCGCGGTCTCAGTCGACGGCACCTGCGGCGAGCTCGGTGTAGTACTGCTGCTGCGCTGGGTAGTAGTCGTCGAAGTCCGGCTGCGGGCGTCCATCGCGAGCGGTAGCGAGCATGTCGAGGTAGTACTCCCAGCCGGGCCCGATCGAGCCGACGTCTGCACTGTCGTCGAGGTGGTGGACAAACTCTAGGGTCGTCGTCGGACCGGTTTGGCTGAGGTGCGCCTCGAGCCGCCAGGACCCGTAGTCGTCCGAAGCTGAAACGGCGAGCAGTCGGGGCGGCTCGCAAGCGTCGATGCGCATGTCGGCTTCTGCGGCGCCCTCTTCGAACGTCAGCCGGTATCGGATCGTCCCGCCGACTTCGGGGTCGCCGCTCCACGCGGCGAACCAGCGAGCCGTGCGCTCCGGTTCGGTGATGCTCGCCCAAACATCGTCGATGTCCGCCTGGAACGTCCTCGTCAGGACGAGATCACGGCCGTCAGTGGTCGACACCACGCGTCCAGTCGGTTGGGGGCTCATGTGCTCCTCCTTGTCATTGGCGCTACTTCCGTCTGCAGTTCGTCAACACCACCCGACCTGTTGACGGGTTGTCGACGTCCGCAGTCAACATCACCGGCATGCTCCCACAGCACCACCACATCCCGCGGCGGGTTGGGCACGTCACGTTGGCACTCGTCGCCGGCGTCGCCTCGATCCCGCTGCTGACTACCACCCACGTCGCAGCGACTCAGTCGCCGAGCGTCGCCACCGACAGCACAGCGTTGGAGTCCGAGATCCATTCGATCCTCGAGCTCGCGCTCGCTCACGGCGCGATCCCCTGGAACAACACCGGCACCGACGCACCACCGACCGGCGTCAACGCCGCCGTGCGCATCCCCGGCCGTGACGACGTCGTCGTCGCATCCGGCACGGACGTCGACGGCACCCCGTTCGACCCCACCGGGCCCTACGCCGCCGGACTCCAGGACATCCTCGTGCAGACGGTCGCTTGGCAGCTCGCCGACGAGGGCGACCTCGACCTCGACGCCACGATCGACACCTGGTTGCCCGACGTTCCCAATGCGGATCGGGTGACGATCGGCATGCTTGCCGACCTGACGACCGGATGGAACCATGTCGACAAGACGACACCGATCGTCGCCGATCTGTCTCGACGGTGGACGCTCGCCGAGGTGATGGAGGGCGTGGTCGGTATCGAGCCAGTGCGCGAGCCGGGAACATCGATCGGCACGGAGGCGGCCGACCACAGCACCACCGCCCTCGCCTACGTCCTCGAACAGGTCACCGGCGATTCGGTCGCCGAGCTCATCCAGGCGCGCATCATCACGCCGCTCGGCCTCGACGAGACCTTCATCCTTGACGGCGTCAACCATCCCGTCGGCTTCCAGCACGGGGTGTTCGCCAATGACGGTCAAGTGGTGGACACCTCGATGTTCCCGAACGTCTCGTACTACACGTACTTCGGCGCCGCCAAAGCGTTGGTGTCGACGAGCACCGAACTGCTCGACCTGCTTGAGGCCCTCGTCGCCGGTGATCTGTTCACCACCGACCGCATCCCTGATACCGACCGCTTCCTCGACGAACGCCAACTCGGGTCGGTCTACGGCCTCGGCGCGCCGCTCAACGGCTACTGCCCCTGCGAATCGGCCGGGGAAGGAAGGTTGGACGTCGCCGCCGTCGGCCGTCGAGGTCAAAGTCTCGGATCGACCGTCGCGATGATCCGCTTCGACGATGGCATCTCCGTGGTTCTGCACTTCAACAGCGACGCCACGGACGATGCCGACACCTGGTGGCCGTACGTTGTGGCGATCCACGACGCGGCAGCAACGTCGTGATCGAGCGCCCGGGGCCCTTGGAGGTCCGATACAACAACGGCGCCAGATACGGCGCCGATGCTGTATCAGAGTCGGCCGTCAGCCCTGGGCGTTGGGATCGCACAGCGTGGCCGCGAAGTACCCGTCGAGCACCTCGCCGGTGCCTTCGTAGGTGATCGTTCCGTCGGCGTTCACCCGCAGTGACGGGATGTTCGCGGAACCGGTCGGAATGTACCCCTCGGTCGGGTTGGCCGTGGCCTCCTCCACCTCCGCGGTGACCGGCCAGCTCGGAATCGAGGCGATCGCGTCCAGAGCTTCGGCGGCCTCGGGGCTGCCTTCGGGCGCCGTGAAGAAGCGGTCCAGCCAGGCGCACACGACCCGGTTGGCGACAGTACCGGCGAGCTCGGTGCGATCCTGGGTGAGGGTCTCGTTCACAACCCGCGGGTCGAAACCCTCCGGAACGAGCACGTCGGTCAGGATCTCCTCGAGCGCAGCCGGTCGTTGCGGCGGCGTGACGACGCGCTCGGGTAACGCCGCCTCCCACTCGGCGGTCTCGACTTGGCGAACGCTGGCCAACAGGGCGGCGAACTCCTCGGCTGTGAGCGTTGTCTCCGGGTCACCGGTCATCACCTGCACCGACAGGCTCGCCCCCTCGACGACGAGTGAGGTCTCCAGTCCCTGAGTGGGTACGCCCTCGATCTGGCCTGCGGCGATCGCCTCGCTGAGCTGCTCCTCGAGGATCGGGCCGCCGATGAGGCCGAGGTCGTCGACTTGCGTTTCGGGCTCGGTGCTCGGCGCCTCGGGAAGACTCGGAGGCGATTCGCCGAGAACGTCCGGTGGAAGCACGCCTTGGTCGATGAGGTCTTCGATGTCAGCGACGCGGTACGCGAGCGGGCCGGAATACATCGTCACTGGGTGGCCGAGCAGCGTGCCGGAACCGACGGCAGTGAATCCGTTCCCCTCGTGCCACTCGTCGTCAACGCCGTCGCCGCGGTACCAGCCCACGAAGACAGTGGCGCCGGCGTGGGAGAACGTGATGTAGCCCTCGTTGGCCGAGCGCTCGTTGGCGGTGACGACGTCCCAGTCGCTGTCCAGGAGAATCCGCGGTGGCCAGTGCAGCTGCTCCGGCGCGGCGGGAACAGCCGCCGTCGATGTCGCCGCCGCCGCCGACGTCGTCGGCGCGGCGACCGACTGATCCTGTGCACTGCCCGGCGCACCGACGACCTGCTGGCGCCGTTCGTCGTCACCGGTTCGGCTGGTCACGACGCCGAGGCCGACGATCAGTAGCGACGCCGCCGCGACGAGGCCGGCCAGCATCCAAGTGCCCCGCTGACCGATCCGGCGTGGCCCAGGCGACAACGGGATCGTGGTCGATCCGTGGGCCAGGTCGTCGGCGACTACCGGCGCGCCGTTGCGTGCCGTCATGTCAGTCAGACGGAGCCGGTGCCGGACGGCCTCTGCGGCGGTCACGGGCGGGGCCTCGTCGAGCATCTGGACACCGAGACGTTGCAGTCTCTCTTCGAGTTCAGCGGACACCTCGTACCTCCAGGTCGTGGTTCAGTCGCGTCACGGCACGGTCCAGGTGTTCACGGACCGTGGACCGGCTGAGGTCGAGCAGTTCGGCCACGTCGCGCTGGGTCCAGCCAAAGGCGTGGACGAGCATCACGACAGTGCGCTGCTGGACGGGGAGCCGGTTGATCGCCGCCGAGAGCTCCGGGCCGATGACGAGGACCTCGCCGGCGATCGGCTGATGACGCTCGAACGGGATCGGACGCGTCGCGTAGGCGCGGCTTGCCGATTGTCCGACCCGGTACAAGTAGCCGACCGGGTTGTCCATCGTGCGGAGACGGTCCCAGTGTTCCCACGCCCAGCTCAACGCGTCGAGCGTGGCAGCGCGCCCGTCGTGTGCTCCGTACGAAGACACCAGCGCCACGCGCAGCCGGGGTTCGACCCGGCCGACGAACTCCTCGAACGTGGCGAAGTCGGCCTCCCGTGCGTTTCGCGTCATCGCTACCTAGACCACCGACCGGCGGTCCGTGGGCGACACGCTTCAGACCGCGGACTGTGCGGCCAAACCCGGGGCAAGTGACGCGGAGGCCGCCCAGATCGGTAGATGACGCGCAGGCCGCCCAGTTTCGCGAATCTGTACGTATGACTGCTCCTGTCGACCTTCATCCAGCCGTCGAGCGCCTCGTCGGTCTCGTCGAGGCACTGCCCGACGACGGCCTCGACCGACCCACGCCGTGCGCGGATTACACCGTCGCCGCACTGCTCGACCACATCGGCGGCGGCCTCTTGGCGTTTCATGGAGCCGCGGTGAAGGAGCCGTTGCCCGGTGGCGCGTCCGGCGACGCGAGCAACCTCGCTCCGGATTGGCGGACTCGAATCCCGCGAGACGCCAGAGCGTTGGCCGACGCCTGGGACGACCCGGGGGCGTGGACGGGCAGGACTGCAGCCGGGGGCGTCGAGCTCCCCGGCGACGTCGCCGGGATCGTGGCCCTCGACGAGCTGGTCCTCCACGGATGGGACCTGGCCAAGGCCACCGACCAGCCCGCGGGCTACGACGGTCCCGGTCTCGAGGAGGTCGATGCGATGGTCACCGAGTTCCGCGGACGCGGCATCGAGGGCCTGTTCGGCCCCGAGGTCGCCGTCGCGGACGGTGCGCCACTCTTCGAGCGCATCCTCGGCAAGACCGGGCGAGACCCCGGGTGGCAGCCGCCGGCAACCAGCTCGTGACGTCAGCGCTCGTCAATCGAGCTCGTTGAACTCGAGGACGTCGATCTGCAGATGGTCGACCACGAAGTCCTCGACGCAGCCGCGGAACTGGCGGCGATCGGTTTGGTCCAACGCCGGCTCCAGCACGGCACGGAACCGCCCGTCGCCGAGCGACTCGATCGGCCCGGTGATGTCGGAGTTGACCTCGAGGCGGCACGTCAGCAGCTGGGCTTCGACCATCTCGGCGAGGGTCTGACTCTGCTCACCGCCGGCCGTCTTGGCAGAAACGACGAGCTCCACTTGTCGCGCGGCGACCGCCTCGTGGGTCGACAAGGTCGCTTCCCGGAGCGCCAGCACGCCGACGATCCCGATTGCCAGGCCGACGGTGCCGAGGGCGAGCTTGACCGGTGACAGCTTTGTCACGACGGGCGTCCGCCGCGCCGGAGCAGCTGGCGGATCTGCTCGTCGTCGGCACCCGGCACGTCCTGGGCGAGCACGGTGATGTCGTCGAGCAGCAATCCCCCCGACGGATAACTGATCGGGGAGAGCTGGCGGGCGAGACGCTCTTCACCGGCCGGTGACGACGTCTTCGACGCGACGCGGTCGACCACCCAGGCGACCCCGGACAAGAGAATGCCGCCGCCGACGATGAACGTGATGAAGACGTTCATCTGATTGGTGGACTCGCGCATCCACGCGAAGCCGGTCACGCGCCGGGCGCGTCTCGCCGAGAATCTGCACAACGGCCGGGTCGACGGTGGCGGGACCTTTGAGGGTGTGTTCCATGCGAGCCAGACGTCGCAATACGAGTCCCGTGGCCAGACCGACTTCGGCGATGAGCACGATCAACCCGAAGAACAGGGCCCGGTTCCACTCCCAGCGATTCAGGGAGATGACGAGGTAGAACACGCCCGCCAGCAAGGTGCCAACGCCGGCTAGCCAGGCGATGGTCTTCACGATGTCAACTCCTCTGACTCGATGGTGACCTGTCCGGTCTCGCCGTCGACGTGGACGACCGCGCCTTCGGGGAGGTCGCTCGTGGCACCGGTGTAACCGACGACGGTTGGCACGCTTGCCTCACGGGCGAGGATGGCCAGGTGAGACAGCACCGATCCCGTCTCGGAAACGATGCCCTTGAGTCGCGGCAACAGCGGCCCGAGCCCGGGAGAGAGCGTCGTGGTGACGAGAACTGAACCAGCCGGGGGGTCAGCGCTGTCGTAGGTGACCGGCCCGGTGCCCGAGCCACCGCCGGCGCCGGTGCCGCCACCGACCTCACTGTCGCACTGCGTGCGGATCGGCTTGCCGAGGTCGGAGAGTTGGAACGATGCAGGCAACGGAGAACCGAAGTCGTGGTGATGGCTCGCCAGCAGGGCTGGGACGACCACCGAGCGTCTCGTGACGATGCCCTCCACGTGCTCGAGCGTCAGGTGGCGGATCGACTCCGGATCGGGAAGCACACCGGACGCGGCCAGTCGCTCGCCGAGCTTCCACGCGGCCCGACCGGACAGCTCCTGCACCCACCGGACCCGTAACCGCAGTGCCTCCCGAAGGATCCCGTTGTCGCTGCAGCGCATGCAGCTGGAGGCAGTCGGGATGTTGAGCGTCATCGCTTCCTCCGGCAGCACCGGGGCGGCGGCCACCTGGGGGCCGGTGAGCGCCAACACGGCAGGACTGCGAACGAGGATCTCCTTGTCGTCGAGGCCGTCCTGGCGCGCCTCGGCGAGCACGCGAAGCGCAACGGATGCGCCGGTCATCCGATTGCCGCCCGTGTCGGTGAGCATGCCGATGAGGATCTCGTGGGCGTGGAGCGCACGCAGGATGGCCCGGCTGCGATGCAGCAGGGCGACGAGCTGGCGGCTGGTGAGCTCGCTCAACGGTGGAACGGCTTCGAGATCGGCATCCGTCCGGTCGAGGAGATGCTCGGCCAATCGGGGCAGGGCGGAACGGAGCCTTCCCACCCGCCAGGCCCCACGTAGGCGCCGGGCCGCAGGAATCGGGTTGAGCCGGTGGAGCAAGGTCTGCTTGGACTTCAACTCCCCGGCCAGGCGCAGGTCGATCGCCACATGTCCGTCGACGCAGACGACGACCTCGCTGGCGGCCACGTCCGCTGGGGTCGCCGCGCCGGCCAGCACGACCGCTTCGCCCACTGCTTCGCGAAGCGGGGGCACCCAGAGATCGCTCTCGAGCTCGGTGAGGGGATAGGGGAACGTTTCGGCGACGGGCCCCGGGCCGTAGATGGGCCCGCGGGGCACACCGCGTATCTCCGTCGTGACGGGGCGCGATTGCAGGAGCCACAGCTTCCCGTCGGTCGCGATCGCCCACTCGACGTCTTGCGGGCCGCCGTACACCGAGGCGACCTGCGTGGACAGCTCGATGAGGCGGCGCAGGTCTGCCGACTCCAGCTTCGGGCCGTCGTTGGCGGCGAAGTCGAGGACCTTGGTGTTCGCGGGATCGAGCACGTAACGCGAGCCGTCCACCTCACCGCTCACCAAGCGCTCCGGTCCTCCGGTGACGGCACTCACGACCCGGCGGTCGGTGCGACCGGTCACCGGATCGATGCCGAACATCACCCCGCCGTAAGCCGGCTCGATGAGCGGTTGGACAAGCACCGCAATCGGATGGTCGGCCGCGCCGGCCCGTTCGCGAGAGTCGAGCACGGCCGCCACGGCGTCGGCGAACGCGTCGAAGCCGCTGATACCGATCACGGATTCGAACTGGCCGGCCATCGACGACGACGCCATGTCCTCGACCACCGACGAGCTGCGGGCGACCAAAGCCTGCTTGTCGCCACCGGCTGCGTTGAACGCGTCGCGCACCGCGTCGTGGGTCCGCAGTTCGGCACCGGCGTCGATGGCGTCCGAGAAGGCCGTCGTCAGCACGACTCCGGGGAGGCTCGACAGGCCAGCGGACTTGCCACGCGCGAGCGCCGCTGCCTTCCCACCCGTCAGCGACGAGTCAGCAGCCGCCGGGTCATCGAGGGCGACGACCAGCGGGCGTTCGGTCGCGGCGGCGTGGGGGGCAGTGCGCACATCCCCTTCACTCATGGCGACCACCTTCTTTACTCCGTTCAGAACCCGTTCGCCAGAGGGTAACGAGCGCACTGGCACTGATCATTCGTCACCGCCGCCGGAGGGGCGAAGCGGGAGCGCGACGACGAACCGCGTGTCGCCCGGTTCCGACTCCAGGGTCATCTCGCCGCCATGGCGGCCGACGACGATCCGCCAAGCGATGTCGAGCCCGAGGCCGGTGCCCTTGCCGATGTCCTTGGTCGTGAAGAACGGCTCGAAGACTCGGCTGCGGATGTCCGGAGGGATACCCGGCCCCGTGTCGCCGATCTCCACGACTACCCGTTCGCCCTCCGCTCGCGTGCGCACGGTCAGCGTTCCGCCGGGCTCACCCATGGCGTCGATGGCGTTGTCGATGAGGTTCGTCCACACTTGGTTCAGCTCGCCGGCGTAGGCGACGATCTGGGGGATGCTGCGGTCGTACTCGCGCAGCACCTTGACGTCATCGCCAAGCTTGTGGCTGAGCATGGTCAACGTGGCGTCGAGTCCCTCGTGAATATCGACGGACCGCAGTGGCGCCCGGTCCATCTGGGTGTATTGACGGGCCGACGCGAGCAGGCCGGAGATGCGCTCGACACTGTCCGTGATCTCGTCGAGCAGGTTGTTCGACTCGACGGCGCGGACCGGGTAGGACAGGCCGTACTCGAGGTGCGGTGGCGGAGTCACCTCGAGGAGCTCCTGGAGCCACTCGGTGTCGAGTCCGGCGGCGACAACGGTCGGGGCGATCTCCCACGGTTCCGCAATGTCGTGATCGAGCAACCAGTCGGCCACCTCGTCCTCGCGATCGCTGACCTCGATCGGCGACAACGCCGGAGCATCGCGCGCGCTCGCCAACGCCCGCGCCGCCAGGTCGGCGACCGCCTCGAGCTTGTCAGGGGGGAGATCGCTCTGGATCAGCAGGCCGAGCTTCTCGCGCATCTCGGCGAGCATCTCGCGCAGGCGGGCGGTCGCCCGCACTACGGCGGCCACGGGATTGTTGAGCTCGTGGGTGAGCCCGGCCGTCACCGAACCGAGGGCGACGAGCCGCTCGTGACGCTCGATCGCCTCGCGATTCTCCATCGCCTGGGTGGAGAATCCCTCGAGGAAGTGCGCCGCCATCGGGAACCACTCCCGGAACGCCTTACCGAGCTCCGCAGCCGGGAGCTCGAACAACGAGCAGTCCTTCACCGCCCGACAGGTGGCCGGATACACGTCCGGCAAACGGTGCGAGGTCATGTAAAAGTTGAACGCCCCGGTGTAGGAGCCGCGGAAGTCGCTGCGCATCAACTCGAGCTCGCCACCCTGCACTCGCCGCGACATCGCCAGCATTCCCGACAACAGCACGAGGAAACACGAGGCTGGGGCACCCTCGACATGGATCGTCGCCCCGGCGGGATACTCGACCACGCGCCCGTGGGCGGCCAGCCACTCGAGTTGGTCGTCGCCCAGCTTCTCGAACAGGACCAGCGTCCGCAGGTCGTCGACGGACAGCCGCTCCGCCTCGCTCACTGGCGCACCATTGCCGCGTGGTCGATCGCCGGGGGCGACGGGCGGTACGCCACTGAGCTAAAGGCGCCGTAATGCTGATTCGCTCGCTCGAAGACTCTCTCGCTCATTGGCGCACCGTGGCCGCGTAGTCGATCGACCGGGGCAATTTCTGTCTGCATTGCGGCTCCGGAATCGGCGGCGGCCGTCGATGCCGCGTTCTCCCGCCACAAACGAGACATATTTGTCGTCTGCGGCGCCGCGGAATCGCGGCACCGTCGCTGCCGTCGACACCGCCTGCTCCCGGAGCCAACGCGCTTGGCTGGCTGATGGCCAGACCCGCGAATAGGTGAGAAGCGCCCAAAGTCGGTCCGTTCAATCGACACAAACGGACGACGGGCCGTCCGACGGCGCCGTCGGCGCTCACTGGTACTCCAGGTAGCTGTGGATCAGCTGGATCGCCATCGCTCCCTCGCCGACCGCCGAGGCGACCCGCTTCACCGAGCTCGCTCGGACGTCGCCGGCGGCGAACACTCCGGGAGCGCTGGCCTCCAGGAAGTATGGATCGCGGTCGAGGTTCCAGCCCCTCGGGCGGCGCCCGTCGGTGATCAGATCCGGCCCGGTGAGCACGAAACCCCGGGAGTCGCGTGCCACGACACCGTCGAGCCACTCCGTACGTGGGGCGGCACCGATGAAGACGAACAGGTGGCCGGCCTTGACGGTTTCTTGGCTGCCGCTGCCGCGATTGCGGATACTCAGCGCTTCGAGGTGGCTATCACCTTCGACGGCGGTCACCTCGCTGTCGAGCCTGACGTCGATGGTGGGGGTCTCGGCGATCTGCTGGACCAGGTAGTGGGACATCGACGCCTCGAGGCTGGGTGCTCGCACCAGCAACGTGACTCGTCGAGCGTGGCGGGCGAAGAACACCGCCGCTTGTCCGGCGGAGTTGGCTCCGCCGACGATGAAGACCTCGTCGCCCGCACAAGCAGGGGCTTCCGTGGCCGCCGAGCCATAGAAGAGGCCGCGGCCGGTCAACTCGTCGGCGCCCGGCACGTCGAGCTTGCTGTAGGAGATTCCCGTCGCCAGCAGCACGGCGTGCCCGACGATCTCACCGCCGTCGGTGCATCGGACCGCTCGTGACGAGGGCCGGAGGTCGAGTCCGACAACGTCGCGGGTGGTGAGGATCTCGGCGCCGAACTTCTGTGCTTGGCGGTAGGCACGTTGCGTGAGCTGGCTCCCGCTGATGCCGTCCGGAAAGCCGAGGTAGTTCTCGATGAGCGAGCTCTGGCCCGCCTGCCCCCCGGTCGCCCGCCGCTCCACGAGCACAACGCGCAAACCCTCCGACGCCGCGTACACGGCGGCGCCGAGGCCGGCCGGACCGCCACCGACGATGATGACGTCGTAGAAGTCGGTCGCGGGTGTCGTCGACAGCCCTACCCGGGCCGCCAGCTCACCGATTGTTGGTGCGACGAGGTACTCGCCCTCAGGTGTCACCACGAGCGGGACCGCCGTGTCGTCGACCCCGGCGGCGGCCAACAGCTGCTTGCCCTCGGGTTCCTCGCTCGACAGCCAGCGGTAGGGGACGGAGTTGCGGGCGAGGAAGTCGCGCACCTCGAACGAGTGCGCCGACCACCGGTGCCCGACGACTTGCGCGCAGCGGACCGGCTGCACGTCGCAATCGGCCCGCCAGGCGTCGATCAGTGAATCGATGACCGGGTAGAGCTTCTCCTCGGGCGGGTCCCACGGCTTGAGCAGGTAGTGGTCCAGGTCGACGTCGTTGATCGCCTTGATCGCCGCCCCGGTGTCGGCGTAGGCGGTGAGCAGCGCGCGACGGGCGCGAGGGAAGATGTCCATCGCCTGCTCGAGGAACTCGATGCCGGTCATCCCGGGCATCCGGTGATCGGCGAGGAGCACGGCCACGGGGTCGCCGCGAAGCTTGAGCTCGCGCAGGCTTTCGAGTGCAGCCGGCCCGGATTCGGTGCGCACCACCCGGTACGCCTCGCCGTAGTGGCGGCGGAGATCCCGCGCCACGGCGCGAGACACTCCCGGATCGTCGTCGACCGTCAGCAGGATCGGCTTCCGGACGGACTCGCGGTCGGGTTCGGTCGTCATCGCCCCATCGACGCTAATCCGGGGTGCGGGCGATGTGGGGTGGCCAATAACACGACCGATGGGTGTTTAGGGGACGATTCGGTCACCTAAACACCCATCGGTTGCTGCTCGCCGGGGATACGGTCTGCGAACTCGTGTCCGATCGGAACGTCCTTTCCTCGACTCGCTCGCCGGCATCTGGACTGACGGCCGCGGCGATGCCCTCGGGGAGCGTGACGTTCCTGTTCACCGACATCGAGGGCTCGACGCAACGGTGGGAGTCCGACCCGGTGGCGATGCGCCAAGCCCTCGCCGAACACGACGCGCTGCTGCGATCGGTGATCGAGGCCTACGCGGGTTCGCTGTTCAAACACATGGGCGACGGCGTCTGTGCGGCGTTCTCGTCGGCGCAAGACGCTGTCGACGCAGCGGTCGAAGCGCAACGGAAGCTGGCCCTGCCGGTGCGAATCGGCATCACCACGGGAGACGTCGAGGCGCAAGGTTTCGACTATTTCGATCCGACGTTGAACCGCACTGCTCGAGTGATGTCGGCAGGCCACGGTGGACAGATCCTGGTTGCCGCCTCGACCGCCGACCAACTCGACGGAATCGACCTCATCGATCTCGGCGTGCGCCGGTTGCGCGACCTCTCCGAGGCGGTGCAGATCTTTCAGGTCCGTGCCGCCGGCTTACGAACCGAGTTCCCCCCGCTCAAGACCGTCGACGTCGTCCCGGGCAACCTCCCCGCCCAGGCGACCAGCTTCATCGGCCGCGACAGCGAGGTCAAAGAGCTCACCGAATTGGCGCGCGTCCATCGCCTGGTGACGCTGACGGGGGTCGGAGGAGTTGGCAAGACTCGCCTCGCCCTGCAAGTCGCTGCCGAGCTGACTTCGCAGTTCGCCGACGGTGTTTGGTTCGTTGAGCTTGCCCCGGTCGGCGACCCGGCCGCCGTGCCCGACGCCGTTGCCACCGCGCTCGGGGTGACATCCCAGTCCGGGCTGACCATCGGTGAGAGCCTCGCCGTCGCCCTGTCCGGTCGGCGGATGCTGATCGTGATGGACAACTGCGAGCACGTGATCGATGCGTCGGTCAAGATCGCCGAAACCATTCTCGCCCGCGCCGCCACCGTCCACCTCATGGCCACCTCTCGTGAGGCGCTCGGCATCGGTGCGGAGAACGCCTGGCCGGTGCCGACGCTCGACGTTGGCTCGGGGACCGCGTCAGCCGCGGTGTCGCTGTTCGTCGAACGGGCACGAGCGGCACGTCCGGACTTCACCCTCGACGGTGACGACGAGGCGGAGGCGGTTACCGAGATCTGTCGGCGTCTCGACGGGATCGCCTTGGCGATCGAGTTGGCCGCGGCACGAATGGTGTCGATGAGTGCGCTAGAGGTGCGTGACCGCTTGGGCGATCGCTTTCGACTGCTGGCGAGAGGGCGGCAAGGGTCGGATCGTCACCAGACGCTCCGCCAGACCGTGCAGTGGTCGTACGACCTGCTCACCGACGACGAGCGGCTCGTGCTCGGACGATGTTCCGTCTTCGCCGACGGGTTCGAGCTGGATGCTGCCCGAGCCGTGTGCCACTGCGACGACGACTACGTCATGTTGGACATCGTGGACTCACTCGTCCGCAAGTCGTTGGTGACGGTGGAGCGGACGAACGGGCAGACGAGATACGGCATGTTGGAGACGATCCGCCAATTCGCCGAGGACCAGTTCTCGACCACGTCGACGATCATCGAGGCGCGTGATCGACACGCTCAGTACTACGCGCGGGCGACGACACAGCACTGGGAGATCTGGGACGGGCCACGGCAACGCGAGGCTCTCGACTGGGTGGCCACCGAGTTCGCAAATCTGCGTGCTTCCGTCCGCTGGGCGACTGACCAGGGGAACATCGACGCAGCGACGGCGATCGCCGCCCACGCCGCGATCATCAGCTGGCCGCTCCAGCGATTCGAGCCGGTGGGTTGGGCCGAGGAGATTCTCGAGTCGGCTGTCGACGCGGACGTCGCCCAGCTGCCGCGGCTCTACGTCGCCGCCAGCCTCTGCCTCTACGAGGGGAGGCCGGATGTCGGCGTGGCCTACGCCGAGACCGCTGAGCGTCTCGAGGCCGAGCAGCGCTACGACTCATTTGCCGATGGTTGGAGTGGCATGCTCCAGGCGCTCGCCCACCTCTTCGGTGGTCGCATCGAACGTCGCGTCGAGATCTGTACCGAGCTGGCGACACGGCAGGGCTTCGCGCGCGTGGTCGGTCTCTGCGGGCTCACCTGGGCGTTGCCTGCAGTCGGGCGTGCCGACGAGGCCATCGCCATCGCCGATGAGACGGTGGCCGTCGCCCGCGACTACGGGAGCCCATTCTGGATCGGCTGGGCGCTTGGGGGATACGGACGTGCCTTCGCCGAGCGCGACCCCGTCCGGGCCTTGCACGCGCTGCGTGAAGGCCTCGACTACGCCGATCGACACCGGCTCGGGTTCTGGGAGGCGAATCTCGCCCAGGACGCCGCCCGGCTCGAGGCCGTGCACGGCGAATTCGACGAGGCCTTGGCGCTGTTCTCGGCGGGGATCAACTCGTTCCACCGCGCCGGCAACGTCGTGTTCCTGGCCGCGACCTTCGCGTCACTGGCCGTGTTCTTCGACCGTTTCGAGGAACCGAAGATCGCCGCCACCATCTATGGCGCGAGCACCCGCCAGCCGAGCATCGGACTCGTGCCCCATCTCTCCGACGTGGTCGAGCACCTTCGGCAGGTTCTCGGTCCGGCGACGTTCGACGAGTGCGTCGCAACCGGGGTGGCGATGGAGACAGCCGAGGCGGTCCAGTTCGCCCAGGAACAACTCCGTCGCAGTTCACCGAAGTAGCGAGCGCTTCAGGCGTCGGCGGCGCAGCGGAAGCCGACGTGACTCATCCCGGTGTCGACCATCTGCGGCCGGCGGGCGGCGGGCCGGTAGCGCTGGCAGTAGCTGTCGGCGCAGAGGTAGGAGCCGCCCTTGACGACTTTGCGAGGGATTCGGAACTGCGGTTGGGCGGGGTCGTAGCTGCCTTCCTTTGTCGGGCGCAGCGACGCCGCTGCGGTGCAGCACGACTCCTCGGGGACGTCGGGATGTCGCGGCGACCACCAATCGGATGTCCACTCCCACACGTTGCCGGCCATGTCGTGCAGACCGAAGCCGTTGGCCGGGAACGAACCCGACTGGAGCGGTCGCGCCGTAGCCCTCGTCGTGGCGCCACGGAAAGTCGCCGTGCCAGAAGTTCGCCAGTCGCTCGCCGGGCCGTTCGGGCTCGTCACCCCACACGAAGCTGGCCCCTTCGAGACCGCCGCGGGCGGCGCGCTCCCACTCCGCCTCGGACGGCAGCCGCTTGCCCGCCCAGGCTGCATATGCCTCGGCGTCCTCGTAGGCGACGTGGACGACCGGATGATCGTCACGGTCGGCGACCGAGGTGCCCGGTCCCTCCGGTTGGCGCCACGACGCGCCAGTCGCCCATCGCCACCACTGGTCGAGGTGGCGAAGGTCCACCGGTCCGGGTGTCATCGTGAACACCATCGAGCCTGGCACGAGGTTCTCCGCTGGAGCGCCCGGGAAGTCGGCCGGATCGAGCGGCCGTTCTGCGACCGTCACATAGCCGGTCGCCTCGACGAACGCGGCGTACTGTCGATTGGTGACCTGGTGCCGGTCGATCGAGAAGCCCTCGACACTCGCGGTGTGCGGTGGAGACTCCTCGGGGTAGTGGACGTCCGACCCCATTCGAAAGGCACCGCCGGGCACCTCCACCATCACCGACGATTCGATCAGCCGTGCGCTCCGCTCGCCGCATCGGCCATCTTCTCGAGCGCTTGGTCGATCGTGAACGTTGCCGCCTTCTGGCGCGGCGGGAAATCCTTGAACGTCGCCAGGAACTCGCCCACGAGGGCCTGTGCTGCCATGATCATGTAGGCCTTGTTCATGTACCAGTCCCAGTACGTGTTCGACGTGACGTCGGCGCGCTCGAACGGATCGGTGCGTAGGTTGAACAGCTTGGGGATGCGCAGCGGGACGAACGGTTCGGCCCACAGCTCCAAGGTCCCCCGCGTCCGTTGCTCCATGAAGACGAGCTTCCAGTTGTCGAATCGCAGCGCCACCAAGTCTCCGTCGTCGCTGAAGTAGATCAGCCCCTTCCGCGGGCACTCGTCGACTTCGCCGGTGAGGTAGGGCAACAGGTTGTACCCGTCGATGTGGACCTTGAACGACTTGCCCGCGGCCTCGTGGCCCTCCTTCAGCTTGTCGACGACATCGGGTTCACCGGCGGCGGCGAGGAACGTCGGCAGCCAGTCATGGTGCTGAACGATCTCGTTGGACACGACCCCAGCGGCGATCTTGCCCGGCCAGCGGATCATCAACGGAACGCGGAAGGCACCCTCCCAGTTCGTGTTCTTCTCGCTGCGGAACGGCGTCATCGCCCCGTCCGGCCATGAGTTCATGTGCGGGCCGTTGTCCGTGCCGTACATGACGATCGTGTCGTCGGCGATCTCCAGCTTGTCGAGCAGGTTGAGCAACTGACCGACGTTCTTGTCGTGGTCGACCATCGTGTCGTGATACGGCGACTGCCAGCGTCCAGCCTGGCCGAGGCTGCGCTTCTTGGTGTGCGTGCGCAAGTGCATGTGCGTCGTGTTCACCCAGCAGAAGAACGGCTTCTTCGAATCGTGCTGGCGCTTGATGAAGTCGCTCGCCGCGGCGACGAAGTCGTCGTCGCACGTCTCCATCCGCTTGCGCGTCAAGGGGCCGGTGTCCTCGATCGTCTGCTTGCCGACCCGCCCCCATCGCGGATGCTCGGTCTTGTCGTCCTTCCTGGCCGCCTTGCAGTGCAGGACACCGCGTGGGCCGAAGTTGTCCTTGAACCTCTCGAACCCGAAGTTGGCCGGATAGTCGGGATCCTCCGGATCCTCCTCGGCGTTGAGGTGGTAGAGGTTGCCGAAGAACTCGTCGAAGCCGTGCACCGTCGGCAGGAACTCGTTCTTGTCGCCGAGGTGGTTCTTACCGAACTGCGCGGTGGTGTAGCCGTGGTTCTTCAGCAGCTCGGCGATCGTCGGGTCTTCGGCCTGCAGCCCGATCGGAGAACCGGGGAGCCCGACCTTGCTGAGACCCGTGCGGAACACGCTCTGTCCGGTGATGAACGAGGATCGACCGGCCGTGCAGCTCTGCTCGCCGTAGGCGTCGGTGAAGCGCATGCCCTCGTCGGCGATGCGATCGATGTTCGGGGTGCGGTAGCCCATCAACCCGTCGCTGTAGCAACTGAGGTTGGTGATCCCGATGTCGTCGCCCCAGATGACGAGGATGTTCGGCTTGTCCTTCGGCACGGCGGTGCCTCCTTTCAGTCCAGCCCAGCGACGGTAACACCTGGTTCTGGCGTGGTCGACCGGTCCGGCGGAGCCGACCGGCGGGAGGAGACGTAGGCGACGAGGAGGAGGCCGAGCGCTGCCGCGGCCGCGAGGTCGGCGAGGACGTGATAGCCGACCGCGCGTCTGATGAACCCCGACGCGAATCCGGCCACGGCGCCGCACAGGCTCATCGTCAGGTCCGCCGTCCCCTGGACGGCGACGCGCTCGGTGGAGGCGACGGACTCGATGAGCATCGCCGAGCCGCCGAGCAGCCCGAAGTTCCAACCGAGACCGAGCGCCCACAAGGACGGGAACAGCAACCATTCGGTGATCCCAGCTGTCGAGGCGAGCAGTGTCGCCGCTACGAGGATCGCTGCCCCGGTCTGCACGGCGGACAGCGATCCACGCCGGTCGACGTAGCGCCCGACGAGCGGGCTGAAGGCGAACATCCCACCGATGTGGGCGGAGATGACGAACGGGCTCAACGCCTCGTGCCCGTGCAGCTTCATGTGCACGGGGGTCATCGTCATCACGGCGACCATCGTCGCCTGGGACACGGCCATCGAGGCGAGCGCCAACCGGGCGCGTGGTGCCGCCCTGATGACGCCGATGGCATGGCCGATCGGTGGCGTCGTGGAGCCCACCGCCCCGACCCCACCGGCGACCACGAGCGGGTCGGGCCGCAGGCGCACCGCGGTGTTGAGCATCGCCAGGGCGAAGCAGAGGGCGGCGAACAGCCACGGGCCGGTGTAGCGATCGAGCCCGAACCACACCTCGCCGGCGCGCTCGGGTTGGCCCGATCAGCAGCGGTCCGAACACGGCGCCGAACGTCGACGCGAACACGACGTGGCTCATCGCCCGACCGCGATGCTCCGGCACGGCGAGGTCGGTGGCGGCGTACCGGGCCAGCAGGTTGGAGGCCTGCCCGCTGCCGAACAGGAACAACCCGAGCACGAAGACACCAAGTTGCTGGCGCTCGGCGCCGATGGCGGCGATCACGCCGCCGATGGCGGCGAGGCCGTAGCCGAGCTGCAGGCCCGGTCGTCGCCCACGGCGGAACATCAGTCGCGACAGCATCTGCGCCATCACGGCCGTGCCGGTCGTCACCGTCGCCGTGGCGATGCCGCCCCACGGTGTCTCGTCACCGAGGATGTCCTGGACGACGAACGCTCCGACCGTGACGGCGGTGCCGAGCGCCGCCGCGCCGACGATCTGTCCACTCGTCAGGACGCGCAGGACGCGTCGCTGCAGTTCGGCGCGGGCGACGTCGTCGATCCATCGACGGTAGCCAGCTCCCGGTCCCTTACCATGCACGCAATCGCTGGCACCGAACGGAAGACGTGGTACGCCCGCCTGTGGGGAGCGCTCGACCCGGTCGAGGTGCTCACCGAATTGACGTCCGGCCTGACGATCACGCTCGTCGTGTTGTTGACAGCCGGGGTGGTGCTCCAGGATGGCGATCACCCCGTCCGAGTGCTGCTCGTCCTCGCCCTCGGCTCGACCTTGGCCGCCGGCATCAGCGCCGGGATCCTCAACGCCCTCGAGGATCTTCACGAGGCGGGCGATCGAACATCGTGGCGCGCCCGCCTGCGGGCGATGCCGAGGCATCAGGCCAACGCTCTCGTGGAGGAGCAGATCGAAGCCGTGATCGGCAGTGACCTAGAGCCCGCAGATGTCGCCCGCATCGCCGCGGCGATCGTCGATCGGGCACCGAGCGTCGACGACGCGCCACCGCGGATCCGGCCCGGCAACGTCCACACCGCCGTGGTGAGCGTCGTGTACAACCTCGCCGCTCTTCTCCCCGCGGCGCTTCCGTTCCTGATCTTCGATGACTGGCACACCGCGTGGCGCGTGTCCACGGCGATGGTCGCGGTCGCCCTGGTGGTGGTCGGCACGGTCTGGGGCCGGGTCGCAGGGATCAGTCCACTCACGTGCGGCCTCGTGCTGGCTTCCGTCGGGCTCGTCGAGATCGTCGCGGCGTTCGTGCTCGAGGCGCTGTGAGCCGTTCCGACGACGGACACCGAGCACTGACCATCGGGCTCGTGGCGATGGTGACGCTGGTCGCCTTCGAGTCGCTGGCGGTGATCACGATCCTGCCCCACATCGCCGACGATCTCGGTGGCATCTCGTGGTACGGCTGGGTGTCGACGGCGTTCTTCCTCGGGACGATGGTCGGCATCGTCTTCGCCGGCGAACAAGCCGATCGCCACGGTGCCGGCCGGCCGTACGTCGTCGGGCTCGTGCTGTTTGCTGTCGGGCTGACCGTCGGCGGGTTGGCGCCGTCGATGCCAGTTCTCGTCGCCGGCCGATTCGTGCAAGGGCTCGGGGCAGGTGTCGTGCCGGCCATCGGCTACGTGGCGATCGGCAGGGTGTACAGCGTCGAGAAGCGGGCGCGCATGTTCGCCGTGTTGTCGACGGCGTGGGTGGTGCCCGGCGTGATCGGCCCGGCGCTGGCGGAACGGATTTCGTCGTGGACCAGCTGGCGGTGGGTGTTCCTCGGGTTGTTGCCGTTCGTCGCTGTCGCCGGTTCGTTGATCGTGCCGGCGATGATGGACCTGACTGCGCTGCGACCCGACGAACCCAGCAGCCGGGAGCGGTTGTTGCGTCGGCGTCTCGTCGAGGCGGCACGTGTCGCCGCCGGTGCGGCCCTCGTCGTCGCCGGCTTCACGGCGTCGCGCTGGCTGCTCGTGCCGGCGATCGTCGGCGGTGTGCTGATCGGCGTCGGACCGCTGCGCCGGTTGACCCCGCCGGGGACGTTGCGCGGGGCCACCGGGTTGCCGGCCGTTGTGCTCTCACGTGGGTTGCTGACGTTCTCCTTCTTCGGCGCCGACACGTTCGTCCCCTACGCCCTCACGTCCGGACGCGGGACGTCGACGCTCGCGGGGAGCATCGCCGTGACGCTGGCCACGCTCACCTGGACGACGGGCGTCTGGGTGCAGGAACGATGGATCGTGCGGACCGGCGAGGCCCTCTTCGTGCGCACCGGCTTTCTCGTGCTCGCCCCCGGCATCGCAATCGTCGCCGTGGCGGCGCTGCCCGACGTGGTGCCGTTCTGGGTCATCCAGCTTGGTTGGGCACTCGCCGGCTTGGGAATGGGATTGGCCTACGCCGCCCACTCCCAGGCCGTGCTGCGCTGCTCACCGGCCGAGCGGTACGGCGCGGCGACCGCGTCGCTGCAGCTGCTCGACAACCTTGGTGTCGCGCTCGGAACCGGCGCCGTCGGCGTCATCGTCACCACGGGTGACGACCTCGGATGGGACCCGGGACGAACGGTCGCCCTGGCGCTCATCGGGCCGGTCGCCGTCGCCCTGGTCGGGGCCGTACTGTCGCGTCGCTTTCCCGCCGCTGCGACCACCGTTGGTGAGCGCAGCGTACGGACTTCTGCCCGCTCAGCTCACCAATCCGGGAGCCCGACGGGCCGGTGAGTCCTGCCGGGGGCCTCCGTCGAACCGAAGGGGGATTCAGTCTTCGACGGGGCCCCCGGATCGCTCCCGTTGCGCAGCATTGCGTTGGGGGACGAGGTGGAGGCGGCGCAGCAGTCCCGGCGGCTCGTTGTGGAGGTGACGGCGCCATTCCGCACGCGAGTGCGGTACGCGGCGAGCCGTGGCCTTGCCGGCGTGCAAGTGGGCGGGACGACGGGGATTCGGCTGCACGGCGTCCACCGTAAGGAAGGCCTGTTTCGCGGCCGTTCCCGCATTGTTTCCGCTGTGTGAGAGATTGACGCTGGCGGCGTCAGGACGCGGCCAGCGTCCAGCGGAAGGCACGTGTGGCGAGCTCGCCGGCAACGCGGCCGACCAGCTCGTCGGCGATCGGCAGTGGCGGCGGGAGATGCAACATCAGTCGCGACCAGCTCGGCAGCATCGACACCGCCGCGGCCGCGATCAACCCGTAGGCAGGACGGGCGAGCAACGGCACGGGGGGGTTGAACAGCAGGAACCGAGCCGTGTCACGGGCCTCCGGTGTCCCACGTAGCTCGGGGCGGTACGACGCCAAGGTCTCGCGCAGCTCGGCCACGGATACTGGCGGGTCGACGACGCCGAGCTTCGCCGACACGAAGCCGACCTGGGCGACGTACTCGTCGCGCTGCTGGGCGGTCAACGCTTCGGCACCGAAGCGGCGGTGGGCGCGCAGGAAGCTGTCGACTTCGGCGACGTGCACCCAGCGCAGCAGGTGCGGGTCGTCGGCGCGATACGGGCGCCCGTCGGCGGCCACTCCGTGGACGGTTCGGTGCACGGCGCGCACGCGGGCGACCGCACGATCGGCGACGTCGCTGGGACCGAATGTCGTGGCGGCGAGGAACTGGCTCGTCCGCCGCAGGCGACCCCACGGGTCGCCGCGGTAGCCGGAATGTCCGACGACTCCCGCCATCGCCAACGGGTGGAGGGCCTGGAGCACAAGGGCGCGCAGGCCGCCAACGAACATCGCCGCGTCGCCGTGGACGGTGCGGATCGGCGCGCCCGGCGGGAACCACCGCGGCCCGGGGGCGGTGATGACCGCGGCATCGGACGGTTCGCCGGCCACGCGTGATCGAACCGCATCAGCAAGCGCCATGCGTAGCGACTCCACGGGCGAGGCGATCGTCAGTGTCACTGTTGCCAGTCTTCCCGATTGCAGCTTGTTTGGCGGACTGAGTGCTGATTCCGCCGGGAACCACTGACCGATGGGGTGTTTACATGACGATTCGATCATGAAAACACCCATCGGTTCGAACGGCGCAACAGCCTGACACCCTTGTTGCTACGGTCCCTGACGTGAGCAACCTTCCTCCACCTCCGCCGCCCGGTTCGCCTCCGCCGCCGCAGCAGCCCGGGTCGCCCCAGCAACCTGCCGCACCCGGCTACTACGTCACTCCGGTCGGGGTGCCACCGCAGAGCATCGGGGGCGCGTACTACCGGACCGGCCTGGTGATCTTCCTGACGATCATCACGTTGGGGATCTGGGCAATCCTCTGGTCGTACCGCACCAACGAGGACCTCAAGCGCTACAACGGCGACGGCCTGGGTGGCGTCCTCGCCGTCGTCATCTGCATTTTGATCTCCGTCGTGCTGATGTTCACGATCCCCAACGAGATCGAGAAGATGTACCAGCGCGACGGCCGGCAGAGCCCGATCTCGACCGTCTGGGGTCTGTGGTTCCTTCTGCCGCTCATCGGCAACATCATCTGGTACGTGAAGGTGCAGCGCGTCCTCAACGAGTTCTGGGCCAGCAAGGGATCGCCCAGCCACTGAGGCGACCCGACGTGCCCCGATGAGCGAGGTCAACGTGCTCCTACCGGTGGCGCCGATCACGACGATCGACGATTACCTGGCCACCGGCGGGGGAGAAGGGCTGCGGGCGGCGAGGACACTCGGCCCGGAGGCGACGATCGAGGAGATCACCGCCAGCGGGCTGCGCGGCAGGGGTGGAGCGGGATTCCCGACCGGGGCCAAGTGGGCGTCGGTGCGCGCCGCCGGTGGAGGCACCCACTACGCCGTCGCCAATGGCGCCGAGGGTGAGCCGGCGACGTTCAAGGACCGCACACTGATGCGCGCCGACCCGTACCGGATCGTCGAAGGCCTCGCCATCGCCGCGTTCTGCGTCGACGCACCCGCCGCCTACATCGGCGTCAAGCGATCGTTCGGGGTAGAGGCGGCCAACCTGCGCCGCGCCGCGGTCGAGCTCGGCGACGCCGGGCTGCTCGGCGAGCTGTCGATCTCGATCGTCGAAGGACCCGACGAGTACTTGTTCGGCGAGGAGAAGGCGTTGCTCGAGGTCATCGAGGGCCGCGATCCGCTCCCGCGGATCTTGCCGCCGTGGCAACACGGCCTGTGGGCCACGGTGACGATGGGTTGGGAGGCGGGCACGCCGGCCGCCGCCGGCCAGGCGAGCAACCCGACGCTCGTCAACAACGTCGAGACGTTGGCAGCGGCGGCGCACATCCTCGCCCGCGGCGCCACGTGGTACCGGTCATACGGGACGCCGGGCTCGGCAGGCACCGTCATCGTCACGATCGTCGGCGATGTCCGTGTTCCCGGGGTCCACGAGGTCGAGCTCGGCACACCGCTCGCCGAGGTCATAGAGCGGTGCGGCGGAGCGCAGCCGAACCGCACGTTGAAGGCGGCATTCTCCGGTGTGTCCAACCCCGTCCTGCCGGCCAGTGCCTTCGATATCGCGCTCTCCCACGAGGCCTTCGAGCAGCGCGACAACGGTCTCGGCGCCGCCGGGTTCGTCGTCTACGACGACACGGCCGACATCGTCGCCGTCGCCGCCGAGCTGACCCGCTTCCTCGCCGTCGAGTCATGCGGGCAGTGCCCACCGTGCAAGCGCGGCTCGATGGAGCTGACCGAGATCCTCACGCGCATCGTCCACGGCGGCGGAACCGACGGCGACCTGGCCATGATTGAGGCGTTGCTCGGCTCGGTCACGGATTCCAACCGCTGCTACCTCGGAACCGAGGTGCAGCGCCTCGTGGCGAGCGTGCTACGCGAGTTCCCCGACGAGGTCGCCGCCCATCTCGAAGGACGTCCACCGATCGAGCGCGACGTCGTCGTCCCCAAGATCGTCGAGCTGGACGCCGACGGCGCCGTGGTCTACGACGAGCGCCACCGCCTCAAGTTGCCCGATTGGACCTACGCCGAAGGATGACGCGACCTCGAATTCACTCCTCGCGAAGGTAGATCGAGCGCTTCGGCGCGCTGAAGAACTGCTGAAGAAGAGGGGTGAAGTCTTCCAACGTCATCGTCGGATAGTCGGTGTCGAACGACGGCTGGTCGAAGTCGGCGCAGAACTCGGCGGTGAGGTCGTAGTACGGGTGGCCGTCGAACTGGTCGCGCAGGTTGCGGTCGAGGCCGATGAAATGGAAGAAGTAGTAGCCCTGGAAGATGCCGTGCTTCTCGACCATCCAGTGCAGATCATCGCCGACGAATGGTTTGACGATCGCGGCGCCGATGTCGGGGTGGTTGAACGAACCGAGCGTGTCGCCGATGTCGTGGAGCAAGGCGCAGGCGACGTAGTCGTCGTCACGGTTGGCCCGGTAGGCCCGTGTCGCCGTCTGCAGCGAGTGGGTGAGGCGGTCGACGCGGAAGCCGCCGAAGTCGCCGTCGAGCAACCGCAGATGGGTCATCACCCGCTCGGCGAGGCCAGGGTAGAACTCCATCGCCGACGCCGCGATGTGCCCCCAGTCCTCCTGGGTGCCCTCCGTCATCGCCGTGAAGGCGGCACGCTCCGGGGCAGGCGAGTCGGTGGTTGCTGGTGCGCTCATGCCTTCAAGGGTACTCACCCTGTTGTCGGGCGCCGCTCCGTGGTTCAATGCGGGCGTGACGACGCGCCCGCAGGTCGAAGGGTCCCGGCCGCCGCTGGCCGAACGACGCCAACTCCGTCGTGGCGAGCTGCTCGACGCCGCCATCGACGTGATTCGCCGGCGGGGCGCCGACGTCACGATGGAGGAGATGGCAACCGCCGGCGGGATCACCAAGCCGATCCTGTATCGCCACTTCGTCGACCGCGACGGCCTCGTTTCGGCGGTCACCGAGACGGCGCTTCGCGAGATCGGGACGATCCTCGACGGCAAGCTCGGCGAGGCATTGTCCGACGCTCCTCCCCACTCGATCCGGGCGACGATCGACGCCTTCTTCGAATACGTCGAGCGTGAGCCGGAGCTCTATCGCTTCATCGTCGAGAATGACGCCAGGCGTGGTGGGCCGGCGACCGTCGCCTTCACCGAGCGCATCGCCGAACGCGTTGCCGAGACGCTCGCCCGCGGGCTTGTCGAGCACGGGCGCGACCCGGCGCCGGCGGCGGTCTGGGGTCGGGCGATCGTCGGCATGGTGCACAACACGGCGGCGTGGTGGACCCGTGGTGCGGACATCTCACGCCAAGAGGCGGTCGACGCCTTGACCGATCTCGCCTGGCTGGGAATGGTCGGCTCACCGACGGCGGCCGCACGTGAAGCCTGACCCGCTCGACGAGTTGCGGGCGCGGTGCCTCGCCCTGCCGGAGGTGACGGAGCGACTCAGCCACGGCGAGCCGACGTGGTTCGCCGGCGGTCGCAAGGTGTTCGTGACGTACGCCGATCATCACCACGACGACCGGCTCGGGTTCTGGTGCGCGGCACCGCCCGGCGCCCAACACGAGCTCGTCGCCGCCGACCCTGAGCGCTTCTTCGTCCCGCCCTACGTCGGTGGACGCGGCTGGGTGGGCGTTCGCCTCGACGTCGGCGAGGTCGACTGGGACGAGATCGGCGAGCTCGTCGAGGACGCCTACCGGATGGTCGCCACGAAGCGACTCGTCACCGAGCTCGACGCCCGGCGAGCTGGCTGACGTGGCCGAGCCCTCCAAGCTGTTCGTCTACGGAACGCTGATGCCCGGACGGCTGCGCTGGCCGATCCTCGCCCCGTTCGCCGACGACCATCGCCCGGCCGTCGTCAGCGGGAGGCTCTACGACTCGGGCAACGGCTGGCCGGTCGCGGTGTTCGGCACTGACGGTGAAGTTCCCGGCGTTCTCGTCGAACTCGATCCGGAGCTCGTCGACGTGGCGTTGCCGATCCTCGACGACGTCGAGGACACGGCGACGGACCTGTTGCGGCGTATCGAAGTCGTCACCGCCGACGGCGAGCGGGCGTGGGCGTATCACTGCACGCAAGCCGTGGACGGTCTCACCCCGATCGAGCGCTGGCTCGAGCAGGCCGAACGCTGACGATGCGCCGTGTGTGACGGAAACCGCCGTCGGGCGCGGCGGTCCGCCTGCCAGACTCGATGCCTATGAGTGACGTGATCGTCCCCGCCGTCGCCCCTGTCCACCTCGACACCGCGGCCCTCGAGGCCGGGCTCGACGAGATCCGCCAGTCACCCCACGAGCGCGGCACGCTCGAGCTGATCGTGCGCAGGCCGGTTGTCGACGGACGCGAGGTGCTCGACGAGGTCGAGTTGTCGCTCAGCGAAGGCGTCGTCGGCGACACCTGGAACGTGCGGGGGAGTGGGCGCACCGGCGATGGCAGCCCTCATCCCGACATGCAGCTCAACATCATCAACGCCCGGCTGTCGCGACTCGTCGGCGGTGATGACGACGACGTGCGGGCGCTGTCCGGCGACCAGCTCCACCTCGACCTCGACCTCAGCACCGACAACCTGCCGGCGTGGACCCGTCTCACCATCGGCGACGCCGTGATCGAGATCACCGACCAGCCGCACACTGGTTGCGCCAAGTTCGCCGCCCGCTTCGGCAAGGAGGCGCTGCGCTTCGTCAACGTCGGCGCCGGCAAGGAGCTGCGTCTCCGTGGCATCAACGCCAAGGTCGTCACCCCCGGCACGATCCGCCGCGGCGACCCCGTCACCAAACTCCCCTAATTGGAGTGTTTCGTGCATCGGAGTGTCACGTGCCGGATTTCCCCGCAGGTGAGCACTCCAATAGCAGCAAACACTCCAATCTCTAGAGTTGGGGGTCTATGGGGCTGACGGTTGCGGCGATCCAGATGGCGATGGTCGACGACGTCGCCGCCAACGTCGCCACCGCCGAGCGGCTCGTGCGCAAGGCCGCCACCGAGGGCGCCCAGCTCGTTCTCATCCCCGAGCTGTTCGAAGGCCCCTACTTCTGCAAGGACATGCTGCCCGAGCACTTCGACCGGGCGCGGCCGGTCGACGGCCACCCGACGGTCGAGCACTTCCGCGCTGTGGCCGCCGAGCTCGGCGTCGTCCTGCCGCTGAGCATCTTCGAGCGGGCCAACCACGCCACCTACAACAGCGTCGTCATCGTCGACGCCGACGGAGCGGTGCTCGGCACCTACCGCAAGAGCCACATCCCCGACGGCCCTGGCTACACCGAGAAGTACTACTTCAATCCCGGCGACACCGGATTCCGGGTCTGGCGCACGCAGCACGCCGTCGTCGGCGTCGGCATCTGCTGGGACCAGTGGTTCCCCGAATCGGCGCGGTGCATGGCCCTGCTCGGCGCCGACGTGCTGTGCTACCCGACGGCGATCGGCTCCGAGCCCCCCGACCCGCAATGGGACTCCAGCGGGCACTGGCAGCGGGTCATGCAGGGCCACGCCGGAGCCAACCTCACGCCGCTGATCGCCGCCAATCGCACCGGTCACGAGCGCGGGGCGACGACGGAGATCACGTTCTACGGCTCGTCGTTCATCGCCGACGCCACCGGCGACAAGGTCGCCGAAGCCGGCCGGGACGGCGAGGCCGTGCTGACGGCGACGTTCGAGCTCGACGAGGGACAGCGCCTCCGCCACTCGTGGGGTTTGTTCCGCGATCGCCGCCCCGACCTCTACGGTCCGCTGCTCACGCTCGACGGCACAACCGACGCGACCGACACCGCAACCAACCGATGATGCGCATGCCGGCGGAGTCGGCGCCGCACGAACGCACGGTGATGTGCTGGCCGGCCCGCCCGGCGCTGTACGGCGCGTTGCTCCCGGATGCCGAGGCCGCCCACGCCCTCGTCGCCCGCACGATCGCTACCTACGAGCCGGTGACGATGATCGCCAACCCCGGCCCGCCGGCGGGTGCCGCCGCGGCCGCATGCGGCGACGGTGTCGACGTCGTCGAGCTTCCGATCGACGACTCGTGGTTCCGTGACTCAGGACCGATCTACGTCACGGACGGTGACGGCCGCGTCGCGCTCGACTGGGCGTTCAACGCGTGGGGCGGCAAGTTCGACCCCTACGACGACGACGCCGCTGTCGCCCGTAAGTACGCCACCCTCGCCGGCGACGAGGTGCGCACCATTCCCGTGGTCCTTGAAGGAGGGGCGATCGCCGTGGACGGCGCCGGCACGCTCGTCACCACCGAGCAGTGCCTGCTGCACCCGAATCGCAACCCGCTCCTCTCCCGGAAGGAGATCGAGGCCGTGCTCGAGGCCGAGCTCGGCGTGACGACGATCGTGTGGCTGCCCTACGGGCTGGCGCTCGACGACGACACCGACGGCCACGTCGACAACATCGCTGCCTTCGCCGGACTCGGCACGCTGCTCGTCCAGGGCTGTGACGACGAGTCCGAGGACGATTGGTTGCGTTGCAACGTCAACACCCGTTGTGCCCGGGGCGCCATCGACGCCCTCGGCGAACCGATCGAGGTGGTCGAGGTTCCAGTGCTGCCGTACACCGAGGTCGGCGGCCGGCGTGTCGCCGTTCCGTACCTCAACTACTACGTCGCCAACGGCGTCGTCGTCGTGCCGGTGTGCGGCCACCCCGCCGACGACGACATGCTCGCGATCATCGCCGAGCTCTACTCCGACCGGGAGGTGATCGGGCTCGACGTCGGAGCCGTGCTCGCCTACGGCGGCGGCGGCATCCACTGCATCACCCAGCAAGTCCCGCGCGTCTAGGTCGCCGACAAGTCGAGCTGCGCCAGTCGCTCTGGGTCGGCGAGGGCGTTGATCGCGATGATCTTGCCGCCGATCACGGTGAACGCGATGACGGCGAACGGCTGCTCCCGTGGGCCGACGATGACGACGCCGGCAGCACCATTGACCAGCACCGGACGTACAGACCGCGCCGGCCGGGCGTAAGTGAGCGCCGAGGACAGCGACCTCGGCCGCTCCACGAACGATCCGCGTTGCTTGCTGGCGGGCGGCGCCGCCATCGGAGCGGATCTCGACGTCGGGGTCGAGGACCGCGACAAGGGCGTCGAAGTCGCCGCCGCGAGCCGCGGCGAAGAAGGCGTCGACGATCTCGCGCTGGCGCGTGAGGTCACTGTCTGGGACCGTCGGCGCGCCCTGAACGCGGCGCCGCGCCCTGCTGGCGAGCTGGCGCACAGCTTCGGGCGATCGCCCGGCGATCGTCGCCACCTCGTCGAAGGGCACGGCGAACATGTCGTGGAGCACGAACGCCAGCCGCTCCGGCGGCGTCAAGGTGTCGAGCACGACGAGTAGGGCGAGCCCAACGGAGTCGGCGAGCAGCGCCTGATGCTCAGGGTCGACGCCGTCGCTGCTGCTGACGATCGGATCGGGGACGTGCACGTCGAGTGACTGCTCGGGATGCCTGCGCCTGGAGCGCAGCACGTTGAGGCAGATGCGCGACACCACCGTTGTCAACCATCCAGCCGAGGTTCTCGATCGTCGCGGCATCGGTGCGGCTGAGCCGAATCCACGCCTCCTGGACGGCGTCGTCGGCCTCGCCGAGCGAGCCGAGCATCCGGTAGGCAACCGCCCGCAGGTGGGATGCGGTGCTCCTCGAACTGTTGCGCCAACGAATCGTTGTCGTCCATCTGTCACATTCCTCGTTCGTCAGGTGTCAGACAGTGACCGACGAAACCGATGTGACACGTCGGACGTCGAACTCGAACCGTGAGACGATCATCATGGAACCACGAATGAACCACCCGGCGATGACGGTGCCGGCGCGATGCCGGCGCTGATCGCCCTCGCGACGTCGGCCAAGAAGGCCGGCGTGCCGAAGACGACGATCGACCTCGTCCACCTGCGGGCGAGCCAGATCAACGGCTGCAGCGTGTGCGTCGAGTTGCACGCACGCGACTTGAAGGAAGGCAGGCGAGTCCGATGAGCGGATCTTCGCCGTCGCAGCCTGGCGCGAGGCGCCGTACTTCACCGATGCCGAGCGCGCCGCCCTGGCTCTCGCCGAGGCAGTCACCCGGCTGAGCGATCGGCCCGATCCGGTGCCCGACGACCTCTGGGACGAGGTCACGAAGCACTACGCCGAGCCGGAGGTCGCCGCCCTGCTCGTCTCGATCGCCACGGTCAACGTGTGGAACCGCCTCAACGCGGCCACGAAGCAGGTCGCCGGCTCGTTCGCCGGCTGAGCGTCAGCCGCCGGGCCGACCAGGCGTCGGCGGCGGCGATCGCCACGGCGATGGCGTTGCCGACCGCCGCGTCGATCGCCCCGACGTCGGGTGCCTCGGCTTCGTTGCGCTGGGCGATGATGGCGACGACGGCACCGGCGGCGAAGCCGTACACGGCGCCCATCTTGAACAGCGTCCCGGCTTCCATCTCGAAGTTGACGATGCCGAGGTCGTGGTACTCGTCGATCATCCCGCGCAGCCGGCGCAGCAGGTGCGGGTTGGCCGATGACGCCGAGCGCTCCTGGCCCTCGTAGAACGTGTCGGTCGACGCCATCACGCCGACGTGGTGGTCGATGCCGAGGCGCTCGGCGGCCTCGGCGAGCGTGACGGCGAGGAACGGGTCGGCAACGGCGGGGAATTCGGCGGGGGCGATGTCGAGGGCGGCGCCCTGGTTCGTCAACGCCCCCGAGCCGATGACCACCGAGCCGATGCGCACGTGGTCCTGGATCGACCCGCTCGTGCCGATGCGGATGATCGTGCGGATGCCGACTTGGACGAGCTCGTTGACGACGATGCTCATCGAGGGCGCGCCCATCCCGCTCGTCGCGCACACGACCGGAGCGCCGCCGGGCAGCGTGGCGGCGAAGGCGTCGAGGCCGCGGTGCCGCGACAGCTCACGCACACCGCCAAGATGGTCGGTGGCGATCCGCTCGGAACGAGACGGGTCGCCGCTGAGCAAGGCGATCGTCGTGCCGTCGTCGAGGTCATCGGTCCCGAACCCGAGGTGGTACAGCGCCCCCGCGGTCATGCCCATGAGGTTGTCACGTCAGCCCGCCGCCCCGTCAATCTGGTGAGCGATCCGTGTCCCTTGGCATGTTTGGCGCCACCAACGTCGTCACAGCGACCAAGGAGTTGCCGGCGAGCCCGGACCAGCGACCGATGGGTGTTTTCATGACGATCTAGTCACCTAGACACCCATCGGTTGGGAGGATGCTGCTCGCGAGTCAGTGTTGCCCAGATCGGGGGTTCACTTGACTGGTCCAAGTTCCTGGGAGAAGTAGAAGGCGCGTTCGGTGGAGCCGGGCTCCGTCGCCGAGAACCCGTGGCGTTGATAGAAGCGTTGGGCGTCAACGTCGCCCTCGTCGACGTTGATCTCGATCAGATCGACGCGTTGCGCTCGCGAGACCGACAGCAACAACTCGACGATGGCCGAGCCGATTCCGCGCCCGCGCAGATCGGGGGCGACGTACAACTCGTCGAGCAGAGCAACCTGGCCGGCGTACCACACGTTCGGTCGCAACGTGATGAGGGCCACCGCAACCGCAGGCGACCCGGTGACGATGGCGAACGTCTCATCACCGCCCAGCAGTACGCGCAGTCTCGTGGCGAGTACCTCGGCACCCGGTGATGGCGTGTCGAACTCGGTGTTGAAGTCATGCAGCAGCCGTGCGACCTCCTCGGCGTCGTCCACCGACGCCAGCCGTGGCTCCCACCCGTCCTGGCCCACCACAACAAGCTACAAACGGCCTGCCCCGTGAGCGTGACCGTCAGCGCAGGCGGTCGCATAGCTCGGGGACCGGGCCAGGATCCGTCGAGATGCGCAGACCGATCTGCGCCGCCTCGGCGGGGCCGCGCAGGGCGACGTTGGCGGTGACGGGGACGCTGCGGAACTGGCGGTTCCACTCGGTCATCGGCGCGTTGACGACGGACCGTCGGTCGCCGCCGGGGATCGACGCCGTGGCGATGAACCGATTCGTGTCCGCGTCGTCGGTGATCGACACGTCGATCGTGTCGCCGGGGGACACGTCGAGCCAGTGCCCCGAGGTGTCCGGGGACGAGCCGACGATCACCAGCCGGGCCTGGCCGGCGAGGTTCACCTGGACGAGCAGTCGGCGCACGGTGTAGCCGCTGAACCACATCAGACTCGTCGACCCGGGGCGTACACCGGTGTCGACGACAGCGAGGCGGATCTGCCGGTCGCGGTGCTCGACGGCGACCCACGCCCCGTGCAGCTCGCCGGTGCCGACGTAGACGGCGTCGCAATCGCCGACGACGGCAAGTGCGTCCGCCTCACCGCGTTCGGGCAGGGCGGCGACGAAGCGGACGCGGTCGTCGACGTCGGTGCCGAGGGCGTCGGCGACCGCGAGTTGGACGCCAACGAGGTCGCCCAGCCGGTCACCGCGCCACGCCACCCGGGCGTTGACGAGCCCGATCGCCCCGTGGGCGGCAATCCCGAAGACAGCCAAGGCGCACACGGTTGTCACCGCGGCGCGTTTGACGGCGACGCCGGCCGGCTGCAGTCGACGGGCGATGTCGACGAAGCCGATGATCGCGCCGAGGGTGAGCACGGGCAGGAACTCGCTGGTGTAGCGCTGGGCCACGTGGCTGAAGGCGATCACGCCGCCGGTCATCGCCGCGCAGGCGCACAGCGGGATGCGCAGCGCCGCCGTGGATGCGTCACGCACGGCGACGACGATTCCCCACACGGCGAGCAGGAACAGCAGCGGCATCAGCGCCGGGACGCTGCCGGTCCGCCAGGTGTCGTCGAGGAGGATGTCGCCGACGGCGGCGGGCGGGTCGGCCGGGGGTGAGATGAACGGGAAGACCGTGCTGAAGCGCACGCCGTCGGGCCGGAAGTAGGCAGCCAGCGTCGTGCGGACGAATTGCAGTCCTTCCAGACCTCCACCGTTGGTGGCCAGTACGAAGCGGCGGTGAGCGCTGTGCCGGGTCCACACCTGATCCTCGATTGGAAAGAGGAAGGGATGGCGGAACTTCGCCCAGTTGACGAGCGAGCCGATCACGACGACCGCGACGCCACCGGCGACGAGACCCCACCCAGCGCGGCGCCAGGTGCCGTTGCGCCGGTGGCGAGCGACGACTATCCACGCCCCCGTGACGATCACGGCGACGGCCATCGCCCACCCCGCGGTGATCCGTGTCAGCATCGTCGCCAGCGCCAGCCCGGCCGTGACGATGATGCGACGCCTACTCGGGTCGTCCCAGGCGGCGATCAGACTCGCCACCGTGGCGACGGTCAGGGCCGTGCTCCAGATGTACACCTCGTGGTACACCCACGGCTGCGACGCCAGGTAGACGACCGTCGAGCCGCCGGTCACCGTCGCCACGATCGCCGCCAGCCCGACCGCCTCGAGCCGCCCGATCGGAGCGGTACCGCGCATCTGAGCTCGCACACGGCGCACCAACACCGTGACGGCGGCGGCCAGGACGAGCCAACCGGCGAGCATCGACAGCGCCGTCAGCCTGCCGTCGAAGCGGTCGGTGACGAGCAGCACCGGCATGCGCAGCAGCGCCGGGAACGGACCGAAGTACATGTAATGCCGCCCGTCGACGACGAACGCCTCGATCCCCAGGCTCCCCGGCGGCACGTCGAGGTTGCCGTGGAACAGCGCCCGCGCCTGGAGATCGAAGAAGTCGGCGTTGACGCCGCCGGCGGTCATCCTCCGCCCCCCGAAGTCCAACAGCACCATCAAGAACGGAACAAACCCCACTCCAGCGCCGATGCAGCATCGCGCGGAATAGGCGGTCGGTCGGAGCAACGAGCACTGATCTCGCCCCGACCGCTGTCGCCGCTGCGGCTCGAGTCAGGTCGCCAGTTACTGAGGTCACCCGTCAGCTCCCGCGCACCACCGTTGAGGTCCGGTCCCAATCGTCACGCGGCCGGCGGATCGCCACACGACCGTCGACCGTAGCTGCCGGTTCGGTGGCGGTTGCTCGAAGCTCCCGAGTCGCTGAGCCGCGTAACATCGCCGAAGGCGAAGGAGCAGGACGATCATGGCTGGTCCGCAGGTGGTCTTTCCACCCCGCCCCGAGGGCTACACAGTGGACGACGCGCTGGCCCTACCCGGTCGCGTCCAGCTAATCGATGGATCGCTCTGGATGGATGTGAATAGCACGGTTGCTGAAGCTCTCGAGTCGCACCCCGACTGCCGGTACATCGAGGTCGTCGATGGGAACGTCGTCGTCAACCCCGTTCCCGACACGACGCACGCCAATGCCGTCCACTTCGTCATGCGCTGGATCGAGGATCGTCTGGATGCGGCTGCCTGGAAGGTCCGCCAGAACATCAATGTGTACATCGGCGACCGCTCGATGCTGATCCCGGACATCACGGTCGACCGAGCCGACGCAAAGGTGGATCGTCCGTGGATCGATCCGAACGCCGTAGCACTCGTGGTCGAGCTCCGGTCGCCTGGCGAGCCCGCCCGGCGAATGGCCGACCGTGCTGCCCGGTACCTCGACGCTGGGGTTGGGGCGGTGTGGTCATTCGACCTTGCGGACAAGACCCACTACGCCAGCGGACGTTGTGAGGCAATCACTGCTGACGAGCTCGCTCAGGCGATGGCGTCGATGTGAACCACTTCGGGCGCGGTCACTGAGTCCTTGGCCGGAAAACGTAGAGGAACTGGTACCCGAACATCGTCGGCCAGATGCGTGCCGCTCGGTGATCCACCGCCGCTGCGGCTCGGACGAGGCGACCCCTCGACGATTCGTTCCCACGTTCCAGGACTTCTGTGATCGGTGAGCCGACGACCGTCCGTGCGACGACCTCGACGCCACAGTCGTCGAGCATCCGTTCGAAGCTGCGCCGCGTGAAGAAGCGCACATGACCTCGATCGAGCAGCCCACGCTGGTCGTAGTCGAAGCGTCCAAGCGCCACCCGGGTTCGCGGGATACCAGTGGGCGAAGTTTGGGACGCTGGCGAGGAGGAGCCCGTGCGGCGCAAGTCTCGACACGATCTCCGACGATCAGTGACTCGGGAGCGATGGTGTGCTCGAGGACGTCAGCGGCCACCACGTAGTCGAACGGACCGCCGAGCTTCGTCGGGCAAGCCGTGATTGAGGTCTGCTTCGACGAACCTGTCGACGCGGTCGCCGACTCCATCGTGTTTGTCGACGTCGACTCCGGTGACTTGATAGCCGAAGGAACGGGCGACGGCACCGAAGCGGCCATCGGAACAGCCGACGTCGAGCAGGCGCCCAGGTTCTCGTTCCGACGAGCCATTTCAGGAGCACGCCGTGCGACGAGTTCGGTGTAGAGCTTCAGCTCGTAGGGCTGCTCCTCGGCAGTCGGGGAGTGTCCGAAGCCCATTTTTCGCAGGCGGTAGCGCAGGACGTCAGCGGTGACATCCTTGGCGTAGCGAATGCCGTTCGACGTAGCAGATCTCGTCGCCGTAGTACGTCGGGATCGGCACCTCGTGGATGGTCTTTCCCGCCTCATGGAGTCCGAGGATGATCTCGGTGTCGAAATCGAACCCATTGGAGTACGACTCGAAGGGGATGTCGACGAGGGCGTCGGTCCGATAGGCGCGGTAGCCGCTGTGCCACTCCGATAAGTCGAGGCCGACCAGTGCGTTCTGCATCGTCGTCAGGATGCGGTTGCCCGGCGAACTTGTAGAGGGGCATGCCACCTTCGCGGGCGGCCCCTCGCGTCAACATCCGCGATCCGAGCACGGCGTCGGCACGGCCCTCGACGAGCGGGGCGACGATGTCGTCGATCACCTCGGGGGCGTACTGCCCGTCGCCGTGGAGCAGCACGACGATGTCGAGGCCGTGGGCGATCGCCCAGCGGTACCCGCTCTTCTGGTTGCCGCCATAGCCAAGGTTGCGGTCGTGGCGGACGACGCGTCAGCGGCAGGTCGCCGCGCGCCTGGTAGTCAAGCCCGACCTCGTGCGTGCCGTCCGCGCTGGCATCGTCGCACACCAGGATCTGGTCGACGGTGCGTCGAAATCGCTCCGGCAGTCGATCGAGCACGGACCACAACGTCGACTCGGCGTTGTAGGCAACGATGAGCACACCGACACGCGGCGTCGAGCGTGCGATGTGCCGGTGGCAGCCACGCACCCGCAGTGTAACGATGGCCCATTACTCTCGGTAGCCGTGGGGGCGTCTGCTCGTCGAGCTTGCTCGCGATCGCGTCCCGGCGATGACGGCTGCCCAACGATCGATCGAGCGGCTCCGCCTGTTCGCCATCTCGCTGGCCCTGACACTGGTAATGGTCGCCCAGGACGCCGGACGCACCGCTGCCGACACGAAGCTCGACCTCGTCGTCGACCCGGCGCGGTTCCTGAGCCAGGCGGTGTCGATGTGGGATCCGCTCGGTGAGGGCGGACGACTGCAGAACCAGGCCTACGGCTACCTGTTCCCGATGGGGCCGTTCTTCGTCGTTCGCTCGATGGCTGGACGTTCCGCCGTGGGCGACCCAGCGGTTGTGGGAGTCGGCGTTGTTGGTCGCTGCGTTCCTCGGGATGTACTGCGTGACGCGAGCCCTCGGGGTATCAGCATTCTGGCCGGCGGTTGGTGCCGGTCTCGTGTACGCGCTGACGCCGCGGGTGCTCGCGGAGATCACGTCCAACTCGGCCGAGCTTGTTGCCGACGATGGTCTTGCCGTGGGTGCTGCTCCCGCTGATTCGCGGAGCCGAGGGCGGCTCGCCGCGCCGCGCAGCGGCGCTCAGCGGTATCGCCCTGCTGTTCGCTGGTGGGACCAACGCCGGCGCCACGCTGGCGATCCTGCCGATTCCACTGCTGTGGCTGCTGACACGTACGCGCGGTCCGCGCCGCACGCGCCCTGCTGCGTGGTGGGGTGTCGCGCTCGTGCTCGCCACGAGTTGGTGGGTCGGTCCCGCTGCTCGTTCTCGGGCGGTACAGCCCGCCATTCCTCGACTGGATCGAGGCGGCTGAGAACACCACCGTGTCGACGTCGCTGTTCGCGGCGCTGCGCGGCGCTCCGCACTGGGTGACCTACCTCGGGCCAGGCTGGTGGCCGGCGGGTTGGACCTACGTCGCGACCCCGGCAGTCGTCCTGGCGACCGCCGTCGTCGCGGCACTCGGACTCGCCGGTCTGACGCTGCCGCGGCACGCCACATCGACTGTTTCTCGGTGCCTGCTCTGGGCGCTGGCCTGGTGGCGGTGACGCTTCGGTCACGCCGCTGCCGTCGGCCCGGTCTTCGATGACCGCAGCCCGGTCGCTGGCTCGACGGACCGCTGGTGGCATTTCGCAACGTCCACAAGTTCCAGCCACTCATCACGCATGCCGCTCGCGGTCGGTTTCGGCGTCGCCATGGCTCGCGTTCATCTCCGACGCCGATCACGAGCCATGGGCACGAGCCCGCTTGCGAGACCTCTGCCGACGCGTTTCGCGCTCGCTCGTGTCGGTGGTGACGATCGGCGGTCTCGCCGTCGCACCGGCGCTGGACAATCAACTCGTGTCGGCGGCCCGCGAGCGAGTCCGTCGCCGCATGGTGGCGAGGTGCGGCGCGCTGGCTGGCCGGCCAACAGCGAGGGGAGTCGCGCGCTGATCGTGCCCGGGGCGCCGTTCCCGACCTACCTCTGGGGCGAGACCGTCGACGAGGCGATCCAACCGGTTGCCGAATCTCCGTGGGTCGTGCGCAGCGCCGTGCCGCTCGCCCAGCCCGGCCTCATCCGTCTGCTCGACGTCGTCGAAGGTCGTCTGGCGTCGGGCGCGCGCCGACCCATCACTCGCTGCCCATTGCTGGCACCGGCGGGGATCGGCTTCGTCGTCGTCCGTCACGACCTCGACTCGATCGCGTCGTCAGCCGTGCCCCAGAGCCTGGTCCGCAGCACCCTCGAAGCGTCGCCCGGGATTCGAACGTGCAGCCAGCCTCGGACCGCGGATCGGCGAGCCCGGCGGCCGGACGTGGCTCGTCGACGGCGGTGCCGGCGGCCCACGGCCGGCGATCGAGATCTACGAGGTCGCCGGCGCCCCAGGCGCGGGTGACGCTGCTGAGCGCCGATGGGACGGTGCGGTCGAACGGGTCGTCGGACATGCTCGCGTCACTGGTCGACGGCGGTCTGCCGGCGATCGACGCCTGTGCTGTTCGGCGACTGACGGACAGCACCTCGACCTCGGATCATGAGATGACGTCGCGACCGACGGCGTGCGCCGCCAACAGGACTCGTTCGGGGGTCCATTCCGAAGGTCCAGGACGCTGGCAGTGAACGAGCCGTTCGAAGGTGACCGGCGGGTGTTCGACTATCTGCCCGATGGCGTTTCTACGCTGTCGACCTTTCGATTCCTCGGTGTCGCCGAGCGTGACGGCATCGTCGTCCGGCGCGGAGGTCAGAACCGTGTTCAACTCGAACCCGGCGTACGGCCCGTGGTCGGCGCTCGACTCGGACCCTGAATCCGCGTGGAGAAGTGCTTCATGGAACGGTGCACTCGGGCAGTGGCTCGAGGTTCGGTTCACCGAGCCCGTCGACCCTCGCTCAGTCTCCGTCAGGTTCGCCGCAGACGCGCAGCCGCTGCCCACGAGGGTCGAAGTGACGACAGACTCGGCACGCTCGACCGTTTCGGTACGTCCGGCCGCAGTCGTTCAACGATTGGCTGTACCGGAGGGGACGACGTCGATGTTGCGCCTGACCATCCGGGCGGTTGACGGCGGAGGACCGGGCGTCGGAGTCGCGATCGCTGATCTCGAGATACCCGGTGTCGAGCCTGAACGCACGCTCGCGGTGCCGGACATCGGCGCGCCGGCGCTATTGCGCTTTGCCGTCGCGCCCGGGTATCGCTCCGACTGCCTCGCGGTGCCTATCGGGGTGGTGTGCGATCCCGTCTCGGGCGCGCCACGAGCGAGGAGTCGGCTGCGCTGGATCGCACGTTCACGTTGACGGCACCTCGTTCGTACGAGGCCTCGGCGATGGTTCGCCTCATCCCCGGAGCAGGTCCTCGACCGTCTGCTCGATACCGGTGGCGCAGTTCGCGCCAGCGCCACTTCCGTCGACAGCGCCGACCCGCGAGTTCGCGCTGGAGCGGCCGTCGACGGCGACGTGACAACCGCCTGGGTCGCCGACAGCGCCGACGCCGACGCCTCGTTGTCGCTCGACCTCGGAGGTGAACGACTCGTTCGCGCTTTGCGCATCGTCGTCAATGGCGATGCCCCGATTGCTCGACCGACGGTCGTCTGGGTACAGGCCGGCGACGAGACGTGGGTCGGCGCCTTGCCGCCAGACGGCCTGATCCGGCTGCCGTGGCCCGCGTCCACCGACTCCGTCGAGATCACGATCGCCGAGTCCGAGCGACGGCAGACGATCTCGATCCGCGACCGGAGCGTCCGACGGCTTCCCGCAGGCATCACCGAGGTTCGACTCGATCCATCCATTCCGGCTCGAGAGATCACGGCAGCCGTCGACGTCGGGTGCGATGCCGGCCTGACGCTGGTCGTCGATGGCGTCTCCGTACCGCTCGCGGTGTCGGCCGACCGCTCTGACGTTCTCGCAGGTTTCCCCGTGCTGGCGACACCGTGCGGGGACGCATCGGTGCCGCTGGACGCAGGCGAACACCGTCTCAGCCTCTCGGCCACGAACTGGGCGGCGCCGACGGCGCTCACGTTGTCCGACGCGGACATATCTGCCGCAACTCCGTCGCCGGGTGAGTTCGGTATCGACGATTGGGGGGCCACATAGCCGACACGTCCGCGTTGACGCAGCGTCGACGTCGATCCTGCTCGTCCATGAGAACTTCAACGATGGCTGGAGAGGTCGAATCGACGGCCGGTCGCTCGAGTCAGTTCGGGTCGACGGTTGGCAACAGGGCTTTGTCGTGCCGGCGGGCACGGCCGGAGTCGTCGATCTGTCCTACTCACCGCAACGAGTGGTTGTTGCCGGCCTTGTGGTCGGTGCGGCGGGTGTTCCGGCCCTGATCGCGCTCGCATTCGTACGGCCGCGGGGGCGCCCACCCAGCCCAGTCGGCGAGCGTGCCGCCCGCGTCCCGGTTGCCATCGCAGTGGTTCTGGCTCTTGGCGGGCTTCTCACCGGCGCTGTCGGGCTCGTCGCCATTGCCGCCGTGCTCGCCATTGGCGGTCCACTGCTCGGCCGGGCGTCTGTGCGCGTGGCCACGTTCGTCGGGCCGGCGGTGTTGCTGACAGCGGGGGTCATCGTGGCAACGGCTGGTTCGCCGACCGCGATGATCATCCGTGCAAGCTCGTCCGTCGTTCAGACGTTGTGCGTTGTTGCCGTGGCGATCACATTGGTGGCCGGACTTCCCCGCCACGGTTCGGATCCGTAGCGCAACATCGGGCGCTCGAGCAGGAACCACGACAGACAGCCGCACGCCACGGCGCCGACGACGGTTGTCGAGACCAGGGCAGGAAAGTGACCTCCGAACGGCCGAAATCGAACGACTGCTGAAGTGCGACCATCACGGGAAGATGCCAGAGGAACGTCCCGTAGGCAGTGACACCGAGGAGCTGAGCCGGACGGCTGCCGAGCACTCGCCGGCGGTCCGGGTTACCGAGGGCGACCGGGAGAACCGTGAAGAACGCGGCCAGCCCGTACAACACGTGCTCGGTGGTCCATTGCCAGAATGAGGGTGCGGCGACGTTTCGGGGAGTGCCGAGCTGGGTGGCCGAGAGCAACCAGAGCAGGGCAGCGACGGACCAGCAGCTGCCCGGAGCCGCCGCCCAACCGCTAACGGTTCGTCGCATCCAGCCCAGCGGAGCGACATCGGGCCGAGCCGACGCGATGACCGCGAGGAACATCCCGAACGCGAACCAGTCCAGATAGGCGGGAAGCCATTGCTGCGCTGGTCGGCCGAGATCCCAGCTCCTTTGCAGGATGTTGAACAGCGACCGCGACGCAGAACCACAGCCCGACGACCGCCAGGTGTCGTCGCTCCGCCGAGGTGGCGTCGCGGGCGCCCGTGGCCGCGATTGTGCCGACCACTGGAACCAGTATGCAGAAGCCGACCAGGACGCTGATCGACCAGAGATGCGACAGGTACACGTTGATGTACCTGAAGTCGACGGCCTGAATCAGCACGACGTGGCGCAACCAGTCGGCGACCGACTCTGAACGCTCGGTCAGTGCGAACGTCACGGCCACGGTCAACCACAGTGCCGGCACGATTCGAATGGCGCGACGTTGCCAGAAGCGCACGACGCTCGGTCCGACAGCGCCGGGAGCCTGGTACAAAGCAAATGGCTGATACATCAGGAACCCGGACAGCACAAAGCAGATGGCGATACCGACGTCGAGCCGGCCGAGGAGAGCAGCGAGGAAGTCGTTGCCGGCCGAACGACCAGTCGAGAACGCCACTTGGTGGACGACGACTGCGAGCACCGCGAACCCTCGCACTCCATCGATTGCGGCGACGCGAGTGGACGCCGAAGCATGAGTCGCCGTAGACGGGAGCGAAGGCGGCGCATTCACGATTGGGATTCGCGGCGGGTCCTCAGGGAGTTCGTCGATCAACGGCAGTCTTCCCTACCCCGCCCGCTGGGACGGGTTCGGCGACAAATCCCAACGACACCTACGCCCCGGAGTGGATGATGCGCGAGTCGATCGGTTCATCCTCTTCGATTGGTCGACTTGATCTGGCGCGTTCCCACCACATGACGAGGGCGACCGCCGCGAGCAGAACCACGGTCGGCTCGGCGGCGGGCGCGGAGCCGATGCGATCCGTAGTAGAGGACGACGGTGATGAACACCTGCACCACGGGGACCAGGAGCCACCATCCGCGCACCGACCTTCCGACGTGACAGCACCATCCAGCCCACGACGGCGAGCGGGGTGAGCACCCAGAACGAGACGATGCCCGCCCAGGACACCCACTCGTCCTTGTCGTCCCCGACGTCGTGAGCGACCAACGATGAGAGGCCATAGACGTCGAGCGTTCTGGCGACCCGTGCCGCCATCACGACCGGAAGCCGCTCGACGTGGGAGTTGATGTAAACGAGTGCACGTTACGCGTCGCGCCAGGGAACGCTCGGACGCATCCGGTTCGCCCGGGTCGTGACCGATGCCGACGGGCTCGAGGGGGGCCAGGCAAAGGAGGTCCCAGCCCCCGATCTCTCGGTAGTAGCTGCCGTCACAGTTTGCACCCAACAGCGTGCTGCCGTCGTTCGTGCTGAGAAAGACCGATTCATCGAACCGATTCGCGTTGTAGATGCTCCACGGCAGCAGCGTCGCTATGCCGGCGAGGAGGATGGCGATCGCCGGCCAAATCGGTCGCCCTCGTCGTCGACACATCGAGCGCGGAGACAATCGCAAACCCTGGTATCAGCAGGGAGATCTCGCTGCGGGTGAGCGCACCGAGGCCGGCGAGCACACCCAACAGGATCGCCGAGCGGATCGTCGGTTTCCGGTGATGGCCGATCGCGACGTACGAGCGCGAGAGACACCAAGAAGATTGCGATCGTCTCGGACATGATGACCGCGTTGTGGATCCACAGGTTCGGATACACGGCCGCGATCGCTGCGGCGATGAGGCCCACCCGCTCAGCCGTGCCCCGTCCTTCGGTGAACGTTGGTCCGGCAAGGGCGGTGGCAAGGCGCCGTCCAGTGAGGCCTACCACAGTGATCGTGGCGATGCCGAGGAGGGTCAAGGCGAATCGTTGGCGGAACACACCATCACTGGATCCGAGGCTCCACGGCGTCAAATAGAGCGAGGTCATCATCCCGTGCTCGGCACCCGGCTGCTCGGTCAGCCCGTCCTCGAACCACTGCCCCTCGGCGTTGAGTCCAGCCTGGGTCGAGTAGTACAGCCCAGCATTGAGCCGAAGCATCTCGTCTGCCTTGGCGAAAATTAGGTAGCCCAACCGCCACACGGCACCCACGGCCGTGATGAACGCGAGCGCGCGACTGAACGAGGCCTTGGCGCCGATCCACGAGGCCGTACCTAGTTCCGTCACACGTTGGACACCGTCGTCAGCTGTCGCAGTTGCAGTCATTCGGACACGGCCCCCGCCGATCGTGGCGACATGGCGCCCACAGAGTAGTTGTCGGGTGCTGGACCAATCGCGCTCACGGCTCGCACCGTTCTGCGGGTTGGAGAGGGACCGCAGAGGGCGGTGCCACCATCACGGTCACTTGGTCGAGAGCCGACCCCACCTCCAGGTCGACCCAACGATGGAAGCTGGCACGCAGCTCGCTCGGCATGCCAAGACGCGCTCCACTCACTCATGCGTGCAAGTGTCCTTGCCAGACCAGTTGCTGGCCGACCTGGCGAGGACATAACCGTGCGAAGCTCCGGCAGTTCTCGGCCAGCGAGGAACTCCAAAGTGCTGACGTCGACCTCGACCGAGCCGTCGCGTAGCCAGTCGCCGAACTTGCGGTCAAGAGAGAGAAGCTCGGCCTCATCGCTCTCGCTGAACGCGTCGACTCGGGCGATGACGATCTCGCCGTCGCGAGGCTCCGCATGGCCTCCCCCGTCAGCGAGAACGATGCGATTCAGTTCGTCGTCGGTCGAGCACCTGCCCGTTCCGAACCGATAGATGTTGCCGCTTCCCGGTTCAAACACAAATGCAATTCCAGCTCGTTGGAGTTCGGCCAGGAAGACGGTCCGCACGTATGAGTCGAAGGATGCCGCGTGAGTAATCGACGACGAGTGGTCCGGTGACGTCGTGCACGCGAAGCCACACCGCCATCTGATCGGTGAGTGGCCGCACGATGCGCTGCCCTGCCGTCTCCGCGCCCACCACTGCAGCAAAATGGTCGATTGGACGTGAGGCAATAGCCGTCATCGCTATCCCCGCCAAGCAACACACGACGATTCCGCTCCGTGAGACAAACCACCTGCGCAGAATCTTCGAGCGAGCCGACAATCCGGCCGCGAGCCCAACGGTGAGGAACACGCCGGTGGACCACATCCAGAAGTAGTTCTGCGGGATGATGCCGAACACGCTCTTCGGTATCCGAGCGCCGGCCACCACCGCAGCGACGAGTGCTGCCATGGCGATACCTGCGAGGACCGCAAGGGCATGGTGTCCTCGACGGGTAGCGGTGAGCAGCGCTGTGGCCAGTAACGCAATCCAAAGGGCGAGCGCGAGCGCTGCGACTGGAACTGATGCGAGATCGACCAGTGACGTCAGCTGCCACATGGTCCCGGGGAGCCAGAACTGCGGCGGCAGCAGCACGGTGCTGGCAACCACCTGCGCACCGACGGTCCAGCCGACGCCCTCGCCGGCTGTCCGATTCGCGAGTACGGCACCAAGATTTCCTTCGCCGGCGAATTGATCCCAAAGTGTCTGTGCCCAGCACAGCACGCCAACCCCGAGGCCGATCAGAAGGTGCCGCGTGGCCTTAGCTTCTTGCCATCGGCCGTGGACCGTGACCACATAGGCGCTGAGCCCGACGAGGACAAGCAGCAGCGTCTGAAACACGTACGTGAGATGAGTCTGTGCAATGAGGCTGGCTGCGAACACCATCGGTCCGATTGCCGTTCCCCGACCCATAGCTGTCGCCCACACCAACCACAGCAACGCCCAATACGGCATCAGCAGGTAGATCTGTTGACGAGGGTCGATGAATGCCTGCGAACCGATCACGGCCTCGAGAGCGAGCGTCGCAAGCATCGCGGCCGCAGCGCCGCCCGGGCCGAGAAGTCCTCGGGCGCACCACCAGACCGCGAGCACCGCACTACCGGCGACCAGGCCCACGCCGACCGCGGTGCCCCAGTATGGATCCACCTTCGTGAACGGAGCAAGCAAGTCGAGTTGTAACGGCCCGAGGTTTCGGATCGCCTCTCCGATGCTCGCTGACGCCGAGGACCACGCTCCCAGCCACGGATGGTGAGCGGTCAGGACATTCGCGAACGTACGGTAAAGAAGCCGGCATCGGACGTTGGAACCCATCCCGTGACACCGGCCCGTACAACCGTCACGACGATCGGCGCGAGCGCTAGTGCCAATGTCACCTTGGCGAACAGCGAAGTCCACTGAGTCTTGGCCGAGGCCATGGATGTCAACGCCCTAGGTGGCTCGACGGTGGTCGACACAGCGATCGATTCACGCTAGTGAGGTTGCGCTCGCCGATACTTCGATTGCTGTCGCCGCGTTTGAATTGGGTATCTCACCGCGCCGATGAGAACCCGCAAACCGCGACGTTCTCCGTCCGCCTTCCTGGGGTCACCTACACTCGCCTCGGTGCCGCACGGGGGACGACACGATGAGTTCTGTCCCGACGAGCGAATCGACGAGCAGGTCGCGGGCGTACCACCTCGAGATCCTGCTGATCAGCTTCGCCGCGCTGCTCCTCGAGATCAGCTACACCCGCATCGTCTCGTTCAAGCTCTACTACTACTACACGTACCTGGTCATCGGCCTGGCGCTGCTGGGAATCGGTACCGGGGGCGTGTTGATGGCGGTCTCCGGACGGCTGCGGCGAGCCACGACCGACCTCATCCTGCAGTGGGGGTTGGTGCTCGGCGCGCTGAGCGTCGGCGTCGGCTACCTGATCGTCGCCCGGCTGCCGATCCGGTCGATGGCGATCTGGGACTACGGCACCGGCTCACTCGATCGGCAACGTCGTCAGGCTGGTCGTGCTCTGTCTGGCGTTGTTCGCGTCGTTCATCGCCGTCGGTGTGATGATCGCGACGCTGTTCGGTCGCCGCCCGGAGCAGATCGGCCGGCTCTACTTCGCCGACCTGCTCGGCGCCGGGCTGGCGTGCGCGGTCGTCGTTCCGCTGATGTCGTCGGGCGGGCCCCCGGCAACCGTGTTCCTCGCCGGCTGTGACCTTGGCGCTCACCGGGCTGCGGCTCGCGCTGCGCAGACGAGTCCCGGCTGGTCGTGCCCGCCATCGCTCTGACGGCACTGCTCGGCGCTCGGTGCGCTGCTGCCCGGACTGTCTGCCGGACATCCGCGTCGACGACGACAAGGCAGATCTCGGCGACGTCGACGACAACGGAGTGGAACCCGGTGTTCCGGGTCGATGTCGCCCCATTCTTCGACACGCGCCAACTGCTCCACCACGACGGCCTCGCCGGGTCGGTCATCCTGGAGTGGGACGGTGACCCCGCCAGCCTCGGCGACTTCGAGTTCGACCAGGACCCGCGATCGCTACCGTTCGACACCCTCGGCGAGTCACCGGAGAGCGTGCTGATCATCGGCGCGGCCGGCGGCCACGAGGTCCTCGCGTCGCTCGACTACGAGGCCGAGCGAATCGACGCCGTCGAGCTCAACCCGGCCATCCACGAACTGGTGACGGGGGAGTACGCCGATTTCGCCGGTCGCTTCTTCGAGCAACCCGGTGTCAACTACGTCAACGCCGACGGCCGTTCCTACCTCGCCCGCAGGCGACGACAGCTACGACCTCATCTGGTATCCGGCTCCTGACAGCTACGCGGCGTCGAACGTCGCGACGTCGGGTGCGTTCGTGCTCTCGGAGAGCTACCTGTACACGAGCGAGGCGATCAGCGAGACGCTCGACCACCTGTCGCCCGACGGCATCCTCGCCGCCCAGTTCGGCGAGCTCAACTTCGACGAGCGGCCAAACCGGACGACTCGCTACGCCGGAACGGTGCGCGACGCGCTCGAGTCGGCGGGAGTCGACGATCCGGCGAGCCACGTCCTTGTCGCGAGCACGGCCGACGCGAACTTTCCCGACGCTGCGCTACTCGACTGTGCTCGTCAAGCCGACGCCGTTCACGGCGGACGAGATCCTGCGCTTCGCCGAGTCCGAGACAACCAAGCCGGGCACCCGGCTCGAGCACCTGCCTGGCGAGACGCTCGGCGAACCCGGTCAGCACCGTGCTGACGCTGCCCGAACGACGAGCTCGACGATTGGTACGACGACTACCCGTACGCGGTCACCCCGATCGACGACGACGCCCCGTTCTTCTGGCACTTCGCCCGCTTCGCCGACGTCGTCCGCGACTTCGGTGACCCGATCCATCCGTCCTTCGTCGATCCCGAGGACGCCGTCGGCGAGCGCGTGCTGCTGATGCTGCTGGTCAATCAGCGCATCGTTCGCGGCAGTGTTCCTGCTGCTCCCGTTCGTCGCGGTGCGCGAGGTCTGGACGGCGCTTCCGCGCAAGGGCGCCTCGGCGACCTACTTCGCCGCGCTCGGGCTTGGCTTCATGTTCTTCGAGATCACCCTGATCCAGCGGCTCGTCCTGTTCCTCGGCTACCCCACGTACTCGCTCACGGTGACGCTCGCGTCGATTCTCGTGTTCACCGGCGTGGGCGCGCTGCTGAGTCGACGCTTCGCCACGCCCGCGTGCGGTCACCGGTCGTCTGTTCCTGGCCATCGCCGCGCTCGTCGCGCTGTATCTGTTCGCGCTGCCGCAGCTCACCGACGCCTTGCTGAGCTGGCCGCTCGCTGCGCGTGTTGTCGTCGCATTCGTCGTGCTGGCTCCGCTCGGCGTGTGCCTGGGCATGTTCATGCCGCTCGGCATCGGCACCGTCGCGGGACTTTCGGCCCATCCCAGGGAGTACGTCGCATGGGCGTGGGCTGTGAACGGATTCGCCTCGGTGATCGGAGCTGTGCTCACGACGATCCTCGCCATGACGTTCGGCTTCAACGTCGTGCTCGTGCTCGCGCTCGTCGTGTACGGCGTCGCCTTGGCGGTCCTTCGATCACTCGCCGCCGTCAAGCCGGCGGCATCCGCGGTCGCCGAACAGCCGCCGGTGGTCGTGGGCGTCGGAGCTCCGTAACGACTGACGTGCAAGCGAGTCTTCGGTCGTTCAGACCATCTCAGTCAGCCACGCCGGCAGGCGGATGGGGCGGCCGGCGGCGTTGAGCAGACCGTGGGCCGTGACCGCCGTGGCGCAGACGTCGTCGATCGCGTGTCAGCAGGTACGACATCTGGAACGTGGTGCGGGTGACGTCGGCGAGGGCGACGTGGACGTCGAACTCGTCGTCGAAGCGAAGGGGCTTGACGTAGCGGACGTAGGCCTCGAGCACGGCGGAATCGGTGCCCTGTTCGCGCCACTCGGTGTATGGGTGGCCGATGTGGCGGAGGTAGGCGACTCTCGCCTCTTCGAGGTAGGGGAGATAGCGGCCGTGGTGGACGATCTGCATCGCGTCGGTCTCGGCGAAGCGCACGCGGATGCGGTGGCGGAACGGGTAGTCGCTCGGATTCATCGACGGATCGACGCTGATGCGCATCGACCCAGTGTGGCCCGCCGCCCTCCATGCGAGTGTTTCGTGACAGACAGGTCGCCACCCAACACTCGGATGCTTCGAAACACTCGGATGGGCTCGGTGCCCGTTAGGGGAGTAGGTCGAACGGTCCGGTGCTCGGCACGACGACGCTGAAGTGTCGGCGGTCGAGGGTCGCCACTTCGGTGATCGCCAAGCGCTCGGCGGCGGCGACTACCGATGCGTCCACCGTCCCGAGTGGCAGGTCGTGGTATCGCGCAACAAGCTCGGCGATTCGCAGCCAGTCCGACGCGCCGACCGGCTCGGGGATGAGATTCCCGGCGGCGAGGTCACCAATGAAGCGAACCTCCGCGTCGACACCCAGCCGGCTGGCGACGAGGTACATCACCTCCGTGATCACGAGCATTGGCACAAGGATTGGCCCGTCGTGCGTCTCGAGTAGCTCGAGGCACTCGGCGTGATGCCGGTCGTCCGTGTCGATGTAGGCGTACAGCGGACCGGCGTCGGCGATCAGCGCGATGCGTGGACCTCGTCAGCCAGGATCTCTTCGATCCGCTCGGCAATGTCGTGATGGCCGCTCGCTCCGGCGCCCGCGGCGATCAGATGGCGTCGCCGCCGCCCACGGCCGAGGTGTGTCTCGATCGCTTCGCGCGTCAACTCTGAGATCGTCATCCCTCGTCGTTCGGCCTCGTGACGCAACCGGGCGTCGAGCTCGTCGGGGAGCTTGACGGTTGTCCGCTGCACGTATGCCAGCATACCCTCGCCCTTGGCGACGGTCCCGTCGATTTCAAATCTCTGATGTGTTGAGGAAGATGCGGTGAGCGAGGCCCGGGCTACGGCCGATCTCGTGCGTGGGATCCTCGAACGGACCAGGTACGTACCGCGGGCCCACCATCCGCTCGAACGGCGACTGCGGGCACCTAGGTATGCGTCAGTCGGCCGCTGACACGGACACCGGCGGACTCGAAACGGGGCAACAGAACGGAGCCCGCTCGGCCGGCGGTGCGGCCTCGGGCTCGAGCCGGCGGACCCACACCGCCGACACGATCGCCGCGACGACTGCGACACCCGCGCTGGCCCACAGCACCTGTACGTAGCCGTCGAGGAGGGTGTCGTCGTCGACGGCGGCGCCGGCCGTGAAACCGGCGACGACCGGGATTGCCGCGACGGCGACGAGGCTGCCGGTGCGTGCCACTGCGTTGTTGACGCCGGATGCGATCCCGGCGAGGTGCGACGCCACCGAGCTCAGGGCCGTCGTCGTCAGCGGCGCCACCGTCAGCGTCAGCCCGGTGGCGAACACGAGGATGCCCGGCAGCACCGCCTCCACGTAGCTGCGCCCGGGTTCGACACGGGTCAACAGGGCGAAACCCGCGGCACACAGCAGCGGGCCGACGGTCATCGGGATGCGCGGGCCGATGCGTTGGGCGATCGACCCGGCCCGCGCCGAGAACAGCAGCATCATGATCGTGAGAGGCACCGTGGCCGCCCCGGCGAGCAGGGGCGAATAGCCCATCGGGCCCTGGAGCACGAGGCCGAGGAGGAAGAGGGCGGCGGCGAAGGCGCCGTAGAGCAGGAACGTCACGACGTTGGTGGCGCTGAACTGGGCGGAGCGGAAGATGCTCATCGGCACCATCGGCGAGGGACTGCGCAGCTCGAAGGCGACGAAGGCGACGGCGATCACGGCTCCGATCGCGAAGATCAACCACTCCTGCGCTGTGAGGCCATAGGTGATCGCGGCGAGTGCGGCGGCGCCGAGCACGGCCCCCGGCACGTCGAGACGTCCCGAGCTCGACTCGTCACGGCTCTCCGGGACGTGCCGGGTGGCGATCATCACGACGGCGATGCCGAGGGGCACGTTGATGAGGAAGATCGAACGCCACGTCGACACGTCGACGAGCCACCCGCCGAGGAACGGGCCGATGCCGGCGGCGACGCCACCCAGGCCGGACCACGCGCCGATCGCCCGAGGGCGGTCGGCGGCGACGAACGACGTCTGGATGATCGCCAGGCTGCCCGGGGTGAGCAACGCACCACCGATCCCCTGGAGGACCCGGGCGCCGATGAGCAGCTCAGACGTCGGCGCCGCGGCGCAGAGCACCGACGCAATCGTGAACCAGACGGCTCCGGTGACGAAGATCCGCCGCCGGCCGAGCCGGTCGCCGAGCGAGCCGCCGAGGAGGATCAGGGCGGCGAGGCTCAGCGTGTAGCCGTTGACGATCCATTGCAGCTGGCTGAAACCGGCGTCGAGGTCCTCGCCGATCTGGGGGAGGGCCAGATTGACGACGGTGCTGTCGAGCATCGCCATGCTCGAGCCGAGCACAGTTGTCGTGAGCACCCACCGCCCGGCCGGGGTGTCCAGGTGGATGTCGCCGGCGCGAGGCTCGACGCCGGCGGCGGGGTGAGCGTCGGACACCCCGCCGGGTCTACTCGATTCGGCAAGCCGATCATGAGTTTGGTGAGCGGAGCGTGCAGGAATCCGCTCGCGTGGCTCACCAATCAGAACCGATGTGGAATCGCACTACGTGCAGCGGCCATTATTGATGTGTTCGCCAGCCGAACGTGCGACGACCGATGAGTCAGCCGGCCGCCGCAAGTCGATCCCCCCGGCAGATTGGAGAACTGATGAACGAAGCCATCGTGGCCACCGACCTGACCAAGTCGTACAAGGACGTCAAGGCGCTCTGCGGACTCTCGCTGGCGGTGCCCGAGGGCTCGGTGCTCGGGCTGCTCGGCCCCAACGGCGCCGGCAAGACGACGGCCGTGCGCATCCTCACCACGCTGCTGCGACCAGACTCCGGTTCAGGCATCGTCGCCGGCATCGATGTGCTGGCGGACCCCGCTGCGGTACGCGGGAAGATCGGCGTGTCCGGCCAGTACGCCGCCGTCGATGAGAACCTGACCGGCTTCGAGAACCTCGACATGGTCGGCCGCCTCTATCACCTCGGCGCGAAGAAGTCGGGCATCAGAGCGCGCGAACTGCTCGAACAGTTCGATCTCGCCGAGGCCGGCGACCGTCCGGCGAAGACCTACTCCGGTGGTATGCGCCGCCGCCTCGACCTCGCCGGCGCCCTCGTCGCCCGCCCACCGGTGCTGTTCCTCGACGAGCCGACCACCGGTCTCGACCCGCGCAGCCGCACCGACCTGTGGGGGGTGATCGCCGACCTCGTCCACGGCGGCACGACGCTGCTGCTGACGACCCAGTACCTCGAGGAGGCCGAGCGGCTCACCGACAACATCGTCGTCATCGACCACGGGACGGCGATCGCCGAGGGCAACGCCGACGACCTGAAGGCGAAGGTCGGCGGCGAGCGCCTCGAGCTGATCGCCACCGACGACGCAGACGTCGAAACGATCGTGTCGACGATCAGCGACATCGGATCCGACCGGCCGGTGATCGGCGGCAAACGCATCTGTCTGCCGGTCGCCACCGGTCCGAAGGCGCTGATGGAAGCCGTGCGCCGCCTCGACGAGCAGGAGATCGAGCTGCACGACGTCGCCCTGCGCCGGCCGACGCTCGACGACGTGTTCCTCGCCCTCACCGGGCACGCCGCTGAAGAAGAGGACCCGACGAACGTGTCGGCGCCACAGGAGGTGAAGTGATGACGGTGGCAATGACCCTCGGCGACGGCTGGACCGTCACCCGTCGCAACCTGTTCGCGATGTCGCGCAACCCGGAGGTCGTGGTCTGGAGCACGATCCAGCCGGTCATGTTCATCGTGCTGTTCGTCTACGTGTTCGACAGCATCCCCACGCCCGGCATGGACTACGTCGACTACGTGATGGCCGGGATCTTCGTGCAGACGGTGATGTTCAACTCGGCGCTCACCGGCGTCGGCCTGGCGACGGACATCCAGAAGGGAATCATCGACCGCTTCCGATCGTTGCCGATGGCACGCTCGGCCGTGCTCGTCGGTCGCACCACCGGCGACATCGTCAACGGGCTTGCCCAGCTCGTGGTGATGGTCCTCGTCGGTACCCTCGTCGGCTGGCGGACCGACGCATCGGTCCCATCGGTGCTCGCCGGACTGCTGCTCGTACTCGTCATCGGCTACGTGTTCAGCTGGATCTCCGCCACGGTGGGCCTCAGCGTCGGGTCGGTCGAGGTCGCCAACTCGGCGGGTTTCGTGTGGATGTTCCCGGTGACGTTCGTGTCGAGCACGTTTGTCGACATCAACACGCTGTCGGGGGTAGTACGCACCATCGCCGAGTGGAACCCGATGTCGGCGTTTGTGGGCGCCGTGCGTGAACTGTTCGGCAACACGTCCGAGGAGATACCGCCGCCCGACGTCTGGCCGCTGCAGAACCCGGTGCTGGCGTCGGTGCTGTGGCTGCTGCTGATCCTCGCCATCTTCGTGCCGCTGTCCGTGCGCCAGTACAAGAAGGCCGCTTCACGCTGAGCCGGTGCTGTAGACGATTCGTGATGGGTCGGCGTGGGACGCAGAACACGGCGCCGTCGCGATGGCTGAACTCAGTCGAACGCGGCGCGCAGCTTCGTCGCCGTGGCGGCGCCTTCCCAGAACCCGTAGGTGCCCTGCTCCAGCAGCTCTCGCGCCGCCGTCGCGAGGGCCCCGTGGGCGGCGAGGGCGAAGCCGCTGCCCACCGACACGCGGGCGACCCCGATCTCGGCGAGATCGGCGATCGATGGCACGCCGGGGAACACGAGGACGTTGACCGGCACGTCGACGGACTCGACGACGCGCGTGATCTGCTCGACTGTCGAGATCGCCGGGGCGTAGACGACGTCGGCGCCGGCGGCGGCATACGCCTGCAGCCTGGCGATCGTGTCGTCGAGGTCGTCGACGCGGCGGAAGTGGTTCTCGGCGCGACCCGTGAGGACCAGACGCACAGGCCCGGCGTGGGCCGCCTCGGCAGCGGCGGCGACCCGCTCGCGAGCGAGCCCGATGTCGTAGATCGCCTTTGCATCCGGGTCCCAGTCCTCGATCGAGCAGCCGGCGAGACCGGACGCCGCGGCGAGTGCCACCGTTTCGCCGACTTCGGCCGGGTTCGTCGCGAAGCCGTGCTCGAGGTCGGCGCTCACCGGCAGCGGCGTCGCCGCCGAAAGCTCGGCGCCGTGGGCGATCGCCTCGTCGCGAGTCACGCCGCCGTCGTGGCGGCCGAGTGAGTTGGCGAATCCGGCACTCGTGGTGGCCAGTGCGGCGTAGCCGAGGTGGGCGAGGATCTTGGCGCTGCCGGCGTCCCAGGCGTTGGCCATCAGCAGCGGTGTGCCGGATCGGTGGAGTTCGGCGAACCGGGTGGCTCGCTCAGCGGCGGTAGTGAGGTCGGTGGTGGCGGGGGTGGACATCACCCACGCGCTACCACGTGAGGGTTGGATTCCCGGGGCCGGTTCCGACCGATGGGTGTTTTCATGACGATTCGGGAGACTCCTCGGCTTTCCGTGGGTTCGATCAGTGCGCCGGCAAGCGCGCTGGCTCTGGAAGCGAGCAGTTGTCGGGCGCGGCGACGGCACGGCGATGCAGCGCGAAGGACGGTCACCGCAACCGTTGGGTGTGTAGGGGACGGTTCGGTCCCCCTGGCACCCATCGGTTGCGGTGACCGTCCGCGCACGCCCGGGTGCGTCCGCTTCCGGAGCCTTGCAACCGTGACGCAGCCGGACCGAGGGACGGGACTGTGACACGGGTTTGGTATCAAGGCAGCGATGGCGTTGTACGTCCACCACGGGCCGCAGCTGGCACCGCTCGCCACCGGCTTGGTGGAACGTCTCGCCGCGCCCGCCGGCGACCCGTTCGAGTGCCTCGTCGTCGCCGTGCCGACGGCGGGTGTACGCGACTGGCTGACCCGGCGCATCGCCGCCGACGTCGGGGTCGCCGCCAACATCGCCATGCCCTATCCCGGCCGCTTCTTCGCCGCCGCCGTCGGGATCGACGACGTCGACGACCCGTGGAGTGTCGACAGGCTCACCTGGGCCGTCCTCGACGTCCTCGCCGAGGGCTCGGTCGACGTGCCCGGCTGGGACAACGGCACCAAGCACTCCGGCCCCTCTCAGCGATTCGCGATCGCCAGGCGGATCGCCGACCTGTTCGACCGCTACGCCACGACGCGGCCGGAGATCCTCCGCCAGTGGCAGCTCGGCGTCCGCGGCGACGGCACGGTGCGACCCACTCAGGCCGGCGGATCGAGCGCAGCCGGCGACGAACACACGGTTGGCGGACTGCCGCCGTCGATGCTCTGGCAATACGAGCTGTGGCGGCGTGTCCGCGAGTCACATCGACAGCCCGAGCCCGGCCGAGCTGCTCCCGACGCGAATCGAGCAGCTGCGCCGCGGCGAGCTCGCCCCCGAGTTCCCGGCGACTGTCGAGCTGTTCGGTGTCAACACCGTCTCGCGGTCGCAACTCGAGGTGCTCGCCGCCCTCGGCGCAGCACGCGACGTCCACGTCTCGTTGCTCCACCCGTCCGCCATCGCCTGGGTCCGCACATCTCCGGTCGACCTCACCAATCCCACCGTGCGCAACCGCCGCAGCGAGGTGCCGGGGATCGGTGACAGCCACCCGCTGCTCGCCTCGTGGGGTCGTCAGAGCACCGAGACGGCGGCCCTCGTGCGTGGCCTCCCGGCACCCGCGATCGTCGAGGCGACCGCCGATGAGACGGAGCGCCCGGCGACACTTCTCGAGCACATTCGTGCCGACCTCGGCAGCGATCATCCACCGACGCCGTTCGCCCGCCCGCCGTCCGACACGAGCATCCAGGTGCACGCCTGCCACGGCACGATCCGTCAACTGGAGGTGATGCGCGACGCCCTCGGCCACCTGTTCGCCGGCGATCCGACGCTGCGACCCGACGACGTCGTCGTCATCTGTCCCGACCTGGCCCGCTTCGAGCCGTTCGCCGCTGCCGTGTTCGCCAGCGGCACGCTGCCGATCCCCGTCGCCGTCAGCGACCTGTCGCTCGGCACCGAGAACCCCGTGGCCGCGGCGCTCGCCGCGATCCTCCACACCGTCGCCGGGCGGTGCACGGCGAGCGATCTGCTCGCCGTCGCCGCCCTCGAACCGGTGCGCCGCCGCCTGGCGCTCACCGCGGACGACCTCGACCGGTTCGGTGGCTGGACGCAGCGGCTCGGCACGAGGTGGGGCCTCGACGGCGATCACCGTGGAGAATGGCTCGACGCCGACATCGCCCTCGGCACGTGGGAGCAGTCACTGCGCTCATTGCTCCTCGGAGTCAGCGTGCCGGCCCCGTCGCCGCGGGTCGCCTTCGACGGCATCGTGCCGTTCGACGACCTCGGCGGCGACGACGTCGCCAGTGTCGGTCGCCTCGCCGAGCTGGTCGCCCGCATCCGCCGGCTGCGCCGGCTGTCCACCGGCCGCCGCCCGATCGGGGAGTGGTGCGACGTCCTCGTCGACACCGTCACCGAGCTCTGCGCGCCGGCGCCGGCCGAGGCGTGGCAGACGGCGGCGGTCCTCGAGGCGATCGACGACGTCCGCCGCTCAGCCGCCGTCGGCGAGGCGGCGAGCAGTGTCGCCCTCGCCTTCGACGACCTGCTCGCGGTCGTCGACGGCGTGGTCGCCCACCGCCGCGGCCGCGTGCAACTGCGCACCGGCAGGGTGACGCTCACCGGCAGCGCTCCGGTGCGCAACGTTCCCGCCCGGGTCGTCGGCGTGCTCGGGTTCGACGAGCGCAGCCTGCAGCGCGCGGGCATCGATGGTGACGACCTGCTCGCCGTGCGACCGTGTGTCGGCGAGCGCGACCGGCACGCCGAGCGACGCCACCTCCTGCTCGACGCCCTGTTCGCCGCCGAGCAGGCGCTCGTCATCACGTGCGACGGCAGCGACGTGACGACGAACCGGCAGATCCGCTTCGCCGTGCAGCTCACGCGAGTTGCTCGACGTCGTCGACGCCACGCTCGAGCCGGTCGGCGGATCCCGCCGCGACGACGACGACTCGCCGGTGCTGACCCGCCATCCACTGCACGCCTACGACGAGCGCAACTTCGACCTCGCCGGCGTCTCGGTGACGTCCGGGATCTTCAGCTTCGACGACGTGATGTGTCACGCCGCCGAGACCGGCCGGCACCGGTCCGACGACGCCGCGGCGGCAATCTGGCGCCGTTTCGACCTGGATGTTCCCGTCGCCCCGACGGTCACCCTGCGCCAGCTCGTCGACGCCTGTGTGCGGCCGGCGCAGACGTTGCTCCGTGACGGACTCGACGTCGTCGTGCCGGGCGAGGTCGCTCGCATCGACCACGAGATCCCGCTCAGCGTGAGCAAGCTCGATGCCTCTGCCGTCGGCCGCCGCCTGCTCGAGCGGTACTGGCGGCGGGCGGCCGACGCTCGGCGACGACGATTGGGACGGGGCTGCACGTGCTGCCCTCGACGAGTGGGCCCTCGCCGAGCGACTCGCCGGTGCCGCCCCACCGGGACGGCTGATCGACGACACGCTCGACGACATCGCCGCCGACATCGAGGTCATCACCGCGGCGGCTCAGTGCTGCGGGCTGGATCGTGCGGCCGTGCTCGGAGCCAGCGACGTAGTCGACATCGACGTCGAGTTGACGGTCACCGGCGAGCTCACCAACCGGAGCGAGGGCGTCCCCGACCGACTGCACCTCGTCGACAGCGTCGGCCGGATCAGCGACGGCGTGATCTACCGGCTCGGCTATCGCCGGCCGAAGGAGGGATTCCTGGTCGCGGCAGCCATCGACCTCGCCGCTGTGGTGCTCGCCACCGGCGACCGGCGGTGGCGAGCAGTCACTGCCACCCGGGCCTCGCAGGGTGCCGGATCCGCCGAGTGCCACCTGTTCGAGGTCGTCGCCGCCGACCCGCAGGGCGCGGCGCGGCGCCTGCTCGAGACCGCCGCCGATCTCCGTGTCGCCGCCCTCTCAGGTGCCGTGCCGGTGTTCGAGACGACGACCCGGACGGTGTACGAGAAGGGATTCATCGACGAGGACGAGCTCGTCGGCACCGACCACCGCTTCGGCGACCTCGCCGATGCCAGCAACCACTTCGTGTGGGGAGACATCAGCGTCGGCGAGATGACCATGTTGTCGCCCTCTCCCAAGGAGCTCGCCGACCGGATCTGGGGGGCGATCAATGCCCTGGCGTCATTCGAACCGGTCGGCGACAAGGCGGCCGCCACGTGAGCGGAGTGTTCGACCTGACGGCGCCGCTGCCGACTGGCCGCACCCTGATCGAGGCGAGCGCCGGCACCGGGAAGACCTACTCGATCGCCGTCCTCGTCACGCGCTTCGTCGCCGGCGACCTCGCCCACAACCACGACCTCGCCGAAGGCGTCGACATCGACGAGGTGCTCGTCGTCACGTACACACGCGCCGCCGCCGCCGAGCTGCGCGACCGCATCCGCCTCAAGCTGAAGGTCGCCGCCGACTACCTCGACGGCGTCGACAGCGCCGCCCGGCGACGAGTGGCTCACCGTGTTCGACGCCGGCACACCGCGCGTCCGGCAGCGGCGCAGCGCCCGGCTGCGCCGCGCCCTGGCGCGCTTCGACGAGGCGACGATCACCACGATCCACGGCTTCTGCCAGCAGGCCTCTGGCGCAGAGTGGTCTGCGCGCCGGAGCCACGGGCAACGCCGAGTTGATCGAGAACGACAGCGAGCTGATCGCCGAGGTCGTGCGCGACCAACTGCTCGAGCGTCTCGCCGACTCGCCGCTGGCGCTGTCGCCCGATCGTCAGGGTCGTCCGCTCGACCATCGGTCGTTCGGTCCGACGGCAGTCCAAGCCCGCCGTCCGCTGCCGCCCGCCGACGTCGAGCGCTACGTCGTCGCCACCGTGCGCGCCGTGCTGTCGAACCCCGGTGCGCGATGCGAGCCGGACCCGGCGATCGGCGGCCTTGCCGGCGCCTGGTCGGCGTGCGTGGCCGAGGCTGTCGCCGAGGTCGAGCGGCGCCAGCGGGCTCGGCGGCAGATCGGCTACGACCGTCTCGTCAGCGACCTCGCCGCGGCGCTCGCCGACCCCCGTGGAGGACCTCAGCTCGCCGCCCAGCTCGCCGCCCGCTACCGCCTCGTGCTGGTCGACGAGTTCCAGGACACCGACCGGCTGCAGTGGGAGATCTTCGACCGCGCCTTCGCCGATCATCGCCTGATCACCGTCGGCGACCCGAAGCAGGCGATCTTCCGCTTCCGGGGCGCCGACGTGCACGCCTATCTCGACGCGGTGCGCAGCGCCGAGCGGGCCACGCTGCGGACGAACCACCGCTCCGACCGCCAGCTCCTCGACGCCCTCGGCCTGCTCTTCGACGGCGCCCGCCTCGGCCATGCCGACATCGAGTTCGCCCGGGTCGATGCGAGCCCGGCGCGCGCCACACAACGCCCTCGGCGAGACCGCCGTTCACCTGCGCGTCGTGCCGGACGATCCTGATCTGCCGCGCACGTCGCAAGGGCTCGAGGCGGGTGGCACCGCCGCCCTCGTCCTCGCCGACGTCGCGTCGCGCGTTCGCGCCCTGCTCGACACCGGCGCCATCGGCACCGGGCGCAAGGCGGAACGCCTCAAGCCGTCGGACATCGGCATCCTCGTCCCGTCGCAGCGCCGCGCCACGGAGACGGCCAACGTGCTGCGCGAGTGGGGGATCCCGACAGTGCGCGCCCGCACCGGCTCGGTGCTCGAGTCCGAAGCTGCGTTGCAGTGGCGCCTCCTGCTCGCCGGGCTCGCCACGCCGACGTATGCGCCGGTCGCCCGGGCGGCGGGGCTGTCGTGGTTCTTCGACATCGCCCCACACGAACTCGTCGCGGCGAGTCGCGCCACCCAACCCGACGGGGACTCGCCGCTCGCTCGACTGCAACGCGGCCTCGCTGCGCTCGGTGAGCGGATGCGGCGCGACGGCGTCGGTGCGCTGTACGAGGAGCTCCGCGCCACGCCGGAGCTGCTCGATGCCGTACTCGGACGGCCCAACGGCGACCGCGACCTCACCGACCTCGATCACCTCGCCGAGCTGCTCGTCGCCGAGCTCGCTGGCCGCCCGTCCGAGCCGGCCGCGGTCGCCGAGGCGTTCGACCGGATGATCGCCACCGCCGACGACCAGTCGGAAGCGTCGATGCGCAGGGTCGAGACCGACAGCGACGCCGTCCACATCACCACCGTGCACTCGGCCAAGGGTCTCGAGTACCCGGTGGTGCTCGTGCCGTTCGCCTACACCGAGCGGGCGTCGGCGAACCGCCCGTACGTGTTCAACGACGAGATCGGTCGTGTCGTCGACGTCGCCTCGTGGGTGGCGTGGGGCGACGGGGCCGACGAGGGCAGCAAGGAGGGGACTGCTGCCGCCAAGGAGCGCAAGCGGATGGCCACCGTCGAGGTCGACGGCGACACGCTGCGCCTCCTCTACGTCGCCCTCACCCGGGCCAAGCACCACCTGGAGATCTGGTGGGCGCCGACCCGCCGGGCAGGGACCTCGGCGCTCGGCCGCCTCCTGCTCGATCGCTGGGGCGCCGCAACCGTGTTCAACTCGCCGCTCGGCGATGTCTACGAGAAGGCCGACGCAGCGGCTGCGAGCAAGCAGATCGACGCCCTGGTCGCGGCGTCGAACGGCACGATCGCCCGCTTCGATGTCCCGTTGGAGCATCCCGTTCGCACCCCGTTGTCGCTGCCGGCGGCCCCGGCCAGCCTGCTCGCCGTCGCCAGCTCTCGCGGCCGTCACCCACTCGCCGATCCGGCGAGACGCACCTGGTCGTTCACAGCACTCACCGCTGGCCTCGCCGCCTCGCCGGCCGATCACGCCGCGGCGGCGCCAGTTGCCGGAGGCTACGACGAGGTGCCCGACGTCACCGGCCAGGCCGACGAAGTCGTCGGTGAGCCGGTCGTATCCGTCGCCGCCGCCCCGCTCATTGCGGCCCCTGGCGGGACGACGTTCGGCATCGCCGTGCACGAAGTGCTCGAACGCGTCGACTTCACGTCGCCGACGCTGACCGGCGACATCGAAGACCTCGTCGCCGCCGTGTCGCGCCGTTCCGGGCTCGAGCTCGACGTTCCGACCACGGCGATGGGGTTGCGCGGCGGTCGTCGACACCCCGCTCGGCGATCTGTTCGACGGGCGCCCACTGGCCGAGTTCTCGGCCGCCGATCGCCTCGCCGAGCTGACGTTCGACCTCACGTTCGGATCGGCGCGGATCGCCGCCGCCGACATCGGCAAGGTCCTGTCGACGACTCTCGACGCCACCGATCCATTGTCGGACTACGGACACCACTTGGCGTCGGCGCTGGCCGTCACCGAGCTCGCCGGATGGCTGACCGGCTCGATCGACGCCGTGTTCCGAGTCGGCGCAGCCGAGTCGCGATTCGTCGTCGTCGACTACAAGTCAAACCGCCTCCACGAGCGCGATGCGATCGACCCGCTCGCCGCCTACCGACCCGACCTGCTCGGCGCGGCGATGACGCACAGCCACTACCCACTGCAGGCCGTGCTCTACTGCGTCGCCCTGCACCGCTACCTCCGCTGGCGGCTCGGGGCGAAGTATTCCCCGGAGCGGCACCTCGGTGGCGTCGCCTACCTGTTCGTGCGCGGGATGATCGGCCCGGCCACACCGACGCTGACCGGCGAGACCTACGGCGTGTTCTCGTGGCGCCCGCCGACGGCGACCATCCTCGCCCTCGATGCGTTGTTGCGGAGGACACCGTGACTGTCACGATCACGACACCCACCGGCGCTTCTGTGCTGCAACCGTGGATCGACGCCGGCGTGTTCGGCGCCACCGAGGTGCACGCCGCCGCCCTCGTCGGCGATATCGCCGGTGCCGAGGCGACGGATCGTGCCGGCGACGTCGTGCTGGCGTTCGCCCTGGCGATGTGGGCACCGCAGCACGGGCACTCGTGCATCGACCTCGACACGGTCGCCGACATCGTTGCCGCCGAGCAGGCGATCGCCGCCGCCGACGCCGGGCTCGACGAGGGTGCGACTGTGCCGTTGCCGTGGCCGGTGCCGGACGCTTGGGTCGCCGCCCTGCGGGCGAGCCGTGCCGTCCGTGAGGTGTCGGCGATCGACCCCGTCGCCGTCCTCGACGAGCACCCGTTCGTGCTGTTCGGCCGGCGCGTCTACACCCAACGCCAGTGGGTCGACGAGTGCGCCGTCGCCACGGCGGTTCGTCGTCGAGCATCCCGAACCGTGACGCCCATGCTGGCGACGTCGGTCCTCGACCGGCTGCTGCCACCGCAGGTCGAGGGCACCGCCAATCGTCAGCACGCGGCCGCGACGGTCGCCTCGGCAGCGCTGCTCACCGTCGTCGCCGGTGGGCCGGGCACCGGGAAGACCCACACCGTGGCCAATCTGCTGGCCGCCGAGCTCGCCGGATCGCCTGGTCTGCGGGTGCGCCTTGCCGCGCCGACGGGCAAGGCGGCGAGCCGGCTCTCCGAGGCGGTCGCGGCCACTGCCGAGCTTGCGCTGGAAGCGGGCGATCTCGACACCGAGGTGGCGGCGCGACTCGGCGGCCTGGAAGCGACGACAGTGCATCGACTGCTCGGGTGGCGACCGGACAGTGGCACACGATTCCGCCACGACGCCGCCAATCCGCTCGACGTCGATCTCCTCGTCGTCGACGAGACGTCGATGCTGGCGCTGCCGTTGACGGCTCGGTTGCTGGCCGCCCTCCCCGACGAGTGCCGGCTCGTGCTCGTCGGCGATCCCGATCAGCTGCGCAGCATCGAGGTCGGCACCGTCCTCGCCGATCTCGTCGACCGCCGGCCAGCCAGGCGGGCAGCTCGCCGGCCACGTCGTCCGCCTGCTACGCCAGCACCGCACCGGGACGGACTCACCGATCGGGCCACTCGCCGAGGCGATCCGTCTCGGTGACGCCGACGGCGTCGTCGACCTGCTGGCCGCCGGCACCGACCCGAGGTTGCGATTCGTCGAGATCGCCGACGGCACCGACTCCGCGGCCGGCGCCGGCGCCGACGCGGTGCTCGAAGCGGTCGGCCCGGCGTACTCGGCGGCCCGCGATGCTGCCCTCGCCGAGGACCCGGACGGCCGCCTACGCAGCAGCCGGCAGCGGCGCGGATCCTCTGTGGGCACCGCCGCGGGCCGTTCGGGGTGGCCACGTGGAACGACGTGGTGGAGGCGAGGGTGACCGGGCACGACGCGCGGCACGGAGCGGCGAGCCCCGGCCGGGCGACCGCTGCTGGCGACCCGCAACGACCCGCGTACCGGTCTTGCCAACGGTGATCCCGGCGTGCTCGTTCGCGTCGGGACCGACCCAACGGGCGGTGTTCCGCCGGGCTGGCGAGCTCGTCACGTTCGATCTCGCCGAGCTCGACGCCGTGGAGACCGCCTACGCCCTGACGGTGCACAAGAGCCAGGGCTCGGAGTACGACACGGTCGCCGTCGTCCATCCGCCCGCCGACTCGCCGCTGGTGAGCCGCGAGTTGCTCTACACGGCGGTCACGCGCACGGCTTCGCGGCTCGTCGTCGTCGGCTCGGTGGAGTCGATCCGCCGGGCCGTGCTCACCCCGAACCGGCGGGTCAGCGGCCTCGCCGATGCCTCGCCGAGTCGTGACACCGGCTGTCCGCGCCCTCGAAGCGGCAGGCGTCGCGTTCACGGTGCACGAGTTCGAGCACGTGTCCGGCCAGCGCGACTACGGGATCGAGGCCGCTGCGGCCCTTGCGCTCGACCCCGACCAGGTGTTCAAGACCCTCGTCGTCACCGCCGACTCCCGCCTCGCCGTGGCGATCGTGCCGGTGAGCCAGCAGTTGTCGCTGAAGGCGACGGCGACCGCCCTCGGGGCGAAGCGGGCGGAGTTGTGCGATCCCGACGTCGCCGCCCGGACCACCGGCTACGTCGTCGGCGGGATCAGCCCGTTCGGGCAACGCAAGCGACTGCCCACCGTCGTCGACGAGACGTGTGAGCTGTTCGACACGATCTACGTCAGCGGTGGGCGGCGGGGACTCGACCTCGGCGTCGCTCCGGCCGACCTTGATCATCGGTCACCGGCGACGCTCGTCGCCGCGATCAGCCGCCTCGCAGCCGAAGCCGCGAATCCGCTCGTCAGCGGGCCGGGTGGCGGAGCATCGCCTCGATGCGGGCGACCCTCGTCCGCGCCGGCGGATGGGTGGCCGCCAGACGTTCACGCCAGCCGACGGAGCGTTGACCACCGCCGAGAGCGATGACTCGGCGGAGGGCGGCGGCGAGGTTGCGTCCGTAGCCCATCCGCACGGCGCGCTGGTCGGCCTGGAACTCGCTGCCGTGGCCGACGACGTTGCCGACGGCGTCAGCGGCGTAGAGGGCGGCGAGGAACGGCCACGACAGCACCGTCAGCACCGCTGCGACGATCCGGCCGATCGCGGTCATCAGCGGCGAGTTCGACGCGAAGGCGTTCGTCGCCGCCGTGGCGACGTTCTCCAACCAGAACCCGACACGGGCGAGGATGACGACCGGAAGGGACCACCAGTGGCGGATCGTCAGGGCGACGGTGTGCATGCCGAGGTGGTGCGAAAGCTCGTGGGCGAGCACCCCGGCGAGCTCGTGCTCGGGCAATTCCTCGATGGCGAACGTCGTGACGACGACGAGATGGCCGCCACAGGCGAAGGCGTTGACCTCGTCGAGCGGCAGGACACGGAGGATGTAGCGCTCCGACGGGAGGTCGTTCATCCTGGCGATGCGGCGCCACAACGGCTCGATCACGCGGCGTTCATAGACGGTCGGTCGCCGTGCTCCGAACAGCGGTGTGAGCACGAGGGCCTGGATCGGCCGGATGAACAGCAGCACGGCTGCGACGCAGTAGCCGAGGGCGAACAGCCAGAACGGCACGTCCCAAGCGAGGCGGACGAGCAGCCAGGCGAGGAACAGGGCGAGCAGGCAGAACGGCAAGATGACGAGAGTTGGACCGAACGCCGAGATCGCCGCCGCCTCGACGTGGCGCGTCGACCTCCGAGGCGTGGGCGACGGCATCGAGCCGAGACTACGGGGTGGAACGATGCACGGAGTGATTCTCGCCGATCGCTGAGAGAATCGCCGGCCGTGAGTGAGCGCGGCGAGCACCCCGTCCTTGTCGGCGCTGAAGCATTGTCGCACTGCGCCGATGGCGACAGCGGCGGGGTGCTGGCCCTGCACGGCTTCACCGGAAGCCCGTCGTCGATGGCCGGCGTCGCCGCGGCGATGATCGATGCGGGCCTGCACGTCGAGGTGCCGCGGCTGCCCGGGCACGGCACCGACGTCGCCGACATGGTGCCGACGCGCTGGTCTGATTGGGCGGCGGAGGTCGCCGCTGCCTATCAGCGACTGGCGTCGCGCACCGAGCGCATCGTCGTCGTCGGGCAGTCGATGGGCGGAACACTGGCCCTGTGGACGGCACTGCACCAGCACGGCGTCCGCGGCCTCGTCCTCGTCAACCCGATGACCGAATCGCAACCTGCCGACGTGCGCGCCATGCTCGGCGAGCTGTCGCCGACGGAACGGAAGTGGTGCCCGGAATCGGCAGCGACATCGCAGAGCCCGGAGTCGTCGAGGTGGCCTACCCGGCAACCCCGGTGGCGCCGCTGATCTCGTTGCTCGACGACGGAGTCGCGCCGATCACAGGCCGCTACGGGGAGCTGACGATGCCGTTGCTGCTGTTCACCTCGCGTCAGGACCACGTCGTCGATCCCGGCCAGAGCGAACACCTCGCCCGCACGTACGGGGGCGAGGTCGACCATCGCTGGCTCGAACGCAGCTACCACGTCGCCACCCAGGACTACGACCGGCACGACGTCATCGCCGCCGCAGTCGAGTTCGCCCTCGGTGCACGACGGCGTGCGGCGGTCGGCGGGCCATGACGATGATCGCCTCGATTCCCAGCCCGGGCGGCAACTCGCTCGACATCGGACCGCTCTCGCTCAACGCCTACGGCCTGATGATCGCCCTCGGCGTCGTCGCCGCCATCTGGCTGTTCGGCCGCCGCATCGAGGCGCGGGGGCTGGCCCCCCGCGAGGTCGCCGGCCAGGTCGGCCTGTGGGCCGTGCTCGCCGGCGTCATCGGTGCTCGCCTGTACCACGTCATCACGGACTGGGAGCGCTTCGACGGCAACCTCGGTGACATCCCGAAGATCTGGGAGGGCGGCCTCGGCATCCCCGGCGGGTTGATCGCCGGCATTCCCGTCGGCGTGTGGGTGGCGCGCAAGCACGGCATCAGCCCCGCCGACGCGGCCACGTGTGCGAGCACCCTGTATCCCGCTCGCCCAGGCGATCGGCCGGTGGGGCAACTGGTTCAACCAGGAGCTGTTCGGCCGGCCCACCGACCTGCCGTGGGCGCTGGAGATCGACGACGAACACCTGCCCGCCGGTTATGCGTCGGGCACGACGTTTCATCCGACGTTTCTCTACGAGTCGCTGTGGAACCTCGGTCTGTGCGGCCTGCTGCTGTGGATCGACCGGCGCTGGCAGTTGCCGCGCGGCAGCCTGATGGCGGTGTACGTCGCCGGCTACGGGATCGGCCGCCTGTGGGTCGAGAGCCTGCGCATCGACCGGGCCAACGAGATCGCCGGTTTGCGCGTCAACCAGTGGATGGCGATCCTCGCCATCGTCGGCGGAGTGGCGTACACCGTCTGGGCGATCCGCCGCGACGGCGTCACCCGACAAACGGCCCGCACGTTTGCGTCAGGAGCATGACCGGTTGTGAGTCGTCCGGCTGACAGAAACGAGCGTGGGGGCGACGCCGGGGTGTCCGTATCCTGCGACGCGTGCCTGATCGCATTTCCGCCGACGAGGTCGCCAAGGTCGCCCGCCTCGCCCGCCTCGGCCTGACCGACGAGGAGCTGGCCCGGGCGACCGTGCAGCTCGGCGACATCGTCGACCACTTCGCCGACATCGACGAGCTCGACCTCGACGGCGTCGAACCGATGACCCAGCCGTTCCCGCTGACCAACGTGTTGCGCGACGACGTCGTGACGCCATCACTCGACCACGACGAGGTTCTCGCCGCCGCCCCCGAGGTCGAGGACGGCCGTTTCAAGGTCCCGCCCATCATTGGGTTAGCCGAATGACCGCGTTGGAGATTGCCGCGGCGGTCCGGTCGGGGGAGCGCAGCGCTGTCGACGTCCTCGAGGAGCACCTGGCGACGATCGCCAGCCGCGAGGAGGAGATCCACGCCTTCAATCGCGTGCTCGTCGAGGAAGCCCAACTCGCCGCCGCTGCGGTCGACGCCAAGGTCGTCGCCGGCGACGATCCGGGCCCGCTCGCCGGTGTCCCGGTGGCGCTCAAGGACAACATGTGCACCCGCGGGATCCCGACGACCTGCTCGTCGCGGATTCTCGAAGGCTGGATGCCGCCATACGACGCCACCGTCGTCACCCGGCTGAAGGACGCTGGCGCGGTGATCGTCGGCAAGACCAACCTCGACGAGTTCGCCATGGGATCGAGCACGGAGAACTCGGCGTTCGGACCGACGCGCAACCCGCTCGACACGTCGCGTGTCCCGGGCGGTTCGAGCGGGGGCAGTGCCGCCGCCGTCGCCGCCGGGTTCGCCGCTCTCGGCTTCGGCAGCGACACGGGCGGCTCGATCCGTCAGCCCGCCGCGCTGTGCGGCGTCGTCGGCGTCAAGCCGACGTATGGCGTCGTCAGCCGCATGGGCCTCGTCGCCTTCGCCTCGAGCCTCGACCAGATCGGTCCGTTCGCCACCACCGTCGCCGACGCCGCACTCGCCCTGGAGGTGATCGGCGGACATGACCCCGGCGACTCGACGTCGATCCCGCGGCCCGGCACCGGAGCTGCGCTCCGTGCTCGACGACGGGGTCGAGGGTCTTCGCGTCGGGCGGATCACCGATCTTCCCGCCGGCGCCGATCCCGACGTCGTCGAACGGGTCGATGCCGCCTTCGACGCCCTCAACGACGCCGGGGCGAAGATCGTCGACGTCGAGGTGCCGGCGTTCACCTACGGGCTGACCGCCTACTACCTCGTCGCCCCGTCGGAGGCGTCGAGCAACCTCGCCCGCTACGACGGCGTGCGCTACGGCCTGCGCGTTCCCGCCGCCGACACCAACGCCATGTACATGGCGACGCGGGCGGCCGGATTCGGCGACGAGGTCAAGCGGCGGATCATGCTCGGCACCTACGCCCTGTCGGCTGGCTACTACGACGCCTACTACGGCAAGGCGCTGAAGGTTCGCCGGCGCATCGCTGAGGACTTCGGGCGGGCCTACGAGCACGCCGACGTGCTGATCACGCCGGCATCGCCGAGCGTGGCGTTCAAGTTCGGCGACAAGACCGACAACCCACTGGCGATGTACCTCTGCGACACCTACACGATCCCGTCGAACCTGTCCGGAGACCCCGGCGTCAGCGTGCCCTTCGGCACCGGAGCCGACGGCCTGCCCGTCGGTGTGCAGGTGCTCGCCCCCGCGCTCGGCGAGCAGGTGATGTTCCGGACAGCGGCTGAACTCGAACGGCGGGCATGCGCGGTGAGCGACTTTCGAGATGGTGATCGGGCTGGAGGTGCACGTCGAGCTGGCGACGGCGACGAAGCTGTTCTCCGGCAGCCCGAACCGCTTCGGCGACGAGCCGAACACGAACATCGACCCGGTGACGCTCGGGCTCCCCGGTGCCCTGCCGGTGCTCAACCGCAACGCCGTCGAACTGGCGATGCGCATCGGCCTCGCCCTCAACTGCACCGTGCAGCCGTGCATCTTCCACCGCAAGAACTACTTCTACCCGGACATGCCCAAGGCGTACCAGATCAGCCAGTACGACGTCCCCCTCAACGTCGACGGCTGGCTCGACCTGCCCGACGGGTCCCGCGTCGGCATCGAGCGCGCCCACATGGAGGAGGACACCGGCAAGTCCACTCACACGGGCGGCGCCGACGGGCGGATCCACGGCAGCGACGCCTCGCTCATCGACTTCAACCGCGCCGGTGTGCCGCTCGTCGAGATCGTCAGCCGGCCCGATCTCCGTTCCGCCGAGCAAGCCCGTCAGTACGTCACTGAACTGCGCGCCATCCTCGTCGCCATCGGCGCCTCCGACGCCAAGATGGAGGAGGGATCGATGCGTGTCGACGCCAACGTCAGCGTGCGTCGCGCCGGTGAGCCGTTCGGCACCCGGTGCGAGATCAAGAACCTCAACTCGGTGCGTTCGCTGGGGCGGGCGATCGAGTACGAGGCCCGTCGCCAGATCGACCTCATCGAAGCCGGCGAGACCGTGCGCCAGGAGACCCGCCACTGGGACGAGGGAGATGGCCGGACGCACACGTTGCGCACCAAGGAGGACGCGGACGACTACCGCTACTTCCCGGAGCCCGACCTCGTGCCCCTCGCCCCCGACGCAGGATGGATCGAGTCGGTACGTTCGGCGATGCCGCCGCTGCCGGCAGCTCGTCGCGCTGCCCTGGCGGCCGACGACCGGGGCTGCGCCGTCGAGTGAGGCAGTGTCCGTCGTCGTCGAGCGCGGTCAGGACGCGTACGTGCTCGCCGTCGCCGCCGCCGGGGGAGAGGCGGCGCGCGCCCTCGTCCACGTCAAGGAGGCGTTCGCCGAGCAGGGCGCCGAGCCGGCCGTGCCGGCAGCCGATCTCGCCGCTCTCACCCGCCTCGAGGTCGACGGGGCGTTGACGGCGACGCAGGCCAAGGCGGTACTCGCCGAGCTCGTCGCCAATGGCGGCGGTGACGCCGCGACGATCGCCAAGGAACGCGGCTTCGAGGCGATGGACACGTCGGCGCTGGAGGCGGTCGTCGGCGAGGCGATCGCCGCCAACCCCGGTGCCTGGGACAAGTTCTGCGCCGGGGAGGACAAGGCGCTCGGCGCCCTCGTCGGCGCCGTGATGAAGGCGTCGCGGGGTCAAGCCGACGGCGCGGCCGTCACCGCCCTGCTGCGCAGCAAAGCCGGTCGCTGACCGCGTTCTACCGCCACGAACAGGACAGTTTTGTCGTCTTAGGCGCCGCAGAATCGCGGCACCGCCCGCCGCTGTGACGCTATTTACTGTTGCCGACGCAACAAGTTTGTTATCGTTTTCTCCATCGTCATCGTGGCGGTTGGCGGCGAGGCTTCGGCCTCCTGCGGCCGATCACACGGTGGCGTTAGTCAGTGGGCCCCGGATGGCAGACCCGGGGCCCGCTGCGCGAGCCTCGTGGTACTCGCCGCACCAGGCTGATACCAGCAGCAAGGCAGTACTGTCCGACGGGTGAGTACCGCAGACAGCACCAAGGTCGACGTCAAGCCACGTTCGCGTGAGGTGACCGACGGAATCCGCAAGGCGGCCTCGCGGGCGATGCTGCGCGCCGTCGGCATGACCGACGACGACTGGGAGAAGCCCCAGGTGGGCGTCGCTTCGTCGTGGAACGAGATCACGCCCTGCAACTTGACCTTGCGTACGCTCGCCGAGCACGTCAAGCGCGGTGTGCGGGACGCCGGCGGGTTCCCGATGGAGTTCGGCACGATCACCGTCTCCGATGGCATCTCGATGGGCCACGAGGGGATGCGCGCCTCGCTCGTCAGCCGCGAGGTGATCACCGATTCAGTGGAGACCGTCGTGTTCGCCGAACGTCTGGACGGATTCGTCGGCCTGTGCGGTTGCGACAAGTCGATTCCGGCGATGTTGATGGCGGCGGCGCGCCTCGACCTACCCAGCGTGATGGTCTACAACGGTTCGATCATGCCCGGCGAGCACGACGGCAGAGCGATCGACGTCGGCAACGTGTTCGAAGCCATCGGTGCCCGCCTTGCCGGCACGATCGACGACGACGAACTGCTGGCGATGGAACGGCACGCCTGCCCGGGTGAAGGGGCGTGCGGTGGCATGTTCACCGCCAACACGATGAGCTCGATCGGCGAGGCGCTGGGCATGAGCATCCCCGGTTCGGCGTCGCCGCCGGCGATCGACGAACGCCGCCACGGCGACGCTCATGCGGCCGGCGCCGCCGTCGTGGAGATGCTGCGTCTTGGCATCACGCCGCGGCAGATCATGACGAAGGCGGCGTTCGAGAACGCCATCGCGATCACGAGTGCCCTCGGCGGCTCGACGAACGCCGTGCTCCATCTCCTCGCGATCGCCCACGAGGCGAAGGTGCCCCTGACGCTCGACGACTTCAATCGCATTGCCGCCAGAGTGCCGCACATCGCCGACATGAAGCCGGCTGGCAAGTTCCACATGAGCGAGCTCGATCGAGTCGGCGGTGTGCCGGTTGTCCTCCGCCATCTCCTCGAGGCGGGATTGATCGACGGGGACACGTTGACCGTCACCGGCAAGACGATGGCCGAGAATCTCGCCGCCCTCGATGCGCCGCGCCCGGACGGCGTGGTCGTTCATCCGCTGGACACACCGATCCACACACAAGGTGGGATCAACGTGCTCAGCGGGTCGTTGGCGCCGCTCGGCGCAGTCGTCAAGGTTGCCGGCCTGAGCGCCGAGCAGATGATCTTCGACGGCGTCGCCCGCGTGTTCGACGGGGAGGACGCGGCGATGGCCGCGATCGTCGACGGATCTATCCAGGCGGGAACGGTGCTCGTGATCCGCTACGAGGGCCCCAAGGGCGGGCCCGGTATGCGCGAGATGCTGGCGATCACCGGAGCATTGAAGGGGATCGGCCGTGGCGCCGATTGCGCCCTCGTCACCGACGGCCGCTTCTCCGGCGCGACATGGGGGTTCTGCATCGGTCACGTCGCCCCCGAAGCGACCGATGGCGGACCGATCGCCTTCGTGCGAGACGGCGATCGGATCCGCATCGATGTACCGAGCAAGTCGCTCGACCTGCTCGTCGACGACGACGAACTGGCGACGCGGAGGCAGGGCTGGAGCCCGAACGCGCCGCGCTACACCGAAGGTGTGCTCGGCAAGTACGTCAAATTGGTCAACGGCGCCGAGACCGGCGCCGTCACCAACTGAGGTTTCAGCGAAGTCCCGACGAGACGCGCCGAAGTGAGCGCGTTTCGTCGGGAGTTCGGGTCAGTAACGGCGGTCGTTGCGAGGCGGCCGCGGCGCGCGAGGACGCGCTTCGTTCACAGTGATCGGGCGACCGCCGAGCTGCGTTCCAGTGAGCTCGTCGATGGCTTTACGGGCGTCCTCGTCGCCCATCTCGACGAAACCGAAGCCGCGGGAGCGGCCGGTCTCGCGATCGGTCACGACCTGCGCCGAGGTCACAGCGCCCACCTTCGCGAAAAGGTTGGCAAGGTCGTCCGAAGTCGTTGAAAAGGGCAAGTTGCCCACGTACAGATTGATGGCAGTTGCCCTCTCATTCCCCGCCTCAAACCTGGCGGCTGCCAGCACGGTAGCGCAATCGAGGCCCGATCCGGGCGACGAGATCACCCGTCCTCGGTGAACCCGCCGAGAGCGCCCTTGTAGAACACGAGCGGCGTGTGCACCTGGGAGTGGTGATCGAGCGCTTTCACGGCGCCGACAACGAGGGCATGATCGCCGAGGACGAGGGTGCGCTCGATGATGCAATCGATCCACGCTCCGACTCCTTCGATGATCGGGCTGCCCGTCACCGGGGCCGGCCGCCAGGTGAGCCCGACGAAGCGAGCGTCCTCGTTACCGGCTCTGGAGAAGCGCCAGCACAGCTCCGCCTGGGTGTTGCGCAGCACGTTGACGCAGAACCCGCCGGTGCCTTCCATTGCCACCCACGTGTCGCTCTCGTTCATGGCGAAGAACCCGACGAGCGGGGGATCGAGTGAGATCGACGTGAACGATCCGATGGTGAAGCCAATCGGCTGACGTGTCTCCGTTCCAGGGCCACGCAGGCCGGTCTCCGTTCCAGGGCCACGCAGGCCGGCCGCCAAGCCGGTGACGATCGTGACACCGGTCGGGAAGTGCCCGAGGACGGCGCGGAAATGGGCGCTGTCGAAGTCGGGCGGTTCCTCTGCCATCGGCGGTCATGGTAGGAGAGGGCGATGACGAGCGATGGTGCTGTCGACGACGCCAAGCGCGTGCTGCGGGCGCTGATGCGACAAGTTCGCAGCGTCATCGCCGTCGACGAGCCGGATCGGCGGCGCCGCTCCGAGGAGATCTGCACCGCTGTGATCGGCGCGATCGAGTCGAAGTTCACCGACCTCGGCTCGTTGCAGGTCTTGCTCTACGACCCGCTCATCGGAGAGCCGGATCTCACTGCACTGGCCTCGTGGTCTGCCGCCAACAACATTGGGACGTTCCTGCCGGAGGTCGACGGTGACGCGCTCCGCGTACTGCCCGGCGATATCGATCCCGGACTGCTCGACGTCGTCATCGTGCCCGGGTTGGCGTTCACGCCGGATGGCCGGCGACTCGGCCAGGGCGGAGGGCATTTCGACCGCTTCCTTACCCGTCTGCGTGCCGACTGCGTGACTATCGGCGTGGCGTTCGACGAGCAACTCGTCGCCGACCTCCCGACCTCGCCGCATGACATCGCCGTCGACGTCGTCATCACCGCCTGAATGAGACCCGCGGGATCACAACAGGTGCGGTGTGCTGGTGACGGAAGGGTCCAGTCACCAAAGGAGCGACGTTGAACCGCTCAGCCGATACCGATCGCGGCGCGCTCTCGCGGCGTGAGCTGTTCGCCGAGCTGTCGCGTCTGGCGCCTGTTCGGTAGATACTCACGCAACAGCTGGTACGGCCGGGCGGTGCAATACGAGAACGTCATCGAATATCGATCATCGGTGACGGGCGGCTTGGCTCGATGGAACAGGTTGCAGGTGTCGGCGAGAGCTGCGGTGTACTGCGGACCGATCACCTGCTGCCATTCCGATCGATCCGACACGGTTGCCATGCGCTCGTCGGTCACCAAGCCGGAGGAGTACTTCAATGCCGTCCGAGCGCGCTCGGTCGCATGTCGTCCGAGGTACTCGAATGGACCGGTTCCGAGCTCCACCGCGTTGAGATAGACGATGAGTTTCATCGAGTTCCGGTCCTCGATGTCCATATGCCACATGCGTTCTCCGACGCACAACGAGTCCGCGAATTCGCGACGCACGTTGACGCCCAGGTAGCGGCTCGCACCGCCGAAGTACCAGTCGCACAGGTCGAGATTGGCGGCACACAGCCCCCAACGCCACACCTCGAAGTCTTCGACGATGACGTCGAGCGGCAGGGCGACCTCGGTACCGTTGCTGCCGGCCGCGGCGAGTTGGTCCCGGAACACCAAGGCACGGCGCCGGATGTCAGCAGGAAGAATTGTCCCCATATCGAGCGTCGTCGCGAACTGCGACCTCAGCTCCGCCAAGGCACCCGGGGGATACGCACCGATCGTCGGAGTGTTGGACTCGGACACGACAGCGGCCGAAGTCATTGGCCCTTCAAGGCGTCGTCGAACTCGGCGTTTCGTTTTTCCCCATGCCCGTTGAGCCCGTCGTCGCGTCGACATCAGTAGTCCCTTTCTCACCGCCGGCTGCGGGACGATAACAAGTGTTCGTGTCGGCGGCACCTGAAAACGAACCGTTTTCGGAATGTGAGGCCGGGCTACCAGTTCGATTGGCCGTCGGGGATGGCCCCACTGGTGTCGCGGTCGCGGGCCTCCTCGCGTTGGCTGGCACCGGACTCGTTGCGCAGCTCCAATTCGTCGATCTGCTCGGTGTCGCCGCGCTCGCTCTCTGTCGCGTTCTCGGGTTCGAGAGCCTCGTCGTCGGCGCGGTCGGCGTCGAGGGCGGCGAGCTTGGCGATCAGCCGCTCCTGCGTCGCGGCGAGCCGCTCTCCTGGATCGTCGACTCGCTGCGTCGGGCATTCCCCGCCCTCGACGACGCCGAGGGCGACTGAGTACCGCTCGGCGGCATCGGACGGCCCAGCTGTCGACGCTCCCGCACCGGCGATGAGGTCCTCGCCGGCGTACAGCTTGTCGCCCTGGGCCTCGAGCGTCACCGCCAGGTTGAAGCGGATCTCGCAGCGATCCGGGGCCAACTCGAGCGCACGGGCGAACGCTGTCGCCGCGGCCAGCAGATCGCCCTGGCGGAAGCGGGCATCTCCAACTCCGACATGAGCGCGCCACGGGTCGGCGACGTTGAGCGTCTTCAGGCGTCCGAAGTTGGCCTCGCTCGACGCGTACCGGCTGTCGTCGAAGGCGTCGGCCCCGGTTGCCGCGAAGGCGTACATCGTGACCAGCTTGATGCCCACCGCCAGGGCGATGACGACGAGCGGCAGCACGAGGAAACGTCGCGGCGAGCGCCGGCCCGCCGGCGGTCGCCCGCTCACGCTGCCGTCTCCGTGTCCTCAGACCGCAAGGTCCGACGTGGCTCCGGGGTCGTCCCACTGCCCGGCGCGGCCTTGGCCGGACCGCCGAGGATCCGTTGCGTCGCCATCGCCTCGTTGACCGTGACGGCTGCCTGCCACAGCAGCACGGCGAGCAGGGCGAGAGCGGGGATCCAGTAGAGCCGTCGGGGTGTGTCGCGGGAACCGTCGCTGACGGTCGGGGCGGCGTCGGCGAGCGCCGTCGCCATCGCGCTCAGCCCGCCCGGCTCGGTCCGGTGCAGGAACGGCACGCCGAGCTCGTCGGCGATCTCGACGAGGTTGCCCTCGTCGAAGCGGGAGATCGCCGTTCGACCAGTGGCGAAGTCCTGGACGTACGGCGAACGAGGCGCGCTCGAGTTCGGCCGAGACGAACAACGCGTCGGACCCGAAGAACTGCAGCATCGGCGCCCCTTCGGGCGTGCCGTAGCCGAACACGGCGCCACCGTCGACGTCCGGAGCGAGCTCGGTGAACGAGGTGATCCCCAGCTGACTCTCGTCATCGTCGGGCACGACCATGCCGGTCTGCCGATCGAGCGCCGGAGACCCGTTGTCGGCACCGCGGCGCACCTCGCCGTCGGAGAAGTAGAAGACCACGCTGTAGCTGCCGTCATCGCCCGTGGCCGCCGATGGGCGGGGGAGCTGCTCGTCGATCACCTGCAGCGGGAGGTCGAGCCGGCTGCCTCGGCTGTACAGGGCACGCTCCTGGCGGAGCACGGAGACAGCCGTCTCGAGGGCGCCGAGGTCGGTCGTCCAGGGCAGCTCGAGGCGGGCCTGGGAGTCGAAGCGGATCAGCGAGAAATGGGCACCGGGGAACTCGGCCGCCAGCTCGACGATGTCGGCCCGCACGCCGTCGAGTCGCGGTGCGTCGATGCCGTAGTCGAGCGCGGCCATGCTGCTCGTCGTATCGACGACGAAGAGCACGTCGGCCGCTGCCCGGCGGGCCTCGCTGGATGCGCCGCTGACCGCTGGGTCGACGGCGATCACCGTGGCGAGAACGATCATCGCCATCCGCCCGGGCCAGCGCCGCCAACGGCGCGCCTCGACGAACCCGGGCGACAATGAAGGCGGCGGCGATGCCGGCCATCACGCCGATCACCGGCAGCGGGAGCAGGGGTTCAAACTGCACGGGTCACCTGCGCAACATCCACGTGATCAACCCGAGTAGGCCGACGGCGGCGAGGGTGATCGCCGCCAACGTCGACGGACGGTCGTCGCGAACGATCTCCGGTGGTTGCTCGAGGTGGGTGGCCTCCTCCTCGACGATGCGCGAGATCACGTCGTCGACGACCTTGTCGTCGTCCGTCGTCAGATACGCGCCTCCCGTGACCGTCACTGCCGCCTCCAACTCGGCGGCGTCGCTCGGCGTGATGTAGTTGGCCGGCGCCACGGCGTACACCCTGATGTCACGTGCCCGCGCCATCGCCGCGGCGGAGTGCAGAGACACGATCGGGTCGCCGGCGAGGGCGTTGTCGGTGGCGAACACGATCGACCTGGCACGTTCTTCGTCGAGGCGGTCGAAGCGCAGCAGCGCAGGAAGCGAGCCCGTCGCCGATCAGTGAGCTGCCGCCCTCCTCGGTGCCCATCACGAACGATCGGGCGCCACGGTTGAGCTGATCGACCGCGAACTCGAGGGTGGCGGCGACGTACTCGGTGTCGTCGGTGAGCGGGAACACGGTGATCGCCGCCCCGTTCCAGATCGTCAGTCCGATGCGGTCGCCGGGCAGTCCGGCGGCGATGTCGATGAACTGGCGGAGAATCGACTCGTCGAGCTCCTTCATCGAACCGGAGACGTCGAGGCACAACATCACGTCCCGGTTGAGCGTCGATCGGTCGCGGGACTGCTCGCTGAGCGGCTGCATGGCGAGGACTGCCGCGGCGATGCCGGCGACGGAGAGAACCGTCAGCTCGGCACCGATCAACATTCGGTAACGCTGGCGCAGCCGGCCGAACACGTTCGACGCCCTGGCGTGGTCGACGTTGGCGATCGGCGCCGCCCCCTGCCACCGGACGTCGCGGGGGTTTCGCCATCGCCACCACAGCGCACCGGCGATGATGCCGACCGCGGCGAGGACGAGGAGTCCGATCCACGGGTTGCGGAACTGCAATGCCGCGGTCACGACGACGCTCCGACCCGGCTCGCGCGACGCAGGTCGCCGCCGGACGACCACCGCCCTGGCGATACCGAGCGAGGCCCACGGGTCACTCGCCGGCAGCTCCTCGAACTGTGGATGCTCGTACGTCCGGACAGCGGCGGCGACAGGGCCGAGCCCGGCGCTGTCGAGATCGCCGGCCGACATCGACGTCGCCCCGGCGGTGCCGGCCTCGGCGGCGAACCGGCGAAGTGTGCGGCTGAGCTCGTGGTGCAGCGCCCGCGGTGTGATGTCGTGCTCGAGCAGCTTTCGCTCGAGGTCGTCGAGGTGGCCGAGGTAGCGCGTGCGCAGTTCGACGATCTGAGGCGCCGCGGCGCGGATCGGTGCGGCCCGATGCGGCCACAGCATCCACGCCAAGCCGGCGACGGCGACGGCGATGGCGACGATGCCGGCCGTCAGCCAGCCGGCGCCGAACCGGCCGGCTTCGTAGATCCGGTCGTCGGCGGGTGGCAGCGTGACAATCACGGCGTTCCCCGGCCACGCAGGCCGCGATCGACCGCTCCCTCGCTGGCGCTCGGTCGCTCGCACCCGAGAACGGGTTCACTGACGTGAAGGCTCATCGATTGTTCCCGGTGCCGAACAGTCGCTGCCGTTCGAGCAGGCCGACGATCGAGGGGACCACCGTGTCCTCACCTTCGAGGCGCGTGCTGGCGACGCCGACCCTGGCCAGCCGCGCCTGGGCGCCCCGCTCGCGCTCGTGGGCGAGGGACTGGAGATCCGTCGTGTAGCTCCGTGCCGGCCCGGAAGAACGCCGGAATCGTGGTCGTCGTGCCGACGACCCGAACCGTCGTGCCCTCGAGTGCGGGATCCGTCATCGCCACGTCGCCGACGGTGCAGTGCAGAACCTCGTGTTGGGCGGCCAGGCGCCGCAGCAGTCGTTCGTCGCGCTCGTCGAGGTCGGTGTCGTCGGCGATGACGACGATGATCATCCTTCGGTTGAAGTGCCTGGCGACGTAGGTGAGGAGGCCGTGAACCCGCGATGGCTCGCCGTCGAGGTCGATGCCGTCGTGGATCGTGCGCAGCAGTCGTTCGAGATGGAGGTCGTCGCGCCGTGGCGGGACGTACACGATGTGCTGGCTGTTGGTGACGTGGGCACCCCATCCGCCGATCGTTCCGGCGATCGGTCCGGCGACGAGGCCGACGGCGTCGCCGTGGCGGGTGGCGATGTGACCGATCGCCCCGGCGGCGAGCACCACGACGTCGCGCTTAGATGTCGTGGCATCGGCGAGCGCGGCCATCGTTCGGCCGGTGTCGACGACCAGCAGCACGGCATGCCGGCGGGTCGCGACGTAGCGCTTGATCAGCGGACGGCCGGCGCGGGCGGTCGCCTTCCAGTCGATGTCCTTGACGTCGTCGCCGAGCACGTACTCGCGAAGGTCGTCGAAGTCCATGCTGCGGCCACGGTGGATCGAGCCGTACTCGCCGTCGATGACGTCCTGCGTGCGCCGGCGGGCGGGGATGGCCAGGCGGGCCCGGACCTTCACGAGCAGCGACTCGCGCGACACGGCTACCGCCTACGGCGTCGGAACGGCGGCGAAGATGGCGTCGATGATCGTCTCCACCTGGACGTCGTCGGCGATGGCGTGGAAGCCGAGACGGATGCGGTGGCGTAGGGCGTCGTGGCGGAGGTGGCGCACGTCGTCGGGGACGACGAACGCCCGGCCGTTGAGGAGGGCGTATGCCCGCGAGGCCTGCTGGAGGGCGATCGCCCCGCGTGGGCTGGCGCCGAGCTCGATGTAGCCGGCGAGCTCGGGGTCGATCACGGCTGCCGCGTTCCGCGTCGCCTGGCTCACCGCCACGGCGTAGCGCATGACTTCCTCGTCGACATAGACCCGGGCCGCCAGGTCGATCAGGAACCGCACCTCGTCGAGCCCGACGACTCGCTCCGGCGCGGCCGCGCCGATCCCAAGCACCCCGCTGTTGACGCGACGGAGCACTTCCAACTCCTCGGCCGGGCTCGGGTAACCGATCACGACCTTGAGGAGGAACCGATCGAGCTGGGCGCGAGGGAGGTGGTACGTCCCCTCCTCCTCGATCGGGTTCTGCGTCGCCAGCACCATGAACGGTCGTGGCAGCGGGTACATCACGCCACCGATGCTCGTCTGGCGTTCTTGCATCGCCTCCAACGTCGCGCTCTGAGTCTTGGCGCTCGCTCGGTTGATCTCGTCGAGGAGGACGAAGTTGGCGTGGATCGGCCCGAGGCGTGTGTCGAACTCGCCGTTGGACGGGTCATACACCTGGGTGCCGACGATGTCGCTCGGCAACAGGTCGGGCGTGCATTGGATGCGCGCGAATGAGGCGCTGACGACGCCGGCAAGTGTCGACGCGGCGGTCGTCTTGGCAAGACCCGGGACGCTCTCGAGCAGGGTGTGGCCTTCGGCAAGGAGCGTGACGAGCAAGCCGGTGCGAACGGCATCCTGGCCGACGAGCTTGGCGTCGTAGGCGCCGACCATGCTGGCGAGGAGTGCCGTGGCCCGCTCCATCTCGCCGCTCGCGATCGGACGGTGCCCGGCAACCGCCGTCGGCTGATCGGAGGACGTCGCGCTGGTCCCGGTGCTCACGAGGCGTTCAACTCTGGGTACTGCGTGAGCACGACCGTAGCATCGCGACGAACGTCCCATTTGGCTTGAACAGACTTGCGCGACGCCCGTGAACAGGCGCAACGTTCGTTTGGACAAGCCCGTTCCAGCAGTGCGCGCATCGTGTTACGAGTGCATTCCGGTTTGCGAAACTTGTGTGGCAAACGGCACACGGAGAGGTTTCTCACTGCGTGGGACCCTGCTAGGTTTCTGCCACCCTTTGGTTTGGGGGACGGGCCGAGGGCCGGTAGATGCCACTGCCAGCGAGTCATTCGCGAACAGTGACGATGCCGTCCGTACAGCCCCATCGCTTTCACAGAAAGATCAGGAGGTCGATGACGTGACCAGTCGTCGAAGGAGCAAGGCGCTCATATCCCTATTCGCCATGGCGTCGGTTGGTGCGTTGGTCGCGTCGAACGCGGTCTCTGCCACCACCGTCCCACCGGGCACCGAACCGGCAGGCACCGAAGCACCGGCTGGCACCGAAGCACCGGCAGGCACCGAAGCACCGGCGGGCAGCGCCCCGGCGGGAAGCGGCGGCGTGGGTGAGGTCGGCGGCAGCGGCTGCGGCGACCCCGCACGGACCGTACGAAGACCCGGGTGACCCGGTCGGCGAGGTGCGGGTCGCTTGGAACGACCCGCTGTTGTCGTTGAACAACAACACGATCCACGCCAACGCGCTGGCCATCACCAACGTGCGCTATCTCATGGACGCCGGCGTTCACGCTACTTCGATGCCGACCTGCAACCTGATCAACAACGACCAGTTCGGCACGTGCACGATCGACTCGCTCGACCCGCTGACGATCACGTATCGGATCAACGAGGGCGTCACGTGGACAGACGGCGTCCAGGTCGACGCCGCCGACCTGCTCCTGTTCTGGGCGTCCCAGAGCACGGTGTACAACGACGAGAACACGGTCACGACGCCCGAGGGCGTGGCCGCCGAAGGCGACGAGAACGGTAGTCCAATCGTCGATCGGCCCCGACGGCGCGGAGATCACGTCGGCCGACGAGGAGGCGTACGCCGCGGCGTTCGATCCCGAGACCGGTGCGCTGCTCGAGGGCTTCACGCTACAAGGAAGCGGCCGGCGTGGCGTTCGACGCCGTCGACCCCTTCTACCAGCTGGCCACCCAGCTGCCGGTGATCTCCGACGACGGCCTCGGCGTTGACGATCACGTTCGACTCGTTCTACGTCGACTACCGGTTCGGCGCTCCGGCGGTCGACCGAGACCGCCCACGTCGTCGCCGGTCGGGCTCTCGGCATCGACGATCCGGCGGAGGCCAAGCAGGCGCTCATCGACGCCTTCACGAACGATGACGCCGCGGCGATCAAGCCGATCGCCGACTTCTGGAACACCGGCTTACGACACCGACGTCGCTGCCCGACGATCCGGGTCTGTACCTGAGCAACGGCGCGTACAACCTCACCGGATACACCGAGCGGTCCGAGCTGACATTCGAAGCCCGCGAGGACTACACGTGGGGGCCGCAGCCGCAGATCCAGACGATCGTCTACCGCATCATCGGTGACCCGACGGCCGCCGTGCAGGCGATGGAGAACGAAGAGATCGACATGATCCAGCCGCAGGCGACGAGCGACCTGCTCGTCCAGCTGGAGGCGCTCGCCGATCGCGGCATCGAGGTGACGACCGGTGACGGCGCCACGTACGAGCACGTCGACCTGGCCGCAGAACAACGGCGGTCCGTTCGACCCGGCCGCCTACGGTGGCGACGAGGCGACTGCGCTCGCCGTTCGCCAGGCGTTCCTCAAGACGATTCCCCGCCAGGAGATCGTCGACCGCCTGATCGTCCCGTTGAACCCCAACGCGACCGTCCGCAACTCGTTCACCCAGGTTCCGGGCTCAGCCGGCTACGACGCCATCGCCGCCACCAACGGGCTGTCGGCGTACGACGAGGTCGACATCGCCGGCGCCCAGGCCTTGCTCGAGGAGGCCGGCGTCACGACGCCTGTTCAGGTGCGCTTCCACTACGCCGCCAACAACCCGCGGCGTGCGTCGGAGTACGAGCTGATCCGCGACTCCGCGGCCCAGGCCGGCTTCGAGGTCCTCGACGGCAACAGCCCCGACGTGGAGCGCCGAGCTGCCGAACACGGACATCTACGACGCCGCCCTGTTCGGCTGGATCTCGACGACCACGGGACTGCTCAACTCGGAGGCGAACTACGTCACCGACGGGGCGAACAACTTCTACGGCTACTCCAACGAGGAAGTCGACGCCGCGTGGCAGGAAATCCAGGTGACCACCGATGAGGCGGCCCAGCAGGAGCTCGCCGCTGGAGGTCGAGCGCAGCTCGTCGACGATGCCTTCGGCCTGACGATCTTCCAGTTCCCTGAGGTCCTGGCCTGCAACTCGACGTACGTCTCGGGCGTGGACTCGATCCCGTTGGCGCCGACGATGTTCTACGCCTTCTGGGAGTGGCAGGCGGTCGGCTGACCTGCTATCCGGCTCCGTGACCCACGGAGCCGGGCTACCCTGTGGTGATCGGTGCTCGGCCCCGTGCCGGGCACCGATCACCGAGGTCGATTGATGTTGAGTCGATCAATGTTGTTGAGGTGGTTGGGGCACTAAATGGGTGCGTTCATTGCTCGACGGCTGCTCGCCGCCTTCTTCGTGGTGCTCGCGTCGTCGTTCATCGTCTACGTGATGCTGGCCTACTCCGGCGACCCGCTGGCCTTTCTCATCGAGATCCAGGACCCAGAACGCCGCGCCGCAGTCGAGGCGACCGTCAGGGAGAACCTCAACCTCGACACGCCCGTGGTCGGTCGCTACTTCCTGTGGCTCGGCGACGTCCTCCGCGGCGACTTCGGGATCTCAGCCCGTACCCAGTTGCCAGTGTGGGACGACCTCACGTTCCGCGTGCCGATGACCCTCAAGCTGGTCGGTGCGGCCACCCTCCTGTCGATCGTTGTCGGCATCTCCGTCGGCATCATCACGGCGATCCGCCAGTACTCCGGGTTCGACTACCTGGTGTCGTTCTTCACGTTCGTGTTCTTCTCGCTGCCCGTCTTCTGGGTGGCTGTCATCCTCAAGAACTTCGGCGGCATCAACTTCAACGACTGGTTGCGCGACAGCGCCCAGTTCTCGACGACGTTCTACGTCATCGCCGGCATCGTTCGCGGCGATCGTCTTCTACAGCTCGGCCGGCGGGGCGCCGCGGCGAAAGCTGCTCGTGACCTTGATCGGCACGGCGGCGGTGCTAGGGATCCTGTTCTACATCTCGGCCACGCGCTGGCTGCGCAACCCCGGGTTCGGGCCGATCGTGATCGCGGTGTTGGCGATCGCTATCGCTGTCGGCGTCACGGCGGTCATGGCTGGGTGTGCGCAACAGCAAGGCTCGCAATAGCGCGCTCACCACGGCCGGCATCGGCATCGTGTTGTGGTTCCCGCTGCAGACCTGGCTCGACGACATGAGCATCTGGAAGCTCTTCGGCCTCGGCTTGAGCGCCATTCTCGTCGGTGTCGCCGTCGGCTACGCCTGGGGCGGTTACGACAAGGGCCTGTCGGCCCGCACCGCCGGTGTCACGGCGCTGCTCATCAGCATCGTGGTCTTCGTCGATCGGGCGATGCAGTCGTGGGACGACTACTCGGCCAACCCGGTGATTCGCAACCGTCCGATCAAGACGATCGGCGACCGCGAAGCTCGACTCGATGGCGACTTCTGGCTGACCACCAACGACTTCTTCAGCCACCTGATCCTCCCGACGATGGCATTGATGCTGATCTCCGTGGCTACGTACACGCGCTATTCCCGGGGGAGCATGCTCGAAGTGCTCAACCAGGACTACATCCGCACCGCCCGCTCGAAGGGCCTCACCGAGCGCACCGTGATCATCCGCCATGGCTTCAGGAATGCAATGATTCCGCTGGCCACCGTCGTGGCATTCGACATCGGTGCGGTTCTCGGGGGAGCCGTGATCACGGAGACGGTGTTCGAGTGGAACGCGATGGGTCGGATGTTCATCGACAGCCTGCGGGCGATCGATCCCAACCCGGTGATGGCATTCTTCGTCATCATCGCCACGTTCGCCGTCCTGTTCAATCTCATCGCCGACCTGTTGTATGCCGTGCTCGATCCCCGGATCCGTGTCGTCGGCGGAGGTGCCAAGTCATGACGTCATTGCGTTCCCCGGCCACGCAGGCCGTTGGTAACCGCTCCTCGGCTGGCGCCTCGTCGCTCGCATCGGAGGTCTCGCTGTCATGACCCTTCAGCTGGAACCAACCCACGAAACCGGAGTGGCACCGGTTGCGCCCGCCGACGAGCAATTCCACGAACAAAAGGAGGTCGCCGGCCTCAGCCAGATGCAGATCGTCCGCCGGCGCTTCTTCCGTCATCGCGGGGCGATGATCTCGTTGATCGTGCTCACGGGCATCGTGCTGATGTCAGTCACGAGTCTCGGCGTCGGTCCGGTCGACGGATGGTGGAAGTACAGCCACACCGATGTCGTGCCGCCGAACCCAGACGAGGGACCGACGATGTCGCTGCGCCCGACATGGTTGGGCGGCGCGGGAATCCAGGTCGGGGACCATCCGTTCGGCCTCGACAACGAGATCGGCCGGGACATGTTCGCGATGACGATGAAGGGCGTGCAGACGACGCTCGTCATCATCCTCGTTGTCGGCCTGATGACGATCATCATCGGTGTGTCGATCGGTGCGATCGCCGGCTACTTCGGCGGATGGGTCGACTCGTGCGCTGATGCGCTTCACCGACGTGATCATCGTGATCCCGCTCCTCGTCACCGTCTCGGTGTTCGCCTTCGCCCTCGGCGCGACGGGGATGTGGACATTGGCAGCGGTGATGGGATTGTTCCTGTGGACCGGCTTGGCGCGCCTCGTGCGCGCCGAGTTCCTGGCCCTACGAGAACGCGAGTTCGTCGACGCGGCGCGGGTGGCGGGCGCCTCGTCGAAGCGGATCATGTTCAAGCACATCCTTCCCAACAGTGTCGGCGTCATCGTCGTCAGCGTCACGCTGCTGATGGGCGCGGCGATCCTCATCGAAGCCGCACTCGGATTCCTCGGCTTCGGCATTCAGCGGCCCGACGTGTCTCTGGGCAATCTCGTCGAGGCCTACGACTCGGCGTTTTCCAGCCGGCCGTGGCTGTTCCTGTGGCCCGGTTTCTTCATCGTCGTCATCGTGCTGTGCCTGCAGTTCATCGGCGACGGCCTGCGCGATGCCTTCGATCCACGCCAGAAGCGGATTCCCAAGCGCAAGGACCTCGAGCACGAGATCACCCGGGCCGAGGTCGAGCCGACGAACGCCGGACGCATGGCCGCGTACGGTGCCGGCTCTACGCCATGAGTCCAGCGACGCCGAGTCCGACGAGCACGACCCCCGCGGCGAGCGTGCCGACGTGCCAGCGCACCGGCACACGCTCGTGCTCGAGTACGGGGTTGTCGAGGTGACCGGCGGCGCGCAGCCGCTCCCAGTGGTCGCGGACGATCTCGGCGGCCTCGCCGGCCGCGCCGATGGCGATCTCTGGCGTGGCTCCGGATGCGTGGACACCAGCGGCACGCCCGAGCAACTGGTTCGGGTCGACTCTCGTGGCCTTGCGCATCGCCGCGCGGCCGGGCGCCGGGGCCGCCCACGCCGTGAACTTGCCGTAGGCGGTGAGCAGGGTCAGCGCCCAGCGAGTCTCGATCCCGGAGATTGCCGGCCAGGGCACGTCGATCGTGCGCGTGACGTTGACGATGCGCACGCCACCATCGGTGACTTCGACGCAAGGGCGCCAGAACGCCGCCCAGCAGCCGCCGGCGAGCAGCGCCAGCCACGGCAGGAAGCCCAGGAGGTCGGCCAGACCTCCGCCAACGGCGATAACGACCGCGGTGACCGCGCAGATAGCGCCGATCGCCACCGTCAGCATGCGCCCGAACGTCGAGCGGAAGACGGCGTGCATCGCCGCTCATCCTGCCAGGTGGCAGACACATTGAGGTTTTACCGATGACCCCCGTCCCCGAGGTCCAGCCGGTCCTCTCCGTTCGCGATCTCGACATCGACTTCTGGGTCGACGGCGTGTGGTATCCGGCGGTCATCGGCGCCGAGTTCGACCTGTTCCCCGGCGAGGTGCTGGCAATTGTCGGCGAGTCCGGATCGGGCAAGTCGACAACTGCAATGGCGATGCTCGGACTGCTGCCGAAGAACGCCTCGGTCCGCGGTTCGATCAAGCTGCGCGGCAAGGAGATCGTCGGCATCGATCGCTACACATTGCGGCAGATCCGCGGCGGCGAGGCGTCGATGATCTTCCAGGAGCCGATGACGGCTCTCAATCCGGTGTACACCGTCGGGTTCCAGATCGCCGAGATGTTGCGCAGCCACTACTCGATGGCGCCCAAGGTCGCTCGGCAACGGGCGATCGAGTTGCTCACGCTGGTCGAGATCCCCGACCCGGAGCGACGCGTCGACGCCTACCCGCACCAGCTGTCCGGTGGTCAGCGGCAACGGGCGATGATCGCGCAGGCGTTGGCGTGCGACCCGGCGTTGCTGGTTGCGGACGAACCGACGACGGCGCTGGACGTCACGGTGCAGGCGGAGATCCTCAAGCTGATGCGCGACCTGCGCGATCGCATCGACGCCGGCGTCATCCTGATCACCCACGACATGGGTGTCGTCGCCGACCTGTCCGATCGGGTGATCGTGATGCAGCGCGGCCTGATCGTCGAGTCCGGCACCGCCCACCAGGTGTTCAAGGCACCCGACCACCCCTACACGCAGAGCCTGCTCGCTGCCGTGCCGCACCTCGGGTCGATCACCGGCGACGAGGCCGACGAGGGAGCGACGGCGGAGATCGTGGTGCGCGAGCCGTTGGCGCCGATCGTCGATCAGGCGTCGGAGTCGCTGGTGGTCGACCTCCGTGAAGTTGCCGTCGAGTACCCAAAGCATGGTCGGACGCCGGCGTTCCGGGCAGTCGACGGGGTTTCGCTGACCGTCGAGCACGGCGAGGTCGTCGGTCTTGTGGGTGAGTCCGGCTCCGGCAAGACGACGATCGGCCGAGCAATCGTCGGCCTCCTGCCGTTCGTCGAGGGCCAGGCGCGAGTGCTCGGGACAGACATGGTCGGGATTGACAAGGACCAGCTGCGCCAGGTTCGCCGCGACGCGAGCTTCGTCTTCCAGGACCCCGGGTCGTCGCTGAACCCGCGACTCCCGGTCGGCGAATCGATCGGCGAGCCGCTGCTGTTGCAGAAGATGGCCAAGGGCAAAGAGCTGAGCAAGCGCGTCGAGGACCTCCTCGATCGCGTCCACCTCGCCAGGGACCTGCGCAACCGCTACCCCCACGAGCTCTCCGGCGGCCAGCGTCAACGCGTCGGCATCGCCCGGGCCCTGGCACTCGGTCCGAAGCTGCTCATCGCCGACGAGCCGACCTCCGCGCTCGACGTGTCCGTGCAGGCCAGGGTGCTCGAACTGTTCCAGGAGTTGCAGGACGAGATCGGCTTCGCCTGCCTGTTCATCTCCCACGACCTCGCCGTCGTCGAGATCCTGTCGCGGCGCATCGCCGTGATGCAGCTCGGCAAGCTCGTCGAGTTCGGGACGCGGGAGCAGATCCTCAACGACCCGCAGGACGACTACACCAAGCGCCTGCTAGCCGCCGTGCCGGTGCCCGACCCCGACGAGCAACGCGAGCGCCGCGCCCAGCGCGACGAGTTGCTCGTCGCCGCAGCCGCAGCCGAGGCGGCCGCTGAGTTGTCCTCCGGCTGACGCAGCCCACGAGCGTGTGTCTCGGCGCGGCGACCGGTGAACGTCGACGGGTCACCTTCGTTCTCGAGGAGCACCTCGGCCACTACACCCATGCCCTGAATCTGCGCCAGATCATCGATGCCCGCGCGGACATCGATGTCAAGTGGGTGACGGTGCAGTTCGCTGAGACGTCGCGGTGGTGGGAGCACCTTCCGTTCAACGCGGTGCGTGTTGCGCTCCGCGGCAGGAACGAGGTGGCCAACGGGTTCACCGGCGCCGTCCCGGACGTGAGCGTCTTCAACACGCAGGTCCCTGCCGCGATCGGGCCCGGTCGCGCCCGTGCCCGACCGTATGTGCTGTGCTCCGATGTCACCCCGAGGCAGCTCGACGACCTGGCCGAGGATTACGGGCACCGCGTCGACCGCACCGCGATCGTGCGCTGGGCGAAGTACCGCTGGAACCGCTTCGTCTTCGGAAGGGCCGCAGCCCACGCGCCGTGGAGCCATTGGGTCGCCGACTCTTTGATCAACGATTACGGCGTCGACCGGGAGCGCATCGAGGTCATCCCGCCGGGCGTCGACACCAGCCTATGGACGCCCGCCCACCACGATGACGGCACGGTGAAGATCCTCTTCGTTGGCGGCGACTTCAATCGCAAGGGCGGTGACGTCCTCCTCGACGCCTTTGCCACTCTTCCTCCGGGCAGCGCGGAGCTACGAATCGTGACGAAGTCGTCGACCCCAACGATCTCCGGAGTGACGGTGCACACCGGACTCCGTCCGAACAGTGAACAGCTTCGCGAGCTCTATCGAACGAGTCATCTCTTCGTGCTGCCGAGCCGATCCGAGACGTTCGGCATCGCCGCCATCGAAGCAGGCGCCGCCGGATTGCCACTCGTGGTGGCGGACGTCGGCGGTCTCGGCGACCTCGTGATCGACGGCGTCACCGGCTTCGTGGTCCGGCCGGGCAATCGCGACGATCTGGTTGTGGCGCTGCGCCGGTTGATCGCCGACGCCGACCTGCGACGCACGCTCGGCAGCGAAGCGCGCCGACGGGTCCAGCGCGACTTCGACATCCGTCGCAACGCCGATCGGCTCATCGAACTCGCCTTGCGCTGCATCCGGTAACACCGCACCCACGCCGAGTCTTAGGCCCCAAACCGGACATAACTGTCCGGATCGTGGCTCCAGAATCCGAGCAGCCGTCCATCACCTACGGTTCTGTCCCATGGCCGCCTCGATGATCGCCTGGCTCGAGGCGTTGGTCGTCCGGCAACCGAGGCTGCACCGCCTGGCGAACTTCGCGGCTCGCCGAATGGCGGGCCGACCCTTCGTCTGCTCGTCGGCGGTCGTCGTCGACGGCGATGACGTCCTGGTCGCTCGACATCGCTTTCGAGGCGGTTCTTGGGGGCTTCCGGGCGGCTGGATCAAACGTCGGGAGGAACCGGCGGTCGCCTGCGAGCGCGAGGTTTTGGAGGAGACCGGAATCGAGGTCGACGCCATCGCGATCCTCGCATCGGAGGTGCACGCCCACTCCGGTAAGCCGGCGCGCTACTTCGGCCTCACACTCGCCTTCTACTGCGTTCCACGAGCGCCCTTCGACCGGACGCGGCCACCTTTGTCACCTGAAGTGAGCGAGCTGCGTTGGGTCCCGCGCTCGTCGTGCGAGGCGTTCGTCGATGACTTCTCGCTCACTGCCATCGACACCGCCTTCGCACTCTGGCGAGGGACTAGCAAGCGGTTACCGATGACGTAGATCTTGCTCGCCGGCTCGCTCGATCGGTCGTCAGTTGGGCGTGGCGTAGTACTCGCGGCCGAGGTGAGTGATCTGGTCCTCGCCCATGATCCAGCGCAGCGTGTTCTTCAGCTTTGTGTGCTGGATGAACAGGTCTTGCTCGGGGTAGAGCCCTGGCGGCGTCTGTGGGCTCTTGTAGTAGAAGCTCAACCACTCCTGGATGCCTCCGAGGCCGGCACGTTGCGCGAGGTCGGTGAACAAGACGAGGTCGAGGGCAAGGGGAGCGGCGAGGATCGAGTCGCGGCAAAGGAAGTCGACCTTGAGCTGCATCGGGTAGCCGAGCCAGCCGAAGATGTCGATGTTGTCCCAGCCTTCCTTGTTGTCGCCGCGCGGTGGGTAGTAGTTGATCCGCACCTTGTGGAAGATGTCGCCGTACAACTCGGGAAAGCGGTCCGGCTTGAGGATGTCTTCGAGTACGCCGAGCTTGGACTCTTCCTTGGTCTTGAAGCTGTCCGGGTCGTCGAGAACCTCGCCGTCGCGGTTGCCGAGGATGTTCGTCGAGTACCACCCGGACAGCCCGAGCATCCGTGCCTTGAGCATCGGAGCGAGCACGGTCTTGACGAGTGTCTGCCCGGTCTTGAAGTCCTTGCCGGAGATGGCGATGCCGCGGTCGGTGGCGAACTGGCGCAGCACCGGAGTATCGACGGTGAGATTCGGGGCGCCGTTGCAGAACGGGACGCCCTCGAGCAAGGCGGCATAGGCGTACAACATCGACGGGGCGATCGTCGGGTCGTTCGCGTCGATCGCCTTCTCGAAGGCCTCGAGGTCGAGGTGGGCCGCACCAGGCTCGATGAACACCTCGGTCGAGGCGCACCAGATCATCACGACGCGATCGACCCGCTTCTCGTCGCGGAAGCGGTTGATGTCGGCGCGTATCGCCTCCAACATCGACCGCTTGTCGACCGACGCCTGGACGTTGCCGGCATCGATGTTCTTCACATAGGTGCGATCGAAGGCCGCGGCCATCGGCCGAACCTCGCGCAGTGCGTCGGAGATCTGCTCGATGTGCCGGCCGCCCTCCAGGACGCCGGCCCGTTGGGCGGCGACGTAGGCGTCGTCGGGGAACGGGTCCCACGCCCCGAACACGACGTCCTCCAGCCGGGCGAGTGGTACGAAGTCGCGGATCAGCGGACTGCGGTCCTCGGTGCGTTTGCCGAGCCGAATCGTGTCCATCAGAGCGAGCGAACCGATCGGCTGGGCGACGCCGCGCTTGACCAGTTCGACACCGGCGATCAACGTCGACGCGACGGCGCCGAGACCGACGGTGAGCACGCCAAGGCGGCCATCGGCGAGGTTGGACCGTTGGAGATGGAGGGGCTGCCACGCCGCAACCCTACGATGCCGGCGGTGACCGCGGACGCAATCGTGATGGACGGCAAACTGCTCCGCGACGAGATCGTTGCCGGGCTGCGGGCAACCATCGAGGCGGCTGGGTCACCGGCGGTGTGCCTCGCCACGGTGCTCGTCGGCGACGACCCGCCCAGTCAGAGCTACGTGCGCAGCAAGCACCGCCAGGCAGACCTCGCGGGCCTGCGGTCGCGCAATGTCGAGCTGCCTGTCACGGCGCCGCAGGTTCATGTCGAGGAGGCAGTCGCCGAGCTTGCCGCTGACCCGCAGGTCCACGGAATCCTCGTCCAGCTGCCGTTGCCCGACGGGCTCGACGCCGACGCCGTCCTCCGGCTGATCCCTCCCGACAAGGACGTCGACGGGCTCACCGAGCGGTCGCTCGGGCGCCTCGTGCGCGGCGAGACCGGGCTCGTCCCGTGCACACCGCTCGGCGTGATGCGCCTGCTCGAGCGCTACGAGGTACCGATCTCGTCGAAACGTGCCGTCGTCGTCGGTCGATCCACGCTGGTCGGGTATGCCGCTCGCGCTGCTCCTGGCGCGCAAGGGTGTCGACGCCACCGTGACGATCGCCCACAGCCGCACCCCCGATCTCGCCGCCGTCTGTCGCGAAGCGGACATCATCGTCGCCGCCGCCGGCCAGGCGCGGATGATCACCGCTGATCACGTCAAGCCGGGGGCGGCCGTGATCGACGTCGGCGTGTCGCGGATTGCGGCGGGGATTGCCGGCGACGTGGACTTCGACGCCGTCCTCGGCGTCGCCGGGTGGATAACACCAATGCCGGGTGGGACCGGACCAATGACAGTCGCATGCCTGCTCAGCAACACGTTGCAGGCGGCTCGGCTGCAAGACGTCCTGGCGAGCTGAATTGGCTGCGTGCCGAGATCGTTGCGCTGCGAATGAGTGACAGGCTACGGTCGGTCGTCTGGCGCTCACGGAGCGCATGGCGACAGGGGAAACGGCGATGGACCAGCGGCGGCGTACTCACGTGCGATTCGTCTGGGTGTTCGCCGGCCTCTCGGCGGTGATCTGGTCGATCTGGTTCCCCAGCACCAGTGCTGCGGCCGACGACCTGACGACCACGACCTCGTCAACGTCCGCTCCCAGCAACGGCTTTCCGAGCGTTGCCACCGCAGGGGTACCAAGTGGTTGGACGCCAGCGCAGACAATTCGGCGCGACGATTTTGTGGTCCAACCAGGAGCACTGGTCCAGGATCTAAGAATATATGGGTCGCTGCTAGTCAATGCACCGAACGTGGTTGTTCGGCGAGTCGAGGTCATCGACGGAGTCATCAACAACATCGACGGCGACATCTGTCACAACGGGCTCCAAGTCGAGAACACGACGATTCGACACACCACGTCCGATCCAAACGAATTCCCCGCATTGAATGGCGGAGGTTACACCGCTCGATCTGTTCTCATTGACAATGTGTCCGACGGCTTCCGCGTTGGCGGGCGCGCGGAGGGCTGCACACCCGTGGTCATTGAAGACTCCTACTCCAGGGTCGTCTTTCCGCAGCCTTGCACCGATTGGCACGGCGATGGGTTGCAGGGTTACGAGGGCCCGGCGGTGACGATCCGCAACTCGGTACTCGAACTTGTCGAAAGCTCGAGTTGTACAGGAACAGCGCCATTTTTCTATCCGGGTGGCCAGGGCAATACTTCAGTCAACGTCGATCGCCTCATCGTCATTGGAGGCGGGTTCCCCTTCCGCCTCGGAACGCCCGGTACAGTCCGGGGTCTTCAGATTGTCGACAATTCCTGGTTGTACGGGCCAATCGACGTCGCCTGTTCGCTCGTGACGAGCTGGGACGCGTGGATCGTCAGGCTGGACGACGTTGGGCAACCGGTCGCTCTCCGGCGTCAGCCGTGCGACACCGAGGACGGGTGAGGGCATGGGCCAACTCTGGTCAGATCGGGCCCCCTCCTCTGTGGGCCTCAAACTTTCGGTGATAGCCTGAGCTTTAATGGGTTGCGTGCTCAGCGTTGGTCTGCCGGTGTACAACGGCGAGCTCTACCTAGCCGATGCATTGGCGGGGATCAGGGCGCAGACATTTGACGATTTCGAGTTGGTGATAGCGGACAACGCGTCGACTGATCGCACAGGTGAGATTGCGAAAGATGCAGCTAGGGACGATCCTCGAATCCAATATGTGCGCCGTGACACAAACATTGGGCTTGTGGCGAACTGGAACCGGCTGTTCACCGATACACGAGGTGAGTTCTTCGCTTGGCACGCCAGCGATGACGTCGCCGATCCGGAGTTCTATGCCGCTTGCGTTGGTCTGCTGCGTGACTGTTCAGACGCGGCGGCGGCGGTCTCCGAGATCTGCCGGATCGACGGGGACGGCATGTCCCTCGGTCCGGACCCGGAGCACATCCGCGCAGGCGACCACGATCTTGCCGTCCGCTTCGTCGAGCTCGCTTCGCTCAATCACTACTGCCAGTTCACCTACGGTGTCTACCGTCGGTCGATGATGGAGCGCACGCGACTGATGCTTCCGTTTTGGTCCTCGGACCGCTTGTGGCTCGCTGAGTTGGCGCTGCAGGGCCGCTTGCTGCGGGACCCACGTCAACTCTTCCGTGTCCGCGAGCACGTTGGGCGAGTGACCAACAGCGGTCGAGCGAACTTCTATGCAGGTCTCGCCTCGCCGAAGCGCGGAACCATGTGGCGTTATTCCTTGGAGTTACATCGCGCAGTGGATCACGCTCAATTGCCGCCGGACGATGATCGTCGAGTCCGACAAGCCTTGCGTTGGTGGACCGTCCGCAATGCTCCAAGACTGGCGCGCAGCGCTGCCGGCGCTTTTGCCCAAGCGGGATTGCGTGCCGTTGGTGTTGGTACTCCTCCACGTCAAAAGTAGTCGACGTGAGTCCCGACCTTATTTGTCTACGGTGACTTCAGCGGGTGTGTCGATACGTTCAAGCCAGCATTCGCGCCAGTAGGCGTAGATCTCTCGCGGGCAGAACCAGCGACTCAGGCTGGACTCGCTCATACAAACTCCACCCTCGAGTGAGATGCAGTCGGACTTCAACTCAACGAGCCTGCCGCTGCGATCGTCGATAAACCGCTCTATGCGCTTACGTACCTTGAATTCCCGCCCACACATGGCCATCAGCTCGCGGTCGAACCAGAGGCCCTTGTTTGTGCCCTTGTCGTTGAGTGTTTGACGAATTTCCTCTTTGGACTTGATCCTGACCCATTCACCCGGTTCAAGACCAAGAGGAGCGGGGGATGGTGGCGTATTCGGCGACGGACCTCTCATGGGCGGCGAGTGCAGCAGCCCAATCTTGCTCAACGATTGTAGGACCAGGGCCCTGGACATCACTCGAACGAACCGTCGCAGCGTCACGTTTCCCGAGAGATACTCACGCAGGTACGCTCGGGGATCCCTGTTCGATACTTTGGTGGACGCTCCCGGCATTTCCGTCGCTTGACATTTGTAGCGAACGTCGCCATCAACAGTGGCTTGCCGCGTCATCGGGGTGACCAGGGCGAGAAGTCTCTCGGACGCATCTGCAACGTCACCGATTGATGTTGCGGGCCAGTCCGCTCGGCGGAGCCATGCCTCATTCCAGTAGATGAGGCACTCAGCTTGGCACCCTCCATGGCTCCCACCATCGCAACGGAGGCCTTCCAACAGCACCGTGTTGGGCATTCGCCGACAGCCTCCGCCATTGATGGTGTCGCAAAGTCGCTCCGCCTGTGCGCCGACCGTAAACGCCTGTCCACAGTACTGCACCATCTCTGGCATGAAGAGCAGTCCGTCGATTGTGCCGTTGTCATCGAGCGTCTGCAGGATCTCGTCGGCATCACGCACAACGACCACCTCGCCTCGACGGAACCGCTTGAGGTTCACAGGCGTGACCTTGAAGTCTTGTTGGTCGCTGATTTCTGTTCCCACCTGTGAAGTCCTCCACCGAATCCTCACCATCCGCCAGAGGAGAGTCTATTGTCCCGCCCCCGAAACCGTGGGCGAGGTGCGTGAACTGGTAGGAAACGATCGCCAGCAGTTCACGCCTTCGGCGGCGGTCGCGGGCGGGCCGAGTCGTCCGCAGTGGCAGCGCGCGGACGTGCTAGCTCTCGCTACCGCCAGTATCCTGTGTCCTGGAGTTCGGTCGGCATGCCGGGAACGACCGACGAGGAACCTCTCGTCAACCGGGCGGGGGTGGTTACACAGGGTTGGAGCGGCGGGATGTCTTCGGAGCAATCGGTAGTACTGACAGAACGCGACTTCCGCGTCGGCGACATGGTCGAGGTTCGCAGCCTGGACGAGATCATCGCGACGCTCGACGAGAACGGTGAGTACGAGAATCTCCCATTCATGCCGGAGATGGCCCGCTACTGCGGTCAGAGTCTCGTCGTGTACAAACGGGCCCACAAGCTGTGCGACACGATCACCAAGACCGGGATGTACCGGATGCGCAATGCTGTGCATCTCAGCGGCGCCCGTTGCGATGGGAGCGCCCACGATGGCTGTCAAGCCGCATGCTTGATGTACTGGAAGACCGCCTGGCTGAAGGCCTTTGATCCCGCTGCCATCGCTCCTCAGGAGTCCGCGCCACTAGAACGATCTGCGCAGTTTCTCAACGCAGCCACTCGACGTCAGCCCGACGAAGACGGCGAGGAGCGCTATCGATGTCAGGCGACCGAAATGCTCCGAGCCGCACCCGAGTTGCTGCCCCTGCGCGATGTTCGACAGCACATCGACGATGTCGTATCGGGCAACTCCTCGATCTTGGCGGTGATCCGGGCGTGCGCTGTCTCAGTATTCAATCGGCTCCAAAGTCGGCTGTCGAGCGTGCTTCCCGAGCGCTTCTTGTTTCGTGGCGGCAGGCCGTGGGGCGCAGTCCACGGGACCGCGGGAAAGACGCCTACAGCACACCTTGAACTACAGCCCGGCGAGTTGGTTCGGGTTCGCCCGCGAGCCGAGATAGCCGCGACATTGGACAAGAATCATTTCAATCGCGGTCTGGCTTTCGATGCCGAGATGGCACGGTTCTGTGGTCGTGAGGCTCGCGTCGCGTGCCGGGTTGATCGCATTATCGACGAGCGGTCTGGGCGGATGCTCAGAATGCGCCAGCCGTGCATTGTACTCGAGGGCCTCGTCTGCGAGGGGGCGTACAGCACCAACTGCCCACGAGCGATCACACCATACTGGCGTGAAATCTGGCTCGAGCGAGTGGTCGACCAGACAACAAAGTGACCACAATCGCGCTCGACGAACGTGCGCTGGCGAGAATCGGGTGCCTAGCTGCCGAACACGTTCGTGATACGTGGCAAACGCGTCGAAACTACGAGGGCACCGCTTCGGCCAGATGCACCCACTTGGAGAACCGGGCGTGGTTCCGGCGAAGATCATCGTAGGTGTCGAGTCCGACGACTTCGCCGTCCTCGAGAACCAGAATTCGATCGCACCGTCGCACGGTCGACAGGCGATGGGCGACCACGATCAAAGTGGTCGACCGGCCGAGGCTCTTGATGGCGTCGTTGAGCTCAGCTTCGATCTCGACGTCCAAGGCAGACGTTGCCTCATCGAGGATCAGCACTGACGGCTTGAGGTACAACGCTCTGGCGATCCCGATCCGCTGACGTTGCCCGCCTGACACCAGCGCGCCGCGTTCACCCACGAGCGTGTTCACTCCTTCGGGAAGGGATTCGATCCATCGATCCAGTTGGGCGAGCCGTATCGCCCGAGCGAGGGCGACTTCGTCTATCGGGCCATCCGAGAAGTGGATGTTCGCCGACACACTCCCTTCGAGCAGGAACACATCTTGAGGGACATAGGCGATCCGTGGACGCGGCCGACCTGGCGCGAGCAGTTCGCCATCGAACAAGATCTCACCCGATGTTGGCGGAACAAGACCGCAGATCAGGTCGACAGCGGTGGACTTGCCCGAGCCCGACGGCCCAACGATCCCAAGTGACTCGCCGGGCGCGACGGTGAGGTTGAGATCGTGGACCGCGAACGGCTGTGCGCCGGGGTACCGATAACTCACGTTGCGCAGCTGGACGGAGACAGGCTCGGACAGCCATATCGTTTCCGGGCCGTCCTGTTGGTCCCAATTGACCCGCTCGAGACGGTCGATACCCAACTCGTCGAGCTCGTCCGTAACGATCCTGCTGCTGCCGCGACCCTGCTTCGTCAGACTGACCCCGTACAGGAGCCGTCCGGCGCTTGGGAGGAGTCGGACTCCAGCCGCCAGCATCAGGGCCAAGCCGGCGAACGCGGCCTCGTCCCGGGTGAGTACCTGGACCGAGGCGATGAGTGCGAACCCGACGAAGAAGGTGCCTTCGATGTAGTAGCGACCGAACTCGGCGCTAAAGATCAGCTGGCGATCGAGGACCTCACGGATGGTGTTCGTTTGCTGAAACCTGTCGGTCCAGGCCTGCTCGTCGCCGCGCAGGCGGATCTCACGCAATCCACCGAGGCCCTGCTGCAACGTCGCCAAACTGTCAGCGGAGACATCGTCACGACGCCGAGACAGCTCTTCTGTTCGTCGCTGGACGAGCCGGCCGAACGCGATCATTGCTAGTCCGAAGTAGATGACCGCAACGATCGCAGCGAGCGGCGACATGACTAGTAGCAGCAGGGTGATGCAAACGACTGTGCACGCCTCAACGAACACGGTCGCGACCCCGAGCAGGCCGAGGTTGTAGACGATCATCAATGAGAGCGCCGACGTGCGGGCAGCCGCGGCAGAGTTTCGGTGGGCATGAAAGCTGAGCGGCGCACGCAAGTACGCGGCAAAGAGGTTCGCGCTTGCGGTCGTCGCTCCGCGGGTAACGGCAGCGATCGTACCCTTGCGTACAAACCCCGCCGCGATGACCTTCACCACGAGCAGGCCCACGACTAGGAAGAGCACGATCAGTGTCTGGGAACGAGCGGTGGTGTCACCGACGAGGTCCCCTACGAACTGGCCCGCTCGCCCGGCATCGTCAAGGTTGCCGCCTGATAGCAACTCCACGAGCGGCACCATCAAGGCGATGGCGGCAACCTCGATCAACGACACCAGCACCGCCAGCACGGCGATGATCGCCATCCGGCGAATGGTTCGTTTGTCCGCCACCCGCAGGAACCCTCCGAACCCGCTGGCCAGAAGATGACTTGTCATAGCTCGACGGAGTCGGCTCATACTGGTCCCACCAGATCCCTAAAATCTGCATCGGCCCGCCGCCGAAGCATGGCTTGTCATACTAGCGAGCTCCCGGACCGGCCACACGGAGTTGATGGCGACGAGATTCATCGATGCTTTGCCCAACCAGCATCGGCCCCGCCGCGTCGCCTCAGACACCGATAACCGGCGGGCCTCGTCTAGGGATCGTGTCGGCCGGCCGGCTGCGTGTTCAGCCTCGTGCAGGCGCGTCGGGTGACATCGACGGCGAGGCGTCCAATGTTGCGCGCTATCGGCTTTAGATTCCCTGCGAACCATGGTCGGAGAGCGATCATCGCCCGAGCCTTATCTCTTGGCGACAGGGGTGACCGGACCACCGCTCGCGCGGTGAGCAGAGCATCCTTCACGTCAGGGAGAACGAATGGGCCTGCTCCCGGATGCTCGATCTCATGCCACTGCCGTGCTGGAATGCGACTGAACTGCCGATCGTGGATGCGGTGGATCAGAAGCTCCTCGTCCACCTCGGCGAACGGGCCGTGCAATGACAACTGGTAGATGAGCGGGCGGTCGCCCGACTTGGAATCCGCCATCAACGGCGTGCGCAAGAGCACATCACGACGGTACGCGCCGTAAAAGTAGTGAAAAGGCTCGTGACGGAACTGTCTGAGCTCCGTGCCGACGAGATCCCGGAAGCGGCGCACCGGATCGACGTGACTTACCTGGCAGTGGTTGTGCCATGGTCCTAGATCGTTGCCATTGGCGTCTACTTCTCGAGAAGCGCTGAAAGCGAGCACCGCCGACAGATTGGCGTCGAGTGCGTCCACCAAACGGCGGAGACGGGTTGGTTCATGGCAATCGTCGGCTCCCGCCCACATGAATAGTGGACTCTGTGCCTCCATGACCAAGCGATTGTGATTGTGCGTCAGGCCAACGTTCGATTCGCGACGGATGAATCGAACACGCGAGTCATTCCGCGCGAACCCTCGGCAGATCTCCTCTGTGGCATCCGTTGAGCAGTTGTCAGCGATCAAGAGCTCAAAGTCGACATCGTGCTGACTAAGGAGGCTCTTGATCGCATCCGCAATGAATCGCTGGCCATTGTACACAGGCAGACCTACCGCAATCGGTGCCGGTGCAGCCCCAATGAGAGCGATCGACCGCGGAACGTCCAAATCCCCGATTGATGTCCGAGTTGACGTCATTGCTTCAGTGGCGCAATTTGAGCAGTGACCGGTCGAGTCGAGCGCGCCGTGTGTCTCGCGCGAAGCCCGTTCATCCGCCGTGAGGCGATAGAGCGCTCCGACGATTCCGATCGAGATATACAACAGACTTGTGAGAATTCGATAGAAGAAGGTGTCAAATGTGTACGAACTGACAAATATGGACAGGATCGTTGCGATCAGTGCGATCGCCAGAAAGCGATCCGTCTCGCTTCCGACTCGACTTCGCCACGCCAGCACGACCGGGGTACCGATGAATATCACGAGCAGGGCCACGCCGATGAGTCCAGTCTCGATTGCGGTCGTCCAGATCTGGTTGTCGAGAACGGTGTAGTCCTCGGGGGTGTAGGTGCCGTAACCACGTCCCAGGTATGGATACTCTGAGATCCACTGAAGTACCCGCGGGATCCGGTCGATTCGCGCCTGGACGCTTGGATCCGTGTCGGTTTGCGCGAACAGCGAACGTAGCGTCCCAACGAGACCGCCAACGACTGAGCCCGCTGCGACGACGAACGCGCTGGCAACGAGAACCAACGAGATGCGTTGCGACCAAGATGGCAGGCCGATCAGTAGTACCAGCCCACCGACTATCGACGCCAAAACGGCCGAGCGACTGAGCGAGATCATCACTGCGAATGCGAGACCGGCGAGTACCACGTAATCGAAGTTGGATCGGCGAACTCGGCGCAACCAGTACGTCAATGGAATCAACGCGGCCGACACCACGCCGAACTCAATAGCGTGCAGAGCCGTTCCGTTCGGACGATTGAAAATTGACCGAGAGTTCAGCTCAAAGTCGGTGTTGGCCTGCAGCCCAGGAATCTGCACGATCGATGCGATGTTGATCGAGAAGAAAAACTGGATGACGCCCACAATCACCATGACCATGGCGCATCGAGTTATCCACAGTACGAGTCTCTCGATATCAGCTCGAGACGTGATCAGATCCATCGTGATCAAGGCGATCCCGGCGTATGCAACAGTCATGATGAGTATGCGATCGGATGACGAGGCTTCGGAGGCCGTGAGAACACGCATGCGACCGAGTGTCCAACTGAACAAAAGAGTGCCGAGGTAGCAGAACAAGGCGATTCGGACGACGTTGCGCTCAGCAAAGTCTCGGTGGCCGAGCAATGTGGCGGCGATCCACCAGCCGAACGCAACGACCCCCAGCAAGGTCGCAGGACTGCCGATTGCACCCGTGCCTGCAATCGTGAGGTTTGCAGGAAGGGCGAACAGCAAGACGAGGTAGACGCGGAGGAACTCCCACGGCCCGATGCGCAGCCGACTTGCGCTGGCGACTCCGCTGGCTAGCGCGGTGTTCACCTCTTCATCCCCGCAGCACGAGCGGCTGCGGGGGTGTTGTTCGCCGGGCGCCCCGTCGACGGCTCGATCGTGCCCACCGATCCTGTGTCCTCGGTCGGGAGCACGCCGCCGTCAGGAAGGTGCTCGGTTTCGTCCACCGCCGGCCGCCGACGAGTGCGAGTTCGTGCGGCCGCCGCAGGACTGGCTTTCGTACGGGCACCGCTCATCGTCCGAGACTCGTCCGTGGGTCCCGTGCCGGCGAGCGACGACAGGTGCTGGCGGCGCTTGTCGTTGGGTTCGACGGGCGCCGACTGATCGCGGACGCCCGCAGGAGCGAACTCTGGCTGATCCGTGATTCCGTCGCCGTTGACCGTGATCGGCCTGGTCCTGGTCGCCCTGACCTGGCGATGGGCGACGAGAAGTGATTCTGCGAGAACGGCCAAGCCGATGGCGACACCGGTTCCGAGGACGACCAAGCCTGCGGCAGGGCGAACGACGGACAACGGCGTCGCCTCTGCGGAGACTGGCTCGACGATCGTTCGAAACACCGTGCGGTGTCGGGGGCTGACGCCGTTCTCGTCTTGCAGCCTCACCAAACCGGCTTCAAGCTCGTCACGCACGAATTCGTAACCTGCCGCCGCCGTCGATGGCGACGACGCCGTCACGGTGATGTCGATGATCGGAGACTCGCGGACCAGGCTCTCGACGACGTACTTTGCTCCGGGGGCCGTGAGGTCAACGCGATCTGCAAAGTTCGCCGAACGCGTCAAAGCGATGAGCGATGGGACTGTCGAGGTAGTCGCCGGGAATGGGTTATAGGTGGATTCGGGAGCGGCTGAGGCTACGACAATCAACGTTGGCACCGAAGGATCCTCGCCCGCACTGGACCCGTCGGCACCGGGGAACGTCGACGGGCGAGCGGTCACAGTCTTCGCTGCCTCCTCGCCAAGTCCCTCTTCGAGCAGCTCTGGAAGCATCTGAACCAGCCGAGTCCTGGTCTGGGCCACGATTTCGGGGGTGGGGCCGTTCACCGACAGCTGCAACGTGGTGCCGGTCTCGCCGACACCGACGGTGTAGTCGGTGGACAAACCTTCGGACTCCAACACTCGAAGCACTGTTGGATGTCGCATGACGTCAGCGAGCGCTTCTGCCGCCGTCGCCGGCTCGACGGCCGGCGGATTGCTCGCCGATTCCGTTGTGACCAGCAGGTACGAGCCGGTCATCGTGTAGTCTGCGCCGCGACGAGCGACGAGGAGTACGAGCGCGAGGAGCGTGAGAAGAAGAACTGGCGCGACGACGATCCAGCGTCGGACGGTCAGTCGGAGAATGGCAACAAGATCCAAGTGGAGGCTTTCCGATGATGGCTCTATGGGCGAGCGCCGACGGACGCCTTCCGCCGACGCCGTGCAGCTTATCGGAGAGGGCCGACGCGTGTTCGCAGAATCGTGCACCGGCCGCGATCTCCATTCCGCCCCCTGATCGGCGCCCCGAATCCCTGATCAGCGGCATCTGCCTCGCGGTCAGTGAGGCATCAACGACTCGCCGGCATTGATCTGTGGCGGACGGCGCCGTGGAGAGACCAGCGCGACCGCTGCGGCCCGAGCGCCCCGCCGACCGACCAAGGCTCGCGTCAGCTCGTGGACGACAGCACCGGCAAGGTAGCACCACGATGCGGCCGGCCCATGGCGGCGGCGGTATTCGCGCACTCCGTTGACCGCCATCATCGACCGCAACACGGGATCTCCCGATCCACCGCCACCCTTGTGATGAACGACGGCATCAGGGGTGTAGCGGATCGTGAAGCCAGCGGCACGCGCCCGGTGGCAATAGTCGACCTCCTCGCAGTAGAGGAAATACGACTCGTCCCACTCACCGACGGCGGCAATGCACTGCCTGCTGCAGAGCAACGCCGCTCCTACAGCCCAATCGATGTCAGCGACAACCTCATAAGCCCGTGCATCAGACACGAACTCCGACAGAGCGGGCGAGCGCAGCGCGACCCCGCCGAGCAGCGCCGTCCCCCAGATTCGGGCCAGTGATGACTCGCGGCGTTGGATCAGATCGAGCCTGGGTGGGTCACCAGGGAGGTAGGTCTTTGGCGCGACGACGCCGACGCGATCGTCCTCGAGGAGATCGACCATCGCTGCCACCGAACCGGGCATGAGTTGGATGTCCGCGTTGAGCACGAGGATCGATCGAGCGCAGGGAAAGAGACGACTCCCATGATTGATCGCTGCCGCGTAGCCGCAGTTCGAGTCGAGCCCGAGGACTTCGCGGCCGGCGGTTTCGATGATCGACACCGTGTCATCAGTCGAAGCGTTGTCGACGAAAATGGCACGCCAGACGAGTCCGCGCATCCCCTCGTCGAGTGTCCTGAGCATGTCACCGACTACCGCCGCGCTGTTGAACGTGACGACAACGACACCGACGTCAATCGCGTCGTCACGAACGGGCGGGGAAGAGATGCTTCGAGTCACGCTTGTCTGAATACCGATGGCACCGGCACCTTCTGGCCAATTCCTAGCCACTCACCCGCCACGCGGCGGTACGCCTCAGCCCAGCGTCCGCGGACACCGAGGTTACTCACCTCGCCGACGTATTTGGCGAGAGCGCGAGCCTGGGCACGCCGGCAAGCCTGATCGAGACGGTCCCGCCGCCAATGGACATCGGCTCCGTACGCGTGGCGGAGCGGCGCAACATGATGATGTTTCAGTGCGCCCTTGAGCAATGCGACTGGCTCCGCTGCGTAGGGCTGCTCGGCGTAGAAGACGAACGGCATCGAGGAGTCGGCCCGGTCGAGCACGATCATCGTCGCGTATCGATGGTCAGCGTGGCTGAGCGGCCAGCCGGGAAGCAATGTGACGTCCGACTCGGAAACGATCGGTTCGAGGGCACTCCAAATCGCGTCCGGGTCACGGAGTCCGACGTATCCACTGTCAGACCATGGCAGTGCCAATGCTGAAGCGCCGAGTTCGGCCGCGGCGGCCTCGTCCTCGCTGCGTCGCTCGCGAACGGCGGCACCCTGAGTCGCACCTCGCCCTGCATCCCAATACGACGGTGGTGCGGTTGCATCGGGATCTCCGGCGAAGACAGTGACGATCGTGACGTCGGCACCGCGACGAACCAGCGTCGAAATCGTTCCGCCCACCGAGAGCACGGCGTCGTCGAGGTGGGGAGACACGACCGCCACTCTCATGTGTCCAGACTCCAGGAAGGCATCGGCCGCCAGGATACGGAACGCTGTCCGGAAGTCGGCGTGTGGTCGGCTCGATCGAGTGGGGCTGGTGCACCTCCGAGACGACCCGCAACCGATGGGTGCCAGGGGGACCGAATCGTCCCCTACACACCCAATGGTTGCCCAGCCGTATGCTTCTCCGCCGTGGCCGGTGTCCTTGCCAGCATCGTGATACCAGCTCACAATGAGGCCGAGTCGATCCGTTCGGTGCTTCGTGCTCTCGCGCCACTACGCGGCGACGCCGAGGTCGTCGTCGTGTGCAACGGCTGTGGCGACTCCACCGCCTCATTGGCTCGTCAGACATCGCCATGGGCCAGCGTCCTCGAACTCTCTGAGCCATCCAAGTCGAGGGCGCTGCAGGCCGGCGACGAGGCGGTGGCGGCGTTCCCGCGCCTGTACCTTGACGGCGACATCGTCATCGGGGCCGATGATGTGTGTCGACTGCGCGACTACCTGCTGGAGCTCGGGCTTGACGGTGTCTCGCCGACGCCGCGCTACGACACGGCCGGAGCTTCGATGATCGTCCGGTCGCACTATCGCTGGTGGGCGGCGGCCCAGGCGGCCAAGGGCACTCTGACGGGCGCAGGTGCCATCATGGTGAGCGCTGACGTACGTCGGCGGTTCGCTGAGTGGCCGAATGTACTCGCTGACGACTATTTCCTCGATGGACTCATGGGCGTCAACGCGAAACGCAGGGTTGGTGACGTCAGCGTGACGGTGAGGTCACCACGCCGATTCGCTGAATGTGTCAGTCGACGAGCGAGGGTGCGTCGGGGCAACAGCGAGGTCATCGCGAGTGGTCTGCGCCTCGGCGGACCACCTCCACGCGCCTGGACGACGGCGATCGGCGTCGTCCGTTCGGCGCCAGCGCTACTGTTCGACCTGCCGGCCCACGCGCTTGTCGTTGTCAGCGCGTCCGGACTCGGCGCGTGGCGACGATTTCGAGCGACTGATAAGGTGTTCTATCGCGACAGGAGTCGGCAGGTTGCTGGATGACCACGTCGCCTCGGCGGATGTGATCAACGGGCGGAACCAATCGAAATGACCTGGACATTGCTCGCTGCCAACGACGGCGGTCATCTCACGCAACTTCACGCGCTGGTGGATCGCATGGTTGACATCGAGAATCGGCTATGGGTCACGGTGCCAACGGCGCAGACGGAATCGCTGCTTGCCGGTGAGCGAGTCCACTGGATGGTTCCGGCACCAACACGAGACTGGCGCGCCATGCTGAGGAATGCCCGCTTGATCCGGCACCTGTTCTACGTGTACGACATCTCTTCTGCGATCAGCACCGGCTCGAGCCTCGCTCTCTCGGCACTCCCGCAGGCCGCCCGCCGGCGGATCCCTGCGCACTATGTCGAGAGTGTGACCCGTACGGACAGTATCTCCCTTTCAGGCAAGTTCCTGAGTCGAGTTCCGGGAGTAAGTCTGTACGTTCAGTGGCCGCAGATGGAGGACTCGCGATGGTCGTACCGAGGGTCCGTCCTCGACGGCTTCACCGTCGAGGGTGTGGCGCACCGACCGGTGCAGCGAATCGTGGTAAGTCTCGGAACGTCGGAAGCGTTCGGTTTCCGTCGACTGGTTGAACGACTTGTCGAAATCGTGCCGCAACATGTGGACGTGCTGTGGCAGACGGGTTCAACCGACGTGTCCGGATTGGGAATCTCCAGCCGTGCGTCTGTCCCCGCGGCCGAGCTGGTAGCTGCCATCCGCGCTGCGGATGTCGTCGTGGCCCATGCCGGTGCAGGCATCGCCCTCACCACACTCAACTCCGGTAAGGTGCCTGTGCTGGTGCCCCGGTCGCCCTCGCATGGCGAGCACGTCGACGACCATCAGCAACAAATTGCCGACGAGCTCGCGAGCAGAGACCTGGCCTTCGTCTCGGATGTCAAGGGTCTCGAGTGGAGCTCCATATCTGGAGCAACTCGGATTCGAGCAATCCACGATTCGAGCTCGCCACCGTTCGTGCTGAACGGAAGTCGATCATGAGCTCGGCGCCGCACGTAGGTCGTGGAACCTCTGATATGGTGTCTCTATTCGGCCGTAAGTTTTGGAGAATTGCTTGATTCACAACCTGGATTTTACGTTTCGGCGGGCAAATCTCACGTCGCTCGCTGATGAAAATCGTGAACGGTACGCCACCGCAAGTCCGTTCCCTCACATTGTTATCGATGACTTCCTACCTGAGGAAGTTCTCGATTCCGTCCTGGAGGAGTTTCCGGACAGTTGGGATGCGACCTGGCAACAGTTCGATACATCGCGGGAGGTTAAACTTGCCCTCGCCGACTCGGAGCAGTTTGGGCACGCGACGCGTTCTCTTCTTTCCGAATTCAACGGACAAGTCTTTGTCGAATTTTTGCAGTCGCTCACCGGTATTAGCGGTCTGATACCGGATCCGCACTTTGTGGGAGCGGGCCTTCATCAAATCCGATCGGGGGGATTTCTCAAGGTCCACGCCGACTTCAATCTCCACGCGGAGATGCGACTCGACCGTCGATTGAACGGTCTCCTGTATTTGAATCGTGACTGGAAGGAGGAGTGGGGCGGTCACCTCGAGCTGTGGAATCACGATATGACCGAATGCGGCCAGCGGATTCTTCCAGTGTTCAACAGGTTTGTTCTGTTCTCAACCACTGATGACGCGAATCATGGACATCCTGATCCGCTCATGTGTCCGCCAGATCGAGCGCGACGTTCCATTGCTCTCTACTACTACACAAATGGGCGTCCCGAGGAGGAGGTCCGTTCCAACCACACGACACTGTTCAAGGCGCGGCCAGGCGAGAGGTGGAAGTCGACGGCTCGTCAACAGGCGAAGCGCTGGGTGCCACCGGCGTTACTCGACCTCATGCGCCGATCCTGAGTGCGGCTGCCGGCGACTCGTTAGTGTCAGCGAGAGGGCCCTCTACAGGCACATTCGCCGACAGAAACGAGTCGGCCCGTCTGGTGGCCCGGCACGCTCCACTTCCAGAGCAACGCAGCCGTGCTCACGCGTCACTCGAACCCGCAGCACCACCGATTGGCGCTCGGTCTCAGGCTGTCTGGCGGCGGAGTTCCTCATCGATCGCACCGGCTTCCTGAAGGTGCCGAACTGTCGCGAGGCGGTAATAGCGCCACCCAGTCCAGTCGTCATGGGTGAGTCCGGCCCCGGTGTACGCCCGGTACAGCTCTTCGACTCCGTCGCGTAGTGTCCATGAGGCGGTGAAGCCGGGAAGCTGTCGTTCGATCTTCGAGAAGTCGACGCGATAGTTGCGTGTGTCCGGAGAGGCCCCCGGCGAGAAGGAGATCTCGCAGTCCGGCACCACGTCACGGACGATCTCGGCGACTTCCCGGATCCGATAGTTCTCACCGTTGCGGCCGACGTTGAACGCCTCGTTGTGGATGGCGTTTCGTGGTGCGGAAAGGCTCGCAACCATCGCCGCAATGATGTCGCCGATGTGTACGAGCGGCCGCCAGGGCGAACCGTCGCTTTGGAGCAGGACTTTCCCGGTGGTGACGGCGTGTCCGACGAGGTTGTTGACGACGATGTCGGCGCGGAGGCGTCGCGACACTCCATACGCAGTCGCATTACGCAGATAGACGGGGAAAAGGAATCGTCCGCCAGCAGGCCCACCTCCTGCTCGACCCGCACCTTCGACTCGCCGTACGGGGTCACCGGATGGAACGCAGCGGTTTCGTCGAGCAGCTCGTCACCGCCGGCGCCGTACAAGCTGCACGATGAAGCGAAGATGAACCTACCGACTCCGGCGGTCTTGGCTGCCGTCGCCAGGCGCACCGAGGCGTGCAGGTTGATGTCGTAGGTCAGTGTCGAGTCGAGGTCGCCCAGCGGATCGTTGGAAAGTGCAGCCAGGTGGATCACCGCATCGACGCCGGACAGGTCATCGGGCTTGACGTCGCGTAGATCGACGTCGATCGTCGGGACCTCATCGGGCGGGGCGGCGAAGTCGCAGAGGTCGTAAAGACCGGTGTCGAGCCCCACGACCTCATGACCGGCTGCGCGCAGCGCGGGAACCGTTTCGACTCCGATGTAACCCCTGTGGCCCGTTAGCAGAACCTTCATGCGACTTCTCGTTTCTTTAGGTGCTGGCCGCCTGGGCAAGCACGTCGTGCGACGTCAGATCACGAGTTTGCGGGCATGGAACGCCTCTGCCGCCGTCGCTCCCGCCTCGATTCCGCGCAACGCCATCATCGCAGCAAAAGTCTCCGTTCGAAACCACCGCTTCGATCGTTGGGTGCCGAAATGATGCATGAGCAGCTCGACCTTGCGCTGAGCGACCTCTGGAGACAGCTCGACGTAGAGGTTCGGCTGGCCGAGGTCCCCTTCGTACTTGGGAATCTCGTACTCGCAGACGAGGTGGTCACGAAAGGTGTTCCAGACAAGCTCGGCGACGGTCCGATGGTCCTGGTGTTCGTCGGCGCGCGTGTGACAGAACACGACATCCGGCTCGACCCGTTTGCGTAGCTCGTTGAAGTAGTCCTTGACGGCGTCACCGATGTACGGGAAGTAGCTCTCGCGAAATGAGGCGACCTCCACGGTGGAGGACGCTGCCGAGGAGAGGAATGCCGAGGCGCTCGATCGTGCCTCCGCTTCGCGATCCGCTGTCGCCGACAGCACCACCCACGTGGCCCGCGAGCCTGGGTGCTCGGCGAGAAGGCGTAGGACGGTACCCCCGCAACCAATCTCGATGTCGTCGCTGTGCGCGCCGACGAACAACAGGTCGAGTGGACGACCCGACTCGGTGCCCAGTCCGAGCTGCAACACAGTCACACGACCTCGGGACTCGGAATCGGCACGATGAACTTGGCGCCCCAATCGCTGGCGTATGCGAGTTGCATGAGAATTTCGTCCTTGATGTTCCAGGGCAGGATCATGATGAAGTCCGGCCGGGTCTGCTCGAGGTGTTCCGGACCGTGGATCGGGATGTGTGTGCCGGGCAGGTAACGACCCTGCTTGAACGGGTTGCGGTCGACTGTGTAGTCGATGAAGTCACCACGGATCCCGCAGTAGTTGAGCAGCGTGTTTCCCTTTCCCGGTGCGCCGTACCCGGCGATCGACTTGCCGTCGCGCTTGATCGCGATGAGCAACTCGAGCAGGGCGCGTTTCGTTTCCCGCACCTGCCACTCGAAGCGGGTGTAGGTGTCGACGTCCTCGACCGCCTCTGCCAACTCACGAGATCGGAGGGCGAGCAAGCGTGTTGATGGTTGCCGGTCCACCTCGTCGGCGTGCCGAACGTAGATGCGCAACGACCCGCCATGCGTTGGTAGCTCCTCCACGTCGACGACCGTGAGGCCGTGGGCAGCGAAAATCGCCTCGGCGCTGTGGAGGGACAGGTAGTTGAAGTGCTCGTGATAGATCGTGTCGAACTGATTGCGCTGGAGTAGCCGCAGGACGTGCGGGAACTCGAACGTCGCCGTGCCGTCGGCGGCAAGGATGAGCGGAACGCCGGCAACAAAGTCGTTGAGATCGGGGAGCTGATTGAGGACGTTGTTGCCGACGACCAAGTCGGCGCGTCCGACACGATCAACGATGGCCCGCGCCACTGCTTCCCCGAAGAAGGAGACCTCGGTCGGTACACCGCGCTCGGTCGCCGCCGCAGCGACGTTGGCCGCCGGCTCGATCCCGAGACACCGAATTCCCCGTTCGACAAAGTACTGCAACAGGTACCCGTCGTTGCTCGCCAGCTCGATGACCGAGCTGGCTGAGGTCGAGACCAAGACGTTCCACGATCATCGTGACGTACTGCTCGCAGTGACGCAACCAGGAGGACGAGAACGACGAGAAGTAGGCATAGTCATTGAACAGCTCGTCGCGCGGTACATAGTCACCGATCTGGACCAGCCAGCACCGCTGGCAGACCCACATGTGCAGTGGATAGAACGGCTCCACACCGTTCAAACCTTCGTCGTCGACGTAGCGCTCGCACAACGGTGACATCCCGAGATCGACGACCCGATCACGAAGGGCCGCCCCGCAGAACCGACATCGGAGCGGCACCATCTGGGGCGCGGAGGATAGCACCGCCTCATCGAGACGCTCAGTTTGCGGATACGGTCGGGCAGCACGACGACATGGCGGATGGAGGTCGCGGATGAAGGTCGTTCTGTTCTGCGGTGGACAAGGGATGCGGCTGCGCGAGTTCTCGGAGACGATCCCGAAGCCGTTAGTCCCGGTCGGACAGCGACCGATCCTCTGGAACCTGATGAAGTACTACGCGCACTACGGCCACCGCGACTTCATCTTGTGCCTCGGACACGGCGCCCACATGATCAAGGAGTACTTCCTTCATTACAACGAGTGGGCGACCAACGACTTCATCTTCTTAGGAGGTGGCAAGGAGGTCGAGCTACTCGCAACGGACATCGAGGATTGGCGCATCACGTTCGTCGATACGGGGAATGACAGCAACGTCGGCGAGCGACTCCGCCGTGTCCAGCAGCACCTTGGTGACGACGAACTGTTCCTCGCCAACTACGCCGACGGTCTGTCGGACCTGCCGCTCGATCGCTACGTCGACGAGTTCTTGGCCCGTGGGTCAGTCGCGTCGTTCATCACCGTTCCTGTCCCGCACACCTTCCACATCGTTCATGCTGACGAAGCCGGTGATGTGATCGGTCTCGAGCCGGTGTCGACGTCGGCTGTCCGGATCAATGCTGGATTCTTCGTTCTGCGACGGGAGATCTTCGACTTCATGCGACCCGGTGAGGAGCTCGTCGTCGAGCCCTTTCACCGACTCATCGCCGATCATCGCCTGCTCGCGTATCCCTACGATGGCTTCTGGAGGTCGATGGACACGTTCAAGGACAAGCTCGAACTGGAACGAATCGAGTCGGACGGTGACCCGCCGTGGCGGGTGTGGGAGCCGGACTCGAACGCCCTCATCGCCGGCGGGGCGAACTCGACGGGCGGGTAAGACCGGGACTACGGGAGCGGAATGGGGTCGCCCTTGGTGCGCAGGTGCTCGGCAAGCCAGGTCTCGCCTCGGAAGTGGCGGTACTGCTCGGCGCGCAGGGTGTCAGCAATCCTGCCGGCGGGTAGCTCGACGTCGTCGTAGGTCAGCACCTCGTCCTTGAGGATCCCGCGCTTGAGTCGGCAACCCTCGACGAGTCCTTCGGGGAGGTACCGACGGTCGCTCATCTCTTCGACGTTGCACGCTTCGCCGTACGTCATGTAGTTGCCGTACTCGTCGAGAACGTCTCCAGCGTCCAGATCGCGCTTGGCAACAGCACATACCTCGACGACTGGGCCGTCGATCGGTGGAGCCAGATTGTCGCCGAACAGCAGCGACCCGGGCGATCGCGTTGGGTGCCTCGAAGTGGACGAGGTGGTACGGCACCCAGAACGGGTACAGAGGACCCGGCCCGAGCTTGTACAACTCCAGGTAGTGACGCTGTTTCGGGTCGGTGTGCTCGGCAAGCACGAAGATCTTCACGCCTGCCGGCCCCACCGTGTAGTCAACGACGCCACCGAGCTCGCGCACCTGATCGAGGTCGTACAGCTCGGCGATGTCCATGATCGAGCCGTCGTAATTGAGACCTCGGCTCATTCCCCGCTGGAGGACCTTGAAGCCGGTCGCGTTCGCGACGATCGACTGCTCGAAACTGATCTTCGACCCGTCGGCGAATGAAGTCACCATCGACGCGTTCTGTTCCCACCGCTCTGCCCACGCCTGTTGCGTCGTCGGATTGCGGTACGGGTCCTGAAGCCCCTTCACGTTGCCGACGACACGAGGGATCAGCCCGAGGCCCTGCGACCCACCGTACGAGGTTCATCTGCAGACCCGGCTCGTCGCCATCACAGGCAGACATGATGACGCCGTGCTGTCGGGCATACCGCTGAAGGATCGGGCCGATCGTGCCGTCGACCTCGGCGTTCATCAGCACCACGTGTTTGCCGTGACGGAAGGCTTCGAGAATGACGTGGGCACCGAACTCAACCGAGCCGGTGACGTCGACGATGACGTCGATCTCGTCCGAGTGGCAGATGAGGAATGGATCCTCGGCGACAGCCGGACGCCCGGAACGGATCGCCTCGTCCAGTGCCGACTGGGTACTCGACCGTGACTACATCCTCGAGTCCCGAGTATCGGTATACAGCCTCCGCACGCTCGGGCTTGCGGTTGTAGATCGCCGCCATCGTCATCCCCGGGACGCTGTTCGTGATCTGATTCGTGAGGCCTTGGCCCATGAATCCAGCTCCGACCATTCCGACTCGAATGGGACGGTTGTCCATCTCGCGCTGCTTCAGCGCATTGTCGACAATGATCATTGGTTCATTCCTCGTTTCCGCCGAAACATCTCATACTGCCATCCGCTGCTTTAGCTCGCCCTCGACGTCGTCGAGAAGTCGCCAGCCAGCATCTTTCTCTGACATCTCGCCGGCCGGGAGCGGCCAGGTCAATCCCAGTCGTGGATCATCGTATCGGAGCCCGCCCTCCATGTCTGGCGTATAGAACTCACCAACCTGGTACGACGTCTCCGTGTCGTCCTCGAGCACCTGGTAGCCATGGGCGAATCGCTCCGGCACGTACAGCGCACGATGGTTGTCAGCGCTCAACTCGACGGCCACATGCTCGAGGTACGTCGGGCTCTCTGGCCGGAGGTCGACGATGATGTCGAGAATCGAACCCCGTGTGCATCGAACGAGCTTCGTCTCCGCAGCCGGCGGATACTGGAAGTGCATGCCGCGTACCGTGCCGCGAGTCGCGTTGAACGCGAGGTTCGCTTGGGCGATGACCGGCTTGAGCCCGTTGTCGGCGAACTCGCGCTGGCAGAATGCTCGAGCGAAGAACCCGCGCGAGTCGCCGCGGGGCTCGATGTCGATGATGAACGCACCTGCAAGTTCGGTCTCGATGAAAATCATGTTGTCGTCTACCTCCGGGCCGGAGACGATACGGCGGCCGGGGCTCCATCCGCGCGAGCGGAACGATTCGTCGATCGAAGATTGAGCAACCCGCAGACGAGCAGCAGACCGCCGAAAGCAGCGGCCCGTACATGGCCTCCATCGTCGCTTGCCAAGCGCACCGTTAGGTCCCCACCCCCGCCAACGACACAACGTTGATCGCTGTGAGCACGGCCACCACGGCCCATCCGATCATGGCGTCGACTCGTCTCGTTGCGGTCGCGGCCAACCACGTCGCGACCAGCAGCGGACCGAACGCTGTAGCCGTCGGCGTCAGCGCAGCGTCCAGCAAGCAGCCGGAGAGGAGCAGTGTCACACCGAGGGGCCAAGATCTTCGGTGCCAGCCCATCCACCTCCCGCCGCTGGCGACCAACCCGACGGCGAACCAAACCGCAGTCGCGGTGACCGCTGTCGCGATACCGTGATCCAGCAACGCGTCATACTCAGGTAGATCGTTGCTCGCATCGAGGAGATAGGCGTCCGCTTCGCGCTGGACAATCGTCCGCCAGCCGCCCTGCGATGCCGCCGGCATGATCCAGGCCGACACCGTCATTGCCGCGCCCAGATCCAAAGACGGCGATGCTTCGATTCGAACCGTGTCGTTGCCACCGAAACGTAGTGCCCCTCCGAACTTGCCGGTCGTCGTCCATTCGGGTCCACGAAGCGTGCCGAGGTGTCCGTGGCCCGATGAGTCCCGTGTCTTCGTACCCGAGCCTGCCTCGAACGCGTACGCCGCGACGAGAGTTGAGTCGGCCGCTAGCCCCGCGACTTCGATGGGTCTGTCAAGGTCACGGACAATCTCGGCGCGGTCGAGGGCTCGGTTGTACACGCGAATCTCGTCGATGACACCGATGAAGTACTCGCCATACGGCTGGTTGCCTCCGATCCACAGCGGATTCGTCGAGGGCTGAATCCTCCCGGACACATTCTCTTGGGAGACCTCCGCCCCGTTGACGTACAGCCGCAGCACCTCACCGTCGTAGGTCACTGCGACGTGAGTCCACGCCGCAACCGGAATGCTCGAGTGACCGCCGACGTGCCTGATCGTCCCATCGAAGGTGCCGCCTCCGGAAGGCGTCAAAGCGCTGCTGGATACGAGCAAGCCGATACCGACAACGAGGAGCAGTCCGCCCACCGCCATTGCCGAGACCGGGCCGCCCAATGCTCGCCGAGTCGACGTGATGTCAACGTCGGCGTCGCGCCGGCGATCGGAAGGCTCGAGTCCGCAACGTCCCAGGAATATGGCCAGGGCGGCGAGCGGCAGCACGATGAGATCGCCGGTGTCCACGCCGTGGGTCGCCGACAGTGAGATGAGAATCGGGCCATGCCACGGCTCCAACACAACGAGCAGCACACCCGCGCCGATCGTGAGCACGAAGGCGCCTCCGAACAACATTCTCCTTCGACGGGGCGTCAATCGTCGACCCTGAGGTTCGGCCACGGCACCTGTCGCGCCCAAGTGCGACGCATCTCCGCCGACGTTCATTTCGATCGCTCCGCCGAACAGTGGCGCTCAGCGCCTGCTCGGTGACCGAACGATAGCGATGCGAGTGGCCACAATCCGTCTTGATGCCGGGTCGACGAGAGCTGGCGCAGAAGTTCATTTTGGCGGTTGACTCCACGTCGGGATGTACTCCGCAGACGTGTTGAACACCGAGACGAGCGGCCGTGCCCGCCCCGAGTGGGTTGGGTGAGCGACGTGGCAAGCACTTCATCTGGCCCGAGCTCAGTCGTGCTTCGACCGATCACCGGCGACGATGTCGATCGTGTCGCGCAGTTCCTGAGTACCCACCTGAACCCACGTGTCCCGCCGGCGGCCTGGGGCCGGGCGATGACGACGGATTGGCACGGTATCGCGCCTAATCACGGCTACCTGCTCGAAGAAGCAGGTTCGCTGGTCGGCGCCTACGTCGCCTACTACACGCGGCGGCAACTCGGCGGCGTCGAACGCGATGTCTGCAACCTGGGCGCATGGTGCGTCCTCGATTCGCACCGCTTTCACAGCGTGCGGCTACTCAAGGCGTTGCTCGCCGACTCACGTTTCGACTTTCTCGACCTGTCACCAAGCGGCAACGTCGTCGGGCTGAACAAGCGACTCGGCTTCACGTCGTTGGACACCTCGACTTCCCTCATCCCCACGTTCCGTGGCCGAGTTGGCCCACACTCAAGACAATTCACCTTCACCTTCCCCACCCAGTCATCCAATTACGTGTCTCCTCACCAACTTGCTATTATTAAGGATGATGCCACTATGCCTTGTTGCCAGCACTGCTTTGTATGTTGTGGGACAGGAACACTGTGATGTCTGCCATGACTGTGCACAGCTGTTGTTTGTATTGCTCTCCAACCAGTAATTCTGCTTTGCTTAGTTTTCACTCGCTCTGTTTGTGAGATTATTATTGTTAGGTCACTTGCTGTGCTTGTTAATCGCCCTCAGCTTGCTACTTCTTCTTGGGAAGAAAAAGGAAACCATGCTGAACCTGTTGTATGGCTTCTGCAAACTCATGGCCTGAAAGATGTTCAGTAATGCATCTTTATGTGGAGATGATCACTACCCTAGTGAACTTGTTGTTCCTATGTGACAACCCCTGTGGGAACCAATGTGTGATTAGGTTTGACCTTGATCACCGTTGTTTGTTTAGGTTTTGTATATCTCCAGACTGTTGGTGTTGATGGAAGTCTGTGTGTCAACTTATGATGAGTACTTGCTGGAGAGGTTAGTTTGCTGGGTCTCATCAACTGGGGACTCCCAGGAATCGTGTTGGCTGTCTACCACATAAGTGTTCTGAGATGATGATTTGAGATTTTTGTGTTGCTGCCCAGGAAGTTTTGATTGATTTATCTGTTCAAAAGCATGCCTGTCATGGTGTATACGGCTCACTGAATGTTTGGCTTTGCTCATGACTGCATGGTTAGTTGCTGTGCCCACAAACCCAGCCTTCCTGAGTCCAAGTAACTGTCCTGCTTTGGTTAGCTGATGTTGCTGTCCTGTCAGGCTGGGTTAGGGATTTAGGGTCTGTTCTTCACTGTGATGTTTGGGGTAGATGCTAACGTGCCCATGCCAAATGGGTGCTGCTTCTACACACCCAGATTGCCTCACCCTTCACTTCCTGGAGTAGATGTCGGGGCAAGCCCAAAGTGTGCCTCAAGCCATCCCCATGATTTTAATGGTGCAGTAAAACGTTCACCACCCCGCAATAACCAGTTGTTGATGTGATTCTGCTGTGTTGCCTTGTTCAGATGTTCGATGCTGTTCAGCCAGTTGCACCATGGTGTTTCAGTTTGCCTCCCATGCGTCCCGAGCCCCCACCCTGTCCTGGTGGTGTCAATCTCGTGTGTGGCCTGTGTGGCGATGGGTCACCGTGCATCACTCTGTCATCCTGTCACCCCACCTCCATCGCCGTTAGGCAGTGGCTTATCAGGCGCGCAGCCACGCTGCGTCACTTCGCCTGCCACATGCGGCGACGATGCCAAGCAAATTCTTCACCGCCTGCGTGATCTTTCACTCTAGCATTTTTTTGGTTCCTCATAACGATGATTTATACGGGTACCCTTTGTTTACCTACCTTACTGCGTCTCAGGTTCTACTGCTGCTCCTAGAATCCATCTGACTATCCCCACAATGCCCAAGACCCGTTGCACCCCCCTAAAAGATGGCCAGCGGCCATCCTGGTGAGGACGCGAACCCGTCCACCGCGCGCTTGTCGGCGACCGCATGCATGTGCTCGCACCACTGTCAGTGTTTGTCCAGTGCCTGGCTAGGGTGTCATGGTGCACACCATCCACAGTGTCGTTTGTTGCTATGCGGGTTGCTTTGCTGTATGGATGAGACGTTTCCTTCACATCCATCGCTGTGTTGTGACGAGATGATCAAGATGTTGTGTGATCATTTGTGTTACTGTTGGAGATTCAGGATATTGTTTTTCCAGATGGGTTTCTCGTTTTGTGACGTGTTTGTGTTGGGTGTCTCATAGGATTAGTTATTGTGACATCGTGTTGTTGTTGCCTGCTGCAGAGTTGTTTAATTAATCTGTTGTTGATGTGTCAACAACTGGTTGTTGTACATGGCGGCTGCTGCCGCAGCCATGTCCGCTGACTGATGATCCGTGCTGCTGGATTAAAGCACTGCACACCGCTAGGTCTTTGCTGTCAAAGTTGACAAAATGATTTTCTTCATTGATCTTTGTTGTCCTGTTGATTTATAGCTGTTTGTCATGGTTGGTGGTGTCACCGTGGATGTTGCTGTAGTGGTGTTGGCTTTATGCTGTCTTTTTGGTTGATGTATTGTCGTGCTCTGAGTGAGAGGAGAGCGCTTGCAGTGTTGTGTGGCCTTCTGAGGATTGCAGTTCAGTGATGCTGTCAAGGCCAGTCTGATTGTGCACCGACATCTCAGTGTGTTGGTTGATTCCTTTGCATTATTGGCTGCAGCACACTACATGTGTTCATACACCACCGTGGTGATGCTCATCAGGACCTTTGCTGACTGGGAACATGGTGGACATTAATGATGCGTCTGTGGCCTGAAGGGACATCATGCATTTGAGTTGGATTCATCATCCAAGAGCAAGCTGTTGCTCTGTGAGGACTCCTCTGGTCTGTTCACTGTTGTCATTGTGAGGAATCTCACATCTTCCTGATGAAGAGGTGGGCGAGGATTAGGATGTGGGGGTCCTGAGATTTGCCAGCCCATGCTCTGACAGTTGTTCCATTGCTTTGTCAAACTTGAGTGGCTGAGTTGCAGACTCTGCTTCCAGGTGGTTTGGCTTTGCTATAACTCACACCAAATCCCTTGTCCAGGCCCAGGCAATCATTTCACTGGGTGGTGGTGGAGCTGCTGTGCAGACCGGACTTTACGCAGCATGCTGATCTTGGCCAGCCATTCATCGCGATTTTCAGCAGGATCAGGATTCACTGGGCTGGATTGCAGGATCTTTCCGCTATGTACTTAGTGAAATTATCTGCCGAAATGCTTTCTGACGTTGTGCTTGTTATTGTTGAAAGCTTGGCCTCGTCATTGCTGCGATGTGTGTGATGATGGCATCGTCGACCGCAAGGTTTCACGGGGCAGCACGTTCCTGGTCGTTGATGGCGGCCTACACCATCAGTTGGCGGCCAGCGGCAACTTCCCGGTCTTTCGTCGCAACTACCCGATTGCAATCGGCAATCGCATCAGCGAGCAGACGACCGAAACCGCCAGTGTTGTCGGTTGCTTGTGCACACCTCTCGACCTGCTCGGCGATGGCGTTGCTGTGCCGCCGGCCAACATTGGCGACCTCGTCGTGGTCTTTCAGGCCGGCGCCTATGGGCTGACGGCCAGCCCCACCGCATTCCTCAGCCATCCATCGCCGGTGGAGATCCTCGTCTGATCGAACAAGCCAGCGGTAGCGTGCCGCCGATGGAAACGAGCAGAACAACCCTCGAACGGGTCGCGTCGATCCTCGCATCGACGTTGGGCATCGAGGAACGGGCCGCGTCGTTCACTGCAGCGACGCCACTGCTCGGCAGTCTCCCGGAGCTCGACTCGTTGGCCGTGGTCGAGATTGCCACCGCTCTCGAGTCGCACTTCGGGTTCGAGATCGACGAGTCTGAGTTCACGGCCGACGTGTTCGAAACGATGGGCTCGCTGACCGCGTTCGTCGACGCGTCTCGAGCCTGACCACCGCCGCCGCGCAACGCTGTCGTTGGGCGTCGATCGTCGCCCGATGAAACTGCAGAGGTCCTCCTCGGGTTTGTGTGGGTCGGTCGCTCGCTGCGTGATGGTTGGATGGCTCCGGAAGCGGACGCACCCGGGCGTCGCGCCCGTTGATCGCCTGCGGTGACCGTCGTTCGCGCTGCATCGCCGTGCCGTCGCGGCGCTCAGCAGACCGCCAGCTTCCAGGGCCAGCGCGCTTGCCGGCGAATCGATCGAGCCCACACAAACCCGAGGAGTTCCACTGCAGATCGAATTCCGGGGGTGACGTCGATCTAGGCGTGCCTCGGGGCTACGCCGGTGTGCTGGGACGTAAAGAACTCGCCGAGAACTCGGAGTCGCTGGTATCTTCGTGTCACTCGGCGCCGGCGGCGCCGAGTGGCGGAACACTCAACGGGGGATCAGGTCATCTGGTTTTGCCCGAGGGGTGACTGACTCAACGGCGGAACACACATGACAACACAGGAGCTGCGTCGACTGACGCGCTCGTCGACCAGGCGTGACGTGCCTCGGGCGACACTACCCATAGCGCCCCCTCGCATCGGGGAGCGTTCCGAACGGGCGGCACCGGCGCAGTCGCGCCAGTCCTCACAAGCCAGGCAACCGCTACAGATGGCGTTGCGCACCGGTGACGCCATCGCGGTCTTCGTTGGCTTTGCCGTGCCGCTGCTCATCGTCGCTGCCCACGGTCCGCAGGGCCCTCGGCAGGCGATCGTCGAAGCCGCTGTGCTGGTTGCGGTCGGCCTCTGGTCGATGAGGCTCTATGGCCTGTGGTCTGCGCAGGTGACCACCGTGCGCTCGATCGAGATGAGCCGCCTGTTTCGTGCCGTGGTGACGCTGTCGGCGGTCACGTTGGTCGTCGACCGCAAGGCGTCGACCGATCTCCGCTTCATCAACCTCGTCTTCGCAGGGAGCATGGCCTTGTTCGTGCTGGTGTTGTGGCGCTCCGTCTATCGCGCGTACCTCAACGCCGAGCGGAGGCGCGGGCGCTACACGATGCGAGTGGCAGTCGTCGGAACGGGCCGTCACGCGAACGAGCTCAGTCAACTGTTTCTCGTCCACCCAGAGCTCGGCATGCAGGTGATGACCGTGATCGGAGAGCAACACGAAGCGATGGCTTCCGGGATGGCGCACCTCTGGAAGGGGACCTACGACCGGGCCAGCGAGGTGCTGGCGGCGGCCGATGTCGACGTCGTGGTTCTGTGCTCGACCGAGCTCGACAAGGGTTTGGTCAACTATCTGTCCGCGGAGGCGCGGGCCTGCGGACGCACGCTGTTCATCGATCCGGGCTTGTCCGGAATCGACTTCAAGCGCGTGCATACGACGGCGATCGGCTACCAGCCGCTTCTCGAGATGTCTTCCACCTCGTTGAGCCGCTTGGAGGCGGCGACCAAGCGGGCCTTCGACGTCGTCGCGTCGGGTTTGATCGCGTTCTCGACCGCACCGGTGGTGGCGGTCATCGCCCTGCTGATCAGGCTCGAGGATCGTGGCCCCGTGCTCTACCGGCAGCAGCGAGTCGGGCGCGATGGCCGTGTCTTCGAGATGCTCAAGTTCCGTTCCATGGTGGTCGACGCTGATGCTCGTCTGGCGGCACTCGAGGCCGGCAACGAACGCAAAGGTCCGCTCTTCAAGATGGACCAGGACCCTCGGATCACTCGCATCGGACGATTCCTGCGGGCGACGAGCCTTGATGAACTTCCCCAGTTGTTCAACGTCCTGTCAGGGACGATGAGCTTGGTCGGCCCGAGGCCTGCGTTGCCCAAGGAGGTCGCCGAGTTTCCGGCAGAACTGAACGCTCGGCACGACGTGCGCCCAGGCATAACTGGCTTGTGGCAGGTCGAGGCGAGGGACAATCCGTCGTTCGAGGCGTACATCCGGCTCGATCTCTTCTACGTCCAGAACTGGACGTTGACACTGGACCTGCTCATCCTTCTCGGCACCATCGACCACATCGTGCTCCGGCCGCTCATCAAGCTGATGTATCGGCGGGAGGATGAGCGCCGCCGCATGGCGGATCTCGACGTCGCCAGCGCAGCCGCCGCGGTTCAGGCCGGTTGAGTCCCGCCAACGCCTGGCCTGGATCGGAAGCTGTCGGCAACCTTTGGGTTGCCGGCAGCGCCCGTCTCCTGAATCAGCACTCCCCCGTGTGATCAGTCGGCCACGATCTCCAACGGGCGCGCCATCGGCTGCACCCAGGTGGCCACCGTCTCCGAATGCTGGAGACCCCTGGCGAAGTCCGCCTCGATCACGACCGTCTCACCCGAAGCGATGTCGACGACCAACGAATACACGTTCCAGCCCTGTTCGACGCCGGCGTCGACTCCGACGCGTTCGCCGTTGACGGTCATCGACTCGAGGTCGAGGGCGCTGTACGCGGACAAGTACAGCCGACTGGTCCCCCGCGGGAGCCCGAGGCGGCCGCCGCCGCCGATGATGGATCGGGCGAGTCCCTCCCTCGGCGCAGTGTTGGTGAGCTCGATTTGCAGCGTCCCCTTCGTCACACCCCGAATGTCGGTCGATTCATAGTGGGCGCGACGTTCGAGGTAGCTGTCGATCTTGTTGCCAACACCGTTGGCCACCGTGAATGCCCACCCGTCGCCGCCGCTCAGCTCCGGAATTGCCCCGTCGATTCCGAGATCCCGCAGCAGGTCCTGTTCGTCTCGGTGGGCGCTCCAGAAGAGCAGCCGTCGTTCCTCGACGAGTGGGCCGAAGTCCGTGGCGAGTTGGATCGGATCGGGGAGGTCGCCGGCCATCATCGCCTCGAACGCCGCTGTGGCTGCCTCGGCGAGGACGTCGTGGCGACCTTCGGTGTCGACTGCACCGACGACGTATTGGTCGTGCAGCAGGTAGGACGCGGCGTTGTCTGCGGACAGCTGTTGGTCGACCGACGTCAGGTTGACGGCGGTCGTGTAGCGGAGCATTCCGGCGATGACGAACGGGTCGGCGACGATCACTCCGTCGATGACTCGACCAGTGGTCTGTTCGTAGAGGCATGTGGCGATCTCGCCGACCCAGGGAAAGTGAGGTGTCATCGCCAAGTTGCCGAAGGCGGCGGCCTTGCCTTGTTCAGCGTCGTAGCCAAACCGACCGCACTGATCGAGGGAGCCGGCAGCCCCGGTGACCCGAACGCCGGCCACCGCGCGGTCGAGGTCTGCCGCCTGGCCCGAGTTGGTCAGCGTCAGCAGACCGTTGTCCGCAGTCAGCTCGGCGTAGCCGCCGATCACACCGCCTAGACCCCGCGACTCCGCAGGGTTCGTGAACAGGAGTAAGTAGCGACGCGGTCGGTCTGCTCCAAGCATGTCTGGCGCCATCCCAATGGCGGAGAGCGCACTGTCGAGCGATGGTAGGTGGTCCGCGATGCTGTCATCGAAGTCGTCGAGGACGGACTTCGCTTTCGGGACCAACCACGGCGATTGAGCTGCATCCGTAGCAGCTTGTAGCTCGTTCAATGCGCCGCGGACGTCGCTCAACGGAGACTCGATCGCCGCCAACGCATCGAGGTCGATGCGGCCGTCTTCGACACGCAGTCGCTCGATGTCGATCTGCTCGAGTGCGTCAGCCACAGTGGCAGCGCCGGCTGCGCCAGTGGCACTCATGTCGACGACTGCGTCGCGGTGCTGGGCGAGTACGGGCACGAACGCAGCCGGTCGGACCCACGGTCGATCGAGCTGTTTGCTCGCTGACTCGAGCTCGCCAGCTGACTTACGGAACCACTCGGCTGCCTCCTCGAACCTGTCGTGCTCGAGCGCCGCCACGCCGAGTTCGGCGCTACGGACGCCATCGGAGAGCGCCTGGCGGGCGGTCGCAACCGCGTAGCCGGTGCCGGCGCCAGCGGCGACGACGAAGAGAATCACCGAGGTCAACCACATCCACGCCACTCGACGAACTCGTTTCGGAAAACCTCGGATGCCGAATACGTAGACGGCGGCGGCGCAGGACAGTGCGACGATCGCGGTGAATCCGAGAAACCGCTCGTGGCCGGCACGGATCAGCACGTTGAAGGTGACTGCTGCCGAGATCGCCAGGAACTCGGGGCGATCGAGCCGCCAGACGCGCACGACGAGAGGAATCGTCCCGGCAATGGCGCCAAGCACGATCAAGGACGGATTGAGCGTTGCCGCCGCGGTGGCGGCGAGGGCCAGCGTCCACCACGGCGCCTCGGATCCGATGATCGTGATCAGGGCGACACCAAGGCCGGCCAGCAGCGCGTCGTTGAGCGGATGCCCGGTCGGCGCGGCATCACTGGCGATCGCGACGAGGCCCGCGACGACGCCGATGATCGCTGTTGCGAGGCGGCTAGCGAGGTCAGTCCATGCCGAGTTGCCGTTCGAACGGCTCGTCAGTCGTTCCGAGACCGGGTCTGGACGCGGCCGGGTAGGTACAACGCTCACCACGCCTCGTTGATCCCCGCCGGGGTGCGCCACGCCGCGCTCGCCACGATGACTCGCAATGTTCCCGCCATTTCCGCCGAACCAGTGAATCCATGCTACCTGGGAGCATTCAGCGGAGGGTGACCAATGGCAGGGAAGGGTCGCTGCGTCCAGCGAAGATCTGCCGTTGCGCGCTACGAGGAAATCGGCTGCGACGCCTCCGCTCCATTTGCGTTCGTCGTGCTCGGATGCCTCGTGTAGCTTTCCGGCGCGATGGCAGTTTGCTCGGTGCGCCGGGTGCTCGTCGACGGCCCGAACTCGCTGGGCGAACGCGCGCGCCGGCGTCGTTGGAGCGCCCTCACGTCCATGTTTCCGACGATCGAAGAGATGTCAGTGCTTGATCTCGGAGGTACGGTCGATTTCTGGTCGAGGGCGCCGATCAGACCTCGGGCGCTGCACTTGGTCAATCTCGAGCCGCCAGTGGACGACCACCCGGATTGGATGCGGGTCGATGTGGCCGACGCATGTGCGATCCCTGCAGGTCTACTCGACGACTCCTACGACCTCGTCTACTCGAACTCGGTGATCGAGCACGTCGGTGGTCATCGGCAACGTCAGGCGTTCGCGCGTCAGGTGCTCGACGCAGGCCCGGCGCATTGGGTGCAGACGCCCTATCGATACTTCCCCGTTGAACCGCACTGGGTAGCGCCGCTGATGCAGTTCTTTCCATTGCGGACACGGGCGGCGATCGGCCGAGTCTGGCCGCTCGGGACCTGTCGTCCGGAGAGCCGCCAGGAGTCGATTCGCGAGCAGATGGAGGTCGAGTTACTCGACATCACTCAGATGCGTCACTACTTTCCGGAGTCGACTCTCGTGTACGAGCGAATGTGCGGGCTGGTCAAGTCGATCATCGCCACGAGCCGAGGGTGATCCGGTGCCGGAGTTGCCCATGCGCCGGCGAGCTGGCATCATTGTGCCGGTGGGCGCACTTGTGAACGCCGTCGTACTCATCTGCTAGCGCGCACGGAATTCCGTGTGCGCGTCTCGACCTCCCAGCCGGGAGGTCGATTGCTTTTCGGCCCGACCCCACCCTCGATCACTTACAACGGAAGCGACGCCATGAAACTCACCGGAGCACAGGCACTGATCAAGTCACTGGAGATGGAGTCGGTCGAGGTCGTCTTCGGGCTCCCCGGCGGGTGCATCCTGCCTGCCTACGACCCGCTTCTGGAGTCGCCGATCCGCCACATCCTCGTGCGCCACGAGCAGGGTGCCGGGCACATGGCCGAGGGCTATGCCCACGTCACCGGTCGTCCCGGCGTGGCGTTGGTGACGTCTGGCCCGGCGGCGACGAACCTCGTCACGCCGTTGATGGACGCCTACATGGACTCGATCCCGATGGTGGCGATCACCGGGCAGGTGCCGACCAAGGCGATCGGCAGCGACGCCTTCCAGGAGTGCGACACCGTCGGCATCACCCGGTCGGCGACCAAGCACAACGAGCTGGTGATGACGCCCGAGGAGCTGCCGTTGGCGATCCGCCAGGCGTTCCACATCGCCACCACAGGGCGGCCCGGACCCGTGCTCGTCGACGTGCCCAAGGACGTGCTGCAGTTGCCGATGGAGTGGGAGTGGCCGTCGGACGCCGACGTCGCCGCATCGCTGCCCGGGTATCGCCCGACCGTGAAGGGTCACGCCAGGATGATCCGCGAGGCTGCCCGGCTGATCCTCGAGTCGACCCGCCCGGTGCTGTACGTCGGGGGCGGCATCCTCAAGGCCCGGGCCGCCGCCGAGCTGCGCGAGCTCGCCGAGCTCACCGACATCCACGTCGTCACCACGCTGATGGCCCGTGGGGCGTTCCCCGACGACCACCCGTTGGCGCTCGGGATGCCGGGGATGCACGGCAACGCCACGGCGGTGACGGCGATGCAGCGCAGCGACCTGCTGATCGCCCTCGGCGCCCGCTTCGACGACCGCGTCACCGGCAAGCTCGACGGCTTCGCCCCCGAGGCCAAGGTCATCCACGTCGACGTCGACCCGGCCGAGCAGGGCAAGGTGCGCCGCCCCGACGTGCCGATCGTCGGCGACTGCCGCGCCGTGATCGCCGAGCTGATCACGGCGATCCGCGAGCTGCGCGACTCCGGCACCGTCGCCGCCGACACGTCGGCGTGGAAGAGCCAGCTGTCCGGCTGGCGTGAGCAGTTCCCGCTCACCTACGACCAGAGCGAGCCGGGCGCAGCGTTGAAGCCGCAGTTCTGCCTCGAGAAGCTGCGCGACCACGCTCCGGAAGGCACGATCCTGGCCTCCGGAGTCGGCCAGCACCAGATGTGGGCGTCGCAGTACTGGCGCTTCACCGAGCCGTACACCTGGGTCAACTCCGGCGGCCTCGGCACGATGGGTTTCTCGATCCCGGCGGCGATCGGCGCCAAGGTCGGCCGCCCGGACCGCACGGTGTGGGCGGTCGACGGTGACGGCTGCTTCCAGATGACTGCCCAGGAGCTCGTGACCGCGTCTGTCGAGCGGATCCCGATCAAGGTCGCCCTGCTCAACAACAGCTACCTCGGCATGGTCCGCCAGTGGCAGGAGATGTTCTACGACGAGCGCTACTCCGAGGTGTACCTGTCGCCGGACACGCCGGACTACGTTCGCTGGGCCGAGGCGATGGGCTGCGTCGGCATCCGCGTCGAGGACGTCGCCGAGGTCGAACCGGCGATCGAGAAGGCCAACGCGATCAACGACCGTCCGGTCGTCGTCGAGTTCCGTGTCGCCTCCGAGGAGAAGGTGTTCCCGATGGTCCCGGCCGGGGCGAGCAACAGTGATCTCGTCCTGCCGCCGAGCCAGCAGTCGAACGCCGGGAGCCTGCGATGAGTGGCGATGCCATCCAACACCACATCCTGTCCGTGCTCGTCCAGAACCGGCCGGGGGTGCTCGCTCGCGTCGCCGGGCTGTTCGCCCGGCGCGGGTTCAACATCTTCTCGCTCGCCGTCGCCCCGTCCGAGCACGAGGGGATGAGCCGCATCACGATCGTCGTCGACGTCGAGTCGGCGCCGCTCGAGCAGGTGACCAAGCAGCTGTTCAAGCTCATCGAGGTCGTCAAGATCTCCGAGCTCGACCCCCGACAGTCGGTCGAGCGGGAGCTGCTCCTCGTGACGGTGCGCGTCGATCCCGACGAGCGCAGCCAGGTGCTCGAGCTGGCGACGATCTTCGACGCCAAGGTCCTCGCCGTTGCCTTCGAGGCGCTGACCCTCAGCCTCGAGGGCTCGCCCGACAAGCTCGACGACTTCGAGCAGCTGCTCGCCAGCTACGGCATCGTCGAGCTGCAACGAACCGGCCGGGTGGCACTGCCCAAGCTCGCCCATCCTCAAACCGACAAGCAAGGCCGCGTCCGCGCGCTCAAAGGAAAGGTTGGCTAGCAGCCAATGACCGCAAACGTCTACTACTCCGACGACGCCGACCCGGCCCTGATCCGCGGCAAGACCGTGGCGATCATCGGCTACGGCAGCCAGGGCCACGGTCACGCTCTCAACCTCAAGGACTCCGGGGTCAAGGTCCTCATCGGGCTGCGCGAGGACTCGGCGTCGCGGACCAAGGCGGAGGCTCAGGGACTCGAGGTGGTGTCGATCGGCGAGGCCGCCGAGCGCGCCGACGTGGTGATGATCCTCGCCCCCGACACCGAGCAGAAGGCGATCTTCGACGAGCACGTCGCCCCGCACATGACGCCGGGCAAGGCGCTGGCCTTCGCCCACGGGTTCAATGTCCGCTTCGGACGGATCGCCCCACCGGACGGGGTCGACGTGATCATGGTCGCGCCGAAGGGCCCCGGCCATCTCGTCCGGCGCACGTACACCGAGGGCGGTGGAGTGCCGGCGCTGATCGCCGTCGAGCAGGACGCCACCGGCCAGGCCAAGGCGCTCGCCCTGTCGTACGCCGACGCCATCGGGGCGACGCTCGCCGGCGTCATCGAGACGACGTTCCCCGAGGAGACCGAGACCGATCTGTTCGGCGAGCAGGTCGTCCTTTGCGGCGGGCTCACCGCCCTCGTCCAGGCCGGGTTCGAGACCCTTGTCGACGCCGGGTACGCCCCGGAGATGGCCTACTTCGAGTGCCTCCACGAGGTCAAGCTGATCGTCGACCTGATGTACGAGGAGGGCATCGCCGGGATGCGCTACTCGATCTCGACGACCGCCGAGTACGGCGACTTGACGCGTGGGCCGCGGATCGTCACCGACGAAACGAAGGCGGAGATGCGCAAGATCCTCGACGAGATCCAGTCCGGCCAGTTCGCCGACGAGTGGATCGCCGAGAGCGAGGCGGGCGGGCCGAACTTCAACCGACTGCGCGAGGAGGGCAAGCAGCATCCGATCGAGGACGTCGGCGCCCGCTTGCGGGCGATGATGCCGTGGATCTCCGCCGGGCGGACCAGCGTCGCCGAGGCGTCAGGCGGCTGACCCAATCAGCCGCCGGGGCGTTCGTCGTCGGCGTCGCCTTCGTCGGGGTCGACCCCACGCAGGAGATCCTCGAAGTGGGCGGCGATGTCGGTGTCGTCGATCGCCTGGTTGATGCGTGAGTCGTAGTGCTCCTCGAGCAGCTCGACGTACCCGCGGAGGCGCTCGTTGCCGGCGACCCAGGCGTTGTGGGCGTCCTCCCACAGGCGGATCGACTCTCCGAGGTCGATCGGCAGGGCGACGCCGATGACGTGAGCGGTGTGGGCGACGAGGGCGGCGACAGACCGCGGGTGCTCGCCCTCGGGCAGATACCCGGGCACTCCGACGCGCAGCGACACCGACGGGACACCGTGGCTCTCCAAGGGCGCCGTGGAGCACGCCGATCACGCCGGTCGGTCCCTGGTAGGAGGGTCCGGCGAGGCCGAACGTCGCCGCTAGACCGCGATCGGTGGTGCTGCCGACGACGGCGGGCGGCCGCGTGTGTGGCGTGGTGTCGGCGACGGCGCCGAGCGTGACTACGAGGCCGACGCCGAGGCGGTCGACCGCCTCGAGGACACAGTCGACGTAGTTCGGCCAGGCGACGTGCGGCTCGATGCCGTCGAAAACGACGAGGTCACGACTCGACGCCGGGGTGCGCACCACCCGGAACAGGTTCGCCGGCCAGACGATGTTGCGCTCTCCGTCGACGTACTCGACCAACGGTCTGGCGACCGTGAAGTCGTAGAACCGGTCGGGGTCGATCTCGCCGACGACGACGCTGTTCGACCCGTCGGCGATCAGGTGCAATGCCGACGTGGCGACGGCGGCGGCGTCGAACCATCCACCGAGGGCGACGAGCAGCACCGGGTCGTCGAGCGACGACAGGTCGTCGACGGCGAGGCGAGCGCGTCAGTCACGGTCGTCGAGCGCGTCTCCGGAATCGCTCGACCAGGTGGTCGATGCTCGTCGTCAGGGCGACGACATCGGCGGTTTCGATCGCCGGGAACATCCCGACGCGGATCTGATTGCGACCGAGCTTGCGGTAGCCGTCGGTGTCGACGATGCCGTTGGCGCGCAGCGCGGCGTTGAGCTTGGCGACATCGATCCGAGGATCGAGGTCGATCGTGCCGACAACGGTGGAACGCTTCGCCGGGTCATTGACGAACGGCGTGGTCCACTCCGTCGCCTCGGCCCAGCCGTAGAGGTGCTCGGCCGAGGCACGCGACCGCTTGGCGCACGCCGCCAGCCCTCCGAGCTCGATCATCCACGCCGAGCTGGTTGGCGAGCAGCACGAGCGTCGTCACCGCCGGCGTGTTGTACGTCTGGTCGAGACGGCTGTTGTCGCGGGCGATGGCGAGGTCGAGTGAGGCCGGCCGCCAGCGGCCTGAGGCAGCGATCCGATCGATTCGCTCGATGGCGGCGGGGGAGCAGGCTGCGATCCACAGTCCGCCGTCCGCTGCGAAGCACTTCTGCGGGGCGAAGTAGTAGACGTCGACCTCATCCGGGTCCCAGACCAGCCCGCCCGCCGCCGAGGTGGCATCGACGAGGATGAGCTGATCGTCGGTCGCGCCCACCGGCCGGCGCAGCTCCATGGCCACGCCCGTCGAGGTCTCGTTGTGGGTCAGGGCGTAGACGTCGACATCGGCGTCGGCGACCGGATCGGGATGGTCACCGGGCGCGCTGGTGATCACCGCCGGATCGGCGAGATGCGGTGCCGCCACGCAGGCTTCGGCGAACTTGTTGGAGAACTCGCCGAACACGAGGTGCTGGCTGCGACGCTCGACGAGCCCGAACGTGGCGACGTCCCAGAACACCGTCGTGCCGCCGTTGCCGAGCACGACTTCCCATCCGTCCGGCAGGGCGAACAGTTCGGCGAGGCCGCGGCGGATCTCGCCGACGAGGTCCTTGACCGGCGCCTGACGATGCGACGTGCCGATGATCGTCGGGGATGCGGCGAGCACGGCGTCGAGCTGCTCCGGTCGTACCTTCGACGGTCCGCAGCCGAATCGGCCGTCGGCCGGGCAGCAGCTCGGCGGGGATCATCAACGTAGCGGGGTCGGCACGCATCACTGTGAAAGCATGGCAGCGTGGAACGCGTTTCAGCCCGCCTGTCGGCAATCGCCGAGTCGGCCACTCTCGCCGTCGACGCCAAGGCCAAGGCCCTGCAGGCTGCCGGCGAGGACGTCATCGGGTTCGGAGCGGGGGAGCCTGACTTTCCCACGCCGGTCCACATCGTCGCCGCCGCCGAAGCGGCGTGCGCCGACCCGCGCAACCATCGGTACACGCCCGCCGCCGGGCTTCCCGAGCTGCGCGAGGCGATCGCCGCCAAGACGAAGCGTGACGGTGGCTACGACTGCGCGCCGTCGCAAGTGCTCGTCACCAACGGCGGCAAGCACGCCGTGTTCACGGCGTTCGCCGCGTTGTGCGATCCCGGCGACGAGGTGATCGTCCCGTCGCCGTACTGGACGACGTATCCCGAGTCGATCGCTCTCGCCGGTGGCGTGCCGAAGATCGTCGACACCACCGAAGAGACCGGCTTCCAGGTGACCATCGACCAGCTCGAGGCGGCGCTCACCGAGCGCACGAAGGTGCTCCTGTTCGTCAGCCCGGACAACCCCTCCGGAGCCGTGTGCCCGCCCGAGCAGGTCGCCGCGATCGGCCGTGGGCGGTCGAACGCGGCGTGTGGGTGATCACCGACGAGATCTACGAGCACCTCACGTACGGACCGCATCGCTTCGTGTCGATGCCCACGGTCGTGCCCGATCTCGCCGACCAGTGCATCGTCGTCAACGGTGTCGCCAAGACGTACGCGATGACGGGATGGCGGGTCGGCTGGCTGATCGCCCCGCCCGATGTCGCCAAGGCGGCGATCAACTTCCAGAGCCACGCCACGTCCAATGTCGGCAACGTCAGCCAGCGCGCCGCCCTCGCCGCCGTGAGCGGTGACCTCGATGCCGTCGCCGAGATGCGCACGGCGTTCGCCCGGCGGGCCACGTTGATGCACAGGATGCTCAACGAGATCGACGGCATCACGTGCATCGAGCCGCAGGGCGCGTTCTACTGCTTCCCGAACGTCGGCGGCCTGCTCGGTCGGCCGCTCGCCGGGCGCACCTGTGTCACGACGCTGGAACTCGCCGAGCACATCCTCGCCGAGGCCAAGGTCGCCGTCGTGCCCGGGGAGGCGTTCGGCGCTCCGGGCTATCTACGGTTGTCGTTCGCCGTCGGTGACGACGTCATCACCGAAGGAATCAAACGGCTGGCTGCGCTCGTCTCGTCCTGACTCCGTCGGAGTGTTTCGTGTGGGGCGCGTCGGCACGAAACACTCGGTCGGCACGAAACACTCCGATCAGGAATTGCTGAACCACTCCGACATCGTGGGGACTTCGGTGATGCCGGCGCAGGCCATGGCGATCAGCGGGACGGCGGCCATCGCCCCGCTGCCCTCGCCGAGGCGCATGTCGAGGTCGAGCAGCGGGCCGCTTGCCGAGGCGGGCGAGCAACCGGCGGTGGCCGGGCTCGGCCGAGCAGTGGCCCACGGTGCAGTGGTCGAGGATCGTCGGGGCGAGCAACACGAGCGGTAGCACCGACGCCGTGACGACGTAGCCGTCGAGGACGACCGGCAGCGAGCGGTGACGGGCGGCGACGACCGCAGCGGCGATGGCGACGAGCTCGGCGCCGCCCACCTCGCGGAGCACGTCCAGGGGATCGGTGACCCCGGCAATGCGGCGCACGGCCTGTTGTACGGCGGCGCGCTTCACGGACAGCGTGGCGTCGTCGATGCCCGTGCCGCGGCCGACCCACGCCGCCGTCTCGCCGCCAGCGAGGGCCGCCGCGACCGCTGCCGAGGCGGTGGTGTTGCCGATGCCCATCTCGCCGACGACGAGGAGGTCGCCGTCGAGGCCGTCAACGGTCGGCCCAGGCGATGTCGACGATCTCGGCGAACCGCTCCGCCGACATCGCCGCCTCGACGCGGATGTCACCGGTCGGCTTGCCGACCCCGACGTCGATCGCCGAGACGGTCGCTCCGGCGTGGCGGGCGAAGCTACGGATCGTCGAGCGACCCTCGGCGAAGGCCTCGAACATCGCCGCCGTCACCTTCGGCTCGAGGGCGCTGACCTTCGCTGCGGCGGCCACGCCGTGATCGGCGGCGAACACCACGCCGACGGGACGCTCGACCGTCGGCAGCGGCCGTCGCTGCCAGCCGGCGATCCACGCCGCCACGTCGTCGAGCCACTGCAGCGCGCCGGGCGGGCGGAGGATGTCGGCGGCGCGGGCGTGCACGGCGGCGATCGCCGCCTCGTCCGGCTCGGGCAGGCCGTCGAGCCCTTCCCGCAGGTTCACGAGAGCAGTGTGTCAGTATTCGATGCCGCGGATGGCGTTGACGCCTTGGTCGTAAGCATGCTTGACCTTGCGCATCTCGGTCACCGTGTCGGCGGCCTCGATGAGTTCTGTCGGCGCATCGCGGCCGGTGATGACGACGTTGACGTGCTCCGGCCGGTCACGAATTGCCGCAACGACGCTCGCCGTGTCGATCCATCCCCACGTGCACAGGTAGGTGATCTCGTCGAGAACGACGAGACGGTGCTCGCCGGCGGCGATCAGCGACGCGGCGGTGTCCCAGCCCTCGCGGGCGAGCGCCTTGTCGTGGTCGAGGTCGGCGGAGTCCCACGTGAACCCGTCGCCGACGTTGAACCACTCGACGCCGAGCTGGCGACCGATCTTCTCCTCGCCGACGTTCCACTTGCCGCTCTTGACGAACTGCACGACGGCGACGCGCCAATCCCGGGCGACAGCCCGGATCATCACCCCGAACGCCGCCGAGCTCTTGCCCTTGCCGTCACCGGTGTTGACGATCACCACGGACGGGACGCGGTGCAGGTCGTCCGGCCGGGGATCCTCGGTCGGCGCGTCGGTCATATGGCTATCATAGGGCTATGGCACGGACACAGACGATGGTCCAATTGAGCGATGACCTGGTCAAGCGCTTGGACGACGAGGCGCAAGAGCGGGGCGTGTCTCGGTCAGCACTGATTCGAACAGTCCTCAGCGATTTCCTCAAGACGGAGTCACTGCAGGCGAAGATCGAGCGCTACGTCGAGGGGTATCGACGAATGCCCCAGCCGACGATCGACGAGTGGGGGAATGTCGAGGAACAGGCCGACCGCAACACCCGTCGCGCCATGAGAGCACTCGCAGCCGACGAAGAAGCCGCCGGCCTGTCGTGGTAGCGCGCGGTGAGGTGTGGTGGTTCGAGCCGCCTGACGAAAAGCCACGGCCGTATCTGATCCTCACTCGCGACGAGGCGATTCCTGTGCTCACTCGAGTCATCGGTGTCCCTGTCACTCGCTCCGAACGGCGCATTCCTTCAGAGGTCGAGCTCGGCCGTAGCGATGGGATGCCGGCGGAGGGGGTGCTGTCGCTTGACAACCTCGGTGCGCTCGACAAGGCGTTTCTCACCCGCCGGATCACGGTGTTACCGGTGCACCGTTGGCCGGAGGTGTGTGCTGCACTCAACCTGAGTCTCGACTGCTGACGGTCAGCTCGGCGGGAACCAGACGTCGCCGTCGGGGAGGATGCGGTCGGCCTCTTTCGGCCCCCAGCTGCCCACCGGATAACGATAGACCGGGCCGCAGTTCTCGACCTTCAGCGCCGGGTCGACGATGCGCCACATCTGTTCGACGGCGTCCTCGCGGGCGAACCGTCGCGGTGAGCCGACGATGGCGTCGCCGAGCAGCCGCTCGTAGGCCTCCCTACGGTCGCCGAGGGCGGCGGCGAAATCGACCGACACGTTCATCGACTGGCTGTCGAGGTGTGGTCCAGGTGTCTTCGCCTGGAGCTGGAACGTCACCCCGTCGTCCTTGCCGAGGCGCAGGCGAATCAGGTTGCGCTCCGGTGTCGGCCCGCCGGCCTCGTCGAACAGCAGGCGGGGCGGCGACTGGAGTTCGATGACCGCCTCCGTCGCCGCTTGTGCCAAGCCCTTGCCGACGCGGGCGTACCAGGGCACGCCGGCCCAGCGCCACGAATCGATCTGCAACTTGGCGGCGACGAACGTCTCCGTCTTGGATCGCTTGGCGACGCCTACCTCGTCGCGGTAGCCCTGGTACTGGCCGCGGACCAGCATCGAGCAGTCGAGTGGCTCAATTGCGGCGAACACCTTGACCTTCTCGTCCTGCAGATAGCTCGCCTCGTGCCCGACGGGGGGCTCCATCGCCAGGAGCGACACGACCTGCAACAGGTGATTCTGGAACACGTCGCGGATCGCCCCGACGGAGTCGTAGAACGAGCCGCGGCCCTCGACGCCGATCGTTTCCGACATCGTGATCTGCACGCTGCGCACGTACCGGCGATTCCACACCGGTTCGAACATCGTGTTGGAGAAGCGGAATACGAGGAGGTCCTCGACGGACTCCTTGCCGAGATAGTGGTCGATGCGGAAGATGTGGTGCTCGGGGAACACCTTGTGCAAAACGAGGTTGAGCTCGTGAGCAGAGCGCAGGTCGCGACCGAACGGCTTCTCCACGACGATCCGGCCACGCTCGTTGAGCCCCACCGACGCCAACGCCTCGGCGACCGTCGGGAACATCGACGGGGGGATCGCCATGTAGAAGACCGCCGTCTTCGAGCCGTGCTTGTCGAGGACGTCGGTGAGCGCCGCCCAGGTCGAGGTGTCGCCGTAGTCACCCTGAACGAGGTCGAGGCGCCTCTGCAAGCGCTTGATCACGGTCTTCTTGGGCTCTGGCACCGCCGCCTCGATCGCCGCAGTCGCCTCCTTGCGGAAGATGTCGTCGGTCCAATCGCTGCGGGCGACACCGACGACCGGCAAGTCGAGCTCGCGACGATTTTCCATGTGGTACAGCGCCGGGAACAGCTTGCGCTTGGCGAGGTCGCCGGTGGCGCCGAACAGCACGAGGGCGTCGGCGTGGGGGAGGCGGCCGGTGTGGGTGGGGGTCATCTCGAGGATTCCTGGCGCTCGACGTGCCCGCCGAAGCCGGCGCGCATCGCCGAGAGCACCTTGTCGGCGACGTCGGATCGGCCTCGTGAGCTGAACCGTTGGAACAGGGAGGCCGCCAGCACCGGAACCGGGACACCTTCGTCGATCGCCGCGTTAACGGTCCACCGTCCCTCGCCGGAGTCCGAGACGTTCCCGGCGAAGCCTTCGAGCTTGGGGTCGACTACGAGCGCCTCGGCGGTGAGGTCGAGCAGCCAGCTGGCGACCACGCTGCCCCGGCGCCACACCTCGGTGATTGCGGCGAGGTCGAGGTCGTAGCGGTAGTACTGCGGATGGGGGAGCGGTGCCGTTTCGGCGTCCTCGACGTGGTCCTCGGCGCCGATGTCCGCCTTGGCGAGCACGTTGAGCCCCTCGGCGTAGGCGGCCATCAGCCCGTACTCGATGCCGTTGTGGACCATCTTCACGAAGTGGCCGGCACCGTTGTGGCCGCAGTGCAACCACCCATGCTCGACATTCGACGGTGTGTCGTCACGGGCCGCGCGGGTAGGCGTCCGCTCGGCGGCCTCGACGCCGGGTGCGAGGGCATCGAAGATCGGGGTCAGCTGCGCGACGGTGGCGGGAGAACCGCCGACCATCAGGCAGTAGCCCCGTTCGAGGCCGTGGACCCCACCGCTCACGCCGACGTCCACGTACTCGATGCCGCGATCAGCGAGCGGAGCGGCGCGGTCGACGTCGTCGCGGTACCACGAGTTGCCTCCGTCGATGATCGTGTCGCCGCGCTCGAGGAGCGGTGCCAGCTTGTCGACGGTCTCGCCGACGAACGCGGCAGGGACCATCATCCACACGTGGCGGGGGGCGGCGAGCGCGCCGACAAGCTCCTCCAGCGACGCGCTGCCGGACATCCCCTCCCCGGTCATCGTCGCCACAGCGTCCGGCCACACGTCGTACCCGATGCACTCATGGCCGGCCCGCATCAGCCGGAGGACCATGTTCGCCCCCATCCGGCCGAGGCCGATCATGCCCAATTGCATGAGGAACAGGTTGCCACGTCCCAGCTGCGACGGCGACGTGACAAGATCCCACCATGCCCGAACCGATCAACTACGTCGAACTCCCAGGTGGCGACCTCGTCGCCACGAAGACCTTCTACGAAGCGGCGTTTGGCTGGAGCTTCACCGACTACGGGCCCGACTACACGGGAATCGGCGACGCCGGTCTCGACGGAGGATTCACGTCCGCGGCCACATCGACGACGTCGATACCGCTGGTCGTGCTCAAGGCCGACGACCTCGAAGCCACCCTCGCCCGCGTCGAGGCCAACGGTGGCGAGATCACGGCCCCGATCTTCGAGTTCCCCGGCGGACGCCGATTCCACTTCCGCGACCCTGCCGGTAACGAACTCGGCGTCTGGGCCGAGTGATGGAGGACGCCGCCCGCCGGCGCGTGATCGAGCAGGTGCACGACGCCCACCGCGCCCTCGTCGAGCATCTCGAGGCAATGACTGGTGGGCCTGATGCGGACCCGACTCGGCCGTGCCTGCTCCCAGATTGGACGCGAGGCCACGTGCTCACGCACATCGCCCGCAACGCCGACAGCTTCGTCCGCGTCCTCGAAGCGGCACGGCGCGGAGAGTCGGTCACCCAGTACGAGGGCGGGGCCGTCAGTCGCAATGCGGATATCGAGGCCGGCGCCGGCCGTGACTGGGATGCCCTCGTCGCCGATGTTCGATCGTCGGCCGCCACGCTGGAGGACGTGTTCGCCACCCAGGATCGGTGGGACCTGGCGATGACGAACTCGTCCGGGGAGTCGGTGCCCCACACCGACCTCCCGTTCCGCCGCCTCCGCGAGGTCGTCGTCCATCACGCCGACCTCGGGGACCCGGCGTTCACTCCCGACGATTGGCCCGACGAGTACGTCCGCGAGGACCTGCGCCGGATGGAGATGCTGTACAGCTCCCGCCAGCCGATGGGCGCCACCGGCCTCCCCGTCGCGGCCAACAGCGTCCCGCCGCGGCAGCGGCTGTGCTGGCTGCTCGGCCGCACCGACATCGAGGGGTTGCCGGCCGCCGGAATCTTCTAGTCGGAGTTGAAGAGTTCGGCGGCGCCGCGGCGCTCGTAGTCGTCGGCGTCGCCGCTCAGGCCCAGGGCGTTGGCCCGTAAGGCGTCGATCGCCGCCTGCAGTTCACCGCAATAGCCGCCCAGCAGGCGGTCGAACTCGTCGGCGGCCGGACAATCCCACGTGAGCACACCGGAGTACTGGTGGAGGTCGAACAAGGCGGCAGCGTCGAGGCGATGGGCTAGTTGCCGGCAGGCTTCTGCCCGTCCCCTGAGCAGATCGGCTTGGGCGTAGTACCAATCGGCGGTCGGCATTCGTTGCTCCTGTCGTCGTGCGTTTGAAGGTTCGTCACCCCACCTGGGCGTCATCACGGCGTCGGAGCGGAAGTGATCTCTGCCACATCATCCCTGGGTATCTGCGGTGCCCGCTCGCACTCTTCATCTCTGGCGGGCGGACGCGCACCGCGGAGAGGTCGGGATGGGGTACGGATCGATCGACGTGGCGATTGTGGCAGCGGCCGCCGCCACCGTCCTCAGCATGTTGTGCACGTGGCCGCAGGTCGCCCGCATCCGGCGCACCGACGACATCGCCGGTGTCTCCGTCACCGCGGCCGCGCTGACGGTGTCGTCAGAGATCGGTTGGACCGTCTACCTCGGTGGCGAGGGGCTCTGGCCGGCGGTTCCGGAAGGCGCCTTCAACATTGCGGCCAACGCCCTGCTCGTCGTCGCCGTCAGACGCGCCGGGGGTCGGCGCACATTGCGCTCGTTGTCGCGATGGCGTGGTTGGCGATGCTGCTCACGGTTCGGTGGTTGGGTGGGCCGGGTTCGATTGCCGCCCTGCTCGGTGTCGCCTACCTCGTTCAGCTCACGCCAGCGGTCGTGACGGCGTGGCGGACCTGGAGTCCGAGCGGCATCGCCACATCGACGTGGATGCTGCGTCTCGTCGAATCGGCGTTGTGGGGCACCTACGGCTACGTCCGCGGCGATCCGCCGCTGATCGTGTTCGGCATCCTCGGCCTTGCCGAAAGCACGGCGATCCTCGTCCGCAAGGTGATGACCCGCCACCGGCCCGCCATCGTGGAGCGGGCAGCACGGCCCCAGCTCGTCGTGCGATCACAACACCTGGACGATGCGGTGGTGGGGTAAGTCGGTGTCGGTGGTGCGGAATCCCTCGCCGACCACGGCGAAGCCGTTGGCCACATAGAACTCGAGCGCCGAGTCGCGGGCGTTCGCCCACACCAACGCTGCTCCCCGGCGGCGGGCGTCGCCGAGTCCGGCGGCGATCATCGCCGCACCGAGGCCGCGTCCCTGGTGCTTCGCGTCGACCGCCATGCCGCGCAGCTGCACGGCAGCATCGTCGGGGCGACCGGGGAACGGCTTCGGGGTCCAGGTCGAGGCGGCGATCACGGCGCCGGACTCATCACGGACGGCGAGGTGGATGGTGTCGGGGTCACGATCGTGCGCGAAGTCGACGTTGTCGCTCGGCGTATCACGGCGCAACACCTCGAAGCGCAGGTCGTAGATCTCCTCGACGCGGACACTCTCGACGAGCTCGTTCACGATGTCTTGGCTACCAGCTCATCGATCGTGATGACACGGTCGGCGATCATCTCTGCCTCCCCACGGTCGTGGGTGACGAGCAGCGACGTCGTCTGCTCGGCACGCAGGATCCCGGCGAGGTCGCCGGCCAGTCGATCGTGGAGCTCGCGGTCGAGACCGGTCAGCGGCTCGTCGAGGAGCAGCACACGCGGTGTGGGCGCCAGCGAGCGGGCCAGCGCGACGCGCTTGGCCTCGCCACCGCTGAGCTGTCGCACGTTGCGCCGCTCGAACTCGGCGAGTCCGACGACATCGAGCAGGTGCGCAACTCGCTGCTGTCGCGTCGGCGGGGCGTCGCCGCGCATACGCAATCCGAACCCCACGTTGCCGGCGACGTCGAGGTGCTCGAACAGCTGCTCGTCCTGGAACACCATCCCGACCCCGCGGCGATGCGTCGGCACGTCGGTGACGTCGACACCGTCGATGCTCACCGTGCCACGATCTGGGATCACCAATCCTGCGATCACCCGCAGCAGCGTGGATTTACCGCTGCCCGACGGGCCGAGCAGGCCGACGATCTCCCCGCTCTCGACGCGCAGGTCGGCCCCGTCGAGCACCGTTCGCTCGCCGAAGGCGACGTGCACGTCGGTGACGACGAGATCACTCATGAGGTGGGTTTTCCGCGACATCGATGAGGATCACGACGGCGATCGTCGCCGCGGCGAGGATCACGGCGAGGGCATAGCCCTGACCCTGCAAGAGCGTGCCGGTACGCCCGAGCAGGCGCTCGATGGCGATCGGCATCGTCTCCTGCCCACTTCGTGACAGGAAGCTCGTCGCCCCGAACTCGCCGAGCGAGATCGCCGCAGCGATCCCGGCACCGACCACCAGCGGGCGTCGCAGATGAGGGAGCATGACCGCACGCCAGGCCCGCAGCGGTGACGCACCAAGTGTCGCCGCCGCCTCCAGGCGCCGGACCTCGACACCGCGCAGCACGGGGAGCACGGTGCGGACGACAAACGGGATCGCCACGAGGGCATGCCCAACCGGGACGATCCACCACGTGCCCCGCCAGTCGAACGGATCCTCGTCGAACGTGATGAGGATCCCAAAGCCGATCGTCACCGCCGACGTGGCGATCGGCAACAGCAGCGCCGTGTCGAGCGCCCGGCCACCACGGGTCGCCGCGGCGATCGCCAGCGCCGCCAGCGCACCAACCGTGACCGCGACCGCAACGGCGACGACCATCACTCGTAGCGAGGTGAGCAACGCGTCGATCGGGTCGAGACCGATGCGGATTCCAGGCCGGACCTGCGCCGAGCCGAGGCCGCGCCAGGCCCGCAGGGAGTAGCCGTCGCCAGATCGCAGCGACCGTTCCACGAGGGCAACCATCGGAAGGGCGATGACGGCGGCGGTGGCGATGGCTGTGATTGCGACGAGGCGGCGTTGACCGCCGCGTCGAGGTGTGTGGCGTTGGCGGTCGACGGTGAGCCCGAGCGGCCGGGTGTACCGGCGCAGCAACCTCGTCGACCCGACGACGAGGAGGGCGATGACGGCGAGTTGCACGACGGTGAGCACGGCCGCCGACCCGAGGTCCCCGAAGCGAGTCGCCTGTCGCCAGATCTCCACCTCCACCGTCGAGTTGCGGATGGTGCCCAGGACACGGACGACACCGAACGACGTGAAGGTGAACACGAAGACGATGGCCGCGGCCGCGCCGATCGACGGAAGGATCGCCGGCAGCGTGATCTCGCGGAATACCCGGCGCGGCGCGGCACCGAGTGTGGCCGCCGCGGCTTCGCGGTCGCGGGGCAACGTCGACAGCACGGCCCCGACGGTGCGCACGACGACCGCCAGGTTGAACAGCACGTGGGCGGTGACGATCGCTACGACACCGCGCTCGATCGGTGCCGGCAGGACAGCGAGTACGGCGGCGCCGATCACCACCGTCGGGAGCACGAACACGGCGACGAGGGCGCTGTCGAGGAGGCGCCGGCCGGGGAAGTCAAAGGTTGCGATGACGTAGGCCGGTGCCAGTCCGAGCGCGACTGTGAGCGCCGTCGACACGAGGGCCTGCCACAGCGTGAACCAGACGACATCCCACGTCACGGCGTCGCCGAGTGTTTCGACGATCGCCGAACGACTGAGGCCGCGGGCGAGGACGTTGGCCAGCGGCCAGGCGTAGAACACGGCGACCACGACCACCGGCACAGCGACGAGCGCCGGCACGAGCCATCGGGGCAGTCGGTTCAACGGAGAACCGTGTCGGTCCAGGTCTCGATCCAATCGTCGCGGTTGGCGTCGATCGTCGCCGGGTCGATCGAGTAGGGATCGTCGGCGACGACGGAGAAGTCGGTGAACTCGGCGGGCAGGTCGACGTTCCTGTTCGCCGGGTACACGAACAGGTTGAGGGCAACCTCTGACTGGAAGTCCTCGCTGATGAGAAAGTCGACGAGGCGGCGGGCTTCGTCCGGTGCATCGGTCCCGCGCAACACGCCGGCGAACTCGACCTGGCGGAAGCAAGTGTCGACCACGACGGCAGTCGGTGCCTCGTCCACCGGAGGGTCGGCGAAGAGGACCTCGGCGGGTGGGCTGCTGCCGTAGCTGACGACGAGCGGCTTCGGTCCGTCACTGGCGCCGCTGAATCGTTCGTAGTACGCCTCGGTCCAGCCGTCGACAACCTCGACGCCGTTGGCGACGAGGTCCTGCCAGTACTCGACCCACGCCTCGTCGCCGAACTCCGCAACGGTCGCCATCACAAAGGCCAGCCCGGGGGACGAGGCGGCCGGGTTCTGCACGACGAAGAGGTCGGCGTACCGAGGGTCGGTCAGGGACGCGAGATCGGCGGGCGGGTCCAGGTCCTGATCGGCGAACCAGGCGATGTCGTAGTTGACGCAGACGTCGCCGAAGTCGACGGGTGTGGCCTCGTGACCGGGCACGAGATCGGTCAACACCCCGTCGATGTGTTCGATACCAGCGGCCTCATAGGGATCGAACACACCCTCGTCGACCGTACGCGAGAGATACGTGTTGTCGACGCCCCACATCACGTCGCCCTCCGGGTTGCCGGCGGTGAGCACCGCCTTGGCGGCCATCGTCCCGGCGTCGCCGGCAACGAGCAGTTCGACGTCGATGCCGGTGTCGTCGGTGAAACTGTCGAAGGCGTCGTTGAGCGAGGTGTCTTCGGTTGGGAACGAGTCGTAGACGACGAGCGTGACGTCGTTGGGCTCGTTCGACGCAGTGTCGGCGGCGATGCCGAACGGGGCGATTGCGGCGGCGAGCAGTGCTGATCTCATGGTTGGGCTCCTGGGACGATCACGGTCAGAACACCTGCGGTGACCTCGACGCGGCATGGCGATTCGACGACCTCGTTGGACACACCGAGTCCGCTCATCGGCCCGAGGTCGGCATCGACGAGCGGCCAGCGTGAGCCGGAGACGGTGACACCCCGGCAGCCGCCGTGGAGGGCGAGCAACGAGAACGTCGTGCCGATTGGGTGGTTCACCTCGACGGTGCGACCGGGGCGGACGATGACGACGTGGTCGGATCCCCACCAGCCCTCGATCGCCGGAGTATCTGCGAGGTCGTCGCCCCCGAGGGCGCCGAGGGCGGCGATGCCGTGGTCGAGCCGATCTCCACGACCGGCGAGCAGCACGATGCGATCCGGCTTCATTGCCGACGCGCACGACAGAGCCAGCTCCGTGTCCGTGGCCGCCTTGTCCGTGGGGTGGCGGTCGACCGTGATGTTCGCTGTCGCCCAGTCGAGACCGGCTGCCGAGATCGAATCGAGATCACCGACGAGCACGTCGGGCCGGATCCCGGCGGCCAGGGCGTGATCGAGACCGCCGTCAGCGGCGACAACGCGCCCGGCGCCGGCAGCAGCGCGCACGGCAACGTCGTCGAGCGGAGCGCCTCCCGTGACTACGAGAACGGTGTTGTCTGCGGCCATCTTCCTCCGCCGGCATTACCCGGATCAGGTTCTCGGGTCGGCGGCGGCAGCCACCCTCTCAGCCCACCGATCCCGTGAGCTCCCCGCAGGTTCCGACGCCTACGTTACCCGCCAGCGACGTTGGTGAGTCCAGCGTCCAGAAATCTGGCTCTCCTGATGGATCCGCGGGTCTGGCCGTCGCCCGGTAGCTGTAGTCGGCTCTTGAAGTGGGTGGTCGCAGGCCATCGCGACGGGCTCGACGGATTCTGGGTCCCCGATCGAGACATTTCTGTCTGGATTGCGGCTCCGGAATCGACGGCGTCCGTCGATGCGGTGTTCTACCGCCACGAACGAGACATATTTGTCGTCTTCGACGCCGCAGAATCTCGGCACCGCCGCCGCTGTCGCTACCACCTGCTTCCAGAGCCAGCGCGCCTGACTGGCGCGATGGCCAGACCCACGGAACGTTCAGGAGAGCCAGAAACCTGCACGCTCCGCTCACCAATCATGCGGATGTCGAGTCGGCGGTGGCGTGGCGGATATCGGGCTCGATGTAGACGAGCTTGGCGATCGGAACGTCCGCCCGCACCGCCTTCTCGGCGGTGTTGATCGCTTCGGCGAGTTCGGTCATCGAGATCGTCGGGTCGAACTCCACCTTGACGGCGACGATCAGCTCGTCGGGGCCGATGTGCTGCGTCTTCATGTGGATCACGCTGCGCACGTGCTGGGAGCGGACGAGGGCCGCGGTGATCTCGTCGACGTCCTCCGGCGTGGCCGACTCGCCGACGAGCAGTCCCTTCATCTCGATCGCCAGTGTGACGGCGATGACGACGAGCAGTATGCCGATGCCGATCGACCCCATCGCGTCCCAGCGGGGCTCGTCGGTGAAGTGGGCGAGGAGCACACCGGTGAGGGCCATGAACAGGCCGATCTCGGCACCGATGTCCTCGAGCAGGACGACGGGTAGCTCCGGCGACTTTTCCGTGCGGATGTACTTCCACCACGACTCGCCGGGGTCCTTGTGGACCTTCGCTTCGCGGTAGGCAGTGCGCAGCGAGAACGATTCGAGGCAGATGGCGAACACGAGGATGCCGATCGCCACGCCGAGGTTCTCGACCTCGTGTGGGTGACGCAGCTTCTCGATGCCTTCGAACAAGGCGAACAAGCCGCCCACCGAGAACAGCACGAGGGCAACGACGAACGCCCAGAAGTAGCGCTCTCTGCCGTAGCCGAAGGGATGCTCGGCGTCGGGCTTGCGCGCCGCCCGCTTGCCGCCGAGCATCAGCAGGCCCTGGTTGCCCGTGTCGGCGACGGAGTGGATCGACTCGGCGAGCAACCCTGCCGAGCTGGTGATGAGGAAGCCGACGAACTTGGCGATGGCGATGCCGAGGTTGGCGAAGAAGGCAGCGAGGATCGCCTTGCGACTGCCCTCAGTCATGTCCGACTCCGTCCGCTTCGAGGGCGGCACGGTCCCAGGCGCCGGTCGTCGCCGCCGCCTCGTAGGTGCTCTGCAGGAACGCCAGCAACGCGGCGTCGGGGTCGGCCGCCGTCCGCACGGCACGGTAGGGAAGGATGAACTCCATCAGTGCCTTGTCGTAGTAGGCCTCGTCCGGCGACACGGTCCGAGCGGAGAAGTCGTTGGGCTCGGGATAGGCGTATGAATAGAACGATCCCTCATCCGAACCGCCGGGCCAGTACCCGCAGCTGCTGACCTCGTGACTGTAGGCGTCGTGCATCACCCAGTCGGCGCAGTTGGGCACGCCGCCAGGATGGCGTGGCGCGATGCGCCCGGAGAACCGGGTCGCGGCCATGTCGAACCCGCCCCAGAAGAAGTGCACCGGGCTGGCCTTGCCGATGAACCGGCCACGGAACACGTCGAGAACGCGGTCGATCTCGACGAGCGCTCGCCAGAATCGCCCGATCGCCTCTCGGTCGTAGGACGCATGGCCAGTGTCCTCGGCAAACGGCGTGGCGTCGGGAATCTCCACTGGCCGCTCGAGGATGTCGACCTCGACGCCGAGGTCGGCGAGCGCTGCCAGCGTCTCGGCAGCGAAATCCGCGACCGATCGCGGTTCGAGGCGGACGACGCGCCTCTCGCCGTCCGTGGTTCGCATCGCCAGGACGTGGTCGATGAAGTCGAACTCGATCTCCAGGCTGCGATTCTCGGCGTGCATCAGCGACGTCGTGAGGCCTCGGGCGGAGACGTAGAACGGAATCTGCCACCAGTGATTGACCCACGGTTCCAACGCCAGGCGCACCTTCCCGACGACCTGGGTCCAGCGATGGACGGTCTCTTTGGTGTCCGCCCAGTCGGCGAGCGTCAATTCGGGCCACTGACGTGCTGACGTGTCGATGGTCACCGGTCCAGGATGCCAGCAACAGACGATGGCTGCGTCGGTAGCGTGATGTCATGACCCAGCGCAGCCCGCTCGCCGGACTCGCCACGGATGTGCCGGTGGCCAGCGAACCGATCGTCGAGATCACCGAGGCCGCCCTCGCCAAGCTCGTCGAGCTGCGTGCCGAGGAATCCGACGCCGACCAGCTCGGCCTACGCCTCGAGGTCGTCTCCCGGCCTGGCGAGGACTTCCGCTACGAGCTCGGCTTCGAGGAGTTCCTTTCCGCCGCGTTCACCGACGAGGTCCGGACCCACGGCTCATTGAAGGTGATGATCCCCGGCAAGGACGTCGACTCGCTCTCCGGCGCGACACTCGACTTCACGGAGTCGCAGGGCCTCGTGATCCGCAACCCGAACCGCCCTGCCGCCCCCGACATCGAGGGTCTGATCGGCGACGACGAGCTGTCCGCCCAGGTGCGCGAGCTCGTCGCCAACGAGGTGAACCCGGCGCTCGCCGTGCACGGCGGGTTCGTCACCTACGTCGGGCACAACGGCGAGGGCACGGCGTACATGACGATGGGCGGCGGTTGCCACGGTTGCTCGATGAGCCGGATGACGATGCTCGACGGCGTCCAGACGATGCTCGCCGAATCGGTTCCGGAGATCACCGCCGTCAAGGACCTCACCGACCACACCACCGGCGAGAACCCGTATTACACCTGAGCAGCTCGCTGGGGTTAAGTCACCGTTTTGGTCGTGGGTCGACCACTCCGGTACCTAAGGCGATTGGTCGGCGAGGTAGGCGACCACGGCGGCAGCCGTGCGCTCGGCATCGGCGATGCAGGCCGGCACGCCGATGCCCCGATAGCTCGCACCGGTGACGAACAGACCCGCCGGTGTCGCCTCGTCGACCGCTGCGAGCCAGCGCAGATGTCCGGGCCGGTACTGCGGGAACGACCGTGGCCACCGGCTCACCCGGATGTCTGTGGGTTGCAGGTCGACGCCGAGATGATTGCCGACTTCGTCGACTGCGGCGGTGATGAGCGTGTCATCGTCGAGACCGTCGACCGGTAGCCCGTCGCGACCGAGCGACACCCGCACGATCTCGCCGGGTCCCGTCCAGTGCGACCACTTCTGCGAACCGAACGAGGCGGCGGTGACGAGGCGCTGGTCCGGCTTCGGCACGAGGTAGCCGCTCGTGCCGGCAACCGACGGTGGCAGCTCTGGCACAGCCAGCGTGACGATCGTGACGCTGGCCCGCTCGGCGCCGACGAGTTGCTCGACCAGCGGTGGCGCGGCCGCGGTCACGAGCCGGGCCGTGACATCGGCCGGTGTCGCCAGCACCACGGCGTCGGCTGCCTCGTCGTCGACCCGCCAGGCCGACCCGTCTCGGCGAACCGACATGACGGCCGACGAACGCATGACCACGACACCGGATTGCTCGGCCGCTGCGGCGGTCGCCGACGCGAGTGTCGCCATTCCCTGCCGAGGCGTCCGGAACAGCGGTCCGCTGCTGTTCGGCGTCGCCCGACGGACGCGGCGAGCGGCGAGCACGAGGCTCCGCCGGCCGTCGGCGAGGGCGGCGAGCTGGGGGATCATCGCCAGGCTGAATCGATCGGTGTCGGTGGCGTAGATGCTCCCGATCAACGCGTCGACGAGGCGCTCGTGGACCTCGTCGCCGAAGCGAGCGCGGACCAGCCGTCCGATCGAATCGCCGGGGTCCTTGCCGTCTGGCAGTAACGGCTCGATGGCCGCTCGCGCTTCGCCTCGCGGGCTGAGCAGCCGGCTCGTGGCCAAGGCGGCGGGGTTTCCCGGGACACCGAGGACCAGCCCGTCGGGGATGCGGTGGAGCCTGTCGTGCCAGACGAAGGCGGCCGACGTCGACGGTGACGTCAAGTCAGCGGCGAGGCCGACACGTTCGGCGAGCGCGGTGCCGTGGGGGACACGGGCGAGGAAGGCGTCGGCGCCCTCGTCGATCGCCGCCCGCCCGGCGAACGCCGACGTCTTGAGCACGCCACCGAGCCGGTCGCCTGCCTCGCGCAACTCGACGGCCACGTCGTCGCGGCTGGTTGTGGCACCGAGCCGTTCGGCGACGGTCAGTCCGGCGACCCCGCCGCCGATGACGACGACGCGTCGGGTCATGACCCGCCGGCGGCGGCGACGATGCGACGAGCGAGGGCGGACATCACGCCGCTGTCGTCGTTGACCACCTGGGTCCTGCGGAACGTCAGGCCGGCGGCTTCGGCACGCGTGGCGGCCTCGATATCGAGGTCGTAGAGCACCTCGAGGTGGTCGGCGACGAAGCCGCACGGGCAGACCAGGACGCCGTCGACCTCATCGTCGGCGCCGAGCGCGTCGATGACGCCGAGGAGGTCGGGCTCGAGCCAGGGCTCGCTGGTCCGGCCGGCCGACTGCCAGGCGATCGTCCAGCGATCGTCGGCGAGACCCGCCCGGTCGGCCACGAGGGTGGCCGTGGCCGAGACCTCGGCCACGTAGCGATCATCGCCGGCGAGTATCCGGCTGGGGAGCGAGTGGGCGGTGAGCACGACCTTCGTGCGTGCCGGCATGTCGGGATGGGCGAGACACGACTCGAGGTCACCTGCGAGCAGGTCGACATAGACCGGTTCAGTCGCCCAGCTCTCGATCCCGGTGAACCTCGAGTCCCGGAGCGCAGCGGCTTTCGCCGCACGTTCTAGGTAGACGGCCACGGACATCGTCGAGTAGTGCGGCGCCAGCACGAGACCGACGATCTCGTCGACGCCGGCGTCGGCCAGCGAGTCGACGGCCTGCTCGATGGTTGGTTCGGAGTGGCGGAATCCGAGGCGAACCGTGAAGCCCCCTGGCACGATCCTGTCGAGCTCGCCAGAGAGCATCGTCCGCTGCGCCTCGGTGCGCTCGACGAGTGGGCTGAGCCCGCCGATCGCGTCGTAGCGCCGGGTGAGGTCGGCGAGTTGCTCGGCGCTCGGCGGCTGGCCGCGACGGATGTCGGTGTAGTAGGCGGCGATGTCCTCCTGACGGCGCGGCGACCCGTACGCCATCAACAACACTCCGGCGGTCACGATGCGGTCGTTTCGTGGACGTAGTCGACGATCGCGGCGAGCACCCCCGGATCGCTGGCCGGATGGACGCCGTGGCCGAGGTTGAAAATGTGTCCCGGCCGATTGCCGTTGTCGGCGAGGACGGCGGCGGCGCCGGCAAGGGCGACATCGGTGCCGGCGAGCACCAGTGCCGGGTCGAGATTGCCCTGCACGGCGTTGTCGTCGCCGAGCCGCTTGCGTGCCGAGTCGATCGACGTCCGCCAGTCGAGGCCGATCACCCGAGCGCCGGTCGAGGCCATCAGCTCGAGCAGGTGGTCGCAGCCGATGCCGAAGTGGATGCCAGGGACGCCCGGGTGGCGCTCCGCCAGCTCGGCGAAGACACGCCGGGAGTGGGGGAGGACGAAGCGTTCGTAAGAGGAAGCGGACAACGTGCCGGCCCAGCTGTCGAACAGTTGGAACGCCCGGGCCCCGGCGGTGAGCTGGACGTCGACGAACTCGACCGCCATCGCAGCCAGGGTGTCCATCAACTCGTGCCAGGTGGACGGGTCGGTGTGCTGCAACGCCTTGGTGTGCTCGTAGGTGCGGCTCGGCCGGCCTTCGACGAGATAGCTGGCCACGGTGAACGGGGCGCCGGCGAACGCGAGCACGGGCGTGGCTTGACCGAGCTCGGTGGCGACGCGTGAGACAGCGTCTGCGACGTAGCCGATGTCATCGGGGACCAAAGGGCGCAACCGGCGCAGATCCTCCGGCCGGCGCAGTGGTTCGGAGGCGACCGGCCCCGTGCCAGGCGCGACGTCGATGCCGAAACCGACGGCATGGACCGGCACGACGATGTCGCAAAACAGCACGGCGGCGTCGACCCCGTAGCGACGAACGGGCTGCAGCGTGATCTCCGCTGCGAGGTCGGGTTGTTTGATGGCGTCGAGGATCGACCCATCGCCGCGTAATGCCCGATACTCAGGGAGGCTCCGTCCCGCCTGACGCATGAACCACACCGGCGTGTGGGCCGCGGGCTGCCCGAGCGCCGCGGCGAGGAAGGCGGGCTCGGACACGCGTTTGACGCTATCCAGCGCCCGACCGATGGGCGTTTTCATGACGATTCGGTCATGAAAACACCCATCGGTGGGTACATGGGCTCGGCAGGCGGCCAGTCCCGCGGGCCGATCACTGGACGCGCCAGATAGCATGTCGAGACCCCAATTTCGCCTCTCGACGTCGAGGGGAAGGTTTGACCCAACAGCACCCAGAACTGGACGCCGAGCAGGCCTACGTCGATTTCGCCTACGACTGCCTGGAGGCGACGAAGTCGTCGGCGTGGCGGCTGCGAGATCTCAACGAGCCCGACCTCGGCGGCACGATGCAGGCTCGTTTCGAGCGCAACGCCTTCGACGAGGCCCTCGTCAAGCGCCTCAACGAGCTCGATCTCGGCGACGCCGCGCTGGTGTTCGGGCGGATCGACCGTCGCGCCGAGCATCCGAGTGGCTCGGAGAGCTTCCACATCGGCCGCCTGGCAATCGCCGACCAGAACTCCGAGCCCATCGTCGTCGATTGGAGAGCGCCGGTCGCCGAGCCGTTCTACCGGGCGACCGGTCGTGAGCCGATGGGTCTCCTGCGCCGCCGCCACTTCGCCGTCGAAGGGCGGACGATCCTCGGCATCGAGGACGAGCTGTTCGGCGAAGGACATCTCGGAATCGGCCATGACGAGGGACTCAACGGCGACGAGGCCCCCGGCGCCGGGCTGAGCGGCTATTCGACGCTGCTCGCCGCCCTCGAACGCGGGCGCACGGGGACGCTCGGCGACATCGTCGCCACGATCCAGGCCGAGCAGGACGAGATCATTCGCTCGCCGCAGGCCGGCGTGCTCGTGGTCCAGGGTGGGCCGGGCACGGGCAAGACGGTGGTCGCCCTGCACCGCGCCGCCTACCTGCTGTACACCCACCGGTTCCCGCTGGAAGACCAAGGCGTGCTCGTCATCGGGCCGAACCGGGTGTTCCTGCGCTACATCGAACGAGTGCTGCCATCTCTCGGCGAGGCGGGTGTGGAACAGGTCGTGCTCGCCGACCTCGTGCCCGACGTGCGCTTCGCCCCTGCGATCGAGGCCGCTGCCGAGCCCGCGGTCACTCGCCGGATCAAGGGCGACGCCCGGATGTCGGCGCTCATCGACCGGGCCGTCGGCGACCGCGAGCGGCCGCTGCGGGAGGAGCTCGTGGTGCCGTTCCGCGCCGGTTACCTGCGCCTCACCGTCGACGAATCGGCCCGCATCGTCAAGGCTGCCGCCCGCCGGCACCGTCGTCACAACACCGGCCGCCGTTTTGTGGAAGGCGAGTTCTACGCCGCCCTCGCCGCGTCGTCGCGCAGCGCTGAGTTGTCGGCCAGCGAGCTGCGCCAAGAGCTGCGTGGCGTCCCTCAGGTCCGCGCCGCCCTCGAACGGATGTGGCCCGTGCTCACCCCGGCGCAACTGCTCCACGACCTGTTCGGCTCGCGGGCCCTGCTTCGCCTCGCCGCCCGCAACCTGTTCGACGACAGCGAGGTCGCCGCCCTGTATCGACCACGGTCGGAGCATGTCGCCGACGTCGTGTGGACCGCGTCCGACATCGCTCTCCTCGACGACGCCCGCGAAGTCCTCGGTCCGGTGCCGACGAAGAGTGGGCGCATCGACGAGGCCGACGAGATCAGGACGTACGGCCACATCGTCGTCGACGAGGTCCAGGACCTGTCGCCGATGCAGCTGAAGATGGTCGCCCGCCGGTCGCTGAACGGCTCGTTGACGGTCGTCGGCGATCTCGCCCAGGCAACCGGGCCGTGGGCGCCGTCGAGTTGGGACGACGTCACCGACCATCTCCCCGATCGCCGGCCGAGCCGGGTGACCGGGCTGTCCGTCGGGTACCGGATCCCCGCCCAGATCATGCAGCTTGCCGACGAAGTGATGCATGCCGCGACGCCCGGACTGCGCTCGCCCCGATCGGTGCGCGAGGGGGATGCGCTCCCTGATGTTGTGTCCGTCACCTCGTCGGCCGAACTTGGCCAGGCCGTCGCCGCGGCTACCAAGGCATTGACGACCGAGCGCGACGGCATGAGCGTCGTCGTGGTCGTCCCCGACGAGATGGCCAACGAGATGTCGGCTGCGCTCGAGGCCGCCGACATCGCCCACGGCCGCGCAGCAGCGACTGGACTCGACGCCCAGGTCACGATCGTGCCGATCAGTCTCGCCAAAGGACTCGAGGTCGACGCCGTCGTCGTCGTCGAACCGGCCCGCATCGTGGCGTCAGAACTGCAGGGACTGCGGGCGCTCTACGTCGCCCTCACCCGGCCGACGCAGCGACTGACGATCGTCCACGCCGAGCCGCTGCCGGAGCCGCTCGCCGCCGGCGTGGCGACCCTCGACGACGCCGAGCGCATCTCCGCCTAGTCAGACTCTTAGAGGGCGGCGACGAGCTGGGTGAGGTTGTTGTACGCCTTGTCGGCATCGGCAGGGCGGCGGCGGTCGACACCGGTGTGCATCAGCTCGATGGACTGATCGAACTCGGTCACGCTGTCGGGGCTGGCCTGCTCGACGCCGGGTCGGGCAGCGGTCCAGATCACATCGATGCGGCCGATGATCTCGTGCTGGCCCTCGTTCTGCACGATCGCCTCGCTCAGCGTGCCCGCCTCGGCGAGTAGCTGATCGAGCAACTCGGCGGTCGAGACCGGACGCGACGAACTCGGTCGTGACCGTCGAAGCCTCCGTGATCGCCGTGGGGATCTCAGGATCGACTTCGGTGGCACAGCCAGCGAACACTGTGACGAGCAGCGCGGCCGCCGCCAATGGACGGCCCGGGCTCACACACTGACCAGGATGCGGGCGCTGGCGAAGGCGCCGACGCCGACGTGGTGCCCGCCGATCTCCACGGTGAGCGTGCCGTCGGGGGACACGGCGGTGACGGTGCCGTTCGTGCCAGGGACGAGCTCGGACGCTTCGAGGTATTCGAGCAGTCCCGGTGTGAACTCGAGCTCCTCGGGGATCCGGCTGATCGTGAACGAGTGGCCGACGTCGATCGACGACAACGGGGCGGCGGGCGGCTCGACGTAGTTGGAACCGGGGATCGGATTGCCGTGCGGGCACGTCGTCGGGTTGCCGAGCAGCCGGTCCATCGCCGACCTCGACCGAGGAGCTCATCACGTGCTCCCACCTGCCGGCCTCGTGGTGAGCTTCGGCCCACGACAGGTTGAGCACGTCGGTGAGGAACCGCTCGGCCAATCGGTGCCGGCGGACGACGCTCTCGGCGAGCGCCCGCCCCCGATCGGTGAGGCGGATTCCGCCTTCGTTGGAGATCAGCCCTTCGTGTTCGAGCCGGCGCATCATCTCGCTGACCGCCGGGCGGCTCACCTGCAGCCGGTCGGCGATGCGTGCCTGGATGACGTCGATGTCGTCCTCGGCCAGCTCGAAGATGGCCTCGCAGTACTCCTCGAAGGCGGGATGGTGCTCTCCGGGGATCGGCATGGGTCGGAGTGTACGTTCATTGCGTTCCCCGGCCACGCAGGCCGTGGTTGGCCGCTCCTCGGCTGGCGCCTCGTCGCTCGCAACCGCAAACGGGTTCTGCCGTTTTCATTGCGTTCCCCGGCCACGCAGGCCGTGGTTGGCCGCTCCTCGGCTGGCGCCTCGTCGCTCGCAAGAGTGGACGCTGTTGGCGCCAAACCGAAGGGGGTGCCGCTGTCGTGTTGCCGCCACACTGAGGGGATGCAGTCGGCCGCCCCACTCCGAGCGCGCGCGGTGACGGTGACTCGCGGCCCGAACGTGGTCCTCGACTCGATCAACCTCACCGTCGCCAGTGGAGAGACGATCGGCCTCGTCGGACCGAACGGTGTCGGTAAGTCGACGTTGCTCGGTGTGCTGGCTGGTCGCGTCCAGCCCGACCGAGGCTCCGTCGAATTGACACCGCCGACCGCCACGGTCGGATTCCTGCCCCAAGAGCCCCGACGTGACCGGGCCGAGCTGGTCTCGGCCTACCTCGACCGGCGCACCGGGGCGACGGCCGCGACCGCCGAGCTCGACGCCGCGACCACCGCACTCGCCGACCGCGAGATCGGCGCCGAGACCCGGTACGACCACGCCTTGCAACGCTGGCTGGCCCTCGGTGTCGCCGATCTGCCGGCACGCGTCGGCGAGGTGTGGGCCGACCTCGGGCTCGCTTCCGACGTGCTCGACCAGCCCACGGCGTCGCTCTCGGGTGGCGAAGCGGCGCGCGTCGGACTTGCCGCGCTGCTGCTGTCACGATTCGACGTGTATCTCCTCGATGAGCCGACCAACGACCTCGACCTCGACGGTCTGGAGCGTCTGGAACGCTGGATCGGGGCGCTCGAGCCTCCGGTTGTCCTGGTCAGCCACGACCGCACGTTCCTCGCCCGCACGGTGACCGGCGTCGTCGAGCTCGACGAGTTCACCCATCGGGCCACGCGGTTTGCCGGTGGCTGGCAGGCCTATCTCGACGAGAAGGCGGCGGCCGAACGTCATGCCTGGGAGCGCTTCGAGGAATACGACGCCAAGCGCTCGGCGCTCGCCGGACGCGCCCAGCGCGAGCGCGAGTGGGCGAGTCAGGGCCAGTCCCGGGCGCGCAAATCGGACGAGCGCGACAAGTTCATCCGTCACTATCAGATCAACCAGACCGAGCAACTCGCCGGTAGGGCTGCACGGACGGAGAAGGCGATCGAAAGGCTGGCCGTCGTCGCCAAACCGCGGGTCCCGTGGCAACTGCACCTCGACATCGCCGCGGCCGGGCGCAGCGGCGACATCGTCGCCCGTCTCACGGATGTGACGGTCCGAGCCGGTGCGTTCGAGCTCGGTCCGATCGACCTGCTCATCACCGCCGGTGAGCGAATCGCCATCCTCGGCGCCAACGGCTCGGGCAAGACGACCTTGTTGAACGCGATCCTCGGTCGGCTCGCGCCCGAGCACGGGACCGTGCAGCGCGGCCGGAGTGTGGTCGTCGGCGAGATCCTGCAGACCCGCGACGAGCTGCTCGCCGCCGCACCGAGCACACCGCTGCTGCGGGTGTTCCAGGACCTCACCGGGCTCGATGCCGGTGAAGCGCGCACGCTGCTCGCCAAGTTCGGCCTCGTCGCTGACCACGTCATGCGGTCCCCGGCGACGTTGTCGCCGGGGGAGCGGACCCGCGCCTCGCTCGCCGTGCTGATGGCCCGTGAGGTCAATGTGTTGGTCCTCGACGAGCCGACGAACCACCTCGACCTCCCTGCCATCGAGCAGCTCGAGGTCGCCCTCGAAGCGTTCGCCGGCACCGTGCTGCTGGTCACCCACGATCGGGCGCTGCTCGACAACGTCCGCCTCACCCGACAAATCGAGCTCGCCTCCGGCCGTGTCGTCGACGATCGACCGATCACACCGTGACACCCTGTCGTTACCCTCGGAACCATCGCTGATCATCCGGTCCTGGCGGCGTTCTCGCCGGCGGTGGGGGCTTGGTTCGCCGCGTCGTTCCCCGAGCCGACCAAGCCCCAGGAGCTGGGGTGGCCGCACATCGCCGGCGGCGAGCACACCCTCATCTGCGCCCCCACCGGGAGCGGCAAGACACTCGCCGCTTTCTTGTGGTCGATCGATCGGCTCGTCACGACGCCGCCGCCCGAGGACCGCAAGGCGCGCACCCGCGTGCTCTACATCTCGCCGCTGCGCGCCCTCGCCTTCGACGTCGAGAAGAACCTGCGCGCCCCGCTGGCCGGGATCGCCCTCGCCGCCGAGCGCCTCGACGTGGCGGAGTCGTTGCATCTCCCCGACGTCGGGATGCGCACCGGCGACACACCGGCGAAAGAGCGCCAGGCGATGCTGCGCCGCCCTCCGGACCTGCTGATCACGACGCCCGAGAGCCTCTACCTGATGTTGACGTCGAATGCCGCCGACACGCTGGCCAACGTCGAGACCGTGATCGTCGACGAGATCCACGCTCTGGCCGCAACCAAACGCGGCGCCCACCTCGCCGTCTCGCTGGAGCGCCTGGAGGAGGTCACCGTGGGGCCGCCGCAACGCATCGGCCTGTCGGCGACGCAGCGTCCGCTCGCCGAGATCGCCCGCTTCCTCGGCGGCTGGTCGGCGCCGGGAACACCCCGCGACGTCGCCATCGTCGACGCCGGGATCTCCAAGCCATTGGAGATCGACGTCGTCATCCCCGTCGAGGACATGTCCGACCTCGGAGCCAGCTCGGCGCCGCCGCCCGACGCCGCCCTGTACGGCGCTCCCGCCGGTGTGACGATGGCGTCCCGACGGTCGAGCATCTGGCCGTCGATCTATCCGCGCATCCTCGAGCAGATCCTCGCCCACCGATCGACGATCGTGTTCTGCAACGCTCGCCGCCAAGCCGAACGTCTCGCCGCCAAGCTCAACGAGCTCTACGACGAGCAGTTCCGATCTGCCAACGGCGACGACACGGACTCTCCTGGCGATCTCGTCAAGGCCCACCACGGCTCGCTCGCCCGCGAACAGCGCATCGTCGTCGAGGACGAGCTCAAGCGCGGTGATCTGCGGGCGATCGTCGCCACGAGCAGCCTCGAACTGGGGATCGACATGGGCGCAGTCGACCTCGTCGTCCAGGTCGAGTCGCCCGGCGCCGTCGCCCGCGGCCTGCAACGGATCGGACGCGCCGGCCACCAGGTCGGCGAGCCGAGCCGGGGCACGATCTATCCGAAGCATCGCGGCGACCTGCTCGAGGCAGCGGTCGTCGCCAAGCGGATGATCACCGGTGAGATCGAGCACACCCGCTTCCTGCGCAACCCGCTCGACGTCCTCGCCCAACAGGTCGTCGCCCACGTCTCGGCACGCGGAGAGGCCGCTGTCGCCGACGTGGCTGCGATGGTACGTCGCACGGCGACGTTCGCCGAGTTGTCCGACGAGCTGTTGCGGAACACCCTGGAGATGCTCTCCGGTCGCTACCCGTCCGAGGAGTTCGCCGAGCTGCGCCCGCGTCTGGTGTGGGACCGCGCCAACGACACGCTGCGCGCCCGCGACGGGTCGAAGCGGCTCGCCGTGACATCGGGCGGGACGATCCCCGACCGCGGCCTGTTCGGCGTTTTCCTTCCCGACGGCAAGCGCGTTGGGGAACTCGACGAGGAGATGGTCTACGAGAGCAGACCGGGCGAGACATTCCTGCTCGGGGCGTCGACGTGGCGTATCGAGGACATCACGTTCGAGCGGGTGACGGTGACGCCGGCGCCGGGCGAGCCCGGCAAGATGCCGTTCTGGCACGGCGACCGTCCCGGCCGCCCACTCGAGCTCGGTCGCGCCGTCGGCGCGTTCGTCCGCGAGCTGCGCGAGGCGGCGCCCGCTGCGGCCATCGCCAAGCTGCGCGGCGACCACGCCCTGGACGAGCTCGCGGCAAGCAACCTGCTGCAGTACCTCGAGGAGCAGGCGGAGGCCACCGGCGTCGTCCCCGATGACCGCACCGTCGTCGTCGAGCGCTTCCGCGACGAGATCGGCGACTGGCGGATCTGCATCCTCAGCCCGTTCGGCACCCCGGTCCACGCACCGTGGGCGATGGCCATCGAGCGGCGCCTGACCGACCACTACGACGTGCCGGTGGAGTCGATGTGGGGCGACGACGGCATCGTCCTGCGGCTGCCCGAGGCGGTCGACGAGCTACCTATCGAGGTGATCACCATCGAGCCCGACGACGTCGAGGACATCGTCGTTTCGGCCCTGCCGCAGACCGCGTTGTTCTCGTCGCGGTTCCGGGAGTGCGCTGGCCGTTCGCTGCTCCTGCCGCGGCGCCGACCCGATCAGCGCACACCGCTGTGGCAGCAGCGCCAGCGGGCCGCCGACCTACTCGCCGTCGCCGCCAAGTACCCGACGTTCCCTGTCCTGCTCGAGGCTTCGCGGGAGTGCCTGCAGGACGTCTTCGACGTGCCGGCGCTGAAGGAGGTCCTCGGTCAACTGCGCTCCCGCGCCGTGCGAGTCGTCTCGGTCGAGACGTCCAAGCCGTCGCCGATGGCGCAGAGCCTGCTGTTCAACTGGATCGCCGCCTACATGTACGAGGGCGACGCCCCCCTCGCCGAGCGACGGGCGGCGGCGCTGGCGCTCGACCGTGACCTGCTCGCCGACCTGCTCGGTGCCGAGGAACTGCGCGAGCTGCTCGATCCGGGAGTGCTCGCCGACGTCGAGCTCGATGTGCAGCACCTGTCCGACGGTCGTCGGGCACGCACCGCCGACGAGTTGCACGACGTGTTGCGCCGTGTCGGCGACCTCACGGCGACGGAGGTCGAGCTGCGCTGCGAGCCCGCCGGCGACGAGACCGCCGGCGACTTGCTGGCGACGTTGCTCGCCGAACGCCGAGCGATCGAGGTGTCGGTTGCCGACGAGCAGCGCGTCGGTTGCCGCCGAGGATGCCGCCCGCTACCGCGACGCCCTCGGTTGCGCGCTGCCGATCGGCCTGCCCCAGGCCTTCACCGATCCCGTTCCCCGCCCGCTCGAAGAGCTCGTTGCCCGCTACGCGCGCACTCACGGACCATTCGTCGAGCGTGATGTCGCCGCACGGTTCGGGCTGCCGGAGTCGCGCGTCGCCGGTGCCTTGGCGGCGCTGGAGCTCGACGGGCGGGTCGTGCGCGGTGAGTTCCGCCCCGACGGCGTGCGCCGCGAATGGTGCGACGTCGAGATCCTGCGCCAGCTGCGGCGACGCTCGCTGGCCGCCCTCCGCCGCGAGGTCGAGCCCGTCGAGACGATGGCGCTCGCCCAATTTCTCCCGGCCTGGCAGGGCGTCAGTGGAACTCGGCGCGGGATGGAAGCGTTGGTGGAGACGGTCGGGGTGCTCGCCGGCGCTCCGCTCGTCGCGTCGACGCTGGAGCGTGACGTACTCCCTGCCCGGGTCGCCCGCTACCGGCCGTCGATGCTCGACGAGCTGTGCACGGGGGGTGACGTCGTGTGGCTCGGCGCCGGCGCCATCGGGTCCGGTGACGGGCGAGTGCGCTTGTGCTTCGCCGATCAGATCGCCCTCCTGGCGCCGAGTTGGGAGCGCGTCGATCCACCGACCGGCGCGTTGCACGAGACCGTGCGCGAACTGCTCGCCGCCGGCGGGGCGAGCTTCTGGTCGCAGCTGCGCACGGGTGCGATCGGCCCGACCGACGCTGAGCTGCTCGCTGCCTTGTGGGATCTCGTCTGGGCGGGAGAGGTCACCAACGATTCGCTGGCCGCGTTGCGGTCGATGACGACCGGCGCGGCCGGAGTCGCCCGGCGACCTGGTGGCGGCGGCGGACGGGCTCGGGGACGGGGCCGACCGTCTCGTCTCGGCCGAATCGGCCCGGCCGCGGGTGCCGGGCGATGGAGCCTCGTCGGCCCGCTGCTCGAACCGCGCCCCACCGACACGGCGTCGGCCCACGCCACCGCGATGCAGCTCGTCGAACGGCACGGTGTGGTGACGCGTGAGGCGGTGCTCGCCGAAGGCGTCGTCGGCGGGTTCGCCTCGGTCTATGGAGTGCTCAAGGTGCTCGAGGACCGCGGCCAGGTTCGCCGTGGCTACTTCGTCAGTGGGCTCGGCGCCGCCCAGTTCGCCCTCCCCGGCGCCGTCGACCGGTTGCGGTCGATGCGCCGTCCCGACGACCTCGGCGGCGACGACGACGGCACCGCCGCCGGTGGTGCTCTCGGCAACCGATCCGGCTCAGCCATACGGCGGCACGCTGCCGTGGCCGGAGTCGCCGGGGCGACCGGCGCGCATCGGCGCCGCCCTCGTCGTGATGAGCAATGGTGTGCCACTGGTCTGGCACGACCGTCGATCGCACCACCTCGTCACGTTCGCCGCGGCTGGTCAGGACAGGGCGTGGGCGAGTGCGCTCGCCGCTCTCGTCGACGATGGAAGAACACGCAGCGTGGAGATCCGCAAGGTCAACGGGTCCACCATCAGCGAGTCACCCGACGGTGGATGGGTCAGCGAGGCGGCCAAGGCGGTCGGGTTCACCGACGGCTACCGCGGCCTCGTCCTGAGGCGCCCCGACCGACCGTAAAGGCTTCTGTGTCAGCGAACACGACCGCCGACGTCGTGTTTGCTGACACAGAACGCGGGCGTGGCGTCAGGGCGTGGGGACGGGTTGGTGGATGCCACGCAGGCCGGCCCAGGCGAAGGCGCTGAGCTGACCGGCGACCTCATCGGGGTCGAACTCGCCGCCGCGCTCGACGAGGCGGCGGCTGGCACCTTCGGAGAGACCGACGATGGCGTGGGCGAGCGTGAGCTGGTGCTCCGGGTCGATCCCGGCGTCGATCAGCGGGGCGATCGCGGTCGCCGCCTCAGCGGTGACCTTGCGCACGGCGGCGGAGAACTCTTGATCCTGTCGTGAGGCTCCGCCGTACAGCAGCACGAAGGCGTCGCGGTTCTCGGCGACCCAGCGGAAGTAGGCGGCGAAGCCGCGCTCGGTCTGCTCGCGACCGCTCGTCGCCCTGCCCGTCGCTGCGGTGATCGCCGACACCATCCGCGCCCCGACTTCGTCGAGGAGCGCTTGGTACAGCTCACGCTTCGACTCGAAGTGCTGGTACAGCACTGGCTTGGTGACACCGGCGGCGTCGGCGATGTCGTTCATCGACGTCTCGTGGTAGCCATTGCGGGCAAACGTCGTGAGGGCGACGTCGAGCAGTTGCTGACGGCGGGCACTGGCTGACAGACGGGACGACATGACTACCGAAGGGTAACAACGAACCGGCGGTGCTCAGAGTCCCCGCTCACGGTCATCCCGCTCGGCAGCCTTGACGGCATAGCCGAGGATGATCGCCGGAGCCAGCAACACGCAGCCGGCGATCAGTGCCATCGTGATGATGGTCGCCATCGTCGCGTTGAAGCCGGAGATGAGGGCGATGAAGAACATGACGACAGCGGCGGCGATGAGGAGATAGCCGGTGCGGCTGGCCACACGAGCGAGGCGTTGCGCTGTCGCCCGCCTGCGCCGGACCGGATCGTCGCCGACGCTCTCTGTGCTCATCGCGTCGCAGCGTACGAACCACCGCCGCCATCAAGGCCTGAAGGGGCGAGCCGACCCAGAGTCAAGGCCGCGAAGGCGGCGGAGACTCGTCCAACCGCTATTCGATGCGTCGCAGGTAGCCCCGCGGGTTCCACGTCATGAGGAACTTATGCTTGGACTCGTCAATCTCGAAGGCGTTGTTCTCGGCCATGAAGTCGGTGACAGCCTCCCACGGACCAGGGCCGAATATCGGATGAACGGGATGGCCGTTGATGTTGGTGTCCTCGACGATGAGAAACGAGCGTGGCGTCACGACGTCCCACCACAGACGTAACTCGGCCAGTACGTGTTCGCGCGAGTGGTCGGCATCCAGCACCACCATCACCGCAGCGTCCGTCCTCGCGTGGAACTACCTGCGACAGATCTTCCGCGACCATCGGACCTTCGGTGGCGAGTGGATCGTGCCCATCCCCGTGCCGCTGGTGCTCTGAGGAGGTCATCGTCGTGACACCTCGATCGGCTGATCCGTGCGCGGTGGAACGCCCTAGAGTGCCGCCGGCAGGAGCCGGTTGACGTTCTGGTAGAAGAAGTAGAGCGCGACGACGAACGGAACGACGGCGGCGCCGAGGCCGATCCAGCTGTTGCGGAATCGCTTGGCGACGAAGTAGCCACCGATGGCGACGGCGGCTGCGGCAGCACCCCACAGCAACACCTGTGGCCAGGCGGCCGAGTCGGTGAACCAGTGGTTGCTGAAGGCGTCTTCGGCAGCCTCGCCGTCGCCACCGTCACTGCCGCCGATCGTGCCGCCACCTGGCAGCACCGAGTACAGCTCGTCGGCGGGCAGCGTCCGCTGCGTCGTCGTCGTCGTTGTCGTTGTTGTTGTTGAGGTTGTCGACGTCGTTGACGACGGTGTCGTCGTGTCCGAGGCAGTTGCCCCGACGTTGGTAGCGGCGACGTCGGTCGTCGTGGTCGTGGTCGCAGCAGACGTGGTTGTCGGTTCGGCGGTGTTCTCTCCGGGGAGCTCGCCGGTGGCCGAAGCAACGGCGTCGCGCCCGTAATTGAACACCGCCGGGCCGGGGGGATCGGACTGGGCGAGGTCGAGCTCGGCGTGGACGATGATCCGCTGCGACGCCGTGCCGACCGGATGGCACGACGTCAACGTCAGCGAGGCGACCGTCGGGTCGATCGTGGCGATCACCTGCCAGTTGTCGGCGTCGACGATCTCCGTGGTCGTCGTGAGGTAGACGAACCGGCCGTACGGCGTCTCGACGATGATCTCGTCGCCGGGTTCGAGTTCGTCGACCTCCAGGAACGGGCCGCCGTAGGTAGTGCGGTGTCCGGCGATGGCGGAGTTGCCGAGTTGACCGGGCATCGGTGTCTGCGGGTAGTGCCCGGGACCCTTCTTCAGCTCCTCCCGCCCGACGCCGGCGACGACATAGTCGTCGCGCCCGATGCGCGGGATCTCCAGCCTGGCGATCGGATCGCCGTCAGCGATCCCGAGGGCGGCGACGTCGAACGGCGCCGTGGTGGTCGTCGGTGGCAGCGTCGTTGGTGGCGCCGTCGTCGAGGTCGTAGTGGTACTCGTGGGACCCGAGGTCGTGCTCGTCGCTGGTTCCGAGGTTGACGTCGTCGGTGGTGCCGTCGAGGTGGTCGACGACGTTGTCGTCGACGGCGCGCTGGCCGTCGCCAACAGCTCCTCGAACTGATCCTCGGCTCGGTCCTGGGCGCGGGCGAACTCGATGCCCGTGCCCCACAGCTGGTAGGCGACGAACCCGAACATCAGCAGTCCGGTGACGATCAACGTCTTGCCGACCAGGCGCACGAACCAGCGCAGGTCGTGGGCGACAGGAGGCCGATCCCATCGCGATGTGCCGCCCATGGAGGCCACAGGGTACGGCCGGTAGCGTCGCCGGCGATGGACGAGCGGAGCGAGTACATCCGGCCGAGCGAGCGCCAGCGAGGCGGACGGTGATCGGGTCCGGGGGCGCAGCCCCCGATAAGTGATGGACGCCGTCGTCGAGCTCCGCGATGCGGTCGCCGTGCTCGGACGGTTCCCCGCCCTCGCCGGCGCGACGTTGCGCGTCGAGCCCGGAGAGATCGTGTGGGTGCGCGGTCCGAATGGCGCCGGCAAGACGACACTGCTTCGGCTCTGTGCCGGTCTTGTTCCGTTGACGCGTGGCTCTGGCACCGTGCTCGGCTTCGACCTGCTCACCGAACGCGACCAATTGCGACCGCACGCCGGCCTGCTCGGGCCACAGCAACGGCCTGTACCTCGACCTAACGGTGGCCGAGAACGTCGCCTTCTGGGGTCAGGTCGTCGGCGCCTCGACGTCCGAGATCGCTGCTGCCGTCGATCGCCTCGGTCTCGCCGGACGACTCGCCGACCTTCGTGTCCGCCAGCTTTCGGCGGGACAGCAACGTCGCACCGCGCTGGCCTGCCTCGTCGCCCGCCGCGCCGAACTCTGGCTGCTCGACGAACCTCACGCCGGCCTCGACGCGGCCGGGCGGGCCGACATCGACGCCATCGTGCGCCACGCCGCCGACTCCGGCGCCACGGTGATCGTCGCCAGCCATGAATCCGATCGCGCCGCCCCGCTGGCCACCCGGGCTGTCGACGTCGTGGGCGGTGTGCTCTTCGAGGCGCCGCGTACCGGAGCAACGCCAGGGTGAACTGGCGGCGCACTGCGTGGCTCGTTGCCCGCCGCGACCTGTTTGTCGAGTGGCGCAGCCGCGTCGCGCTCAATCAGGTGCTTCCATTCGCCGGGATCGTGCTCGTGATGTTCGGCTTCGCGATCGACGACACGTCGTTGATGGAACGAATCGCTCCCGGCCTCGTGGTGCTGGCGACAACGTTCGCCCTGCTCACGCTCGTTCAACGGGCGTATGCCGTCGAGACCGAGGACGGCGCTCTCGATGCCCTGCGCACCGCCGGTGTGCCCGCGTCGGCGCTGTTCTGGGGCAAGACGGTCGCCCTCGCCGTGCAGCTTGCGGTGCTGGCCGGGGTGCTGCTCGGCCTCGCCGTGCTCTTGTTCGGAAGCGAGATCCGCCCATCCGCCGTCCCGATGCTGATCGCCATCTGGCTGATCGCGGCGCTGGGCTTGGCAGCCGTTGGTACGCTCTACGGCGGCCTCGCCGCTGGTGTACGAGGGCGGGAGACGCTGCTCCCGCTGCTGCTGTTGCCGGTGGTGGCGCCAGTTCTAATCGGAGCAACGCGAGCAGTCGAAGCGGCGCTCGGCGTCGAGCGAGAGGTGTCGGATGGCTGGCCCTGGGTCGGACTGGTCGCAGTGTTCACCGCCGTGTTCTGCGCCGGGGGCACCGTCGCCTTCGGCTACTTGATCGACGAGTGACACGAGGAGTTCAATGAGCGAGCGAGCGAAAGTGAGCGAGCAACTGGCCACCCCGACGTCGCGTACGACGGCGACGCCGGCGACCCGGGTGCTCGGGTCGATCGCCTTGTCGGCCTCGTCGTGCTCACTGTTCTCGCCCTCGTCGTCTCGCCGGCCGACGTCAACCAGGGCGAGTCGGTGCGCATGCTGTACCTCCACGCGCCGACGGCGTGGGTCGCCTATTTGGCGTTCGTGGTCACGGCGGTCGCGTCCGCGTTGTACCTGTTTCCGAAGCGCCACTCGCTCGGATGGGACCGCCTCGCCGGGGCCAGCGCCGAGATCGGTGTGCTGTTCATGGCCATCACGCTGTTCGCCGGGGCGTTGTGGGGCAGGCTGACCTGGGGGGTGTTCTGGCGCTGGGATGCGCGGCTGACGACGACGGCGTTCCTGTTCGTGACCTACATCGGCTATCTCGCCGTTCGCCGCCTCGGCGGTAGCCCCGACCAACGCGCCCGGCGCAGTGGCGTGCTCGCGCTGCTCGCCGTCCTGGAGATCCCACTCGTCCACTTCAGTGTCGTGCTGTGGCGTGGCCTCCATCAGGAGGCCACGGTGCTGCGACCGGATGGTGACGTCGAACTGGACAACCTGATGTTGTTCACGCTGTGGTTCGGAGTCGTGATGTTCACCGTGTTGTACGTCTGGCTCGTCATCCACCGTCAACGCGGGCTGACTGCCGAGGACCTGCTCGCCGACTCGGGTCTCGACGTTGCCATCGACGAGCGGCGCCAGGAAGCAGCCGCCTACGAAGCGACAGTGAGCGTCGTGATGGACGACGCTGGTTTCATCCTCACCACGTACGTCGTCACGTTCGCCAGCATCGCCGCCTACGCGCTCTACATCGTGCGTCGCGGGCGACGTGCAGCCCAGCAGCTTCCGGACGACGCCAAGCCATGGCTGGAGTAACGAGCGAGACGCTCGACCTGTCGCCTCGGCCGGTCGAGGCTCAGCGTCGCAAGCCTCGACGCAAATGGCTGCCGCTGCTCGTGCTCGCTCTTGTCGTCGTGGCGGGTGCGGTGATCGTCACGAAGTTCCTCGGCTCGGCGATCGACTACTACTGCAACGCCGACGAGATCGGTGTGCGCGACGGGTGCGAGGAGGGCCGACGGCTGCGGGTCCAGGGCACCGTGGCGGTTGATTCGGTCGAAACCGACGGCGGCATCACCACCTTCACGATCGTGTTCGGTGACGCCGCGATCCCCGTCCGTTACGACGGCGAACCGGGCGGCATCTTCGCCGAGTGCGAACCCGTGGTGGTGCACGGTCGCCTCGTCGAGGGGGTCTTCGAGGGCGACCAGATCGAGGTCAAGCACTCCAACGAGTACGAGGCCGAGAACCCCGGACGGGTCGACGCCGCCCGCGCCGATTGCCCCGCCGTCGAGGCATGATGGCCGTCCTCGCTGTAAGCCTGAACGCCGCGTTCGGCAAGGCGGGGATCGTCCTCGCCCTCGCTGCCGCTGTCGGTGGGGCGATCGTGACGGTCGTCGGCGTGCGCGCCGGTGATCGCCGGCTGTTGCGCCAAGGCCCGATCTACGCCGGCCTGTGCTTCGCCGGCGCCGCGCTCGCAGTGCTGATGATGGAGCGGGCGTTGATCACCCGCGACTTCTCGCTCGCCTACATCCAGCAGGTCGGCTCGGCGACGACGCCGCGGCTGTACAACGTGGCGGCGATGTGGTCGGCGCTCGAGGGGTCGATCCTCCTCTGGCTTCTCGTCCTCGGCGGGTTCACCGCGGCCGTCGGGTGGAAGTTCCGCCGGCGCACGGCAGACCCGCTCGTCGCCTGGGCGCTCGTGGTGATGTTCGTCGTGATGGCGTTCTTCGCCCTCGTCAGCTTCGGTCCTGCCGATCCCTTCGCCGCCGGTGCCCCGGGAAGGACGGTCGGGCCTGGGCCCAACCCACTGCTGCAAAACCACGTCCTCGTCCTGTTCCATCCGCCGATCCTGTATCTCGGCTACGTCGGGATGACCGTCCCGTTCGCCTTCGCCATCGCTGCGCTCATCACTGGTCGAGTCGGCGAGGGATGGCTGCTCGAGACCCGGCGATGGGCGCTGTTCGCCTGGGCTTTCCTCACCATCGGCATCCTCCTCGGCGGCTGGTGGAGCTACGCCGTGCTCGGCTGGAGCGGCGTGTGGGCGTGGGACCCCGTGGAGAATGCCAGCCTCCTGCCCTGGCTGACAGCGACTGCGTACATCCACTCGGTGCTCGTCCAGGAGCGCCGCGGCATGCTGCGCGTGTGGAACCTGTCGCTGCTCGTCGCCACGTTCGCCCTGACAATCCTCGGCACGTTCCTCACTCGCTCGGGCGTGCTCTCCAGCGTCCACGCCTTCGGTGACGGTCCGGTGGGGGCTTACTTGCTCGGGTTCTTCGGGATTGTGGTCGTGACGTCGCTCGTCTTGATCGGCTGGCGTGGCGATCGGCTGCGCTCACCGGGGACGATCGACTCGCCGCTCTCACGCGAGGCGGCGTTCCTCGCCAACAACCTGCTGTTTGCCTTGTTCGCCTTCGTCGTCCTCCTCGGCACGCTGTTCCCGCTCCTCGTCGAGGTACTCCAGGACCGCCAGGTCAACGTCGGCGCGCCGTACTTCGATCGGCTGACGATGCCGCTCGGGCTCGCGCTGCTGTTCTTGATGGCGGTTGCCCCAGTGCTGCCGTGGCGCAAGGCGAGCGGCGAGTTGCTCGCCCAGCGGTTGTTCTGGCCAGCGGTTTGCGGCGTCGTCGCCCTCGGTGTTGCGGTCGCCGTCGGGGCGAGCGGCTGGGCGCCGCTCGTGGCGTTCGGGCTGGGTGGCTGGGCGGCCGGGTCGGCGCTGCGCCAGATCGTCCTGGCCACGCGCCGGCAGGGTTTGCGAGGTTTCCTCGGCCGGGCCAACGGGGGGATGATCGTCCACCTCGGGGTGATCGTCATCGCCGTCGCTCTGGCGGCGTCGAACAGTTACACCCGCTCGGCGACGCTGGCGCTCGAGCAGGGTGTTCCAGTGCAGTGGGGTGGGCGCACGTTCGAACTGGCTGGCGTGCGCGAGGCGACTGACGACCGCACCAGGGCGCTCGTCGCAGACGTCGTCGTCGACGACGGCGCCGTACTCACGCCCGCAATAACTCGGTATCTGCAGATCGGCACCGACGTCCCAACGCCGAGCGTTGACACCGGATTCGTCAACGACCTGTACGTCACGCTCGAGCCGGGAGCCGCCGCTGGTGACACGGACGCGACCATCCGTGCGTTCGTCAAGCCGCTGATCCTGTGGATGTGGCTGGGTGGAGCGATCATGGCGGCTGGCACGCTGCTCGCCGCGTTCCCCGGTAGCGGTCGACGTCGGCCGACCGACCCCGTGTCCGCCCTCGTCCCCACATCTGGGGAAGAATCGCCGCAGCAGTCGGAACGAGTTAGCCCCAGATCGCCGAGTGACATTGACCTTCCCCAGATCGAGGAGCCGGTCGATGTCTGAGTCGCGACGCGGGCGGGTGGCGCCGTTCGTGGCGATGGCCGTGGCCGTCGTGTGCGCCGCATTGTTCGTCGTCCTCGCCGGCGCCGACACCGGCCAATCGGAAACGGCCGACACCCCGCTGCTCAACCGGCCGGCGCCCGACGCCGTCGGCAAGGAAGGCGACGGGGCGACGTTCGACCTCGCCCGGCGCAAGGGCAGCTGGGTCGTGCTCAACTTCTTCGATCCCGAGTGCGTGCCGTGCGTCGTGGAGCATCCCGCGCTCGTCGAGTTCGACACGAGCGAGAGCCGGCTCGGCGTCGACGGTGCCGAGCTGGTCACTGTCGTGTTCCGCGACGACCGTAACGGCGTCGCCGAGTTCTTCGCCGACGAGGGCGGGGACTGGCCCGTCGTCTACGACGACAACGGCTCGATCGCCACGGCGTTCGGCGTCACCAAGGTCCCCGAGACGTGGATCGTCGACCCCAACGGCGTCGTCCGCTGGCGAACGATCAGCCCGGTGACCGCCGGACAACTCGACACCGTCGTCGACCAGCTGAGCGGGCGATCGGCATGACGGGCCGCCGCATCACCTTCAACGAGACGGTCAAGCGGTGGCCGGGGTGGTTGCTGCTGGCTGTGGTCGCCGCCACGCTGCTGGCCGTCGGCGTCAGCCGCGGCAACGGCGTCAGCGATCCGGGCGAGCGGGCCGACGCCCTCGCCCAGCAGGTGGCCTGCCCGGTGTGCGACGGGGAGAGTGTCTTCGAATCCCGCAATCGAGCTTCGATCAACCTGCGCAACCAGATCACGTCGCTCGTCAACGAGGGGCGACTCGACAACGATGAGATCCTCGCCGAGATCCAGTCGGCGTTCCCGAACGACATTCTCCTCGTCCCGCCGTCCGACGGCGTCAATGTCCTCGTCTGGGCGCTGCCAGTCGCTGCACTCGTAGGTGTCGCCGTCGGCGTCGTGATCGCCTTCCGCCGATGGCGAGATCGTGCCGGCGTCGGCGAGCCGAGCGAGGACGATCGGGAGATCGTCGCCGCCGCCCTCGCCGCGGGGGATCCCGATGGGTCCTGATCGCCCTGCTGTCACGGCGGTCGATCCCGACCGCGCTGGTGCGACGACGGTCGATCCGGACCGCCTGGCCACGCTGGAGGAGGAACGCGTCTTTCTGCTCCGCTCTCTGCGCGACCTGGAGGCCGAGCATTCCGCCGGGGACGTCGACGAGCACGACTACACGACGCTGCGCGACGGCTACACCAAACGCGCTGCCGACGTGATGCGCGAGATCGACGACGGGCATGCCCGACTGCCGTCGCCCGGCCCGGCCAACTGGTGGCGGCGACTCGGCATCGGTGCGGCAGTCACCGCCGTTGCGATCGGAGCGGGCGTGCTCGTCGCCCGATCCTCGGGTGACCGGCTGGCGGGGGAGGAGATCACGGGCGCGGCGCCGGGCGATGGCGTCGCCTCGATGCTCGCCGAGGCCAGGGTGGTCGGGGCCACCGATCCGCTCGCTGCCTTGGAGCTGTACGACGAGGTCCTCGCCTTGCGTCCCGATCACGCCGAGGCGCTCACCTACAGCGGCTGGCTGCTGATCTTCGTCGGCCAGCAATCGAGCGACGAGGCCATCGTCGCCGACGTCGTCGACGAGGCACGTCAGCGGCTGGCCAGAGCCGTCGAGGCCGACCCGTCGTACGCCGACCCGCACTGCTACCTGGGGATCATCGCCGCCGAGATCGACGACGATGCCGACCGCGCCCGTGCGGAGGGCGACACCTGCCTCGAGCTCGATCCCCCTGCCGACCTACGCGCCCAAACCGAGGCCTACCTCACCGACGTGGAGTAGCCGCTTTTCATTGGAGTGTTTGCTGCATTGGAGTGCTAGCTGCCGGGAAACCCGGCACGTGACACTCCATTGCAGGAAACACTCCGATCAGACGGGTGGGGGTGGTTCGACGGCGGCTCGAGTGAATGATCGATCGTCGTCGGTGCCTTCGAGCACCCACAGCGTCGCCTTGCGCCAGTCGCGTGCAGTGGTCACCTCCATGCCTCGACGGGCGAGCGCCTCGATGAGTTCGGGAATGACATCGCCGTGGCTGCAGAGCACGGCCCGATCAGGGACGGCATTGACAACTGCGAGGACGGCCTTGAGTGCTGAATCCTCGGCGAGTCGTTCGTCGACCTCGACCTTGAGTCCGAGGCGGTCGGCGAGGGGCTCGACGGACTGGATGCATCGCAGCGACGGCGATGAGATCACCGCCGACACGTCCTCTCGTTCGAGTCGGTCGGCGATGGCCACGGCCTGCGCCCGGCCCGGCTTCGACGCGGGTCGTTCCTCGTCGGGACCTTCCCATCTCGAGCGGTCACCGGCCTTGACGTGGCGGACCACGAACAACTTCATCGAGTTGTCGCTTCTCCGGTCAGCTGGGTGTGGCGACGGGTGATCTCCCGGACAACAAGGGCCCACGCGATCGCGGCAAGGATGCTCACCACGCCGGACGCAATGATCACGCCTTGCTGGTCATCGAAGTACTCGGCGAGGTCCTCACGGTCCGGGCTGAAGTTGCTGAACTGCGACGTGCCGAGGAGGAGCAGCGCGATCGGCGCGATGACGAACAGCACGAACCAGATCCACACGAGCGGCGAGTCTCCCTGCCGTTTCCAGTCGGCAGATCCAGGGGGCACGTCCGGGGTCGACGCTTTCCACGACTCACGAATCATCAACAGCGGAATGATGAACAGCAGCGGCGGGAGGAACCATCCGGCGATCGCCCAGCCCGGCGCCCACGTCAGCTGCCGGCCGAGGCCGCGGTGGTTGGCGGCGACGCGATACAGCCAGATGATCGACAGCACCGCAATGGCGATCTGTGCGGCACCGGTCAGCGAGCTACCGAGACGGTACGGCGCCAGGCTGTCGTCGAACGCGTCCTCGTCACCGTCGGCGAGGAACTCGACGGCTGCATCGGCGGCCGAAGAGGTGGTCGCGGTCGTGATGGCCTGGCCGACGGCGAACACGGCGAGGATGATGACCAGGGCCTTGGTCAGGCCGCCCACCCGCTTCATTCCGGTGCCCCAGTTCGACGGTGCGTAGCCGACGTACCCCTCCGGGGGCGCCAGCGGTGGAGGTGGCGGAAGATCAGGGTTTGTCACGCGACGCGACGCTACTGCGTTGCGGGCCGTCAAACCTTCACGTCACGCGGAGCGCGTCGCTGAACACCTTCTTCGGTCGCAGCCCGACGGCGATGCGTTCGGCGAGGGTGTGGAACGCGGCGCCGGCCTCGCTCTGCGGGTCGACGGCGGCGATCGGACGGCCGTCGTCGCCACCCTGACGCAGCTCGGGCACGAGTGGGAGCTGGGCGAGAAGCGGTACGTCGAGCTCGGCGGCGAGGTCGGCGCCTCCACCGCTGCCGAACAGCTCGTAGCGCTTGCCGTCGTCGCCGGTGAACCACGACATGTTCTCGATGACGCCACGGACAGTGAGGTTGACCTTGGCGGCCATCGCCGCCGACAGCCGGGCAACTTTCTGGGCCGCCGGCTGCGGGGTCGTCACGACGTAGACCTCACCGCGGGGGAGGTACTGGCTGAGCGAGATGGCGATGTCTCCGGTGCCCGGCGGCATGTCGACGATGAGGAACTCGGGGTCGTCCCAGAACACGTCGGCGAGGAACTGCTCGAGCGCCTTGTGCAGCATCGGGCCGCGCCAGATCACCGCTTGGCCCTCCGGCACGAAATAGCCGATCGAGATGCAGCGCACGCCCCAAGCCTCGGACGGGACGAGCATCTGGTCGATGGCCACCGGCTCACTGTCGGCTCCGAGCATCCGCGGGATCGAGAAACCGTAGATGTCGGCGTCGACGACGCCGACGGAGTGTCCGCGAGCGGCCAGGGCGACGGCGAGGTTGGTCGTCACCGACGACTTGCCGACACCGCCCTTGCCGGAGGAGATCAGCAGCGGGCGGGTCCTCGAACCGGGTTGATTGAAGGGCACGGGCCGGCCGGCGGCGTGGCCCTGGGGTTGACCGTGGGCGTGGCCGTCGCCGTTGCCTTGAAGCTTGACGCGCAAGTCCTCGCGTTCCTGGTCGGTCATCACGGTGAACTCGAGGTCAACGCCTGACACACCCTCGAGTGGGCGCAAGGCACCATCGACGCGGGCCTGGATCTCGTTGCGCAGTGGGCAGCCGGGCACGGTCAGCGCGACCAGGACAGAGACGATGCCGTCGGCGCCCATCTCGGCACGGCGGACCATTCCGAGATCGACGATCGAGCGGTGCAACTCGGGGTCCTCCACCGGTCGCAACGCCTCGACGAGCTGCTCCGAGGTCACTGGCATCGTGGGCTGACTCCTTCTCGAGGGATTTGCACTATCCAGATAGGTACAATACCGGGCATGCCGCGAGCCGCTTCGGGGGGCGATCACGCCGGCGACACCTTCACTGCCGCGGTGTCGGCGATCACGGACGCCTTTGGTGATCCCACCCGCCGTCGCATCTACCTGTTCGTCCGCGATCGCGGCGATGACGACGGCGAAGCGGGGGTTACCGCGGCGCGGGTTGCCGCCGAGGTCAGTGTCCATCCCAACGTCGCCCGCCACCACCTCGACAAGCTGGCGGCCGGAGGATACGTCGAGGTTGCCGCGCGGGCGTCGGCGACACAGCGCAAGGCCGGGCGCCCGTCGAAGCGGTATGTGGCCGTCCCGACCGACGGCGCCCACGAATCGCTGGTCCCGGTGCACACCGAGGACCTCGTCCTCGCGCTGCTCGGGCAGGCCCTGGCCCGGCTCCCGCAGGAGGATGCCGAGGCGATGGCCGAGGAGGTTGGCGCCACGTACGGGCGGACACTTGCCGCCGGGCTCACCGGCGAGATGCTCGCCGCCGGGCAGCGCTCATTGCGCTCGGCGATGCAGGCAGTCGCCGCCGCCTTGACCGCCCACGGCTTCGCCGCCCGGACGAGCGAGCCGGCACTGGTCGGCGGCCGGCGCGCTGTCGACGGCCTGCGCATCATCAACGACCACTGCCCGTTCGGCAACGTCGCCATCGAGCACCCGGTGCTGTGCGCCGTCGATCGCGGCATGGTGCGGGGGATGCTCGGCGTGCTGTACCCGTCGGCGGCCACGCTCGATGTCGTCACCGCCGCCTCGAAGGCCCACGGCGACACCCTCTGCGCCACCGCCGTCTGACCACTCTTCGGCGGGGGGTCTGGGGGGCGGAGGCTCCCGCCGGAGCCCCCCAGCCGCTGGTCGATCCGGCTCTGCCGGTCGACCAGCAGACATGCTTCAGTCCGGCCGAAGGCCGGTGCAACGAGCTCGACCGAACGGAGCGAAGCGGAGTGAGGGCGAAACAGTCGGCGACCCGTACGCTTCGGGCCGTGGATGTTCGCATCGGAGTGACCCAGGCCCCGCGTGAGATCAACGTCGAAGTCGACGATGCCGAGAAGGCCGCTGTCGAGAAGTCCGTCGAAGCGGCCCTCGGCGGCGCCGCCGAGATCCTCTGGCTCACCGACAAGCGCGGCCGGCGCATCGCCGTCCCCTCCGACAAGATCGCCTATGTCGAGATCGGCACCGCAGATAGCGATCGCCGCATCGGTTTCGGCGGCTAGGCCCGCCACAGACGTTCGCTCGCGGTGGCCGAAGCGTGACTCTGCTTGACCGGCAGCTGATCTTTGTCACCGGCAAGGGCGGTGTCGGCAAGACATCTGTCGCAGCCGCCCTCGGATACCTCGCCGCTGGGGCCGGCAAGCACACGCTCGTCTGCGAGATGGATGCCAAGGGCGCCCTCGCCGCTGCCTTCGACGTCACCGATCTGCAGTTCACGCCGCGCGCCGTCGGCGAGCAACTCGAGGCGATGGCGATGAACACCGAGGACGCTCTCCGCGAGTACCTCAAGGTTGCCGTGCGCGTTCCCCTCGTCGGGCGGATCGGTCCGCTGGCCCGCACGTTCGACTTCGTGGCCGACGCCGCGCCGGGCGTCAAAGAGATCCTCGGCGTCGGCAAGTTGGCGTACGAGGTGCGGGAGCGCCACTACGACCTCGTCGTGGTCGACGCCGTGGCGACCGGTCACATCGTGGCCCAGGTCGCCGCTCCTCAGGTGATCGGCGACCTGATCCAGGTCGGGATGGTTCGCGAGCAGACCCGCTGGATGCTCGACATCCTCGAAGACCCGGCGCGAACCGGAGTGGTCGTCGTCACGACGCCCGAGGAGATGCCCGTCGCCGAGACGGTCGAACTGCTCGATCGGTTCGCCTCCGAGACGCAGGTCGACGTGGCGGCGATCGTCGCCAACCGCGTGCTGCCCGCTCTGTTCGATCGCGAGGAGTCAGCGGTCGTCGCCGGGCTCGGCGAGTTCGACCAGCTTCTCGTCGACGCCGCCGGACCAGCCATACGCGACGTGGTCCGCGCCGCCCAACTGACCGAGGCACGGCGCGTCGTGGGCAGCCGCCACCTCGAACGTCTGCGTACCGCCGTCCCGTCCGGACTGCCGATCCTCTACGTACCCGAGTTGTTCACCCGGGCTACCGGACGCCGAGTCGTTGCTCTCGTCGCCGCATCGCTGGGCGATGAACTGGACGTGGCGTGATGGCGACGGTGTCCAAGGCCGCGCCGAGGGTGGCGACGCTGCCGGCCGGCCTCGAAGCGCTGTTGGCGAGCAAGGAGATGGTCCTGGTGTGTGGGTCCGGCGGCGTCGGCAAGACCACGTTGGCCGCCGCCCTCGGTCTGGCGGCGGCTGTCGAGCAGGGCGGAAAGGTGCTCGTGCTGACGATCGACCCGGCCCGCCGGCTGGCCGACTCTTTGGGCGTCGGCAAGATCGGCAACGTGGCGACACGGGTGCCCAGTGCCGCCCTGCGGTCGGTCGGCGTCGATCCCCGCGGAGAGTTGTGGGCGGCGATGCTCGACACCAAGGCGGGGTGGGACGAGTTGATCCGTCGTCACGCCCCCGACCAGAAGGTCCGCGACTCCGTGTTGACCAATCCGCTCTATCAGAACATCACCAGTCGCTTTGTGCACAGCCACGATTACCTCGCCATGGAGCAGCTCCACGCCGTCCATGCATCGGGCGCCTACGACCTCGTCATCGTCGACACGCCGCCGTCACGCAACGCCCTCGACGTGCTCGACGCCCCGTCGCGAATGGTCGACTTCTTCGGCAGCAGGCTGCTGCGCTGGTTGACGGTGCCCTACCGGTCACGGCTGTTCAACATCGCGTCGAAGCCTTTCAACCAGATCGCCGACCGAGTGCTCGGCTCGCGCTTCTTACAGGACATCGCCGAGTTCTTCATCCTCTTCCAGGCGATGGAGGACGGCTTCGTCCGTCGGGCGAGGGAGGTCGAGGCGCTGCTCGGCGACCCGCGTACGACATTCATCGTCGCCACCACGCTGGAGGCGGCCCCGGCGCACGAAGCCGGTTTCTTGGTGCGGGAACTGGCCCAGCGTCGGCTTCCGGTGGGCGCGCTGATCGCCAACCGCGTGATGCCGGCAGCGCTCACCTCTCGGGCCACGGCGACGAGCGCCCGGCGACTTGCCGCCGCCGCCACGGGCAATGACCTCGCGGTGGACATCGCCGCCGCCATGAAACGAGCCTCACGACGCACGGGAACCGTCGACGCCGAACTCGTCGCCACGGTGCTGACGAGAGTCGCCGAGAGCTTCCACGACGTTGCTCTCGTCGCGACGAGGGAGGCGGAGCGCCGTACCGAGCTGGCCGCACTTGCTCCCCAAGTCGTCGACGTCGAGGCCCTGCCCGGCGACGTCCACGACCTTGCCGGACTGTTGGCGATCGTCGCCGGCATGCGGGAAACGGCAGACTGAGGGCGATGGCTTCGCTCGCGGGACTCGTCAGGGAGAACACGTCGCTCGATCGCGAACAGGTCAGCCACCTCAACCGGCTGACTTCCGAGTGGAATCTGCTCGCCGACGTCAGCTTCTCCGACCTGCTGCTCTACGCCCCCACCAAGGACGAGCGGTGGTTGATCATCGGCCAGATCCGGCCGGCGACGGCGCAGACCGCCTACCGCACCGACTGGGTCGGCACGTTCGCCAACACCACGGAACAGGCCGTGCTCAACAGCGTGCTCAACTCCGGGGAGATCACCGAAGGTGACGTGACCGTCGAGGAGCAAGACGACCCGGCGCGGATGCTCGCCATCCCGGTGCGCCATGGTGACCAGACGATCGCGGTGATGACCCGCGAGTGGGTCGAGCAGTCCGGCCGGGTTCCCGGTGAGCTGGAGCGTGAGTACCTGTCGCTGTTCGACCGCTTCGCCGCAATGATCGCCGACGGATCGTTCCCGTACGCGCGGGCCGCAACTGTCGACTCCACAGCGGCGCCGCGCGTTGGCGACGGCGTGCTGATCGTCGACGCCGAGTCGCGCGTCCAGTACCTGTCACCGAACGCCAACTCGGCGATGCACCGCGTTGGAATCCATGCCAACGCCGTCGGGATGAGCCTTGCCGAGCTCGGCTTCTACGACGAGGTCGTGCGCCGCGCCTTCGAAACACGGATGCCCGTCGTCGAGGAGTTCGAGCAGGCCGCCGAGATCGTCCTGCTGTGCAAGTGCATGCCGATCCTGTCAGCTGACGAGGTCGCCGGTGGGGTGCTTCTCCTCCGCGACGTCACCGACCTGCGCCAGCGTGATCGGCTGCTGATGAGCAAGGACGCGACGATCCGCGAGATCCACCATCGCGTCAAGAACAACCTGCAGACGATCTCGTCGCTGCTGCGCCTGCAGGCACGCCGGCTGTCGAATCCCGAAGCGATCGCCGCGGTCGGGGAGTCCGTGCGGCGGATCCGCACGATCGCCCTCGTTCACGAGTCGCTTTCACGCGAGCCAGGTGACGACGTGACGTTCATCGAGATCGTCCGTCCCCTGCTGAGACTCGCCGAGGAGAGCCTGCAGTCACCCGACCGTCCCGTCGAGTTCTCGCTCGTCGGTGAGGGCGGGAGGATCCCCGCCCGGGTCGCAACGCCACTGTCGGTGGTGCTCACCGAGCTGCTCCAGAACGCCGTCGACCATGGCTTCCCCGAGGGGAGCGCGGGTGGACGCGTCGTCGTCGCCCTGAACAATGACGGCGAGGAGTTGAGCATCGACGTGGTCGACGACGGTCACGGTCTCGAGCCGACGTTTCGCATCGAGTCGGCGACGGGGCTCGGCCTGTCGATCGTGCGCACCCTCGTCACCACCGAGCTGAACGGCACGATCGCCATGCGACCGGCCAAGCCGGTCGACCTCGAGACGGTCGGCCTCGAGGCCCACGGCGGCGACCGCCAAGGCACCGTGGTTCAGTTGACGGTCCCGCTCAAGCAGTAGCGCAGCCCAAATCTGCGACCGATGGGTGTTCTGGGGACGGAACGGTCACCTAGACACCCATCGGTTGTTGGAACGGCTAGCTCGAGACGGAAAGGGGAGCCCTCCGTCTCGAAAGCCTGGCCCGCTGCCTGCGAATGCCCCGGCGTTCCTCTTCGGACAGCCCACCCCAGATGCCGGAGTCCTGATTGGTGTCAAGGGCGAACTCGAGACATTCCGATCGAACCAGGCACTCACCGCAGACCTGCCTGGCCTTCTCCAACTGAAGAAGGGCGAAACCGGTCGTCCCGATCGGAAAGAACAGCTCGGGATCCGTGTCGCGGCACAGCGCGTGATCTCTCCAGGTGTGGTCGGCAGCTCCCAGGGCAAGAGTTGAAGCAAGTACGGACACGGAGCCTCCTCGGTTGGCCCTCGTACGGTTATGGCGCGTCTTTTCAACGGGCACCACCGCCGCCGCAGGCGATGCCGCCGGCCGAACATACGGCATAAAGCTTGCTCTGACAAGGGTGTCACGAGAACGTAACGTCACGCCGTGGTGCTCGTGATCGCCCATCGGGGAGCCCCTCGCGTCGCCCGCGAGAACACCGTGGAGTCGTTCGCCGCCGCCATCGCCACCGGCGCCGGAGCAATCGAACTCGACGTCAGGCGCACTGCCGACGACTTCCTCGTCGTCCACCACGACGCCCTGCTCGACGACGGGCGGCCCATCGTGTCGTGTCGGCGCGACGACCTTCCGGCCCACATCCCGGCACTCGCGGACGCCCTCGATGCCTGCCGCGGCGTGGTCGTCGACGTGGAGATCAAGAACCTCCCGGGGGAGCCCGATTTCGACGCCGGCGAACGCGTCGCCGGCGCCGTCGTCGAACTCCTCGGTGTGCGGCCGGAACCGGCCGATACCTGGCTGATCTCGTCGTTTCGCCGGGAGACGATCGATCGGTGCCGCACGGTCGATCCACGATTGGCAACGGGGTGGCTGACGTTCGGCGCCGTGACCGACGACGACATCGCCTGGGTCGTCGCAGCGGGCCACGCGGCTGTGCATCCATGGGACCCGACGATCGACCGTCAGCTCGTCGACCGCTGCCACGCCGCCGGACTGGACGTCAACACGTGGACGACCAACGACGTCGATCGCGCGGTCGAACTCGCGTCGTGGGGGATCGACGGCATTTGCACCGATGTCCCCGACGCACTCGTCGAGGTGCTCGGCCAGCGCTAAGCGCGTTGCCGCCACCACGGCGTCTGGTTGACCACGGCACCAAGCCCCGGGATGCGGAACAGACCAGGATCGTCGATCAGGCGCTTGACGGCCCGTTCCTTGGCTCTCCGCCTCTGCTCGGCGTCGCTCAGGTCGGCGCCGTCCGCCAGCACCGCACGCGCGAGGGCGCCGACGACAGCGGGAGCTGCGAACGATGTGCCGCTCCAGGTGGCCCACCCGTTGAACTGTTCCTGCTCGGCTTTCGGATCTGCCTCGAAGAACGTGCTGACTACGTCGACACCTGGGGCACATGCCCGCACCCAGTGCCCGTAGTTCGTGAAGTGAGCGGGTCCGAACGGGCCGAGCGCGCCGACGGCGATGACGCCGCGGAACGCCGCCGGATAGGTGGGCTGGCAGGTGCCATCGTTGCCGGCGGAAGCGACGACGATGGTTCCGGCAGTCCGCAGATCGCGAACCGCCTTGCCGAGTGCCGGCATGTCCTCCACGGCATAGCCGCCCAGCGAGAGGTTGAGCAGGTCCGGCGCCCCGGTTTCAAGGAGTCGTTGCAACACGATCGTGAGGTCACGCTCGCTGATGTCGCCGTAACCGGTGAGCGGACCCTGGACCCTGAGCCGACACGTCGGAGCGACCATCTTGATGATGCCGGCGATGAACGTTCCGTGGCCGGCCATCGAGTCGATCGCCTTGTCGCCGTCACGGTCCCAGACCTCGTGGGCGAACGATTGCACGATGGTCGCCGCCGCCTGGTGGCGAGTCGGGTAGACATCCTCGGGATCGACGTCTTGCAGGGCACCCGGCTTATGGGCGTTCGCGAGGCCGGTGTCGATCACGACGATCGTCGGCGCTCCCACAGCGACAGCCGGCGGCACCGGAAGATCCGGTGGCTCGGCCGGCCGGGCGCTGTGTGATCGTCGCCCGGAAGTGCGGAACCGTTTGATCTCCGGAGAGAGGACCTCGCCCGCCTGAAACACAAGTGGGTTGGGCTGGTACGTGTTGGCGGCGAACGGGTTGGCGGCGAAGGGGTTGGCGGCGAAGGGGTTGGCGGCAAAGGGGTTGGCGGCGAACGGGTTGGCGGCGAAGGGGTTGGCGGCGAAGGGGTTCCCCGCAAACGCCCAGGTCGGGTTCCCGCCGCCACAGCACCGACAGTGGGAGAACAGCACGTGGTTTGGATGTGCGGGGATGCCCGCCGCGCGCAATTCGTCGATCGCGTCGAGTACGCGCACGACGGATGTGATTCGGTCGTGGCCACTGATCTCGATGGCGTCCCGGCCGAGAGGGGAGCCTTCCTCGCCTTCCTCGCCTTCCACCGGCTGGCCTTCTCTGCCGGCGAGCAGTGCCAGCGCCTCGTCGGAGCGATCGATGGGAACGAGTACTTCACCGGGCCGGTAGGCGAAGCCATCCTGGTCGGCGAACGTGACACGGTCGTTCCATCCACCATCGTCGAAGCGCGCGGAAATCTCAGTGTCGGACATGGTCATCCTCCTGGAGGTGCCGGTGTTCATCGGAGACGAGCGACAGCGTGCGCTCGGCGAGCGTGGCGGCCTCGACAAGTGTCATCGCGCGCCCGTCGTCGCAGGCTTGGGCAAAGTACGTCGCGCCGAGCCGCTGGTGGACGTCGTCGAGCATGGCCTGGCTGGCGCGGAGATCGTCGTCGTAGAGCCGATAGTCGTGATCGTCGAGGATCGCCTCGGCCTTGGCGTGGAGCTGCGCGGCCAGGCCAGGGTCGTGGGCCGCGGCGAGGCGTCCCGCGACAATGAACGACAGCGCGACTCCAACCGGTCTCCCCAGGGCGAGAGAAAGCTCGAGGCTGGCCAGCTGATGGCGCGCCGCCGACGCGACGTCTCCGGTGCGCATCGCCAGTTCGGAGACATTGCCCTCGGCGATGACGATCAGGTGCTCGTCGCCGAGGCGACGGGCGACGTCGAGCTCGTGCTCGAAGGCATCGCCCGCCTGCGCGATGTCACCGGCGAAGTACGAGGCGATGGCGAGCAGGTTGAACATCCGCGCCCGCGCCGACAGGTCAAGGTCGCGACCGAGCGCTTGCCGGGCGAGCTCGGCGGCAGCGTGATGATCGCCGGTCCGCAACGCCACCTCACCGGCGGCTCGTTCGACTCCGACCTGGTCCCAACTCGGAGCACCGACCTCGCGATGGGCCGTCTCAGCCGCGTCAAGCACTTGGCGTGCTGCATCGACATCGCCATGGTGTACGTACATCAGCGCCAGCGTGGCAAGCATGGAAACTCGAGCTGGAGTCGGCTCCGTCAGCTCTGCGGCGTAGCGCGACAGCTCGCTCACCGCGTCCTGAGACAGATGGACGGCGTAGAGGTGCCGCCCGATGCTGCACACAATTTGCTGGGCGAATTCCTCGTTCTGCTCGGCGAGGAGTGGGACGATCGTGCGGAGGTTGTCGAGCTCGACTTCGATCTCGCCGGACCGCTCACGATCAGTGCGCTGCCACGGGCCGACCCGATCGAGCCACCAACCACTCAGTCGAAGCGCGGTGGCGACGGTGGCTCCCTCGTCGTCGAGGAGGCGACGCAGTGGTGCGCGAACGGTCTCGAGCAGTCGGTAGCGAGTGTCGTTGGCAGCGAGGTCGACGGTGACGAGCGACTTGTCGACGAGCGACCACACGACCTCGGGCACGTCGCACCCTTCGACGTCGCTGGCGGCGGCGGTGGCGACGCCAAGCGAGAACCCGCCGCGGAGAATGCTCAGGCGGCGCAGCACCGCCTGCTCATGCGTCGTCAGAAGTCGCAGGCTCCAGTCGACCGCAGCGTCCATCGTGCGTTGCCGGTCGGGGATGTCGCGTTGACGGCTGCGTAGCACAAGTCGATCGTCGATGCCGGACACCAACTCGGGGATTCCCACCACCGACGTTTGGGCAGCCGCGAGCTCGATGGCGAGCGGGAGGCCATCGAGTCGCCGGCACAGCTCGACCACGTGCCCAATGTTGGCGTCGTCGAGGGTGAAGTCAGGGTTGTTGGTCTGGGCTCGCTCGACAAACAGTTGTACCGAAGGGGTAGCCGACGCCGCGCCGATCGATGCGCCGGACGGTGGGAGCGACAACGGGCTGACCCGCAGTACGTGTTCACCGGCGATCCCGAGCGGTTCACGGCTTGTCGCAAGCAGCCCGACGTTCGGGCAGGCAGCAAGCAGTTCACTCGCTGCCGCGGCGACGTGTGTCGCGAGGTGTTCACAGTTGTCGACCAGGACGACGAGTCGTTTTGTCCGGAGATGTTCGAGTGTTGCTTCCCAAGCGTCGGCGCCGGGACCGCGCGAGACGCCGAGCGCCGCGGCCATCGTCGTGCCGATCAGCTGGGGGTCCTGCACTGGCGCGAGATCGACGAACCACACCCCGTCCTCCCAGCGCCGCGCTGCTTCCAGGCCGACGGCGATCGCCAATCGAGACTTGCCGACTCCGCCGGGCCCGGCGAGCATGACCACCCGCCCGGCAGCGAGCCGGTGCAGGATGTCGTCGAGGTCTTCGTCGCGCCCCACGAGGCTCGTGGCCGGCGTCGTCAGATTGTGGCCGTCCACGGGCATCGCCCGCACTGCCGGGCACTCGGTGTCGAGACCCTGTGCGCGCAGGCAGTGCAGCCGCACCGGCTCGTCGAAATCGCGCAGTCGGTAGCGACCCATTGGTGTCAGCGTGAGGCCTGGGATCTCGCCCACCTCGGCGGCGACGACGTCGGAAGCGAGGACCTGGCCTCCGTGTGCCGCTGCCGAGACGCGGGCCGCCTGGTGCACCGCGAGGGCCACGTAGTCGTCACCACGGGGGGTCGCGACCCCGGCGTGAAGCCCCATCCGGACGCGCGGCACCCCGTCAGGCGGAAACGGTGCGGTGGCGAGCTGGCGTTGGGCGTCGGCGCAGGCCGCGAGCGCTGACGATGCGTCGCTGAACGCGGCGAGACAAGAGTCGCCGCGCTCGCTCACGGCGATGCCCCCGTGAACCTTCCACGCGCTTCGCAGGAGTGCGTTGTGGCGGTCGATCACCTCGTCATAGCGACTCTCGAGGCGGCGCATGAGCCGCGTCGAACTCTCGATGTCGGTGAGGACGAACGTCACAAAACCACTCGGCCAGGTCGTCGACGCCTCGAGCGGAACGTTCATCGGTCCCCCTGGCCCTGCCCGGTGCAGTCGCCGGATCCGAGACTACAGCGGTGGTGATGGCGAGTCGGGCGAGTTTCCGGGCGTCGATGCGGGGAACACGAGCCGCACGGCGTCGGGTACGTGCTGGAAGCGCAGGGTCTCGGCTTCACCGAGGTAGTCGCCGTCGACCTGGTACGGGAACGGCTCGGAGCCTTCGATGACGAGGTCGTCGAGGTCGATCTGCTCGGCGAGGTACTCCGTCTCCTCCACACCCCCGCCGCGGAGAGCGCCGGCGAGCGAGCGCAGGATGGCCGACGCCTTCATCGTCCGGAACGTCACCGCGACGAGACCGCGGTCCAACGTCGCCGCCGGCGAGAGATCGAGTGGCCGGTTTCCGAGGTACGTGTACGGGTTGGTGTTGAGCACGATCGAGAAGTAGCCGTCGTCGATCACCCGGTCGGCTGTGCTCACGCGGAAGTGCGGCGTGGTTCGGTCGTAGCCGCGCAGCCATGTGCTCAACGCCGCGGTGATGAACAGGGGATGGCCGAACCAGCGTTTCAGCGAAGCCCGTCGTTCGACGGCAGCGACAACGGCGGCGTCGAAGCCTGCGCCGGTGTGGAAGCAGAAGAAGCGCCCGTTTACGCGGCCGAGCCCGATCGGCCGGAGGTCGGCCCGGTCGATGCCACCGGCGAGCAGCTCGACCGCAGCAACGGGATCGTTGGGCAGCCCGATCGTGCGGGCGAACACGTTTGTCGATCCGCCGGGGAGCACACCGAGTGCGGTGCCGGTACCGGCGATCCCCGTCGCCACCTCGTTGAGGGTCCCGTCCCCACCGAACCCGACGACGACGTCGACGTTGCGCCGGGCGGCGTCGAAGGCAAACCGCGTGGCGTGCCCGCGACGGTTCGTCTCGACGAGCTCGACCTGGTGATCCCGCGCCAGCCGCCGCTGCACGACGACCGTGTTGCGTGCCGTGACCGAGGTCGCGAACGAGTTGACGATGAGCAGGACTTTCAAGCCGGGCCAGAATAGGGGCGACCTTGACGGGCACGGTTGTGGTGTTGCTACTCGTCGGTAACAATGGCCCGCCATGAACATCGTCGTCTGCGCCAAGCAGATCCCCGACCCGGCCGCGCCGGGCGAGCTCGATCCGACGGACAACACGCTGAAACGTGACGGCAAGCTGATCCTCGACGAGTCGGACATGTACGGGGTCGAGATGGCGCTGCAGCTCGTCGACGCCGCCGGCGGCGGCGAGGTGAGTTTGGTGTCGATGGCCCCCAACGGCGAAGTCGCCGGCCTGCGCACGGCGCTGGCGATGGGCGCAGCCAAGGCCGTGCTCGTCTCCGATCCGGAGCTGGCGGGCACCGATGCCCTGACGACGGCGAAGGTGCTCGCCGCCGCTGCCGGCCGGCTCGGTGACGCCGATCTGATCATCGCCGGCACGGAGTCGAGCGACGGCTACACCGGCACGGTTCCCGAGCAGGTTGCCGCGGTGCTCGGCCTGCCATCGGTGACGTTCGCCAAGTCGGTCGCCGTTGCCGACGGCGTGCTCACGGTCAATCGCCAGACCGAGGCCGGCTACGACGAGGTGACCTGCCCGTTGCCGGCCGTTGTCAGCGTGACGGCCGGCGTGGTGGAGCCGCGCTACCCGAGCTTCAAGGGGATCATGGCAGCGAAGTCGAAGCCGGTCGAGACCGTCACTGCCGCTGACCTCGGTGTCGCTCCGGTTGGTTGGGCAGGTGCCGGCCAGCAGATCGTCGATGTCGCCGATGCCCCCGAACGCCTGTCTGGCGAGATCATCGAGGACGACGGCGAGGCCCACACCAGGGTCGTCGAGTTCCTGACCGGGCTCAAGGTCATCTGAGAGGCGGAGCGACGATGAGTGTTGACAACATCTGGGTGTTCGCCCAAGGCGCCGAAGGTGCGCCGACCTCCACGACGCTGGAGCTGCTGACGAAGGCCCGCGAGCTCGGCTCGACGGTGACGGCATTCGTCGCCGGCGATGCCGCCGAGCTCGCTGCTGCCCTCGGCGACCACGGCGCGACGAAGATCTATGCCACCGGCGATCTGCAGGGAGCGCTCCCGGGCGTTGCCGTTGCTGCGGCGATGAAGGCGGTGATCGACGGTGGGGATTCGCCGGACCTGATCCTGTTCCCCCAGGACTATGTCGGCCGTGACGTCGTCAGCCGGCTCAGCGTGCAGCTCGACCGACCTGTCCTCACGAACAACGTCGATGTCGCCGTCGACGGTGACACGGTGAAGGCGACGACCCCTGTGTTCGGCGGCAGCAAACTCGTCACGACGACGTTCACGGCTCCCGGGCCGCACCTCGTCGCGGTGCGCCCGAAGAGCTTCGCTGCCGAGTCAGTGGGAGGAGCAGCGCCGGACGTGGTTGCTGCACCAGTGCCAGACCTCGGCGCCGCCGGCACGGCGAAGGTCGTCGCCACGCACGTCGAGGAGCACCACGGTCCCAAGCTCGACGAGGCCGACGTCGTTGTCTCGGGTGGGCGCGGCCTCGGCGAGGCGTCGAAGTACGAGCTCATCGAGCAGCTCGCCAAGGTGCTCAAGGGCGCCCCCGGCGCGTCACGAGCGATCGTCGACGCTGGCTGGGTGCCCTACAGCTACCAGGTGGGCCAGACGGGCAAGGTGGTCAAGCCGACCGTCTACATCGCCGCCGGAATCTCCGGGGCCACGCAACACATGGTCGGGATGAAGGGCGCCAAGAACATCATCGCCATCAACAAGGACAAGGAAGCGCCGATCTTCGGCATTGCCGACCTCGGCATCGTCGGCGACGTTCACAAGGTGCTCCCCAAGCTCATCGAGGCCCTCCAGAACCGCTAACAGGACTTCTGTGTCAGGGAACACGACCGCCGAGGTCGTGTTCGCTGACACAGAGCGAGTTACGGCGTCGGTGGGGCCCAATCGCTGGCGGGTTCGGGCGGGGGAAGCGGGCTCGCCTCTGGCGGCGGCAGCTGAATCGGTGGTGGCCTCGTGAGTGGTGTCGTCGTGTCGGCCGGGGTCGGGTCGGTCGTCGGTGGACCCGCTGGCGGAACCGTCAACGGTCGCGGTGTGGCCACCGCCGGCACGCGACTGCGCAGCCGGCCATAGACGAATCCGGCGATCGCCAACCCGACGATGGCGACAGCGGTGCCGATCACCAGCGTTTGCCACGGCAGCGAGGTCGGTCGGATCTTCTCGACGTCGACGGGAGCAGCAACGCGTCTCGAGCCGCGTGGAGGCGGACCCGCCTCCGTGGTGGTCGTCACCCCAAGCGTGGTCGTCGTTGCCGCCGTGGTCGTTGTCGGTGCCGCCGTTGTCGTTGCCGCCGTGGTCGTTGTCGGAGCTGCCAAGGCGTCGTCCCGCGAGGTCGAAGATCCGGCGATGGCGGCGACTGCAGCCAGGACGATCACCACACCCAGCACCCAGGTCCGCGAGCGGTGTGCTGGGGGGCGCATCGCCGCAAGGGTAGGCGAGCCATCCGCAGAGGACGCGGCAGCGCTCAGGTCGCCCCGACGCGGACCTCGTCGCGGACAGCGGTGCTCGCCGCCACCGGCCGGCGCGCCACCGGGGCGAGGATCACGACGAGCAGGAGGAGCAACGACACGATGAACAGGCCGGTACCGAGACCGGCTGCTCCGGCCACGAAGCCGATCATCGGTGGGCCGACGAGGAAGCCGCCGTAGCCGATGGTCGCAACGGTGGCGATCCCCTGGGCGGGTCGGTCGGCGTTCTCCGCCCCGGCGCTCATAGCAGCGGGGAAGACGAGTGCGACTCCGAGGCCCCACCCGACCATCGCAACGAGCCCGGTGATCGTCGAGTCGATGACGACCAGGGAAAGCACGGAGATCGACGCCAACACACCCGAGGCTCGCAGGGCGCTAACGCGCGACATGTGAGTGAGCACCCAGGTTCCACTCAGTCGGGCGACCGCCATCGCGCCGGCGAACGCGGCATATCCGATGGCCGCCACCGACTCCTCGGCGTTGCGCTCGTCGGTGAAGAAGATCGCCGCCCAGTCGGCGGCAGCACCCTCACCCAGGGTCGTGCAGGCTGTGAGCAGACCAAGTAGCACGAGTCTGGGCGTGATCGCCCGTCGCGTTCCGTGTTCGGCTGGGAGATGGTGGCGCGGCGCACCGGCGACGTCGGGGAGATGGCGGGCGACGATCATTGCCGTCACCACAACCACCGTGGCGGCGAGTGCGAGGTGGACCCCGACCGCTAGTTCGGCGGCTGCTGCGAGGGCGCCGAGTCCGGCGCCGAACAGTCCGCCGACGCTGAAGGCCCCGTGGAAACGGGGCATCAGCGGGCGCCCAGTGGCGACTTCGACGTCGTGGGCGGCGGCGTTCATCGAGACGTCCCACGTGCCGTAGCTCAAACCTAGGGCGAGCAGCAGCGCCCCGAGCACGACGATGTTGGGGGCTTGGGTGGCGACGACGAACATCACCGCACACGACACCATCGCCGTCGTCAGGACCCGGCGGATGCCGAAGCGGTCGCACAACCGGCTCGTCAGCGGCATTGCCACGACGGCGCCGCCGGCGATGGCGAGCAGGGCACCGCCGAGCTCGGGCTCGCTGGCGCCGAGGTGCGATCGCACGGCCGGGATCCTGGTGACCCAGCTGGCGAGGATGAACCCGTTGGTGAGGAAGGCGGCATGGATGGCAATGATTCGAGCCCGGTGGGTCCCGGACGTAGATCGATTCACCTCCGTCGCCATCAACCCCACGCTACGGGCGCCGGATCCGCGGGCAGCTGGCTTCCGCCGTAGCGGGTTGGGGCGATCGGGACATCATGAGGTTCAAGCATTCTCGGCGCCATTCCTTGCGGATTTCGAAACGATTGGCACCCAGAAGAGACGATGGGTGCGAGAATCCGGCGCTCGTCGTGCGCGGGTCGACCGGTGGCGTCACACGGCGTCGGCGGCGTTGATCGCCCAGCTGTGGCCGTCGTCGATGTCGGCGACGGCAAGCTGCAGCCGCCAGCCGTGCTTGGTCGAATCGGCCGGTTCCCACCACGACCACCGCAACGACGCAGCCCGCTGACCGAGCTGGCCGAGGGGGAGGGGCCACTCGTCAGTGATGTCGAGCAGGGCAGCGAGCACCCACAACGCACCGAAGCGACCCAATGCAGCGCCCCGTCTGCGGCCATGGGCGCCTCCGCTGGCGCCGGCCCATGCCAGCCAGGCGATCGCTTCGGCGAGCGTCAGCGGGCGGCTCGTCCAACGCGACAGGCCGAGCGCCGCGACCGCATCATCCGCGTTTCCCTCGACGCAGGCCACCTCGGCACGCCCGTTCGAGGAGGCTGTCCACGCCTCGACGAGCTGGCGGACGGCGAGGTCGACGCTGTCGTCGTCCAGCCGCTCGATCGACCCGTCCGCAGCATGCTGCGTGGGTGGTGAGGTCGGCTCCGGTGGGGGCGGTGCGTCGACACCGTCGTCGCCGTACGTGGCGACGGCGTACTCCGGCTCCCAGGACGCCAGCTCGTAGGGCAAGTCGAACACGTCCGGCAGGTTGCTGACGGCGGACGGTTGGAGCGATTCGCCGCGCAGCACGCGTTCGTGGGCGACGACGGCGGCTCCAGGCGACGCCGGGAGTAGCGGTCCCAACGCCGACCACGTGTGGTGTTGGGCGATCACCTCGGTCAGCGGGCCGATCGTGAACAACCCTGCGTCCTCGGCGATCATCGGTGCCGCCCATTCCGGAGGGGCGACGAGGGCGAGGCGGTACTCGGCGAGCGTTGCCGCCGGCCACAACTGACGGCCGGTCGCCACCGCCGCTCGGCAGCGGTCGCGAGCCGTCCGCAAGCCGTCCCAGTCGCGGGCTGCAGTGCGGTTGTCGACGAGGCGCACGAGACCGTCGAGGTCGGCGCGCTGGATCAGAACGTCGAGTTCTGTTTCGTCGTTCACACGAGCGGCCAGGGGTAGCCGTGGCTGTGCTGCTCGGCCGGGAACTTTGCTCGCGCCACGAGGCGTCGGGCCCGGGCGGAGATCGCCGCGATCTCATCGTCATCGAGCAGCGCGCCAAGTTCCGCTGGTGGGTCAACCGCGCCTGCTGCCGCGTGGCGCAGCTCGTCGGAGAGCGGCTCGCCGGCGAATTCCCAGATCACCGTGCGCAACTTGTCGTCGGCGGCGAAGCACAGACCGTTGTCGATGGCCCACACATGGCTGCCCCCTTCGCGTCCCTCGACTTCCAGCAGGCAATGCCCGCTCTTGCGGTCGGTGTTGTTGGCGATGGCGTCGAACACGGCGATCGCCCGCAGCTGGTCATGGAGATCGGGCCGTTCGCCGTACAACGAGAAGTAGTGCTCGGCGAAGTCGGCGTTCACGAACCATTGCAGTGAACCCTCGCCGAGCGGCGCATCGGGGCGCACGACGGTCGGTGGGACGACACCAAGTCCGAGCGCTTCGCTCAGGACGTAGGCGGCGACCTCGCGGCGGTACAGGCCCGGGGCGAAGTCCCACAGTGGGCGCTCGCCACGCCCTGGCTTGTAAATCGCCAAGCCATCGGCACCGTCGAGACGGACGAGGAACGTGGCGTTGCTGGCATTGAGCATGCGTCCGAGCACCGTGAGGGCGGCGCCGGCGAGGCGTTCGGCGGCGTCCGGGGGAACGGGGCCGACTGCCAGCTCGATCCGCTCGCCGGCGGCCGAGCTCAGTTCAGGCGCGGGCACGCGTGCCCCTGCGGATCGATCGGATGACCGCACCATTGGCACGGCGGCCGGCCGGCCGCTACGACCCGATCAGCATGGTCGCAGAACGCGTCCGCCTGGCCGCGGGTGACGTAGAAGCGGATGTGCCCGCGATCGACGGGCTCGGTTGGGTCGGCGAGTGGGGCGGTCTCGTCGTCGTCGCCGGTGTCGTCATCGTCGACGTCGACGTCGGCTTCGATCAGCTCCTCGAGCTGCACGAGCAGGCGATCGTTGACGCGGTCGTAGCCGAGGCCGATCGGGCCGAGGACGAAGGCGTGGTCGGGAGCAATGCCGAGATCCGGCTGGCCGACCATCGGGCGGTTCTCCGAAGGTGGCAGGTCGTTGAGCACGTTGCGCAACCACGTCGAGATGGCCTTGACTTGAAGCTTCTCGCAGCGCACGGTGACTCGTTGGCGGCCGTGGCGGGCGCTGAGATAGAAGACCCGTGAACCCGGCTCGCCGATGGCGCTGGCCGAGAACTCGTCGACCTCGTCAAACTCGTAAAAGATCGCGCTCATGAGGGAGTCAGTTCCTTCAATGGGCGGGCGATGGAGTTCACGGACAGCACGATCGGCCCGCTCGACTGGAACGCCAGCACGCTGATCGACGCCGGGCTGATGACGATGCGCTGGAAGAGATCGAGGTGTGTCCCGATCGAGTGGGCGATGGCGGCTTTGATCGGGTCGGCATGCGAGACGCAGACGATCGTCCCGCCGGGGTGAGCCGCGCGCAGACGGTCGATCGTCGAGACAATGCGCGCTTGCATCTCGACGAAGCTCTCGCCACCGGGAAACCGGAACGACGACGGTGATCGCTGCACAATGGACCACTCCGGCTTCTTCACCAATGCGGAGAGCTGCTGGCCGGTCCAGTCGCCGAAGTCGCACTCGATGAGCCCACGATCGACCCTGGCGCGCCGACCGGTGGCGGCAGCGATCGGCGCCGCAGTCTGCCTGGCCCGTTCGAGCGACGACGTGTAGACGGCATCGACGGATGTCCCCTCGGCGATCAGCTCGGCCGTGCGTTCGGCCTGGACACGGCCGGCGTCGGACAGGTTCAGACCGGCTGTCCGGCCGGGCAGCACCTTCCCGGTCGAATCCGTCTGGCCATGGCGGACGAGCAGCACCCGCGTCGGGGGCTCGGCCTTCGTAGCTGCCTTGGTCGCTCTCCTCGCCATCAGAATCCGCGAGCAACCTACTGGCGAAGTGGCCCGGCGCGGTGCGAAGCGGCGACCTGTCGTTAGCCTCTCCGCCCTGTGAATCACCGCCGTCGTGTCGTGTCTGCCTGTCTCGCCGTGCTTGCTGTCGGTGCCCTGGGCGCCTGTTCGAGCCAGCCCGGCAACCGGCGCGTCGTCAGCGACGTCATCGAGTCGTTGCAGCTCCCGCCGGAGCAGGAGGCGTGCATGCTGGAACGGCTCGAGTTGATGACCGACGACCAGCTCGCCGAGGTCGCTGACAACAACGAGACCTGGGATCCGGCCGGGCAGGGCGACACGCCCGCCGACGCCACCGAGGGGATGCGGCTGTTCATCGCCGATTACGAGCAGTGCACCGAGGGCGGCGCGGCCGCGTCGACCGGCACCTCTGAGCCCTCTGGGTCGACGGAGCCGACTGGCTCCAGCGAGCCGACCGAGACGACCAGCGAGCCGGCTGAGACCGGCGAGCCGGCTGAGACCACCGAGGGCTGACCCTTCCGCGCAGAACGCCCAGTCTGTTACAGCACTCACGCCGCCGGGAGGCTGTCGCGTTAGGCCCGTGATGCGTGCATGACCATGCACTCGGTTGAATGGCACCGGTCGAAGTGCCGGACGTGGCAGTCGGCGATTTGTGTCAGAGCGATGACCGGTTCGGGGTCGCCGAGCTGACACAAAGCATGTGAGAGCAGACAGCCGAGTCAGCTCGCCGCCGCGGCGGCAGCCTTCTTCTTCGGCGGGGGGACCCCAATCAACGGCGCCGGGTCGGCATCGGCTGGCCAACGACGGCGCGACACGATCGACAGCGTGCGCAGCAGCCGCATCGCCACCTCGTCGTCTTGGGCCGGCTTGGCGACGATCGTTCCGTCGGCGATCATCCGGTCGACGACCTCGACGCCGAGGTCGCTGCGCACGATCGTCAGTGTCCAGTCGTTGTCCTTGCCGATGCCGCCGAGAGCGATGTCGGCGTGCTCGGCGGCGAAGTCCGGGCAACGCTTGCAGCCCTCCCGAGTCCAGGCGTGGCACTCCTTGAGATCGATCTCGTGGTACGAGCCGTCGCGCATCCAGATCTGGAACACCCCTTTGATGTTCATCTTCACCATCTCCGACTTGGGCAGCCCGTACTTCGCCTCGAACAGCTCCGTGAAGATGGCGTCGTCGAACGTCTTCGAGCACAGCAGGCCGATGTTGAACACGAAGGGCTTGGAGACTTTGCCCGCCTTGCGGTCCCACATCGTCGGCGGCGACGACGTCTGGCAGCCCATGCCGACGAGGGCGAGCCGGCTGAGGCCCTCCTCCTTGGCCTGGCGGAGGGCGAGCGGGTTGGCGCAGTACGTGTATCGGCTGCCGGCAGTGGCGATCACCTCGTCACGGTTGTGGACGAGGACCGGCTTGGCCTTCCAGGCGTCGTCATCCTCGACACCGGACACCATTGCCGCTTCGATGTAGTCGTGGTCGAGCAGCCAGACGAGCATCGCCGAGACGAAGCCGCCGTCTTGACCGTGGAGTTGCTGGGCATCGTCGGACGCCCGCGTCAACAGCAGCTGCTGCCAGATCCCGGACATCTCGTCGGGTTCGCGGACGCGGCCGAACAGATGGACGTCGGCACTCGGCTCCCACGAGCGGAACCGCGGGCACGCCCGTGTACACGTCGTGCAGCCCTTCACACCGTGGATGCAGTCAGCCGGGCCGAGCTCGTCCTCGAGGTGGAACGGGATGTACTTGCCCTCGGCATGCTCGTAGCCGATGACGTCGTGCGGACAGGTGACGACACACCCGGCACACCCTGTGCACAGCCCCGTGGTGACGACCTCCTCGAAGAGCTCCTTCCATTGCGCCGTCCAGCGCGTCGGAGCCGCGTCCGTCGCCGTCATTCCCCGCAACCTAGCCAGCATCGTCACCCCGAGTGCTACAGCGCTCCCGAGTTCGGCAGCCCTGCGGCACGCTCCGGCACTCGGGTGGGTGCGAGCTCGCCGGACTCGGCACGGATGCTCCACATCGGATGCTGACTCTTCGACGCAGATCAGACCTGTTCCATCAGGGGCAATAGGGCGCGTCGAGCCTTACCGGCGGCATCGAGGCCGCTAGGCGCCAGAGCCGTCGTTCTGCGTGGCCCGAGTTGGAGCTCGG
>CAVTBY010000003.1:0-259206 GCA_963733085.1 Ilumatobacteraceae bacterium
AGACCCGGGCCCAGCTGCTCGACGACTACTGCCGGGCCGAGGGCCTGCGCATCGAGGAGGCCGTCGCCTACGCCGACTCGACGAGCGACCTGCCCCTGCTCGAGGCCGTCGGCTTCCCGGTCGCCGTCAACCCCGAGACGCGGCTGGCCGCCATCGCCCGCAAGCGGGGTTGGCTCGTCGAGCACTGGTCGAAGGCCAACGGCGGCCCCCGCCCCTTGCTCCCCTTCGCCCCGCTCATGGTCGAGCGCGAACGCCGCCGGAGGTTCGCATGAGCTGGCGCTACCACCGAGTCGTTCGCGCCGAAGGGGAGTCGGCCGGCCAGCGTCGGCCGCGCAGGCCGGACGCAGGAGACCTCGAGATGAGGGCGCTGCAGGTGCGGCGGGTCGGTCGGGCGGCTCGGGCTGGCGCGGGTGGCATCGGCGTTGGCGCCGGCGGCGGCCGTGCGGGTGGGACCGCTGGAGTACACCGCCATCGATCCGCCCGAGCTGCCCGGTCCGGGGTGGCATCGCCTGCGGCCGACGCTGGCCGGGATCTGCGGGTCCGACCTGTCGATGATCGAGGGCCACGCCTCGACGTACTTCGACGACTGGGTCAGCTTCCCGTTCGTGCCCGGCCACGAGGTCGTCGGCGCGCTCGACGACGGCACGCGGGTCGTGCTCGAGCCGGTGCTCGGCCACGAGGCCCACGGCTTCCGCCCACCGTTCGACGGCGCCGCGCCCGGCGACGGCGACGACTACGCCCACCTCGCCACCGGCCCCCTCGACGCCGGCATCCAGACCGGGTTCTGCTGCGCCACCGGCGGCGGCTGGTCGCCGGAGCTGGTGGCCCACGACACCCAGCTGCACCGCATCGCCGACGACGTGCCCGACGAGCGGGCCGTGCTCGTCGAGCCGCTCGCCGGCGGCATCCACGCCGCCCTGAAGGCGGCGACCGTCGGCGCCGAGGCGCCGGTGATCGCCGTGCTCGGTGCCGGCACGATGGGCCTCGCCGCCGTCGCCGGCCTTGTCCGCTACGTGCCCCACGCCACCGTCGTCGTCGGCGCCCGCTACCCGCACCAGCAGCGCGAGGCCCGTCGCCTCGGCGCCCACGAGGTCGTCCCGGCGGCCGAGCTGGCCCGCGCCGTCCGGCGCATCGTCGGCTGCCACGTCATCGGCGACCACCTGTCGTCGGGCGCCCACGCCACCATCGACGCCGTCGGCACCGAGCGCTCGATCACCGACGCCCTCGCCATCACCCGCCCCCGCGGCCGCGTCGTGCTGATGGGCATGCCGGCCGAGGTCACGCTCGACCTCACCGGGCTGTGGCACCGCGAGACCGAGCTCGTCGGCGCCTACACCTACGGCACCGAACCGCGACGGTCGCAAGACGTTCGACCTCGCCCTGGAGACCGCCGACGCCATCGAGGCCGAGCGCTGGCTCTCGGCCACCTACCCGCTCGCCGACCACGTCGACGCCATCGCCCACGCCGCGGCCGCCGGCCGACGCGCGGCGCCGATCAAGATCGCGCTTCGACCTGCGCAACGAGGAGAGACCCGACCGATGATGCGAGCGACCGAGCGCCAGCGAGGGAGCGGCCAGCAACGGCCTGCGTGGCCGGGGAACGCGAGTCGATGATGCCTCGGCTCCCGGATTCGTCCTCGACGTCGACCGTTCGACCCCGCCGACGCTGGTGTGGCGCGGCGAGGGCTTCAGCCTGGAGAAGCTGCCGGCCGACCGCAGCCGGGTGATCTACGCGCCGGAGCCGCTGACGGCGATCGACGACGTCGACGGCGCCATCCGCCAGGCCCTGCTCCACCCGATCGACCAGGATCCGCTGCCGTCGCTGCTGTTCCCCGGCATGCGCCTGACGATCGCCTTCGACGACGTCAGCCTGCCGCTGCCGAAGATGCGCCGGCCGGACGTCCGCCAGCGGGTGATCGAGGCCGTGCTCGACCTGGCCGCGGAGGCCGGCGTCGACGACGTCGAGCTGATCTGCGCCCTCGCCCTGCACCGCCGGATGACCGAGGCCGAGCTGCGCCACGCCGTCGGCGACCGCGTGTACGACGCCTTCGAGCCCCGCGGGCTGCTGACCCAGCACGACGCCGAGGATCCCGACAACCTCGTGTTCCTCGGCACCACGCCGCACGGCGAGGAGGTCGAGATCAACAAGCGGGCGGCGACGTCCGACCTGCTCGTCTACGTCAACATCAACCTGGTGGCGATGGACGGCGGCTGGAAGTCGACCGCCACCGGCCTGGCCTCGTACCGCTCGCTGCGCCACCACCACAACCCGCAGACCATGGAGGCCAGCCACAGCTTCATGGACCAGCACCGCAGCGAGCTGCACAAGAGCAACTGGCGGATGGGCAAGGTGCTCGTCGACAGCGGCGTGAAGGTGTTCCAGATCGAGACGACGCTCAACACCGACACGTTCCCGCAGGCGTTCGAGTTCCTGTCCAAGCGGGAGTGGGAGTGGACGGCGCGGGACCGGGCGACGTACCTCGGCACGGCCAAGTCGGTGTCGCTGGCGCCCACCCGCCTGGCCCGCAAGATCTTCCACTCGATCGAGGCGCCGCACCAGATGACGAGCGTGCAGGCCGGCGAGGTCGAGGCCGTGCACCGCCGGACGACCGAGAAGGTCTACGCCCAGCACCTCGTCGAGGTCGAGGGCCAGACCGACATCCTGACGATGGGCATCCCGTACATCTGCCCCTACAACGTGCACTCGATCATGAACCCGATCCTCGTGATGTGCACCGGGCTCGGGTACTTCTTCAACATGTACCGCGGCAGGCCGCTCGTGCGCGAGGGCGGCGTGGTGATCATGTTCCACCCGACGCAGCCCGACTTCCACCCGGTGCACCACCCGAGCTACATCGACTTCTACGAGGAGGTGCTGGCCGACACCACCGACCCCCACGTGATGTCGAAGCAGTACGAGGAGCGCTACGCCACCGACGAGTGGTACCGCCACCTGTACCGCACGGGCAACGCCTACCACGGCGTGCACCCGTTCTACATGTGGTACTGGGGCGCCCACGGGCTGCAGCACTGCGGGCGGGTGATCATCGTCGGCGGCGACCCGAAGGCGGTGCGCCGCTTGGGCTTCGTGCCGGCGTCGACGCTCGACGACGCCCTGGAGATCGCCTCCGACGTCGTCGGCCGCTCCCCCACGATCACCCACCTGCACTCCCCACCGATCCTGATGGCCGACGTCCGATAGCACCGCCGCCCGCCTCGCCCTGCGCCGGGCCGCCCAGGCCGCCGGCCGCGTCGAGCGGGCCGTCGGGCGGGTCACCGCGCCCGGCCGCAACGTCGGGTTCCCGTACCGCGGCCCGACCGTGCCGCGCGGCGTCGAGGTCCCGGCCGAGCCGCCGGCGCCTCGGCGCCGACTACGACACGGCGTGGGCGCGCAAGCCCGCCGCTCGTGTCGCTCGCGGCGTGCTCGCCGAGGGTCCGGTGCGCCTCGCCGTGCGCGGCCTCGCCGATCCCGAGGTGTTCGGCACCGACCGCCTCGACGACCTGCGCCGCCGCGCCGCCGAGAGCGACGATCCCCCGCCGCCGCTGATCTTCGCCCCCAACCACCACAGCCACCTCGACACCGCGCTGATGGTGCGGGCCGTGCCGTTCACGTGGCGCAAGCGCTGGTCGTCGCCGCCGCCGCCGACTACTTCTTCGACAAGCGGTGGAAGGCGACGCTCGCCGCGCTGTCGCTCAACGCCATCCCGATCGACCGCGAGTCGACCGGGCGCAGGTCGGCCGACATGATCCGCGAGCTCGTCGACGACGGCTGGAGCCTCGTCATCTACCCCGAGGGCGGCCGCTCGCCCGGACGGCTGGGGCCAGGACTTCAAGGGCGGCGCGGCCTACCTGTCGTCGCGCACCGGCGCGCCCGGTCGTGCCGGTGTTCATCGACGGCACCGGCTCGATCTTCGGCAAGGGCATGAAGCGTCCTCGCCCGGGCCGCACACGCGTCGTGTTCGGCGCGCCGATGACGCCCGACGACGGCGAGAGCACGCGGCGCTTCAACGCCCGCATCGAGCAGGCCGTCGACGATGCTCGCCGACGAGGCGACGACCGACTACTGGACGGCCCGGCGGCGGGCGGCCAGCGGCACCAGCCCCGTCCTCGGCGGCCCCGACTACACCGGCTGGCGCCGGCAGTGGGACCTCTCCAAGCACCGCAAGCAGGGCATCGCCGGCTGGCGCACCCCACCGACGCGCGCTGGCCGGACCTCGGTGAGGGCGTGCTGTCGTTTCGAACCGGCCCGATCGGGCCGAAACCAGACGACAGACCGAGGGATCAGCCGGCGACGGTCGTCGTGGTGTCGCAGTTGTCGCCGGCGGGGATGGTGATCGTCTGGCCGACGCCGGGCCAGGCGGGGACGTTGCCGTTGCCGTCGATCGCCCAGTTGTTGGCGGCGAGCAGCGCCTCGAGCGTGACGTCGTACTTGCGGGCGACGTTCACCGGGTAGTCGCCCTCCTCGATCTCGTGGGTGCCGGCCGCGCAGGGCCCGGCCGGCGTCGACGCCGCGGCCGTCGTGTCCTCCTCGTCGCTCGCGACGGCGGCCGCGGTCGTCGTGGTCACGCTCGGATCGATGAACTTGGCGCCCGGCGGGATGCGCACCGTGCCGCCGACGCCCGGGAAGCCGACGAACGTCGTCTCCTCCCAGCCGTTGTACTTGCGCAGCTCCTCGAGGTCGACGTCGAACATGATGGCGATGTTGTAGGGCACGTCGTTGTCGGACGCGACGACGTAGGCCTGCTCGACGGGCGAGCGGCCCTCGGCGTCGGGCTCGACGACCGCCGGCACCGTCGTCGTGGTGGCCGGCTCCTTGACGACGTAGCTCGACGGCTGGATGTTGACGGTGGTCGCCGAGGCGTCGTCGTCGCCGCCGCCGCACGCCGTGAGCCCGAGCAGCGCCACGGCGCCGAGCAGCGCGACGCCGCCCGGTCGCCTCACCCGCGAGAACATGACCGTCAGGTTACGTCCATCACCCGGTCGCGCGGTGTGCACCCGGTCACGTCGGGCGAGCCGAGCCCTGGTCACGTGAGCGGCCGGGTCGTCGGCAGGACCGGCGACGGCAGCGTCGTCTCGCCGACCAGGTAGCGGTCGACGCCGGCGGCGCACGCCCGGCCCTCGGCGATCGCCCACACGATGAGGCTCTGGCCGCGACCCATGTCGCCGGCGACGAACACGCCCGGCACGCTGGTCATGAAGTCGTCGTCGCGGCGCACGTTGCCGCGCTCGTCGAGCTCGACGCCGAGCCGCTCCAGCCACGATCCCCTGCTCCGGCCCGACGAACCCCATCGCCAGCAGCACGAGGTCGGCGGGCAGCTCGCGCTCGGTGCCCTCGACCTTCTGGAAGCGGCCGTCGACCAGCTCGACCTCGTGGATCAGCAGGGCCCGCACGTCGCCCGGCGCCGTCGTCGACGAAGCGCTCGGTGTTGACGCTGAAGACGCCGCTCGCCGCCCTCCTCGTGGGCCGACGACACGCGGTAGATCAGGCTCCACTGCGGCCACGGGTTCTCCGGCGCCCGGGCGTCCGGCGGCCGGGGCAGGATCTCCAGCTGGGTGACCGAGGCGGCGCCCTGGCGGTGCGCCGTGCCGAGGCAGTCGGCCCCGGTGTCGCCGCCGCCGATGATCACGACGTGCTTGCCGGCGGCGGTGATCGGCGTGTCGTCGATGTCGCCCTGCTGCACCCGGTTGGCCCACGGCAGGTACTCCATCGCCTGGTAGATGCCGTCGAGCTCGCCGCCCGGGCACGGGCAGGTCGCGCCAGGCCGTGGCGCCGCACGCCAGCACGACGGCGTCGTTGGAGGCCAGCAGGACGTCGATGTCGATGCCGTCGCCGACGCCGGCGTTGGTGCGGAACTCGGTGCCCTCGGCCTCCATCTGGGCGAGGCGCCGGTCGAGGTGGCGCTTCTCCATCTTGAACTCGGGGATGCCGTAGCGCAGCAGCCCGCCGATGCGGTCGGCCCGCTCGAGCACGACGACGTCGTGGCCGGCGCGGGTGAGCTGCTGGGCCGCGGCCAGCCCGGCCGGGCCGGAGCCGATGACGGCGACGCGCTTGCCGGTGCGCACCGTCGGCACCTGCGGCAGGACCCAGCCCTCGTCCCACGCCCGGTCGATGATCTCGACCTCGACCTGCTTGATCGTCACCGGGTCGGCGTTGATCCCGAGCACGCACGCCGCCTCGCACGGCGCCGGGCACAGCCGGCCGGTGAACTCGGGGAAGTTGTTGGTGGCGTGCAGGCGGTCGATGGCGTCGTGCCAGTGGTCGCGGTAGACGAGGTCGTTCCAGTCGGGGATGAGGTTGCCGAGCGGGCAGCCGTTGTTGCAGAACGGGATGCCGCAGTCCATGCAGCGCCCGGCCTGGGTCTGCACCTCCTTCAGCGGGAAGTCCTCGTAGACCTCCTTCCAGTCGCGCAGCCGCACCGCCACCGGCCGCCGCGACGGCAGCGCCCGGTCCCACTGCAGGAACCCGGTGGCCTCACCCATCGCGCGCACTCACCGGTCTCGCTGCACTCGGCCGGCTCGCGCCTGGCGACCGGCCATCCGGACGGCGAACGAAGGCCTCACATCCATGACTCGCTTCCATCACGCGCTTCATGGTCTCGTCCTCGTTGAGGCCGTCGGCCGCGGCCTGCTTCATCACGGCGCAGCACCCGCTTGTAGTCGAGCGGCATCACCTTGCGGAAGCGGCTGACGGCCACGCTCCACGACGCCAGCAGCCGCTCGGCGACGGCCGAGCCGGTGAGCTCGCCGTGGCGGCGGACGGTGTCGCGCAGGAACTCCCGGTCGTCGTCGTCGAGCTCGTCGAGCTCGACCATCTCCTCGTTGAGCCGCGAGCGGAACTTGCCGTCGTGGTCGAGCACGTAGGCGATGCCGCCGGACATCCCGGCGCCGAAGTTGCGCCCGGTCGGACCGAGCACGACGACGCGCCCACCGGTCATGTACTCGCACCCGTGGTCGCCGACGCCCTCGACGACGGCGAGGGCACCGGAGTTGCGCACGCAGAAGCGCTCGCCGACGACGCCGCGCAGGAAGATCTCGCCGCCCGTCGCGCCGTAGGCGATGACGTTGCCGGCGATGATCTGCTCCTCGGCGACGAACGGCGACGTCGGCGGCGGCAGCACGACCAGCCGACCGCCGGACAGCCCCTTGCCGAGGTAGTCGTTGGCGTCGCCCTCCAGGCGCATCGTCACGCCGGCCGGCAGGAACGCCCCGAAGCTCTGCCCGGCCGACCCGTGCAGGCGGATGTCGATCGTGCCGTCGGGCAGGCCGGCGCCCTTCCACCGCTTGGTGATCTCGTGGCCGAGCATCGTGCCGACCGTGCGGTTGACGTTGCGGATCGGCAGGTCGATCGTCGACGTGCTGGCCGTCCAGGATCGCCGGCTGGGCGAGGCGGATCAGCTCGACGTCGAGCGCGTCCTCGAGGCCGTGGTCCTGGCCGACCGTCTGGTGCATCGACTGGCCGTACGGGTTCTGCGGCACGGCGAGGATCGGGCTGATGTCGAGGCCCGCGGCCTTCCAGTGGTCGACCGCCGTGCGCGTGTCGAGCGCCTCGACGTGGCCGATCATCTCGGCCATCGTGCGGAAGCCGAGCGCGGCCATCAGCTCGCGCACCTCCTCGGCGATGAACTCGAAGAACGTCTCGACGAACTCGGGCTTGCCGGTGAAGCGCTTGCGCAGCTCGGGGTTCTGGGTGGCGACGCCGACCGGGCACGTGTCGAGGTGGCAGACGCGCATCATGACGCAGCCCGACACGACGAGCGGCGCGGTGGCGAAGCCGAACTCCTCGGCGCCGAGCAGGGCGGCGATGACGACGTCGCGGCCGGTCTTCAGCTGGCCGTCGGTCTGCACGACGATGCGGTCGCGCAGCCCGTTGAGCAGCAGCGTCTGCTGGGTCTCGGCGAGGCCGAGCTCCCACGGCCCGCCGGCGTGCTTGAGCGACGTCAGCGGGCTGGCGCCGGTGCCGCCGTCGTGGCCGGAGATCAGCACGACGTCTGCTTTCGCCTTGCTGACCCCGGCCGCAACGGTGCCGACACCGACCTCGGCGACGAGCTTGACGTGCACGCGCGCCGCCGGGTTGGAGTTCTTGAGATCGTGGATCAGCTGCTTGAGGTCCTCGATCGAGTAGATGTCGTGGTGCGGCGGCGGGCTGATCAGCCCGACACCCGGCGTGGAGTACCGGGTCTTGGCGATCCACGGGTACACCTTGTGGCCGGGGAGCTGGCCGCCCTCGCCGGGCTTGGCGCCCTGGGCCATCTTGATCTGCAGGTCGTCGGCGTTGGTGAGGTACTCCGACGTGACGCCGAAGCGGCCCGACGCCACCTGCTTGATGGCCGAGCGGCGGCGCGGGTCGTGCAGGCGGTCGGCGTCCTCGCCGCCCTCGCCGGTGTTCGACTTGGCGCCGAGGCGGTTCATCGCGATGGCCAGCGTCTCGTGGGCCTCGGCCGAGATCGAGCCGTAGCTCATCGCCCCGGTCGAGAAGCGCCGGACGATCGAGGCCACCGACTCGACCTCGTCGATCGGCACCGGCTGGCGCTCGCCGAACTTGAACTCGAACAGGCCGCGCAGCGTGGCCAGGCGCGCCGACTGGTCGTCGACGAGCGCGGGAGTACTGGCGGAAGATGTCGTAGCGCTTGGCCCGGGTGGCGTGCTGCAGCTTGAACACGGTCTCCGGGTTGAACAGGTGGACCTCGCCCTCGCGGCGCCACTGGTACTCGCCGCCGAGCTCGAGCTTGCGGTGGGCCCGCTCCTCGGGGCGCGTCGGGTGGGCCTGGGCGTGGCGGGCGGCGACCTCGGCGGCGATCTCGTCGAGGCCGATGCCGCCGAGCCGGCTGACCGTGCCGGTGAAGTAGCGCTCGACGAGCTCCTCGCCGAGCCCGATGGCCTCGAAGATCTGGGCCCCGGTGTAGCTGGCGACGGTCGAGACGCCCATCTTCGACATCACCTTGAGGACGCCCTTGCCGCACGCCTTGATGTAGTTGCGCAGCGCCTTGTCCGGGTCGATGTCGCCGAGCCCGTGCATGCGCTCGGCGATGAGGTCCTCGATCGACTCGAACGCCAGGTACGGGTTGATCGCCCCGGCGCCGTAGCCGATGAGCAGCGCCATGTGGTGCACCTCGCGGGCGTCGCCGCACTCGACGAGCAGGCCGACCATCGTGCGCTGCTTCGTGCGCACGAGGTGGTGGTGCACGGCGGCGGTCAGCAGCAGCGACGGGATCGGCGCCTCGACGTCGTCGGCGTTGCGGTCCGACAGCACGATGATCCGGGCGCCGTCGTCGATGGCCGCCGACACCTCGCTGCAGATCGCCGCCAGCGCCCGCTCGAGCGCCAGCCCGCCGCCGGCGACGCGGTACAGGCCCTTGACGACGTGCGACCGCAGGCCGGGGAAGCGGCCGTCGTCGTTGGCGTGGACGATCTTCGCCAGCTCGTCGTTGTCGATGATCGGGAACGGCAGCACGAGCTGGCGGCAGCTCTCCGGGCCCGGCCGCAGCAGGTTGTCCTCCGGCCCGATCGTCGACGACACCGACGTGACGACCTCCTCGCGGATGGCGTCGAGCGGCGGGTTGGTGACCTGGGCGAAGAGCTGGGCGAAGTAGTCGAACAGCAGGCGCGGCCGGTCCGACAGCACGGCGATCGGCGTGTCGGTGCCCATCGAGCCGATCGGCTCGACGCCGCGCAGCGCCATCGGGGCGACGATGACCTTGAGCTCCTCGTGGGTGTAGCCGAACAGCTGCTGGCGGCGCAGCACGCTGTCGTGGCTGAACACGACGTGCTCGCGCTCGGGCAGGTCGTCGAGCTCGACGAGGCTCTCGCTCCAGCCACTCGCCGTACGGGTGCTCGGCGGCCAGCGTCGTCTTGATCTCCTCGTCGTCGACGATGCGGCCCTGGGCCGTGTCGATGAGGAACATGCGCCCCGGCTGCAGGCGGCCCTTGGTGACGACCTTGGCCGGGTCGATGTCGATGACGCCGACCTCCGACGCCATCACGACGAGGTCGTCGTCGGTGACCCAGTAGCGGCTCGGGCGCAGGCCGTTGCGGTCGAGCACGGCGCCGATCACGGTGCCGTCGGTGAACGTGACGCTGGCCGGGCCGTCCCACGGCTCCATCACCGAGGAGTGGAAGCGGTAGAAGGCCCGCTGCGCCGGGTCCATCTCGGCGTTGTTCTCCCACGCCTCGGGGATCATCATCAGCACGGCGTGGTGGATCGGCCGGCCGCCGAGGTGGAGCAGCTCGAGCACCTCGTCGAAGCGGGCGGTGTCGGAGGCGCCCGGCGTGCAGATCGGGAACGCCCGCTCGACGCCCGGCAGCACCGAGCCGTCGAGCATCGCCTCGCGGGCGCGCATCCAGTTCTGGTTGCCCTGCACCGTGTTGATCTCGCCGTTGTGGGCGACGTAGCGGTACGGGTGGGCCAGCGGCCACGACGGGAACGTGTTCGTCGAGAAGCGGCTGTGCACGAGCAGCAGGGCGCTCTCGAAGCGCTCGTCGGTGAGGTCGGGGAAGAACGCCGACAGCTGCGGCGTCGTGAGCATGCCCTTGTAGACGAGGGTGCGCGACGACAGCGACGGGAAGTAGGTGGCGATCTCCGGTTCGAGCTCGTGCTCGATGCGCTTGCGGACGAGGAACGTCTTGCGGTCGAGGTCGATGCCCGGTCGCGCCGGCCGGATCGGTGACGACGAGCTGGCGGAACGTCGGCATCACGGCCCGCGACGTGGCGCCGAGGCAGTCCGGGCGCACGGGGACGTCGCGCCAGGCGACGACGGCGAGGCCCTCGTCGGCGACGATCGTCTCGATGGCCGCCTGGGCCTTCTCGGCGGCCACCGGTTCGACGGGCAGGAAGGCCATGCCCGACGGCGTAGGCGCCGGCCGGCGGCAGCTCGACGCCCCGTCTCGGCGAGCACGCTCGCGCAGGAAGCGGTCGGGGACCTGGACGAGGATGCCGGCGCCGTCGCCGGTGTCGGGCTCGGCGCCGGTGGCGCCGCGGTGCTCGAGGTTCGTCAGCGCGACCAGGCCCGGTGTGCACCAGCTCGTGGCTGGCGACGCCCTTGATGTTGGCGACGAACGAGACACCGCAGGAGTCGTGCTCGAATCGCGGGTCGTAGAGACCCGTTGGGCCAGGAGTTGTCTGCATCGTCCTCTTCATCCACGGAAGTCGGGGTCGGCTTGGGTGGACGTTCGGGACGACGCTGGCCCGAACGGTCTCGGCACTCTACCGCGCCCCCGGGCGGACTCCGAAAGATGATGTCAACCCGACAGCGCCCGTGCGGTGTGTGATGGGTCGATGATGCTGGGCGCCGATGACGGGATCGTGACGTTCGAGCGCTTCTTCCGTGACGAGTACCCGCGGCTGGTGCCGATGCTGCAGGCGCTCACCGGCGACCGTGGTCGGGCCGAGGACCTGGCCCAGGACGCGCTCGCCGCCGCGCAGCGGCGACTGGGACCAGCATCAGCCGGTACGACACGCCCGGTGCCTGGGTGCGACGGGTGGCCCTCAACGCCAGCGTCGAACGCCCGCCGGCGGCAGCGCCGCGAGGCGGCGTCGCTGCGCCGGGTCGGCGCCGCCGAGCACGACGACCGAGACCGTCGCCGGCGACGCGCGGCTGTGGGCGCTCGTGCGGGCCCTGCCCGAGCAGCAGCGCTGGGCGGTCGCCCTGCACTACGTCGAGGACCGCTCGGTCGCCGAGGTGGCCGACGTGCTGCGGTGCTCCGAGGGCACGGTCAAGACGCACCTGTCGCGGGCTCGGGCCACGCTGGCGAGGCAGCTGGAGGCCCGGTCATGAACGACCACGAATCGCTCGACCTGCAGCAGCGTCGCGCGAGCGCCGGCGCGACGGCCTGCGCGGCCGGCGCGCTACCGAGACGACGTGGTCGCGCACGCGAGCAGCGCCCGCTGCGGCATCCGCGACGGCGCGACCGTGGCCGCCGCGGCGGCGGATCGCCGCGGCGCTGGTGGATCGCTCCGGCGGTGCTGGCCACGGCGGCGGCGGCCGTGCTGGCCGTGGTGCTGGTGACGCCGCGGACGGACGAGACGGTGCGTCAGGTGCCGGCCGACACGGTCGCGCCGGCACGCCGGCGCCGACGACGGTGCCGGTCGACGCCCGCGCCGGCGGCAGACGACGACGTCGACGACCGTCGACGAGCCATCGACGCCGACGACCGCGCCGACGACGACCTCGACCACCGTCCCGATCACGACGCTGCCGCCGGCGCTCCCGGCGTTCGCGGCCGACATCCCGCTCGACGCGTCGGCGGCGATCGTCGGCTGCCCGGGACCTTCGGCGACCTCGCGCCGTCGTGCCGGCCCGATGGGCACGATCGTCGGCGTCGGCTGCCGGGACGACTTCGCCGTGGTGGCCACGGCCGCGCCGTCACGGACGGCTCGAGCTACGAGCTGACGTGGAACGGCTCGTCTGGACCGAGCTCGGCAACGGCACGTCGAGCCCGTGACGGACGCCCCGTGTGCGCGGCGTTCGGCGACCCGCCCGAGCTGTACTACATGTCCGGCCGATCCCTCCGGCCTGGCTGGTGACCGACGGCAGGTACCTCCCCGCCGTCGACGCCACCGACGAGCTCGCCGGGCTCGGCGTGTCGCGCGGCGACGCCGACGCGTTCGCCGCCACCTCGGCGACGGCGCTGGCCGCCATCACGCCGGGCGATCCGGTCCCCCGCGCCGAGACCGAGGAGCTCGTCGACGTCCCACGTCGGTCGTCGTGACCCTCCGCGGCATCCCCGACGACTCCAGCAGCCGGACGACCTACGTCGTCGCGCTTCATCGACGCTCGACGGCGCCCGCCCCCGATCGACGCCCTCCGCTTCACCTACTGCGACCGCGGCATCACGACCGACGGACCTCTGCCTCTGACGTCACTCAGGTTCTGAATCGATCCAGTCGACCGGTTTTTCGGCCGTCTCTGAACGATTCAGAACCCGGTCCTGGAACGTCGGGCGGGCGGTTCTCGAAGTTGGCCGTGACGGCCTCGACCTGGTTGGGGGTGCCGACGAGGCTGCCGATGACGCGGCGCTCCTCGGCGAACTGGTCGGCGGCGCCGGCGTTGGCGAGGCGGTTGAACAGGGCCTTGGCGCCGCGGACGGCGTCGGGGCTGCGACCGGCGATCTCGGCGGCGAGGGCGAGGGCGTCCTCGCGGGGCGTCTCGCTGACCCTGCGTCGCGATGCCCAGCTCCCCGGCCTCCTGGCCCGACACCATGCGGGCCGTGAACGTCAGCTCCTTGGCCACGTCCGGGCCGGACGAGCCGGGACAGGAACAGCGTGCCGGTCATGTCCGGCACCAGCCCCCAGTGGACCTCGCGCATCGACAGCTTGGTGCGCCGGGTGGACGATGCGGATGTCGGCGCCGAGGGCGATCTGGAAGCCGCCGCCGAGGGCGTGACCGTGGACGGCGGCGATCACCGGGACCGGCAGCTCCTGCCACACCCACGCCACCTGCTGGCCGAGGTGGGTGATGCCGCTCGGCGTGAGCGCGCCGGGGCTGTCGTCGGCGCGGTCGCGACGCCGCTCGCCGCCGGCCATCGCCTGGAACGACGAGAAGTCGAGGCCGGCGCAGAACGACTCGCCCTCGCCCGACAGCACGACCACCCGCACGCCCGGCTCGGTCTTCAGCTGCTCGCCGGCGTCGCGCAGCCCGGCGAACATCGCCCCGTCGAGGGCGTTGCGCTTCTCCGGCCGGTTCAGCCGCACGTCGGCGACGCCCCGGTCGTCGATGGAGATGGTCACCCGATCGCTCATGACCCCAGTGTCGCCTGCCATGCTCGCCGCCATGAAGTTGAACCTGACCGCCGACGAGGTGCTGACGACGACGCGCTCGGTGCGCAAGCGCCTCGACTTCGACCGGCCGGTCGACCGGGCGACCGTCGAGGAGTGCCTCGAGATCGCCCTGCAGGCACCGACCGGCTCGAACCGCCAGGGCTGGCACTGGGTCGTCGTCGAGGACGCCGCCAAGAAGCAGGCGGTCGCCGACGTCTACCGCGCGCAACTTCGAGGAGTACCGCAGCACTGCCCGGCGCCGAGTACCAGCCGGGCGACACCCGCGGCGAGCGGATGGACAAGGTCCGCGACTCGGCCGGCTACCTGTCGGACAACTTCCACCGCGTGCCGCTGATGCTGATCCCGTGCCTGTGGGGCCGCCTCGACAACGCCTCCGTCGTCGATGGGCGCCGGCGCGTGGGGTTCGCTGCTGCCGGCGGTGTGGAGCTTCATGCTCGCCCTGCGCGAGCGCGGGCTGGGCTCGGCGTGGACGACCATCCACCTGATGAACGACGGCGAGCAGCAGGTCGCCGAGCATGCTCGGCATCCCGTTCGACAAGGTCACCCAGGCCGGGCTGTTCCCGATCGCCTACACCATCGGCACCGACTTCAAGCCGGCCAAGCGCGAGCCGCTGGCGAACGGTCCTGCACTGGGACCAGTGGTGATCACTCGAGCCCGATGAACGCCGCCATGGCGCTCGTCGTGGCGTCGAACAGCTCGTCGTGGGCGGTGATCGCCTTGCGCGTCTGACCGAACAGCTCGAACGTCACCAGCCCGAACAGCTGGGTCCACGCCGCCACGACGCGCACGAACACGTCGGCCGGCAGGTCGATCCCGCTCTCCTCGCGCAGCCGGGCGATGTCGGCCCGCACGGCGGCGGGCACCGGGTCGACCGGCGGCCGCCACCGAGCCGCCCGGCGCGCCGGGCGTCCTCGACGATCCCGATCAGGGCCATCGTCACCCGTGACGCCGGCACGATCGTGTCGACCGGGGCGACGTAGCCGGGCACCGGCGTGCCGTAGAGCAGGGCGTACTCGTGGGGGTGCTCCAGCGCCCACGCGCGGATGGCCGCGGCCGTGTCCACCCAGCGCTGCGCCGGCCGTCGGCGCGCCGCCGCGTGGCGCGGCGTCCTCGGCCACCGCGCCCAGCGCGTCGTAGGCCTCGACGATCAGCCGCGTGAGCAACTCGTCGCGGCTGGCGACGTAGCGGTAGATGCCCGACGACACCATGCCGAGCTCGCGGGCGACCGCCCGCAGCGAGACAGCCCGCCGCGCCATCCGTGGCGAGGTGGCGGCGGGCGACGGCGAGGATCTCCGCGGTGATCTCGGCACGGGCCCGTTCGCGGACGCCCTGGATCGTTGCATGCCTCCATTCAAGCAGATCAGTGCCTTGCAATGTGAGCACTGCTCTGGTATGGTGATCTCAGATGAGAGCACTGCTCACAAGCACGACCCTGACAGAAAGGCCTCCCGATGATGCCGACCACCCCGACCGATCGCCGCTACGTCGAAGCCATCGTTCTTCGACCAGCACGTGTTCAACCCGCTCGTGCGAGTCCTCACCAAGGCCGGCATCAGCGTCAAGGGATCGCGGGTCCTCGTCGTGCCCGGCCGCACCACCGGCGAGCCCCGATCGACCGTCGTCAACCTGCTGACGGTCGACGGCGTGCGCTACCTCGTCGCTCCCGCGGGGCGAGACCCAGTGGGTCCGCAACCTCCGCGCCAACGGCGGCCGCGGCGACCCTGCGGCTCGGCCGCCGCAGCCGAGCAGTTCGCGGCGATCGAGCTCACCGACGACGAGAAGCCGCCCGTGCTGCGGGCCTACCTGACGGCCTGGGCCTGGGAGGTCGGTCGGTTCTTCGACGGGCTGCGGGCCGACTCCCCCGACGCCGACGTCGCGGCGGCCGCATCGGACTTCCCGGTCTTCCGGCTGGGGTAGACCGAGACGCGATGCGAGCCAGCGCACGTACCCTCCGGGCGTCCCGAGCTGGATCGACACCGAGCAGCCGGACGACGCCGCCGCCCGCACGTTCTACGGCGACCTGTTCGGGTGGACGTTCGAGAACGCCATGCCGGCGGACGCCCCTGGCTCGTACTGGATCGCCCAGCTCGACGGCCGCGACGTCGCCGCCGTGGCCCCCGCCGGTGGGTCGACGGCGACGTGGAACACGTACATCGCGGTCGACGACGCCGACCGGACGGCCGAGGCCGCCGCGGCGGCGGGCGGCCGGATCACGGACGCCCCCGAGGACGCAGGGCCGGAGGCCGGTGGGCCGGCCTCGTCGACCCGGCCGGCGCCGCCTTGCGGCTCTGGCAGGCCCGCCGGCGCCCCGGCGCCCAGACGGTCAACGCGCCCGGAAGCGTGGAACTTCAGCGACCTGCACACGTCCGACACGCGACGGCGCTGCGACCTTCTACGGCGACATGTTCGGTTGGGTCGCCGCCGACCTCGGCTTCGCCACCATGTGGCGGCGGCCGGGCTACGGCGAGCACCTCGCCGCCACCATCGATCCCGTCCATCCTCGAGCGCCAGGACGGCGATCGGCGCGCCGCCGGGTTTCGCCGACTGCGTGGCCTGGCTGGCGCCGCTCGGCGACGGCGAGGCCCCGCACTGGCACGTCACGTTCACGGTGGACGACCGCGACGACGCCATGGCCACCGCGCTGCGCCTCGGGGCCACCGACCTCAGCGGCCCGGTCGACACCGAGTGGACGAAGTCGGTGACGATCCGCGACCCCCAAGGCGCTGTCCTGACCCTCAGCCAGTTCGATCCGCAGTCGTCGTAGACGACCAGCGCCATCGGACGACGGCGCCGACGGTGAGGAGCGGCAGTCCGAGCAGGGCGACCATCGTCGTCATCGGCGAGCCACGACGACCCGATGGCGACACCGGCGAACACGGCCACGGCGACGACCTCGACGGACACGCCCGACACCGACGTGACGGTCGCCCGCGCCCGTCCGGTCATGGCGTGCTGGAGGCGGGCCTCGCTCACGATCGACGGCGTTGTCGATCAGCCCGAACGCGACGGCCAGGACGACGAACCCGGCCCAGCCCCCGGTGAGGGCGCCGGCGGCCAGGAGCACGCCGGCCGTGGCGATCATCAGACCGATCGTGCGCGGCTGCAGCCCCGACGTGCGGCCCACCAGCGCCGTCCCGACCAGCTCACCGACGAGCACGGTGGCGACGAGCACCGGGGCGAGCGCCGCCGGCTGCCGTGCTCGACGGCGACGAGCGGCAGGTACTCGTCGCCGCGGTCATGCCGTAGGTGACGGCGACGATCACGAGCAGGCGACGCACCGGCACGTGCGCCGTCGCTTCGCGCAGGCCCTCGCGGAGCACGTCACCGTAGCGACCGCGGACCGCCTCCTCGCCCGTCGGACGGCGCCACCTTCGCCGCGCCGGGCAGGCCGAGCACGGCCACCACGTGGAGCACCGCCATCGCCACGCTGGCCCACCCGACGAGGCGGTGGCCGCCGAGCGCCAGCAGACCGCCGCCGACGGCCGTGCCGGCCAGCGTCGCGAGCGAGGTCGCGCCGACTCCGTCCACCCGACCAGCCGGGCGTAGCCGGAGACGTCGCCGGCCGTCGACCAGCTCGTCGTACAGCAGCGCCTCGAACGTCCCCGACATCAGCGCGCCGCTGGCGCCCCACAGCACGAACCCGGCGGCGAAGCCGGCGTAGCGTCGGCGCGACCGTCCAGGCGGCGAAGGCGGCGACGAGGAGCGCCGCGCTCAGCAGCAGCAACCGGCGCCGGTCGACGAGGTCGGCCCAGGCGCCCGACGGGATGTCGAGCACGAACGACGACACCGACCAGATGACGAACAGCGACGAGACCGCGGCCGGCGAGAGCCCGTGGTCGGTGAACAGCAGCGCGTAGACCCCGTAGTACGGGATCAGGTCACGGGTGGCGGCGACGGCGACGGCGCGCCACCTGAGGTGACGGGCACGAGGTCAAGGCTGGGCGGCTGGGTACCTCACGATCCGGACCCGATCCGGTTACTCGACCAGCCGCAGGCCGGCCGGGCTGATCGACGGCTCGGCGTACGGCAGCTCGACGACGAACTCGGTGCGGTGGGCCGGGAAGAGGTGCTCGCTCATCAGCACCGGTCGCCCGCCGACGTCGGTGGTGACCCGCTGGCAGCGCAGCAGCGGCGAGCCGACGGGCACGTCCGAGGAGGCGGGCGTCGCCGGGCTCGGCGGCGTCGGCGCCGATCGTCTGGGTGGCGCCCCGCAGCGGCGTGGCGAGCAGCTCGTAGAACGGGTGACGCTCGACGTCCTCGCGCGACAGCGCGGCGCCGAGCGCCGCCGGGCACCACACGGTGACGACGGCGAACGGCTCGACCGTCGGCGAGGTTGACCCGCTTGACACGCAGCACCTGATCGGCGTCGAGCACCTCGGCGCACCCGGTCGGGCGCGTCGACGAAGGCGAACTCGGTGACGCGCCGCTCGGCGCGCCGGCCCTCGGCCTCGAGCTGCTCCTCGATCGTGCCGAGGTGCTCGAGGCGCTGGCGCACCGGTTCGGTGGCGACGAACCAGCCGAGGCCCTGGCGGGCCGCGATGAGACCCTCGTCGCGCAGCGACCTCGAGCGCCCGTCGCACCGTCACCCGGCTGGCGCCGAACCGCGCCGAGAGCTCGGACTCGCTCGGCAGCAGCGTGCCCGGCGCGCCGGCCGCGGGCGAGCCGGCGCAGCTCGCCGGCGATCTCCTGGTAGCGGACGCCGCGCGTCACTTGTATTAGACTTGTCTACATCGACCACGAATGCAAGGCTGTGCCAGCGATGAGCGTTTCCGCCACCACCCCCATCGAGCTCGTCGAGGGCGTCTACGCCACCCTCGCCGAGCGGGCCGAGCTGGGCCGCCGCCGGCTCGGCCGGCCCCTGACGCTCACCGAGAAGATCCTCGTCAACCACCTCGTCGACCCCGAGGGCCAGGAGCTCGTGCGCGGCGAGAGCTACGCCGACTTCCACCCCGACCGCGTGGCGATGCAGGACGCCACCGCCCAGATGGCGCTGCTGCAGTTCATGACGGCCGGGCTGCCCGAGGCCGCGGTGCCGTCGACCGTGCACTGCGACCACCTCATCCAGGCCAAGGTCGGCGCCGCAGATCGACCTCGGCGTGGCCATCGACACCAACCAGGAGGTCTACGACTTCCTCCGCTCGGTGTCGGCCAAGTACGGGATCGGCTTCTGGGGACCCGGCAGCGGGATCATCCACCAGGTCGTGCTGGAGAACTACGCCTTCCCCGGCGGGATGATGATCGGCACCGACTCGCACACGCCGAACGCCGGCGGCCTCGGCATGGTCGCCATCGGGGTCGGCGGCGCCGACGCCGTCGACGTGATGACCGGCTTCCCGTTCAACGTGCGCTGGCCCAAGGTCATCGGCGTGCGCCTCACCGGCACGCTGTCGGGCTGGTCGTCGCCGAAGGACGTCATCCTCGAGGTCGCCCGCATCCTCACCGTCGAGGGCGGCACCGGGGCGATCATCGAGTACCACGGGCCCGGCGCCGACTCGATCTCGGCCACCGGCAAGGGGACGATCTGCAACATGGGCGCCGAGATCGGCGCCACGACGTCGTTGTTCCCGTACGACCCCAACATGGCCGCCTACCTGAAGGCCACCGGGCCGGGAGGCCATCGCCGACGCCGCCGACAAGGTCGCCGACGACCTGCGACCCGACGAGGGCGCGGTCTACGACCAGCTCGTCGAGATCGACCTCGACGAGCTCAGGCCGCTGATCAACGGCCCGCACTCCCCCGACCGGGCCCACCGCGTCGGCGCGGAGGTCGGCGCGGCGGCCGAGGAGCACGGGTGGCCGCTGGAGATCTCCTCGGCGCTGATCGGCTCGTGCACCAACTCGTCGTACGAGGACATCACCCGCGCGGCCTCGATCGCCCGCCAGGCGTCGGCCAAGGGACTGCGGTCGAAGGTCGAGCTGCTGGTGACGCCCGGGCTCCGAGCAGATCCGGGCGACGATCGAGCGCGACGGGCTGCTCGCCGACCTCGAAGCGGTCGGCGCCACCGTGCTGGCCAACGCGTGCGGGCCGTGCATCGGGCAGTGGGCCCGACCCGAGAGCATCACCGGGCAGCCCAACACGATCGTCAACTCGTACAACCGCAACTTCCCGAAGCGCAACGACGGGTCGGCCAAGACGCTGAGCTTCGTGACGTCGCCGGACACCGTGATGGCGCTGGCGCTGGCCGGCCGGCTCGACTTCGACCCGACCACGGACGAGCTGGAGACGCCCGACGGCCAGTCGGTCCGGCTCGACCCGCCGGTCGGCGAGGTGCTGCCCGATCGCGGGTACGACCCGGGCGAGGACACGTTCACGGCGCCGCCCGAGGACCGCTCGGGCGTCGAGGTCGTGGTCAGCCCCGACGAGCGACCGGCTGCAGCTGCTCGAACCGTTCCCGGCGTGGGACGGCGAGGACTACGTCGGGCTGCCGGTGCTGATGAAGGCCCAGGGCAAGTGCACCACCGACCACATCTCGGCGGCCGGACCGTGGCTGAAGTACCGCGGCCACCTCGAGAACATCTCCGGCAACCTGTTCCTCGGCGTCGTCAACGCCTTCACCGGCGGCACCGGCGAGGGCAAGGACGTCACCGACGGCGAGACCCGGCCGTTCCCGGAGATCGCCAAGCGCTACGGCGAGCAGGGCATCCGCTGGTGCGCGGTCGGCGACCGCAACTACGGCGAGGGCTCGTCGCGCGAGCACGCCGCGATGGAGCCCCGGTTCCGCGGGCGGTGTCGTGATCTTCGCCCGCAGCTTCGCCCGCATCCACGAGACCAACGCCAAGAAGCAGGGGCTCGTGCCGCTGACGTTCGCCGACCCGGCGACGTACGACGAGATCGGCGAGGACGACCGCATCGACGTGCTCGGCCTGCCGCCGGTGCCCGGCGAGCCGGTGCAGTGCCGCATCGTCAAGCCGGACGGCTCGACCGTCGAGTTCGAGGCCACGCACACGTTCAGCGACGAGCAGGTCGAGTGGTTCAAGGCCGGCTCGGCGCTCAACATCGTGCGCCAGCAAGGTGGCCGCGGGCGACCGCTGAGCCGCTCCCCAATCTGGGCGGGATTCTCGCCACGGCCCGATCTGGGCGGGATCCGTCGCCACCTGCTGGTGAGGATCCCGCCCGGTTCGCGGGGCGGACGTACTGTCGGCGGCCGTGGACGAGGCACCGCTGCTGCGCACGACCGGCGCGGTGCGCCGCTTCACCGACGAGCCGGTGTCCGACACCGCCGTGCACCAGGTGCTCGACGACGCCCGGCTTCGCGCCGAGCGGCGGCAACCGCCAGCCGTGGCGGGTCGCGGTCGTCGCCGACGCCACGCTGCGGCGCCGCCTCGCCGACCTGATGCAGCCGGTGTGGGACGACTACGTCGCTCGGCGCGCCGCTCGGCGTGACGCCGTACAACGTCGTCGACGACCGTCCGCCCGCCGCCGTCGAGCACGCGCCGAACGAGCTGCTCGACCGCATCGAGACGGTGCCCGTCGTGCTCGCCGTCGCCGCCGACCTGCGCGCGCATCGCGGCGATGGACCGCGACCTCGACCGCATCGCCCTCACGCCGGGCGCGTCGGTCTACCCGTTCTGCTGGAGCATCCTGCTGGCCGCCCGCCAGCGCGGCCTCGGCGGCGTGATGACGACGTTCCTGTCGCGCGTCGAGCCGGCGGCGGCGCCGGAGCTCGGCCTCCCCGACCACCACGCGCTCGCCGCCACCATCTTCCTCGGCGTCCCGGAGACCACGCGTGACGCAAGCTGCGCCGCCACCCGGTCGAGTCGTTCACGACGGTCGACCGCTTCGACGGCCCGCCGTTCTCGCCGTAGCGCCTCGATCCGGGCGGGAATCGTCGCGACACGTGGGACGGATCCCGCCCAGATCGGCCGGTGGTGAGAATCCCGCCCAGATTGGGGGACGTCAGCGCATCGCCCGGAACGCCGCCCGCACCTCGTCGACGAAGATCGCCGGTTGCTCGAAGGCGGCGAAGTGGCCGCCCTTCGCCAGCTCGTTCCAGTGGCGGATGTCGGTGAAGCGACGCTCGGCCCAGCGCCGCGACGGGCGGAAGATCTCCTTGGGGAAGATCGACATCCCGGCCGGCACCTCGACAGCTGCCGGTGCGCGACCGGCGTGAAGCTCTCCCAGTACAGCCGGGCCGACGAGGCGCCGGCCGCGGGCAGCCAGTAGTGCATCACGTTGTCGAGCAGTCGCTCGCGGCGCAGCACGTCCTCGGGGTGCCCGCCGTGGTCGACCCACGACCAGAACTTCTCGAGGATCCACGCCGCCTGGCCCGACCGGCGAGTCGACGAGGCCGTAGCCGACGCGTCTGCGGCCGGGTCGCCTGCTGCTTGGAGTAGCCGCTGTCCCACTCGCTGGTAGTGGGCCAGCGACGCCGAGCGCCGCCTGCTCGGCCGGCGTCGGCTCACCGTCGTCGCGGCCCGGACCGCCGATGACCATGTTGAGGTGGATGCCGACGCACCGGTCCGGATGGTGCTGCACGCCGAGGCACGACGTCACCGCCGATCCCCAGTCGCCGCCCTGGGCGCCGAAGCGGTCGTAGCCGAGCGCCGTCATCAGCCGGGCCCAGGCGTCGGCGACGGCCTCGACGCCCCAGCCCGGCACGGTCGGCTTGTCGCTGAAGCCGTAGCCGGGCAGCGTCGGGCAGACGACGTGGAAGGCGTCGGCCGGATCGCCGCCGTGCCGCCGCGGATCGCGGAGCGGCTCGATGACGTCGAGGAACTCGACCACCGAGCCCGGGCCACCCGTGGGTGAACACGACCGGCATGGCGTCGGGCTCGGGCGACGGCGCGTGCAGCACCTGGAACCCGAGCGGCTCCGGGCCGCCCTCGTCGAGGTAGCGCAGCTGCTCGTAGCCGTTGAGCTCGGCCTCGACGCCGCCGCCAGTCGTAGTCCTCGGCCCACGTGCGGCAGACGTCCTGCACGTAGGCGAGCGGGATGCCCTGCGACCAGTCGTCGACGGTCTCCCGCTCGGGCCAGCGGGTCCGGCGCAGCCGCTCGCGCAGGTCGTCGAGGTCGGACTGCGGGACGTCGATCGGGTGCGGTTCGAGGGCGGCCACGCCGGGAGTCTGGCCGCGGCTCGCGGCCGCTCAGTCCGTGCCCGGCCGCCGCTCGTCTCCTTGCTCGGGATCGCCCTTGTAGCCCGGCGGGTACGTCGCCGCCAGCTCCTCGGCGGTCGGCGTGTGCCGCCGCCGCGCCTCGGGCGGCAGCAGCGTCGTGATCGCCTTCATGATCCGCTTGGTGTCGGCGTCGAGCGAGCGGTACTTCAGCTCGACCGGCGTCGCCGACGCGGATGCGCACCTCCGGCGGGTCGGTCACGTTGAGCACGTTCGGCAGCCGGCTCGATCGCGGCCACACCTTCTCGGTGCCCCACAGCCCGATCGGGATGACCGGCGCCTTGGTCATCGTCGGCCAGCCGGGCGGCACCCCACCGCCCCTTCAGCTCCGGATCGAAGAACGCCGGCCCGCGCGGGATCGTGCCCTGCGGCATCAGCGCCACCACCTCGCCGCCGGCGAGGGCGTCGGCGGCCGCCTGCAGCGGCTCGTCGGAGCCGGTGCCGCGGTCGACGCGGATGCCGCCCATGGCGACGGCCAGCTGGCCGACGACCGGGACGTCGAAGACCTCCTTCTTGCCGAGGAAGCGCACGGTGCGCCCGCTGCGGGCGATGACCACGGAGATCGCCAGCGAGTCGAAGTAGCTGCGGTGGTTGCCGACGAGGATCGCCGCGCCGGCGGCCGGGATGTGCTCGACGCCCTCGATGTCGAAGCGGACGTACGGCATCAAGGCCGGCCGGGCGAACTGCTGCGCCACCCGCTGCAGCTCGACGCCGAGCACCGGGATCTTGACGACGCCCGGCGAGACGTCGAGGTTGAGGATCGGCCAGCGGCGGGCCGTGGCCATGAGCACCATCCGCGGGTCGGGGTTGACGACGATCGGGTTGCCGACGGCGTCGAGCAACGGGCGTGTCGTAGAAGCTGTCGGAGTAGGCGAAGCTGTGCTCGAGGTCGACGTCGTGCTCGCGGGCCCACGCCCGGACCGCCTCGAGCTTGCCCGACGCCCACACGAACGGGCCGACCACGGTGCCGTCGTAGGTGCCGTCGGCGTTGACGCCGTACCGGGTGGCCACCACGTCGTCGAGGCCGAGCCGGTCGGCGAGCGGCCGCACGAGGTCGTACGGCGTGGTGGTGGCCAGCACGATCGGCCGGCCGGCCGCGCGGTGCTGCTCGAAGATCGGCCCGGCGAACGGCTGGACCATCGCCGCCAGCCCCTCGGCGGCGGCCTCGCCGGCGGCCCGCAGGGCGTCGCGGGAGCGGCCCTTGGCCAGCGCCGCGGCCTGCCGGGTCAGCACCATCGCCGGCAGCGTCTCGCCGATGCGGTTGAACAGGCCGTAGACGAACCGCTCGCCGGGCAGGCTGCGGTCGGTGAACCCGGCGGCCTTCATCGCCGCCGAGAACGCCTCGCCGGAGGCGCCGGCCAGCAGCGTGCGGTCGAGGTCGAAGAAGGCAGCACCCCTGGGCGTCCGGCATCCACGGATGGTAGGCCGAAAACGGGAGAAGCCCCGCTGGGGGAGCGGGGCCTCTCAACCTGAACCCTGTCGATGGGGGGTCGACGTAGTGGGTTCCATCGAGCGGTACATGGGGGGTGTATCGCATCGATCGTTGTGCTTGTGAGTATACGCACATGGCATTGCGATCTGGCAAGTAGAACATTCAGATGCTGGCTATCGTTCGGACAGATGGAGATCCGCCAGCTGGCCGCCCTCGTCGCCATCGCCGACCACGGCACGTTCTCGGCCGCCGCCCGAGCGCTGTTCACGGTGCAGTCCAACGTGTCCGCGCCACATCGCCAGGCTGGAGAAGGAGCTGGACGTCGTGCTCGTCGACCGGGCCCAGGGCGGGCTGACCGACGAGGGCGCACGGGTCGTCGAGCGGGCCCGCCGGGTGCTGCGCGAGCTCGACGACATCGCCGCCGACGTGGCCCACGTCGACGGCTTCGTCACCGGTGACGTCCGCCTCGGCATGCTCGGCACGACCGCCCGGTGGATGCTCGCCCGGCTGCTGTCGGCGCTGGCCGTCGGCCCACCCCCACGTGCGGGTGATCGTGTCCGAGGGCAGCACGTCGGCGCTGCTGCCGGGCCTCCTCGGTGGCCGCTACAACGCCGCCATCATCCACCTGCCGATCGACGAGCCGGAGCTGGTCATCGAGCCGCTGTTCGCCGAGGACCTCCTGCTGCTCGCCCACGGCGACCACCCGCTGGCCGGGCGGGTCGAGCTGCCGCTCGCCGAGCTCGCCGAGCACCGCCTGCTGCTGCCACCGGCCGGGTCGGCGCTGCGCCGGGTGCTCGACCGGGCCGCCAGCTCCGTCGGCGTGCAGCTCGACGCCCAGGCCGAGATCGACGGGGTCCGCCTGCTCGCCACGCCTCGCCGTCGACGGCCACGGCGCGGCGATCGTCCCCGCCACGGCCGCGCCCGCGGGCCGGCACCGCGATGTGCGCCCGGGTGCGCGTGCCCGAGCTGCCGCCGCGGGTCGTCGCCCTCGCCTACCACCGCCGCCCGCCACCGGGCGCGCCGGCGCGGGCGCTGTTCGACGTGCTGCGCGACGTGCTCGCCGCCCGGGCGTCCGACCAGCCCGGCGTCCGCCTCGGCACGGACGCCTTCCCGCTCAGCCGGCCCTTCGGGCTGAGCTCGCTCAGTCGCTCGCCGAGTCGATCGAGCCGCGCAGCACGACCTGACCGGACGACTCCGGGCCGGCGCCGAGCTGCTGGATCGTCACCGTCACGGTCGGGAAGTCGGCAGGATCGACGCCCGACCACAACGTCACCGTGGCGTCGCCGTCGCGCATGTGGAACGTGCCCATGCTGACGAGCTCGCCGTCGGGCGACCGCGCCCACGCCTGGTAGTACGATCCCTCCGGCGCCGGCGGCAGGTCCTCGATCTCCAGCACGACCTCGGTGCCGGCACCGAGCTCGGTGAGCGTCGCCTCGGCCACGGGCGCCGCTCGCCAGCTCGGTGCCCTCCAGCGCGAACTGCTCGCCGCCACCGTCGTCGTCCCGGGTGGCGACGACGCCGACGGCGACCACGGCGACGACCGCCGCGGCCGCGGCGAGCCACCACGTCGACCTCGGCCGCCGCGACGGCCGGTGACGAACCGGTGCCGGCGGGCGCGACCGGCGAGCCGGCGGCCCGCTCGGCGGCGATGGCGGCGAGCACCGAGTCGCCGAGCGCCGGCGGGCGGCTCGGCCCACACCGCCTCGTCGGCGAGGACCGGAGCGAAGGCGGCCAGGATGGCGGCAGTGGCCGCGTCGTCACCGCGTTCGTCGGTGCCGTCCATCGGTTCGTCGCTCATCACGGCGGGCCTCCTGCCCCGGTCCGTCCTCGTCCCTCCACTACGCCGTCGCGGTCCGGATGGTTCGCGGCGCGCGACGTGGGCGAGGAGCGACGCCAGGCGCCGATGGGCCCGGTGGGCGCGGGACTTCACGGTGCCGACGGGCACGCCCATGCGCTCGGCGATCTCGGGGTGGGTGAGGCCCACGAGGAACGACAGCCGCACGACCTCGCGCTCGTCGGGCGGCAGCTCGTCGAGCGCCCGGCGCACCTCCCACGCCTCCCACGTGCGCTCGAGCGACGGCGGCAGCTCGACGACGTCGACGCATCTCGGTCGACGTCTCGACGCGGCGGGCCTTGCGGTAGACGTCGATCGCCTGGCGCCGGGCGATGGCGTACAGCCACGGCGCCAGCTCGCGGTCGGGATCGAAGCGGGTGCACGACCGCCAGGCGTTGAGGAACGTCGCCTGCACGACGTCGGCGGCCGCCGAGGATCGCGGACGATCGAGTAGGCGACGGTGTGCACGGCCCGGCCGTAGCGCTCGTAGGCGGCTCGCACCACCTCGTCGCCATCGGACGGGAAGCGCCGCGCCAGCTCACGGTCGTCCATCACCACCACCGCGCGCGCATCCTCGCACGTCGCGAACCGAACGCGGCGCTGGTTCGTAGGTGCTGGTGTGAACATCACCACGACCTCACGCCGGCGCGGGCGGCTGCTCGTCGCCGGCCTCGCACTCACCGTCTCCTGCTCGCCGCCTGCGGTGGCGACGACGACGACATGCCGAGCACCTCGGCGCCCATCGGCACCGCGCCGGCCGCCGCCGGCCGCCGCGCCGACCACGACGGCTCCGGCCGACGACGGCGCCTACGGCGGCCTCTACGACGTCGACGCCGGCGGCGACGCCGGCGACCGGCGGCCGCACGGACGTCAGCATCGCCACGGCCGACACCGACCTCGGCACGATCCTCGTCGACGACGCCGGGATGACGCTGTACGCCTTCACCGAGGACACCGACGGGCGTTGCGCGACGTGCGCCGGGGCACGTGCGCCGATGCGCTGGCCGCCGGCGCCGTCGTCGACGGGCAGCAGCTCACGGCCGGCGACCACCCCTTGTACACGTTCGCCGGCGACCAGCGCGCCGGGCGAGACCAACGGCCAGGGCACGGGCGACGTCTGGTTCGTCGTCGCCGCCGACGGCACGCTCATCCGGTAGACGCCGCGGCGCGGCCGCTGGCCGACGGGCGCGAGCGTCGGTCGCGAGCGCAGGCGCGTGCCAGCGTGTCGCCGTGACCGACGACCGGCCGCCTCGGCCACGGACGCCATGCGGGCGTGGCCCATCGTCGTCGTCGGGGTGCTCGCCGGCTTCCTCGCCGGGCTGTTCGGCGTCGGCGGCGGGATCCTCATCGTGCCCGGGCTGGTGCTGGCCGCCGGGATGAGCCAGCGCCTCGCCCACGGCACGTCGCTCGCCGCCGTGCTGCCGATCTCGATCGCCTCGGCGACGACCTACGCGACCGACGGCCACGTCGACTGGGCCGTCGCCGTGTGGCTGGCGCATCGGCGGCGTCGCCGGGGCGGTCGTCGGCACCAAGCTGCTCCACGTCCTCCCCCACCGCACCCTCGGGCTGCTGTTCGCCGCCGTGCTCATCGTGTCGGCCGTCCGGCTGTTCGTCGACATCGACGCCGACGGCCGGGCCGACCTGTCGACGGGCAGCGCGCATCGCCCTCGTCGTCGTCGGCCTCGCCACCGGCATCCTCGCCGGGCTGCTCGGCGTCGGCGGCGGCATCGTCATGGTGCCGGCGATGATCATCCTGTTCGGGATCCCGCCCGTCGTCGCCAAGGGGACGTCGGCCGCGGTGATCGTGCCGACCGCCGTGATGGGCACGTGGCGCAACCGGCGCACGGGCAACGCCGACCTGCGGGCGGCCGCGGTCATCGGCGTGGCCGGGATCGTCACCGCCGCCCTCGGCGGCATCCTCGCCGACAAGATGAGCGACGACCTGTCCAACGTGCTGTTCGCCACCCTGCTCGTCGTCGTCGCCGCCCGCCTGCTGTGGCAGCTGCGGCGCGACGCCCCGTGACCACCGATCTTCTAGGGTGCCGCCATGGCCCTCGCGTCGGTGGCGCTCCGCCGCGGGACGACCGCGCCGGTCACCGCGGACGTGCGCGCGATCGAGGGGCGTCGACGGCGACCGCCAGGTCGTGTGGGTCGAGGTCGGCGGCGAGACGGCGTCGGGCTTCCGCGGCGTGCCGCTGTCGTCGACGACGTCGGCCATGGTCGAGGCCGCCGCCGACACCGCCCGGTCGGAGGGCATGCCGCTCGTCGTCGTGATGGCGTCGACCGGGCGCCGACATCGTCGAGGGGATCGCCGCCCTCGAGGGCTGGGGCCAGCTGGCCAAGGCGCTCGTCGACTGCTCCGGCATCGTGCCGACGATCATCGTCGTCGACGGCCCGGCCGTGTCCGGACCGGCCCTGCTGCTCGGCGTCGCCGACCTCGTCGTGATGACCGAGGCCAGCTACGGCTTCGTCAACGGGCCGGTGATGGTCGAGGAGTTCACCGGCGTGCGCGTCACCGACCGACGAGCTCGGCGGCGCCGGCGAGCTGGCCCGCCACACCGGCGTGCCGAGCCTCGTCGTGCCGACCCGCGAGGCGGCGCTCGAGGCCGTCGGCGACCTGCTCGCCTACCTGCCGTCGAGCGTCGACGAGGAGCCGCCCGCGTGGCCGAGCGACGACCCGGTCGACCGGCTCGTGCCCGGAGGCCGGCGCCCTGATCCCGCCGGTGTCGACCGGCAGCTACGACGTCCGCAAGGTCGCCGCCGCGATCGTCGACGACGACAGCCTGCTCGAGATCCGCGAGCGCTGGGCGGCCAACGTCGTCACGGCGTTCGCCACGATCGACGGCCGGCCGATCGGCATCGTCGCCAACCAGCCGATCTCGCTGGCCGGCACGCTCGACATCCCGGCCTCGCAGAAGGCGGCCCGCTTCGTCGCCTTCTGCGACGCCTTCAACCTGCCGATCCTCACGCTCGTCGACACGCCCGGCTTCTACCCCGGCAAGGACCTCGAGTGGCGGGGCATGATCCGCCACGGCGCCCAGCTCGTGTTCGCCTACGGCCGGGCCACCGTGCCGCGGATCTGCGTGATCCTGCGCAAGAGCTACGGCGGCGCCTACATCGTCATGGACTCCAAGCGGATGGGCAACGACGTCTGCTTCGCCTGGCCGTGGGCCGAGCTGGCCGTGATGGGCGCCGGCCAGGCCGCGGCGATCCTCCAGCGGCGGGCGACGCCGGAGGAGCGCGCCGCCTTCGAGGCCGACTACGCCGAGCGCCTGCTCAACCCGTACATCGCCGCCGAGCGCGGCTACATCGACGCCGTCATCGACCCCGCCGACACCCGCCGCGAGGTCGCCGCCGCGCTCGCCGTGCTCGCCGACAAGCGCGAGCCGCTCGTCGCGCGCAAGCACGGCAACGAACCGCTGCTGAGTGGCGGCGCCTCGCGTCGAGCTCGCTCGCTCGGCTGTCTCGCTGCGCCTGGCGGCGCGGACGCTCGACCATCGTCAGTGCACCTGCGAGCGGAGCGCCTGAGGACGGGCGACCGTCGGGCGGCAGTAGCGTGTCGCGGGCGGGGAGGAAGCCCCCAGATCACCGTGAGCGACGGAGGGAAACACGTGCCCGACACCATCACGATCACCGACGACCGCACCGGCAAGACGGTGACGGTCCCGATCACCGACGGGGTGTTCCCCAGCTCGGCGCTGCGCGAGCTCGACCCCACCCTGTTCATGTACGACCCGGCGTACCTGTCGACGGCGGCGTGCAAGTCGGAGATCACCTACCTCGACGGCGACGCCGGCGATCCTGCGCTACCGCGGCTACCCGATCGAGCAGCTCGCCGAGCACTCCACGTACCTCGAGGTCGCCTACCTCCTGCTCTACGGCGAGCTGCCCACCGAGGCGCAGCTCAAGCAGTGGACCTACGACGTCACCCACCACACGTTCATCCACGAGAACATGCGCAAGCGGTTCGTCGACGGGTTCCACTACGACGCCCACCCGATGGGGATGTTCGTGTCGTCGCTGGCCGCCCTCGGCACGTTCTACAACGACGCCAAGGACATCTTCGACCACGAGAGCCGGCACAAGCAGATCCTGCGCCTGATCGCCAAGGCGCCGACGCTCGCCGCGATGTGCCACCGCTTCTCGGTCGGCCTGCCGTTCTTCCTGCCCGACAACTCGCTCTCGTACCCGGCCAACTTCCTCACGATGATGTGGAAGATCGGCGAGTACGAGGTCCACCCCGTGCTCGAGCGGGCGATGGACGTGCTGTTCATCCTCCACGCCGACCACGAGCAGAACTGCGGCACGACGGCGATGCGCGTCGTCGGGTCGAGCCACGCCGACCCGTACTCGGCGGCCGCGGCGGCGGCGTCGGCGCTGTACGGACCGCTGCACGGCGGCGCCAACGAGGCGGTCGTGCGCATGCTCACCGAGATCGGCTCGCTCGACAACGTGCCGGCGTTCGTCGAGGACGTCAAGGCGCGGCAAGGGCCGGCTGATGGGCTTCGGCCACCGCGTCTACAAGAACTACGACCCGCGGGCCCGCATCATCAAGCAGACGGCCTACGAGGTGTTCGAGGTCACCGGCAAGAACCCGCTGCTCGACATCGCCCTCAAGCTGGAGGAGACGGCGCTCTCCGGACCCGTACTTCGTCGACCGCAAGCTGTACCCGAACGTCGACTTCTACTCCGGCCTGATCTACCAGGCGATGGGCTTCCCGGTCGACATGTTCACCGTGCTGTTCGCGATCCCCCGCATGTCCGGCTGGCTGGCCCACTGGGACGAGCTGCTCGAGCGACAAGGACCAGAAGATCTCCCGCCCCCGCCAGTGGTACACCGGCGTCGGCGAGCGCGACTACGTCAAGCTCGGCGACCGCTAACCCCCGTTCTGTCGTTCGGACGGCGGCCCGATCGGGCCGTGCCCAAACGACAGAACGGGTCAGCGACCGCGACGTGCGCTCGCGGACCATCAGGTCCCACCACAGCGCGAGCAGCTGACGGGCCGAGCGGGCGATCGCCGGCAGGCGGAAGAACTGCGAGCGGCCGTGCGGCCGGGGGAAGTGGCTGACACCGACCTCGTCGAAGTGGGCCCCGGCGTCCTCGAACTTGCGCATCATCTCGACGCAGATCACGCCCGACGTCGACATCAGCTCGACGCGGTCGAGCAGCGACCGCGCGGATCAGGCGGAAGTCGCAGTCGGTGTCGCGCACGTGCGAGCCGGAACAGCACGCGCACGGTGTGGTGGTACGTCCGGCCGATCGCCTTGCGGTACCACGGGTCGCCGCGGCCGAGCTTGTACCCCTGCACGATGTCGGTGTCCGGCGCGACGGCGTCGATGCAGCGACCCGAGCTCGCCGGCGTCGTACTGGGCGTCGCCGTCGGTGTAGAAGACCCACTCGCGCGTGGCGGCGGCGAAGCCCGACAGCGAGGGCGCCGCCGTAGCCGCGGTTGCGCTCGTGGACGACGAGGCGCAGCTCGGGGATCTCCGACCGTGAGCGCCTGCAGCACGTCGACCGACCCGTCCGTCGACCCGTCGTCGATGACGATGATCTCGAAGTCGTCGACGGCCTCGGCCAGCACCCGGCGCACCGATCGCACCATCGTGCCGATCGCCAGTGCGTCGTTGTAACAGGGGAAGAACGCCGAGACGGTCCGCACCTCGGGGTTGCGGGCGCTCACTGGTGCACCATCGAGTCGTGCGACGCTCGACGTTCCAAGCCGTCCGGGCACCAGTGAGCGTTCGCCGCTCGCGGCGAACAAGACCGTGTCGATGATCCGCTCGCTCATGGCTCGAGCTCCGCGAGGGCGCCGGCGACCGTGTCGACCTCGTCGTCGGTCAGCTCGGGGAAGCACGGCAGCGTGAGGCACTCGGCGGCCCACCGTTCGGCCTCGGGGCACGACCACGTGGCGAACCGTCGGTACGCCGGCTGCTGCGGTCATCGCCAGCGGGTAGTGCACCGCGGTGGCCACCCCGCGCGCGGCGAGCGCCGCCCGCACCTCGTCGCGCGCGGCCGTCCGCGCCACGCACAGGTGGACGACGTGGCGGGTGGTCGGCCTGCCAGCACCAGCCGGGCGCGCAGCCCCCGACGGCACCTGCCGCCCGCCGCTCGTCAAGATCGGGGAATGGGCGATGATCCACGTCTGGATCGTCCCCCAAGAATGCGGGCCGTTCGCCTCCCTCGAAGGCGTCGGCGCCGGATCCATCCTCGAAGGCGAAGAGCGCTGGTGCGACCACGCCCACGGCTCGTAGCCGAATGACGCCGTGGTCGTCGTCAGTGGGGTGGTGCTCGGCGGTTGGTGTTGGCGATGAGGGTGTCGATGCGGTTGCGGGCGGCGATGAAGGTTGGGTCGTCGCGGTCGATGGTGATGTCGGCGGCGGTGAGGTTGCGGCGACGAGGGTCGCGGTTGCGGCCGGATTCCATGAGTCGGGCGTTGCATTGGCAGGTGATGCCGCCGCGGGTCTTGGGGATGATGTGGTCGACGTCGCAGTTGTTGATCGGGTCGCCGTCGGAGGCGGGGTGTTGGCAGCGGCGGTCGCGGACTTCGATCGCTCGGCGGAGTAGCCCGGTGAAGGTGCGGGTGGTGGAGCCGGCGATGGCGTGGAATGGTCCGTCGAACAGCATCGTGTTGATGTCGAGGTCAGCAAGGTAGGGGACGAGTTCGCCCGGTGCGATCACGGTGCCGTCGGACAGTTCGCACAGCCAGCGAAACGTGGCGTCACCCAACACGACGGTGACCAATGGGCGGGGACGAGCACGCTGGCAACGGCACGGTGTGGCCGGGGTGTCTTCGGTGTCGTCCTTGTCGGTCTCGTTGCTGTCGGTCTCGTCAGTCTCGGTGTGCTCGGTGTTCGACTCGTCGGCGTGTTCGGTGCTGGGGCGAGCAGTGTTACCGGTGTTTGTGGTGGCGCGGATGGCCATTTCGACGAGGGCGTCCAGGCGGCGTTGCTGGCGGGTGCGGGGCAGTTCGCCGGTCGCGGCGATGACGGCTTGGTCGTGGAGCCGGAGTTCGTCGTCGATGCGGTTCCAGGCGGCCATGAAGGTGGCGCCGCCGACGGCGTCGAAGATTGCGTCGAGGTGGATCTCGCCGTCGATGCCGCGAGAGTCGCGGGCTTGGCGGTTGAGCCAGCGTGGCGGCTTGCCGTCGTCGCCCAATTCGGCGTCGACACGCAACTTCCAGTAGTCGATCGCCACCTCGGCGTCCCAGAAGTCAAGATGTTCGCAGAACCCGACGAGCATCGACTCGTCGGCGACGAACCGCTCCCGCCGCTTCGCCGTGTTGGCGGCGCCCAGCAGTTCGACGTGGTCGATGTTGATCCGACCGACGGTGAGCGCCTCTGCGGTGGCGGGCATCTGCGCGAGTGCTTGGCCGCGGCGGATCACCCGGTACGCCGAAGCCTTGCGGGTCCGTGTTTCGCGGGCGAGACGGGCGCCGGGGTGACGGCTGCCGTCTTCGGCCCAGATCCCCCGCTTCGACCATTCGTCGGCAAGTTTCGCTTGGATCGCTTGCAGGGTCGACAGCTCCTCGGTCAGCGACAACAGGGCGCGGTGGACCTCGCCGTCCGACAGCGACGCCTCGTCGACGCCGACGAGGCCGGTCGTCGCCTCGCTGAGTTCACCGACCACCGTGTCCATACCGCACATCGTATCGAACGTACGTTCTGACTTGCAACCCTTTTCGTGGAATTCTTTTCCCTGGAGACACCACTGAACACCCGCTGACGCCGCGCCGACCTGAATCTCGCCCCGCTCACTCGGGCGCCATCACTCCCCCCTCAGGACACACCGACGCAAGTCCTAAGACGCGCCCATGGCGCGCGTCGGGTCTGGCCCCGCGACAGTCACGGTGTTTGCTCTTGAAGGAGGTGTTGGCAGGGCTCATCCGACGGGTCCGGTGTCTGTGTCAGCAAGCACGCCCGTAACGGTCACTCACGCTGACACAGATCACTGCCGGCGGTTTGTGTCAGCAAGACGGCCATCTACGGACACATTCGCTGACGCAAACGAGTTCGGCCCGTCTGGGGCCCGGCACGCTCGACTTCCAGAGCAACGCAGGCGCTGGCCAGCCTCAGAAGCTCCCGGCCAGACTCAGAAGCTGTCGGTGGTAGGGGGCGACAGCTCATCGATGACGACGTCATCCGGGTACTCGGCCCATTCACCGCTCAGATCGTCGAGCGACGTCTCGACGAAGTCGATGAGCGTCTCGATGTCGCCCTGTTCGAGACCTTGCAGGGCGACGAGCAGCACGTCGCTGACGGACCGCGAGGGGCTGACGTACCACTGGTCGTCGACCTGCACGGTCGTCACGCCGAGCTGGCCGACCTGACCGATCATCCGCTCGGCAATCCGCTGCACCTCGATCGGGACATCGGCATCGGCATCCTCGAACGCCTCGTAGATGTCGGCGGCGCAGCGGCGACCCGAGGCCGAAGCCTCGTCCATGCTGTCGCCGTCGCGGACCTCCCTCGCCGTGACCGAGAATTCGACGCATGTCTCGTCGACCTTGCTCGCCGAGGCCTCGAACTCACGCCCGTCGACGTTGACCGCGCTCACGGCGACGCGAAGCGGCAGCAGCTTGACGCCCCCGGTCACGTCGACCTGCTCGAACTCGAGGGCATCGACCGAGATCGTCCAGCCATCCAGCTGGCTCTCGACATCCGATTCTGCGAGCGCTTCGTCAGCGAGTTCGACGAGGATCGAACCGTAGTCGTGGAGGGCGGCCATCTCGTCCGGCGGCGTCAGTTCGATCAGACGTTGCGCATCGAGAGCGAGGGCGGCATCGATCATTCCTCGAACCGCCTCCTCGGGCGTCGCCGCGCCGACTGCGGGAATCGGGGTGGCGGGCAGGGTGTAGCCCTCGCTCGCCGCCGCCAGCTCGGCGACGGTGTAATACGAACTGACATAGAACGCGCCGTCTTCCTCGACGACGGCGACGCGGAGCTGCTCGTCGCCGGCTTCCTCGGCGATGTCGATCGTGGCCGTCTCCGTGGGACCAATCTCATCGAGGTCGAAACGGTCGAACAGCACCTCGCCGAGCGGCAGATCGGCGACGTTGGCGCCCAACGTGATCTCGCCTCCAGTGATCTGCACCAACCACACGCGCTCGTTGGCCTGCTCGACGTCGTACGTCATGCCGTCGTACGCGAACTCGAAGCCGGGCACCCCGGAGAGGTCGAAGTCGTCGCTGAGCACGCCGAGCCGGGAAAGCTCGTCGACGTAGTCGACGGTGGCGTCCTTCATCACCTCACGCTCGCCGGGGGCGAGGTTGTCGAGGACGCCGAGGATGTCGTTGTCGCTCAGCGAGTCGAGCATCGCCTCGACAGCGCCTTCGGGCGACTTGGCTCCACCTGAGGCTGCGCTCAAGGCGTCGAGCTGCCCGGCGGTGAGCACGCCTCCCCCGACGACGAACAACGCCGCGGCGGCGATCGAGGCCCGGCCACGTCGCCGGGTTTGCTGGAAACTGGACTGGGTCATCAACTGGTCCTTTCGTTGATCAGTGCTGTGGTGGTCACCGCGATTGCACCGGTGACGGCGGCGAGACCGCCGGCGACACCGATTCGGCTGCCCCACTCGGCGGTGAGCGGCGCGTCCTGCAGCGCCCAGCCGACGATCAGGGAGAATCCGCCGACAACGGCGGCGGCAGCGGCAGCCGCTTTCGGGATGCCGCCGACGAACAGGGCGAGGGAGATCGCGGCGAGGACCGGCACGCACACCCAGATGCGGGGGGCCCAACGCAGCGGCCCGTCTCCGAACAGGTCGAGCCGGTCGGCGACCTCGAACAACTCGTAGGAGGTGCGGGTGCGTTGACCGGAACGCAACCACGGGCCGAACGAAGCGAGAACCACGGTCACCAGGCCGGCGATCGTGACGGCGCGCGCCAACACGAACGTGTGGATCCACGTCTCGGTGGCAGCTCGGTCCGCCGTTGGGTGCAGGTCAATCATCGCAGTCATCGCGTTCACCGGTCCCGCGATCGCCAAGGGAGGCTAGGCGTGGAACCGGTTGTTGAGACGGGATCGGTCGCCAAAAGGTTCCCGGTGGCTACGGTGGCACGCATGTCGAGGAGGCGAGATCGTCGTGCAAGTCGCGGACTAGTTGGATCGACGCGCCTGTGGGTGCGCCGGGCCCGGCGCCTGGCGTTCCTGGCCAGCATCGGGATGGGTGCCTACCGCTGGTGGCAGCAGAAAGGCCCGCGCCGGCCAGGTGGTGGTGGTGGTGGCGGCGGCGCCGGTCGTCCGAGTCCGGTTGGCGGACCGAAGTCGCCGTCGGCTATGCGCGCTGCGGCGACGCCTGAGCCGGATCGAGAGCTAGTCGGGACGGCCACGGCGCCGCGGCAGAGTCTCGCCCCGCTCGCCGACGACACCGTTGCCTCATCGACCGGCGCGTCGAACACCTGGGTGGAGCCGCTCGAGGACGGCGGATGCCCAACCAGCCATCCGATCAAGGCCAACGACCACTCCGGGATCTTTCACGTCCCCGGCGGGCGCTTCTACGACCGCACCGTCGCCGTGCGGTGCTACGCCGACGCCGAGTCCGCCACCGCGGACGGCTACCGCGCTGCCAAGGCATGAGCGATGACGTTCGGTGAGAAGCTGGGCGCCGCCTGGGCGTCGTCGGGGTCGATGCTGTGCATCGGTCTCGATCCTGACCCGGCGCGGTTGCCGGCACCCCTCGACGGAGCACCCGACGCCGTGGAGCGGTTCTGCTGCGCGATCGTCGACTCGACCGCCGATCTGGTGTGTGCCTACAAGCCACAGATCGCTCACTTCTCGGCGCAACGGGCCGAGGCCGCTCTGGAGGCGGTCTGCGCCCACATCAAGAGCCGTCACCCTCACGTTCCGATCCTCCTCGACGCCAAGCGCGGCGACATCGGTTCGACCGCCGAGTTCTACGCCCGCGAACTGTTCGGGCGCTACGGCGCTGACGCCGCCACGTACAACCCGTATCTCGGCACCGACGCCGCCGAGCCACTGCTCGCCCGCGGCGCGGTGTTCGCGATTTGTCGAACGAGCAACGCCAGGCTCAGGTGAGCTCCAGGATCTCGACGTCGGCGGTCGGCCGTTGTACGAGCGCGTCGCCGAGATGGTCGCCACCCGCTGGACCCAGCTCGGCGAGTGCGGGCTGGTCGTCGGAGCGACGTACCCGCACCAACTCGCCTCCGTGCGGGAGGTCGCCGGAGACCTGCCGATCCTCGTCCCCGCCGTCGGCGAACAGGGTGGCGACGTCGCCGCGTCGGTGATGGCCGGCACGACGGCGGCCGGCACTGGGCTGTTGCTCAGCTCCTCGCGAGACATCCTGTACGCGTCGTCCGGTGAGGACTTCGCCGAAGCGGCGCGGGCGCGGGCGTTGGAGACGGTGGCGGCGATCGCGGCTCCTGAAGCGACTACACGCCGGCGGTGACCCCCAGCGCGGCCTCGAGGGCGGCGGTGTCCTTGGAGCTGAATACGACACGGTTGTTGGTCGCGACATAGACGAAGTCGATATCAACGCCGGCTCTGGCGACCCGTCGGGCGAGGTCGGCGAGAACCCCGGGCTCGTCTTCGACGTCGACGACGACGACATCATGCTCACGGGTGACGGCGAGATTGGACAGCGCCAGAGCGTGCTTCGTGGCCTCCGGGTGGGGCACGAGGATGTGCATCTGGGCACGTTCCCCGTTGCCGAGGCAGGTCGCCGCGGCGAGATTCACCCCGGCGTCACTGACGGCTGCGGCCACCCGGGCCAAAGCGCCCGGCTCGTTGTCCACCTCGATCACCAAGTCCTTGTGCATACGGCACCCTTCCTCAGGAACGGGCGGGATTTGCCCGCACACCCAACCTACTGCCCAAGGACGGGCCCGAGTTCCGTCAGGAATTCAGCGCGACGACGTTGACGATGCCAGGGGCGGCGCGCAGGGCGTCGAGCACGGCTGGCTCGATCACGGCAGTCGGTGCGATGAGCATCACGGCCTGGCCGGAGGTGTCGGAACGCCCGACGTCCATGTCGGCGATGTTGATCCCGGCGTCGCCGAGCAGTGTGCCGACCGTGCCGATCACCCCCGGCCGGTCGTCGTTGGTGATCATCACCATGTGATCCACGGGTCGCACGTAGAACGTGTGGCCGTCGACCATCACGATGCGTTGCTCGCCGCGTCGCCAGTGCAGCGTGCCGGAGATGGAGTGACCACCGCCGCTCACCGATATCAGGTTGACGTAGTCCTCCGAGGTCGTCGAGGAGACCTCGCGCAGCTCGAGCCCGCTGTCACGCGCCCGTTGCGGGGCGTTCACGTACGTCACCGGGTCGCTCGACACACGGGCGAACAGGCCCTTGAGCACGGCCAACCCAATGATCCGGGTGTCGTGGGCTCCGATCTCGCCCTCGACGGCGACCTCGATCGTCGGTGGTAGTTCGGGGACCAGCGATCGGAACAAGCCACCGATGCGTTCGGCGAGCGGGAGGAACGGACGCAGCGAATCGTGGGCTTCGGTGACGGCCAGGTTCACGGCGAACGGGACGAATTCGCCGGCGAGGGCGAGTTGGACCATGTCGGCGATCGTGTCACCGGCCTTGTCCTGGGCCTCCCTCGTGCTCGCCCCGAGGTGTGGGGTGACGACGACCGAGTCGATGCCGAAGAGCGGTGACTCTGTCGTCGGTTCGGCGGCGAAGACGTCGAGCGCTGCGCCGGCTACGGTCCCGTCGCGGAGCGCTTCGGCGAGCGCCGTCTCGTCGACGATCCCACCACGGGCGACGTTTATCACACGAAGCCCCGGCTTGGCCTTGAGCAGCAGCTCGCGACCGATCAGGCCGGCCGTCTCGGAGGTCTTCGGGAGGTGGATCGTGAGGAAGTCGGACTCAGCCACGACCTGCTCGAGCCCCAACAACTCGACACCGCCGAGGCGGGCGCGGTCGGCCGACACGTAGGGGTCGAAGGCGACAAGGCGCATCCCGAAGGCGCGGGCCCGGTCGGCGACGAGCTTGCCGATGCGTCCGAGACCAACGATGCCGAGCGTCTTGTCGGCGAGCTCGACACCCTCCCACTTGCTGCGCTCCCAGCGGCCCTCGACGAGCGCTGCGTGAGCCTGCGGGACGTTGCGGGCCTGGGCGAGCAACAACGCCATGGTGTGCTCGGCGGCGGAGATGACATTCGATTCCGGGGCGTTGACGACCATCACGCCGCGAGCCGTCGCGGCATCGAGATCGACATTGTCGAGGCCGATCCCCGCCCGGCCGACGACCATCAGGTCGCCGGCGGCGGCGAGCAACTCCTCGTCGACCATCGTGGCGGAGCGGATGATCAACGCCGCTGCACCGGCGACCCTCGCCAGCAGCTCGTCCCGCGACAGCCCGAGCTGCACGTCGGCGACGTGCCCGGCGGAGACGAGGCGCTGCAGGCCGCTCTCGGCGATCGCTTCGGTCACGAGAATGCGGGCCATGGGGTGCATGCCTACCGCCAAGTACCCACCGCGCCAACTGGGCCACCTGGCCGATCTCATTCTCCGGAGCCGCAGCGTCGTCGATTCGCGACGGTTCAATTCCGAAGTTGTGTGATCGGTCTGGAGCTCCGGCGGGCGCTGGCGGTGCGTCTGGTGTATCGGCGAGCACTCCACGGGGTCATGATGGTCGGCGACCAACAGGTTGCGGGGGTGACTGATGGCTGAACAGCTCGACGGCGACGGCGACGACATCGAGATCCGCGTCGTCGAGTCGCCGGCTGATCTGCGCCGCCTTGTCGTGCTGCTCAACCAGGTGTGGGGGACGATGACTCCGCTCATCGGCGTCGAATTGCTGCGCGCTCTCGGGCATGCCGGTTGCTATGTGGCCGGGGCATTCAGCGACAGCCGGATGGTCGGTGGCTCGCTCGGATTTCTCGGGCGCCACGACGGACACCTGGTGCTGCACAGCCATGTGACCGGAATTCTCCCGGGCGTCCGCCAGACCGGGCTCGGCCGGCAGATGAAGCTGCATCAGCGGGAGTGGGCGGCCGGCCAGGGTCTCGACACGATCGTTTGGACGTTCGATCCGCTCGTGCGTCGCAACGCCTGGTTCAACCTCGCTGTTCTCGGGGCCACTGTCGATGCCTATCTCGTCGACTTCTACGGGCAGATGGTCGACTCGGTCAACGGGCGGGACCCGAGCGATCGCCTGCTGGTGGCGTGGCCAACGAGTGGCCCGCTGCCCGCCCCCGATGAAGTCCGACCTGTCCCGCCGGGAACGATCGCCGTGCCGACGCCGGACGACATCGTCGTGCTGCGCCGCACCGACCCCGGTGCGGCGTCGGCCTGGCGGCTCCGGCTGCGCGAGGAGCTCGGCACACCGCTCACCCAGGGCGCAACCGTTGTCGGGTTCACGCGCACCGGCGATTACCTCGTCCTGACCCAGCCGGAGCCGTGACTCCACGTCGTCGGTAGCGTCGCGCCGATGGCTCATCGCTTTCTCTCCGACGAGTGGATCGACGCAGTGCGGACGATTCGCGAACGGCACGCACCCGACGCCGCGCCGATCCCGATCGCAGTACGAATCAACCTCGTCGTCAACGACGGGCCGTTCGCCGCTGGACCGATCACCAGCTACGTCGACACGTCGTCGGGTGAGCTGGTGATGGAGCTCGGCCAGCTCGACGACCCCGACGTCACCGTCACCACCGACTACGACACCGCCAAGTCCTTGTTCCTCGCCAGCGACCCGGCCACGGGGATGCAGGCCTTCATGGCCGGCAAGTTGGTCGTTCAGGGCGACATGACGAAGCTCGTCATCCTCCCCACGCTCGCCGCCACCGACCCCGCCGCCCAGGCCGCCTCCGAGGAGATCCGCGCGCTCACCGAGTGACCCAGACGCAACCGATGGGTGTTTTCATGACGATTCGGTCAGGAAAACACCCATCGGTCGTCGGAGGGCGGGTCAGAGGTTGGCGAGCGCGTTGGTGAGTTCGTCGACGGACCAGGCGCCCTCGCAGCGCACGCTCTCGGCGAGCTCCCACGAGCGCACGCGCTGCACCGTCCCGCCGCGCACGAAGAACGTCTCACCGTTGAACCGGCACGACGTCGACGCGAGGTAGGCGACGACCGGGGCCACGTTGCCGGGGTCCCACTCGTCGAACATCCCGTCGCGGGCAGCCATGATCTCGCCGAGTCCAGGGGTCGCCAGGGTCAGCCGCGTGCGGGCCACCGGAGCGATGCAGTTGACCTTGACGTCGAAGCGGGAGAGCTCCTTGGCGACGATCTGCGTGAACGTGGCGATGCCCGACTTCGCCGTGCCGTAGTTGCTCTGCCCCGGATTGGCGAGCAACCCGGACGTCGATGACGTGTTGATCATGTTGCGCGGAGCGGCCCGGCCGGCCTTGTGCTCGTCGCGCCAATAGGCGGCAACGTGGTGGGTCGGGCAGAAGTGTCCGCGCAGGTGGACACGGATCACGTCGTCCCATTCGCTCTCGGTCATGTTGACGATCATGCGATCGCGGAGGATTCCGGCGTTGTTGACGAGGATGTCGACGCCGCCGTAGGCCTCGATCGCCGATTCGACCAGCGTGCGGGCTCCCTCCCAGTCGGCGGCGTCACTGTTCAGCCCGATCGCCTCTCCGCCGCAGGCGCGGATCTCGGCGGCGACGTCCTCGGCCGGGTTGGCGCCAGCTTCAGCAACGTCGTTGACGACGACACGGGCGCCCTCAGCGGCGAACAGCAACGCATGCGCCCGGCCGAGGCCGCGGCCGGCTCCGGTGATGATCGCCACGCGACCGTCGAGTGATCCCATTGACTCCCCTGTCATCAGTCGCCGAAACGTAGCGCGGGGCGCGTCACACAAGGATGATGATGTTCACGGCGGAGTTGCGGCGGACCTGGTCGCCGGCGGCGACCTCGTCGCCATCGATCGACGCCGCGACGAACGTGCCCTGCGTCGATCCGAGCAGGTTGCCGACGCGCAACCCGGCGTCGGTCAGGGCCTGGCCGATCTGCGGCAGGGTCATCCCCGTGAGGTCCGGGAACGTGACGAGGTCGGGTCCCTTCGACACGTTGGCGGTAATCGTGCCACCGCGGTCGAGCGTCGTGTCGACAGCGGGGTTCTGGGTGGCGATCTCCCCCGCCGGCACCTCGTCGTCGAAGACCTCCTCGCCGACGGCAAGAACGAGCCCGAGGTCGCCGAGCAGCTGCGTCGCCTCATCGGTGCTGAGCCCGCGCAGCTGGGGCACGCGGCGCGGCTGCGGACCGTCGGAGACCACCAGTTCGACGCTTGCGCCGGGCAGCACATCGCCACCGAGGGGCACTCCGTCCACGCTCGACGAGATGACGGTGCCGGCCGGCACGTCCTCGTCGTACTCGGTGGTCGGCTCGGCGGCGACGAGCTCGAGACGCTCGATCTCGGAACGAGCGTCGGCCAATGTCATCCCGCTGAGATCAGGGACGCTGCGGAACTCAGGTCCTTCGGACACGACGAGAAGCAGCGGCGACCCTTCGGCGAGATCCTCTCCCGCCGGCGGAGACGTTCGGATGATCTGGCCGGGGGTGCGGTACTCGTCGTCGCGACCCTGGTCGACCGTGATGTCCCACTCGAAGTCGTCGACGAGGGCGAGCGCCTCGTCCTCAGGGAGCCCGACCACGGCCGGAACCTCATGGGTCGGCGTGCGGAACAGCATCCAGGCGAGATAACCGAGTCCACCGAGGGCACCGAGAAGGAGCAACCCGGCAAGCCAGGAAAGCCAACGGCGTCGCTTCGGTTGCGGCGCAGGGGGAGCGACGGCGGGAGCAACCGGTTCGGCGACAGGGGCCGGAGTCGTGGCCGCAGGCGTCGCCCCCTTCTCCGCTGTCTTCGCCGCCTTGAGTCGCGCCTTGGCCTCCTTCTTGCGGGCACGCCGGCTCTTCCTCGTGTCGGGCTTGGCCACCGGCTTGGCAGCCGGGCTCGGTGGCTGCAATCCGCCCCCACGTCGCGCCGGTGCCGTCGCCGGCGACGCAGCCGATGCCGGCGCCGGCTGTGTGCCTTCGACGAGAGCGGCGAGATCGCCGGACTGCTCGGCCGTCGGCGCCTCGGCGGCGGGATCGCCGCGCAGAGTCTCGGCGGCGGGATCGCCGCGCAGCGTCTCGGTGCCCGCAGCCGCAGCGACGGCCGTTGCGGCCGCCGGGATAGCGAGGTTGCTGACCGCCTTCGGCGGACCACCGATCTTGTCGGTCTCGTCGGTGGGCGACACCGGCGTTGACGATGGTGGCACGAGCGCCGGCTCGGGGACGGCGGGCGGCCTGGCGATGCCTCCGGTCGGATCGTCCGGCGCCCGCATCGCCGCCGGATCCTCGAAGATGCTCGGAGCGAGGATCGGGATGGGGGTCGGTCGCGGCAGCTTGTCGGCGGCACGTACGAGGGCCCGGCCGAACTGCGACGCGCTGTACCGTTCGGCGGCCTCGGGACGGCCGGCTCGCTCGAGCACTGCAGCGAGCGGACCGAGGTCGGCCGACACAGGCATCAACTTGCCGATCCGCGCCGACAACGTGGCGACCGTCGAGTCCCCGTCGAACGGAACCCTGCCGGACACCGCCTCGACGAGGATCAGGGCCAACGAGTACACGTCGGTGTGCCCGTCGAGCGGCTTGGCTTGGGCCTGCTCCGGGGAGGCGTAGCGGGCGACGTGGGTGGAGACTCTCGACGGCTCGTTCCAATCCGCCTCGCCGAGGATGCGGGCCAGCCCGAAGTCGACGATGCGTAGCCGGCGATCGTCGCCGAAGACGAGCTTCGACGGGGTCAACTCGGTGTGGACGAGGCCCTTGCGGTGGGCGAAGTCGAGTCCCCGACAGGCCTCCAGCCCAACCATCAGAGCTTGCGACGGGGTGAGGTGACGGCCGCGGTCGAAGAGGTCGCGCAGGTTGCCGCCGGACAGGTATTCGACGACGACGTAGACGGTGTCGCGCCTGCCGATCTGCTCCTCACCCCAGTCGTAGACGGCAGCGAGGTTGGGATGGGAGATCGACGCCATCTCGTCCATCCGCTTGCGGAACGTGCGGCGGAACCCCTCCGACTCGGAGAGCTCGGGGCGGACCAACTTGATCGTCACGGTGCGATCGAGTTCGGTGTCATGGGCGTCGGCGATCAGCGTGTTGGCGCCGGCGGCGACGGTGCGCAGCACCCGGTAGCGTCCCCCGATCGTGCGACCGTCGAGTCCCCTGCGCCGGGGCGTGGGGGGCGGCTGGTCAGCTGGTCGGTCGTCGCTCATGTACTCACGGATCGTCAATCGGAACGAGCTGACGCCCATCCCGACGCAGCAGATTACCGGCATGCTGGTTCCATGGAGCTGCCAGCCGTTCGACGCCGACGGCGGTTCCACGTTGACGTCAAGCTCGCCGTGGCCAGCCTGGCGATTGCCATTGGCCTGGTGCTGATCGGTTGGGCGGTCCTCCGCGGCGTCACCGGCGACGACGTCAGTGAGCTCCCGGACGCGATCGAGCGGATCGTCCCGGTACCGGACGCCGTGCAGGTTCTCGCCCAGTCGCAGGTCGTCGTCGACCTCGAGGAAGGGTACGAAGGTCGTCTCCGCATCGATGGCGTCGAGTTCCCGACGTTGCGCATGGAGGACCTCACCAACGACCAGGTCGAACCCGGCGAGCAGGTTGAGATCCCGGCGGGAGTCGTGTTCGAGCCGGGCAACGACACCTTGACGTTCACTCCGGGCCCGGGCATCGAGATCGAGCGCTTCGACGAAGGCGTCCACGACGTCCGCGTGATCTACTGGCCCGCCGACCGCGGCGAAGGTGCCGCCCGCAGCTACTCGTGGACGTTCAACGTGGTCTCAGGGGAGGTCGCCCGTCTCGAGGAGGTGCGCGAAGGCGGGCTCGTCGATGACCGGGACGTTGTGCTGCTCGGCTTTGGTGACCTTCGAGGCGCCGGGGTTGTCGCCGACCACGAGGGCGAACGTCTTGGCGCTGACGCTGCCTGGACTCGTGCCGCCGCGGGCCACGATCGCCTCGGTGGCGCCGTCGCGGCTGAACCCTTCGAGCGTGCCGGAGACAACGACTGCCTTGCCGGCCAGCGTCTGCGGCTGCTCCGGTCCGACGGGCTCGGGCAGCTTGCCGAAGTCGACGCCGGCGGATCGCAGCTTCTCGATGAAGGCGCGGTTGCCCTCGCGGTCGAACCACGTGCGGATCGACGTCGCGATCACCCCGCCGACACCGGGCACGGCGGCGAGGTCCTCGACGGGCGCGTTCATCACCGCGTCGAGCGAGCCGAACGTCGACGCCAGCACCGCCGCCGCGGAGGGACCGAGGTGTTTGATGCCCAGGGCGGTGAGCAGGCGGGGCAGCGGCCGCCCCCGCGATTCGTCGATCGCGGCGACGAGCTTCTCGGCACTCACCTGGGCAAAGCCCTCGAGTTCGAGGAGCTGCCCAACGGTCACGCCGTAGATGTCGGCGGGGTCCTCGACGAGCCCGCTGCCGATCAGTTGGCCGACGGTTCGATCGCCGAGGCCTTCGATGTCCATCGCCCCCCGAGATGCCCAGTAGCCGATCCTGGCGTGTCGTTGGGCGGGGCACGACGGCTCGATGCAACGACGGTCCGCCTCCCCTTCGGGTCGCACCAGCGGCTTGCGACACGACGGGCACCGGTCCGGGAACACCCACGGCTCGGCCCCCGCCGGGCGCAGCGACAGCACGGGTCCGACGACCTCGGGGATGACGTCGCCGGCCTTGCGCACGATCACCGTGTCGCCGACCCGCACGTCCTTGGCGCGCACCTGGTCCTCGTTGTGCAACGTCGCCGCGACCACCGTTGATCCGCCGACGAACACGGCGTCGAGGACGGCGAACGGGGTTGCCCGGCCGGTGCGCCCGATCGACACCTGGATGTCGCGGAGCACGGTGGTCCGCTCCTCGGGCGGGAACTTGTAGGCGATCGCCCAGCGCGGTGCTCGTGAGGTGAACCCGAGCCGTGACCGCTGTTCGACGTCGTCGACCTTGACGACCACGCCGTCGATCTCGTAGTCGAGATCGTGGCGATGGTCCTCCCAATGCTTGCAGTGGCCGAGCACGTCGTCGAGAGATGTGAACGTCTTCGTCTCCGGGTTGACCGGCAGACCAAGCGAGCGCAGGTAGTCGAGCGACTCGCTGTGGCTGCTCAAGGCCGGTCCGCCCTCGACGGCGCCGAGCTGGTACGACCAGAACGCCAGATCGCGCTGGGCGGTGATGGTGGCGTCCTTCTGGCGCAGGCTGCCCGCCGCCGAGTTGCGCGGGTTGACGAACGGCCGTGTTCCTGCCGCGGCGGCCGCCTCGTTGAGCCGTTCGAAGCTGGCGACCGGCATGTACACCTCACCGCGCACCTCGAGCACGGCGGGCGGCGCGCCGTCCGGGGACTTCAACGCCCGCGGCACGGCTGCGATCGTCGCCACGTTGGCGGTGACGTCCTCACCGACGCGTCCGTCGCCGCGAGTCGCCGCCTGCTTGTAGCGGCCGCGCTCGTACCGGATGCTCATCGCCAGCCCGTCGATCTTCAGCTCGCAGACATACGTGACCGTCTCGTCGGGCAGGCCGCGGGCAACGCGGGCGCCCCACGCCTCGAGCTCCTCGCGAGTCATCGCGTTGTCGAGGCTCATCATCGGGACGGCGTGTGTCACCGGGGCGAACAGCGTGCTCCCCACCCCGCCGACGTCGACTTCCAGCGGGTTGTCGAACTCGACATCCGGATACTCCGCGGCAAGGGCGCGCAACTCGCGGACGAGGGCGTCGAAGTCGCCATCGGAGATCTCCGGGTCGTCGAGCTCGTGGTAGCGGCGGTTGTGGTAGCGGACCAGTTCGGCGAGGGCGACCAAGCGAGCTTCTGGCTGCACAACGGGTTCGGCTGCGTGCTCACTCATCGGTACCGATCCTCGCAGGCCGACACGGCGATGCGCCGTCCGATCTCGCGCACGGCGCGGCACACCCGTTCGGCGACGACCGGAGTGTGTAGTCCGAGACCGCAGTGGGCAGTGACGAGGCTGCGCTGGCGGAGCAACGTTCCGTCGACACCTCGACGGTCGAGCTCGGCCCACAGGTCAGCCAGCTCACGCCACTGGCGGTCGGGCGAGACGAACATCGGGCCGTCGGTGGCGACGACGCCCCAGGCAACGCGGCCGCCACCTTCGAGGAAGCGGGCGAAGTACCCGGCTGCCTTGGTGATCGCGGGTCGGGCCGGAATCGACAGGACGTCGGGCCCGGCGGCGAGCAGTGAGGCGATGTCGGCATCTCCGCAACAGTGCACCCCGACCGTGGCAACGCCGGACACGCTCGCCATCGCCCCCGACAGCAGATCGATCGCCGGATCGGGCGCGATCGGGAACCCCGGCGTGAACAAGTCGCCGAACCACGGTTCGTCGATGACGACGATCTGCGGCGACCGCGGCAAGGCCGTGGCGACGGCAACCGACAGGGCGGCGACGTGCGACCGCACGGCGCGGGCAGCAACGGCGAACGCCACGTCGTCGGCGAGTCCGGCCCGGGCGAGCGCCACACCAAGTGTCACCGGGCCGACGAACTGCCACTTGACCGGTCCGACGAGGTCGATCGACACGGCGTGGTCGAGGAATCGCCGCAACCCGGAGAAGCTGTCCGTGGAGACGTCAGTGATCACCGACGCGTAGGGATCGACCGCCGCCGGATCGACGGCGATGCTGCCGTATTGCCCGGCGGTCACGCCGTTGATCCCGACGACGGCCTGGGCGATCATGCCTTCTGCTGGGCATCGGCGGGGCAGCGACGGAATGGCGGGGACGTCGTACTCGGCGATCGCGAATTGCACCGCCTCGCCGGCGGAGCGGTGGGGCAGCGAGCCGACTCCTGTCGCCGTTCCCGGGCTCAGGTCGGACAGGCGCGGGACGCCACGGGCGAGCACCCGATGCGGATTCGGGGCAGCCACAGCCGGCCGGGCCGTCGTCGTCACCACTGCTCGCAGTCTGTCCGATTCGGCCACGGTGGTTGCAGTCGGCCCGCGCCGTGAATTCGGACGTACTTGGTTCTCCTCGGGTTTGTGGGTCGATCGCGCGTTGCGTCACGGTTGCATGGCTCTGAAGAGTGGTCGGGACGGGCGGCGACAAGTGCCGACGCAGCAGGTACGAAACGGTCGTTTCAGTCGGCACTTCGGGATCTTCCCGCGCAAAGCTGGCCAGATCTGGCCGCTCAGCGACATCAGTTTGCGGTCACCCGTCGCGGCGACTGGAAACCACGCCCTTCCAGAGCCAGCGCGCTCGCCGGCACCTCGATCGAACCCACAGGAACCCGAGGAAGTCGCCGTACATTCGCATTGTGCCCGCCGCCGCTCGCGCCGTCGTGTGGGTCACCCGTCTCGCTTGGCTCGTCGTCGCCGTCGCCGGTGGTTCGGCCGTCGGCGAGGCGTTGAGCGAGCATTCCCGTGCGGTGCAAGTCGTCGGGACGGCAGCGGCCTGGGTGGGATGGGCAATCGGTGCCGTCGCCCTCGCCGTGCCGAGTGTGATCACTCTCACCGTCGCCAGAACGATCATCCCCGGATCGATCGTCGTCGCCGCCGTCGTCGTCATCGACGGAGGCGAGCCGGGAACGGTGATCGCCCTGCTGGCGCCGGCGCTCGTGGCCAGCGCTTTCGTGGCGACGGCTGAGTTCGGGCGCTGCTACATCCAGGCATCCGCCTACGGCGACGAGATGCGCTTCGGGTTGCGCCCACCGATCGGCTATCTCACCGCCTCCGTCGCGACGTGGCTCGCTACGGCGACGGCCGTCGTGCTCGCTCCCCCGGCGCTCGCCGGCCAGGCGTGGGCGCTCGGGATCCCGTGTGCCATCGTCGCCATCCTCGGCCTCGCCCTGCTGCCGCGCCGTTGGCATCAGCTGTCGCGCCGCTGGCTCGTGCTCGTGCCGGCCGGAATCGTCGTCCACGACCCGGTGGTCCTGACCGAGACGGTGATGTTGCCGCGTCGCACGATCACCGGAGTCGTCCTCGACGACCTCGGCGACGCCAGGCGGACAGCCGCCGACCTCACCGGTCCGACCCCAGGACTGGCCGTCGAGATCGAGCTCGTTGAACCGGCCACCGCCGTGTTGGCGCCCACTGCGGGCCACCGCGACGGCCTGACGATCCACGCCGGTGCCCTGGTGGTGGCACCGACACGTCCCGGATCCGCCGTCAAGGCGGCCACCGCGGCGGGCTACTCGACCGCCTGACCGCGCTCAGACGCCGTAGCCTGTTCGGGTGACCGCGCAGCTCGTCTACCTCGACCATGCGGCGACCACGCCGATGCGCCAGGTCGCCATCGAGGCGATGCTGCCCTTCCTCGCCGACGGGTACGCCAACCCGAGCGGCGCCCACCGGTTCGCCCGCCAGGCCAGGCGGGCGGTCGACGATGCTCGTGACCGGATTGCCGGGATCGTCGGGTGCCTCCCCGGTGAAGTGGTGTTCACGAGTGGCGGGACGGAGAGCGACAACGCGGCGATCGCCGGTGCGGTGTGGCACAACGGTGGCGTACCGGTGTGCCCGGCGACCGAGCATCACGGGGTGCTCAACGTCGTCGAGAGGCACGGCGGGCGGGTCACCGGTGTCGACCGCTACGGCCGGGCCGACCTCGATCGGCTCGCCGCCGCGCTCGACGACGGTGTGTCGATCGTGTCGGTGATGGCGGTCAACAACGAGGTGGGCTCGATCAACGACCTCGCCGCAGTCGCCGAGGTCGTTCGCGCCGATGCCCCGAAGGCGCTGCTCCACACCGATGCCGTGCAGGCTGGGTGCTGGCTCGACCTGCGCCAGCTCTGGCCGCTCGTCGACCTGCTGTCGCTGAGCGCCCACAAGTTCGGCGGCCCGAAGGGCGTCGGCGCCCTCATCATGCGCAAGGGCGTCGCCATCGACGCCCTCATCGTTGGCGGAGGCCAGGAGCGCGACCGCCGCAGTGGGACGCACAACGTGCCGGGGATCGTCGCCATGGCCGCCGCCCTCACGGCGACCGACGCCGAGCGTGACGCCGAGTGCGCGCGGATCGGCGCCGTCCGCGATCGGCTCGTCGGCGGCCTCCTTTCCGCCGTCGATGGCGTGCGCGAGACCGTGCCGCCGAGCGTCAAGGTCGCCGGGGCCGCTCATGTCTGCGTCGACGGAGTCGAGAGCGAGTCGCTCCTCTATCTCCTCGACGAGGCGGGGCTGTGCGCCTCAGCCGCCTCGGCGTGCGCCAGCGGGGCGATGGAGCCATCGCACGTCCTCGCCGCGATGGGTGTGGAGGCGAACTGGGCGGCCGGTGCGCTCCGGATGACGCTCGGCCGGACGACGACCGACGCTGACGCCGAGCGCGCCGTCGAGATCCTCGCCACGGCGATCTCGACGCTGCGTTCCCGCCGCCCGCCGGCCGCCGTCGGAGCAGAACTGCCATGAAGGTGATGGTGGCGATGAGCGGCGGGGTCGATTCGTCCGTCGCCGCCGCCCTCCTCGCCGCCGACGGCCATGACGTCGTCGGCGTGACGATGCGCCTGTGGGGTGGCGAGAGCGACACCGGGTGCTGCAGCGTGTCCGATGTCGACGACGCCCGCCGCGCCGCTGATGCCCTCGGCATCGAACACCTCGTGTTCAACTTCAGCGACGACTTCGACGCCCACGTCGTCTCGCCGTACGTCTCCGCACATCGCGCCGGGGTCACGCCAAACCCGTGCATCGAGTGCAACCGCAAGGTCAAGTTCGCCCGGCTGTCCGAGCGGGCGACGCAGCTCGGCTTCGACGCCGTCGCCACGGGCCATCACGCTCGCATCGGCCGGCGCGGCGGCCAGTTCACGCTCGAGCGCGGCGCCGACCGGGCCAAGGACCAGAGCTATGTCGTACACATGCTCGACCAGGGTGAGCTGGCCCGCACGCTGTTCCCGATCGGATCGCTGACGAAGAGCGAGGTCCGCCAGCGTGCCGCGGCACTCGGGCTGCGCACGGCGACGAAGCCGGACAGCCAGGACGTCTGCTTCATCACCACCACGGGCGGACGCCAGCGGTTCCTCGGCCGGCGGATCCCGTTCACGCCGGCTCGCGTCGTCGACTCCGGTGGGTCGGCCGTCGGGACCGTCCCGGCGATCGAGCTCGTGACCGTCGGCCAGCGCAAGGGTCTCGGAATGGCCGGCGGCGGACCGAAGCGCTACGTGCTCGCCGTCGACCGGTCAGCAGCGACGGTCGTCGTCGGCGACGAGCACGACTTGTTCGACGACGGGTTGGACGTAGCGGCGCCGACGTGGGTCGCCGGGCCCGTCGACGGTGACGTGCTCGTCCAGACGAGCGCCCACGGGACGCCGCACCCGGCGACCGCACGACTGACCGACACGGGCGTGCGTGTCGACTGGCATGAGCCCCAGCGCCGAGTCGCCCCGGGCCAGAGCGTCGTGCTCTACGACCTCGACGACCGCTGCGTGCACGGCGGCGGCATCGCCGCGCAGAGTCACGGCGGCGGCATCGCCGCGCAGAGTCACGGCGGCGGCATCGCCGCCGCTCTGAACTGATGGAGGGGTACCGCCCGGAGTCCTACGGCGACCGGATCGCCGACGTGTACGACGAGCTGTTTGCCGGCGTCAGTGACGTCGCAGCGACCGTCGCGTTCCTCGACGGGTTGGTCGCTGCCCGTCCGGCGCGGATCCTCGAGCTCGCCGTTGGAACGGGGCGACTGGCGATCCCTCTCGCTGCTCGCGGCCACGAGGTCACGGGAATCGACGTCAGCGCGGCGATGCTCGACCGGCTACGGGCCGCCGACGTCGACCAGCGAGTCACTGTCGTGCTCGGCGACATGGTCGACGACCTCCCGGCCGGCCCGTTCGACCTCGTGTTCGTCGCCTTCAACTCGCTGTTCATGGTCGAAGAGGCGGAACGCCAGCGACAGTGCTTCGCCGCCGTCGCGAGCGTTCTTGCTCCCGGCGGAGCGTTCGTCGTCCAGGCCTTCGTGCCGTACGACCCGCCACACGGCGGGTCGAACATCGAGGTTCGCTCGATGACGGCCGATGGTGTCGTGCTCGCCCTCGACATCACTGACCCGGCGGCGCAGACCGTGCGCGGCCAGTTCGTCGAACTCACCGATGGCGAGCCCGTGCGGCTGCGCCCGTTCGTCCTGCGCTACTCGACTCCAGCCGAGCTCGACGGGTGGGCGGAGTCAGCCGGACTGCGTCTCGCCGAGCGCTTCGCCGACGTCGCGGGCGCGCCATTCACCGACGACTCACCGTTTCACGTGAGCGTGTTTCGACGAATCTGAACCGACTCTGCTCACACTGCGAGATTTAGATGCACGATTTCTGTACCGGTGCGGTTCTATCCTGAGTACAGCTGTGAGACAGATGCGACTGAACCCGCTCAACGGCCGCTGGGTCACCATCGTCTCCGACCGCGCCCATCGGCCGCGTGACTTCGCGCCCCGCCAACCTGCCATCGACGCCGACTCCGATCGGCCGTGCCCGTTCTGTCCCGGCAACGAGGATGCCACGCTGACCGAGCTCGACTCCGTCGACGGCAGTGGATCATGGCAGATGCGCGTGATCCCCAACCTCTACCCCGCCTTCGGCGGCGGGCACGGTTTCGTTGTCCATCACGTCGGTCCCGTCCACGTCGTCGCCGAGGCGACCGGCACGCACGAGGTCTTCGTGTACTCGCCCGATCACGACGGTGGGCTGGCGTCGCTCGACGACGACCAGGCGGCAGCGCTGATGCAGGCACTCAAGCGGCGCCTCGATGCCCATGCCGCTTCGACAGGCATCCGCTATACGCAGGTCATCGTCAACCATGGCCGGGAGGCCGGCGCCTCACTCGCCCACCCCCACGCCCAGATCCTCGGGCTGCCGTTCGTCCCCACCGAGATTCTCGACGAGGAGCGGGCGTTCGCCCGCTTCGCCGGCGGATGCGTGATCTGCACGACGATCGACGCCGAGGAGCTGAGCGGCGAACGTGTCGTCTTCGCCGACGCCGACGTCGTGTGCGTGGCGCCGTTCTGGAGCGGAGCGCCGTACGAACTGCTGCTCATGCCGCGCCGCCACGAAGGGCACCTGCAGGCCGCCGACGACGACAGCCTCGAGGCGATGGGCCGGGCGATCCGCGACGTCGTCGCCGAGCTCAACTCGACCCTCGGCGATGTCGCCTTCAACCTCGGCATCCACAGTGCGCCCCACGAGCACGCCGGCGAGTACCACTGGCACGTCCACCTCTGGCCGAACCTCGTCACCCAGGCTGGCTTCGAACGAGGCACCGGCGTGATGATCAACGTCGTGCCCCCCGAAGACGCCGCGGCGAGCCTCCGCGTCGCCCACCGCGCCGCCGCCGTCTGACAGACCGCGCCCCGCGCCGAACAGCATTCGCCTCAGTTACAGCTGGCGGAGGAGGGCGGTGGTCGCGGCCGCCGCGGCGCCACCACGACGATGAACGGGGCGCGGCGCCAGGCGAGCACGATGGCGACGGCGATGCCGGGGAGCCGCTCGTCGATGACGAGGTCCTGACCGGTGGACACCGTGCCCTGGACGACGAGGGCGCTGAGCATCGCCGCCGGCACGAGGGCGAGACAGCGGTCGAGAGCGGGCGGCAGCCGGCGCGATCCGATGACGACCAGACCGAGGAACTTGAAGGCGTAGGCGCCCGCCGCCAGCCCGAGGATCAGCTCCCATGTCATGGGAGGACCCCGTACGACTGCGAGCGACGAGGCGCCAGCCGAGGAGCGGCCAGCGACGGCCTGCGTGGCCGGGGAACGCAATTGGACGTCACACGATCACCCCTTCGTCGGGGAGATCGTCCGGGTGAGCGGGGTCGGGCGCCCGTAAGCCGACGAGCACGGCGGCCGAGGAGCACAGGATCGGAACGCCGACCGGGGTGAACGGGATCAGCACGAGGCAGATCAGCGATCCCAGCACAGCCGCGACGAGCCCGAGCCGATGGCGAAGGTGCGGCGCCACCATGGCGACGAACCCGGCCGGGAACGCGACGTCCAGCCCGTAGGTTTCCGGTTCGATCGCCGAACCGACGAGGGCGCCGACGAGCGTCGCCGTGTTCCAGCAGACGTAGACCGCCGCCCCGGTGATCCAGAAGGCGCGACGCTTGGCTGCGGGATCGCGCTGCACGCTGGCCATCGCCGTCGACTCGTCGATCGTCAGCTGGGCAGCCAGCGCCCGCGTGGCGAGCGATCCGGTGATGACCCGCGACATCGCCAGCCCATACACCGCGTTGCGAGCGGCCAGCACCATCGCCCCACCGAGCGCGGCCGAGGCGCCGCCTCCGGCGGCGACGACGCTCACGGCGCTGAACTGCGACGCACCCGTGAAAACGAGCAGCGACATCACACACGCCTGGATGACCGACGCACCGGCGGAGACGGCGCCGACGCCGAACACCAGGCCGAACACGCCGACGGCGGCGCCGAGCGTGAGCGACGCCGTGACGACATCGTCGCCGGCGGCGCTGCTGTCCGAGCCGATGGCGCTGCTAACCACTCAGTCGGGCGACGAGGGCGGCACCGGCGGCCCGCACGGTCGGATCGGCGGAACTGTCGGGACCGAACACGGCCTCGGCGACCTTGATGGCGTGCTCGTCGCCGCTGGCGACCGCCACGTCGACGACCTGTTCGGCGTCGACGTTGCCGACGCCAGGCGACCGTTCGACCGACGGCAGCCGATACGTCGAGACCAACGCGGCGGTTGCCCGCCAGGCGCACCCGAGGACGAGGTCGGCGACCGCAGCATCGACGAGGTCGGCGACCTGGCGGATCGCCGCCGTCGGCGTCAACGTGTGGACGTACACGATCGGGTCGCCGGCACCGCCTGCGACGACCGCTTCCCCGGCCGCGCCGAGCAGCGCGTCGACGCCGAGGGTCGAGGCGTCGGCGGCGTCAACCGCAGCGACGAACTCGGCGTCGCCGTCGAGATGGCGCACGGCCTCGAAGATGAGGCCATCCCCGCCGGCACGCCGGTCGGGCAGCGCAGCCAGCGCGACGTCGACGCCCAAGTTCCCCGAGGGAGTCGTCGGGCCGGGCACGTCCTGGTAGCGGGCTGCCCAGTAGGCAAGTCCGCGGGCGAGCTCGGCGATCCGTTCGGGAGACTCGAGCGAGCGCAGGGCGCGGACAGCGTGAGCCGTGCGCAGCCAGCCATGTGTCGCCGCCGCCATCAGCCCTGGCGCCAGCCGCGGCACCCACGTTCTCACGACCTCGATCCAGTGTTTCTCGGCGAGCTCGGCGGCGAACTGTCGCTCCCAATCCCCGACCGTCGCGAGTACGCCGAGCTCGGGTGCGCCGCCGGACGGCGCCACGGCATCCTCCAGCCGGGAGACGTAGCGTTCTACCCAACCAGGGACGACGTCGGGACGACCCAGACGGACGAGCGCCTCGACCACCATCGGACCGTGATTCGACAGCCCGCCGCCGAACTCGGGGCCGAACCGCCCCAAGCGCTCCAGTGCCTCGTCGAGGACCTCGTCGGGTGCCACTGCCAGTCGAACCTAGCGGTGCCGCTCGTACCGAGTGATGGAGGTTGGTGGCGACTCACGCGGTGATGCGCCAAACGTTGAACGCCGGCCCGTCGCCTGGCAGGACGACGGCGTCACCCTCAGTGGTCAGCACACCGTCGCCGTACAGGTGCTCGACGGCACCGGTCATGCCGAGGTCACCGCGGCCGATACGCAGCGGGGCGTGACTCGCCCGAGCCGCGTGAACGAGCACCGTCTCGTCCACCGTCTCGCGCACGAAGGCGACTACGTCATCGCCGGCCCCGACAAAGCGCATCCCTCCACGCCGCAGCGCGTAGACGCCACGCCGCAAGGCGATCAGCTCGCGATACGTCTCCAGCAAGTCCTGGTCCCACATCGACTCGTCCCACGGGAACGGTTGGCGGCCGGCGTCAGAGGTGTTGCCACCGACACCGACCTCGTCGCCGGCGAACACCATCGGCACTCCCGGCGTGGTGAGCAGCAGCCCGACACCGACACGCTGGTGCTGCGGAGAACGGGCAACCGTTGAGAACCGCGGTGTGTCGTGGCTGTCGAGCAACGTCATGCTGGAAGTCATTGAGCGCCAGGGCACGCCAGCCGTCAGGGCCCGTATCGTGCCGACAAACTCACCACCGCCGACGGCCGGGAGTGGGCCGGGGACGCCGAGCAACCGCGCCGAAGGCTGGGCCAGCCAGCTCCACACCGGACGGGTGAACCACCAACACGCCATCACGCCGTGCCAGCCGTCTCCGGCGAGGTCGGCCGTGGCGTCGTGGAGGTGCTCGCCGAGGAGCCACGAGTCGGGGCGCAGTGCGGCCATCGTCGACCGCAGTTCCCGGAAGACGTCGTGATTGACGTCGATCGCGCCGTGCCGGCCGGTCATGTTGCCGACGTCGATGCGCCAGCCGTCGAACCCGTCGCTGCCGTCGCCGGCGGTCCCGCGCAGCCAGTGGGCGGCGACGCCGTCCGCGCCGAGCAGCGCATCGCGCAGCGGCGCCGATCGCAGGTCGAACTTCGGCAGTGTCGGGACGTCGAACCACCCGACGTAGTCGTGGGGGTGCTCGGTGAAGAAGTAGTAGCCGGCCTCCGCAGCCGCGGCGTCCGCCCGCGCCGCCTCGAACCAGCGGTGATGGTTGCCGGAGTGGTTGGTCGTGAGGTCGCCGATCACGCGGATGCCGCGGCGGTGGGCGGCCTCGACGAGCGCTGACAGCGCAGCGTCGCCGCCGAGCACCGGGTCGACAGTCTCGAACGTCGAGGCGTCGTAACGGTGGCACGACCGCGCCGGGAACACCGGCGTGAGGTAGATGAGATTGACACCGAGCCGTTCGAGATGATCGAGGCGCTGGCGCACGCCGACGAGATCGCCCCGGTAGAGCTGGCGCACGGCCCGCTTCCAGTCGGTGGCAATCGGCGTGTCCCAGTCGGACTCGATCGCCCAGTCCCCCTCGGGGTCCACCCAGTCCGCCTCGTCGATGCCGCGGGCGAAGCGGTCGGGGAAGATCTCGTAGCACACGGAGTCGCTGAGCCAGTCCGGCGGTGGGGCGAAGGTCGACAGCACGAAGTCGTCTCGATCGGCGACGTCGCGACACCACGTCCCCGCGGCGTTGACCCAGCGGGGCCCGTCGGCGGTCTCGACGAGGAACCGGTACGACGTCACCGGGTTGACGGCCCGGACTTCACCTTCCCACCACGTCGCCCCGTCGTCGCCCGGTTCGGCGCCGACGACCGTCGCCTTCGTGTACTTCGGCTCGCCATCGGTGACGGCGCGCACGTGCACGGCGTCGGCGGCGGGGCCGGCCGGAACGCGCACACGAACGCCGACTCGGTCGCCGAGCGCGGGTGCCGGGTTGTCGAGGTAGCGAGCCGACCCGTCGTGGTGCGGTTCGAGAGCGAACGCCGTCATCGATCGAGCACGGTACGCCGTTACTGTTCGCCAATCGACACCGCCGAACCAACCGACCTCGACCTCGACGCCCTCGCCGCCGAAGTCGCCGCGATGCTGCCCGAGGCGGGCGAGATCGCCTTGCGCTGGTTCCGCAGCGGACTGGCAGCGGAGGACAAGGGCGGCGCCAGTGGCTACGACCCTGTGACGATCGCCGACCGCAACATCGAGGCGGCCCTGCGCGCTCGCATCACGGCCGCCTATCCCGATCACGAGGTGGTCGGAGAAGAGGCCGGAAGCAGCGGCCCGCCAGGCCGCTACCGCTGGCTGATCGACCCGATCGACGGCACCAAGGCGTTCGTCACCGGCTCACCCTTGTGGGGCACGCTGATCGGCCTGCTCGACGACGGCCGCCCGGTGGCCGGCTGGATCCACCAGCCGTACCTCGAGGAGACGTTCGTCGGCATCGCCGGCCGCGGGGCGTGGATGGATCGGCGCGAAACGCATCACCAGTTGCGCACTCGCCACGGCGTCAAGCTCGACGACGCGATCGTCTATTGCACGACGCCGACGATGTTCACCGATCCCGACGAGCTGGCGTTGTTCGATGCCATCCGCGGCCGGGCTCGCCTCGTGCGTTACGGCGGCGACTGTTACGCCTACGCCCAGTTGGCGATGGGCCACGTCGACGTCGTCGTCGACACCACACTGAAGCCCTACGACATCGTCGCGCCGATCGCCATCATCGAAGCTGCCGGCGGCATCGTCATCGGTGGCGCCGGTCGCCCGGCGAGTGAAGGCGGGTTCGTCGTCGCCGCCGGTTCAGCCGAGCTCGCCGAGGCGATCGCCCAGCTCTGAACGGCGGGCGTCAGCCCTTGACGGCGCCCGGCCGTGATCCCGCCGACGATGAATCGCTGGAGGAAGATGGAACAGCAGGACGACCGGGATCGAGGCGATCAGCGCGCCGATGGCGAACGGTCCCCAGCTGGGTCGTAGCGGTCGCCTGAGCAGAAGACGCTGACAGCCCGACGGCGACGGTCTTCGACGGTGAGGCGATGTGGGCCGAACATGATCACGGAGGCGAGGAGGAACTCTGCCTGCGTCGTGATGAACGAGAGCAGAAAGATGATCGCCAGCACCGGGGCCGCGAGCGGAAGGATGATCTTCCAGAAGATCTGCGCGTGTGTCGCCCCGTCGATCTTGGCGCTCTCGTCGAGGGACCGGGGAATCGTGTCGAAGAACCCCTTCATCAGCCAGGCGTTCACTCCGAGTGCGCCGCCGAGGTAGAATGAGGATCGTTGCCATCGAACCGGAACCGAGCCGATCGACGCGGACGAGATGCTCCGTGCGGACCATCAAGAGGTAGATCGCCACCATCGCCAGGATGCTGCCGGGAACATCTGGATCAGCAACAGGGCGAACAGCCCGGCTCGTCGGCCCCTGAAGCGCAACCGCGAAGAAGGCGTAGGCAGCGCAGGCGCAGCAGGAACACGTAGACCACGGCGGTGACGAGGCTGATCGACAAGACGAGTTGCGGAACCACTCCAGAACGGCGGATGGTTGTGACGAGCATCATACTCGCGGAAGTCGTCGAGCGTCGTCCGGGGACAGCGTCTGGTGGCTCAACGAAGCCTCGGGGAGAAAGCCGGCGACACGACGAACCAGAGCACCGGGAAGAGGGCGAAGACGAGGGCGACGACGCCGACGACGTGACGCCAGCCGGTCTCGTTGGAACCACCGACCGAACGAGCGCCGGCGTTGGCGGATCTGCTTGTCGTGGTGATCGAAGAGCGACGGCCATTCCGGCGGCGGGATACTTGCCGACGGAGTAGATGCCCTCGTCGGGTGGGGTCGTCGGTGGTCACCTGACCTCCTCGTAGGCTTTCGTGTACTTGAATCCGAACGCCGAGATGCACGGCGACGATCATGAAGATCGACCACGGAGAGGGCGGCGGCGAGCCCCTGTCGCTTGGGGTCGATGTCCGAAGAAGGCGATGCGGTAGGTCCAGGACAGCAGGATGTCGGTTGTCCCGGCCGTCGCGCCCGACACCGCGTGGAGCGCCCTCGGTGAGCAGCCAGATCAGACGTGAAGTTGTTGAAGTTGAAGGCGAAGCTGGCAATCAGCAGCGGGCTCACGGCGACGAGCAGCAATGGGAACGTGATCTTGCGGAACGCCTTCCGACCCGTCGCGCCGTCGACCGTCGCTGCTTCGACGTAGTCGGTCGGGATGCTCTGCAGCGCGCCGGTGCAGACGAGGAACATGTACGGGTAGCCGAGCCACAGGTTGACGATAGGATCGTGAGGCACGGCGCCATCGCCGTCGCCGTCAGCCAGTCGAGGTCGGTACTGAGCCACTCGTTGATGCCCCGAACGTCTGGTTGAACATCCCTCTCCAGACGAGGGCGGTCATGAAGCCCGGCATCGCGTAGGGGATCAGATCAGTGCCGATCGGTACAGACTCCTGCCCTCTCATCGGCGTCGTTGAACACGATCGCCAGCAGTAGGCCGAGGGCGAACGTGACGGACTACAGACGCGAGGGCGAAGACGACGTCCATGCCAGCACGCGGACGATCGGACCGTAGAACTCGGAGGACGTGAACAGTGTCGACGTAGTTGTCGAGCCCGACGCTGTAGCGCCAGCCCGGGCGAGTCGCTGTGCCCCGTCCTCGGAGACGAACGTATCCGTCCGCGCGCTTGATAGACGCGCCCGTCGGCGTCGACGATGGCGTCGAGCCTCGGGGTCGTACGTGCGCCGCGGATCTCGATCACTGCTTCCGTGAAGCCCTGGTTGACGATGTCGCCTTGGTCGGTCGGCACGACGAACGCGTCGATGTCCGGGCAGCGCGCACGTCCTGGACCGCCCCAAGGTTGAGCGCCTCGTAGCCGGCGATCGTCTGACGTGCGGCCGGTGGTCGACCAAGGTGGTCCGTCGGCGACGGCGAGATCGAGTCGGTCACTCGGTGTCGGTGCCGAGGAAGACGTTGCCATCGGCGTCGGTGAGGAGATAGGCGATTGGACCGGATGCGTCGCCCTTCGTGCGAGCACCTGCAGGTCGTATCGTGGCGACTCGTCGCTGGCGCCGATCGAGTTGCGCTCGATCTGGTCGATGGCGTCGTCCTTCGTGCCGAGGTCGTGCCGGTGCCGTAGTTCGTCGTCGACAGGTAGACGGTGTTGAGGATCGGGTAGACGGCGAAGGCGAGCAGGAACAGCGTTCCCGGCAGCAGGTACTTCGTACGGGATCAAGCGCCGCGGGCAGATACACGATGTCGATGGCCAGCGTCGCCAGGATCGCGGCGATGGCCATCGCATAGTCCGGTTTGTCGAACATGCGTGGCAGCGCCCAGATCACCAAGCCGTTGAGCAGCCCGAGGCTGACGATCTTGACGATCGTCCCCGTGGTGCGACCCGGTGAGCCGGTCGGAGCGGGCGACCTGGGTCGCACGGTTCCGACCGGCTCTGACGGTCGCGCTGTCGACGGCTCCGTCAGCGGTTGCGGACGTCACCGAGGACTCGTTGCGCTCAGCCGCCGATCGCCGTCCGGATCAGCTCGGCGGCGTCGGTGAACTCGGCTGGGCGGTCACCACCCGCACAAGATCAGGCGTAGGCGTGACCGCAGTGTCTCGTACACCGGAGCCATCTGCGGAATCGCCGGCTGCGGAACACCAAGCTCCGCGCGGCGCCGAACCCGGGATCATCGGGTCGTCGGCGATCGTCTCGAAGGCACGAGCATCGCCGGCGGACGGCCACCGGCCTCGAACAGCGCAAGTTGCTCGCCTCCTCGGCGTCATGTAGTCGAGGAGGAAGCGTGGTCGCCAGGTCGACGTTCTCCGAATACGACGAGACCATGAACCCTTGCACGCCGACGAACACCGGCGGCGGTTCCGCCCTGCACGCGCGGGATCGGGCTGACGACGTACGGCACGCCATGGCCTGCACGAAGCCGATGTCGGCATCGCTCACCGCCCACGGACCGGTGATCGCGAACGGCGCGTTGCCCGTCGCGAACGACGTCGATCATCACGTCGTAGGTGACATCGGCGTTGAGCAGGCCCGGACGGCCACCTGCTCCTGCAGGAACGTCGGCGGCGGCGAGCCCACCCTCGGAGTCGATGCCGAGGTCGTCGGGGTTGTACGTGCCGTCCTCGTTCGACGCCGAAGATGTAGCCGCCGAACGCCGAGACAACGGGTAGTGGTGGTAGGGGTCGGCTCCGGCCCTCTGGATCGCCAGCGGGACCGTCGTCGTCGCCGCTCGGCTGACGAGCTGCGGGGCGATCTCCTCGAGCTCCTCGAACGTCGCCGGCGCCTCGGGGACGAGGTCGGTGTTGCGGACGAGGGCGATGTTCTCGGCTGCATAAGGCACGCCGTAGAGCTGCTCCTCGTAGGTGAACCCGTCGATCGCGGCCGTCGTGGAATCCTCGGCGGACGCGCGGAGAGTCGAGCGGGTCGACGAACCGTTGGACGACGAACTCGCCGAGCCAGTCGTGGGCACCGACGATGATGTCGGGGCCCTCGCCGGTCGGCGCCGGAGGTCGTGAACGCTGTCGCGGATTCGGCCGAACTGGGACGAACACGACCTCGACGACGATGCCGTTCGTCGTCGGCGAACGGCTCGGCGAGCGGACGGATGGCGTCGGCGCGTAACGGTCGGCCCAGATCACGAGGTCGGCGTCACCCGAGGAGGCGGCACGTACTCGGTCGTCGCGGCGTCGTCCCGGCGGCTCGGTTGCTGCCGGAGCCTCGGTGCCCGCTGGTTCGGTGCCGGCGGGCTCGGTGCCGGCGGGCTCGGTGCCTGCTGGCTCGGTGCCAGCGGGCTCGGTGCCGGCTGGCGGCTCGGTGGTCGCAGTGACCGTGCCGGCGGCGCCGAACAGCATCACGGCGGCGAGAACTGACAGGGCCTTCGGCCGAATGCGCATGTGCTTCCCCCTCGAGGATCGTGGTGGCCACACCGTAGGCGCGCGAGCAAAGGCTGTCGAGAAGTCGCCAGTAGCGTGCGCGCCGGTGCGGGTCCTGATGCTCACGTGGGAGTACCCGCCCGCCACCGGAGGCGCCGCCGCCCACGTCGACGGGCTGAGCAGGGCGCTCGGGCAGGCCGGCCACGACGTCGTCGTGCTGACGGTCGGGCAGGCCGCCGTCGGCGAGCCCGACGACGAACGCGGTGCGTGTGTTGCGTGCCGCCGCCGAGCTGCCGTGGATCCCCGACGACGACGTCGTCGCCAGCGCCGCCTCGGCGAATCATCACCTCGTCCGCCTGACCATCGAGCTCGGCGACTGGCGGCCCGACGTCGTCCACGCCCACAACTGGCAGTGCGCCTGGGCGGCGACGACCATCGCCGCCCTTCACGGCGTGCCGCTCGTGACGACGTTCCACACCACGCTGCGCGGCCAGCACGGCGGGCGTGTCCCGCCGGGTGAGCCGAGCACGATCCACGCCGTCGAGTCGTGGCTCGCCCATGGTTCGACGCAGGTCATCGCCCCGTCGATGTTCATGTCCCGTGAGGTGCTCAGCGGGTTCGAGCTGCCGGTCGAGCGGATCCACCGCGTGCCCAACGGGATCGACCCGACGTGGTGGTCGGCCGGCGAGTGGCCGAGTCCCGCCCACCGCTCGTGCTCACATGGGGCCGGGTCCAGTACGGAAGGGGTTCCAGGTGCTCGCCAGGGCGATCAGCACGCTGCGGTCGCGGATCCCTGACGTCGAGTGCATGATCGCCGGGCGGGGCAGCTACCTGCCCGAGTTGCAGTCGCAGGTCGACATCGAGGGCGTCAGCGACATCGTGCGCCTCGCCGGCTTCGTCTCCGACGTCAAGCTGCGTGATCTCATCCACCGCGCCGGCTGCGTCGTCATCCCGTCGCTCTACGAGCCGTTCGGAATCGTCGCTCTGGAGACGCTCGCCGGCGGCGCCCCGTTGATCGCCGCCCGCACCGGCGGCCTCGCCGAGCTGATCGACGGCACGGGTGCCGGACTGCTGTTCGAGCCGGGCAACGCCGACGAGCTCGCCGCCTGCATCGAGCGGGTTCTCGGCGACCCGGCGCTCGCCGACGACATGCGCTCCCGGGGAACGTCCCTGCTCGGCGCCCGTTACTCGTGGGCGGCGATCGCCGCCGCGACCACGATGATCTACCGCGGTGTAACTCCGGCACAGACCGACGCGGCTCTATCCCCTGGCTAACCATCCATCGGAGTGTTTCGTGACGGACAGGTCGGCACGAAACACTCCGATGACACGAAACACTCCGATGGGAGGGCCGTTAGCCTCCGCGGCCTATGCGACCGGTCCGTCGATTCGAGGTCCGCCCGACGATCCCCGACACCCTCGCCACCCTGCCCGGGTTGGCGACCAACCTGCACTGGGCGTGGGACCGCGAGGCGATGCGCCTGTTCGAGCGGGTCTGGCCGGGCTGGACGGCCGACGATGCCCACCCTGCGCACATGGTGCGCACGACGTCGTCGGAGCGCCTCGCCGCCCTGGCCGAGGACCAGGCGGTCGTGCGCGACCTCGCCGCCGCCAACGGCCGTCTCGAAGCGGCCATTACCGGTCCGACGTGGTTTGCCGCGAGGACGGACTCACCGCTCGGCACGGTGGCCTACTTCTCCCCCGAGTTCGGCCTCACCGAGGCGCTCCCGCAGTACTCCGGCGGCCTCGGCGTATTGTCCGGCGACCATCTCAAGGCCTCGTCCGACCTCGGCGTGCCACTCGTCGGCATCGGCTTGCTGTACACCGAGGGCTACTTCCACCAAGAGCTCGACGCCGACGGCTGGCAGCTCGAACACCGCCTCAACATGGACCCGGTGTCGCTCGGGCTCACCGACGCCGGTGTGCACGTGTCGGTCGACCTCGCCGGCGACAAGGTGGCGATCCGCGTCTGGCGGGCCGATGTCGGCAAGATCGCCCTCTACCTGCTCGACACCGACGTCGAAGGCAACTCGGCGGACGGCATTGCCGTCACCGACCGCCTCTACGGAGGCGACTCGCATCACCGCCTGCGCCAGGAGATCGTCCTCGGCATCGGCGGCGTGCGCGCCCTGCGGGCCCTCGGGATCGACCCGCAGGTCTTCCACAGCAACGAGGGCCATGCCGGCTTCCTCAGCCTGGAGCGAATCCGCGAGCTCGCCACCGCCGGCTGGGCCTTCACGGCGGCGGTCGAGGCGGTGCGATCAGGCGGCGTGTTCACCACCCACACACCGGTGCCGGCGGGTATCGACCGCTTCGAGCGCGCCCTCATGGAGAAGTACTTCAGTGGCTTCGCCGCCGAATGCGGGGTGACCTTCGACGAGCTGTTCGCGATCGGCGTGAGCCCCGACGAGAACGGCGACGAAGAACCGAAGTTCAACATGGCCGTGATGGCGCTGCGTCTCGCCGCTCGCCGCAACGGCGTCGCCGAGCTGCACGGATCAGTCAGCCGCAGGATGTTCAACTCGTTGTGGCCCGACCTCTCCCCGAGCGAGGTGCCGATCGGATCGATCACCAACGGGGTCCACGGCCGCAGCTGGACGTCCAGCAGGGTCGACGCCTTGTTGACCCGGTCGATCGGTGACGACTGGTCGTCAGCAGGGCAGGACAGCTGGGCGGTCGCCCGCGATCTCGACTCGGCCGAGGTCTGGGACACGCTTGTCGCCGGCCGGCGCGGGCTCGTCCGCTTCGTCCGCGGGTTGCTCGGCGGCGGTGTCCTCAACCCGGACACGTTGACGATCGGGTTCGCCCGGCGCTTCGCCACCTACAAGCGGGCGACGCTGCTGCTGTCGCAGCCGGAGCGGTTGCTGGCGATGCTCAACGACGCCGACCGCCCGGTGCAGTTCGTGTTCGCCGGCAAGGCCCACCCAGCCGACACTCCCGGCAAGGAGCTGATCCAGAAGATCGAGCAGTTCGCCCGCAAAGCCGGCATTCGACACCGCTTCGTGTTCCTCGCCGACTACGACATGGCGATCGCCAGGGAGATGTATCACGGCTGCGACGTCTGGCTGAACACCCCGCGTCGGCCGTTGGAGGCGTGTGGGACGAGCGGGATGAAAGCGGCACTGAACGGGGCGTTGAACTGCTCGATTCTCGACGGCTGGTGGGATGAGTGCTATGCGCCGGGAGTCGGCTGGGCGATCGAGTCGGCCGAAGACGACCCCGACCCCGAGCGCCGCGACCAGCGTGAGTGCGCCAGCCTCTACAACGTTCTCGAGGAACAGGTGGTCCCAACGTTCTACGAGTACACGTCCGGAGGATTGCCGAAGGCCTGGACCGAGATGGTCCAAGAAGCGTGGGCCACCCTCGGACCGCGGGTCACCGCAGCGCGCATGGTGCGCGACTACACGACGGCGCTGTACGAGCCGGCCGCCGCTTCGTCACGTGCATTGACGGCCGATCAGGGTGCGCCGTCCGCCGACCTCGCCGAGTGGCGACGCCGGGTCGAGGCAGGGTGGCCGTCGGTGGCGATCACGTCGCTCGACGTCGACACCAGTGCTGCTGACACCGGCGTCAGTCGCCCGGTGACCGTGACGGTTGCGATGGATGGTCTCAGCGCGCACGACCTGCGTGTCGACGTCCTCCACGGGACGGTCGGACCCGACGGTGAGTTCCGCCCCGAGCCGGCGACGGTCACGCTGACGGCAGGCGACGACGGCACCTTCCGTGGCGACCTCGTCCTCACTGCCCCGGGAACGTACGGCGTCACCGCCCGGGTGATCCCGGTACATCCGGCGTTGGGGTCGCCCTACGAGCTCGGTCTCGCTGCCTGGGCGACCTAATCTGGCTGTCCTGCTGCCTCCGTGGATCCACCGTCGTGCTGGGCCAGCGCGTAGGCTCTTGAAGAACCACGCAGCCCGGCCGGTCGCATTCTCCGGGGCCGCAGCGTCGCGTCACGACGGGTCGACTCCGAAGTTGTCGGCGGCAGGACGCTGCCGCGATTCTCGGGCGCCGAAGACGACAAATATGTCTCGTTCGTGGCGGTAGAACACCGTCGCGACGGCCGGCGACCACCCACTTCCAGAGCCAGCGCGCCTGACCGGCACGACGGCTAGTTCGGGCGCCTAGCTTCGGAGTCATGAACGAGCCGACCGACACCGCTGACATCGACGAACGCATCGCCGCGGTCGCCGAGAAGTCCGGCTTCGTGCCCAACGTGTTCACGGCGCTCGCCGCCCGGCCGGACCTGTTCCGGGCGTTCTTTCACGTTCCACGACGTGCTGATGGACAAGGAGTCGCCGGCGCTCTCCAAGGCCGACCGCGAGCTGATCGTCGTCGCCACGTCGGCAGCGAACCAGTGCACCTATTGCGTGGTCGCCCACGGGGCGATCCTGCGCATCCGCGACAAGGACCCCGAGATCGCCGACCTCGTCGCGATCGACTGGCGCAAGGCGCCGCTCGACGACCGCCGCCGGGCACTGCTCGACTACGCCACCCGGCTCGCACGCACGCCTGAGGAGATCGGTCCGGAGGACGCCGAGCCGTTGCGTGCCGCCGGGTTCAGCGAGGACGACATCTGGGACGTCGTCGCCATCGTCGGATTCTTCGCCTTGTCGAACCGACTCGCCCACGCCCTCGACATGCGCCCGAACCCCGAGTTCTTCACGATGGGCCGGGATCCCGCTCCGCCTGACGCGCTGCCGTCATTGGGCGCCGACGACGTCCGGGCGGTCGTCGAAGCGATGCGCCGGTGATCGCAGTCGACTCGTCGGTCGCAATCGCCGCGTTCGGTGAGTGGCACCAACTCAACCATCGGCTCGATGACCGCTTCGCCGACGTCCTCGAACCACCCGACGCCGCAGCGCAACGCCAATTGGTCCGCGTACTCGCTTCGCATCAGCGGATCGGTGGGTCGATCTACGACGCCGTGATCGGCCTCACCGCCAAGCTTGCCGGCGCCGAACTCGTCACCGCCGACACCAGAGCGCATTCGACCTACGGCGTTGTCGGCGTGACCACACGCTGGCTGGCGCCCTGACTTAGGTCACCGGACCGAGCTCTGTGTCAGCGAACACGACCGCCGGCGTCGTGTTCGCTGACACAAACGCCGGACCCGTCGGACGAGCCGGCCAACACCTCCTTCAAAGAGCAAACAACCGTGAACGTCGCGGGGCCCAGACCCGACGCTCACCACCTACTGCCGGACATTCTCACGGGAACGGTCGTGGTTCGACCGAGACCCGTGACTTAGAACGAGCTCGCCGATCAGCGCCCGGTGAACCGCGCCTTGCCGGGACCGTGCTCGCGGAAGCTGGCGACGCCGAGCTGCGAGTCCTCCGTCCCGAACACCTCGACGAACGCCTCTCGTTCTGCGGCGAGGCCGTCGGAGAGCGGGTGCGACAGGCCGTGGTCGATCACCCGCTTGCACAGCGCCTGCGCGCTGAGGGCACCCTTGGCGATGTCGGCGGCGAGCGCCAACGCCCGCTCGTGCGGATCGCCGTCGACGACCTCGTCGGCGAGCCCGATGCGCAACGCTTCCTCCGCGCTCACCTGACGGCCGGTGATGCACAGCTCCTTCGCCCGGCTCGGCCCGACGAGGCGGGCGAGGCGTTGCGTCCCGCCACCACCCGGCACGATGCCGAGGAGGATCTCCGGCTGGCCGAACACCGCCCGTTCGCCGGCGATGCGGTAGTCGCACGCCAAGGCCAACTCACAGCCGCCGCCGAGGGCGTAGCCGCTGACGGCGGCGATCACGAAGCGATCGAGGGCGGCGATGGCGTCGTTGGTGGCATGGAAGCGGTCGGTGATGACCCGGGCCTCGGACTGGCCGGCGAACTCATCGATGTCGGCGCCGGCGGCGAAGATCCGCTCTCCCCCGGTGATGACGACCGCACCGGGGAGGTCGGCCGCCAGCTCCCCGACCGCTCGTTCCAGCTCACCGAGCAACGCCGCCGAGAGGGCGTTGACCTTGCCGTTGCGCAGCGTGACCACGGCGACACCGTCGCCGCGCCGTTCGAGAGAGAGCAGCTCGTACATCGGCGCCAGTCTGGCCGACGTCGTGGCGTGAACGCGAGGCCTGTGTCGGCGCACAGGCCGGAATAATCCAAGGCTTCGTCGAGTCTCAGCTCGCTACAGTCCGCTCTGGCCAAGTGACGGGGAGGTCGCAGTGGCGAACGTGCTTGCGCCCGAGCGCCGCCTTGACCTGGCCAGACACCGAGACGACACCGCGGGAACTCGGTGAGTCTCGGCGGCGAGATCGTTGCGACGGCGCTGACGTACGCGCGGGCGCGTTTCGAAGAGTTGCGGGACGACCAGCTGGCCGACGTTCAGGCGTTCGCCGACGCCTTGGGGACACCGGGATTCGTCGATGCGGGCGGTGAGGTCGAAGGTCATCTGACAGCAGCAAAGAACGCGCTGAGCCAGGCTCAGACCGACATCGGCAACGGCAATCTGATCGGGGCCGCCGGTCAGCTCGGCACCGCGATCGACCGGCTCGATCAGGCTTCCCGCACAGTCACCGGCGCGGCACCGGCCGCCCCCTCGCCGCTGATCGCCCTGCTCGAGGACGCCATCGGTTGGGCGAATGTCGCCCCCAAGGGGCTGGCCGGCCAACTCGGTCTGCCGGCCGAGGTTCCTGCGCTGGCGATCGTCGACGGAGCCCTGACCTACACCGCTCGAAGCGCCGGCGAAAGCGCTGTCGCCCACTCCTGACCGCAGGCTGGGATACGAGCGCGATCACCCTCACCGCCAAACTCCGGCTGGATGCCCAGGCGCCACTGTTCTCGATGCTGCTCGACCTTCGAACAGCTCGAGGTCGGGATCGGCGCCCCGCCGCTCACCTCGCTGCTCGGCGGCGCGACCGGGTCGGCGGTGGCCGACGTGACCATCGGAGTCGACAGCACCCGCGGGCTCACCCTGTCCGGCAGCAGCGCGCCGCGGATCGTGGTGCCGGCACGCACCGAGCTCGGCCCACTCGACCTGCGCGAGATCGCCCTGGAGCTGCCTGCCGGCCAGCCGGAGATCGCCGTCGGCGCCACGTTCACCATCGAGCTCGGCCCGATCAAGGCGACGGTCGACGGCGCCGGCATCCGGGCGGTGATCAACGAGGCCGGGATCAGCGGCCGGCAACAACCCGCTCAGCGTTGAACCAAAGTCGCCGACCGGAATCGGGCTCAGCCTCGACGCCGGCATCGTGCGGGGCGGCGGGTTCCTCGGCGTCCGTCCGGACGGCTACGGCGGCGCGCTCCAGCTCAAGCTCGGCCCGGTCGACGTGAAGGCGGTCGGGCTGCTGACGCTCACACCCGAGGTTCGCGCTCGTCGTCGTGATGTCCGTCGAGTTCACGCCTGCCATCGACCTGTCCTTCGGGTTCACCCTCAACGCGGTCGGTGGCGTGATCGGCATCGAGCACCGGCTGGACACCGACGCCCTGCGCAGCCGGCTCGCCGACGGCGCGCTGGACCACATCATGTTCCCCGACGACCCGGTGGCCGCCGCGCCGGCGATCCTGGACACCCTCACCGCGGTGTTCCCGCGGGAGCCGGGGTCGATCGTCATCGGGCCGATGGTCGAGATCGGCTGGGGCCGACCGATCAGCTTCCTGACCGCCCAGGTCGGCGTGCTCATCAGCCTGCCCGACCCGAAGATCGTGATCATCGGCCGGGTGCGCATCGCGCTGCCCGCCCCCGAGCTGCCGATCGTCGACCTACGCGCCACGGTGTACGGCGAGATCACACCGGACTATCTCCTGGTCCTGGTCAGTCTGCATGGCTCGCGGATCGCCGGGTTCACCGTCGGCGGCGACATCGGACTGCTCATCAAGTGGGGCGGCGGAGCCGAGTTCGCGATCAGCGCCGGCGGTTTCCACCCCCGCTACACGCCACCCAAGCAGCTGGCCGGGATGCAGCGGCTGCAGATCGACCTCTCCCCGCCGGCGATCCTCGAGCTGCGCGCCATCGCCTACTTCGCGGTCACCAGCAACAGCGTGCAGCTCGGCGCCCGCGTCGAGCTCGGCGCCGACCTCGGGGTCGCCTCGATCAGCGGCTACCTCTCATTCGACGCGTTGATCGTCTTCGCGCCGAAGTTCCTGTTCATGATCGACCTCGGAATCGGGCTGACCGTCCGTGCGTTCGGGGTGACGCTGTGCGGGGTCACCATCCAGCTGCACCTCGAGGGCCCGTCCCCGTGGCGGGCCGAGGGCACCGCCGAGGTCGAGATCCTCTGGTGGGACGGTGGAGATCGACGTCGGCCCGTTCACCTGGGGCGAGGACGACAACCCACCGCCACCGCCCGCCGACCCGCGGGAGCTGGTCTGGCTGGCGCTGCACCACAACCCCGGCTCGTGGCAGGCGCTGACGTCCACCGGACGCCGACCACGTCGTCCGGCTGCAAGCCGGCCGAGCCGAGCGACACCGAGGTGACGGTGCACCCGCTCGGGCTGTTCGAGGTCCGCCAGCACGCCGTGCCGCTCGAGACGGATCGTGATCCGGGTCGGGCCCAACCCCGTGCCCGAGGGTCAGCGCCGGGTGCACCTCGGCCCGCCGACCGCCAACGGCGGACCCACGGGCGCGCTGAACACGGTCACGGACCTGTTCGCCCCCGGCAACTTCCTCGACCTGACCGACGACCAGAAGCTGTCGCGGCCGGGCTTCGAGCCGATGCCCGCCGGCGTGCGCGTCGCGTCCGGCCGGCGAGTCCGTGCCGCACGCCCAGTCCCGTCAGGCGGTGCTGACCTACGAGACGTTCGTCGGCGATCCGGCGCCGCCGGCGGTGTGGAAGATCCGCTCCCGGGTCGACGCGACGAACACGTTCGTCGCATCGGCGGCCGCCCTCGGTCTGCTGGCCGGCGCGGCCGGCCGATCGGAGCTGCGCGCCTCGCAGCCGCTACGCCACCGAGCCCGATCCGATCGTGCTCGCCGATCCCGGGGAGAGCGTCGTCCGCTCGATCGCCACGCTGGCCGCGGCCGGACCAGCCGCTCGGCTACACCGCCGCCGCCGAGGTCGTCACCGCCGGCCAGCAGATCACCAGGTTGGGAGTGGGCTGATGGCCGACACGTTGCAGAACCTCGCCGGCGCCCAGTGGGTCGAGCGGGACGTCATCTCCGCGTTCACCCCGGTCATCCCGGCCGAGAACGCTGTGCTGGACAACTACGTCTTCCTGCCGTACGCCCGGTCCGGCGTCGCGGCCGCGCTGGCCGAGCCGTTCGACTGGACCAAACCGGCTCGCGGCTCGGTGACGATGTCGGTGCCGGTCATCGACGACCGCGGCACGAAGGCGGCGGAGATGGTGGTCAACGTGTTCGGTCCCGGCGACGTGACCGAGCTGGACACCCGCCAGGTGATCCGCACTTGGCCGCGGGCCGATGCCGCCGAACGCCGAGATCGACGACCTCGTCCAGATCGAGTTCGACCGGCCGGAGCTGCCCTGGCTGTTCACGCCGTGCAGCCCCGTCGCCGATCGGCTGGTGCCCGTGGCTCACGCTGGTCGTCGCCGAGGCCGGCACGATCGACCTGGGGCGAGGTGCGCGGGTCGACTCGCGCCGCCACGATCCGACGCGACCAGCTGCAGTCGCTCGACGACGCGTGGGCGTGGGCCCACGCCCAGGTGATGGGCCCGAAGGGGACACCGGACTCGCTGGCCCAACGCTCGAGCGGAGCCAACGCCCCGTTCAACCTGTCGCGACTGCTCTGTCCTCGCCGGCTGGCGGCGAACACGGCGTACATCGCCTGCGTCGTGCCGACGTTCCTGGCCGGCGCCCAGGCCGGGCTCGGCCTGACCCCAGTCGACGTGTTGACGCCGGCCTGGTCGAACGAGGACCCGGACGCCGAGATCGCCCTGCCCGTCTACTACTCGTGGTCCTTCGGCACCGGTGAGGCGGGCAACTTCGAGAGCCTGGCGCGCAAGATCCTCTCCCAGCCCGCGCCCGCAGGTGTCGGGCGCCGCCGCGTCGACGCCACCCGACCCTGGCCGGACGCCGAGCTCACCGCCGACGACCCAGGTGCCGAGATGATCGTGCTCGGTCCGATCGTGTCGCTCGCCGACCCGGCGCTGGACACGACGGAGAGCCTGGCCGACCGAGGAGCAGCAGCGCTGGGAACCGGAGGTGACCGAGGAGCTGATCGATCGGCTCAACCGCGCCGACGCCCAGGAGCACCGACTGGTCGGCGAGGACGAGGAAGAAGCGCCGCCGCTGGTCACCCCACCGCTCTACGGCGGCACCCATCGCCAGCAGCCGCGCATCCAGACCGGCGACGAGGCGGTCGACCAGCCGGAGTGGTTCCGGCAGCTCAACCTCGACCCGCGGCACCGGATCGTCGCGCGGGCTGGGCACGCGGGTCGTGCAGGCCGAGCAGGAGGCGCTGATGGCCAGCGCCTGGAACCAGGTGATCGGCGTGGAGGCGGCGAACCGGGCGCTGCGACTGGCGCAGCTGGCCAAGCGCGTCGCCGCCGCGCTGCATCGGCGGCACCTCGACCGGCTGACCGAGTCGGCGGTCGTGTCGGCGACCGAGCGGGTGCACGGCAAGCTGCTCGACGCCCCGGCGACCACCGTCTGGTCCACGCTCGCCGCCAGCACCCTGCCGCCGGCCGTCACCACCGGCGCCTTCCGGCGACTGCTGCGCAGTCGCGGGCCGGTGGTCAAGGCGGCCGGCGTCGGCGCCGCTGCCGGCGACCCGGATCGACGCCGTCGAGGCGCTGACGGTCGCGCCGGCCGACCAGCTGACCACGGACTGGGTCCTGCGCTACACCCCGCCCGACGGCGTCGGCCGCCTCAGCGACGCCGCTCGGACCCGGATCAGCGAGGACGTCGCCGCGCAGGTGGCGCCCGGCGTCGACCGCGACACCCTGATCGCAGCAATGGGCGGAGGCCACTGCCGCGGCCGAGGCCCGGAAACGGTGCTGGCACCCGACGTGGTCGGCCAGCGTCGGCTTCGGCGCCGTCGACCTCGCCGGGCGGTTGCTGCCGGCGACGCTCGCCCGGCTGCTCGCCGCCATGCCACGCCTCGAGCAGATGGCCGAGGATCCCGAGCAGGCGGCGACGGGTGCCGACGCTCGCCGCCCAGATCGCCGAGCTGGCCCGACTGGCCATGCGCGCGCAACATCCGGACCGTCACGGTCGCCGTCCGCGACGCCCGCCGGCTCGACCTGCCCGTCGCTGGCCGGGACGGCACGGCGCGCGCCGAGGTGCTGACGGAGCCGCTGTTCGGCTGGGCCGCGCGACGTGCTCGGGCAGGCTCGTCGCTTCTTCCCGGACGAACCGCTGCCCGACGTCGAGGCAGAGGCCGCCTGCGTCGCCGAGCTGGTGGGGATGACGACCGAGGTCGAGGCGGACGACGCTGGCCCGCGGGTTCGGCCTGATCGCCGAGAAGCTGATCGTCGACGACTCGTTCGCCGAGCCCGACCGCTCCCGCGTCGACGTCCCCGGTCTGCAGCTGAAAGCCAAGTTGGATCCGCTGATCACCGTGCCGGCCCGCATCAACGCCCGGTTGACCGGCGGCACCGGGAAGCTACCCGGGCTGGCTGCGGCCGGACTGGTTCGCCGATCGCCGGATCGAGCCGGTGATGGCCCACCCGCGCTTCGACCACCCGATGTACGAGCCGCTCGACCGCTACGAGCGGGACTGGATGATCCCCGGCCTCGGGAAGATCAGCCGTCCCGACATGGCCACGCTGCTGCAGACCAACAACACGTTCGTCGAGGCCTACCTCGTCGGGCTGAACCACGAGATGGGACGCGAGCTGCTCTGGCGGGAGTACCCGACCGACCAGCGGGGGACCTACTTCCGCTCGTTCTGGACGCGGCAACCCGAGCTCGACGGCCGACCTGCACGAGCCGCCGTGGGCGACCGGAGCGCTGCGGACCCACCTGACGCTGCCCGACGGCCGGATCGTGCTGCTGGTCCGCGGCGACCTGATCCGGCGCTACCCCGGCGTGCTGGCCCACGCCGTCCGCCAGGCACAGGACCCGCCGGCGCCGCCGAAGCACGACCGTGGCGTCCCGCTGTTCGAGCCGGCCGGTGCGGACCAGCCCGTCAAGACGCTGTTCCGGATCTTCCTCCCGCCGAACATCCTGCTCGTCGGCTTCGACCTCGAGCGGGCACAGATCGAGAGCGATCTGGTGCACTGGTGGTTCACGCTCTCGGAGAACCCGACCGAGCCGCGCTTCGGCCTCGACCGCGAGCTGTCCGATCCACCGCCGGTCCCGCCGCTCGGCCGCGACGACCTGATCTGGGCCGACTTCGGCGTCGATCCCGACGAGTTCCTGATCGCCACCGTCGGCAACATCGCCTTCACCGACGAGCAGGGCGAGGAGATCCGCTGGGGCACGACGAGCGCCCAGATCGCCGCCCTGCTGTTCCAGCTCCCGGCTCGTGCCGCGTACAACGGCAAGCGGATGCTCGAGGCGGTCGGCTGATGGCCGATCTGCAACGGCTCCGCCAGTCCGCCGCCGCGACCGCCGAGCAGCGCGGCGCGCTCGCCGCGGCAGCAGGCCGAGGTCGCGGCGCAACTGGCCGCGGCCAGCGGCCGAGCGCGACCGGCTGCGCGCGGTCGGGCGACGAGGCCGGGGCTGGCGACCGCCGCGCAACGGGTCGCCGACCTGCTCGCTCGCAAGCGCGAGCTCGGCACAGCGACCGGCGAGCTCGTCGCCGAGCGGAGCGAGTGGCTGCAGCAGCTGCTCGGCACGCGAGATCGATCTGGAGGGCGACGTCCCGCTCGTGCTGCTGCCGGTGCGGATCGAGGTCCGCTCCACGCCCGACCAGGCGAGCCTGCGGATCAGGGTCTATCCCGACGCCGTGCACACCGAGGCGTTGGACGAGGGCGTCTCCGAGGCCGAAGCGGTCGCCGGGCGGGCCTACTGGACCGACGTCTGGTCGTCCGGCGATCCGACCGGCCCGTGGCCCGCGCTGCAGCAGGCCGTCGGCGTGCGGCGTGCCCGTGGGTCGCCGAGGCGCTCCGTCCGTCCAACCTCGCCGACCGCCCAGCCGGCGACCCGATCTTCGACGAGCCGGCACCGAGCACGGCGAGGCACAGCGTCGTCCGGACGCTGCCCGACCGGTTCCTGTTCCGGGTCGAGCAGGACGGCGCCGAGCCGGCGATCCGCGCCGGTCGAGCCATCCCCGACGAGCTGCCGGTCGGGCTGACCGACACCGCACAGCTGGACACGTTGGGCGTCGACGACGAGGACCTGCCGCCGCTCGACGCCGAGCTGCGCTGGTTGGTCGACTACCCGGCGGCCGTCGACGTCGGGCTGGGACTGACCGTGCCGCTGCCGCTGCCGGGCCAGGACGTGCGACGGGTGCTCGTGTACGGCGTGCGCGCCGGACTCGACCCGGCCGAGAGCGCCGAGCGTCTGGCCGGTCTGCTGCGCAGCCACCGCTACACCGACGGCGTCGAGTTCCTGGCTCAGGGCACACCGACGAACAACACCGACAGCGTGCGACCCGAGTGGAGCCGGCGGACGCCGCTCGGCCCGCCGAGCCTGGTCCCTGCCGACGCACTCGCCAGGGCTCGCCAACGGACCGGTCACGACCGCGGCGCTGGGCATCGACCCCGCGCTGGTCGCCAGCCTGCCCGGCGCCGACGACGAGCAGCAGGGCCGTGCGCGGGCGTTCCACACCGCACTGTGGGCCACGACGTGGGGTGATGCGATCGAGCATCTGACCCGGGCCGGCCGGGCCGACGCCGAGCGAGCGCCTCGACAGCCCGACGCTGGACGCCGTCCACGACCACTGGATCGGCCACGTCCGTGGCCGCGGACCGCTGCCGGCGGTGCGCATCGGACGCCAGCCGTACGGGCTGCTGCCGATCATCCAGGCCACCGCCGCGAGCTACCGGCCGGTCGTCGGTGACGTCGCCGAGCGCGGCCTCGTCGACGCTCCTCCGCGCCAACCGCTTCCTCTGGGAGGACGCTGTCGCAGCCGTGCCGACCGTGATGTCCGAACCGCTGGACGTGGCGATCCCGGCGATCCTCGGCACCGATGCCGTGCTGCGCGGGCTGCGCGTGCGGACGGCGGTCACGCCCGAGCCGGTGCTTCTGGGAGACGGCCACCGAGTTCATCGACACGACCGGCGATCTCGAGGCCCAGCAGCAGATGTCCAAGGCGCTCGGGCTGATCACCGGCGTGCACGAGGACGCACTGGACGACCAGTTCCTGGTCGGCAAGAAGACCCGGACGCTGGCGCTGCCGCTGGTGCACGAAACGGATCTCGACTTCGTCGCCAACCTGCTCGAAGCCGGATCCCGCCTCTGCCCCGGCGAAGAGCGTGCTGCAGGTACTGCTGGCCCACGCCGACGCGATCTCCCGCCAGTCGGTGGACCGGGTGGCCGACGGCGAGCTCATCGACGGACCGCTGCGCGCGGCCGTGCTGGAGTCGGCGACCGACGTCGACCGCGATCTCGTGGTCCAAGCCCTCGATGCGGTGCGAGGCCGGTGCGTTCGACGACGGCCGTGATCGTCGAAGCCGAACAGCGACATCGGCGAACGGGTCGGCGTACTCGACGAGCGGTTGGTCGCCAGGCGCAACCCGCTGCCCGCGCTGGCTCCGCCGACGATCGTGCAGCAGGTCGCCGGCCTCGAGCCAGCACGTCTCGGCGCTGATCGGGTCGATCGGGATGAAGGTGGTCGGCGCGTTGTTCAAGGCCAGTCGGCGCCGAGCCGCCTTCGTCGAGGCGCTCCGGGTGATCGCCACGGTGGACGATCCGGGCGAGCGCCGACTGCTGCTGGCCGAGACGCTGGACTGCTGCTCGCACCGCTTCGACGCCTGGGTGACCTCGATCGCGTCGCGCCGGCTGGCCGACCTGCGCGCCCGCACGCCCGACGGCGCCTTCCTCGGCGCCTACGGCGTGATCGAGCACGTGCGGCTGAGCACACCGGAACCCGACGGCGACGATCGACGGGCGGGCCGTGCTGTCCGACCCCGGCAACGGCGGGTACGTCCACGCCCCGGGACTCATCCATGCCGCCACCGCCGGGGTGTCTGCGCAGCGGCCGGCTGAGCCACCGCCGCGGCGCGGCGGCCGAGGCACTGGACATCGACCTGTCCAGCACGCGGACGCGCGACGCACTGGCCGTGCTCGACGGGATGCGCCGCGGCCAGACGCTCGGCGCGCTGCTCGGCTACCGGCTGGAGCGGCGACTGCACGAGCGCTCGGGCAGCGGCCCGGATCGAGCTCGGAGCTCGACCGCTTCATCTACGTGCTGCGGACCGTCGCGCCGCTGCGGCTCGGCAAGCTCACCGAGTCCGCGGCGCCGGCCCAGGAGAGCCTGGCGGCGAACAACGTCGTCGACGGGCTGTTGCTGCTGGAGCGTTGGGAGGCCGGCACGCTCGACCTGGAGGCGGCGCTGGCGACGGCGCCAAAGGACTACGACCACTACGTCAGCGCGGCGTGGGTTCCAGCCGACGCCCGACGAGCTGACCGCCGTGCGGGAGGAGATCGAGGCGCTCGAGCGGACCCACGACGCCGTGGCCGACCTGCTGCTGGCCGAGTCGGTGCACCAGCTCGTCGGCGGCAACCCCACCCGTGCGGCATCGGTGCTCGACGTGCTCGGAGCCGGCGAGGCGGTCCCGCCGGATCCCGAAGTGGTCTCGATGCCCCGGTCCGGGGTGCCGATCGAGCACCGCCTGGCGATCGTGCTGCCCGACCCCTCGCCGGCCGGGCTGAGCGGTTGGAGGACGGACACGCCGCGCGCTCTGGCCGAGCCCCGGCTCGAGGTCTGGGCCGAGCACGCGCTCGGTCCGGCCGACGAGCTGCCGATCGACGCCGGTCACGCCCTGTCGGAGGCGGGTCTGTCCGCCCTCGACGTGGTCTACGACGCCGACGGGGACAGCGCTCGAGCACAGCACGCTGGCGGCGCGTGTGCGGGCGGCGATTCCCGGGGTCGAGCTCGAGCGGCGACCTCGCCAAGCTGCGGATCACGTGGGAGATCGCCGGGTCGCTCCGGTCGCTGCTGGCTTCGGGGCGCCCGCTCGGCCGGGCGGACGTCGGCCGGCCCGTCGAGGAGCACCTGCCGGGTCAGCCCGACCATGCCGACGATCGGCCGGTTACCCGACTGCGGCGAGATCCTCGATCGGGCGGCGGCGGCAGCGAACGGATTGCGCGCGGCAGCGGCCATCGGCCTACCCACCGAGGCACAACCAGAGCCTGGATCCCCGGGACGCGCTGCCCGGGCTCGCACGCTTCGGCGTGCGCCAACCGCCAGCGACCGGTGGAGCGTCCGAGCGAGGAGGAGCAGCGCATCGGTGCCGCCGCCCTCGTGGCCGACGCGCTCCGTCGGGCGGCAGCGGCGGAGCGGTTGCTGCTCAAGGCCACGCCCGAGGGAGCGACTCCACGCCGACGCCGGCGGTCCGAGCCGAGCTGGCCCAGCAGGCGCTGTCCACCGTGTTCGGGTCCGGGTTCCTCGCCGTTCCCGTGCTCCTGCCGCCGCCAGCGCCGGAGGGTGATCTGTGGCGCGACGCCGTCGGCCCAGCCGGCGTGCGAGCCCGGCCCGGGGCCGACATCCGCCCCTGGTTGCAGCGCGCCGGCACGCTGCGGCCGGCGACCTCGGCGTACGGCGAGACGCTCCTCGTGCGCGAGGCGCACGGCCGACGCCCGGTGCTGCGGGTGGTGCAGACGCCCGGCGAACGCCTACGGCAGCTGGGTCGGCCTGCCGTTCCCGGACGCCAGGCCGCCGTCATCGCCTCTCAGCAGCCTCGTCGTCGAGCTGGCAGGGTTGGCGCCAGGCGAGGCCGAGCCCGATCTCTCCGGTCCGGTCGCCGGGCGTCGTGCTGGACGAGTGGACCGAGGTCATTCCCCGCCGGCTGGAGCGGCGGCCGAGCGGCGACCCGGACGCCGAACCGGAGCTCGTCGACGTGGCGACCACCGGCCTGGCGGTGCACGCCAACGCACCCGGCGCCCGGCCGCCGCAGGCGATCCTGCTGGCGATGACGCCCGACGGTGGCAACTGGACGGCAGACCGTCTGGTCCAGGTGATCGACGAGGTGCTGGCGCTGGCCCGGATACGTGGCGTGACGCTGGAGCAGATCCCGCTGGTCGGCCGCTACCTGCCGGCGCTGTACTTCCGTGACTGGTCGCTGCAGGGCGAGCCGGCGATCGACTGGAGCAAGCTGGTCGTCGAGATGTCCGCCGCCGACAACCTGCCGTACCTGAAGGTGGAGCAGTAGCGATGGCCTTCGACTTCCTCACGACCGAGCGGTTCACGGAGATCGAGCTCGTTCGCCTTCCGCGACCCGCCGACGTGGACCCGGTTGGAGCCTCAGACCAAGACCGGCGACCCGCGACCCGGCATCGAGGCTCGGGTCCACGACCCGCTCTGGCTGATCAGCCGGCAGTGGCAGCTCGGGGAGCTCGAGGGGGAGGACGCCGGCACACCGTTGACGGTGCGGGCAGTGACCACGACGACGCCGGTCGACCGGTGGGCAGCGACGGCGGGCGGCGGCAGCCAGCGCCTCGTCCACTCACGACCTGCTCGAACCGGTGGTGGAGCGCGAAGCAGCCGGCGATCCGGCAGGGCCGGGCCTGCGGGCGCGGGCCGAGGCCGGTGCGGCATTCCTGGCTGCGTTGGCGGACGGCGGACTGGCCGGGGAGGCGGCCTACACGACCGCGGTGGTCGCGAACTGCGCCGCTCTCCCTGAACCCGGACCACCACCCCGGCGACGGTGAGTTCGCCAGCCTCGACCCTGACTGGCAGCGGCTGACGCGACTGCTCGCCAATCGGCCGCTGGCCGACGGCGAGCTGGTCTGCCGTGCGTTCGAGGACGCGGGCGGCGGGCTGCCGGACTGGTTGGTGCCGGTGACTGCAGCCGATGAGTCGGCGCTGCTCGATCTCGCCGGCGTCTGGGCCGAGTGGTACCGCGCCGAGGTCTCACCGCGCACGGTCACCCCCGAGACCTGGGTCGGCGAGCGGTTGGAGTACCAGTTCCGGATCGCCGCGAGCGACGTCACGCTCGACGCTCCCTCGCACCTCGGCGGCGAGATCGGCTGGTACACGTTCGACGCCCTGCCCGACGTCGACCTTCCAGACCCGCCGCCCGGATCGCCCGATGCGGACGCCGCTGAGCGCCAGGTGCACGCCGTGCTGGCCAGCCCACTGCGGTACCCGGGTATGCCTGCCGACCGGCTGTGGGAGCTGGAGGACGCCCAGGTCAACCTCGGACTGATCGAGGCCGAGCCGTGGGACCTCGCCCGGTTGCTGGTCGCCGAGTTCGCGCTGACCTACGGCAACGACTGGCTCGTCGTGCCGGTCGACGTGCCGTACGGGACGCTGACCAGGGTCGAGTCGGTGTACTACGTCACCACGTTCGGTGAGCGGTTCCGGGTGCGGCCGACCGAGCAGACCGGCGTGGTACCCGACGGCGACTGGCGGATGTTCGCCATCACCACGGCCGACGGCGAGACCGTCGATGGGCTGCTCATCCCGCCCGGTGCGATCGCCGTCCAGGACGGCCCACCGATCGAGGAGGTGCTGTTCCTTCGGGACGAGATGGCCAACCTGGCCTGGGCGGTCGAGCGCAGCGTTCAGGGGCCGTCCGGGTCGGCGCGCGACCGCAGCCGAGAACGGGACGGGATCAACCCGCCACCGCTGTTGACCGTGCGCGCACGCGGAGCTGGACTACACCCTCCAGACCCTGGTCCCGGCGCGATGGATTCCGTACCTGCCGCGAACCGACGGGTACCGGTCGATCGAACTGGTGCAGGGACGGATGCCCGATGCCGACGGCAACGCGGTCGAACCGATCGGGGTGCTGTTGACCGAAGGCGACGTCCGGACGATCAAGGACGCCGAGATCCCGCGCGAGGGGATCGCCGTCCGGCGGCTGCCCTCGATGACGCGACGGGCCGACGGCACCTACGCCCGATGGCTGACGCGACGGATCAGCGTCGGTCGCGGTGAGGGCGCCAGCCAGCTCCACTTCGATGCCGCGCGGCCTCGAAGACCCCGGCCCAACTCGGCACCCCCTTGAGCCGGCAACCGATGGGTGCCAGGGGGACCGAATCGTCATGTAAACACCCATCGGTTGGTGGCAGCTGACGTCAGCGCGGCCCGAGCGTCGGGGCGATCATCTCCTCTGCCGCAGTCCACGGATCGACGCGGCGTTCGAGCACAGCCTCGGTCAGTTCGCGCCACCGCTCCTCGCCGCACAGCTCGCGCGCTTGCTGTCGCAAGCGGCGGGTGACGATCTCGCCGAGTTCCTCGCGCATCCGGACGGCACGACGGCGCTCGAGCAGACCCGACTCCGTGGCGTGGCGACGATGGGCGACGACTGCTTGCCACAGTTCGGCTACCCCGCTGCCATCAGTCGCGACGGTGGCTAGAACCGGTGGGCGCCAGCTGCTCGGGGCGTCGTGCGTTGGCCACTCGGTAGGACCGGCGAGGTCGAGCATCTGCTCGAGATCCCTGCTGGTCGCCTCGGCGCCTTCACGATCGGCCTTGTTGACGACGAAGACGTCGGCCACCTCCATCAACCCGGCCTTGTTCGCCTGCACGCTGTCGCCCCATCCAGGGTTGACGACGACGATCGTGGTGTCCGCCTTGCCGGCGATCTCGACCTCGACCTGGCCGACTCCGACCGTCTCGATGACGATCAGGCGCTGGCCCACGGCGTCGAGCAGACGCACTGCCTCCGGCGTCGCCAGGGCGAGACCGCCGAGGTGACCCCGCGTCGCCATCGAGCGAATGAACACGCCGGGGTCAGTGGCGTGATCCTGCATCCGTACCCGGTCGCCGAGGATCGCCCCACCGGTGAACGGCGACGTCGGGTCGATGGCGAGCACGGCGATGGCGTCTCCCGCCGAGCGGACATGTCCGACGACGGCACTCGTCAGCGTGCTCTTGCCCGATCCCGGCGCTCCAGTGATCCCCACCGTGTATGCGTTGCCGGCGGCCGGCGCGGCCAGCTGGCCGATCTCGCGCGCCTCCTCGCCGCCGCGCTCGACCAGTGACAACAGCCGGGCGATGGCCGTCCGGTCACCGTCGCGGGCGGCGCTGTAGAGGGCGGCCGGAGATGGCGTATGTCGCGGCGTCATTCGCCGACGTTGACAACCTCGGTCACGCCGTCGATGCGGTCACGCATGATCCGCTCGATCCCCGCCTTGAGCGTCTGCGTCGACGCCGGGCAGCCGACACACGCGCCGATCAACTCGACGGTGATGACCCCATTCTCCTCGTCGACGTCGTGGAGGATGATGTCACCGCCGTCGGCGCGCAGCGCCGGGCGGATCACCTCGACGGTCTTTTCGACCTGCTCGCGCATGCGCAGGGGCGCGGTCACGAGCGGCTGCTCGGCCTCGCCGAGGCTGGCGGCGGAAGTTGTCGTGCTGATGCCCTCATTCAACCAGCCGATCCAATGGAAGATTCCATACCCTGATCAGCGTGATGCTGTTGGCCCATCAAGGCGGCTGGGACGAGATTCTCCTCGTCGTCGCCCCGATGGTGATCGTCGGTGGGCTGTTGTGGATCGCCAAGCGACGCGTCGATCGGACGGCAGCCAACGCGACCCGAACTTCAGACGCGCTCGATGCCGGCACCGACCGCGGCTAACCGCCCGACGAGATCGTCGTATCCGCGGTCGATGTGGTGCACGCCGCTGACCGTGGTCACGCCGTCTGCCGCAAGTCCGGCGACGACCATCGCCGCGCCGGCACGGATGTCATGGGCCCGCACCGGCGCACCGGACAGTCGCGGGACACCGCGCACGACGGCATGGTGGCCGGTCGTGCGGATGTTGGCGCCGAGGCGGATGAGCTCCTCCACGTAGCGGAAGCGGCCGGGGTACAGATTTTCGGTCACGATGCCGGCGCCGTCGGCGACGCTCAGCATGGTGATGATCAGCGGCTTGTAGTCCGTGGCAATGCCGGGGTACGGGAGCGTCGGGACGTCGATCGCACGCAGGCGACCGTCAGCGACGACGCGCAACGACCCGGTGTCAGCGGTGAACTCGAGGCCCATCTCGGCGAACCGAGCGAGCAGGTTCTCCATGTGCTCCGGACGCGCTTCGACCACGTCGAGCTCACCGCCGGCCACGGCGACGGCGGCGAGGTAGGTCGCCGCCTGGATGCGATCGGCCACCGTGCGGTGGGCAGCGGCCGTCAACGATCCTCGCTCGACGCCGTTGACGACGATGCGCGACGTCCCGATGCCGGTGATGTCCGCTCCCATGTCGACGAGCAGGTCGCACATGTCGACCACTTCGGGCTCGCGTGCGGCGTTGTCGATCGTCGTCGTCCCCTCGGCGAACACCGCTGCCGTGACGATGTTCTCCGTCGCCCCGACGCTCGGAAACGAGAAGGCGATGTCGGCGCCATGCAACCGATCCGCCGTGGCATGTAGCTCGCCGTGGGAGAACTTGAACGATGCCCCCATCGCTTCGAGGCCGGCGATGTGCATGTCGATCGGGCGAGCGCCGAAGTCGTCGCCCCCGGGCATCGACAGGCGCACCTCGCCGCAGCGCGTGAGCAGCGGGCCGAGGACATTGACCGACGCCCGGATGCGCTCGACAAGCTCGTAGGGAGCGACGGGTACGAGATCGCCGTCATTGCGCAACATCAGCGTTCCCGGCTCGGCGCTGTGCGTCCTGACGCCGAGGGCGGCGAGCAGCTCGCCCATGATCGCCACGTCGTCGATCGCCGGCACGTTGGTGAGCTCGTACTCGCCGTCGGCGAGGAGGCTCGCCGCCATCAGCTTGAGCACGGCGTTCTTCGCCCCGGGCACGCGGATCGTCCCCTTCAACGGACCGAGGTGGCGAATCGTGATTTGGTCAGGGGCGCTGGCGTGTCCGGGTTCCGTCATTGCGTTCCCCGGCCACGCAGGCCGTCATTGCGTTCCCCGGCCACGCAGGCCGTGGATGGTCGCTCCTCGGCTGGCGCCTCGTCGCTCGCAACCGTGGTGGCGGCGCTCGCTCGCTCGCATCGGATCGCTGTCCCGTAGTCCATACAGACCCGCCAGTATGCTCCGCCCGTGAGGGGCCTCGAACACGGGTCACGGATCACCCGCTCGTGGCCCGCCGGGGGGCAAACCGCCGAACACGTGATGTCGCCGCGTGACGACATCGTGCGCGAACGGGCCGACGGCGAAGCCAGGTTCGTCCAGGAAGAAGGCCCTTTTCTCGACTACGAGCGCACCGTCAGCCACGACGGCGACGGCGCGATCATCGAGGAACAGACGTCCTATCGGTTCGCCCTGCCGTGGTTCGGGTGGCTGTTCGCCCTGCCGATCCGCTGGGCAATCGCCCGCCGTGGTCACGACCCGGCGAGCGATCGCCCGCTCACGCACCGCACCCCGGCGTGGGCGCCCCCCGATCGGTTGACACCGCGGCAGCTCAACGTGCTCGGCCTGCTCGCCGCCTCGTCGATGGCGTCGGCATTCATCAACACGCTGTTCACGCAGACCGTCGAGTTCGCTGCCGACGACTTCGGTGTCGGCGACTCCGGCATCGGCATCTCCGGAGCAATCGTGCGCGCCGGGATCGTGTTCGTCCTTCCCGTCGCCGTGCTCGCCGACCGCATCGGCCGGCGAACCGTGATCGTCGCGGTCGGCTTCGCCGCCCCGCTCGTCGCCGCCGCCGGGGCGCTCGCCCCGACGTTCCCCCTGCTCGTCGCCACGCAAGCGATCGGACGCCCGCTCGGGCTCGCCCTCGACTTCCTCGTCGCCGTCGTCGCCGCCGAGGAGATGCCGCGCAACTCGCGGGCGTACGCCGTCAGTGTGCTGGCGATGGCGAGCGGCCTCGGTGCCGGCATCGCCGTGGCCTCGCTGCCCCTCGCCGACCTCGGATCGGGCGGCTGGCGTCTCGTCTACGTCGTGACGCTCATCTGGCTGTTCGTTGCCATCTCGATCTTCCGGCGCCTGCCCGAGACCGCGCGCTTCCAGCGCCAGCACGTGGTCTCGCCGCCGATCGACCGCCGGCGCTTCGGCGTACTTGCTGCTGTAGCTGTGCTCGGCAACCTGTTTGTCGCGCCGGCCAGCCTGTTCCAGAACGGGTACCTCGAGGACGAGCGTGGCTACTCGGCGGCCCTGATCGCCGCCTTCACGCTGGCGACTGCGACCCCCGCCGGCATCGGCCTGATCGTCGGCGGCCGCATCGCCGACATCCGCGGCCGGCGCCGGGTCATCGCCGTCTGTGTCCCGGTCGCCGCTGCGCTGCTGGTCATCTCGTTCTCAGTGGGCGGTGCACCGATGTGGTTGAGCGCGATGTTCGGCGGGATCGTCGGGGCGATCGCCTTCCCAGCCCTCGCCGTCTACCGCAACGAGCTGTTCCCGACTGGGAGCCGCAGCAAAGGGTCAGCCCTGATCACCGCCGCCGCCCTGCTCGGCGGCATCGTCGGGTTGGTGGCGATGGGAGCGTTGCTCGATCGCGGTCGCAGCCATGGCACCGTGCTCGCCGGACTGGCGACCGCCCAGCTCCTCGTCGTCACCATCGTGCTGCTGTGGTACCCCGAGACCGCCCACCGCGAGCTCGAGGACCTCAACCCGATCGACCGCCCAGTCCAACCCACTGGATTGGTGAGCTGAGCGTGCGGTGTCCTGCACCCTCAGCTCACCAATGTTGTGGATTCCGTCACGAGACCCGCCCACATCTCGCCGCCGTGGTGCCGCGAGGAGCATCATGGGGTGAATGGGGACACGAACGGCCTTCCGGACCTGCCCGTTGTGTGAGGCGGGATGCGGCTTGGAGATCACCGTCGTCGATGACCGCGTAACACGTATCCGCGGTGATCGCGACGACGTCTTCAGCCACGGGTTCATCTGCCCCAAAGGATCGACGCTCAAGCAGCTCCACGAGGATCCCGACCGAGTGCGCGAGCCCCTCGTCCGGCGTGACGGCGAGCTCGTCGCAGCCACGTGGGACGAGGCGTTTGCCGAGATCGAGCGCCGCCTGACACCGATCGTCGAGGCCCACGGCCGTGACGCAGTAGCTGTTTACCTCGGCAACCCAAACGCCCACTCACTCGCGTCGATGCTGTACATCAAGGCGCTTGTCAGGGCGATCGGGTCGCGCAACACCTACACGGCCAGCACGGTCGATCAGCGACCCAAGGAGCTGGCGGCGGCCCACATGTTCGGCGGCGGCCTGATCGTGCCCGTGCCTGATGTCGACCGCACCGATTTCCTACTGATGCTCGGCGCCAACCCCTACGCGTCGAACGGCAGTCTGGCGACCGCACCTGACTGGCCGGGGCGCATCGAGGCGCTGCGTGCTCGCGGCGGCAAGCTCGTCGTCGTCGACCCCCGGCGCAGCCGCACCGCGGCGGAGGCTGACGAGTGGATCGCCGTACGACCGGGCAGCGACCCCTTCTTGCTCGCCGCCATGGTGCGTGTCCTGCTCGACGAGGATCTCGTCGACCTCGGCGACGTCGCCGCCTACGTCGAGGGTTTGGATCGTGTCGGTCCGGCGCTGGCAGCGTTCGCTCCCGAGGATGTCGCCGACGTCACCGGCGTCGAAGCGGAAACGATCCGCCGCCTCGCCCGCGAGTTGGCCGCCGCGCCCCGTGCCGCCGTCTACGGCCGGATCGGCACGACCACCGCGGAGTTCGGGACACTCGCCAGCTGGCTCGTCGACGTGCTCAACATCTGCACCGGCAACCTCGATCGGCCAGGCGGGGCGATGTTCACCACGCCGGCCGTCGCCGGGACGAACACGAGCGGCGCGCCACGCTTCGGGCGAGGCGTCCGACCCAACCATCCTCGGTCGCGGGTGCGCGATCTCCCTGGCACGATGGGTGAGCTGCCCGCCGTCTGCCTCGCCGAGGAGATCGAGACGCCCGGCCCGGGTCAGGTCAGGGCGCTGGTGTGCGTCGCCGGCAACCCGGTGCTGTCGCTCCCGAACGGAGGACGTCTCGACGCTGCGTTGGCGACGCTCGACCTCGTCGTGTCCGTCGACATCTACCGCAACGAGACGTCACGGCATGCCGACGTGATCCTCCCGGCACCGTCGGCGCTGGAGAAGCCCCACTACGACGTCGCCCTGCTCCAGCTGGCGGTGCGCAATGTCGCCAACTGGTCGGATCCGGTACTGCCGCTTCCCGACGGTCAGCTCGACGAATGGGAGGTCCTCGCCCGCCTCGCCCTCATCGCCCAGGGGGCCGGGGCGGCCGCCGATCCGGCAGTCGTCGACGATCTCGTCATTACCTCCCTGGTCGGTTCCGCCGTGGCCGACGAACACGGACCGCTTCACGACCGCGCTGCCGACGAGTTGCTCGCCGCCCTCGCACCGCGCACCGGCCCGGCGCGGATCATCGACTTCTACCTGCGCAGCGGTCCCTACGGCGACCACTTCGGAGCGAACCCCGGCGGGTTGACATTGGATGCCCTGGTCGCCGCCCCGCACGGCATCGATCTCGGACCGCTGCAGCCGCGGATGCCAGACGGCCTGCGCACGCCGAGCGGGATGATCGAGATCGCACCCGAGCCGATTCTCGACGATCTCCCGAGGATGGAGGCAGCGGCGCACCGCCCACGCGACGGCGTCGTCCTCGTCGGTCGCCGCGACCTGCGCTCGAACAACTCGTGGATGCACAACGTCGAGGTGCTCGTCAAGGGCAAGCCGCGTTGCGTGCTCCACGTCAACCCCGACGATGCCGTCGCCATCGGCCTCGCCGACGGCGGGCTGGCGAAGGTGACGAGCCGGGTCGGGGCCGTCGTCGTCCCGGTCGAGGTGACCGACGGGATCCGTCCAGGCGTCGTCAGCCTGCCCCACGGTTGGGGCCACGACCTGCCCGGCGCCGAGCTCGACGTCGCCGCCCGTTACGCCGGCGTCAACTCCAACCTGCTCACCGACGACCATGCCGTCGACGCCCTCAGCGGGACCGCCGTCCTCAACGGCATCCCCGTCGACCTCGCTCCAGCCTGAGCCCACGCGACACTTGCGCGGTGCGCGCCGTTCACGCCCTGCTGCCCGCCGCCGCCATGCTGATCGCGGTACCGGACACCACCGAACCTCCACCGAACCTGAGTGGCGGATCGCCGAACTGCGCGGCATCGAGGTCAGCGGCGAGATCAGCTCACTGTCCCCGGACGGCGAGTGGCTCGCCGGAATCGGGCCGGAGAACACGTTGTGCCTGTGGGACGTCGAGTCGCTGACGCCGCAGTGCGACGACACCGAGTTGCAGATCTCTCGACAGATCCCGCTGCCGACGATGGCCTGGTCGCCGGACAGCTCGGCTGTTGCGTTCGATCTCAACGCCCTCGTGTTCGGCGTGGACAGCGACATCTACGTCTTCGATGTCGCAACCTCCGAACTCGACAATCTCACCGATGACGGCTACGACGGGTCGTTGATCGAAGCGCCGGAGGGCACGCCGATCGACATCGTGCCGACGTGGTCGCCCGACGGGAGCCAGCTCGCGTTCGTGCGCAGCCCGAGCGACGACCCCAGATCGACGACGATCATGCGCGTCGACCGTGCCGGCGGCGAACCTGTCGAAATCCACCGCCTCGATATCGCCGAGCCGTTCGCGGTCTGGACGCCGATGCAGTGGTTGGCGGACGACACGATCCTCTACGCCCAGACCGCCATCGACGTCGACGAGCCGACGAACGGCATCTGGCGTCTGCCGCTCGACGGCGGCGAGCCCGTCCGGCTGAAGCTCGGCTTCGACGACGAGATTCCTGGCGCAGTCGTCGCGACTGCCCGAAGCGAACACTTGTCCGTGCTGTCGCTGCCCCTGCTCACGCAATCACTCGACCCAGCGGTCACGAAGTTCTGGGTCGCCGGTCTCGATGGTTCGACGCAGCCCGTGCTCAACCTCGATTCGGCCACCGGCGCTGCGGTGACGCCCGACGAGCTCGCCGATGACCCGGGCGATGCCTTCACCCTTGCGTCGCCGATCACGCCCGCCGGCCTGTCCCCACACGGCGAAACCGGGCTCGTGGCGTACCGCGACGGCGAGCAACTCGCCTTCGCCCTGCTCGCCACGTCCACCGGCGACGTCGAGTTGCTCGACTTCCGGGTCCCGTTCGTCCCGACCGACCCGACACCGCCACAGTGGGCGAGCAACGACCTGGTGCTGCTGCGGGGGACGCCGGGCACTGCCCTGCTGCTCACCCTCAGACAGGCCGGCGAGTAAGCGCGACTGGAGAACCCTCATCGGAGTGTTTGCTGCATTGGAGTGCTACGTGTCGACACGCCCCGCAGCAAACACTCCGATGCACGAAACACTCCAATCGAAGTCTGGTTACCGGCAGGTAGGCGGGGCCGTGCCGAGCGGGTAATCTTGCGCCGCTGTACCCGGATGCCGGGGTCTGGGCGGTGCCCAGACGTCGAGCCCCGGGTCCCACCGAACGGGCGGCAGAGTGGCCGCGCGTAGCAGGAGACATCGTGGAGTCATCATTGTTCGGAGCCGAGGGCGGTTGGCAGGAGTTCACCCTGGCCGGCGGGGAATGGACGGTCCTCTGGCTGTCCGTTGCAGCCGCCCTACTGGCCATCGGCGTCGGCTTCTATCTGGCCAGGTCGGTGATGGCCGCCGACGAGGGCACACCGAAGATGCGCGAGATCGCCGCCCTTATCCAGGTAGGCGCTTCGGCCTACCTCAAGCGTCAGTTCCGCACGATCGCGATGATCCTCGTACCACTGGCGGTGATCGTGTTCGTCACGTCGACGGCGATCAGCAAGACCGACGGCACCGAAGCGCTGAGCTTCGCCCAGTCGGGCACCTTCCGCACTGCGGCGTTCATCCTCGGCTGCCTGGCATCTGGCTTCACCGGCTTCATCGGCATGACGCTGGCCACGCGCGGCAACGTCCGCACCGCCGCCGCCGCCCGCACCGGCAGCCTCGCCGACGCCCTCACCATTGCGTTTCGTACCGGCGGCGTCGCCGGCATGTTTACCGTCGGCCTCGGCCTCCTCGGCGCCACGTTGATCATCATCTTTTTCCAGAACACATCGTCGGCGATCCTCATCGGCTTCGGCTTCGGCGGTTCGTTGCTGGCCCTGTTCCTCCGCGTCGGCGGAGGCATCTTCACCAAGGCTGCCGACGTCGGCGCCGACCTCGTCGGCAAGGTCGAGGCGGGCATCCCCGAGGACGACCCGCGCAACCCGGCGACGATCGCCGACAACGTCGGCGACAACGTCGGCGACTGCGCCGGGATGGCTGCCGACCTGTTCGAGAGCTACGAGGTCACCCTCGTCGCCTCGATCATCCTCGGCGTCGCCGCCTTCAACTCGATCGGCGCCAATCCGGCGCTCGGCCTGGTGTTCCCCCTCGCTGCCCGCGCCATCGGCGTCGTCGCCTCGATCGCCGGCGTGTTCGCCGTCAAGGCCAAGCAGGGCGAGACCAACGCTCTCAAGCCGATCAACCGCGGCTTCCTGACGGCGGGCTCGCTGACACTGGTCGGCACCCTGCTCGTCGCCCTGCTGTACGTCGGCAACGACTTCGACAACGCCGGGTGGAAGTGCTTCGGCGCCGTCGCCATCGGCCTCGTCCTGGCCCAGCTCGTCAGCCGCCTCACCGAGTTCTACACGAGCACCCACCACAGCCCGGTGCAGGAGATCGCCGAGTCCGCCGAGACGGGTCCGGCGACGGTCGTGCTCTCCGGGACATCGAGCGGCATGGAGAGCTCGGTCTACGCCGTCATCGCCATCGCCATCGCCATCGGCGTGTCGCTCGCCCTCGGCGGCGGCAACCTGCAGTTCTCGCTGTACCTCGTGGCCCTGTGCGGCATGGGCATGCTCGCCACGACCGGCGTCATCGTCTCCGAGGACACGTTCGGTCCGGTGAGCGACAATGCCGCCGGAATCGCCGAGATGTCCGGCGAGTTCCATGGCGAGCCGCAGCGGATCATGGTCAGCCTCGACGCCGTCGGCAACACCACCAAGGCCGTCACCAAGGGCTTCGCCATCGGTTCGGCGGTGATCGCCGCCGTCGCCCTGTTCGCCAGCTTCATCGAGACAGCCGGCAACGAGCTGCTCGACGCGAGCGTTATCGAGGAGTTGCAGGCCACGAGCCGGGGCATCTTCGACCACCTCGACCTGCAGATCAACGTCGCCGACCCGAAGATCTTCATCGGCCTACTGATCGGCGGTTCGGTGCCGTTCCTGTTCTCGGCGCTGGCGATCCGCGCCGTCGGCCGCACCGCTGGTGTCGTCGTCCGCGAGGTCCGCGACCAGTTCGCCGACGGGCAGATCATGGCCGGAACGAAGCAGCCCGACTACGGCCCCGTCATCGACATCTGCACCGCCGCCTCGCTGCGTGAGCTCACCACCCCGGCTCTCCTCGCCGTGCTCACACCCGTCATCGTCGGCTTCGGGATCGGCTGGCAGGCGCTCGGCGGATTCCTCGCCGCCGTCATCCTCACCGGTCAGCTGATGGCCAACTACCTGAGCAACTCCGGCGGGGCGTGGGACAACGCCAAGAAGTACATCGAGGACGGCCACCACGGTGGCAAGGGCTCGGAGGCGCACAAGGCCGCCGTCATCGGCGACACGGTCGGCGACCCGTTCAAGGACACCGCTGGTCCGGCGCTCAACCCGCTGATCAAGGTGATGAACCTCGTGTCGCTGCTGATGCTCCCGGCGATCATCAACCTCGAGGACAATGGCGGCCGCTTCGCCGTCGCCGGTGTGGCGGCCGTCGTGCTGATCGGCGCGATCGTCTACTCGTCGCGCCGAACTGAAGGGATCGCTGCGGCATCGACACCGGCGGCACCGGCCACCAAGGTCGAAGCCACCGTCGGCTGACCAACCAATGTTCTCCGGCTTGGCCGATTGGGTCACCGACGTCGTCGACTCGCTCGGCTACGTGGGCGTCGCCCTGCTCGTCGCCCTCGAGAACATCTTTCCGCCGATCCCCTCGGAGATCATCCTTCCGTTCGCCGGCTTCGTCGCCCGCGACGGCGGGGCCACGCTGCCCGGGATGATCGCCGCGGCGACGGTGGGATCGCTGATCGGGGCGCTGGTGCTCTACGGCATTGCGGCCTGGATCGGCCCTGACCGACTGGATCGGTTCCTGATCCGCTACGGCAAGTGGTTTCGGTTGACCCCGAGCGACGTGCGCCGGGCCGAGGGATGGTTCGACGACAACGCCGATCGTGCCGTGCTGATCTGTCGATGCGTGCCGCTACTCCGCTCGCTGGTGTCGATCCCGGCGGGATTCCGCAGGATGAACCTCGCCCGCTTCCTGGTGTTGACGCTGATCGGGTCATTGGTCTGGAACACGGCGCTCGTGACCGCCGGCTATGTGTTGCGCGACAACTGGGATGACGTCGAGCCGATCATCGCGATCGCCCAGTACGTAGTGATCGCCCTGATCGTCGCCGGCATCGCCTGGTACGCGTGGACCAAGCTACGCGACCGACGGACCCCTCCCGATTCTCATGCCACTTCTGTCGCGGATTCGCGGCCGGATCGGCATGAGAATGCCGAGCAACGCTAGAGCGCCCGCACCCAGTCGGCCACGAGGCGGGCGACTTCGGCATCCTTGCCCTTGAGGTCGTGGCCGCCGTCGAGCCAGTGGTGCGTGACCGGGCCGGCAATTGTCGACGTCCACTGCTCCAGCTCGTCGGGTGAGCCGAACGGGTCACGCGTCCCGTGGACGAACAGCCACGGCGCTGTCACGCCCGGCAAGTGCTCGACGCGCAACCGATCGGGGCGGCCCGGGGGATGCAGCGGATAGGAGATCGTCACGACACCGAGGAGCCGCCTGGGCGGGGCCACGCCGTCTGCCCCGGCGGCGACCATCGAGCAGATTCGCCCACCCATCGAGCGCCCGCCAACGACGACGTTGCGGCGGCTGCCGATTCCCGCCAGTTCCTCGCGGACCGCCGCCATCAACACGTCCGGCTTGTCCGGCCCCTTGCGACCTGCTTTGCGATAGGGGAAGTCGGCGCGCACCGCCGACCAGCCGGACAGTCCCGTGATCGCCCGATCGACCCTGACGAGTGTCGCCTGGTCACGGCTGCTGCCGGCACCGGGGAAGAGCAGCATCGTGCCCGAACGGCTGGTCATTTCGGTGTGGCGTCGGTGAGGATCTTGCGCGCCGCAGCCAGGTCGTGCATCGCCTTGGCGGCGTCGGCGCGGCTCCCACCATGGTCGGGGTGCACCGAGCGCATGCGCAGGCGGAACTGGGTAGTCAACTGGCGCCGCGTTGGAGTCGGCGACCCGACGGGAAAGCCGAGCACGTCCATCGCCCAGGCTCGAGGGTCGGCGAGGGCCGACAACGGCACCGCTGCCGTGCCGGCAAGGTGAGTGATCAACGCCGGACCGATTGGTCCGCGCCAGCGCATCGCCTGATGCAGCAGCGGGACGATCACCCTTCGGCTGGCGGGTGCCAGACGCTCGACGGCGTAAACGGCGCCGAGCAGCATCGCCAGCGGTGCGCCCCGGGAGTCGAACTCGAAGCTCAGCTCGTCACCCTCACCGACGAGTTGGTGCAGCGACCGCCCGAGTCCATGGCGGTCGGTCTGGAAACGGTGGCGCAGCCGCGGCTGGACGATCCGCTCCCCCGCCTCGACCTGGCCGATCAGTCGGTGGACGTCGGGAACGAGATCCTCGTCGAGGTCGTCGATGTGGGCGGCGACGACAGCGCCGAGGAGCAGACCGCCGAACCCCGGAGCGGGGTCGGCCGGCAGGACGAGGTTGCCGAGGGCAAGGCGCCGCGTCGGTGCCCGCGGGCGGGTGTGCCAGACCTCGAGCTCGGCGAGGAGCATCGATTCAGACGTACGGGCGGACGAGCGAGCGCAGATGTTGCGCCGCGCCGATGACATCGGACGGGGACGGCTCGGCGGCGTCTGTCGCCTCCGCAAGTCGACCGGATCCATCGACGACACCGCGCCACGCGTTCTTCGCCAGGCCATACGGCGGGTGGTCGGGATCGCACGCAGCGGCGAGCAGGGCGACGTCCTCCCGCCCGACGCGATCCTCGGGATCCTTGGCCAGCCGGTCGGCGGCCGCGAAAAGTCGAGGCAAGACGTCCTCCGGCGGCGCCGCGGCCGAACCGGCAACCACCGTGCCGGCCTCGATGCCGTCGAGCAGCTCATCCACGGTGGCCTCAGTCTCGGCTGCGACGAAGATCGTCGCGCCCTCCCAGCGATGGGCGATGCCGGACTCGACGAGCGCCGCGGTCAGCGTGTCGCGGTCGTCATCGGGCCATTCGTCGAGCCCGTACTCGACGGCTGGGTCGTCTTCGTGGAGAGCGATGGGGAACGGGCCGAGCTCCTCCTCCAGCTGGGCGAACAGGGTGTCGGTGCGGTCCTCGAGCTCCTCGGGAACAACCAGCTCGTCGCCGGCCCACACATGAGGGATGTCCTCATCGGCGAGTTGCGCCGACAGCTCGGCGCGCTGTTCGAGATCCCACGTCGAGACGTCGTAGTGGACCTTGACGGCCTCCGGATCGTTGGGGTCCCAGTCATCGAGCACGTCGGAGACGCTAACGGCACCCGACGCCGCGACATCGTGTCCTCGCCGTTCCGGCTCGTCCACATAGGCTTTGGCCATGACGATGCCGTCGACCCGTCCCGACCGTAACCTCGCGATGGAGCTCGTTCGCGTCACCGAAGCGGCCGCCCTGGCGGCGTCGAGGTGGATCGGCCGAGGAGACAAAGACGGGGCAGACGGGGCCGCGGTGACGGCGATGCGCGCTGTCCTGTCGACCGTGACGATGGACGGCATCGTCGTCATCGGCGAGGGCGAGAAGGACGATGCCCCGATGCTGTTCAATGGCGAGCGCGTCGGTGACGGCACTCCCCCGCTCGTCGACGTCGCCGTCGATCCGATCGACGGGACCCGGCTGACAGCAGAAGGGCGTACGAACGCCCTCTCGGTGATCGCCGTGAGCGAGCGCGGGTCGCTGTTCGATCCCGGCCCGTCGTTCTACATGGAGAAGATCGCCGTCGGCCCGAGCGCCGTCGGCGCCATCGACATCACTGCCACGGCGACCCAGAACCTGCGGTGGATCGCCAAGTCGAAGGGCGAGTCGGTGCGCGACCTGATGGTCGTGATCCTCGATCGCCCGCGGCATGCCGACCTCATCGAGGAGGTGCGGGCATCGGGCGCCCGCATCCGCATGATCACCGACGGCGACGTCTACGGTGCGGTCGCCACGGCGTGGCCCCGCGCCGGCGTCGACGTGCTCCTCGGCATCGGCGGCACGCCCGAGGGCGTCGTCACGGCGGCGGCGCTGAAGGCGATGGGCGGCGAGATCCAGGGTCGGCTGTGGTGCCAGAGCGACGAAGAGCGGGCGTCGCTGGCTGCGGCCGGCTACGACACGGAGACGGTGCTGACGATGGACGACCTGGTGCGCAGCGACAACTGCTTCTTCGCCGCCACGGGGATCACCGATGGCCCGTTGCTCAACGGCGTTCGCACCGATGAGCGCGGCGTCATGACGCAGAGCCTGGTGATGCGCTCACGTTCGGGCACCGTGCGCCTGATCGACGCCTTGCACCGCATCGACAAGGTCAACGCCGTCCTCGACTCGAACTGAGTTTCAGCTTTCGGTTCGGTTGACCCGGGTGAACGCGGACCAGCCGGCGAGGGCGGCGACGACCGAGGCGCACAGCGTGCCGATCTTCGCATCGTCCTGCAGGGCGACGTCGTCGAACGCCAATCCGGTCACGAACAGGGAAACCGTGAAGCCGATCCCGGCGACCGCGCCAACACCGACGATGTGCCCCCAGCGGGTCCCGGCCGGCAGCCGTCCGAGCCCGAGTCGTACGGCGAGCCAGGAGAACGCGGTGATGCCGACGAGCTTGCCGACGACCAGTCCTGCGAACACCCCGACGAATACCGCCGAAGGGCTGGTCAAGGCCTCGCCGTGGATCACCACACCGGCGTTGGCGAGTGCGAACAGGGGCACGATGAAGAAGCTCGTCCACGGGTGCAGCACGTCGATCAACCGATCACAGGCGGAGATCGAGTCACGGATCGCCCACGCCGCCTGGCGGACGTCGGAGGCGTGGACGTCAGCGCGGTTCGCCAGGACGTCGACGACGTCGTCAGCCTCGAGATCGGTCTGGCGCGGCAGGGCAGGGGTCAACAGACCCATCACGACGCCGGCGAGGGTGGCGTGCACTCCTGACTCGTAGAACAGCAGCCACATCACCAGCCCGAGCCCGAGGGGGATCAGCGGGTACGTGACGTCGAGGTTGTCGAGCACGGCGACGAGTGTGGCGATACCGGCGGCGTAGACGAGGAACTTCGGATCGACGTCCGACGAATAGAACACGGCGATGACGACGATCGCCCCGATGTCGTCGACGATCGCCAACGTAAGCAACAGCACCTTGATCGAGGCCGGCACACGGCTTCCCAGGAGGGCGACGACGCCGAGCGCGAACGCGACATCAGTGGCCATCGGGATCCCCCAGCCATGACGGCCGTCTCCGGTGGCGTTGATGACGATGAAGATCGATGCCGGAACGACCATCCCGCCGAGTGCAGCCATGGCCGGAAGGGCCACAGCCCGGCGGTCACGTAGCTCGCCGATCACCAGCTCGCGCTTGATCTCCATCCCGACGACGAAGAAGAACAATCCCATCAGCAAGTCGTTGACGAGGTGACGGAGGTCCTCGACGAACACATAGTCGCCCACTTCGACGCGCACCGTCGTCGTCCACACGGCCTCGTAGCTCCCCGGCCACGCGTTCGCCCAGACCAGGGCCGCGATGGCGGCAGCAACGAGGGCCATGCCGCCGGACGCCTCGATGTAGAGGAATCGACGTAACGGCTGGGCGACACGCGCCAAGCGGCGATCGCTGTGCAGGAAGCTGGGCGATGCGCTCGGGATCGGTCGTGTTGGCACGGCTACTCCAGGGTCGGAAATTCGTTTCGCCGACCAGACTTCCCGGCACTCCCGGGCGTCAGGGTAGTGGAGTCACCCGGGCCTGGCCGGATCGGCCCCGTCTCAGCCGGGTAGCGACAGACCCGGGATGCCCAGAAGCGGCTCCGGCTCCGAGGTAGTGACGCCCGGCTCGGTCGACGAAGTCGTCGGCGCCAAGCCATCGATCACGTCGTCGACGACTGGTGCGATGTCGTCGACGATCGGTTCGACGACCGGCGCCACCTCGTCGACGACCGGCTGAACCACCGGAGCCACGACATCCTCGACCACCGGCTCGACCACCGGAGCCACAACATCCTCGACCACCGGCTCGACCACCGGAGCCACAACATCCTCGACCACCGGCTCAACCACCGGAGCCACAACATCCTCGACCACCGGCTCGACCACCGGAACGCCACAACATCCTCGACCACCGGCTCAACCACCGGAGCCACAACATCCTCGACCACCGGCTCAACCACCGGTGCCACAACATCCTCGACCACCGGCACCACGACACCATCGACAACCGGCGCAACCACCGGAACGACAACATCCTCGACCACCGGCACCACAACCCCATCGACAACCGGCGCAACCACCGGAACGACAACATCCTCGACCACCGGCACCACAACCCCATCGACAACCGGCGCAACCACCGGAACGACAACATCCTCGACCACCGGCACCACAACCCCATCGACAACCGGCGCAACACACCGGAACGACGACATCCTCGACCACCGGCACGACGACCCCGCCGACAACCGGAACGACGACATCCTCGACCACCGGCACGACGACCCCGCCGACAACCGGAACGACGACATCCTCGACCACCGGCACGACGACCCCATCGACAACCGGCTCGACAATCGGGAGAACGACATCGTCGACGACGGGGATCACGACATCCTCGACGATTGGCGCCACCACACCACCGACAACGGGTGCGACAACATCGTCGATCACCGGTTGGTCACTGGGCGGCAGGACTTCTGCCGGACGCTCGACGATCGGACGGCTGAACGTCGGCGGTTCGTCTGCGCCGCTCGATCCGGCCTCCGCCGGCGGAACCGTGGTGGTCGTCGCGACGAGACCCGAACTCGCCCGCCCGCTGGCGACTCCCGGCTGGCGATCCGGGCGAGTGACGACGACGGGCTCGACCTCGGGTTCCTCGGGTGCGGCGACCACCGTCCTGACCTCGGCATCGTCCGGCGTGCCGCCACGACCGCCGCCGAGGATGTTGACGAGCAGCGGCGTCGCGACGAGTACCGCGGCGGCCCCCTTGAGCAGCAGACCGGAGCTGAACAGATTCGACACCGTCCCGACCAGGGTGGTGCCCACCGTCCACTGGGCGGCGAGTGCCGTACCGACCGGGGGAACGAGCTTGCGCAGGCTTGCGTTGACGTCGCGCAGTTCGTCCACCGCCTGCTGGCACCGTGGGCAGTCGAGAAGGTGCCGTTCGACCGCCTCACTCTGCATCTCGGTGAGCTGGTCGCGGACGTAGGAAGCCAGACGTCGGCCGTAACGCTCGCAGGCCTCGTCGGGGGATGCGTTTACGTGCTCAGCGAGGTAGGCCGTGGCGAAAGCCTCGCGAGCCCGGAGGGTGAGTGCCGCCGTGGCGTTGGGTGCCAGGTCCATGACCGCGGCGACTTCGGCGGGTGACCGTTGTTCGACCTCGGTGAGCCACAGCGTCTGCTGCCAGCGAGGGCTGAGCGAGGCAAAAGCCCGGGCGACAGTGTCCGCCTCGACATATCGCTCCGGATCCTCGAACATCGGCGCCGTTCCGGCGTCCGCCCTCGGCTCGTCGGCGGTCACGAACTTACGTCGACGGGTGCGACAGCCGTTGCGCACGGCTGCCAGAAGGTAGCTGCGGAAGTTGTCTCGCGGACCGTTGCCGTTGCGGATCGCCGACAACACGCCAGCAAAGGCGTCGGCCACTACATCGTCGGCCTCCGCGCGGGAATGCAGCAACCAGCGGGCGGTGGACTCGGCGGCAGGACGGTGACGACGATAGAGCTCGCCGAACGCGTGGCTGTCGCCGCTTCTCACGCGCTCGATGAGTTGTTCGTCGCCGATCAGTTGCGCGTCCGCCTCGAGCGCCACTTGGTGATGCCGCCGCAAAGCCGAGCGCATAACGATGTCATTCTCCCTCGCCGAACAGCGTCTCCTGCCGAACGCTGATCGCAAGGTACCACGAACCTCGTCGTTCTAGTCACGGCGCCACGCAACGCGGCACCGGGTTTCCCCGGTGCCGCGTCTTGTCCCGCCGATCTTGGTTCTGCGATCTAGACGGCGTACACAAGTGAGCAGCCCGGCCGCGATGACGCGGCCCACCGAAAGTTCCGAATTCTCATTCCAGTCCCGTCGCGCTTTCGCGACGAAAGTGGCATGTGAACTGCGTCTGTTCCTTCTCCGGCGGGTGATGACGCCCAGGTGGGGTGTGATGGACCATCCTGACGTTCTGCGCCTGATCGCCGCCCAACTCCACACGGCGCGCGATTCTGCGGCGCCGCAGACGACAAATATGTCTCGTTTGTGGCGGTAGAACGCGGCATCGACGCCGGCCGTCGGTTCCGGAACCGAAATGCAGACCGAATCCGAGGCTGAGGTCAGGTGGCGAGGATCGTCACGCTGTTGCCGGACACCTCGACGAATCCGCCGTCGAGGTCGAAGCGCTGGATCGACCCGTCGGAGAGATACACGCGTGTCTCGGCGGCGACGAGCGTGCCGAGGAACGGTGCGTGGTCGGCGAGGAAGGCGACATCGCCCTCGGTCGTGCGGGTGACGACCTGGGTCGCCTCGCCCTCGAAGAGGACCTCTTCGGGCGACACGACCGAAACGTTCACGCCGCGCTCTCCTGCAGGGCCTTGGCCTTGGCGTGGACCTGCTCGATGCCACCAACGTTGAGGAATGCCTGCTCGGGCACCTCGTCGAGATCGCCCTTGACGATCGCCTCGAACGACTCGACCGTCTCGGCCACCGGCACGTACTCACCCTTCAACCCGGTGAACACCTCGGCGACGAAGAACGGCTGGGACAGGAAGCGCTGCACCTTGCGCGCCCGGTTGACGGTGAGGCGGTCCTCCTCGGAGAGCTCGTCGAGGCCGAGGATGGCGATGATGTCCTGCAGCTCCTTGTAGCGCTGCAACGTCTCCTGGACCCGCCGAGCGACGTCGTAGTGGTGCTGGCCGACGACCTCGGGTGACAGGATCGTCGAGGTCGACGCCAGCGGGTCGACCGCTGGGTAGATGCCGAGCGAGGCGACGACACGGCTGAGCTCGGTGGTGGCGTCGAGGTGGGTGAACGTCGTGAACGGGGCCGGGTCGGTGTAGTCGTCGGCCGGCACGTAGACGGCCTGCAGCGACGTGATCGAGCGACCCCGAGTCGACGTGATTCGCTCCTGCAACTCACCCATCTCGTCAGCCAGCGTGGGCTGATAGCCAACGGCCGACGGCATCCGGCCGAGCAGCGTCGACACCTCGGAACCGGCCTGTACGAAGCGGAAGATGTTGTCGACGAACAGCAACACGTCCTGGTTCTGCACGTCGCGGAAGTACTCGGCCATCGTCAGCGCCGAGAGCGCAACACGCAGCCGAACGCCCGGCGGCTCATCCATCTGACCGAACACGAGGGCAGCCTTCTCGAACACACCCGACTCCATCATCTCGAGCCGGAGCTGCGTCCCCTCCCGCGTGCGCTCGCCGACTCCAGCGAATACCGAGACTCCGCCGTGCTGGCCGGCGACCCGGTTGATCATCTCGGTGATCAACACCGTCTTGCCGACGCCGGCACCACCGAACAGACCGATCTTGCCGCCGGCGACATACGGCGTCAACAGGTCGATGACCTTGATGCCGGTCTCGAACATGCGCGCCGACGGCTCGAGGGCATCGAACGCCGGGGCGTCGCGGTGGATCTCCCAGCGCTCGATCCCGGCGAACTCGGTCGCCGCCGTCTCGGCATCGACATCGAGCGCGTCCCCCCACACATTCCACACGTGGCCGAGCACCTGCTGACCGACGGGCACGGTGATGCCGTGGCCGAGGTTGCGGACCGTGGTACCCCGGGTGAGGCCGTCGGTCGGCTTCATGCAGATCGCCCGCACGCGGCCCTCGCCGAGCTGCTGAGCAACCTCGGCGAGCACCTGCACCGACTGGCCTTCGACGACGATCTCGAACTCCAGCGCGTTGTTGAGCGCCGGCAGCGCGCCGCGAGGAAACTCGACGTCGATGACGGGACCGGCGATCCCGACGACGCGGCCCTCGGTGCCGGTCGACTGTTGACTTTCGGTGACAGTCACAGTGCTTCTCCTCTGAAGGGCTGCAGTTTCCAGCTCGACCTCGGTGACGAAGTCGAGCACGACGCGGGCGCGGATGTCGTTGCTGCCGCCGGCGAGCGCCTCGGCGCCCCCGACGATCTCCATGATCTCGGTGGTGATCGAGTCCTGGCGGGCCCGGTTCATCACCCGGCTCAACGACTTGATCAATTCCTCGGCGTTGTCGGTCGCTGACTTCATCGCCCGTTGGCGGAAGGCGTGCTCGGACGCTGCGGCGTTGAGCATGGCGGCGTACACGCGGGCCTCGACGTAGCTGGGCAACAAGCGAGTCGAGGATCGTCCCGGGGTCGGGCTCGTACTCGTAGTCGCCGGTCGGGGCGTCGGCCGGCCCCGCTCCGTCTGATTGCCGAGCTGCGCCCGGACGTCCATCACCCCCCGCCACCGTCTCCACCGACAGTGGGACAAGCGGACGGAGCACGACCTCCTGGTTGCCGGCGGAGATGAACCTCGTGTAGACGAGCTCCACCTTGTCGACGGCACCGGACGTGAACTGTTCGATCACGTACTGAGCGACGCGCTTGGCGTCCTGCAGTGTGGGTGTGTCGGAGAAGCCAGTGAATGACTCTCCGATCTGGTAGCCACGGAAGTGGAAGTACCCGGTGCCCTTGCGACCGATCGGGACGATCATGTACTGCCGGCCGTTCACGACGTCGGCCTTCACTTCGCCTTCGGTGGCACGCTGCACGCCTGCGTTGTATCCGCCGCACAACCCCCGGTCGGCGGTGAGGGCGACGTAACACGTCGTCGAGATCGACTCACGCCCGGCGAGCAGCGGTGCGTCGGTCCCGGCCCCGGCCGCAGCCAGGTCACGAACCACCTCGGTGATCTTCTCTGAGTACGGGACGGCGGCGGCGACGCGCTGTTGCGCCTTGACGATCCGCGACGCGGCGATCAACTCCATCGCCCGCGTGATCTTCTTCGTCGCCTGGATACTGCGGATGCGACCCCGCAGAATCCGTTCCTGCCCTCCCGCCATCGAACTACTCCACCACTGCGTTCCCCGGCCACGCAGGCCGCGTGTAACCGCTCCTCGGCTGGCGCCTCGTCGCTTGCATCAGTCTCGGGTCCTTCACTCTGTGGCCAGCGTCTTGGCGGAGGCGGCGTCGCCGATCTCGTCCTGGTCGACCTTCGTCGGGTCGACTGCGTAGGCCGACCCGTCGCCGGCACGGAACTGCGCCTTGAACGCCTCGACGACATCGCCGAGATCTTCTGGTAGCCCAGTACTTCTGATCTCCTCGAGCATCGACCCGTGGCCCGAGCGCACGTATTCGGTCAGCTCGGACTCGAAGCGCTTGACGTCGCCGACGGCGATGTCGTCGAGGTAACCGCGAGTTCCCGCGAAGATGACGACGACTTGCTCCTCGACCGGCATCGGCGAGTTGAGCGGTTGCTTGAGCAGCTCGACGAGGCGGTAGCCGCGCTCGAGCTGGGCCTTCGACACGGCGTCGAGCTCGGAGCCGAACGTGGCGAATGCCTCCAGCTCGCGGAACTGGGCAAGGTCGAGCTTGAGCGTTCCGGCCACCGACTTCATCGCCTTGACCTGAGCGTCGCCGCCGACGCGGGAGACGGAGTTGCCAACATCGACGGCCGGGCGCACCCCGGACTTGAACAGGTTGTCCTGCACGTACACCTGCCCGTCGGTGATGGAGATCACGTTCGTGGGGATGTATGCCGAGATGTCGCCGGCCTTCGTCTCGATGATCGGCAGGGCAGTCAGGGAACCGGCGCCGTTCTCGTCGGACAGCTTCGCCGCCCGTTCCAGCAAACGGCTATGGAGGTAGAACACGTCGCCTGGATAGGCCTCGCGACCCGGCGGCCGGCGCAGCAGCAGCGACACCTGGCGGTAGGCCTCGGCCTGCTTGGACAAGTCGTCGTAGACGACGAGGGCGTGCTCGCCGTTCTCCATCCAGTGCTGCCCCATCGCGCAACCGGCGTAGGGGGCGAGGTACTTGAACGGCGCCGGATCGGCCGCCGGAGCGGTGACCACCACCGTGTAGTCCATCGCGCCGAACTTGCGCAGCGTCTCCACGGTCTGGGCGACGGTCGAGCCCTTCTGGCCGATCGCCACGTAGATGCACTTCACGCCCTGGCCGCGCTGGTTGAGGATCGTGTCGACCGCGATCGTCGTCTTGCCGGTCTTGCGGTCACCGATGATCAGCTCGCGTTGGCCGCGACCGATCGGTGTCATCGCGTCGATCGACTTGATTCCCGTCTGCAGCGGCTCGTGCACGTTCTTTCGACCGAGGATGCCGGGCGCTTGGATCTCCATTCGGCGCGACTGCACACCGGACAGCTCGCCGAGACCGTCGACCGGTTCGCCGAGGGCGTTGACCACCCGTCCGAGCACGCCGTCGCCGACAGGGACGGAGAGGATCCGCCCGGTTGCCTTGACCGTCTGGCCCTCTTCGATGTTGTCGACGTCGCCGAGCACGACGGCGCCGATCGACGACTCGTCGAGGTTGAGGGCGAGGCCGACGGTGCCGTCCTCGAACTCGAGCAGCTCGTTGACGGCGGCGTCGGGAAGCCCCGAGACGCGGGCGATGCCGTCGCCGACCTCGGAGACGCGGCCGACCGTACGCGCTTCGAGCGACGGCGTGAAGCCTTCGAGGTTCTGCTTCAGCGCCGCAGCGATGTCGGCGGCGGAGAGTGTGAGTTCAGCCATAGGTGTGTAGATCCTTTATTGCGTTCCCCGGCCACGCAGGCCGTTTGAACAAGTGTTGCGACGAGTCGACTGGTGAGTCACAGGCGGCTCTTGAGTTGGTCGAGGTGGGTGCGCACGGTGCCGTCGATGACGGTGTCGCCAATCGTCGCGACGACGCCGCCGAGGACCGCCGGGTCGACGACGACCTTCATCGTCACGTTGCGGCCGGTGGCGTTGGCGAGGGCGGCGCGCAGGCGGTCCTGCTGGTCGTCGGTGAGCGGCACGGCGGTGCGAACTTCGGCGAGGGCGGCGTCCTTCGTCTCCGCCGCTCGTTGGACGAGCCGGTCGACGATGGCCGGCAAGTCGCGTCCACGACCGCTGCCGACGATCATCGAGACGAGTTGCGCTGTCGTCGGCGACGCCTTGTCGCCGAGGAGATCCTCGACGATCGCCTGGCGGCGAGCTGCCGGGACGAGCTCGTCGGTGAGGGCGTTGCGCAGCTCCTCGCTCGACTCGTACGAGCGGGCGAAGCGGAACAGCTCGTCCTCGACCTCGTCGAGCGTGCCCTCGGCGTTGGCGATCTCGAACAGCCCCTTGGCGTATCCCTCAATCCGCGGATCACCGGTCATGATGTCGCTCCCGAGGTAGCAGGTGTGCTGGCGCCGACCTTGGCGATGAACGCCTCGATCAGCTGCTGCTGGGTCGCCTCGTCGAGTGACCGCTCGACGACGAGATCGGCGGCGGCGCCAGCGAGCCTGGCGATCTCGGCGCGAAGCTCGTCACCGGCCCGGCCGCCTCCGGCGGCGATGTCGGCGTCAGCCTTGGCGTCCAACTCGGCGACCTCGGCCTCGAGTCGGGCGCGACCGTCGGCGAGCAGCGCTTCGGCCTGGGCATCCGCCTCGGCGAGCAGACGTTGGCGCTCGGCCTCGATGTTGCCGAGCGATTGGCGAATGCGCGCCGCTTCGGCCTCGGCGTCACGCCGGGCGGCGGCGGAGTCGTCGAGCTCACCTTGGATCTTCTCGGTACGAGCCGCCATCGCCTTCTTGACCATCGGTCCGGCCTTCCAGATGAGCAGGCCGATGACGATCACCGAGGCGAGGCCGCCGTAGATGATCTCGGCCTGCTCCGGCCACAGCGGATGGTGGGTCGTGTAGCCCTGGTCGTCGATGCCGTGCTCCTGGGCAGGGAGGAAGCCGGCGAGCACAGCGGCCGTCAGCCCGCTCATCGCGTCACCCCGGCGCCCATCACGTCCCTCACCGACGTTCCGACGGTCTCGTCGTCCGGCTGGCGTCCAGTGGCGAGGCGTCCGGCCGCCGCGGCGACGTCACGAACCGCAGTTTCGACCGAGCCACGGGCGGCAGCCTTCGCCGCCTCGACTTCGGCCGCGGCGGCTGAACGGCGCTCGGCGATCGCCGCGTTCACGGCCGCGAGGCGCTCGGAACGCTCCCGTTCGAGCGTGGCCCGGGCCGCGTCGATGCGGCCCGCCGCTTCCGCCCGCACCGATGCCAGCTGACTCTCGTAGGCATCGGCGTCTCCCTGGGCGGCGGCGGTGATCTGCTCGGCGTCCTCGTGTCCCGAGCGGATCAGGTCGCCGCGGGCGTCTGTTCCCCGCTGCATGCGCGGGAACAGCACCCAGCGCATCAGCACGGCGAGGACGATGAAGGCGCCGAAGCCCCAGGCGATTTCCTTGAGCTCGGGGAAGATCGGGTTGAGGTCGTCCTCGGGCACTTCCTCGTGGGCCTCCTCCTCGGCCCCGGCGGGCGCGAGAAACGAGACGTCCACCCGATCGCCTACCACCGTGATGGTCGCGTGCATCTGTTCAGGCGAACTTGAGGAGGATGAACACCACGAAGCCGATCAGCGCTAGCGCCTCGGTGAAGGCAATGCCGAGGAACATCGTGGTGCGGACCATGCCGGCAGCTTCGGGTTGGCGAGCCATCGCCTCGACGGACTTGCCGACGAGGTAGCCGATGCCGATGCCCGGGCCGATGGCACCCAGGCCATAGGCAAAGCCGGCGCCGACGGCGGCCTGGATGTTCTTCTGGTCGTCGGCGGCGATGCCCTCGCCGGCCTGCTGGATGAGGAGGCTCATTGCTTCCATGGGTTGGGGTCTCCTAGTCGTGGTCTGGGTTGGGAGAAGTGGTGTGGGTGCGGCGGTTCATACGGCGATGGCTTCGGGCATGTGCGCCTCGGCGGGAACGTGGTCGTCGTGCTCGTCGCCGTGGCCCTCCATCGACGTGCCGATGTACACGCCGGTGAGGATCGTGAAGATGTAGGCCTGGAGGAAGGCGACGAGGATCTCGAAGAGCGTGAGGAAGATCAACATCGCGAACGGGAAGATGCCGATGATCGCAAAGGCGACCTTGTTCGTTTCCGCCTGGAACAACGCCTCCGAGAGAAGGGCGAACGTCACGAGCAGGATGTGCCCAGCGAGCATGTTGGCCATGAGTCGGACGGTCAGCGAGAACGGGCGGACGAGGATCACCGAGACGAACTCGATGACGCCGACAAGCGGCTTGAGCGCCGTCGGCACACCAGGCGGCCACAGCAGATGGCCGAAGTAGCCGAGGCCCTGATGCTTGATGCCGACGCAGATGAAGATCACCCAGACGAGCAGCGACAGGCACAGCGGTATGGCGATGCGGGCTGTGGCCGGCATTTGCAGGATCGGGATGATCCCCGGCGCGTTGCACAGGTAGATGAAGATGAACAGGCTGACGAGGAACGGCGTCCAGGGAAGCCCCGCTTTGCCCATCGTCGGCAGGACGACCTGGGTCTCGATGAACTCGACGATCATCTCGGCCAGGTTGCGGATTCCCTTTGGCGCCTTGGTGCCGTCCCGACTGCCGGCGAGGAAGAAGATCAGGCAACCGATCAGGGCAGCCACGACGGCGATCAGGGCGACCTTGTTGAAGGTCGGGAAGAAGTCCTTCCACCGCAGAATGGCGTTGATCGGTGGGAACTCGAGAGCGAACACGACTGCCTTCCGTCCTTAGGGCTTGAGACTCGTGGGCTTGAGACCAGGGTGGGCAAGGGAGATGGCCACGTACTTCAACTCCCATGCCAGGAGGCCGAGGTGCGTGACGATGACCGTCGCGCCGAGCGCCGGCAGCGACACCCAGCTGGCATCCTTGACCAGCCAGATGGCGATGAAGATGAGGCCGAGGCGGATCAAGTAGCCGAACAGCACCCCGCCCATCATCAAGCCCAGCGAGATGCGCGCCGTGATGGCGATGATCGCCGCCGAGAGCAGGAAGTTGGCGAGCACGATCGTGATCCCGTACGCCGCCGACCAGGCACCGTCGGCGCCCCAGATCACCAAGCACACCGCGATGATGACGGGGGCGGCGAGCAGGCCGCGCCGGCTGATGTCCTTGGAGACGTCGATCTCCGGCGCCGGCCCGTCGAGCCGGGTGACGAAGGCGTCGCTCATTTCTGCGTTCCCCGGCCTCGCAGGCTCTCACGGCGCTGCGCTTCCAACTCTTCCATCTGTGCCGTGTAGCGCGCCTTCCAGGCGAAGAACAACCCCACGGCGGCGAGCATCGAGCAGACGATCATCAGCAGCGGGGTGGTGCCGAGCCAGCGGTCGAGGGCATAACCGATGCCGAAGAAGGCGAGCAACGTGAACGCCGCTTCCATGGCCCGCCCGAGACTGTCGTCGGCGCGCATCGTGCGGCGGGCGTAGCTGGGAGGGGGCAACAGTTTCATCGGCGTTGATGATGGTTCACGTAGCGTGCTGGAAGCTTGTGAATCTACGCACAAGCTACACGGTGAACGCTGAGCGCGCAAGCGCCAGAACGCTCACGACGCTACTCGTCCGTTGTCGCGGCGGCGACGGCGAACGCTCGGATGGAGAACGGTGTACAAGACGATGGCGATCGCCGCCATCCCGAACGGGAGATACGACGGGTTCTCGTCGGTGAGCACGGGATACAGGACGAAGCCTGACAGCAGCGCCGTCCACGCCCAGAGGATCAACACGCTGCGCCGATGGCCATGTCCGAGGTTCATCAGGCGGTGGTGGAGGTGGCCCTTGTCGGCAACGTCGAGCGATTGACGACGACTGGCCCGGCGAACGACAGCGAAGACGAGGTCGAGGATCGGTACGCCGAGGATGAGCAAGGGGATCACCAACGGCGCCAGGAAGAAGTACGTCTGGCCGACGAATCCTTGCCCGCTCGGATCGGATCGGCCGCCGACGACGCTCGTCGACACGGCCATCATGAGGCCGAGGAGCAGCGCTCCGCTGTCGCCCATCATGATCCGCGCGGGGTTGAAGTTGTGCGGCAGGAACCCGACGCACACGCCGACTGCGATGATGGCCACGAGTGGCCCGAAGTTCGGTGAGGCGAGCAGACCGAGGTCGCTGAGCTTCTGGGCGTACAGGAAGAACGAGCCAGCGGCGATCGCCACGATCCCGGCAGCCAGCCCGTCGAGGCCGTCGATGAGGTTGATCGCCTGCGTCATCCCGAGGAGCCAGAGCACGGTGATGAGTGGCGTCCAGTCCGTCGACAGCAGGATGTCGTCGACGAACGGAATGCGGAAGTAGTACATCGTCACGCCGTACTGCACGAGCGCGAGCCCGGCCAGGACTATCGCCGTCACCTTCGCCGGTGGGACCACGCCCTTGACGTCGTCGTACAAGCCGGCGACGAGGATGATCGAGGCGGCGGCGATGATGCCGCGTGGTTCGGAGTTACGGGCGAAGAGCGAGTCGAAGCGGTCGAGCAGACGGGCGACGGCGAACGCCGCCATGAATCCGGCGAACATCGCCAGACCGCCGATCGCCGGGATCGGCGTCGTGTGCACCGTCCGTTCGCTCGGGTGGTAGACCCACCCCCGCGACGTGGCGAGCCGGCCAACGAGGGGCGTCGCGGCCAAGGTGACGACGGCGGCGACAGCACCGATGATGAGGTAGTCACCGGTCCCCGGCACAGCCGCCGATCCTACGAGTGGCGACTCCCATCGGAGTGTTTCGTGCTCTCGCCGGAGGTTGTCACCTCACGTACGAATTATTCGAACCAGACGTGACAGCTTCGCATCAAGCCGCGAGCTCGAGCGCCGAACGGACGGTGGTGAGCACATACACCTCGTCGTACTGCACGTCTTCAGTGGTGAAGAAGTACACCGTCTTGCCGAGGAGCTGAAGCTGATTGCGTCGATGCTCCTGGCGCCGGCGTTCGGCGGCGCTGAGGTAGCCGCGGCGGCCTCCTACCTCGACCACCACCGCACCACCGAAGTCGAAGTCGACCCTGGCGACATGCTTGCCGTCCTTGCGATACACCCGCTGAAGCAGCGGTTCTGGCAGACCGGCGCGGCGGATTGCCGCCAGGAACCTGCGCTCCAGCCAGCTCTCGACCCCACCCGACCGCATCACTTCGTCGAACGCACACACACCTCGCCTGCCCTGACGGCCAAGGCGTTCGAGCCGTTGACGTACCACGCTTGGCGCGGTCAGCCGGCGCCGCGTGGCGCTGTCGAGAGCATTGCCCACTTCGACCGGACCTTCGCGACCGAGAAGCTGGACGATTGTCAAGGTCGGCGAGCAGGTCGGCAACCCGTCCACCACGACGCGATCAAGTGGCTCGATCGCGGGTGTGGACATCACGATGCCCGGCGTCCGGCGGTTACGCATCGAGCGCAGGACCAAGTACTCGAGCGGACCCTCGTCGAACCCGTCGAGATGGTGCAGCGCGGCGGCGGCCAGACCAGCGACGAGCGCCTCCGGGCCGAGATCGAGGAGGCCGGCTTGAAGCCGGCCGCGATAGTCGAGAGTGGTGCCCGCGAATCGCAGTGTGTGAGGCCCGCAGGCAACGAACAGCCCACTCGACTGGCGGTAGGCGACGTCGCTGGCACTCAGTCCCGCCTGCCGAGCCTGCGCTCGGGTGAATACCTGTCGCTGAGTCGCGGCCAGCCGGGCCAAGGTCCGATCCGCATCCTTCATGGCGTGACCATGGCAGGTGGGTGTCATGGTGGCGGCCTGACAGGAAGCGGTCACGCGAGGTTCGAATAGTTCGAACCTGGCGTGACAGCCTCGCCGCGACCCGGTCGCCTCAGCAGGCTAAGTGCGGGTCGCCGTCGGGGTAGGCGGGGAAGCGGGCGCACAACTCGGCGACCTCCTTGCGCACCGCCGACAGCTCCTCGCCGTTGTTGCGCTCACGCAGGGATCGGGCGATCAGCGAGGCGATCGTCGCCATCTCCGCCTCGGTCATGCCCTGTGTCGTCACCGACGGCGTGCCGATGCGCAAACCACTCGTGACGAATGGGCTACGGGGGTCGTCCGGCACCGTGTTCTTGTTCAGCGTGATTCCAGCCTCGTCGAGCGTCGACTGGGCGACCTTGCCGGTGAGCTCCTCGTCGAATGCGCGCAGATCGACAACCATCATGTGGTTGTCCGTACCGCCCGACACCAGGCGGAACCCCTCCCCCGCGAGCGCCTTCGCCAGGGCCCCAGCGTTGGCGACGATCTGGGCGGCATACGTCGCGAACGACGGATGCGCCGCCTCGCGGAAGGCGATCGCCTTGGCGGCGATGACGTGCTCGAGCGGGCCGCCCTGCCAGCCCGGGAACACTGCCTTGTCGATGGCCTTGGCGTGCTCCTCGCGGCACAGGATCGTGCCACCGCGCGGCCCGCGCAGCGTCTTGTGCGTCGTCAGCGTGACGACATCGCAGAACGGCACAGGATCGGGATGGGCTCCGCCGACGATGAGCCCGGCGAGGTGAGCTGCATCGAACAGCAACAGCGCCCCGACCTCGTCGGCCACGCTGCGGAACGCCTCGGGTTCGAGTCGGCGCGGATAGCTCGTGGTGCCCGCCACGATCATCTTCGGGCGATGCTCGAGGGCCAGGTCTCGCACCTGGTCCATATCGATGCGCTCGTCGCCCGGCGCCACCTTGTAGGCGACGAACCGGTATGTCAGCCCGCTGGCGTTGACCGGAGAGCCGTGCGTGAGGTGCCCACCGTGGTCGAGGCTGAGCCCGAGCACCGTGTCGCCCGGCTGCAGTAACGCCTGATAGGCGCTCATATTGGCGTTCGCGCCGGAATGCGGCTGGACGTTGGCGTGCTCGGCGCCGAACAGCGCCTTGGCACGGTCGATGGCAACCGACTCGACGTCGTCGATCACCAAGTTCCCGCCGTAGTACCGCTTGCCGGGATAGCCCTCGGAGTACTTGTTGGTGAGCACCGATCCCATCGCCCGGATCACCGCCGGCGACGTGAAATTCTCACTGGCGATCAGTTGCAGGCCGGTCGTCTGGCGCTCGAACTCTGCGGCGAGGAGCGCTTCGATCTCGCGGTCCGGGTCGATGTCACTGGGAAAACTCATCGCAAGCGATCCTACGGCGCGCAATCAGCCAGATCCGGGCGATTGGAACTGAGATACTCGCGCCCGTGTCGCTTCCCGGACCTGCCGTCCGGCCTGCCACAGGCTCCGCGCCTGTGGTCCGGCTGCGCTTGCTGCACCGCCTCGACGACGCCGTGCTCCACCACCGCTTGACGACGATTGTCGCCGGTCCTGGCACGGGCAAGACCACGCTGCTCGGACAGTGGGCAGCCGGGCGCCGCGCCGTGTGGCACACGGCGGTGGCCGGCGCGTCGGAGACCGCCCTGCTGCGCTCGGTGATCGACGGACTGAGTGGCGTCGACGACCACCTCGCCGCCCCGAACCCCGAGCTCTCCATGGCGGCCGACGCTTCGGCGTCGATGTCGCCCGACGAGAACCCGGCGCGAGCCGACGCCCTCGGCGCCGCCCTCGCCCAACACGTCGTCACCCGAGCCGGCGACGAGCAAGTGGTCCTCATCGTCGACGACGCACACGCCCTCGGAACCGAAGGGCTCGCAGCTCAGCTGCTCGCTGCCCTCGTTCGCCATGCCCCCGCGCAGCTGCACATCGTGCTGGCTTCCCGGGGGACGCTGCCGATTCCGATCGGTCGACTGCTGATCGACGGCCAGGCGACGGAGTTGACGGGGGACGAATTGTCGTTCACTGCCGAGGAGACGGCCGAGCTGCTCGGCGACGCAGCATCGGCACAGTCAGCGGCGACGATCGAGATGTTGCTCCATCGCACAGGTGGTTGGGCCGTGGCGATCGCCTTCGCCGCCCGCGCCGCCGGCCGGCCGGATGACGCGCGAGCGCGTCAACGGTCGCTCCGAACGGCAGCTGTTCGCCTACTTCGCCGAGGAGGTGCTCGCCGCCGAGTCCCCTGCGACGAGGGCGGCACTTCGGGTCGCCGCCGCTCTGCCCTGGTTGACACCGAGCCTCGCCACCCATCTCGGGCTCGGCGAGGAAGGCGCCCGACTAGCCGAGCCCGAGCGCACGAGCATCATGATGACCCCTGTCGCCAATGTGCCCGGAGCGGTGGCCGTCACCCCACTCGTCCGCCAGCTGCTCGGCGTCGACCAGACGACAACCTTGGACGTCGCCGTCGGCGAGGCGGCGGCGCGCTGGTACGAGGGTCAGGGCGCCCACGCTGCCGCCCTCGCCTGCGTGGTCCGTCTCGGTTCCAGCGAACGACTCGCCGCTTTCCTCCTTCGCCACGGCCAGCGACTGCTCGCCGCCGGCCACGGCGCCGACGTTCTCGACGCCCTGGAGTCGGTCGGATCTGGATCCGCCGACATCAGCATCGATCTGGCCATCCTGTGGGCGGAGTCGTTGCAGGCCGTCGGGCGGGCCGATGAGGCGGTCGCCCGGTTCGCCGCCACCGTTCCGCACCACGGGCCGATCCCAACCGCCGTGGCGTGGCGTCTCGGCTCGTTGAACTACCTCCGCGGCGATACCGATGGGGCGAGTGCCGTGCTCGAACGAGGGCAGCTCGGCGACGGCAGTCCGGCTGACGACGCCGGGTGCCTCGCGTGGATGTCGGCGATCAGCTGGTCACGAGGCGAACGCGACGCCGCCCACCGCGAAGCCGACCACGCCCTCGAGCTGGCCAACCGGGCAGGCGACGACAAAGCCCTGGCGACGGCATACACCATGCTGACGATGATCGCCCGCGTCGACGGCGACCACATCGCTCATCATCGCAACTACGTCCGTGCGCTCGAGCACGCCGAGCGGGCGAAGGATCTCCTCCAGCTCGTGCGCCTGCGCTGCAACAACGGCTCGCATCTCACCGAGGACGGCGAGTACCACAAAGCCCTCGACGAGCTCGATGTAGCGACACACCTCGCCGATCTCGGTGGCTACGGAATGTTTCGTGGGCTGTGTCTCACCAACCGCGCCGAAGCACTGATGGCGATTGGCCGGCTGGACGAAGCGGCGTCCGACCTCGAACCGGCGCGCTCGATCTTTCAACAGGTCGCTCCATCGATGGATGCGTATCCACTCACCTTGCTCGGCGAGATCTACCTCGCCCGCGGCGACCGATCGCTGGCGGTCGCCGCGTTCGAGGAGGCGATGGCCATCGCCACCGCCGCGCTCGAGATCCAGGCCCTCGTGCCGGCGCTCACCGGGCTCGCACTGGCGCGGCTGGATGACGATCCGGCAGCAGCGCTCGACGCGGCGACGAGAGCCGTCGGCCACGAGGCCACTGTCCACCATTCCAGGGCGCTCATCGCCCTTGGGTGGGTCCGCCTCGAGACCGGTGAGTCGGACGCGGCCAATGCGCTCGCCGAGCGGGCCAGCCAGCTCGCCCGCGAGCGCGGTGACCGCGTTGCCCTGGCACATGCGCTGGAGCTGTCCGCCGCGTGCGAGGACGACGAGGTGCGCAGGCACGGCTTGCTCGCCGACGCGCGGACACTGTGGGCCCAGCTCGACTCCCCACTCGGTAGCGCCCGAATTGACGTCGCCCTCGCCGAGATGACATCGGGCGCCGATGGCGCAGCATTAGCTGCCTCGGCCGCCGACACGCTCGACCGGCTGGGCGCCAAGCGCGACGCTGCGCGGGCGCGGTCGATCGCCGCCTCGGCGTACAGCGACCAGGCGTCGGGAGTGATGGTCGACGTCCTCGGTGGCTTCTCGGTGTCTGAGGACGGACTGCAGTTGCCGGGCTCGGCGTGGCAGTCCAAGGTCGCCCGCGATCTGTTCAAGATGCTCGCTATCAACCGGGGCCGGCCGATTCATCGCGAGGTGTTGATCGAGCGGCTGTGGCCGGGAGAGTTCGGTGACAAGGCGAGCAATCGTTTGTCGGTCGCGCTCAGCTCGATCCGCAGCGCCGTCGATCCCGACCGACGGCATCCCGCCGACTACGCCGTCCTCGCCGATCGAGAGAGCGTCGCCCTCAACGTCGCCAACGTCGCTGTCGACGTCGACCACTTCCTGGCTGAAGGCGCTCGTGGGCTCGACCTCATCCGCCAGGGCAGCCGAGCGCACGGGTTGGCCCTGCTGCGTCTCGCCGAGGCCCGCTACAGCGGCGACGTCCTCGAGGAGCAGCCCTACGCCGACTGGGCCCAGCCCCTGCGGGAGGAGGCGCTGGCCCTGTACTTGTCGATCGCCGGTGTGCTGGCCGAGGCGGACACGGCGAGCGGCGACCATGAGTCGGCGGCGCGCCGCTACCTACGGATGACCGAGCGCGACCCGTACAGCGAGAACGCCTATCTCGGCGCCGTGTCGGCGCTACGCGCCGCCGGCCATCACGGCTCGGCGCAGCGCCTGTACGCCACGTACGTCGCCAAGATGGCCGACATCGACGTCGAGCCGGCAACATTCCCGACCTGACCCATCGGAGTGTTTCGTCTCATCGGAGTGTTTCGTGACGACCTGTCCCTCACGAAACACTCGCATGACCTGAAACACTCGGTTGGTTAGAACTCGGACTCGAGGGCGGTGATCATGTCGACGCGGCGGGCGTGACGGCCGCCGTCGAACGGGGTGGCCAGAAACATGTCGACGATGTCCTCGGCGAGGCCGACGCCGACAACGCGGGCCCCGATCGCCAGGACGTTGGCGTCGTTGTGAGCTCGAGCCAGGCGTGCCGTGTACAGACCGTTGCAAAGCGCCGCCCGCACGCCGCGCACCTTGTTGGCGGCGAGCTGTTCGCCCTGGCCACTGCCGCCGACGACAATGCCGACCTCGGCGGTGCCGTCGCGCACTGCCCGCCCGACCGCCGCGCAGAACGGTGGATAGTCGACCGGCGCGGATGAATCAGTGCCGAGGTCGACCAGCGTGTGGCCCTCGCCGCGCAACTTGCCGGTGAGATGTTCCTTGAGATCGAACCCGGCGTGATCGGACGCGATCGCGATCGTTGCCATCGCGGGCGATCCTACGGTGTGGCCCACGGGTATCTAACGTGACGGTGATGGCCGTCGACGCGCGCTGCCCGGTCATCGTCGGGGTTGGGCAACACGTCCATCGTGCGGCTGGCGTCGACGACGGCGTCGAGCCGGTCACCTTGATGGCCGCGGCGGTCGAGGCCGCGACGGCCGATGCCGGTCTCGCAGCCCTCCCCGGATCGGTCGACTCGATTCGCGTCGTCAACCTGCTGTCCTGGCGGTATGGCAATCCGGCGTGGGTGCTCGCCCGCCGCCTCGGCGTCGAGCCGAGGGAGCTCGCCCAGACGACGGCCGGGGGCAACTCGCCGCAGGCACTCGTCAATCGCACGGCTGTCGACATCGCCGCCGGGCGCGTCGACCTCGTCGTGCTCGCCGGCGGTGAGGCCTGGCGCACGCGCATGCGCGTCAAGCGGACCGGCACCATCGTCGATTGGGAAAAGGCGCCGGAGACCGCGCCGGCGCTGACGATCGGTGACGAGCTCGACATGACGCACCCGGCCGAGAGCGCCCGCGGCATCTACCTCCCCGTGCAGGTGTACCCGCTGTTCGAATCGGCGGCCAGGGCGGCCGTCGGGACGTCACCCGACCAGCACATCGCCGAGATCGCCGAACTGTGGGCGCGCTTCAGCGCCGTCGCCGCCAGTAATCCCTACGCCTGGTCTTCGGTCGCGTTGACGACTGAGCAGATCGCCACGGTCACCACGGACAACCGCATCGTCGGGCTGCCCTATCGCAAGGTGATGAACGCCAACAACGACGTCGATATGGCCGCCGCGATCGTGATGTGCTCCGCCGCACACGCCCAGGAGCTCGGAATCAGTCGTGATCGATGGGTGTTCCCGCAAGCCGGCACCGACTGTCATGAGCACCCGTACGTGTCGAATCGATGGTCGTTCGCCGAGACCCCCGCGATCCGCACGGGCGGGCGGCAGGCGCTCGCCCTCGCCGGCGTGGGAATCGACGACGTCGCCATCATCGACCTGTACTCGTGCTTTCCGTCAGCCGTCCGCCTCGGCGCGGCCTCGCTCGGTCTCGACCTCGCCGCCCAGCTCACGCGGACAGGCGGGCTGAGCTTCGCCGGTGGGCCGTGGAACAACTACTCCATGCACGCCATCGCCACGATCGTTGGCGAATTGCGCGACCGGCCCTCCGAACGCGCCCTCGTGTGGGCCAACGGGGGCTATCTCACGAAGCACTCGTTCGGGATCTACGCCGCGACACCACCGCCCGACGGGTTCCGACACGATCGCCCGCAACAGGAGATCGACGGGCTGCCGGCACGTCCGCTCGCAGATGGCGACGACGCGGTATCCGCGGCGGCACACATCGAGGCGTACACGGTGATGCACGACCGCGGCGGCGCCCCGGAGCTGGCCATCGCCGCCTGCCGGCTGGGCGACGGCAGGCGAGCATGGGCCACATCGACCGACCCCGGCACTACCACGGCGATGACCACCGGCGAGTGGGTGGGCGGCACGGTCGCCATCGACACGAGAGGAACCTTGCATGTCTGACGAGGCAGGAGCCCGCACTCGGCCGCGCATCATCATCGACTGCGATCCGGGCCACGACGATGCCATCGCCATCGTGGTTGCCGCCCACACGTGCGACCTCCTCGGCATCACCACCGTCGCCGGTAACGCCCCGCTCGATCGCACCACCCACAACGCCCTCGTGATGCGCCAGCTGCTCGACATCGACGTCGCCGTCCATTCAGGAGCGGCGCGACCGCTGGTCTCCGAACCGTCGGCGGGCGCCGACATTCACGGTGTCAGCGGGCTCGACGGGGCCGCTCTCCCGATGCCGGCTCGGCCCCGCGACTCGAACGACGCCACGGCGTTCATCGTCGACACCTGCCGCCACCAGCCCGGTACGTGGATCGTCGCCGTCGGTCCACTGACGAACGTCGCCATTGCTCTACGGCGCGCCCCCGACCTCGTCGACTCGATCGCCGGCATCTCGGTGATGGGCGGCGGGACGTTCGGCAACCGGACGGCAGTCGGCGAGTTCAACATCTGGGCCGACCCGGAGGCGGCGGCGATCGTGTTCGGCTACGGAGGACCTTTGATCATGGCCGGACTCGACGTCACCCACCAGTTCCTCGCCACGCCACCACGGATCACCCAGATCGACGCGCTCGGCGGGCGGCTGGCCACGACGCTGGCGCAGCTCCTGACGTTCTTCAGCACGTCGTACCGAAGCGGGCACGACGCCATCGAAGGGGCACCGATGCACGACGTCCTCGCCGTCCTCGCCCTCGTCGAGCCGGCGCTGTTCGAGCGACATCGTCGCCACGTCGCCGTCGAGACCGCCGGAGCATTGACCCGCGGAATGACCGTCATCGACGAGCGGACGCTGCGAAACCGTCCGGCGGCGAACTGCGACGTGTTGACATCGGTCGACGCCGACGCCGCCTTCGAGCAGGTCCTCGCCTCGATCGCCGCGTTCACCGCCGACACCGTCTCTTAGCATCTCCGTTGATGAGCCCATCCAACGATTCGCGCGACCTCGCCGATACGGAGGTCGTCGAGGAGACGCCGGGTGACGACACCATCGCGCCGGCGAACGCGCGTCACGACGAGATCGAGGAGGCCGAGGTCGTCACCGCACCGGGTTCGCCTGCTCCGCCCAACGACGAGCTCAGCTTCCCGCGTCTCCATGCCCGCACGCAGCGGTTCGCGCTCGGCGAACCGCGCAACGTCGAAGTCGCTGCCACCGGTGAGCGGATCCTGTTCCTACGCAGTGGCGACGGCCAGGACCCGGTGAACTGCTTGTGGGTCGTCGACGCGGCAAGCGGCGTCGAGCGCCTTCTCGCCGACCCCGCCGAACTGATCGTCGACGATCTCTCCGCCCTACCCGATGCCGAGCTGGCCCGCCGCGAGCGCACCAGGGAAGCCGCCGGCGGGATCACCAGCTACGCCATCGACCGGGAGGCGACGCTCGCCGCCTTTGCCCTCGCCGGCCGGCTGTTCGTTTGCGACGTGTTCTCCGGCGTGACTCGCGAACTGGTCGTGGACAAGCCCGTGTTCGACCCTCGTCCCGACCCCGACGGTGGGCGCATCGCGTTCGTCAGCAGCCGAACACTCTGTGTCACCGAGCTCGACGGCACGACGCGTGTCATCGCCGGAGGCGACGACGAGCCGGACACGGTCACCTGGGGCAGCGCCGACTTCATCGCCGCCGAGGAGATGCGCCGTCAGCGCGGCTACTGGTGGAGCCCCGACGGCTCGTCGATCGCCCTAACTCGCGTCGACACGGCACCCATCGCCATGGCGTGGATCGCTGACCCGGCGCAGCCCGCCACACCGCCGCGCTCGGCGTCGTATCCCTTCGCCGGGACCGACAATGCGGACGTGTCGCTACACCTCGTCGGGCTCGACGGCGAGGTCGTTGACGTCGACTGGGATCGAGTTGGCTTCCCGTACCTCACCGAGGTGTCGTGGTCGGCAGCGGGTCTGATCATGGCGACCCAGTCCCGGTCACAGCAGCTCGTCGAGGTTCTCGACGTGGACGTCGCGTCAGGCGCGACGAACGTGCGGTTCGACGACGACGACGACCGCTGGGTGGAGCTCGTTCCCGGCACACCACGTTTGTGGACCGACGGAGAGTTGATCACCTGCGCCGACCGCGAGGGAACGCGCCGCCTGCTCGTCGACGGCGAGCCGGTGACGCCAATCGACCTCCAGGTGCGCTCGGTGGTGGCCGCCGACCGTGGTGGGGTCGTGTTCGTCGCCAACCCGATCGACGATGCGACCGTCTCCCACGTGTGGCGTCACGACGCCGACGGGCTCACCGCCCTCACCGACGAGCCTGGTGTGCACACGGCGGCCGCGGCGGGCGGCACGGTCGTCGTTCGCACCGCCACCCTCGACGAACCGCTGGCGTCGTGGGACACGCTCGACGGCGTCGGGCTGACATCGGTGGCAGCGACCCCGAACCTGGCGTTGAACGCCTCGATCCAGTTCTTCGGAGCCCGCCGATTGGCAACGACGGTGCTCCTCCCCAACGGTCACGACGGCACACCGCTGCCTGTGCTCCTCGATCCGTACGGCGGTCCGCACGCCCTGCGCTCGTTGCGCGCCCACGTGCCCCACCTCGTTTCGCAATGGTTTGCCGAGCAGGGGTTCGCGGTCGTCGTCGTCGATGGCCGTGGCACCCCGGGCCGGGGCACCGAATGGGAACGGGCGATCCACGGTGACCTGGCGACGCTGGCCCTGGAGGACCAAATCGACGCTCTCGAGCAGGCCGCGGCCGAGCTCGGCTGCCTCGACCTCGACCGTGTCGCCATCCGCGGCTGGAGCTTCGGCGGCTATCTCGCCGCCCTCGGCTTGCTGTTGCGACCGGATCGCATCCATGCCGCGATCGCCGGCGCCCCGGTGACCGAGTGGCGGCTCTACGACACCCACTACACGGAGCGCTACCTCGGCGACCCGAACCTGGTCCCCGATGCCTACGAGGGGTCGTCGCTGCTCCCCCTCGCCGGAGGACTGACCCGGCCGCTGCTGTTGATTCACGGACTCGCCGACGACAACGTGTTCGCCGCCCACACGCTGCAGCTGTCGTCGCAGCTACTCGCCGCCGGACGGCCCCACGAAGTGTTGCCACTGGTCGGCGTCACCCACATGACACCGCAAGAGGTCGTCGCCGAGAACCTCCTCCTCCACCAGCTCGACTTCCTGCGGCGGGCTCTCGACCTTCCGAGCTAACGTCGCCGGAGTGGAGGAGCGCCTCAAAGAGCTGTATCGGGGCGTCGCCGTGCATGCGACCGCCGATCGAGAGCACATGGCGGCCCTCGAGCTGCTCGCCCTCGTGATGCTCGCCGACTCGCATCTTGGAGACGACGAGCTCGACGTGCTGCGCGAGCTCACCGAGGACTGGCGCGGCAAGGCCTTCTCGTTCGAGCAGTATCTCGGACCTGCCGTCGCCAAGGCTCGGCAGGCGTTTCGCGACGACACCGTCACGGAGTTCCTCGACGACGTCGACACTCGCATCACTTCGCGCATCCTGCGCAAGGCGTTGTTCTCGGCGGCCCGCCAGATCACCGGCGCGGACGGCTCGGTCAGCAACGGCGAGAACGACCTCCTCGCCGACATCGCCGTTCGCTTCGGCTAGCCCGTCACCCGCGAGGGGACACCGATCTTCCCCAGATCGTGGAAATTAAGGGACCTGGGCGATGGCGACGCGGTCGCGGTCGGCGAGGTCGGGGCGGATCTCCACCGAGCCGTACCCCGCCCCCGTGAACAGGTCGGCAACGTCGGCGCCCTGATCAGCGCCGATCTCGAGAACGACCCAACCCCCGGCACGCACCCACCGCGGCGCGTCGGCGACGATCTGCCGAATGGCGTCGAGCCCGTCTCGTCCGGCGAACAACGCCGTGCCCGGCTCCCACTCCCGGACGGCAGGCTCGACATCGGGCGAGTCGTCGGCGATGTAGGGCGGATTGCTGACCACGAGATCGAGCGTCGTTCCCGCCGGCAGGGCGTCGAACCACGACCCGGCAGCGATGCGGACGTTGCGCCCGCGCCGACCGAGCCCAGCGAGATTGGCGCGGGCGACGTCGATCGCATCATCATCGACGTCGGCCAGCCACACGGTGACACCGTCGAGCGACAGCTCGTCAGCGAGGGCGAGACCGATGGCACCCGAACCTGTGCCGAGATCGGCGACGGTCAGCGGGCGCGGCAGCGTGCTCGCCATCTCGATGGCGACGCCGGCGACGACCTCGGTCTCCGGCCGCGGGATCAGGACACGGCGATCGACGGCCAGGTCGAGGTGGCGGAAGCTCCAGTGGCCAAGGACGTACGCCAGCGGCTCACCGGTGAGGTAGCGCTCGGTCATGTGGCCGAGGTGAGCGACCCTGCGCGGCGTGGCCTCTTCGCCGGGAACGCTCTCCAAGGCGTCGGCGCAGCCGCTCGCCTCCTCGCAGAGCCATCGAGCGACCGGATCGCCAACGCGGTCGCGGGTCTGGCGGTACAGATCCCGCCAGTTACTCATCGCCGGCGAGCTGGCGGGAACGTTCGTCGGCGGCGAGCGCGGCAACGACATCATCGAGGCCGCCGGCAAGCACGTCGGCGAGCCGGTAGATGGTGAAGCCGATGCGATGGTCGGTGAGGCGGTTCTCCTTGTAGTTGTACGTGCGGATCTTCTCGCCGCGCCCGCCGCCCCCGACCTGGGCGCGCCGGGACGCCGAGCGCTCAGCGTCACGTTCCTGCTCGGCGAGCTCGAGCAGGCGCGAACGGAGTACGGTCATCGCCCGGTTGCGGTTCTGCAATTGGCTGCGCTCGTCCTGCATCGACACGACGATGCCTGTCGGCAGGTGGGTGATGCGCACCGCCGAGTCAGTGGTGTTGACACTCTGGCCACCGGGTCCGCTCGATCGGAAGACGTCGATCTGCAGGTCCTTGTCGTCGACCTGCACGTCGACCTCGTCGGCTTCGGGGAGCACCATCACGGTGGCCGACGACGTGTGGATCCGGCCCTGGCTCTCGGTGACCGGCACCCGCTGGACGCGGTGGCCACCGCCTTCGTACTTGAACGCCGGCCACGCTCCCTTGCCGGAGACGAGGAAGGTGACGGCGTTGAAGCCGCCGCGATCGCTGGCGTCGGCGGCAAGAGTCTCGGTGCGCAAGCCGCGGCGGCCGGCGTAGGCGACGTACATCTCGTAGAGATCGCGGGCGAACAAGTTGGCTTCCTCGCCACCCTCGGCGCCGCGGATCTCGACGATCACGTTGCGCCCGGCGTGGGCGTCCGGTGGGACCATCAGCTCGGCCAGTTCGTCGGCGACGGCGACAAGGGCCTCGTTGGTGGCGGCGAGATCCGCCTCGAGCAGCTCGCGCTCGTCGCCGGTCGCCTGGGTGAGCAGCTCACGGGCGGTGTCGGCGTCGGCGAGCAGGGCCCGGTGGCGGCGGGCGACGGTGACGACCGGCGTCAGCTCGTGGTAGCGGCGGCTCACGGTGCGCAGCTCGGCGGGGTCGGTGGCGACCGCCGGGTCAGCGAGGCGCGCCTCGAGGTCGGCGTGCTCCTGCTCCATGGCAGCAAGGCGACTGGAGATTGGATCGGTCATTGCGGTCGATCGAGGCTACCTGCTGCGCTCCTAGCGATCTTGAGTCGCCATTGCTCAACTTTGTGGTTCCGGTGGAACTGTGAGCGCTGGGCGCCGATAACAGCCTCGACACGTCACAGTTCGCGGCGACGGCCGACGATCAGCCCACGGACAGCCCCACCAACGACACGGAGTGATCGAGCTGGTCCGCCAGCTCGCGAGTGATCGGTAGCAGATCCCGTTCCGGCACAACGACGAGGGTCTCCACCGATCCAGGTTCCCCCGCCCGACCGACGCCCGCCGCGAGGCGGGCGTCCGCCGCGTACGGAATGAGGTCGAGGTCGACTCCCACGCTGCACACGACCACGGTCTCAGAACCGTCGAGTCTTTGACCCGACGCCGTGCACGGGGAGCGGTGCTTGAGCCAGCGGCGCGGCACCGGCGGCTCGGCGGGTCGCACCGACGCCATCCCGACGAGCCACGGCTCCTGCTCGAGACGCCAGCGCAACTGCCGCTCCGGAGCCAGCCGACTGAGCGGGTGTCCAGGCGAATCCAGTGAGCGGGCGGCAGACACGGCGTCGACGACACCGGCGAGAGCAGTGCGGGCCGGCACGTCGCCGTGGATGATGGCGAACGCTTCGCGGTCGTGGGGACCGACTCCCACCTCCAGCCGAACGCCGCCTTCAACGCTGTCGACGACGCGACACACCTCGAGCCCGCGTACCTCCCCGATCACGACACCGTGCTCGACGACGACCGTTGCCCCGGCAGCCTCGATGTCGTCGACGAGGGCAAGGTGCCGGGGATCGGCGACGGATGGCGTAGGCGATGGGGCAGTGTCGACGGCGACGAGCTGGCGACCGTCGATCGCCCAGACCCGAATCGGCATCGTGAACTCGTCAGCGCGACGCGCGCCGACAGACAGCGGGACGTCAGCCACGAGGTCGAGCGCCACGGCGCCGTTGCGAAGTGCCCAGGCGATCGCCGGGCCGAGGCCGATCCCGTCGTCGATCGTCGAGTCGAGCAGGACCCACGCCGCCTCGTCGGCAAGCAGGGCGGCGCCGAGGGGGAAAGACCCTGGCTGGATTCGCCCCGAGTGGCGGGCAACTGCCGCCAGCTTGGTGGCGAGCAGCCGGGCGCGGCGGTCCGGCTCGGTCGTTGGCGTTGGGATCGTCATGTCGTCGCCCACCGGCGACGACCCGTCACTTGCCGGAGCGCTTGCGCTCGCCGTAGCGCTTGTTGAAGCGCTCGACGCGGCCGCCGGAGTCGACCAGCTTCTGCTTGCCGGTGAAGAAGGGATGGCACTCGTTGCACAGCTCGACGTGCAGCTCGCCCGGCTTGGTGGAGCGCGTCGTGAACGTGTTGCCGCACGAGCAGCGCACGGTGGTCTCGCCGTAGGTGGGGTGAACGTCAGTCTTCATTGGTGCGTCTCCGAGTGAAATCCGGGCAGTCATTGTACCGGCATGCACCCCGGCAAGCATCGGCAACCGATGGGTGTTTAGGTGACGATTCGGTCCCCTAGACACCCAACAGTCGGGCATTGAAGCGGCCATCGACGTCGAGCATCCAGATCTCGATCCGCCGTGGCTGCCCCGAGCGGCGACCCGTCGTCGTGATGTCGATCGTCGGGTCGTCAGCGAGTTCCTCGCGCACGATGTCCATCACGACGACGCTACGACGGCGCCGACGCATCCGATGCCAACCGGCGCGGATCGAAACCGACGCCGATTCGACGTCGGCCGACGGGTGTAAAGCGAGGCCGAAGGCCGACGCTCGAAATCACATCGTCGGTTGTTTGGCGATCTCGTTGAGGAACTCGGCGTTGGTGCGGAACGTCTTGAGGCGGTCGATGAGCAGCTCGAGGCCGGGGGCGGCGTTGCCGTCGGCGGCGAGGCCGCTGAGCACGCGGCGCAGCTTCCAGATCATCTGCAGCTGCTTGCGGTCGAACAGCAGCTCCTCGTGGCGTGTGCTCGACGCGTCGACATCGATCGCCGGGTAGATCCGCCGCTCGGCGAGGCGGCGGTCGAGACGCAGCTCCATGTTGCCGGTGCCCTTGAACTCCTCGAAGATCGCCTCGTCCATCCGGCTGTTCGTCTCGACAAGGGCGGTGGCGAGGATCGTCAGCGATCCACCCTCCTCAACGTTGCGCGCCGCACCGAAGAACTTCTTCGGCGGATACAGGGCGCCGGCGTCGATGCCGCCGGACAGGATCCGGCCGCTCGCCGGAGCGGCGAGGTTGTAGGCACGGCTGAGCCGGGTGATCCCGTCGAGGATGACGACGACGTCCTCACCCTGCTCGACGAGCCGCTTGGCCTTCTCGATCGCCAGCTCGGCGACGTGGGTGTGCTCGTCGCTCGGGCGGTCGAACGTCGAGGCGATGACCTCGCCACGCTCGACGTGGCGGCGCATGTCGGTGACCTCTTCGGGCCGCTCGTCGATGAGCAGCACAATCACCTTGACCTCGGGGTTGTTGCGCTCGATCGACTGCACGATCGTCTTCATGATCGTCGTCTTGCCGGCCTTCGACGGCGACACGATCATGCCGCGCTGGCCCTTGCCGATCGGACACACGAGGTCGATGATCCGTGCCGTCATGTTGGTGGGATCGGAGGGATCCTCGAGATGCAGATTCTCGTCGGGGAACAGCGCCGTCAGATCCTCGAACCGTGGCCGGCGACGTGCCTGCTCGGGGTCGGCTCCGTTGATCGTGAGCACGTCGAGCAGCGCCGGGTTCTTCTCGTTGCGTCCCGCCGGACGGCTCGTCCCCGTGACATGGTCGCCCTTGCGCAGCCCGAACTGGCGGGCCAGCTTGACCGGGATGTACGAGTCCTCGCGGCTCGGCAGGTAGCCCTTGACGCGCAGGAAGCCGTAGCCCTCGTCACGCATGTCGATGTACCCGGACACCTCGACCGGTTCGTTGGCGACGGGCTGCGACTCGAGGTCGGCCTCGACGAGAGCGGTGTCGTCTCCTTGAGGTCCGTCTGCGCCCCGGCCGCCCTTGCGCCGGCGGCGGCGCCGACGGTTGCGCGACTCGCCATCGGCAGGGGCGCCCGCCGGCTGCTGCCCGGCGGGAGCCGACCCAGCTCCGGCGGCGGCCGACACCTCGACCGATCCGTCGGCTGGTGCTGACGATCCCGTGTCAGCGGCGATCGTGGCGACGTCGGTGTCCGGCGCTGCTGTTGTTGCCAGGGCGAGCTCCCACTCGGCGAGCGGCTCGCCGTCCGGGCCCAGCACCGGGCCGTCCGAGCCGGTCGTTTCCGCTCCGGTGACGGCAGCGGTCGAGTCGGCGTCGACGGCCGGCGGCGCCTCGATCGGCGTTGACGCCGCGACGACGCTGCCATTGCCGCTGACAACGGCCGATCCGTTGAGACCGTCGGAGACCGGCGATTCGGAGACGGTGGCGAGATCGCCGTTCGGCGTCACCACAACGGGTGCGGATGTGCCGGTCATCTCCAGGATCGAGTCGATGATCTCGGCCTTCTTCGTCCGGCTCGTCGCTTTCAGACCGAGTGCCTTGGCGATCGCCAAGAGCTGGTCCTTGTCCTTCGATTCGAGGACGGACTGTTCGAGTGCCTCTGCGGCCACGAGGGTTACCTCACTTCAGGGGGTCTGGGCGGTGCCCAGGCTTTGCGTTCTGGGCGGGGCCCAGACTTCGGGTCTTCGCCGTGGTTTGGCAGGGGGTCGGGCTTCGCTGTCCGATTGGCGGATGCGGGATGCCCCGTCGCCATCGCCCCACGTCGAAGAAAGAACGTCACTCGTGCGGCACCCCCCGTCGAGTCACCGGGTTTGGCAGGCGAGGTGACGGAGGGAATGGAACGAGTTCTGCCTGGGATCCCAGGCAGAAGGTCACGATACCGACCACGAACGCCGATCGCAAGCCAATCGCTACATCGGTGTCATTTCCAGCCTCGCTCCCGAGCGAACGCCACGCTGACGAACTCCTCGACCGCAGCCACGTCGTTCGGTAGCAATTCGGTTCGTTCCGGCCTCGTGAGCACGTCGGCAAGGTGCTCGGGAAGTTGCGGCCTGATTCCCGTTGCGCGTTCGACGGCGTCGGGGAACTTGGCTGCGTGCGCCGTCGCCATCGTCACCACCGGGTGATCGCCGCCGAGCTGTCGCGCCGCTGCCGTCGCCGTGGCGGTGTGCGGATCGATCAGCAGTCCCGTGGTGTCATGGACCCGGCGGATCTCGGCGGCGACCTCGACGTCGTCGAAACGAGCCGCTCGGAATCGCCCGCCGATCCACCGCCGGCGGACGTCGGCGGCGAGCTCGAGCCGACCCGACTGCCGGAAGCGGGCGAGCTGTTCCGCCGTGCGCAAACCGTCGCGGTCGTTCATCTCGAAGAGCAGGCGCTCGAAGTTCGACGACACCTGGATGTCCATCGACGGGCTGGTCGTGGCGACGACCGGGCGGATCGACATGTCGCCGTCGTTGACGAAACGAGTGAGGATGTCGTTGGCGTTGGACGCGACGATGAAGTCGGCAACGGGCGCGCCCATCGTCTGGGCGACCCACCCGGCAAAGATGTTGCCGAAGTTTCCTGTCGGGACGCACGCCGTGATCGGGCCGCTGAGCGTACGGGCGATGGTCACGTAGTACACGGCCTGGGCCATCACCCGTGCCCAGTTGATCGAGTTGACCGCCGTCAGGTTGAGCCGAGCGCGAAACGACGTGTCGTTGAACATCGCCTTGACGAGGTCCTGGCAGTCGTCGAACGTGCCGTCGATCGCAATGGCGCGGACGTTGGGCGCGTCGACGGTCGTCATCTGCCGGCGCTGCACCTCGCTCGTACCTCCCTGCGGGTACAACATCACGATGTCGACGCGATCCGAAGCGCGGACCCCCTCGATCGCCGCCGGACCGGTGTCACCGCTCGTCGCCCCGACGACGGTCACCCGCTCACCGCGCTCGCCCAGCACGTGGTCGAACATCCGCCCGACGAGTTGCAGAGCGATGTCCTTGAACGCCAGCGTCGGCCCGTGGAACAGCTCGGCGATCCACCGGTCGTGGCCGATCTGCACGAGCGGCACGACGGCCTCGTGGCGGAACGTCGCGTAGGCGGCTCGGCACATCGCATCGAGGTCGGCGGCGCCGATGTCGTCGCCGACGAACGGCGCCAGTACCGCTGCCGCCATCGCCGCGTAGGAGTCGCAGGCGTCGAGCACGTCGTCGCCCGGTACCGCGGGCCACGTCTCGGGGACGTACAGGCCGCCGTCAGCGGCGAGGCCGGTGAGCAGCGCGTCGGCGAAGCCGAGCTCCGGCGCCTGGCCGCGGGTCGAGACGTAGCGCACGCTACGTCGGGCCGACGACCCGCAGCAGGGCATCGACGCTGCGCACCGACGGCAGCTCACGCAGGTCGTGGACCGTCGCCTGCACCGCCGACTCCTTGGCGTCGTGGGTGATGAAGAACAGCCGCGCTTCTGGCCCGAGGCCTTCCTGCTCGGCCGCCCGGATGCTGACGCCGTGCCCGGCGAGGACTCCGGTGACGGCGTGGAGCACACCCGGCTCATCGATCACCTGGAGCCCGATGAGGTACTCGGAGGTCAGCTCGTCGATCGGGCGAATGCGCGAGGGGCCGAACGTTCCAAGTGCTCCGTGAGTTCCCTTCCCGAGGTTGACGGCGGCGTCGATGACGTCGCCGAGGACGGCGCTCGCCGTCGGGTGCCCCCCGGCCCCACGCCCGTAGAACATCAGCGAGCCGACGGACGACCCCTCCACGAACACCGCGTTGTAGCTGTCCCGCACGCTGGCGAGGGGGTGGTGCTCGGGCAGCATCGCCGGGTGGACGCGGACACCGATCTCGCCGCTGTCCCGGTCGATATCGACGACGGCAAGCAACTTGACGACGTAACCGAGACGGCGGGCGACGTCGATGTCGGCGAGCGTCAGGTTGCTGATCCCCTCGTGGTACACCTGTCCGGCGACCACCTTCGTGCCCGAGGCGATGGTCGCGATGATCGCCGCTTTGGCGCCGGCGTCGAACCCCTCGACGTCGGCAGTTGGGTCACGTTCGGCATAGCCGAGGCGCTGGGCCTCGGTGAGGGCGGTGGCGTAGGGCATCCGCTGCTCGGTCATCTTTGTGAGGATGAAGTTCGTCGTCCCGTTGACGATGCCGATGACGCGGGTTATCGGCTCACCGCGCAGGCTCTCCCGCAGCGCCCGCACGATCGGGATGCCCCCGGCCACGGCGGCCTCGAAGAGCAGGTCGACCCCGGCCTGCTCGGCGACGTCGAACAGCTCGACGCCGACGTTGGCGAGCAGCTCCTTGTTGGCGGTGACCACCGGCTTGCCCGCCGAGAGGGCGGCGGTGATCAGCTCGCGGGCCGGCTCGATGCCCCCGATCACCTCGACAACCAGATCGACATCGGGATCGCTGACGACCGTCATCGCGTCGTTGGTGAGCAGGTCGGGATCGATCTCGACATCGCGGCTTCGTGACAGGTTGCGCACGGCGACGCGCACGACCTCGAGGTGAATACCGGTCCGCGCCTCGATCTCCTTCGCCCGCGCCGTCACAAGCTCGACGAACGCCGATCCGACGTTGCCGAACCCCAAAACGCCGAGACGTACGGAACGAGTCATCGCACCACCGTGTGTAGCCGAACGACGGCGTCGACGACCTGGTCGAATTGGCGGCGGTTGAGGATCGAGCCCTCCCGCCGGACGGTGTGGGCGTCGACGTCGAGAAGGCGATCGACCTTGGCGTAGCTGCGCCGGTGCTTGGAGTCCCAGTCACCGGTGCCGACGTCGACCCAACCGTTGCGCTCCTTCGACGTCAGCGCGACGCCGGACAGGAAGTCACCGTGACGGCCGATGATGACGACCGGCCGATCCTTGCCGAGTGTCGGGTCGTCCTCGAACGGAATCCATGCCCAAACCACCTCGCCAGGATCCGGATCTCCGTCGAGGTGCGGTGTGTACTCGACGCGAACCTCGGCCGAGACCACGCGAGCGGTCGGCTCCGTGCGCCGCTCGACGGGTCCCGTGTTCCGCTCGTGGTAGCGCAACGTCGCCGCAGCACGGCGCGCAGCACGAGCGAGAGAGTCGGCCCATCGCGGCATCCGGCAAATCTAGGCGGTCGTCGTCGCGACCGACGGTGGCGGTTCGCTGCCCGACGTCGGCGCGGCGAACAATGCCTCGGCGGCGGCGACCACGGCCGCGGGGTCGACGTCCTCGCCAGTGAACGACACCGAGAACGGGATGGCCGCCTCGAACACGGCGACCTGGACCGACGCCGTCGCAGTGGTGCTTGATCCGTCCGTGCCCGGCACGGTGGACCCGACGTCCGGCACCACCCCCGTCTGGATGACCAGCGACGACTCGGGCAGGGACCCGACGGCGACGTCGAGCACGACGCCGCCAGCAACGTCGAGGTTGTCGGCGTAGAACTGCTCAGCGGCCTCGAGAGAAGTGAACGAGAGCGTGGACAGGCTCATCGCACCGTTGCCGTACGAGCACGACTTCGTCCAGAACCCGGGCAGGCTCACGTCGGCGCTGCCGTCGAGGTCCGTGACGTCGACGTCGATGCCGGAGGCGGCAGCGGCGGCGGCAGCGTCGAGCGTCTCGCAGTCAGGAGGCTCGGGAGCGTCAGCGAACGGGTCGACCTGGACGTACCCGCAGTTGTCGGTAGCCCACCGCAACACGGCCGGAAAGGCCTCGCCGGTCGCCTCGTTCTCCGTCGCCTCGAGGGCCGCCAGCACCGCGTCGGTGTCTCCTAGGTCGACGCCTTCGAGTGCAGCGACGGTTGCGTCGATCGTCGCTGTCACGGTCGCGACCTCCTCGCTGATCTCGTCCGGTGCGGCGCCCGACGCAGCAGCGGCGAGGTCCGACAGTTCGCTGAGACCGGCTTCCACGGTCGCGGCATCATCACTGAACATCGCCATACCCAGCGTCGTCTGTGCGTCCAACAGCGCCACGATCTCGACGCAGCCAGGCCCCAGTGGTGGCTCCCGGTGGAGGCTCCGTCGTGCCGGTGGCCGCCGCGGCGTGGCCGCCGACGAGCATGGCGACGGCGCAGGCGCCGCTCGACGTGGCCAAACGCAGGTTCATGGCCGGCAGTGTTCCACCTCGCTGGGCGGCGGTCGCCGGATTACCCCATGTCGGTGAGCAACAGATCGTCGTACGTCTCGCGCCGTACGACGAGTCGGGCGTCACCGTGTTCGGCGAACACGATGGCCGGACGCGGCACCTTGTTGTAGTTGGAGCCCATCGAGTGCCCATAGGCGCCAGTGACGGGGACGGCGAGCACGTCTCCGACGGAGACGTCATCGGGGACGTGGGCCTCGAAGATGAGGATGTCGCCGGACTCGCAGTGCTTTCCGACGATCCGGGCGCGGCGCGGCCGTTCGGCGAGTGGACTGCGCGGCAGCATCGCTTCGTATCCGCTCCCGTAGAGCACCGGGCGCGGGTTGTCGCTCATTCCGCCGTCGACGGCGACGTACGTGCGCACGCCCGGGATCCGCTTGATCGTCCCGACCGTGTACAGCGTGACAGCCGCACTGGCGACGAGCGCCCGCCCAGGCTCGACGCTGATGTCCGCCGTGACACCGGCGGATACGCAAGCGTCGAGCACGGCGGCCGCCCACTCGCTCGTCGACGGCGCCGACTCGTCGGCGACATACGCGACGCCGAGCCCGCCTCCGAGAACCAGCTCCGGGAGGTCGAAGCCGGTTGCGAAGTCGGCCATCACCCCGGCCGCCTTGGCAAAGCTCTCGGCGACGAAGACGTTGGACCCGATGTGGCAATGGAAGCCGACGAGGTTGACCGACGGTGACGCTTGGGCCCGCCGGGCAGCCCGTTCGGCGTCCCCGTTGCCGAGGTTGAAGCCGAACTTGGAGTCGTTCTGTCCCGTGGCGATGTAGGTGTGGGTGTGGGCGTGCACCCCGGGGGTGACGCGCAGCAGGACGTCCGGCACGGCAAGTCGGTCGCTGGTGCAGCGCGTCGAGGCGGTCGAGTTCGTCGAAGCTGTCAACGACGATGCGCCGCGCGCCGGCGGTGATCGCCAACCGCAACTCGTCGACGCTCTTGTTGTTGCCGTGCATGACACACGCCGTAGCGGGGACACCCGCGGCGAGCACGACGTGGAGCTCGCCACCGCTGGCGACGTCGAACAGCAAACCCTCCTCGTGGACGAGGCGAGCGACGGCCCGGCAGAGGAAGGCCTTGGTCGCGTAGATCACCCTGCGGGGCCCGAAGGCGGCGATGGCTTCTCGACAACGGGTGCGAATGTGGTCGACGTCGTAGACGAACAGTGGCGTTCCGAACGACGACGCCAGTTCGAGCAACGAGCAGCCACCGATGCGCAACGCGCCGTCAGGCCCGACCTCCGACGAGTCGGGAAGCAACCGGAATTCGATGGGTGCCATGACTCAGCGAATCTAAGGGCTAGGCCGCGCCGCGAAACTCGTTTGTATCAAACGGTGCCGATGCGTGATCATTCATGTCGTGGCCCGACGCGACCAGACGAAAGGAGGGCATCACATGTTGAAGATTGCGTTCATCGATCTCCCTGCGATGCCGCTCGCCTGGATCGCCGGGAACCTCGAGGGCGGCCTCCTGGCCGGCTCGAGCGCGACCGTCGCCTGACGACGCGACACCACCTTCGCGCCCATCGCGCGGTTCGTTAGTCGCGGCGTCCTGAACGTCGATCTCAGCGGCATTCGGCCGTACTTCCTGCGCATTCGCGCATGTCTTCCCAAACCACACCACCAATCCCAAGGAATTGACCCATGAACCCATCCATCCACTGCAGGCCGACCGCTACGTGAACGAACGTCTCGACGACGTTCGCCGGTCCGCCGACCAAGCACGTCGACGTCGTCCGGCATTGCGCAGCTCACGACATCGACAACGACATCCGTAGCGCCGCATCCCGGCGCCAACCCACGACTCAAAGGAACTGATCATGCATCCGACACTCGCTTGCGAACTGGCCTTCCTGCACGTCCACGGACGCCTCGAAGGCCTGCGTCGGGCGGCGGGCGAAACCCGCCTACGCCACGGCCAAGCCCACCAACGAGAAGCGCGACCAGCTCGCCGGCGTTAGCGAACCGGCTTCGGCGCTCCCGGGCAGCTCACATGTTCGGGAGCGTCGCTGCCGATCGGCTCAGATTGGAGTGTTTGCTGCATTGGAGTGTCACGTGCCGACACGCCCCTCAGCAAACACTCCAATCGTCCTAGGCCGCTCGGTCTGGCTCACCTCGGAGGATCTTGTGCATCGCCTTCCCCTTGGCGAGCTCGTCGACGAGCTTGTCCAGATAGCGGATCTTCTGCATCAGCGGGTCGGCGACATCCTGCACGCGCACACCGCAGACCGTCCCGGTGATCAGGGATGCGTTGGGATTGAGCCGGGCGGCGGCGAAGAACTCCTCGAAGGTCGTTTCCTTCTCGAGGTGGCGCCGCAGCTCGGACTCGTTGAAGCCGGTGAGCCAGCAGATGACCCGGTCCAGTTCGTCCTTCGTGCGCCCCTTCTTCTCGACCTTCGCCACGTAGTGCGGGTAGACCGACGCGACGCTCACGGAGAAGATCCGGCTCACCCTCCGCAGGCTAGACGCGATCTTTCAGGGGCTGGGGCTCGACTTCATCACATCTGTTCGGGGGCCTCGATGCCGAGCAGGCCGAGCCCGTGGGCGAGCGTGGTGGCGGTCAGCTCGCTGAGCGCCAGACGGCTCGCCCGCAGTTCGTCGCTCGGCGCCTTGAGCACCGGACAGTGCTCGTAGAACGCCGTGAAGTCCGTGGCCAACTCGAACAGATAGGTGCACAGCCGGTGCGGGCTGTAGCGGGCGACCGCCTCGCGCAGCGCTCCCTCGTAGGCCAGCAAGCGCAGCGCCAACGACCGCTCCTGCGATGCCTCAACCACAATCGCGGCACCACGGACCTCGTCGCGAGTCACGCCGGCGCGGCGCAGCATCGAGCAGATCCGCGTGTGGGCGTACTGGAGGTATGGCGCCGTGTTGCCGTCGAACGACAGCATCCGGTCCCAGTCGAAGACATAGTCACGCACACGATCGCTCGACAGGTCGGCGTACTTCAACGCCCCGACGCCGACAGCGTGGCCAATCGATTGCCGCACCTCATCGGGTAGCTCCGGGTTCTTGGCCGCAACGGCAGTCACCCCGCGCTCGGTCGCCTCGTCGACCACCTCACTGAGCCCGACGGGGTCTCCGCTGCGGCTGCGCAGCATCTTGCCGTCCGTGCCGAGGACGTTGCCGAACGGAACGTGCACCGCTTCAACGGGTGGACGCAACCAGCCCGCCATCGCGCTCACGGCGAACACCATCGCCAGGTGCTGCGCCTGCGGTGCCCCGACCACGTACACGAGGACCTCGGCACCAACACGCTCGACGCGGTCGACGACACACGCCAAGTCACTCGTCGCGTAGGTGAGCGCGCCGGCGCTGCTGCGCACGATCAGCGGTAGCGGATCACCCTCGCGATTGGTGAACCCGGCCGGAAAGACGACCTGGGCTCCATCCGATTCCTGGAGCAGCCCGGCAGCGTCGAGGCGTTCGATCACCTTCGGCATCAGGTCCTGGTAGAAGCTCTCACCCATCACGTCGTCGACGGTCAGCAACACGCCGAGCTTGGCGTAGACGCCCTGCCACTGCTCCTCGCTGAGCCGGACGAGACGGTTCCACACCGCCATCGTCTCGGGTTCCCGCCGCTGCAACGCGACGACACGGGCGCGGGCGCGCTCGGCGAAGTCGGGATCCTCGGCGAACCGCGCTGTGGCCGCCTTGTACTGCTCGCCGGTCTCCTCCAACGACAGCTTGTCGTCGTCCTCGCGTCCGAGATCGACGAGTTGCTGGATGAGGATCCCGAACGGCCGCCCCCAGTCACCGATGTGGTTCTCGCGCACCACCTCGTGACCGAGGAATGTCAGCATGCGGACCAACGAGTCACCGATGATCGTGCTGCGCACGTGACCGATGTGCAGCTCTTTGGCGATGTTCGGCGCCGAGTAGTCGACGAGGTGACGCCGTCCCGGTTCGGCGGCGATACCCAAGCGGGCGTCACCGGCGACAGCCGTCAGCATCGTGGCGAGCAGCGAGCTCTCGACGGTCAGGTTGATGAAGCCGGGGCCGGCGACCTCGGCGACGGCGACACCTGCGAGGTCCGACGAGGCGATGACGTCGCTCGCGACGTCGCGGGGAGGCCGCCCGAGCCGCTTGGCGAGAGCCAAGGCCCCGTTCGCCTGGGCGTCGGCGCGATCCGACGGCCGCACGACGGGATCGACGCCCTCCTCGCCGGCGACGGCCGCGAACGCCGGCGCCAAACGCTCGGTCAGCAGGGCGAAGAGGTCGGGCATGGAGCGACCATTGTGGCGTGTGTCGGCCCTGAACGACGCCGATGATTCCGGTAACCGCCCTCGTCAGGGTCGCACTGTCCGCCCAGTGGTACCGTGCCCGGGCATCGGACACTCGCCTTCCTCGCCTCTCCTACCAACCTCGCTCGTCGGTTCCTACGCCCAGCCGGACTGGCTGATCGATCGGGCACGGCTCGCCGATCGCTTCCCGCCGCGAGTGCGAGCCACCGAGTTGTGGCGGGTCGCTCCGGAGTGGTTGGAGGAGGCTCAGAACGACGCCACCGTCCTTGCCATCATCGATCAAGAACGCGCCGGATTGGACATCGTCACCGATGGCGAGATGCGCCGCGAGAGCTACTCGAATCGTTTCGCCACCGCGCTCGACGGCGTCGACATCGACAACCCGGGAACAGCCCTCGATCGCAGCGGCCATCCGAACCCGGTTCCCCGTGTCGTCAACACGATCCGTCGCAAGCACCCTGTCCAGGTGCGGCGACCTCCAGTTCCTGCGGGCGCACACGGATCGCACCGTCAAGGTCACCGTGCCCGGTCCGTTCACGATGTCGCAGCAGGCGCAGAACGATTACTACGAGAGCGAAGCCGAGCTCGCCCTCGACTACGCGGCCGCGGTGAACGAGGAGATCGTCGACCTCTTCGCTGCGGGCGCCGACATCGTGCAGATCGACGAGCCGTACATGCAGGCTCGTCCCGAGAAAGCGCGCAGCTACGGTCTCGACGCTCTGGCGAGGGCGATCGACGGAGTGGTCGGAACGACGGCCGTGCACATCTGCTTCGGGTACGCGGCGATCATCCACGAGCGGCCATCGGGCTACTCGTTCCTCCCCGAACTCGCCGGCGCGGGCGTCGATCAGATCTCCATCGAGACGGCGCAGTCCAACCTCGACACCACCGTCCTCGAGTCGTTGCCGGGCAAGACGATCATCGTCGGAGTCCTCGACCTCGGCGACACGACCGTCGAGACACCGGACGTGGTCGCCGACCGCATCCGCCGAGCGCTCGCCCACGTGTCCGCCGACCGAGTGGTGGTCGCTCCCGACTGCGGCATGAAGTACCTGCCCCGCGACGTCGCCTTCGGGAAGATGCAGGCGATGGTCGCCGGCGCCGCGCTCGTCCGCGACGAGCTGGCTGCGAGTTCGTAGGTTCCCTTGAGCCGCGTTGTGGTGATCGGCGCCACTGGCCATATCGGTAGCTACCTCGTCCCCCGTCTGGTCCGGGCCGGCCACGAGGTCGTGGCGCTCAGCCGCGGCGCCCGCGACCCGTACGTGTCAGCGCCGGAGTGGCGCTCCGTCGAGCGGATCACCGTCGATCGCGAGGCCGAGGATGCGGACGGTGTGTTCGGCGGGCGGATTGCCGCGTTGGCCGTGGACGCCGTAGTCGACCTGCTGTGCTTCACGCCCGAGTCCGCGCAGCAACTCGTGGAGGCATTGCGGCGAACTCGGCCGCTACTGATCCATTGCGGCACGATCTGGGTCCACGGCCCGGCCGCACGAGTGCCGGTCACCGAGGACGAACCGCGTACCGCCTACGGCGACTACGGAACCGGCAAGGCAGCGATTGAGTCGCTGCTCCACCGCGAGACGATTGCCGGCGGAGTGCCGAGCGTCGTACTTCACCCTGGGCACATCAGCGGTCCGTGGCCCGTCATCACCCCGGCAGGCAATCTGGATCTCGGTGTGTGGCGGCGCTTGGCCTGCGGCGAGCCGCTCCCCCTACCCGACCTCGGACTCGGCGTGCTGCACCACGTGCACGCCGACGACGTCGCACAGGCCTTTCAACGGTCCCTGACCAGACCGGCAGCGGTTGGATCGAGCTTCCACGTGGTCTCCGAGCAGGCCATGACGCTGCGCGGACTGGCTGCCGGTGTGGCCGGATGGTTCGGCCGCGAGCCGGTCCTCGAGTTTGTCGACTGGTCCGAGTTCGAGCGACGCGTCGGCGCCGAGCATGCCGGCGCGAGTCGCGAGCACGTGGGGCGCAGCATTGCCGCGAGCATCGATCGGGCTCGCGAGGTGCTCGGCTTCCAGCCGCGATACAGCTCACTGGACGCCCTCCACGAGTCACTTCACTGGCTGGCGGCGAACGGACACGTTCATCTCGACGACCAGGACTTCTGACGTCCAACCCGCGGGCCAGCGAAAATACATCAATCTGATTTGATTGGTTGTCACGTGTGCTGGGTACTGTTGATCATGTGCAGTCGAAGTCCGCAAAACGCCCAACCACGGATGACCCGCCGGCGTATGTGCGTCTGACGTCGCATCCGTTGCGGTGGCGACTTCTGCGAGAGCTGGCGCGGAGCGATCGAGCCGTCTGGGAGCTGATGGCGCTGGTCGAAGAGCCGCAGAGCCTCGTGTCGTACCACCTGCGTCTGTTGAGAGACGGTGGCCTGGTGACCGCACGTCGTAGTTCGGCAGATCGCCGCGACACCTACTACGCGATCGATCTCACGGCCTGCGGTGAGGCGCTCCGAACGGCGGGAGGCGCTCTGCATCCAGCGCTGTGGCTGGCACCCGCGACATTGGCTCCACTACGAACCCGGCGTTCACACCGCGGGCAGCGGGTCTTGTTCTTGTGTACCGGAAACAGCGCCAGGTCCCAGATCGCCGAGGCGCTGCTCGGGCACATGTCGGCCGGTGCAATCGAAGCGGCAAGCGCCGGTAGTCATCCGAAACCGTTGCATCCGAACGCCGTACGCGTCCTTCGCAGTCGTGGAATCGACATCAGTGCGAACCGCACCAAGCACCTCGACGAGTTCGTCACTCAGCGGTTCGACGCGGTGGTCACGTTGTGCGACCGAGTTCGAGCTGTCTGCCCCGAGTTCCCTTCGGCCCGCGAGCGCGTGCATTGGAGCGTTCCCGACCCGGCGCTTGGCGGTCCGACCAACCGCGCCTCGTACCCAGCGTTCGAACGCACCGCCGCCGAGCTCGAGACACGCATCCGCTTCCAGCTTCACGTCTTGACCCAACCAGCAACGACAAGGAGGCCCACTCATGCCCAACGATGAGACCATCAACGTTCGCTACATGGTCGACGATGTCGAGGAGTCGATCACCTACTACACGAAGCTCTTGGGCTTCGAGCTGTTGACCAGCTCCGCGCCCGCGTTCGCCGATGTCCGGCGGGGCAACCTGCGGCTGCTGCTCTCCGGCCCGAAAAGCTCGGCCGGACGTGCGATGCCCGACGGTGCGAAGCCTGGACCGGGCGGTTGGAACCGCATCCATTTCATCGTCGATGACCTCGACGCCGAAGTCGAACGGCTCCGTGACGCCGGCGCGGTGTTCCGCAACGACGTCGTGGAGGGACCGGGCGGCAAGCAGATCCTGCTCCAGGACCCGTCCGGAAACGTCATCGAGCTCTTTCAGCCAGCCACACGCTGAACACGGGAACGCTCCAACGACGCCTCGGCGTCGGCGACGCCGTGGTCATCGGTGCCGGGTCGATGATCGGCGCCGGTGTCTTCGTCGCCTGGGCACCGGCCGCAGACGCGGCCGGTGCGGGGTTGCTGATCGGTCTGGCGATCGCAGCGATCGTCGCGTTCTGCAACGCCACCTCGTCAGCCCAGCTCGCCGCCGTGCATCCCGAGTCGGGCGGCACCTACGTGTACGGTCGCCGGCAACTCGGCCCCGGCTGGGGTCATCTCGCCGGCTGGGGTTTCGTCGTCGGCAAGACCGCGTCGTGTGCCGCCATGGCATTGACCGTCGGCGCATATCTGTGGCCCGACCGTGAGCGGGCCGTGGCGATCGCAGCTGTCGTCGCGGTCACCGTGGCAAATCTCGGGGGCCTCACCCGCACCGTTGCCATCACCCGGATTCTCCTGGTCATGTCGCTCAGCGCGCTCGCCGCAGTTGTCGTGGCGGGCTGGTCAAGCCCTGAGGCTGACCTCGGACGTCTCACCCCGAACGAGGGCGGACCGCTCGACGTCATGCGCTCCGCCGGGTTTCTGTTCTTCGCCTTTGCCGGATACGCCAGGATCGCCACCCTCGGCGAAGAGGTCCGCAACCCCGAGACCACCATCCCCAAGGCGATCCCTCGCGCGTTGATCGGCGTACTCGCCGTCTACACCGTCGTCGGTATCACAGCGTTGGCAACCGTCGACTCGAAGCTGCTCGCCAGCACCGACGCACCCCTGCGGCTCGTTGCCGATGCCGGCAACCTCGATGTCGGCGGACTCGTGCGCATCGGCGCAGGCATCGCCGCCCTCGCCGCCCTGCTGAACCTGATCCCGGGCGTATCGCGGACCACCCTGGCGATGGCCCGCCAGCGCGATCTTCCGCGATGGCTCGCCCATGTCGAGCTGCAGCGTTCGCTCCCGGTCCGCGCCGAGCTGTGCGTCGCCGCCGTCGTCATCACGATCATCGCCATCGTCGAACTCCACAACGCGATCGCCATCTCCGGCGTCGCCGTGCTCACCTATTACGCCATCACCAATGCCGCGGCCCTGACCCTCACGAGCGAACAACGACGCTGGTCGCCCATGATCGCCGTCGTTGGCCTCATCGGCTGCGTCGCGCTGATCACGTCCCTGCCACCGATCGCCGTCCTCGCCGGCACCGCCACGCTCGTGCTCGGCGTCGTCGTTCGGGCGATCGCGGGGCGGGTCAGCTGAATGGATCTGACCGAGTTGGTGTCCTCGAGGTCGGTGATCACGACCGAGACCCGCCAGTGTTCGCTGGAAGAGTTCGTGACCGAGTCGCAACCGGTTCTCGAACGGGCGCTGGTGGCCCGATTCGGGGTCCACGATGATGGATGGACGCGGCGGCCGAGGCATTGGCCTACTGCCTGTCGAATTGGGATCGGCTGCGGTTGATGGACAACCCGGTCGGCTATCTGTATCGCGTCGGCGAGTCCAAGGGCCGCCGGTGGAACCGCCGGCGTCACCGCGGCCAGCGGCTCATCGATGGGCCGTCGACAACGGACACGGCGGCAGACGTCGACCTCGAGCGGGCGTTGATGCGCCTCCCCACGGCGCAACGGATCGCGGACAAGATCGACGCGCTGGCGAGTGCCGTTGGCGGCTGCTGCCGCGATCGGCATCGTTGCCGGAGGTCTTGCCGCAATCTCCACGCAACGCGGCAACGCACCCGAGGCAGAACCGCCGGCGAGTGAATCAGCAAGAAACCAGAGCGTCGTCGTCGGCGCGCCTACGCAGGATCACCCACTCGTCGGTGCGTGGGTGCTCACGGACGGGCAGGACGCTGACAGCCCGGCGGCACTCGTTTCCTTCGGGGCGGACGGGATCTACCGCGACACCGACGTGGCGGATGGACGCGACAGCTACGGCGCATGGGAGGCGACGGGACCCAGCTCCGCCGCCGTGACGCTCGTGCAGACCTTCCCCGAGGACGACATCGGCGACGTCGCAGGCTTCGCCAAGATTCGGGCGGTACTCGAGGTGAGCGTGGACGGCGCGAGCTTCACCGGCGAGTACACGCTCGAGGTGGAAGGCGCTGCGGATGTGCCGACCGGCGAGTACGGCCCAGGCACGGTGACCGGAACCCGCATCAGCGTCGAGCCGATGGGAACGCCGGCCGGCCCGCTGGACGAGCTCGGCGAGATCTTGGTAACGATCACGTCGCAACCGTCGTGACGCAGCCACGACCTTGGGACATCCCGAAGCGTCGCGGCGGTAGGAAGTCATCGCCGCTCTTGCCCCGTCAGAGAGTCGCGGGGAACTGCTGGCGTCGGCGTACCACGACTCGGTCGTCGCTGAGTCCGTACAGCTCTACGTCGAAGCTGTCGGTGGACGGACCCTCGTAGTCGCCGAGATCGATGCGTAGCGGCTGTTCGCCGATCGGGGACGAACGCAGGTGCCAGCCGTTCACACGCATGTCGACTCGGTCGATCCCAGTCCCGCGAACGGCGAGCACGGGGCGGCGCTGGCCAGGACGACCACGCCCTCGCTCGACGTCGACCTCGAGCGCTCGGCGAGGCTGCTCCGCGAGCATCTCCATCGCGGCAGCGAGCAGGTGTTGGTTCGAACCGAGCACATCGGCAGCCGTGAGCTGCACGACGCGGTCGGGTGTGACGCCGAAATCCTCGAGGATCTCGCCGGCGCGGGCGCGGACCCGCAGTGTGCGGCGAATGGCGACACGTAGATCGCTACCGAACGGCAACGGTTCATACGATGAGGCCGCGCCCTGCTCGGCGAGTAACGCCCGCAGAACCCGGTGCGACCACACGTTGGCCCCTCCGGCGCCCGTGGATGCGCCGACTCCGAGGATGGGCCCGATCCCATGGTCGGCGAACCCGGCGGCGAAGATGTCGGTCGCGCTGTAGCACAGCGGATCGACCACCAACACCTTTGGCCCCGGATAGATCTGGCTTCGCCTGCGGAGACGGCCGGGTTCGGTGATCGGAAATCCGAGGCTGTGGGGAGCGCCGATGCCGATGGCGTCGTTGACCGAGGCCTCCCACGGCGAGAGGTGTAGCCCACGGAATCGTGGTGAGTCGGGCGGCGTCCGGCACAGCCTCAAGTTCGCAGTCGTGGCGATGAATTGGGCTTGTTCGGGATCGATCGGCTCGGGGCTGAGCAGTTCGAGCAGGCTCTCGGCTGCGATGATCGACCCACCGCCGTTGCCTCGAACGTCGATCACCAAGCCGTCGGGGGGGAGTGCCCTGAGAAGGGTCTCGCACTCGTCGACGAAGCCGTCGGGATCGGCGACGTTGAAGCTGAAGATGCGCAGGTAGCCGAACCTGGCGTCGCCGTCAGATTCGAGGGCGCGGGCCCGTAGAACGGTCGGCAGCGTGGTGGCAAGGTCGTTCGTTCGAGCTTTCATGCGCTTGGGGCGGCCCTGGGCGTGGGCCTGGCGCTCCTCGTGCAATGCCGCGCCGGCGAAGAACACCTTGCGGACGTCGTTGAGCTCGTCGAGCTCGCTGTCCACGCCGAGTTCGGTCGCACCGAGGCCGAGCGAGTCGAGCTCGACCCTGCCGACCCCCCGGCGAGGCGTCGACACCAGCCAGCGGTGCCTGCACTCGAGGATCTTGTTCGAGCCGGGCGGGCGATAGCGCACGCTGACCCACTCCTCGTGCGGGGCGGTCACGTGGCCGAGCGGCCGGATGGTCAGCATGCCCACGGCGCGGAAGTGGCGGGCTGCACGGTTGCTCCCAGACTGCACCCGCTCGAGCTGCCCAACAGCGGCGCCGATCGGCGTCCCGTTCCAGTGCAGGATCTCGGCGCCCACCGTGAACGACTCCGGACCGGGGTCGCCGACGAGCCGCGTCACCAGATAGCGAGCGGAGCCTCGGTCGTCGCACTCCTCGACCAGGAATGGGAGCCATGCCACCCGCGAACGGAACGGGAACGGGAGTTGGTAGGTGGTGTGGAGATCGCGGACCAGGGAGAACGTCTCCAGAAGGTCGGCGTGAAAGTCGATCTCGGGTGGCAGGTCGTTCCCTGCCTCGTCGAGTTGGCGACGGAGGACGCGGAGGCGCTGGAGGGGATCCACGGCATATCGGGCCCGTTTGAAGGGGAGGTGTACGTAGTGGTTCTCCAGCACAGCGAACGCCTGCTCGAGGATGCGTGCCCGATCGTCACGCGAGAGCTGGCCGGCGGCCTCCTCGAGGAACTCAGCCAGATCTCGTACCTCTCCGAGCTCGGCGCGAACGGCCTCGTCGATGTTCGGCACCGCGCCTTCGTCGGGAACTGCGATGCGGCGGCCGTAGGCCGCGGGCAATCGCTCCTTGATGAAACGCGGGACGTTGAGGGCGTGCACGATGGCCGACAAGAACGCCGGGTCGTCGACCACGGTCATTTCCTCGAAGGCCATCGGGTCGACCCACTCGGCGAGCGTGGTTCCCAGGTCGAGGCCGTGGACCACGGCAAGAGCGGCGTCGTCTTCCTCGAAGTCGAGCTTCACCCGGAATCGAGCTGAGTCGACCGCTTCCAGATCGGGCGGGCGGTCCGCGCCGAGCACGGCGCCGACGTCGGCCACGAAGCCTTCGTCCACGATCCCGCTGTCGAGGTCGGCGGCGAGTGTCGGCAGGTCGGCGAGCGCCTCGCGAAGACGGTGCTTCGCCTCGGTGAGGGTCAGCCCACCCAGCGGATCGGCAGCCGCGACGGGGGCGAGGTCAAGCAGGCGGAGAGACGTTCCGATCGTGGTCCGCTCACGCCGGCCCGATCGGGTCGAACCTCTCCATCAGCCTGACCTGACCGACGCGGGGGACTCCGTCGATGACCACGAGGGTGATCGAGGATTCGCGGGCGTTGAGGAGATGCTCGTACTCGTTGCCACCGGCGCCGTTGACGGCGACGATGTCGGCCAGCTTGCCCGCCTCGAGAGAGCCAAGCAGGGGGTCCCACTTGCAGATGCGGGCCGGGTTGACGGTGACCATCGCCACGAGCTCCTCGGGAGAGAACAGGTCCCCCGCTTCCTGGCTGGCCAGGCGGGCCACCTTCAGCTCGCCGATCAGGTTCTTGCTTCCCGACGGCGCCCAATCCGATCCGAGCCCGATCAACACCCCCGATTCCTTCAGCGCCTCCACGTCTGCCGTGTCGCCGTACAGCAGATAGTTGCTGAGCGGCGACCAGATGACGGAGCCACCTCTGCTGTGGACGATGTCCAAATCGGCTCTGCTCAGTGCCGTGGCATGGATGGCACAGAAGGCATCGGTGATCGCCCATTTGTCGTCGTCGTCGGGGAATCGGAGGCGCAAGAACCAGCCGCGAGCCGTATCGCCGAATCCTTCGCTCATGTGCTGGAGCCGACACGTCATCTGCTCCAGGTCTTCGAGGTAGCTCGCCGCCCCTTTGGTCGGTGGGTTCTCGATCCTGGTGTCCGCACTGGGCAGCCCCTCGACGGCCGACTGCTCGACGTTTCGGACGAGACCCTTGAAGAATGCCTGGATGCCCGAGTGCGTCGCCAGGGTGATTCCCTGGCTGGTCGTGACACCGCCCACCAGGCAACGGACCTCCGCGTAGCGGACCATCGCCTGGGCCACGCCTGGCGTCTTCGCCAAGACCTCGGCGGGCTTGCTCACCGCCCGCATCGCCTCTTCCGTGCCACGCCAGCTGGCGTTGTGCTGGTAACGCTTCGGCACCCGCCACAGCGGCACCGCGTTGTAGGCCAAATGGTTGTGCAGCTCGATCAGACCCGGGTACAGGGTGTCGCCCGTCGCAACCCGCGGCGCATCATCGAAGCCGGCCGGCCGCGGGCCCCTCGCCCGCTCGACGGCGTGGATCAGCCCCTGGCGGATGTAGATGGCGCCGTCGTCGATGATCCGGCGCTCGTCGTCCATCGTGACCACGCGGCCCTCGAGCACATACGGCTCGCTGCGAACGTCGATCATGGACAGCCCGATCCGCTCAAGCGATCGGAGGCCACGTGCGGTGCACGCGGGGGATCTTCACGACGATCGTCGCCCGCTTGGCGGTGGCAATCTCGGCGTCGGTGGCCGTTGGGCCGGTCGCCTCGTCGGCGTTCCTGCGAACGGCCCACGACTCGACCGCACCCATCCAGAACGGCATGCCGGGCGGAATGTCGAGCTCGGGAATCGGCGAACGGTCCGAGTCCTCGAGGGCGCTGCCGTATGGCACCAGCGGGCGCTCAACGTCGGGCTGCGTGATCGCCTGGCGCAGGGCGGGGAGCGCCGCGTTCCAGTTTTCGAGCATGCAGGGCGGTCGCCTCGGCCTTGGTGATCCGGCCAGACCGGGACGCGCTCTCCGGGTAGGTCGGGTGAGTGATCGGCCGGTAAACGACGTCGACTGCCTGTCCCGCCGGTGTCGCCAGCCAGGCGTTGAACGCGATGTCGGCGAGCTGGCCGAGGGCGACGACCGCCTCGACCTGGCGATCGACGATGAGCGCGTCAAGCCACCGGTTGCGGTACTCGGCGATCAACGGATCGTCCTTGTGACGCGTGCCTCCACCTTGGCCGTACACGCTGTACAGGAAGGCGTTGATCATCACGTAGCTGGTCTCGATGCCGAGCCGGGCCAAGAATCCCTGGATCCGCTGACCGGCCTCGCCGACGAGAATCCGCCGGACAATCGTCTCGTGGGCGGCCGGATCTTGACCGAGGACGAGCACCCTGGCCGAGCCGTCCAGCCGCCCCCGGTGAAAGATCGGCCCCCACTCCACCCTGAAGTCCTTCGGCGGGTAGACCTCCGGCCCCGGGTAGTTGCGCACGAGTGTGGCGAAGCGCCTCGTGTATCCACGGTCGAATTCGTGGGCCATGCGCCACCTCCCGTTGAAAAGTCCGGCAAAGTGTGACAGACAACGCTTCACTGGCGGGTGAGTTAAACGAGCAGATCGCGCTGGCGAATAAGAACCGCCGCCACGGCCTTCAAACCGGCCCTACCCGAGAAACGCGCTGAGCGCCACGTCCGAAGCCGTGCGCCGCTTCTTGAAGACCGCTTGCACCTCCGGGCTGGTACGCGGGAGTCTCCGATTGTCGTCGCAGGATCGCGCCGGGGCGTTCGAAGCTGTAGACCATCTCGTCGCTGGCCGCGTGCACGCCAACGGACGTGGTCAGCACGACCCGGCGTACATCGTCGAAGTCGTTGATCGTACGAAGCTCCTGATTCAAGTAGTCGATCTGCGCGTCCATGTTGAAGAGCACGCCGGCACCGAGGGACTTGCCCTCGTACACGTGGGTGAACAGTCCAGCTCGCCGACTCCCGAACGTCCATTGGGCGAGACCGACCCCCGCCAGCTTGGGTCCGAGTTTCGTCTCCTTGTTGCGCGACATCACCTGCTCGGCAGTGAAGCTGGTCGGCGTCCCGCGGAAGTCGTGAGCGCGCAACGGCGCCTCGGCCTTGCTTCCCTCGATCCGGCTCGGAAGCACCCCGGACTCGCTCCACAGGTTGCCGACAATCCCGGCTGCACCGTTCACCGGGTAGCCGTAGCGTTCGACGAGGCGCTTCACGACGTACCGCATGCGCTCGTTCGGGCTGACGTTGGGCCAGTCCGACTTCGCCGGGGCCGGCTCGACCCGGGACGCTCCGAAACCGAATCGTTCGAGTGCCGCCCAGGTGCGGGGACCGACGATCCGCCCGTCGGCGTCTGGTCCGGTCACCGCTGCGCGCCTCTGGAACTCGGCGATCACTGCCACGGTCTGAGGCCCGTACCGCTGAGGTCCGAGGTCGATGCGGGAGAAGCTCGGGAACGTCTTGTTGAGCCAGGCTTGAAGTGCCGCTACGTCAGCTCCCCTCGCGCCCTCTCGCAACGTCGCCCGCACGGCAACTGCAGCCATTTCGCCCTCCGTTCTTACGGCATCTCGTCGAGACCTGACCGATCAGGTCTGGTCGTCGAAGGCCTTGAGTGCCCGTAACGTGTTCGGTCCGACACGCCCATCGTCCAACAGGCCGTTGGCCCGCTGGAACCGCTTGATCACTTTGACGGTCTCGTCGCCGTAATGCTTGTCACGGTTTCCAGCGGTGTTGCGGATCAAGCCAATGCGGATCAGCAGCAGTTGCAGCTGGAAGACCTCCTCACCGCGTTGGCCGGGCACAATCTCGCCCGAAGTGGGTTCGATGTCTTCTTCGATCACCACAGCTCCGGGACGAAGCCCCCACCGAGAAACGTCATCGGCGATCGGTCCGGCATTCACGGAGATGTGCATGTGGCCGGAGTGCGGATCGCCCGTGAACCTCCTCCACGCCCAGTTCTCCCTTGAACTGGCAATTCGCCGATTGAAGATGATGTATTTGGTCCGAGGATCACGTGCCACGCGGAGTTGTTCGCTGACGATCGCCATGTCCGCACCATGCGCGGGATCGTGGGTCACGTCGGCCGCATGCACGACGCCGAACGGTCCGGGAGTCGGCCACGTCGCCATCCACTGGTCGGGGATGTGGTCCGAAGGCGGGTGGTGGTTCTTGTCGCCGATCAACCCGTCGGTCACCCTGCTACGCCCCGGCGCGATGGCATCGAGATCCTTGAAAAGCTGCTCCAGGCTCTTCGCCGGTCGCCAGCCGCCCATCACGACACCCCGCCGCTTGGATCAAACGCCGAACCTTCATTCGCCAGTCCGATCTCGATGTCGGGGTCGGCATAGTCGGACGACGAATACATACCCGGGTTTCGGTCCACGGAATCCCAGACGGCATCCAGTTCGGGATCCTCGTCAACCGTGTACGCCTCGGCATCGCCCGGCTCTCGCGCGAGCGCCACCGGAAAGCCCCCGTCGAAACGCACCTCATGGTCACTCATGAGTGTGCTCCTTTCTCCTGGCTGACCGGAATGATGCAACGATCCAGAAACCCGAGCAACGGAATTAGGACGTCGGTGACCGCTGGCCCTGAGTTCGGTTGCCGGCTGCCTCCCGACCGGTCACGGCGCACCTGGGATCGGCGAACGATTCGAGTCGTTGTGGCGGTGCCGAGTCTCCGGACCGTCCCATCGGTCAGATGAGTTCGGCGAGTGGTCGTGCTCGCTGCCTCATGCGCCGTCCCCCCGCGGACAGCTTCGACGGCCTCCAGCATCAGTGCCGCTCGGCGCGATCAGACCCTACTCAGTGCTAGGTGCAGACCTACTCAGTGCTAAGTGCGAATGCAACTCCCGCCACGCCCGCGCCGACGAGCGCGCCGATGTTGAAGCCCGCTGTCGCCGACATTCCAAACCACTCGAAGAGCACCGCACCAAGCCACATGATGCCGAACAAATAAACGAAAGGCAAAGGCCACAGACCCAACAGCTTTGCCGGCGTTCGAGGCCGCGAGCGTGTCATGAGACCGCGAGCGGTCGCAGCGATCGCTCCACGGAATAACGTAGACTGGCGAGAGTCCTGATCAATCGCAACCACCAAAATAAGCCAGACGGCGCCCACAGCAACAACGCCGACCGTCAGCCATGCATATTCTATTTCCGCAGGTTCTAATAACCACAATACTGCCAGCAAGCCGACCGCCAATGACACGGCTACGAAAACGAGCGAAAAGGCTGACATAAGCGTCGCGCGCCGGACTTCCGACCAAGTGCGGATCGTTCGGTGAAACGTGGGCGCCGGGAACTGGGCTCCGGCTCCCGCCAGGGCCGGTATCAGGCGTTGGACCTCGGTCCGCACCGCTCGATCGTCATGCCGTAGGCCCAGTCCTAGCAGTGAATCCCTCAGCGCAAACGTGGCCCCATTCCACTCACTAATAGGCCGGTAATACGTGTACTGGAACGCTTCGTTGTAGACGATCAGTCCTGTAGCGACATCGGATAACACACCGTGCGGCAACGGGCCGGTCGAATTCTGGCAATCGGCTAAGCTCTCGTTCGATGCGACCGCCCAATCGGTAGCCTCTCGAATAGTCGAGGCCATCGCCGGATTCTCATGTCGGTATATTTCGTGATCCATAACGAGATCCTCGTCATCGCTTCCACCCGAGCGCTCGATCGAAGCCAGGACGGGACTTCTTGGAACCAAGGTGGCACCGAGGAACCGCCGGCGGATTCGGTTCCTGAGCGAAGCTGCGGCGGTTTCGAGGGCGATCGAATCCGACTCCGTCGACGAACCGAACTCTCGCCGGAATTCGTTCCGCCACTCCAACACTATCGAACCGAGAAGATCGTGCAATAGCTCGAACTCCTCGCGCTCACCCCGAAGAACCCGTTGAAACACCGGGGAATCCGTCGAAGAGAGGGTGCGAAACACCTCGCGGACGTGCCGACCGCGGTCTTCTATACTCAAGTAACTGAACCAGCTCAGCGATTTCGCTGAGCTGTCGGACCACGTACGCCCACGTGATGGCCATGCCAAAAAATCCGTCGGACCTAGCAACCCGTTCAAATCATCTGACGTCATCGGAGCTTTTGCGCCACTCGGTAGGACCAAGTATCGCGACATCGCGAAGAACACATGGGCGTCGACCGGCTCCAGAAACTGAAGTCGGCCGGCGATGAACTGCTTCAGCAGCGACCCTGCGCCGCCAAGTCGATTGTATAACTCGACCGTGATTGGCGCGTCTGTCGTCATGACGAGAGTCCCAGAGCGCTGACCACACGATTTGAAAGTACCCCGGCTCAAACCGCTGTTCGCCGGGTGCGTGCGCAGCCCCGAGCAGACTCTGATCCAGGTCGTCCAAGGTCCGATCCACCAGAGCGTGACTGACTCTATTGTCGCTGCGGGCAACCGAGAGCGGACCATAGACTGCGCGTTCCAACCCTGTGCGATCGAGCGGCGGAACGCGGTATCCGCCGTTCAACAAACTGGGCACTCGTCGAATGAGGGGTTCGAGACCACCCAAGTAGTCTTCGCGAAGGCAGAGAACGATACACCCGGCGTCACTCGCGTGCTGTTGCACAACCATGCGATCGACTCATAGAGTGCGTCGTGCTGGAGGCCGGCGTTCAGACGCTCTTCGAACTGGTCCAAGATGAGAACGACCCGTTTTCCTGTGTGATCCGAGTACGTGGTCATGATGTCCGACAACCTCGGTCGGTCACTGGCCGGCAAGGATCCGGTCCTTAGCTGTTCTTCAACGAACAAAGTGATGTTCTCGACGTCCTTGGGAATCGCTACAACTACGGTCGTGTCGTCCTCGAGCAACCTGGGCATCAGTCCGGCGTTGAGTAGCGAGCTCTTTCCCGTCCCGCTCCGAGCGTAAATCACGACGACGGGGAGCGTCGACACCAGGTTGTAGCATGTCTCCGTTTCTCGTGCTCGTCCGAAGTAGAGCTCGCGGTCGTTGAATTCGAACGGCCTGAGACCGACGAACGGATTGAGCAACGAACTATGGTCACTCGACCTCATGGCATCATCTTCAGCAAGCGATCGCAGAACTGTACGAGATCACCATCGTATATATTGACATTTCGGTGCCGCCATATTTCGATCTCATACTCATCGGGTGCAAGCTGTATGGCCCAATGACGTCGAGCCTCCCGGCCAGAGAGCGCGTTCCGCATCGCAAGCATGTGCAGGAAAGCTCTGAAGTTCCAATCATAGAGCGAATACCCAAGGAAAAGGAATCGGCGTTCCTTGTAGGCTCTCGTCAGAGAGGGCGGAGGAAAGTTCGGGGCTGACCCACCACCCGATTGCACGAGAAATGACACATAGTCGTCCTCGGTAATGATAATGTCGTCTCGGCCGTCTTGGTGAGTTGCTGCGGTGGACCCGTGCATTTTGAATAGGAAGCAGGTCTCGGCCGGAAACTGGTCATCGTTCCACTGGAAGTCGAAGCTATCCTCAGTTCGAGTTTCGCCGGACGGAGTCTTGAGCGTGATTCTCTGCGCTCCCAACGCGGGATCTCGGAGGTTTTGGGTAATCACACAGAGTGGCCGACCTTTGGACCGGAGAGCTCCTTCAATAATGGAGTCATAATTAGTGGTGATTATGAACAGCGGACGGTCGCCCTTCGGCAAACTTGCGAGCATCTCTGCGACGGCGGCCGTCTTCGGGGCACGCTTCTCGAAGCGCTCATGCAAATAGTCATAGAGCTGTGAACGGTCATAGGCGGTATATTCGAAATACTGTGCCACCTTCGCCAAATTGTCACCCGAGCCAGCCGGGTACGCGGCACCCATTTGCTCGATTAGCTCGTCGGCTAGTCCGCTGTCCGTCTGGCAGGCGGTTATCAGCCGGAGTTCCCGCGAGCGATGCGCCAGACCCCACGAATGGGACAAGCTGGCCCTCTGCTAGCCAAGCGCCGACCTGCCCAAAGGGAAAGCGATCGAGGCCGGACGCACTACCGGCCACAAGAACCTACATGAGGGTCGTCACGGCTGATTGTCATTGTCGGCGGCCTCGCTTGGCGGCGGTTTGATCGTGATGGGTCGGCTTCGCGTGCGCTGGCCCTCGAGCCCCTCGACCGATACCGCCCGGGCACCTGGTGTCGTCATTTGCTCGCCCGATAGGACGAACGTCAGCCGCCCGGGGTCGAGTACGGTCGCGTCGTAGCGCCGGTCGTCCACCCGGACGGCGCAGCCGTCCACGAAACCACGGCCCGTCACGAGGACCTCGGTGTCGGGGCTCCCGATCGGGAACTCGCGCGGCTCGGTGTCGTCGACGTCCAGGGTACGAGGTTCGGCCTTGTCGGCACGCTTCTCATCCCCGTAGCCCTCCGATGTCTTGAACATGACATCGAACACCTCTTCCAACTTGTCCGTCGCCTGCTTGGAGAACAACCCGGCGAGACCGGCGATGGCGGCGACCCCAAACGGGCTGACCTCGGTAGCACCCGTGGCGTTGGCAAAGAATCCTGCCCGGACGACGAGGTACACGACCGTCGCCAACGCGATGCCGATGAGCGTCCGGAAGAAGTACCAGACGATCCAGCTTCGGCGAAGCGTCCGGTTTCCGGCGTACGTGACAAAGGACGTCGCGGCGTGTACGAAGCTACCGACTGCGGCAGCTGCGAAGACAAGTAGGAAGAGTGCCGTTTCACCGGAGAGCGTGAAATCGAATCCGAGCGCGTTGGCCGTCGTCCGGGCATCCTCGGCCTGGGTGTCCTCGACACCCAGCCACGTCCAACCGAGGCAGATGAACGAAACAACACCGATGACGGCGAGGCTGATGCCCACGATGACCCGGCCCAGTACCCCAACCGGGGTGTTGTCTGGGAGTTGGTCGGTCATCCTGACGCAGGCCCGAAGGCAACCGCAGTTCCTGCCACGAGCTCTCTCCTCTTAGGGCGAAACGCGGCAGGACCATAACATCAACCGGTCCCCGCCTAGAGAGGTATTTGGTCGGTCATCGCGCCCAGGTTCGGCGGCAGCAGAAACGGACAGCGACGTTTTCGACAACAGCCTCGGAAAGAAGTCCGGCCATCCGAACTCAATCAGCGGCGGCGCCGTCTGCATCGGCGCGCCCTTCGACCTCGTTGGCGTCGACCTGCAGCTGTCAACGGTGGCGACGGTTCGCAACCGTTATTCGCAGGCCAACGTCCGCTGTGAATTCTAATCTCGACCGTTCCAACGCCGTCAGTGCTGCGTAAGGCCGTCGAGGGGAAACGCATGGCCGACCTACACCTGGACCTCCTCGGTCGACCCATCTTGAGGCGGGTGGGGGTGATCCCCGTGCCGGTTCCACCTTCACTCCAGCCGTTCCTCGCCTTTCTGAGTCTGGAGCGGGACACGGGATGCCATCGGGACCGAGTGATCGACTCCCTGTGGCCGGACGTCGCCGGTGACCGAGGCCGTCGCCGCCTGAACACTGCGGTGTGGCGATCGCGGAGCCTCTTCGACGCCGGCCGCGACGGAGTCGTGCTCGGCGACGCGAGCCGGCCACATCGCGCTGGACCGAACTGTCCTGGACATCGATCTCGCGCCGACGATCCACGCCCTGAGCGACGAACGGCGAGCGGCGGCTGCGCACGGCGAGCCATTGGCCATCGAGGACTTGCGTCGGGCCGTGCTCATCGACGCCAGTCAGTTCCTGGCCGGCAACTACGACGAGTGGGTCGTGCAAGCCCGCCACCGGTTGGAGCTCTCGGTGATCACGGGCGTGGCGACGCTGCTCGAGGTGGCATCGGCGTCCAGAGACGCCATCGAGTGGGCGGAGTTGCTCGTTCGGCTCGATCCGCTGCGGGAGGATGCGCAGCGTCGACTCATTCGCTTGTACGCCGACGCGGGTCGGCGGGCGGACGCGCTCCGACAGTACGAGATCTGCACCCACCATCTCCGCGAGGATCTCGGTGTCGAACCGCTGATCGAGACGACGCTCGTCGCCACCGCCGTCCGGGAGGGAGTCTCACCGCTTCCTCCCAACATGGCCGATCCCCGGCTGGCGTTGTGCGCACTGCGCGACGCACTGGCGACCTGCCAGGTCGTCGTCGACCTCATCGACTCGGCGATCGCCATGCTGCCGCCTGACTGATCCATTCGGCCGCTGTCCGGAGCCCGCGATCGGATCGCGATCGGTCGCGACTGGCCGGTGAACGTCTCGGCGTACGAAAGATCCATGGGTCGCCAACATTGGCTGGTCGCGACTCGATGACGAGACGGGAGGTGACGGTGCAGATCCACGCCTGGCTGGAGGAGCGCGAAATCCGAGGACTGCGGCAAGCCTTCCGGGGTCGGTTGTCGTGTCCCACCACGACCGGCGTCGTCGGCGTCGGCTCGGTCCACGAACTTCACCAGGCGCTCGATCGAGTACTCCGCGAGGCCGGTTTGATCGAGGACGAGAGCCCGAACTGATGGCCTCGTCCGCGCCCTCGAGGCCGATTTGTTCGATGGAAGTTGGGACCGGCGTCTCGACGGCGAGCGCAAGGCGATGATCTCCCACGCGCTCACGATCGTGAAGAACGAGCTCGACAGCCATCTCGCTGTGTTCGGCGGCAACTCCCCGCACGCCGAGCTGGGAAACGTCGCCGAGGTCGCGCCCGCTCCAGGAGGGAACGGACAGGGGCGCAATCGGGTCCTCCTCTCGGTGGTCAACATCCAGGAGGAACGCACGCTCAAGAACGTCCCCAACTACGTGCGCGACGACTCGGCGCTGCGCGTTCGGTACGAGAACCCGCCGACGTTCGTCAACCTCGCGGTGCTTGTCGCCGCAACGCACACGAAGTACGACGACGCGCTCCTCGCGCTCTCGCGGGCGCTCACGTTCTTCCAGTTCCGCAACGTCTTCACTCACGAGAACGTCGACCCGCAGTCGCTCACCGACGGCGCACCGTTGAACGACCTCGATCGTCTCGTCGAGTTCAAGCTGATCTTCAACCTCTGGTCACCCACTCTCGAAGAGGTCAACGACATGTGGGGGATGTTGGGAGGCAAGCAGTTCCCGTTCGCTCTGTATTCGATGCGGATGCTCGAGATGAAGTACCTCGCCACGCAGCGCGAGAGCGGACTGATCACCGAAGTGGTCAGCGGCTTCTCCCACAAGACAGCGGTGGGGAGCTGAGACGGTGGAGATCGTCCGAGTCGGCTACACCCGGCTGTTCGAAGTTCGCGTGCTGCATCATTTCTGGCTCGACGACGGCACGACCGGCTTCGACGCGATCGCCGACCAGGCGATCAAGACCCAACGGCTGCTGACCTACGACGTGCGCCGGGTGTTAGCGCTCGAACCCAGCCGCTCTACGTCAGCGATGATCGCTGGACTCCGCGGCGTGTTCCGCACCACCGGCCTCGGATTCGTGGTGGCGGTGCCCGACGACACCGATGTGCCGCTCGACGCCCAGTTCGAGTTCTTCGGCACCGTGGCGGCCGTCGAGTACTCCAACTACACGTCGTTGACGCTGCGGCCGCAGCGGACCGTCGGTGTCCGTAACCCGATCGTCGACGCGGGCACGAACACGCACACCGTCCACTACTACAAGGCCAACGTGCCGGTGTTGTCCAACCTCACCGGTGTGTCCCGCGGCACGGGCGCGGCCAAGCGGCTGTACCTGTCGCAGGAGTACCCCAGCGGGGCCAACGCCGGTGACGGTGTCGAGGCGCTCGTCACCTCGGGGAGCAACCTGCGTCAACTCACCGGCGATCCACCCGGTGCTCCGTTCCACGTGCTCGGCGCCCGATCCGACCTCCCGATCTACGTGCACCAGGGCGACGTGCCGGCGATCACTCCCCCGGCCGGTTCCACGGGCGCGCCCACCCACGGCATCGAGCTCGCCCCTGACACGCCGCCCGCTGTCGCCGCGGTGATACGAATCGCCGCCCGGCGGCCCGCTGGCACTGATTACAGCGTGGTCGGCTCGAACGGGCTGCCACTCACGCCGACCCGGGTGTTCGAGGTTCACCTCCGCAATCGGTGGACGACATGGCGCTACCGCAGCAAGGGCGACGGCACGGTCACCTCCACCGAGGCGGCTCCGCTGCCGTTGACCCACTTCGGCAACGCCGGCACCAAGCAGAAGCCCTCGACGTTGTCGATCGCGGTCGAGCGCGACACCGCCAACCCATCCAAGATCACCCGTCTCGTCTCGGACATCTACGTCTAGCCGCCCCCAGGAAGGAAGGCCATGGTCACGTACAAGACACCAGGGGTCTACGTCGAGGAGATCCCCAAGTTCCCGCCAAGCGTCGCTCCGGTGGCCACGGCGATCCCGGCCTTCATCGGCTACACCGACATCGAGGTCCTCAAGCTCAAGGCGACGCGCATCGAGTCGCTGGTGGAGTTCGAGCAACTGTTCGGCAGACCCCAGCTCGAGACCGAGATCACCGTGTCGATCGAAGAGACCGCTGCTGCGCCCGGAAAGGACGCCACGTCCGTCGTGAAGGCGGCGCTGACCGAGGCCAAGCGCTCCAAGCACGTCCTGTACTACGCCCTCCAACTGTTCTACGCCAACGGGGGCAAGACCGCCTGGATCGTTTCGGTCGGCACGTACAAGGCGATCACCGGCGCGCCCACGCTCGCCGACCTCCAGGCCGGCCTGGAACCGGTGCGCAAGATCGACGAGCCGACCCTGATCGTCATCCCGGAGGCGACCGCGCTCGGCATCGGCGACTTCAAGACGCTGACGGACGCCGCTCTCACACAGTGCAAGGACCTCGGCGACCGGTTCGTGATCGTCGACGCCCATGGCAAGGACAAACCGCTGTCGGATCCGGCCACCAAGCTCAAGGACGCGGTCGCCAACTTCCGCAACGAGGGCGTCGGCATCAACAACCTCAACTACGGCGCCGCCTACGCCCCCTACCTCGAGACGGTGCTCGACTTCCAGTACGACGAGACGAAGATCGTCGTGACTCACAAGGTCGACAACGCCAACGGTCCACAGCACAACAAGAAGCTCGACCAGGTGAAGCCAACCAGCAACCAGCTCTACGAGCGGGCCAAGGCGGCGATCACCGACCTCCCGCTGATCCTTCCGCCGAGCGCCGCGATGGCCGGCATCTACGCCCAAGTCGATACCACCCGGGGCGTGTGGAAGGCCCCCGCCAACGTCTCGGTGAACGCGGTGCTCAAGCCCACGATCGAGTTCTCCAACACCGAGCAGGACGACATGAACGTCGATCCGACGGCAGGGAAGTCGGTGAACGCGATCCGCCCATTCGTGGGCAAGGGCACGCTCGTTTGGGGCGCCCGCACGCTGGCGGGCAACGACAACGAGTGGCGCTACGTGAACGTGCGGCGGTTCTTCATCTTCGTCGAGGAGTCAGTGAAGAAGGCAACCGAGCCCTTCACGTTCGAGCCCAACGACGCCAACACCTGGGTGAAGGTGCAGGCGATGATCGAGAACTTCCTCACCACCCAGTGGCGCGAGGGGGCGCTTCAGGGCATCAAGCCCGAGCACGCCTTCTACGTCGCCGTCGGCCTCGGCAAGACGATGACCGCTCTCGACATCCTCGAGGGTCGGATGATCGTGGAGATCGGCATGGCTGCCGTACGCCCCGCCGAGTTCATCATCCTGCGCTTCTCCCACAAGATGGCCGAGAGCTGACGGGCGCCCCCATGAGCACGAACCACGGAGGTTGACATGCCACAGGACTATCCGATCCCCCGATACCACTTCCAGGTCGACTGGGGCGGCACCAAGTTCAGCTTCACCGAGGTGACCGGCCTCGTGATGGAGCGGGAGAAGATCGAGTATCGGCACAGCGACAGCAAGGACTTCAACAAGATCGCCATGCCGGGGCTGGTCAAGAACAACAACATCACGCTCAAGCGCGGCAAGTTCGAGGGCGACTTCGAGTTCAACGACTGGCTCGAACTGGTGGCCAACGAGCGCGTCCAGGAACGCCGCGACGTCACGATCCGGCTGCTCAACGAGAAGCACGAACCGGTTGCGGCGTGGACGGCGGCGCGCTGTTTCCCGACCAAAGTCACCGCTCCTGACCTCAAGTCGGACGCCAACGAGGCCGCCATCGAGAGCCTCGAGATCGCCCACGAGGGCCTCAAGCTGCTGAAGATCTAGGCCCCCGGTGACCGAGTACTACCCTCCGTGGGGCTTCTACTACAAGGTCGAGTTCGAGGGCAGCGGCGAGCCCGACGACGCCCGATTTCAGGCGGTGTCGGGGCTCAACGTCGAGTACGACACCGAGGAGTACAAGGAAGGCGGCGAGAACCGCTTCACCCACAAGCTCCCGGTGCGCACCAAGTACAGCGACCTGGTGTTGAAGCGCGGGATGCTGACCGGATCCCAGGTCGTCGCCTGGTTCCTAGCCGCGTTCCGCGAGCGAGTGTTCCTGCCCAGGACGGTGAACGTGATCCTGATGAACGAAAAGAGCGAACCGCTGCGCACCTGGAACGTCGCCCACGCGGTGCCGAAGAAGTGGACGGTCAGCGACCTCAACGCCCACGAGAACTCGCTCGTCGTGGAAACGCTCGAGCTCACCTACCGATATTTCACCGTCGTGTGAACGCACGTTGACGGGATTGGACGACCGTGCCGATCGAGATCAAGGAACTGCACATCCGTGTGTCGGTGAGCCCGCCAGCGAGCGGGAGGCCAGCAGGCGCGCCCGGTCCGGGGCCGGGCGCCGAGGCCGACCTGCGGGCGGCGGTCGTCGCCGAGTGCATCGAGCAGGTTCTTCAGACCCTGCGCGACCAGCGGGAGCGCTGAGCGGCGATGGTCACGACCGGCAAGCTCGAAAAGGTCTTGATCCTCGCCTTCGACACGGCCGAGGACGCCGAGCGCGGCGGAACGCTCGAGGCCAAGGCCCGCTTCGAGGCGCTGATCAACCCCGAGACCTACACGCTCGAGTACAAGGTCAAGACCGCCGACGGCCAAGGTCAGGGAACCAGCGGGGCCCAGACCAAGTTCGAGTACACCCTCCCCGAGGAGCTCACGTTCGACTTCCTGTTCGACAACACCGGCCTGATCGACGGCAAGGCCAGGCCCGACGGCGTGTTCGACGACGTCGACGAGTTCCGCCGGATCCTCACCGAGTATCAGGGCGACTCGCACGAGCCGTACCACCTCAAGCTGGTGTGGGGAAACCTCGTGTTCAAGGGCCGGGCGGTCGAGGTGGGCATCACCTACAAGTTGTTCAACCCCGACGGCCAGCCGATTCGGGCGGTCGTGCGGGTCAAGTTCAAAGGCTCGATCGAGGAAAAAAGCGTACGTCGGTGGAGGACCGTCACTCGCCCGACCTCACGCACCGGCGCACCGTCAAGCCCGGCGACACCCTGCCGTATCTGTGTTTCCAGGTCTACGGCGACCCGCGCCACTACTTGTACGTCGCCGAGCACAACGCGCTCGACGACGTTCGCCGGCTCACCGTCGGGCGGGTGCTCCAATTCCCGCCATTGCCAGCGGTGCGCCAGTGATGAGCGACTCATCGGTGATCCCCACTCCGACCACGCCGGACGTGTGCTCGGTCGGCGTGCTGATCGGTGGCACCGAGGTGTCGGGCGAGTTCCACGTGTTGTCGGCAACCGTGTCGAACGAGCTCAACCGCATCCCCACCGCGACGGTCCAGCTGCGCGACGGCGAGGCCTCCAAGCAGACGTTCGAGGTCAGCGACGCGGAGCACTTCGTGCCGGGCAAGGAGATCGAGATCAAGTTCGGGTATCGGGGTGAGACGGAGACGGTCTTCAAGGGAATCATCGTCAAACACCGGGTGCGCGTTCGCAAGAGCGGCAGCCATCTCCTGCTCGAGTGCCGCGACAAGGCGGTGCGCATGACCAGAGGCCCCAAGAGCCGGTACTTCGTCGACACCACCGACGGTGACATCCTCGACGAGCTGATCGGTGCCTACGGGCTCGAACGCGATGTGGTCGCCACCAAGCCCTCGCTCAAGGAGGTCGTCCAGTACGACTCGACGGACTGGGATTTCCTCGTGTGCCGCGCCGAAGCGAATGGGCACGTCGTCGCCGTGCGCGATGGCAAGATCACCGTCGGCCCGCCGGCCACCGACGCCCAGCCGGTCGTCACCGCTCGGTTCGGCGCCACCGTGCTCGAGCTCGACGCCGAGATCGATGCCCGTTGGCAGGTCACCGGCGTCAAGGCCACGGCGTGGAACGCCACCGACCAGGAGCTCGTGGAAGCCGATGCCGCTGAGCCGACGGTGACCGACAGCGGGAACCTCTCGCCGTCGGAGCTGTCCGACGTGATCGGCGGCGACCCGCACCTGCTCCGCCACGGCGGAAGGCTCAGTGAGCCGGAGCTGCAGGCCTGGGCCGATGGGCGCCTGCTCAGGGACCGCCTCGCCAAGGTCCGCGGCCGGGTGCGCTTCCAGGGGTTCGCCGGGGTCTCCGCCGGCGACCTGGTGGAGGTGACCGGCGTCGGCAAGCGCTTCGAAGGTACCCAGTACGTGGCCGGGGTGCGCCAGACGCTCGCCGACGGCAATTGGGAGACGGACGTCGCGTTCGGGCTCGGCCCCGATTCGTTCGCCGCCATGTACCCGGTGACCGCCCCCGCGGCAGGCGGGCTGCTTCCGGCGGTCAACGGACTCCAGATCGGGATCGTCACAGCGCTCCAGGACGACCCCGACGGCGAGGCGAGGATCAAGGTCCGCCTCCCATTGATCAGCACCTCGGAGGAGGGCGTGTGGGCGCGCCTCGCCACGCTCGATGCGGGCGAGGAGCGCGGCACCTTCTTCCGTCCCGAGATCGACGACGAGGTCATCGTGGGTTTCCTCGACGGTGACCCGCGCTTCCCCATCGTGCTCGGCCAGTGCCACAGCAGCGCCAAGCCGGCACCCGAGCAGGCCACCGACGACAACCACGTGAAGGGCTATCAGAGCCGGTCGAAGATCAAGCTCACGTTCGACGACGACAAGAAGATCGTCGTGCTCGAGACACCCGCCGGCAACAAGCTCACGCTCTCAGAGGACGCCAAAGCGGTCGCCCTGGAGGACCAGAACGGGAACACGGTCACCCTCGACGACAAGGGCATCACGCTCGACAGTTCCAAGGACCTGATCGTCAAGGCGTCCGGCGACGTGAAGTTCGAGGGCACCAACATCCAGCTCAAGGCGCAGTCGAGCTTCAAGGCCGAGGGCCAGTCCGGCGCCGACATCAACGCAAGCGGCACCCTCACCATCAAGGGCTCGCTGGTCCGCATCAACTGAGGAGACCGAGGAGGATTCCGTGTTCCCCGCCGCACGAGTGACCGACCAGATCGTCAGCACCGCCACCCAGGGCTCCCCGATTCCGATCATCCCTCCGGGCACGCCCACCGTGCTCATCGGGAGCATGCCCGCCGCGACGCTCGGTGACGGTTGTGGGGTCGACACGATCATCAAGGGATCGGGCACGGTGCTGATCGGCGGCAAGCCGGCCGCCCGCGTCACCGACTCCACCGCCGGCGGGGGCCTGGTGATCCCGCCCGGCGAGGTCACTGTGCTGATCGGAGGCTGACATGGCCGACGTGACGAACCCCGACGATGCCGCCCCGGGACGCTCGTTCTTGGGCCGCGGCTGGGGGTTCCCGCCCACCTTCGACCTCACCATCGGCGGCGTGCAGATGCTCGACGAGGAGGCCGACATCGTGTCGAGCCTGCACATCCTGTTGTCGACCGCCCGCGGCGAGCGGATCATGGTGCCGCAGTACGGCTGCAACATGGATGAGCTCGTGTTCGAGAACATCGACACGCGCATGCGCACGCTGATGGCCGACAAGATCGAGTCGGCGATCCTGTACCACGAGCCCCGCATCGATCTCGAGCGCGTGCAGCTCGGCGACGACGCGGTCGAGGAACTCGAGGGGCGCGTGCTCATCGGCGTCACCTACCGCGTGAAATCCACCAACTCGCGCTTCAACTTCGTCTTTCCCTACTACCGCGACGAGGGCACTGACATCAATCTCACGACGACGGTCCAGCTGCTCCCGGACCCCTCCTGATCCGCGATGACCACCTGCGACGCATGCTCCGAGAACACGGACCCACTCAAGCTGGTCCGTCAGGGGACCGATCGTGTGCGGCGCGCCCAGGCGGCGCCCGACCCGCACCACGAGCTCGTGCGCGTCGACGCTCGCCGCCCCGAACACGCGATGGTGTTCGCCGCCGCGTACTCGAGACTCCTGCGGTACGTCGACGGCAGCGGTAGTCCGACGGACAACTGGCATCCATTCTTCGGCACCGACATCGCGGTGCAGCTCGCGGTCGCGGCAATCGAAGACGTCGCCGTGTACCGCTCGACCGTCATGGCGTGGCTACGGGAGCTGGAGAGTCCCGACCTGCCGGCGTCAGGGCCAGACATGATCGTCGTGCTCGGCTCCGTGTTCGACTCCATCGGCACCCTGGCGCGGCGGCTCGACGAGCTCACGGGACGCTTGCCGCATGACAGTCAGCTGCGCGCCACGCTCGACAACCTGATCCAGACTCGGCTGAGCCCGATGTTGCAGACCCTGATCGGCTACTACCTGGCGGGCCAACTGCTGGGCGTGGTCGATGCCACCGCCGATCCGCCCGATGACGTGCTGATCCTCGGCCAGCCGGTGGAGTCGTTGAACGACTTGATCACCGGAACCGGGCTGTCGAGCGACTGGTACGAAGGCGCCGGGTTCGCCAGCTGGGCGAAGTACGCGGCCGTCGTCGCCGAGCCGTTCAAAGGCGCATACGGCACCGGACCTACGGCGCCGGACAAGATCAATCATCTCGCGACCCACAATCTGTTCACAGCGATCTGCGAGACGTTCCTCGGAGCGTTCGCGCGGGTGGTCGATGAGGCGAAGGTGGCCGTCGAGGCCAGCTTCGAGTGGGACGGTCACGAGCCCCACTACGCCCTTTTCCTTGCGTTTCTCAAACTGCTCGACCATGGCCGCGCCGCAGCCAACACGCTGACTGCGAAGCACCTCGACTTCTACTACCGCAAGGTGTTGCGGCTGAAGGAGCGAGCGTCTCAGCCCGACCGCGCCCACGTCCTGGTCGAGCTCGCCAAGCATGCGACGACACACCTGGTGGCCGAAGGGGCCCTGCTCAAGGCCGGCAAGGACGCCGCCGGCGCCGACGCCCACTTCGCCGTCGACCGCGACCTCGTCGCCAACAAGGGTGTGGTCACCGAGCTGAGGAACCTGTACCGGCACACGGACACGCTGGACGGACCACTACCCTTCGACGACCAGCGAATCTTCGCCCAGCCGATCGCCAACGTCGGCGATTCGTGGCACCCATTTGCCGCGACGGTGTACACCGATGGCACCCTCTCGGCGATCGCGATGCCACCCGCGGAGGTGGGTTTCGCAATCGCCTCGCACCACCTTTGGATGTCCGAAGGAACGCGCAGCATCGCGGTCAACGTCGCGACGACGGCACCGATCCCGAACGCCGACGGCGGCAAGCATCTCCAGGTCGACCTGCTCTGCCGGCTGACGACGGAGAAGGGTTGGATCGAGCGTCGTGTGACGCAAGCGCTCGTGTCCCAGGGCGGCTTCGACTTCCACTTCACGATCGACGGCAATGACCCGCCGATCACGACGTACGACCCGTCGGTACACGGCTATTCGTTCGCTACGTCGATGCCCGTGCTCCTCGTCACGCTGCGCCACGACCCCGCGAAGCGCTGGGACTATTCCAAGCTTGAAGCCGCCCGCTGCACCGCGGTCACGCTGACGTGCGCCGTCGTCGGCCTGCGGACGATGGCGCTCTCGAGCGACGTCGGGCCGATCGACGGGTCGAAGCCGTTCCAGGCCTACGGACCCGATCCGATCATCGGGAGCGCGCTGGTGATCGGGGCGAAGGAGGTGTTCCAGAAGCAGCTCGACTACGTCTGGCTACGGCCGACCTGGATGAACACGCCTCGCGCCCTCAGCGGATCGATACCCAGTCTCAGGGTCGACTACTTCGATGACGGCAAGTGGGAGCCGCACTCGAGTGGGTCATATCCGGCCAACTTCACAGACCTCAATCTCGAGGACTTCCCGTTCACGATGGCTGCGGCTCCGGACCTGTCACCGAACGAGGCCTTCTCGACCGCGTCCCGCAGCGGCTTCATTCGACTGCGGCTCACCGCCGGGTTCGGAGTGGCCGACTATGCCGCGGCGCTGCTCGCGGCGATCCTCGCCAAGAAGACGGACACGCCCAGCGCGCCCATCGTTCCCGTCGCCGGCGCGTTGACGCTCGACTACTCGGCGTCGCAGCTCATCGACCTGACCACGCCGCCGACCGGTCACCGAGGGGCGGGCGGACGGTTCTTCCACGTCACGCCGTTCGGACATACCGAGCCGGTGCCGGGAGTGCCGGGCGTGCCGCTCGTGCCCCAGTTCCTGACGGGACCGGGCAAGGCAGCGGAGGGTGAGCTGTACGTCGGGGTGGGCGGGCTCGTTCCGCCACAGAACCTGGCAGTGCTCTTCCAGGTGGTCGACGGCACCGCAAACCCTCTGGTGGTGAAGCCCGACGAGCACATCCACTGGAGCTACCTGCGCGGCGACGAGTGGGTTCCGTTCCCCGCCGACGCCGTCGCCGACGGCACCGACGGTCTGCTGGCGTCGGGAATCGTCACGCTCGCGGTGCCCACCGACGCGACCACCGAGCACACGCAGCTCCCGCGCGGCATGAACTGGTTCCGCCTCTCGGTCCACGAGGCGAGCGACGCCGTGTGCCGCCTGGTGACAGTGGCGGCCCAGGCATTGTCCGCCACGTATGTGGTGCGCGACGACGGCACGGCGCCGTTCACCCACGAGCTGCCGCCCTCCACGATCACCAAGCTCGACCCGCCCGACGCTCACGTCAAGGGCGTCGCTCAGCCGTTCCGCACCTTTGGCGGACGGCCGGTCGAGACGCCGACCGCGTTCTACGGACGGGTCAGCGAACGCCTGCGACACAAGGGCCGGGCGATCGCCCTGTGGGACTACGAGCATCTCATTCTCGAGGCGTTTCCCGCCATCTACCAGGCACGCTGCTTGAACCACACGCAGTACGAGCCGAACGACACCGGCACCGGCACGTACCGCGAGCTGGCGCCCGGACACGTGACCGTGGTGACGATCCCCGACCTCGGCGTACCCGACCAGCGCGATCCGCTGCGGCCGTACACGAGCCTGCGCGTGCTCGGCGAGATCGAGCGGTTCCTCGCCCGCCGGCTGTCGTGCTTCGCCAAGCTCCACGTGCGCAACCCGCAGTTCGAGGAGGTCCGCGTCGACCTCCGCGTGCGCTTCCGCCCCGGCGTCGACGAGACGTTCCACGTCAACCGCCTCAAGCGCGAGATCACCGAGTTCCTGGCGCCATGGGCGTTCACCCGGAGCGCCCGCCCGACGTTCAACGGCAAGGTGCACAAGTCGGTGCTCGTGAACTTCGTCGAGGAGAGGACGTACGTCGACTACGTGAGCGACGTCCAACTGTTCCACAAACTGCCCGGCGCCACACTCGATGGGCCCGACCTGGAGGAGGTCGGCGGCTCGCGAGCGGTTTCGATTCTCGTGTCTGTCCCCTCGGACGAGCACGGTGTCGCTGTGATCGGTGCGAGCGACACGCTCGCCCCCGAGCACTGCGCGTGCGCGCCGATCATCTCGGGAGCGGCCGACTGATGGCGCCCGTCCCCAACCCCGTGTCACCGGCCACGGACTTCTACGAGCTGCGCCGTCAGGGCATCGGCCACATCGAGCGCACAGGCAGCGCCGACTGGACTGACTACAACACCCACGACCCAGGCATCTCGATCCTCGAGACTCTCGCCTTCGCGATCACCGAGCTCGCCTATCGAACCGGGTTCCCGATCGAAGAGATCCTCGCCTCGGCGGCGAAGAACCCGACGCCCGACGAGCCATACCCGGACCAGACGTTCTCCACAGCGCGCGCGATCCTCACCGTCAACCCCACCACCGAGGAGGACTTCCGTCGCCTGCTGATCGACGTCGACCCGGTGCGCAACGCTTGGGTTCGCTGCAAGGCGTGTGCCTGCGACGCCCGGTTGTTCGCCTGGTGCGCCGAGGACGAGCTGGTGCTCTCTCACGACCCGGCGACGCGCGCTGACCTCGCCGTCGGGCCGGTGCCGGTAGAGCTCCGCGGCTTGTACGACGTCCTGCTCGAACTGGAGGCCGACCCGACGTATGGCGATCTCAACGACCGCAAGATCGTGCTCCGGCGCACCGTGGCCGACGCCGACGGGGGGCGCCATGTCGTGACAATCGAAGTCCGCTTCCCGTCGTGGGGGCTGACGCGCCGAGACGAGCTGATGGCCGTGGCCGGCGACCAGGCGACGTCACAGCTCACCGTCACCGGCCCGCGGCGAACGAAGACCAACGGCCCGCCGATCGACGATGCGGAGCTGCGCAACCATTGGTTCGACGCGTTCTACGTGGACTTCGAGATCGAGTTGGCCGACAACACGAAGATCGCGATCGCCGACGCTTCGATGCGCCTGTTCGGCAACGGCACCGTGAGAAGCCAGGCGACGGTGGGTGAGCTGGTCGGGTGGCTCGGCGACGCCACGCAGGAGGGGTTCGTCGAGCCATACCGCCGCAAGCTGGCCATGGCCGGCCGCGCGGTCGACGCGGCCAAGGTCGTGCTCGAGTCACACCGGAACCTCGACGAGGGCTATTGCCACGTCGACTTGGTCGAGATCGACGAGATCGCCGTGTGCGCCGACGTCGAGGTCGAGCCGACCGCCGACATCGAACTCGTGCAGGCAAGGATCTGGTTCGAGATCGAGCGTTACCTCGACCCACCGGTCGAGTTCTGGTCGCTCGCCGAGTTGCAGGCCCGCGGCGTACCGGTCGAGGTGATCTTCGACGGGCCACAGCTGCAGAATGGGTTTCTCACCGAGCAGGGGCTCCGCGACACCGGCCTGCGCACCGAGCTGCGTGTATCCGACATCCTCAATCGCCTGATCGACATCGACGGCGTCATCAGCGTCGACAATCTGCAGCTCACCGCCTATGACGCCGACGGCGGCCCAATCAAGGGGAAGTCCGACCCGCAATGGCACACGGGCGGGCCGAAATTCGACCCCGACCGGATCAGCGCGTCGTGGCTCTTGTTCCTTCCGGCCGACCATCGGCCACGTCTCCACCGCCGAATGTCACGCTTCCTGTTCGCCTCCAACGGACTGCCGTTCGTGCCGCGCACCGACGAGGCCGAGGACACGCTCGTGCAGCTCCACGGTGAGGCCGCCCGGCCGAAGATTCGTGCCGCCGACCTCGACCTGCCCGTACCGGTCGGCCGAGCCCGGGCGATCGAGGAGTACTTCCCCGTCCAGTACAGCTTCCCGCTCGTGTACGGAATCGGCCCCGCCGGTCTGCCCTCAACGGCGAGCGTGCTGCGGCGCGCCCAGGCAACACAGCTCAAGGCCTACCTCATGGTGTACGAGCAGTTGCTGCGCAACGCCTACGCCCAGGTGGCGCACGCCGGCGACCTGTTCTCGCTCGACCCCAACGTTCGCTCGACGTACCACTCAGCGATGTTCGACGACTCGAAGATCACCGGCTACAGCGAACTGGTGACCGGTGGTCTCACGGCGGCCAAGTTGACTCGAATGGTCGAGTCGCCCACCGAGTTCGTGGAGCGCCGCAACCACTTCCTCGACCACCTCATGTCCCGCTTCGGCGAGAGCTTCGGCGACTACGCCATGCTGCTCACCGATCTCGAGGGCCGCCAGGCCGCAGGCGACGACTTGATCGATGACAAACTCGCGTTCCTGCGCGCCCTCCCGCGGATCAGCCACGACCGCGGCAAAGCGTTCGATCGGTCGCTGGCCCCGTGCGACCCGGACAACGCCTCCGGCCTGCAGCAACGCGTCAACCTCCTCCTCGGCCTGCCCGATCTGACATTCGCCTACCGGGCCACCAAGTCGGCCGAACCACTTGGGTACCGGCACCTGTTGCGGATCGAGGAGCGCGGTCGCCCCGTCGTGACGTTCGCGCCGGCGCCAGCGGTGGACGCCGCTCTCCAGGCCTTGCTCAGCGAGCACGCGCTCGACACTTCCGCCGCGGGATGGCGGGTCGACCACACAGCCGGCCAGCTCGTGCTGATCGTTGGGGACGCGGGTCAGACCACGGAAGAGGCGCCACGCGAGCCCGCCGCCAGCGCCCTCCGCGCCGCGCTGGTAGCCGCCCAGCGGGACACACTCGTCGAGCTCGTGCTCACCGACCGGTACACGGTCGCGCACTCCGGCTCGCGGTGGGACGTCACGATCACGGACGGCGATGGAAACCAGATCGGAACCAGCGAGGAGCGCTTCGCCAGCAAGCGCTCGGCAAACGCGTTCGTCGCTCGGATCGCCACGTGGAGCGCGCACAAGCGCGCCGTCGTCGTCGAGCATCTTCTTTTGCGCCCGAAGTTCCCCGGTGACGCTGTCTATCGGGCGTGCACCGAGGGCTCATGCTCGGCGTGCGGGTGCGGTGACGAGGACCCGTACTCGTTCCGCCTGACCTACGTGATGCCCGGCTGGACCGCGCCGTTCAACACGAACATGAACATGCGCGGCTTCGCCGACCGCACGATCCGCGAGCAGACGCCGTCACACCTGCTCGTGAAGACATGTTGGGTGGGCAACGACGGCTACGTGCCCGACAGGTGCGACCCCGTAGTCGATGCCCTCGCTGCGCTTCTGGAGGCAGCGGGGGTCGCGTCGCCCGACAGTTGCGACTGCGCCGCCGAGGTGTACGACGCCTACGGCGATGCGTTCGCCGCGTGGTTCGAGGCCCACACCATCGTCCACGCTCCGTCCGACGCGCTGGTCGGCGAGCTGGCCGCGACGTTCGACGCCAACGTCGACATCTCGACCGTGGGCTGCGCTGCGGCGATCGATGCAGCCGTTCGGGAGGACCTCCAGGCGCTGCTGGTGGAGCACTTCGTCGACATCGCCCGGCACGGGTACCAGTTCGAGCGCTTCGAGGACGCCTGGTGCAAGTGGGTCGACGCCGACGCCGCGATGAACTGGAGCAACGAGCGCCTCCAGGACACCGTCCTCGAGATCCTCGACGCCGGCCTGACCACTCCCGGCGTGGAGCATGCGACGCTGTGCAGCTGCGCGGCGACAATTCTCGCCAACTTCGGTACGCAGTTCCACGCCTGGATCGACACCAACATCGCCGCCGGCACGCCGCTCGACGAGTTCAGCGCCTTCGCCCCACCGGCGGTCACGCTTTGCTCCGAGCTCACGTTCAGGCCCGGCGTCGGCCAGGCCGTCCAGGCGTTGTTGACGGAGCGCTACCGCACCTACACGAAAGTGTCCTACCGCCTGCACGTGCTGGTGCACGCGCTCGACGAACTCGACAACACCTACCCGCGGGCAACCCTCCACGACTGCGACGAGGGCTCCGACTTCAACCCTGTTCGGCTCGGACAGACGGCACTCGGGAGCAACTGACCATGAACACGACTGAACTCACCTATCCGGTCTTCGAAGCCAACCAGGTGCTCACCAACGCGCACCTCAACGAGCTGTTCGAGTACCTCGACGAGCAGCAACGGCTCACCCGCGCCAACCTGATCGGCGTCGGCATCGCCTGCGGGCTCGTGGTGCAGCTCGCCGCCCCAGGAACGATCACCGTGTCGAAGGGAGTCGGGGTCTCGACGCAGGGCTACCTGATCATGGAACCGGCGGACATCGACCTTGTCGCGGTGCGCTCGTACAAGCTCCCGACTGAATACGGCTACGCACCCTTCGTCGACCCGAGCACCGCCAAGCAATATGACCTGTGGGAGCTGTTTCCCGACGACGAACCCGACACCCAGCCGCTGGCCGACAGCGGCCTCGTGCTCAACGACAAGGCGGTCGTCCTGTTCCTCGAGCTGCGCAAGGGCGACCTGCGCACTTGCAGCCCGAACAGCTGCGACGACCGCGGCGCCCAGGTCACCGCTGCCGTCCGACGGCTGCTGATCGATGTCACCGATCTCGACAAGGTGATCGCCGCGACCAACGGGCACGCCGCGACGACCCTCGGGCAAAGCATCACAGAGCGTCTCGCCCTACCGGACCTCCGGATGCCTCGGTTCGACGTGCCGAGCAGCGGTCCGGCGGCCGCGGAGGAGGTGCTCGCCGCGTTCCAGGCGACCTTCCGTCACAACCAGTTGGCCGCCAGGACCGCGGACGCACTCACCAAGTTGTACGAGAGCTTCAAGCCGCTCGTCGACGCCGAGCACCCGAACAACCCGTTCGCCACGTTCCTCAACCGGTTCGGCTTCCTCGACGCGAGCCCGGTGACCACCGCCCAGGTCCGCTTCATGCAGTACTACTGGGACCTGTTCGACGACCTGCTCGCCGCCTACGAGGAGTTGCGGTCGAAGGGCATCGACCTGATGTGCGCGTGCTGCCCGCCAGAGGGGTGGTTCCCGCGCCATCTCGTGGCCGGTGTCCTTGCTCCGGCAACCTTCGACGCCGCCGACTACCGTCACCACTTCGTTCCGTCGCCGGCTGTCGGGGACTGCGAGGACCGCACACGCGAGGTGCGCATCCTGTTCCGACGGCTGGTGGCGATGCTCGAGCACTTCACCGAGACGCCGGCGCTTCCGCCGCCGGCCAACGCTGGGCCCGACCCGCAGATCCGCATCATCCCGAGCCGGTGGGGCGACGCGGCGCTGTCGGCCAAGGCGATCCCGTACTACTACGCGCAGGACGGAAGTCCGCGCCTCTACGAAGTGTGGGACCCCGACAAGGTCGTCCGCCAACGACCGAACCACAATCTCGGATACCGGGCTGACGAATACACGCCGCCGGCGCCGGCGTTCGTCTCCGATCCGCTGCGCTTCGACCTGGAGCCGAACAACTTCCTGCGGATCGAGGGGCATCTCGGCAAGAACGTCGAAGGGGTGGTGCAGACACTCTTGTCGCTGAAGAAGAGCCACCGCCTCCCGTTCGAGGTCGTCGCCCTGCGTACCGGGGTCTTCGACGAGAACATCGACATCGACCTGAGCAAGGAGGACTGCCGATTCCAGGACCTCGAGACGCTGTTCGAGACCCTCAAGTCCGAGCTGATCGGCTTCGTCGTCAAGCAGGTCCAGTACTTCTACGCGATCCCGAGCGAGGTCGAAGCCGGCGAGGACGAGGCCGTCCCCACCCTCTCGGTTCTGCGCACCTGGGCACCCGATTCCGTTGCTCGACCTGGAACTCTCGGACGGCGGTTCGAGGCGGCCCTGACGTGGCAACCCGGGCAACCACAGCCGATGATCTTCACCGTCGTCGGCACGCCCGACCTTCAGAGTCAGGCATTCGCTCTCGTCCAATCGATGTCGGAGCTCGCAGCCAGCCTCACTGACGACATCAGTCAGCTCGACTTCACGACATTCGCCGGCCGCCACCGACGCCTCGTCGAGATCGCCAAGCAGATCGATGACTTCCGGCGCAACGGCGCCTTCGACGAACCAGGCCTCGCCGACCGGCTGGACGACATCGTGTTCCGATGCCGGCTCGACCCGTTCGAGGCTCTGGCCGAGGAGCACAAGCGGCGCGTTCGCGACGTCAAGCAGGCCCAGTTCCTGAGCAACTTCCTCGAGCGGCACCCCGGTGTCCAGCACAAGGCCGGCGTGCCCCTCGGCGGCACCTTCATCGTTGTCTACCACGCGCTGTCCAAGCCGGTGCGCCCCGCGCCCCAGCCTGAAACCGGTCCGGCGCCCGGGCTCGGAGGTCTCGCCAGCTTCGAGCGTGCAGTGTCGCGGCGCGGTCTCCAATTCGACGAGGTCAAGACGAAGCAGGTGAGCGAGGCGCTGTCCCGCCTGCAATACAAGCAGCAGGTCGCCGCGGACCCCGACGTCCAGTTTGTCTATCGCGTCTTCACCGGCAACCTGCTCGTCCCCAAGGTCGCCACATCGGGTTTCACCGACGAGACGTATCTCCGAGCGGTGGCCGACCTCGCCGATGGGACGGTGATCGCCGACTTCTTCCTGCCGTACGAGTGCTGTTCGGAGTGCTCGCCGATCCAGTGCACCCCGCCCTCGGGGCAGCTGCGGGTCAAGGCCCAGAAGGCGTGCACCAACTCCGACGGTTTCGCCGAGGTGACGCTCGTGACCGAAGGGGGATCCGGGTCGGTGTCGGTGCAGGTGGACGGCGGCACATTCGAGGAGTCGACCGGCACCCTCCTGCTCGACGTGGGCGATCACACCATCGTCGTCCGCGACGAAACCGGGGCCCAGTCATCACCCGTCGAGGTCGTGGTCCCGCCGCAGCTGCTGATCGACGCCGCCCAGACCACCGTCGACCAGGCCGCCGGAACGTTCCAGGTGGTCTTCGAGGTCGCCGGTGGCACGGCCCCCTACGTCGCCGACCCCGGGACCATCGCCGGCACCACCTACACAAGCCCGGCACTGCCGGTCGCCCAGATCCTCACGGTCGCCGTCAAGGACGCCGCCGGATGCGTCGTCGAGGGCACCTTCGAGTCCGGTGTGGAACCGTGCATGCTCCCCTGCGAAGGGGCGGCAGAACGGCGTGGCTATCGGTTCTGGATCCCGGAGGCGCGGCAGGGCCTCCCGTTGAACAACTTCAGGGCGGAAGTCCGCAGGTTCGAGATCTTCGACCCTGACGGCAACCCGATGGACGCGACGAACGAAGTCAACGAGATCCTCAACACGGTTCCGAGCGTGATCCGCGCCGGCGACTTCCCCGCCGTGGTCCAGCGATGGCTCGACCATCTCAACCGCCTGATCGCCGAGATCGTCGGATCCGACCAATGGCTCATCGTCGACTACGAACCGGCGCCGGAGGGCGCGACGACCGGGACGCTCTGGGTCGACCGGATCACGTGTGTCGACTTCCGCTTGGAGTTCGGCGTCGAGTTCGTCCAAGGACAGGTCGACCGCCAGTTCGAGCTCGAGTACGGCTCGGACGGCACCGTCGTGCTCGAGCCGAGCACGGACTCCAAGGTGCACATCCCACCGTTCGGCGGGTCGACCTCCAACAAGTGCCACCCCGAGGAGCCACCGGTGCCGATCTGCGGGCAGCTCGATCTCGAATTGGAGGTCGAGCGTGAGGGCGTGTTCCCCGACGAGGAGGTCGTGCTCACGGCGATCGCGCCCTGGCAACCGGCCGCCTACCTGTGGGAGGTGCAGGACGGGATCCCGAGCATGGCCGGGGGCGAGCAGGTCGTGCTCAGGTTCGAGCCGGCCGAACCCGTCACCAAGCGAGTTCGCCTGACCGCGTTCACCGAGGACGGCTGCACGGTGGTGCTCGAGACGGCGATCAACATCGTCGAACCCGACGCTTGAACCGATGGCTGGCTCGCCGACGATCACGATCTGGCGACAGGTGCTCGACGTCGAGTTGCGGGGCACGGAGTCCGACGGGATGGCCCTCCAGCGGCGCCTGCCCGATGTGTGCACCGACGTGCTGGCGCCGGTCCTGGAGTCGGCGCTCGGTGGAGCCGACCCGGGCGACGCCCACATCTACGTCGAGCGCCTCGCGATCGAGCTCGACGAGGTGTCCCTGGAGGGACTCGAGCGACACCTCGCCGATGCCGTGCGACGCGAGCTCACCGACTGGTTGCGCCGCAACGTCTCTGGGCGCGGCGCCGGCGCCACGGCAGACGGCAACGTGCGCAGGCGCCCGGTGGCCGAGGCGGTGGATGACGTGCTGGCGGTCTTCCTGCGCACCGGACGGCTGCCGTGGACGTTCCGAGTCCCGACCGGTGCTCGGCTGGAGGATCTCGTGCTCGACGGGTGGAGGGCCGCCGACCATCCGGGCGTCACGCGCGGCACGCCAGAAGTGGCGACCTTGCGGTTGCGCGAGGCGCTAACCGATGCGCATGCCCGAACCCGGCTGTCGATGCAGTTCTCACCGGAGTTCGTCACGGAGCTTCTCCGCCACCTCGCGCCCGAGTCGGCGCTGACGGCCGAAAGGTGCCTCCTCGCGCTCCTCGGCAGCGACGTGCCGGCACCCGCTCGAACCGCGTTCGCCCGTCGCCTCTGGGAGCAAGGACTCGTCGCAGCCGCCTCTGGGCATCGACTCGGGGCGGCCGAGCTGGTGGCCGCAGCCTGGCGCTCGCTCGAGACGGCCGACCGTCTTGACGGTCTCGCCACGGCGCTCAATCGCAACTGGCCGGGGGCGACCGCACCCGACCGCCACGCCGGCGGTGCCGCGTCGGCGAGCTCCCGCACGGGGCAGGCGGTTCAGCATCTACCGGACGATCCGCAGCCGGACCTCGGCGAGGATGGAGCGCTCGCCGTGGACAACGCCGGGCTGGTGCTGCTGCACCCCTTCCTGAGACAGTTCCTGACGGGGCTTGGTGTGGCCGACGACGACGTGCTGACCGACCCGAACCGGGCGATCAGCCTGCTGCACCACCTGGCGACCGGCGAGATGACCGCGCCGAACACCGGCTCACCCTCGCGAAGACGCTCTGCGCGGTGCCCGACGCAAATCCGGTGCCGGCCGACGCGACGCTTACCCAGACCGAGCTCGACGAGACCGTCGCTCTGCTGAGCGCGGCGATCGGCCACTGGGTGGCACTGCGCGACACATCCCCCGACGCTCTCCGCCACGAGTTCCTGATGCGGCCCGGCACGCTGAGCCTCGACGGCGAGGGCGACTGGCTGCTGCGGGTCGAGACCGGGACCTCCGACATCCTGCTCGACCGGCTGCCATGGGGAATCTCGATGTTCCAGCTGCCGTGGATGCGCCGGATGATGCGGGTGGAGTGGCGGTAGCGAGATGCCTACGTCCGCGGGGAAGTCGACCGACTCCAAGTCGCACTCGGCGTCGGTCACGCGCAGCGGCAACTTCTTCAAGGCCGCTCGCAGCCCGGGATTCTTTCCCCGGGTTATGCGCAAGGCGAGCTCCGCGCCGGTCGTGCAGGCCAAGCTCTCGGTGAGCAAGCCGGCCGACCCATTGGAGAAGGAGGCCGACCGCACCGCAGACCAGGTGATGCGGACCCCCGACGCCATGGTCCAACGCGCGGCAGTCGGAACCGGTAGCACGACCGGAAGTGTCGAGCCACCGAGCATCCAGCGGGCGGCCGCCGCTGGACCCGAGCAGGGGGTGCAACGCTTCGGCGAGGGGACACCCACCGTTGCCGCCGACGCCCAGGCCGACATCCAACGCGCCACCACCGGCGGCCAGGCGATGCCATCGGACGTCCGCGCCGACATGGAGCCACGCCTCGGGGCCGACCTCGGCGACGTGCGGGTGCACGCAGACGAGAGTGCCCACAGCCTGACCAGTCACCTCAGCGCTCGGGCGTTCACCTACCGCAACCATGTGTTCTTCGGCCGCAACCAGTACCAGCCCGCCACCAGCGAGGGGCGCCACCTCCTTGCCCACGAGTTGACCCACACGATCCAGCAGGGCGCCACTGTCCAGCGCAGCGCCGACGTGCAGCGCGTCGAGCGGCCGACCGAAGTGCAGCGGGCGCCGGAGGTGACCACCTCGGGCTCGCCGCCGGCGGTGCAGCGGCTCGGCGTCAGCGACGCCCTCGACTACTTCGCCGACAAGGCGTACTACATCCCCGGCTTCCGGATGCTGACGCTCGTGCTCGGCTTCAACCCGATCAACATGCGCCGCACCGACCGCACCGCGGCCAACTTCCTACGCGCCGTGATCGAACTGGTGCCTGGCGGGGCGCTGATCACGCAGGTCCTCGACAGCCATGGCGTGATCAACAAGGCCGCCGCGTGGGTCGAACAGAAGGTCGCCGTGGTGGGCGACATCGGCTCACAGATCCTCGACGGCCTGAAACGCTTCATCGACTCGCTGAGCTGGACAGACATCCTCGATCTGGGCGGGGTGTGGGATCGAGCCAAGCGGATCTTCACCGACCCGATCGGACGCCTCATCTCGTTCGGCACCGGCGTCGTCACCGAGTTGCTCGACCTCGTCAAGCAGGCGATCCTGCGGCCGCTCGCGGCGCTCGCCGAGGGCACCGCCGGCTACGACTTGCTCAAGGCGATCCTCGGTCAAGACCCGATCACCGGCGACCCGGTGCCGCGCACTCCCGACACGCTGATCGGCGGCTTCATGAAGCTGATCGGCCAAGAGGAGTTGTGGCAGAACATCAAGCGTGGCAACGCCGTCGGGCGGGCGTTCGCCTGGTTCCAGGGGGCGTTGGAAGGGTTGATGGGTTTCGTGCGCTCGATACCGGGGCGCATCGTGCAGACCCTCAAGTCCCTTTCGTTCGAGGACATCGTCACCGTGGTGGGAGCGTTCCGCAAGGTCGGATCGGCGTTCCTCGGGCTGGCGGCCGAGTTCGGCGGATGGGCGCTCAAGCAGGTGCTCAACCTGCTGGAGATCCTGGTCTCGGTGGTCGCCCCTGGCGTGATGCCGTACATCGCCAAGGCCAAGGCCGCCTTCCACACGATCATCAAGAACCCGATCGGCTTCGTGGGCAACCTCGTGCGCGCCGGGAAGCTCGGTTTCCAGCGCTTCGCCGACAACATCGTCGAACACCTCAAAGCCGCCCTCATCAAATGGATCACGGGACCGCTCGGCGAGGCCGGCGTGTACATCCCGAAGTCGTTCAGCCTCCTCGAGATCATCAAGCTCGTCCTGTCAGTGCTCGGCCTGACGTGGCAGAACATCCGCAGCAAGCTGCTCAAGCTGATCCCCGAGCCGCTGCTCGCGGCCTTGGAGAAGACGGCGACGATCCTCGTGACACTCGTCAACGAAGGCCCCGCCGCAGCATGGGAGCAGATCAAGGCCGAGCTCACCGAGCTCAAGGATCAGCTGGTCGGGCAGGTCACGTCGATGATCCAGACGGAGGTGGTGAAGGCGGCCGTCAAGAAGCTCGTCAGCATGCTCAACCCGGCCGGGGCGGTGATCCAGGCGATCATCGCGATCTACAACACCGTGACGTTCTTCATCGAGAAGGCCCACCAGATCGGCGCCGTGGTCGCCTCGTTCATCGACTCGATCGCGGCGATCGCTGCTGGCCGGGTCGACGCCGCCGCCAAACGGGTGGAGCAGACGATGGCGAGCGCGCTGACGGTGGTGCTCGCCTTCCTCGCCAAGTTCGCCGGGCTCGGCGGCATCCCCGACAAGCTCGTCGGGATCGTCAAGAAGATCCGCCAGCCGATCGACAAGGCGCTCGACAAGATCGTCGGCTGGCTCGGCAAGATGCTCGACAAGCTCGTCGCCAAGGCGAAGGAGACCGCCAAGAAGCTGCTCGAGTGGTGGAGGAAGAAGGTTCCGATCAAGGGCGGCGACCAGCCGCACACGCTGACGTTCCAGGGCGAGCGCAAGTCGGCCAAGCTGGTCGTGCAGTCGGCGCCGGAAAAGCCGTCCGATTTCCTACGGCGGGAGCACAAGCGAGCAAAGGCCGACGCCGACCTGCTCACGGACCCGGAGAAGGAGACGGTCAAGTCCGAGGAGCAAGTTGGGGAGCTCCAGAAGGATCTCGAGGCGATCGACAAGGACGCGGTGGCGGCTGCATCGGGTCCGGCCAGGACGCGGGCCGACGCCTTCGCCAAGAAGCTCGACAAGGCGATGGGGCACCTCTCGAACGTCATCGGGATGGCCCTCGGGTCGTTCGGCGTCACCGAAGTCGACGTCGGTGCCTTCGACCTCGAGCGACCGGAGTTCACGACCACGCACAAACGGAAGATCGCCGAGGAGTACGAGGCGCAGAAGAAACGCCTCGCCGGCGCGAGGTCCGCGGAGGCAAAGAAGTTCGCCAAGAGCCAGTACGTGAGCGAGGACGACAAGGGACGAGCGGTGTACGTCGCCCCGGACATCGATCGACGTCACGTCGTCTCGTCGGACGACATGGCTACTCATTTCAGTTCGTACCTCGCAGACAAAAAGCCATCTGCTGCAAAGCTCCTGATCGAGCAACGCGGTTCACATCCTGAATCCCGCGTGCCTGTCACCGCCACGAAGAAGCTGACTCGCGACCTGATCATCGACGCCGTCAAGAAGCGGTACCGGAAGTTCTTCGGGTACGCCAGGAACATCTTCCTCGGTGATAGCTCGGAGAACCGTTCGATCCAGAAACACCTCGACGACGGACACCCCGAGCTCGCGGACAGCAAGCTCCAGGACCATGTGGCCCGGATCAAGCGCGAGTGGGCGCTCGACTCCACGATGAAGGTCTCGCCGGTCAAGAAGACATGAACACGACGCTGCTCTCCCAGTCCCTCGCCGCGCTCGAGTCGGTGGTCGCCGAGCGGCTCGACGCCTACCTCGACCGTTCGCGGCGTCCGACACGACCGCTCGACGGGTACACGTTCGACTCCGTGCAGTTCGCCGGCTTGAACAGCGGATTGGAGCTGTCGCCGGCCGAGCACGTACTCGTGCTGCTGGCCCTGGTCCCTCACGTGCGGCCCGACTTCTTCGGCCGACTGATCGCCCGCTGCCTGCCCGAGGGCGGTGACCTGCCGGAGTTCGGCGGTGTGCGCGCCGAACACCACCGCGGCGTGCTGCCCACCGGTGAGACGGCCCAGTTCGTGCTGGCGGGCGACGATCTCGCCGGGCGGCTGGAGGTACACCGTCTGCTGTCGAGCGAGCACTGGTTCGCCCGGCGCCACGTGCTGTGGCTCGACTCGGTCCGCGAAGGCGAGCCGGTGATGAGCGGACGTCTGATCCTCGACCCTGAGATCGTCGAACTGCTCGCCACCGGGACCGTCAGCCTGCCGCGGTTCAGCGGCGACTTTCCCGCCGAGCACGTCGAGACCGCGATGGAGTGGGAGGACGTCGTTCTACACCCCGACACCGTGCGCCAGATCCGCGAGATCGAGCATTGGATCCGGTTCAACGACACGCTTCTCGGTGACTGGGGCATGCGCAAGCGGGTCAAGCCGGGCTACCGGGCGCTGTTCCACGGCCCTCCCGGTACCGGAAAGACGCTCACGGCGATGCTGCTCGGCAAGTACACGGGCCGGCCTGTGTTCCGGATCGACCTGTCACGGGTGGTGTCGCGCTGGGTCGGCGGGACCGAGAAGAACCTGTCGCGGCTGTTCGACAAGGCCGACAACAAGAGCTGGATCCTCTTCTTCGATGAAGCCGACGCCCTGTTCGGCAAACGGACCGACATCCGCGACGCCCACGACAAGTACGCCAATCAGGAGGTCGCCTATCTCCTGCAGCGAATCGAGAGCTTCGGCAGCCTGGTGGTCCTGGCGACCAACCAGCGCGGCAACATCGACGAGGCGTTCCTCCGCCGCTTCCAAGCCGCGGTGAACTTCCCGTTGCCGAGACCCGAGGAGCGCTGTGGCATCTGGTCGCGCGCGTTCCCCTCACAGATCACGGTCGCCGACGACATCGACTGGCGCGATGTCGCCGCACGCTTCGAGTTGACCGGTGCCGGCATCGTGAACGTCGCCCACTTCTGCGCGTTGGAGGCGTTGGCGAGCGCGACACGGCGAGTCGATCGCAAGTCGCTCGAGGTCGCCATCGTTCGCGAGCTGGTGAAGGAAGGCAAGATCGTCTAGAGCGCGCGTCCGTAGGCGGCGCTACGGGTCCGCGCGACGAGTGACCACGGCTGCGTTGCTCTTGAAGTGGAGCGCGCCGGGCCACCAGACGGGCCGACTCGTTTGTGTCAGCGAGTGTGCCTGTAGAAGGCCGTCTTGCTGACACAAACGAGCGGCCGAGGTTTGTGACAGCGAATGTGCCCGTAGAAGGCGCTCTTGCTGACACAAACGCCGAGCCGTCGGACGAGCCGGCCAACACCGCCTTCAAGAGCAAACAATCGTGAAGGTCGCGGGGCCAGACCCGACGCGCACCACTACTGCCGGACGCTCGGACGCAAACGAGCGGCCGCGCCACTAATTCGGAGCCGTTGGCGACGCTTCTGTCGCATGATGTGACCTCCCGATGATCCGAGGGAGGCCAGAGTGTCGCGTTTCGAGCAGCCGCTGCCGCGGTTGCTCGGCGCTGCGGCAGCGATTGCGGATCGGGAACCGGCCGTCATCAGCGCGGTGGGGCGTTGAGAGGAAGTGTCGGTGGACGAACACCACTTCCGTCGGGTCGCCCGGCTGATCATCGAGGGCAAGGTCGTGCCCTTCCTCGGAGCGGGCGTCAACCTGGTCGGGCGCCGACCCGACGAGCAGTTCAGCCTCGGTCGCCTCCTCCCTAGCGGAGCCGAGCTCGCCCACTACCTCGCGGCCGCCGGCGCGCTCGACGAACACCAGGACGACCTGGCCAAGGTGTCGCAAAACCTCGCCGTGACCGTCGGCGCGGGCCCGCTGTACGAGGCCCTCCACGACGTGTTCGACCACGACTACCCGCCGACGGCGCTGCACCGCTTCCTCGCTGAGCTGCCCGGAAGACTGCGCCGGGCCGGCGAGCCGCGCTACCAGTTCATCGTCACAACGAACTACGACGACGCCCTCGAGCGTGCCTTCGCGGATGCCGATGAGCCGTTCGATCTCGTCGTTTACATCGCCGACGGGGAGCAACGAGGCAAGTTCCTCCACCGCACACCCGAAGGCGACGAGATCGTCGTCGACGTGCCCAACAAGTACGACGGTCTGACCCTTGACGAGCGCAGTGTGATCGCCAAGATCCATGGCGCCGTCGATCGGACCAGCTCGGAGAACGACAGCTTCGTCGTCACCGAGGACCATTACATCGACTACCTCACGCGCGCCGACATCTCGAACCTGATCCCGGTCAGGCTCGCTGCCAAGGTCCGCAAGAGCCACTTCCTGTTCCTCGGCTACAGCCTGCGGGACTGGAACCTCAGGGTGATCCTCCATCGCCTCTGGGGTGCCCAGACACTGGGTTTCGTCTCGTGGGCGGTGCAGCACCGCGCCGATCCCGTCGAGCAGAAGTCGTGGGCGCAACGCAACGTGGAGATCCTCGAGACGCCGCTGGAGAGCTACCTGGTCGGCCTCGAGGAAGCCCTGGATCAGGAGCTCGGTCCGTGACCACCGAGGCGCTGGCCCAGCCCGGCATCGCCCCGACCGAGAAGCCCCCGTGCCCGTATGTCGGGCTGGATCCGTTCGGAGCCGGTGACCGCGAGTACTTCTTCGGCCGCGATCGAGACATCGACCTGATCGTCGCCAATGTCGAGGCGTTCCGATTGACATTGCTGTACGGGCCCAGCGGGGTAGGCAAGAGCTCAGTGCTCGGCGCCGGAGTGGTGCCCAAGCTCGCCGAGCGCAGCGAGGGCCGACCCGCGCTTGTCATCGCGTTGAACTCGTGGCGCGATGATGTCTCTCGGGCCCTCGACGTCGAGACCTGGCAGGCGGCTACCGCTGCTGGTCTCACGCTGCCGCCGACGGATCCGGCCGCTCCCCTGGCGGAACGGCTCCAGACGTGGGCGGAGCACATCCGGGGCGACGTGTTCTGTGTCTTCGACCAGTTCGAGGACTACTTCCTGTACCACGACAAGCCCGGCGAGCGCTTCGGAGTCGAGTTGGCTCGGGCGCTGGCCAGCGAGGGGAACCCGGCCAATTTCCTGATCTCCCTGCGCGAGGACGCCCTCGGCCAACTCGACCGCTTCCAGCCGTACGTCCCGAACCTCTTCGACAACTATTACCGGCTCGATCACTTGAGGTCGGACCAGGCGCGCGAGGCGATCGTCGGGCCGGTGGCGAGATACAACAGCCACCGATCCGGCCCGCCCGTCGAGATCGAGTCGGCCCTCGTCGAGGACGTGCTCGCCCAAGTGCGTACCGGTGAGGTAGTCGTCGGCGCGACCGGAGAGGGCCGCCTCGCCCGCGCCGCGGAGCGCGACGAGATCGAGACGGCCCACCTGCAACTGGTCCTCACCCGGCTCTGGGAGGAGGACATCGCCGGCGGGTCATCGGTGCTGCGCGCCGAGACCCTGGTCCGCCTCGGCGGTGCCGCCGCCATCGTGCGCGCCCACCTCGACGACTCGATGGCCCACCTGCCTCACGACGCACAGACATTGGCGGAGCGCGTGTTCGGGCAACTGGTCACCCCGTCCGGCACGAAGATCGCCCACACCGCCGACGACCTCGCCTCCTACGCCGAGGTCGGCACCGAAGAGTTGACGCCGGTCCTCGACTACCTCGCTGATGGCAACGTGCGCATCCTGCGCGGTGTTCCACCAGCGCCGAGCCGGCCCGACAGCCCCCGCTACGAGATCTTCCACGACGCGCTGGCTCCGGCAATCCTCGACTGGCGGCACCGACAGGTCGCCGCTGAGCAGCGCGCCGATGCCGAGCGTCAACTGGCTGCATCACGATCCTCGCTGCGACGCGAACGACGCCGCCGTCTTCGGCTTGCCGGGGTGCTCGTACTGTCGCTCGTTCTTCTTGCAGCCACTGGTGTGCTGCTGTACCAGAGCCGGGCCGCCGAACGACGCCAGCGTTCGGAGCGCCTCGCCGCGGAGTCGGCCGAGATGATCGAAGCCGACCCGACCGAAGCCGCCCGCCTCGCAGTCCTGGCGTGGGACGGCGACGACACCGATGCCGCCGCCGATGCCATCAGGGTGGCCAGCTCGCGGCTGCTGGCCCAGCGCGCCCTCGTCGGGCACACGGCGGCGATCTCGAGCGTCGATGTCTCGGCGGATGGAGACCTCACGTTGACGACCTCGCATGACGGGACCTCACGCGTGTGGGACAGCGGCGGTTCCCCCGTCGCCACGCTCGTAGGTCACGACGGCCCGGTCTACGGCGGCCAGTTCTCCCCCGACGGAGCGTCGATCCTCACCTGGTCCGTGGACGGCACCGCCCGCAGCTGGAACGCAGAGACAGGGACCCCGTTGGCCGTTGTCGACGACTACGACGCTGCAGGCGCTCGTGCCGCCGACGTCTCCGCCGACGGCCGGCTCGCCGCTTCGCCCAACACAGCGGGCGGGGTAACGGTCTGGGAGGTGGCGAACGGCGATGTCGAGGCTGACCTGCCGCCGCCGGCCGGGAGCGCCGTGACGGCCCTGACCTTCAACCCCGCCGACGCGGACATCCTGTTCACTGGACATGAGGACGGAGCGATCCGCGCCTGGTCTGTGAGTGCCCCCACCGAAGCTCGAGCGAGTGTGCAGGACCCGAGAATGTTTTGGATCAGCGCCATGGCCGTCAGCCCGGACGGGAAGACGGTCGCCGCCGGCACGGGGATCGCCGATCTCCTGCTGTGGGAATGGTCTGGTGACGAGGAGCCTGTGGTCACGTTCGCTGATGAGCACGGGACGGAGCCGATTGTGTCGATCAGCTTCTCCGCGGACGGGAAGGCGCTGGTCGGAGCCGCGCGTAAGGCCTCGGTGCTGTGGCGCGACGACGGGAATGGTTGGCAAGCTGCTGGCGCGCTGGAGCACACCGACTGGGCGAACAGCGTCGACATCGCCGACGACTTCTTCGTGTCGGCCAGCCGCGACGGAACGGTGCTGGCGGGTGACAGCCGCACCGGACAACTCCTCGCCGACCTGCGCGGCCACGCCGGAGCAGTGATGGACATCGTGGTGACGCCAGACGGCGCCATCGTGACCGCGAGCGATGACGGCACGGCGCGGGTGTGGCGCGCTCCCACAGCGCGCTCCCTCGTCGGCCATCGCGACTGGGTCATCGACGTCGACGTCGCCGCCGATGACGGGAGGACGGCAGCCAGCGCAGGAACCGACGGGCAGGTGATCGTGTGGGATACCAACACCGGAGCGGCGCTCGAGACGATCGACGGCATCGCCGACCACGAGTTCTATTCCGAAGGACTCCCCGAGATGCAGAACGTCGCGATCACCGGTGACGGCAACCTGGTCGTCGCCAGCTCGCGCTTCGGCGACGTCTGGTTGTGGGACCTCGGCACCGGCATCGAACGACCGGTCAGAGAGTGGGCAGCCTTCGCGACCGGGCTTGACTTCGAACCGGATGGCTCCCGCCTGGCGATCGCCACCGACACTGGTCAGATCCAGCTGTGGGACTTAGACGACGACAACGCCAACCCGGCGGCGACAATCGCCACGGGAGGTCGCTGGGCGTTCATCGACTGGTCCCCGGACGGTCGCCGTATAGCCGCCGGCCTCGCCGACGGCTCAGTGGCCGTGTTCGACGCCGAATCACTCGAGCGGACGCACACACTCCGTGGGCACCGGGGACAGGTGTGGGCCGTTGCCTTCTCGCCGGACTCGGCCTCGTTGGCCACCGCCGGGCAGGACCGGACGGCGCGGATCTGGGACCTGGCGAGTGGCGAAGAACGGGCTCGGCTGGCTGGGCACGACGTCCGCCTCGCAGCGATCGCCTATCTGCCCGGCGGAGAAGACGACGCAGACGACGATCGCGTCGTGACCGGCGATGCCGCCGGATGGCTCGGCATCTGGGACGCCGCGACCGGCCAACCGCTGTCGCTGGCGCGGGCTCACGGAGACAGCCTGAACGGCCTGGCGATTCTGGAGGGCGAGGCGATCCTCTCGGCTGGAGACGACCAGGCGTTGCGCGTGCAGAGCTGCGAGGTCTGTGTCCCGGTCGACGAGCTGGTCGACCGGCTGCGCGAGCGGCTCGACGCCCTGCCCCCGGCCGAGGACCTTCCCGCGGCGGAGGAGGCGTCCTGGAACGCTGCCGGCCGCGGATCGTGCATCAGCGAGTACACCGTGGGAGCACCGGCGGCCACGTTCGACGTCGTCGACTGCGCAGAGCCACACCAAGCCGAGGTCGCTGCGACGTTCGCCCTCCCCGGAGGGCCCTTCGCTCCCTATCCGGAGCTCGACGATCTGGCGACGCGCGTGGACGCCACTTGTGATGAGGCGTTCGAGGAGTACGTCGGCATCGCGCCGAGCGAATCCAGGTTTGGGATCTACAACCTCGTGCCGTCGGAGAAAGGCTGGAACCTCTCCGACCGCAGCGTGGTCTGCCTTGTCCTCTCGCCCGACGCTTCGACCATCGGTTCGGCCCGTGGCGCCGGCGGCTGATGGCCGTGGTCTTCCGACCTGGCACCGACGGGCGGCACGATCGTCGAGACCGTTGCGAACCCGAATGCTCGTGGGACGGGACGTGAGGACGGCGACCGCACCGAGACAACGGCGCCATCGGCTCGGATGTCACGCGGGCGACATTGCGCTTGACAGGTTCGCTGTGAAGTCTCAAAGTGCCGGGATGCGCAAGCTTGTGCTTGCCGTCACGCTGGTCGTCGGCACACACGCGGCTGGCCCCACGCTAGCGTCGGCCCCACCGTCGGATGTCCTGCAAGGAATTGCGGACGCAGTGGGCGACACCACGCTCGATGAACTGGTGCTGTTTGCTCCAAACAGTGCCGCCTTCGTCTACTTCCAGGGGCTCTTCCTACTCACCGAGTTCGACGCCCTCGGCATGCACTCGGGAACGTCCTCGGTGGCCGTGAGCGGCAACACGGTGGTCGTCGTGGACGACGGACTTACGTTCGACAACGTCCAGCTTGACGCTGAGGGTCTCGTGGTCGACCTCAACCGGAATGGCGTGCCGTTGAGCAACCTCGTTTACCCGATTGGGCAGATCGTCGAGGCGGAGGGCGTGACCGGCACGATTCACAGCATTCGCTATTTCGACGGTTCTCTCCAGGTCCTCACGCTGATCGAGAACAACGGCACGGCCGAGGCACACATCAGTTCGGAGGAGTTCATCTCGGAGGGTCAGCACCTTGTGAATTTGTTCGTCTCGCCGGCCGGGCCGACAGTTGTCAACGCCAACCTCGACGTCTTCGATGCGGCTTCAACGACGGGCGGCACGATCTACGGTCAACTGTGGGTCGGCAACACCGGCGTGGTCGAGTTCGAGATACCCGTTCCGCCGCTGGGATCTCCGCAACCAGCCCACGCAGCTCTGCGCCAACCGTCGGTGGACCGCCGGTTGTCCGGAACGATACGGGAGTTGTAAACGTTCATCGTGCCGAGGTTCGAGTCGGCGACGCGCTGGAGACTTCAGCCATGGGCAGGTTCGACCTTCATCCATTGAATGAGGTGTCGCACGATTCCGGTCACGATCCACCAGAGCACGCGCGTCGCGCAGAGGGCGGCAGCGAACAGCCCCCAAGCGGGGACAGTGGCATCATCGGTGCCTTCGACGAAGCTGCCCTGACCCAGCGCGGTCGCCATGGCGAAACCGATGCACCAACCGCAGAAGGATCCGAGCGTGCCCTTGACGAGGAGGAATGCGGCGCCCACAAGCAAAATGCTCCCCATAGCGAATTCGCTGGGGTGCAGGGACCACCCGCTGAACTCGCGACTCGAAAGAGCGCCGTCGACAATTGCCGACAAGGTGGCGCCAACCCCAAAGGCGAGCAGCGCCATCGGCGCGAAGAGGTCGAGGTAGAAGCGCGCGAGAGCGTGGGCGAATCCATAGCTTTGCGCCCGCTCGTTGTAGTGGTCGACGAGTCCGTGCGCAACCGGGGTCATTCGCCGGGCACGACTTCGATCACCGAAGTCGTCGATGCTTGCGAGCAACAGGAGGCTGAGCACGACCTGCATGGCGATTCCATAGACCCCCGAAACGACAGGACCGCCACGAAGCTCATAGTCGTCGTCGGCTCCGGCCCACAGCACGAGCACGCCGACGATGCCGAAGGCGAGGCCGGGTGCGAACAAGCGGTAGGTTCTGCGGTTCATCGTCGTGCTTCCAGGACCAGCGAGATGACGCGGACTCGGCTCGACCCGCTGGCCACTTCGTCGGTGTGGACCAACACAAGGGCACAGACCTCGTCTGGCGAGACAACAGCGACCAGTTGCCCGTCGTCGTCGGCGAACGTGGGCTCAACGCTCTGTCCGCAACGCAGCGAGCGTCCGACGCCACTATCGCCGTCGACCACGACTATCGCCTCGCTGTTTGGCTCAAGGAGAAACGCCTCGAATCCGGGCATCGCCGCGGACGGAAGCCTCAGCTCACCGGGACCCACCATCGTTCGGTCGGCCAGACCGAGGGCGCCGACCGTGCATTCGCGCTCTTCGAAGAAGGATCTCGTGGGGATGAAGAGCGCGTGGTAACTGCCCTCTGCCAGTGTGGCCACGAGGAACTGCTCCGACTGTGACCCGCTGAACCGTGACCCGTCGGTCGTCGACGCCACAACCCGATCGTGGTCGTCGTAGACGATGACGGAAACGTCACCCCAGTTGCAAGTGGCTCCGATGACGAAGGACTCTTCGGCGCCTGTCTTTTCGAACAACAGCCGGGCGCCACCTTCCGTTATGGTCAACGAACGCGTTTCGTTGACGTCGAGGTGCTCGACTTCTCCGTCCAGTCGATTGGTGTGCACGCGAAGCGGCGCATAGCTGGAGACTGAGAACACGGCGTGGCTCGTCCGTTCGCTCGGGCTGATGACGGCCGTCACTTCGTCGACCATCATCACATCCACACCGCTTGCCTCGTCGATGAATCCGTTCTCGACGCTCACCAGGATCGGCGCTCCGGCTCCAGCCTCGACGGCAAAGATGTCGGTCTCAAGTGTCTCGATGTGATCTGCCGCCGCCTCGTCGGCGTCGATCGCCACAGGAACGGCGGTGATCGCCAAGTCGAACGTGCTGCCGACGGATCCCCCGGGTTCGAGCACGGCGGCATACCGATCGCCAGCTACCGCTCGGAATGGCACATCAACGGTGCGGAACTCGGTACTCGGATCGCCATTCTCGAATCGCAACTCGCTCGAGACCACGGTCTCAGGCTCACCGGAGATGGAGGTGACACGCAGAATGGGCGGCGCCCGACCGTCGACACCGATGTCAGTGAAGACATCTCCGGAAGTCAGTATCACCCCGTCAACAGGAGCGGTGAACTCGAACCGTTCGGGATCGTCGGACAGGACTCCGCTCTGCACGACGAGGCGCTCGGCCGACCCGGCGGACGATTGACGCAGCACGAAGAACAGCCCGATGAGGAGAGCAAACAGGAGCGCCAGGCGGTTGCGCCGCTTCGCAAGGCGCCTCCTCCGGACCTCGTGCCACCGATCGTTCGAACGGTGGATCGCTCCGATCATGCTGTCGTGGGTGAGTTCTACCCACCGGTCATCATTGCGCTGCTGGTAGGCGATCAACCGCTCGCGTTCCAGGACCCCAACCACGTCGTTGTTGAGTCCGCCCGTCGTCGTCGTACCCACGAGCACGACGGACCGGCGGTCGCCGGGCGTGATGAGCTCGGACTCCAGCCAGGCACGGATGGCGGCCTCGTCACAGCCGGTGTCCGTAACCGTGTGGATGACCGCGTTGTCGACGAAGGCGTTCATGGCGCTATCGACGTCGACGACAGCCGGTTTGGATCCCTCCATGTCACCGGACTCGCCCGTACCGACGATGGGGGCGGACTCCCACTGGCCACGGCACACGATTTGAAGCTGGATCAGGTTTACGAACTCGGCCGGCACGTCCAGTTTCGTTTCACCGCTCCACAGCGTGAACAACCCCGCTATGAGGGCGTCTAACTCGTCCGTACTGAGCGACCGGTCAGTAGTGACGAACGCTCGCTGAATGGCGTCCCTAGCCTCAGGGTCGCGCAGACTCTCCAGGTTGTAGCGCACGACGAGCTCGCCGGGAATCTGGCGCTGATACGGGGCCAGGCTCGCGACGTAATCGCTGCGGATGGCGATCAGGAGGCGCAGCGTCTGGTTCAGCCGCAAGCCACGGGCCACGGACCGAAAGAACGGCGTGCGTAGGTGCCAGCTCCCCGGGAACCCAGAGAAGATTTCCTCGAACTGATCGAGCAGGAGCACGTAGCCGCCGGATCCATCTTTGCGGAGGCCCGCCATGGCGTTGACGAGGTCTGTTTCAGCGAGTGGCGTGCCCGTGGCCTGCCCGATGGCCGCCACGATGGCCGCCTCGAAGGGGTTGCCGGCCGGTGTATCAACCGCGCGGGCGTGATCGGCGAACCGAACCGAAATGACGGTGAACCCATAGCGCTCGAGCGCGGGCTGCAATCCGGCATTGATCAGCGACGATTTCCCCGTGCCGGACGGCGCGTCCATGACGATCGCGCTCGTTGACAGAACGAGGGACGTCAGCTCGTCGATCTCTTCCTGGCGACCGAAAAGAATTTGTGCTCCTCCGTAAGGTACGGTTTCGGCCCGGGAAAAGGGTTCGTCCGGGCAGGCGCCGTCGACGAAGCCGGTGCGTCACTCAGCGAAAGCATCGACTGGCGTCCCGGACGAGTCGGGCGTTGCCTCGGCGGCCACGCGGTTGTGGAGTTCGGCAAGGAACTCAGCTGCCGTTCCCCAATGAACCCGGATGGCTGTGAGGCCGAGGTAGTCAGAGAGGAACTTCATCGCCGCCTCCCGTTTGTCAGGATCAAACTGTCCCTCTTCGGGTGGTAGCTGGATGCTGACGCTGAAGGCCTGTTCAGCGCGGAGCAGCTTCTGCTGTTTCATGAGGTGGCGCATCAGCACCCTGAAATTCCAGTCCGCCAAGCTGTAGCCGACGAACAGAAGGGTCGTCGTGCCCAACGCCCGGCGGACCCAGTGGGGCAGGACCGGCACCTCTTTGGGACCTCGGTTGGCCAGACTCACCATGAAATCGACGTAGTCGTCCTCGGTCACGAGCATCGACGATGGGACGCTCACGTGGCCATGGAGGTGGAACACAAGCGGCTCGGCGGGGGTGGGCTCGTCGGTCCGGTACTTGCCGAGACTCTCGATCAGGCGGTCGTGCCATCGGCAAATCTCCATCCGGACGGACTGCTTGGTCCGAAACACCACCGCCCGTCCCATGAACTCGTCGTAGTTGGTTGTGATGTAGATCGGAAGGTCCAGATCGGCAAGCCGTTTGAAGTTGAGCGGGACACCGGATTGATCCTCTGCGGCGAAGAGCTGCTGCCCTTGCATGATGCGGGCCCTAACCTTCCGGCGGGCATAGTCCGGCTGATAGGTGGTAGCCATGTATTGGGCGACGCGGGGCAGATTGTCGTCGTCTGAAAGTGGGTATTTGCAGGCCTTGGCGAGTTCCTGCGCGAGCGGACCACCGGCGGGCAGGTGCGGTACGGCCACGCCCGCGCCTAGGAACGGCGTGCACGTTTTGGCCGAGATGCTCTCGACCAAGGTTTGCCAGTCAGTGTCGTCCATCGGGAATCCTCTCCCTGGTGACGAGTCGCCGAAGCGTAGTCAGATACACCTCTGGCGGGTTCGCCAATTTCGGCCAGAGGCTCGGCCGCCGGCCAGCTCGGCCCGGCTGTTCAGCGGGCGGCTGAAGGCCTTCAGCTAATGGTAGGAGCGGTGATGTCGGCAGATCCTTGAGATGTGAACAACCGTAAGGTCGGGGTAGTAGCCAACTCGTCGATGAGGTCCTCGACGTCTAGCTCGAGGCGTTCGGCCGCGATTGTGGTTGGGGTGTGAGCGACGGCGCCGATCACGATCTTCGGATCGGCGCCGAGGTTCGTGCCCTCAACGATCAGGCGTCGACGGCCGCCCTCAGCCACGAGGATCGAGCTGCCGACAACGATCGGCCCGGGCCGCACGAGGGGATCTTCCTGCTTCGCATCCTTGCCAAACGCCGCGGTGAAGACCCGCTCGAGTTGATCCACGGCACGATTCGGAAAACATGCCGGCCAGACCGGCCAGGGCGGCGACACCGAGGGGAGACACCTCCTCGCTCGCTGACGTCGTGGGAACGAGACCAGCCCGCACCACGAGATACAGAATGACGGCAAGCGCCGCAGCAATGGGGGCGCGAGCCAGGTACCACGGTACCCACGACAACACGAGCGTCTTGTTGCCGTGGTACTTCACATAGGAGCTCGCGGCCAGAACGAAGCTGCCGACCACGGCGGCCGACATCGCGAGAAGAAGGATGATCACATCCGTACTGAGAGTGTCGTGCCACCACAGATAGTCGAAGCTTGGCCGAACCGTGGGAGCCTCCGAGAGGAGGTCGATGCACTCGAGCAGGAGCGTGATCGCGAGTGCAAGCTCGACGACGGTGACGATCGCGAGGGAGATGGACGCCACCACCCTTCCCTTCGTCCCCGCGGTCTCACTTGAGGTCGTAGCCGCCATGGCCCGTCCCTCCACATGGTTCCACGAAGCTGTCCGAGACTAGGCAGTTCGCATGGCGCAGCGAGGCGCAATAATCGACGGCTGAGGTCCTCCTCCTCGGGTTCCTATGGGCTCGACCGAGGCGCCGGCAAGCGCGCTGGCCCTGGAAGCGGGCAGCTTGCTGAGCGTTTCGACGGCCCGGCGATCCATCGCGACGACGATCACCGCAACCATTGGGTGTGTAGGGGACGATTCGGTCCCCCTGGCACCCATCGGTTGCGGCATGACCACGCACGCACGCAAGTTCATGCACACGGGCGATCAAATCGGGCGCGACGCCCGGGTGCGTCCGCTTTCCAGAGCCATACAACCGTGACGCAGAGAGCGGCCGACCCATGGAAACCCGAGGAGAACCCCGTTGCCTGCTGCGGGCCAGCGTGAACCCGACGGTCGGCTTGCGCCTCGAGAACCTCGGCCGCACCGGATGACTCCGGGTGACGAAAAGACTCGCCGATATCTGAGGACGGACCCGCCCGTGAGGTGCCGGCTGCACCTCAGCGGCGAGCGTCTACGCGGAGGCACGAATCACGAGATGTGTCGGCAGGATCAGCGACTTGCGCTCGTCGTGCCCATCGATCGCCGCGACGGTGAGGCGGGCGAGCTGCTTGCCCTGGTCGACCGTCTGCTGCGCCACCGTCGTCAGCGGGGGGTCATAGCGCGCTGGCGCCTCGCCTTCGTCGCCGAACCCGATGACGGCGACGTCATCGGGCACCATGCGTCCGGCCTCCTTGAGCGCCCGCAGCACGCCGGCAGCAACGACGTCCGAAGCGGCGATGACGGCATCGAACGGCGTGTCATTGGACAGCAGATGCTGCGTCGCCGCGTTCGCGCTGGCTTCGGTGTAGTCGGTCGACAGGACGAGGTCGCGGTCGGCAGCGAGCCCGACGCTGGCCAGGCCCTTCTTGTAGCCGCGGAGCCGGTCGGTGGCCGAACGCATCGCCGGAACGCCGTTGACCATCGCAATGCGCCGCCGTCCGGTCTCGTAGAGGTAGCGAACTGCCTGTGCCGCCCCGCCTGCGTTGTCGGCATCCACGAATGTGCAGTCCGTGGCCTCGAACGGGCGGCCGATGTAGACCATCGGAACCCCGAGCCCGTACAGGGTGGTGCCGAGCGGGTCACCCTTCGGGGGGGCGATCACCATCACGCCGTCGAGGTGCCCTCCAGCGACGTAGTGCTCGAGCCACACGCGATCGTGCGCCGAGCGGGCAACGACGACGACCACGTGGAAGCGGGTCGCCGTGAGCGTCTCGACGACACCGTGCATCAGGGCGCCGAAGTAGGGCTCACCGAACACCCGGCGCTGCTCTTCGGCGACGATCAACCCGACCGTGTCGGACCTGGTCGTGGCGAGCTGACGGGCGGCGAGGTTGGGAAGGTACCCGGTGACGGCGATGGCTTCGCGAACGGCTTGTTCGAGCTCGGGGCTCACCGGCGTGGCGTTGCGCACGACTCGCGACACCGTCGACGGCGACACCCCGGCGTGGGCAGCGACGTCGGCAAGCGTCGCCCGCCCGCCCCGGCGGGACATCATCGGCCGTTCGGCCATCGCTCCGTCATGGTGAGCTGAGCCCGTTGGCCGCGGCAACGCCGGCCAGCCACCTTCCGCTGTCCTTGATTGTGCGCTGCTGCGTGGCGAAGTCGACATGAACGACACCAAAACGCCTGTCGAACCCCCACGACCATTCGAAGTTGTCGATCAGCGTCCATACGAAGTAGCCGCGCAGGTCGACGCCGTCGTCGATGGCCATCCGGGCGGCCCGGAAGTGGGCATCGAGGTAGGCGGTCCGGTCGGTGTCGTGCACCTCGCCATCGGAGGTCACCTCGTCTACGAAGGCGGCCCCGTTCTCGGTGACGTACAGCGGCGGAGCGTCGTATTCGTCAGTGACTCGACGGAGCACGTCGTAGAGGCCGGTCGGATCGATCTCCCAACCCATCCGCGTCTTCGGCTTGCCGGTATCGAGCTTCTCGACGTCGCTTGCCCCGACCCAGGCGGGCTCGCGCCGAGCGCCGCCACTCGCATCGCCCGCACGGGCGGCGCGCACGACGTGGCGGCTGTAGTAGTTGACGCCGAGGAAGTCGATCGCCGAGGCAATCGCCGCGGAGTCGCCGTCGGCAATGAAGGCGCTGCCCGCGATCGGTTCGAGATCGCCGCGCACGTCGTCGGGATACTGCCCACGCAGCACCGGGTCGAGGAACAGCCGGTTGGACAGCCCGTCGACACGGCGTGCCGCGTCCGCGTCGTCGGCGTCATCAGAGACACTCGTGACGGGGTAGAGGTTGAGCGTGATCCCGTAGTGCTGCTCAGGCCGGGCCTCGCGCATCGCCGCAACCGCCGTTCCGTGGCCGAGGAGCAGATGATGTGCCGCGGCAACCGAGGCGGCGGGCTCGGCGCGGCCGGGGGCGTGATGTCCCGACGCGTATCCGAGGAATGCCGAGCACCACGGCTCGTTGAGCGTCGTCCAGTCGTCGACGCGGTCGGCGAGTCGTTCGTGGACGGCGACGGCGTAGTCGGCGAACCGCAGCGCGGTGTCACGGACCGGCCAGCCGCCGGCCTCCTCCAGGGCCTGCGGCAGGTCCCAGTGGTACAGCGTGACCCAGGGCCGGATGCCGGCACCGAGCAACTCGTCGACGAGCCGCTCGTAGAACCCCAGGCCATCGATTGACAGCGGCCCGGCGCCGTCTGGCTGCAGGCGCGGCCACGCGAGCGAGAAGCGGTAGGCGTTGAGCCCGAGCTCACGCATCAGAGCCACATCCTCGCGATAGCGGTGGTAGTGGTCAGCGGCGACGTCACCAGTGTCACCGTTGAGGATGCGCCCGGGCGTGTGGGCGAAGCGGTCCCAGATCGACTCACCGCGTCCGCCCTCGTCGACGCCGCCCTCGATCTGGTAGCTCGCCGTGGCGGTTCCCCAGAGGAAGCCGCTCGGAAAGGTGTTCGTCGCGGAGTGTTCGGCGGAGGTGACGGTCATCGGTCAACCTTTCTGTCGGAGGTGGGAGGAGCGTCACCAGAGCCAGTTACCGGACGGCGGCAGGTGGCGTTCGACCTTGGTCCACAGCTCCTCGGGGATTTGCCACTCGGCGAGACGGACGGTCTCGTCGACGCGCTCGGCCCTGGAGAAGCCGACGAGCGTTGAGCTGATCCGTTCGTCGCGCTGCGAGAACTGCATCGCCGCGGCGGCGAGCGGCACGTTGTAGGCGCTGCAAACCTCCTCGATCGCGGTGATCGCCTCGAGGGTTTCCGGCGATGCCTCGCGGTAGCCGTAGCGCGTCGACCGCGACGTCCCAATAGCGAGGATGCCGCCGCCGAGGACAGCGGCGTTGACGACGGCGACGCCTCGCTCCCGGGCACTCGTGATCATGTCGTCGGCGGAGCGATCGACGAGGGAGTAGCGGCTGTGCGTGAGTAGCACGTCAAATGCCCCGGTTTCGACGAACCGACGCATCATCTCGATCTCGCCACCGGCGACGCCGATGACGTCGGCGAGCCCCTCGTCCTTGAGGCGCGTCAACTCGGCGACTGCGCCCTTTGGCGCCATCGCCTCGTCGAACGTCATGGCGAACTCGGGATCGTGGAGGAACAGCAGCTGGATGCGGTCGAGTCCGAGCCGTTGCATGCTCTCCTCGAACGACCGACGACACGCGAGCACCGTCGAACGAGCCATCAGCGCCGGCATCGACCTTCGTCGCCAGCACGAAGCCGGCGCGGCAGGCCGCCGGCCGCGGCAAGCGCCTCGCCGATTCGTCGCTCGCTCTCACCGCCGCTGTAAGCGTTCGACGTGTCGAGGAAGGTGATCGGCCCGGCCAGGATGCGCCGCACCGTGGCGACGCCCTCGTCGGCACCGACGTCGTCGGCCGAAGTTGTCCGGCATGCTGCCGAGCGGCCCGCCGCCGGCACCGATCGCCGACACGACGAGTCCGGTCTCGCCGAGCGGGCGCAGCCAATTCATTGCGTTCCCCGGCCACGCAGGCCGTCATTGCGTTCCCCGGCCACGCAGGCCGGTGCTTGCCGCTCGCTCGCTGGCGCTCGCTCGCTCGCAACGGTTGGCATGGCGCTCGGTCGCTCGCACCGGAGAACGCGCCGTGGGTCGCTGGTCATCAGTCCGCGATCCTCAGCGGAAATCCTTCGCGGTCGAGCATCACCGGGCACGGCGAGTCGACGACGACGGTGGCCCCCCGTTGAGCCAGCCGCCCGACGACGTCGTCGACGGTCGCACCACCCGCCTCGCCGGCGTCGAAGCCGACATGGCGAAAACCGATCGTCGTGTCGGCCGCGTTCCATGGCGACGGCGACTTCTCGGCGGCGAACGTGAACAGCTCGATCACGGTCTCGCCGGCGTGGAGGTAGGTGATCTCGAAGCCACGGGGGTCGTCTTCGAGGAACAGCTGGCCGCCGACGTCGAAGCCCAGCGCGCCGCGGTAGAAGTCGACGGTGGCGTCGTGGTCCCGCGCCGTCATCGCCACGTGGTCGAATGTCGGGCGCTCCGGGGCAGGGCGGGCGTGGACCTGTTCGACGATGTCGGGGTTCCACACCTTGTGGTGGTCGAGGTGGCCCTGGATGAACTCGAGCAGGACGCCATCGGGATCGAAGAAGAAGGTGATGCGCACGTTGCCGGTGGCGTCGAGAGGCTCGAGGTGGAAGGGCACACCGGCCTCGTGGAGCAGCTCGGCGCGTTCGTCGAGACCGGTGACGGAGAACCCGAAGTGGCGGAACCCGAGCTGCAGGTCGTCGGCGATCCAGCGCGACGGCTTCCCGTCCACGCGGTGCAGGCGGATGACCACCGGTCCGCCGTCGAGCCACGCCTCGTCGTCGTCGAGCTGTGGGTTGTCGATGACGGGCAGTTCGAGGTGGCGGGTGTAGAAGTCGACGGAACGGTCGAGGTCGGTGACATTGACGTCGACGAAGCGGATCGGGATCACAGGCACGGGGGCACTTCCTTGAGTCAGGGCGGGTGGCGGCGTCATTTGATGGCACCGAGGGTGAGGCCGGCGACGAACTTCTTCTGCATCCGCACGTAGACGATGATGACCGGCACGATGGCCATCGTCAGCGCGGCGGTGAGCAGGTTCCACGGCGTGTTGAACTGCCCGACGAGGTTGAACACGACGGGTTGCAGCGGGTGCTTGTCGGGGTCCTGGAGCAGCACGTTGGCGTAGAGGAACTCGTTCCACAGGGCGAGGAACTGGAGGATGACGACGGTGCCGACGCCGGCCTTGGCGAGCGGGAGCATGACCTTGCGGAAGATCTTCAGCTCGCTGGCGCCGTCGAGGCGGGCGGCCTCGATCAGGTCGTCGGGCAGGGTGGCGAAGAACGAGCGCATCAGGAAGATCGAGAACGGCGACATCGAGCCGACGTAGACGAGGATCAGCCCGAGCGTCGTGTCGAGCAGGCCGAGGCGCTCGACCTGGAGGTACAGCGGGATGACGAGCGACGTCGCCGGCATCGCCATCGTGCTGAGCAGCAGGATGTAGATCGTCCGCTTGAACGGGAAGCGCAACTTGGCGAAGGCGTAGCCGGCAGTGGTCGACAGCACCATGATCCCGGTCAGCGACAGGGCGGCGATGACGACGCTGTTGCGCAGGTGGTGGCCGAAGTTGGTCTCCCGCCAAGCCTCCGGGTAGGCGCCGAACTTGAAGTCCTCGGGGATGAACGGCCCGGTGAACACCGTGTTGCGGTCGCGCAGCGACGTCAGCACCATCCACACGAACGGGTAGAGGCTGATCACGGCGAGCACGGTCAGCGTGCTGAACCCAGCGATGCGGCTCGGCGCGAAGCGCTTCGGGCGCAGCCCCGCCGCGTACAGCGAACTAGACATTGGATCGTCGGTTCAGGCGGATCTGGAGCATGACCGCGCCGAGGCACAGGACGAGGATCACCGTGCTCAGCGCCGAGCCGTAGCCGAAGTCGGGCAGCCCGGGGTTGGCGAAGGCGACGCGGTACATGTACGTGCCGAGCACCTGCGAGGCGTTGACCGGGCCGCCCTGGGTCATCACCCAGATGACGTCGAACAGCTTGATGCCGTTGAGCAGGTTGAGGGTGATGACCAAGAGCGTCACCGGACGCAGCATCGGCACCGTGATCGAGCGCAGCTGCTGCAGGCCGTTGGCGCCGTCGACGCGGGCGGCCTCGTACAGCGTCGGGTCGATGCTCTGCATCCCGGCGTAGAAGACGATCACGTAGAGGCCGAGCTGCTGCCACACGGCGACGACGACGATCACGTAGAGGACGAACCCTTCGTCGCCGAGCCAGTTGTGCCGCAACTCCTCGAGCCCGAAGCGAGCCGAGCAGCGTGTTGAGGCTGCCGAGGTTCGGTTCGAGGATCAGCTTCCACAGCCCACCGGTGACGACCCAGGAGATCACCGCCGGAATGAACAGGATCGTGCGGTACAGCGTGCCGAAGCGGCCCCAGCCCTGGGCGAAGAGGGAGGCGACGAGCATCGGCACGACGGTGAGGAGCACGGTCAGCACGGCCGTGAGGACGATGGTGACGAACAGGGCGCGGCGGAACACCGGGTCGTCGAGCATCCGCCGGTAGTTCTCCAGGCCGATCCACTCGGGGGCGCTGATCGCGTTCCAGCGCTGGAAGCCGATGAGGATCGTCTGGGTGATCGGGTAGCCGACGAAGACGAGGAAGAAGGCCAGTGCCGGCAACGTCATCGCCAGCCCGGTGATCCGTTCGGCACGCAGGCTCGGCCCGCCGAGCGAGGCGGGCGCCGGGCCCCACGGCGCCGGCGCCTCGTCGTCACACCCGACGTCCGCACCGGCGTGGACGTCCGGCTGCTCAGTCGCCGTAGTCAAGCGTCGCCGCCACGGCCTCTATCTGCTCGGCGGCCTCGGCCGCGTCGATGTTGCCGGCGGTGAGCTCCATCGCCGTGTCGGCGACGATCTGCCCGGCGGGTCCGACGAGCCAGTGGCGGCAGCCGTCGGGCAGCCACGACGCCATCGTCGTGATCAGCGGGTCGGTGACCTGCTCGGCGGCGGACTGCGTGGCGGGCATCGAGGACGAGTCGATCATCACCTTGCTGTAGACCTCCGGCGAGTAGAGGTACTCGATGAACGTCAGGGCGGCGTCCTTGTTCGGGCTGTTGTTGGCCACCGAGAAGGCGGCGCCGGCGGAGTTGCCGGTCCAGTGCCGCCCGCCGGCCTCGACGCGCCGGGGTCTTCATCACCCGCAGGCGTTCGACGAGCTCAGGCGGGCCGTCGGCGTAGATCGTCGGCGGGTTCCACGAACCGGAGTAGTAGGCGGCGCCGGCGCCTGCGTACAACGCGTTGAGACAGGCGATGTTGTCCATCCCCGTCATGCCCTCCTGCCAGAGGCCCTCGTCGATCGTCCGCTGGTACAGCGTGAGGGCGTCGACCACCGGTTGATCGGTCCACGTCGCCCCGTCGCGCTCGTCGAGTTGGCGGACCAGGTCGGGGTCGTCGCTGAAGCCGGTGATCATCGGGAACCAGGTGTCGTTGACGCTGAACCCGTTGTCGGCCTGGTGCATGACACCGAGATTCCCGGACACGTTGCTCTTGATCAGGTTCGACGCCTCGATCAACTCGTCCCACGTCTCCGGCTCGCCGTCGATGCCGGCGGCGGCGAACACGTCGGGGTCGTAGTAGATGCCCATCGTCTGGGCCATCCAGCCGATCGCGTACTGGGCGTCGCCGAGCACGAACATGCTGTTCGCCGACGGGAAGAAGTCGGCCATGAAGTCGGCGCCGAGCTCGGTGACGAGGTCGGCGGCGAGGCCTTGGCGGCCGAACTCGACGGAGTGCACGTGGGGGCCGTAGATCTCCGGCAGGTCGTCGCCGGCGGCGGCGGCGAGCAGCGCCGGAAGGTAGGCGCCCTCGACGTCGGCGATGACTCGCAACTCGACCTCGATGTTCGGGTTGGCCGCCTGGAAGTCCTCGATGACCTGCGGGAAGTAGTCCTCCTGCTCCACGTACCAGCTCCAGAACCGCACCGTGGCCGGGTTCCCGCTGGTGACCCGGCGCGACTGCGTGCGCCGTGTCGGCGGCCGGAGCGGGGCGGGCGGCGCTCGTCGTGGTGGCGAACAGCGACGGCAAGGCCAATCCGGCGGCGGCGCCGGCGGCGCCCTTCCTGATCACATCGCGGCGAGAGATGCCTCCGCCGCTGGCGTTCTCGTGGTTGTCAGGCTCGTGTGACATGAGGTCGGAGTCCCCTTCTCTCTGACCGACGCCGGGTGCCGGCGTGGCGCTTTCGATGGCGGTGCTCGGCCGGGCGACGGTGCTCAATGCCGGGCTCTGGCGGCACGCTGCCGGTCCGAATCCCCCGTGTTGACAGCGCTGTCAACCAGACAAACATGTTGCTGACAGCGCTGTCAAGGGAACCTATAGTCGAGCCCATCGGCAGCGACTTGCGAGAGCGTTTCGAGACCGACGGGTACGTGATCTGCGACGTCCTCGGCGATGACGAAATCACCGACTTCCTCGACGTGATGGAGCGCCTGCTCGCTACCGACGTGCAACCTCTGGACGACACGGTCCACGACGCGGCCTACCAGCACTTCGGCGACGAGCTCAGCGACTTCGGCCGCGAGTCACGGCAGTACTACTTCCATCTCCTCACCAGGCCGGGCACCGAGCCGATCCACTCGGCCTTCTACCAGCCAGCGGTGCTCGGCGTCGTCGAGCAGTTGCTCGGACCTCAGCCGATCGTCAACAACGCTTCGATCCTCGTGTTCAACCCCGGCGTGACGTATGTCCAGGGCTGGCACCGCGACGTCATTCAGATTCCCGAGGACGAAATCGAGGACTGGCTGTTCTCGCCGGAGCGGCATCACAACTCGGTGCAGATCAACCTGCCACTCGTCGACGAGCAGTGCCTATGGGTCGTGCCGGGCAGCCACCGGCGACCGAACACCGACGAGGAGAACGCCGTCGTTCGCCGGCAGCAAGCACTACTCCGCCATCGACGTCGACATGCCCGGCGCCGTGCCGGTGCCACTCCGTGCCGGCCAGGCCGTGTTCTACAACAACAACCTCATCCACCGCGGCCACTCCACCGACCCCACCGCTGCCCGCCGGACGTTGCACATGGGTTACCACAGCGCCACCCGCCCACCAACGTGGCACTTCTACTTGCTCGACGCAGATCGACTGACCGACGAGTATCTGGCCCGCCTCGACCCGACGATGCGCCAAATGATGGACGACTACCTCGCCTGCCGCGCCGAGTACCCCGAGATGTCAGCCACGTGGCAGCGCGACTTCGGCGCCGTCGCCACCTAGATCTGGTCATCGTGCCTGCTAGACCAGGAAATCGCTGAGCGCCCTCGGCAGGATTCGAACCTGCGCACACGGCTCCGGAGGCCGATGCTCTATCCCCTGAGCTACGAGGGCGGAGAGGGAGAGGCTATCGACGCCCGGGGTCAGCTGGCCGCTTCGGCGACGGCGTGGAGGGCGCCCGGGTAGCGCCCGTTGAGCTGGTCGAGTGCCGCGGACGTCGCGTCGTCGGCGGCCATCCAGACCACGAGGTGCTGTTCGTCGCTGTCGCCGAGTAGCAGCATCTCGGTCGTCAGCCGCAGGGCGCCGACGTCGGGGTGAACGAGGTGGGTCGCCGAGGAGCGCCTGGGTGTTTCGGCGTAGCCAGCCCATCGTCTGTCGAACGCAACGCCGGCAGCCGTGGACAGCTCGGCCACGAGCCGATCAAGAGCGGGATCGGCGCACGACGCGCCGGCGCGAAGCACCGCTGCTTGCTCGTCGGCGGCAGCTTCCCATGCAACGAACGTCGATGCGGCGCGTGGATCGGCAAACGTGAATCGGGCGAGATTGGGTTCGTCGCCATCGAGCATGCCAACCGGTCTGGCGATGCGTTCGAACGCCGTGTTCCACGCCAGGACGTCGGTCAGCCGATTGACGACGAACGCTGCGCTCGGTTCCAAGGCATCGAGCATCGCCAAAACGCTTGGCCGTACCTGGCGGGCGAGCGGCCGGCCGTTCGGGCACAGCTCGGGACCGCTGCTCACGGCGGCGAGCATGCGCAAATGCCCCCGATCCTCTTCATCGAGTCTCAGGGCATCGGCAAGGGCAGCGAGCACCTGAGCCGACGGTCGCCGGTCGCGGCCCTGCTCCAGGCGCACGAGATAGTCGACGCTGATGCCGGCCAGCGTGGCCAGCTCGGCACGGCGCAGTCCCGGCGTTCGTCGGCGCGTCCCCACCGGAAGCCCGACGGTGGACGGGCTCACGGCTTCGCGACGACTGCGCAGGAAGCGACCGAGGTCACCTTCCATCATTGGGTCCAAGTCTGCCACCTCCACCGGCGCGTTGCCTGGCCCTGACAGGGCCAGCATCGCTGCGGCCTTCCCAGTCACGCCCTACGGCCCCATTGTGGCTCGCATGAGCAACACGCTGACCACTCCCCTTCCACTCGTCGCCGGCCACTGGCCGCTCGACGCCAACCACTCCCGGGTCGGATTCAGCATCCGCCACCTCGGCGTCGCCAAGGTCCGCGGGCTGTTCCGTGACGTCGACGCGACTTTTCACATCGGCGAGTCACTCGACGACACGTCGATATCCGCCACCGTCGCTCTCGCCTCGATCGACACCGCCAACGCCGAGCGGGACGCCCACGCCCGTGCCGCCGACCTGCTCGACGTGGAACGGCGGCCGACGATGACGTTCGTGTCGACGTCGATCACCGGCACGGGTTCGGACTGGAGCCTTCTGGGCGACCTGACGATCGGCGATGTCACCCGCCCGATGCAGTTCGCAGTCGAGTTCGGGGGGGTCGCCGATTTCGTCGACGGCACGCGGCACGCCGGCTTCGAGGCGACCGGCGAGTTGCGACGCAAGGATTTCGGCCTCGACTTCGGCCCGCTCGGAGCGTTCCTCGGCGACGTCGTCAAGATCGACCTCGATCTCGAGTTCATCGAGCCGCAGGGCTGACGGCGCGGGTCAGGCGGCGAGCAGGTAGATGCTCAGCCAGTGACAGAACGCCGCGGCGACGACGCACGTGTGCCAGACCTCGTGGAAACCGAACGTTGACGGCCACGGGTTCGGTCGCCCGAGGGCGAAGATGACCGCCCCGGCCGTGTAGAGCAAGCCACCGGCGGCGAGCAGCGCCAGTTCCGGGCCGGCGAGGGCCTGCACGAAGGCGACCGGATGGACGACGAGGAACCATCCGAAGCCGAGGTAGATCACGGCCCCGAGCACGGTCGGGCCGTCGAACCACACCATACGCAGCACGATTCCCGTCACGGCGATCGACCAGACGAGCGCGAGTAGCACTGTCTGCGTGGCTCCGGACATCCCGAGAACGATCACGCCCGTGTAGGTGCCGGCGATGGCGACGAGAATCGTCGCATGGTCGAGTCGGCGCAGCAGACGGCGTTCACGGGAGAACAGGCTGGGCAGGTGGTAGATGCCGCTCACCGTGAGCATCGCTATCACGCAGACCCCGTAGATGATCGCCGCCGCGCGGGTACCGCCGGTCGGGGCCCGAGTGGCGAGCAGCACAGTGAGGCAGATCGCCACGGGCACCGAGCCGCGGTGGATCACGCCTCGCAGCGCCGGCCGCAGCACCTGGATGTCGCTCTCGATCATCGTTGACGCCGTCATTTCTCACCTCCTCGTGCGGTACCGCGATCGCTCGTGCCGTGACGCCCGGCGCCGGCGGTGAACCGTGCCGCGCCCGCCAGGGTCTCGCCACTTTCTATCGTCGCCCGCCCGTAGTGGGCCTCGTTGATCGTCGCCGTCCCGATCTCGAGATCCCACTGCTCGATCGCCGAACGCCGGTCGTTACGCATGCACCGTTGCGGCAGAGCCGCAAGCTCGTTAGCCAGTGCGACCGCCGCGAACAGTGCTTCGCCTGGCGCCGTGACACGGTTGACGAGGCCGATCCGCTCCGCTTCGATGCCGTCGATGCCCCGCCCGGTGAGGATCAGGTCGATCGCCCTGCTGTGACCGATCAGGCGCGGCAGGTTGATCGTGCCCCGGTCTACCAGCGGCACTCCGAAGCGGCGGCAGAACACACCGAGCACGGCGTCGGACGAGGCGACACGGAGATCGCACCACAGCGCCAGTTCCAGACCACCGGCGACCGCAGGACCTTCGATGGCGGCGATCACCGGCTTCGACAACGACAAGCGCGTCGGCCCCATCGGACCGGGACCGTCGTCCGACACCGGACGACGATCGCCGTCCGCCAACGCCTTGAGGTCGGCGCCGGCACAGAAATGGCCACCTGCCCCGGTCAGCACGGCGACTGCCAGCGAGTCGTCGGCATCGAAGTCGACGAAGGCGTCGAGGAGCGCCGTGGCGGCTACCGAGTCGACGGCGTTGCGTCGCGCAGCGCGATCGATGGTGACGACGCGGACAGGCCCGTCGTCGTCGACGCGCACTCCGCCGTCAGAGACAGCCCGCCGGTCTGTCATGTGAGGATTCTCGCGCGGACGTCGGCCAAACTGCTCGCAATATGCAGCGATTGGCGTGCCCGACGTGTGGCAACGAAGTCTTCTTCGACTCGTTGCAGTGTGTGGTGTGTTGGACGGAGTTGGCGTTCGAGGTTGGCATCGGCGGAGCGCTGACGATCAGCGATGCCCGCCTCGTCGGAACCTGCCTGATGCGCGACTCCTGGCAGTGCAACTGGCGACCGCAGGCGAGCGGGCTGTGTAGGAGCTGCGTCATCGTCGAGGCCGGGACACATTCCAACAACGCCCTGCTCGTGCCGTTCCTCGGCGCCCAGCGACGGTCTCTGGCACAGCTCAGCGAGCTCGGCATCGACTGGTCGGTGAACGCATTGGATGGCGCGGTCCAGCCATCGCTGCTGTTCACCTACCGATCCACCGGATCGGGCGAGCCGGCGACGATCGGTCACCTCGACGGATTGATCACGCTCGACCTCGACGAGGCCGATCCGGCCCAGCGCGAGCAGATTCGGGCAAACCTCGGCGAGCAGTACCGCACTCCGCTCGGGCACATCCGCCACGAGCTCGGCCACTACGTCTGGCAGCGCTACGTCGCCGGCGATCCGGCCCGGCTCGAGGAGTTTCGCGACGTCTTCGGCGACGAGACCATCGACTATGCCCAGTCCCTCGACGACCACTACTCCCACGGCGACGACGGGAGTTGGCGGGACGATCACGTGTCGTTTTACGCCGCGGCCCACCCGTGGGAAGACTATGCCGAGTCCTGGGCGCAGGTGATGCACGTCCACGACGTCGTGTCGACGGGATCTGCATGGGGGTTCGTGGACTCGCCCGGCGAGCCGTTCGACCCGGCGCAGTGGATGTCCGACCGCGGTGCTGGCGACGCTCGCCGCCAACGAGCTCGCCCGGGCGATGGGGATGCGCGATCTCTACCCGTTCGCCCTGTCGCCTGGCGCCCGCCGCAAGATCGAGGTGGCGTGGCGTCTGACACGGTCCGACCGTTCCGCTTGACCCATCGCGCCACGTCGGGCAATGTGGCGGGGCCGGATCCCTCCGGCCGACAACCACTGTGAGAATCGGCGGCGCGCAGTCGCCGGAGACAAGGGGGAACAAATGCGTTCACGCTCACGGGTCAGGTCGCTGTTCGTGCCGCTGGCAATTGTTGGAGTGTTGGGCGCCGCGAGCGTCGCCAGCGCCGGCACGGACACCACGACTCCCGAAGACACCGCCGCCGCGGGCACGGAACCCGCCGGCACCGAAGCACCTGCGGGCACTGACGCACCGACCGGCACCGACGCTGCCGGCGGCGGGGCCGGAGCCGGCAGTGGCGCCAACAGCGGCATCGAAGGCGCCGATCTCGCCGGTACCGAGGTGTCGATCATCAGCGTCGAGACCTCGGGCAGCACCGAGGGCGATGCGATGGTCGCCGCCCTCAACGAGTTCGGCGAAGCCAACGGGATCACGATCAACTACGTGGGCACCGGCACGTTCGAGGACGACATCGGTACTCAGGTGGGCGCCGGCACGCCGCCCGACATCGCGGCATTCCCGCAGCCGGGTTTCCTCGCCTCGTTCGCGCGGACGGGCGACGTCCTGCCGCTTCCCGATGACGTCGTCGCCACCGTCAGCGAGAACTGGCCCGCAGGCTGGTTGTCGTTCGGCAACGTCGACGGAACCCAGTACGGCGTGCCGATCAAGGCCGACCTCAAGCCGCTCGTCTGGTACATGCCGGCGAGCTTCGCCGAGGCGGGCTACGAGGTCCCCGAGACGTTCGACGACTTCTTCGCCCTCACCGAGCAGATGATCGAGAACGGCGACACGCCGCTCTGCATCGGCATCGAGGACGGGGCGGCGACAGGGTGGCCGTTCACCGACTGGGTGGAAGAGTTCATCCTCCGCGAGCAGGGGATCGAGTTCTACAACCAGTGGGCAAGCCACGAGATTCCATTCAACTCGCCGGAGGTCGTCGACACGATGCAGCGGGTCATCGACCTCTGGAACACCGAGGGTATGGTCTTCGCCGCCGGCGGGTCGATCGCCGCCACGGCGATGGGCGAGAACGGCGAACCGCTGGTCGCCGGCGACTGCATGATGCACAAGCAGTCCAACTTCTACGGTTCCTTCATCACCAATGCGGGGGCATCGTTCGGAACGGAGGAAGGCCAGGTCGACACGTTCTACTTCCCGGCCAACGAGGGCCGGCCGACACTCGTCGGCGGGATCAACGTTGCCGCCTTCCGTGACGCGCCGGAGGTGTGGGCAGTCATGCAGTACCTCGGCTCTCCCGAGTTCGCCAACGCCCGCCAGACCGCCCAGGCCGAGATCAACGCCGACGTCGGCGTCTCGGGATTCCTGACGGCGAACCTCAACGCGGACCAGTCGCTGTGGAACGAGTTGGAGCAGGCAATGCTCGAGATCCTGGCGACTGGTGACCCGGTGGCCTTCGATGCATCGGACCTGATGCCCGGCGAGGTCGGCGCGGGGACCTTCTGGTCAGAAGGCGTCGCCCTCGTGAACGGCGATATCGACGCCCAGACGGCGGCCGACAACATCGAGGCGTCGTGGCCGGCCGGCGGTGCCAGCGAGGAGGCTCCGGCAACGACCGGCGGCTAAAGCGGTCGCCACACAACGCGAGTCCAGTGGGCTCCGGTCACCTCGGTGGCCGGAGCCCATTCGCGTTCTGACTAGCGTGGCGAAAGGACGGGAGGAGGAGATTCGCATGACTGCGACCGGCGCCGTTCCGGTGCCGCCACTTCGTGGCAGCCGACGGGTCGGGCTGTTCACGCCCGGCATCGTCGCACGCGTGGTGCTCACCGCTGGGATCGTCGGCCTCCTCGTGTACTACGTCGGGTTCTCGGAGATCGCCACGACGGTCGCCAAAGTAGTGATCGCCGTGGTCATCACGATGGGGATCATCGTCGGCCTCAACTTGCTGTTCAACATGGTCTACGACCGCTGGACCGCGTTCCTCGCGACGATCGGATTCGTCCTCGGCGCGCTCACCTTTCTTGTCCTCGACGGCAATCGGTTGCTGCGCGAACTCGATCCCCGCCCGTGGACGTGGACGCTGATCGGCGGAGCGGCAGGCGCCGCGGTGCTCGCGATGCTCGGCGCCGTCCGCGGTCGGACGGCGAGACCGTGGATCGGATTGGCCAGCTGCGGCGGGTTCGGCGTGCTCGTCGCCGTCGCCGTGGACGACAGCCAGTACCCCGGGCTCGACTGGGGGAAGCTTCTGGTGTGTACCGGCATCGGTTCGGCGATCGGGCTCGGGACAGCGCTGGTGCGGAGGCGGACGACCGCGCATGCCCTCGTTTGTGGCGCCATCGTCGGCGCTGCCGTCGGCTGGTTGATCGGGGCGTGGGGAGGCGCCGACGTCGGCGATGGAACCGTCGGCGAGGCACTGATCGCCACCGCCGTCCCACTCGCCGCCATCGGTGCTCGGATCGGGTTGTCGGGTCTTCCGAGCACGACGGCCCGGCGAAAGATCGAGGTGCGCTCGCGGGCGTGGATCTTCGTCACCCCGACGTTGTTGCTCGTCGCCGCCGGGCTGATCGTGCCGCTGGTGCGAACGGTCATCCTGTCGTTCAAGGACCGCAACGGCGAGGAGAACGTCGGCTGGCTGAACTACGGCGACGTCATCTACTCGCGGCGGCCAGCGGTCGCCGACCAGTTCGTCGATGCCGAGAACTGGTTCGATCGGCTGATCGGTAGCCAACTCTGGTGGCTGGGCGTTGCGGTTGTCGGTGTCGGAGTGGTGCTCGCGTTGGTCGCCGGGCGACTGCGCCGCCAGTCCTTCGCCGCCGAGCCGAGCAACGTCATCCCGATGCTCGTCGGCTTCTTCCTGGCGGCTTGCGCGGTGTTCGCCACGGTTCGAGGAACGCTGCCGAACAACTTGTGGTGGCTGCTCGTCGTGACCGCCCTGGCGACGGCGTTGGGTCTCGACGTCGCGGTGCTGGCCGATCGGGCTCGAGGCGAGAACCTCGCCAAGTCGCTGATCTTCCTGCCGATGGCGATCTCGTTCATCGGCGCAGGGATCATCTGGCGGTTCATGTACGTGACGAGGAACCCGAGCCGGCCTCAGACCGGGCTGCTCAACGCGATCTGGGTCGGTCTCGGCGAGCTGAGCAACTCGCCGTGGCGATGGGTCGTCGCCGCGGTGATGCTCGCCATCGTCGCCGGGTTGCTGGTGCTGGCGTGGCAGAGCATCACCGCGGGAGAAGGCACGCGCGCCGGATTCTCGATCGGCTTCGCCCTGTTCTTCGGCCTGCTCACGTTCCTGCTGCTCGTGCCGGGCATCGGCGGATTCGTGATCACCGACGACGGTGAGGTCGAACCGCAGGTCATCGACTTCATCCGCGAGCAGCCGTACAACAACATGTGGCTGATGGTCGTGCTGATCTGGTTGCAGGTCGGCTTCGCGATGGTGATCTTCTCGTCGGCGATCAAGGCCGTGCCAACCGAGCTGACCGAGGCGGCGCGGATCGACGGGGCGAACGACTCACAGGTCTTCTGGAAGGTCACGCTCCCTCAGATCGCCCCGACGATCGGCGTCGTCACGACGACGATCCTCGTCCTCGTGCTCAAAGTGTTCGACATCGTGAAGGTCATGACGGGGGGCCTGTACGGCACACAGGTCATCGCCAACCAGATGGCCAATTCCGTCACCGACCGCAATTCGGGGATCGCTGCCGCGTTGGCAACGCTGCTGTTCATCGGCGTTCTCCCGGTGATGTTCTACAACCTGCGCAGGATGCGAAGGGCAGGGCTCTAGCGATGGCCGCGGGGATCGCCGATCCATCCCGAGCCGGCCCGGTGTACCGGTTCCTGCGTTCAATCCCGACGTGGGCCCTGTGGTTGCTCGTGGTGGTGTGGTTGACGCCGACGATGGGTCTGTTGGTCAACTCGTTCCGGACCCGCGCCAAGCAGACGACCAGCGGGTGGTGGAATGTCTTCCTCGGCGATTGGGACGGCTTGACCCTCGACAACTATCGCGAGGTGCTCGACCCGGGACTGACCGGCGGCATGCGCGATGGGCTCACCAACTCTCTCGCCATCGCCCTCCCGGCCACGATCATTCCCATCGGGATCGCCGCCTTCGCCGCATATGCGTTCGCCTGGATCGACTTCCGCGGCCGCGAGGTGCTGTTCATCGCCACCGTGTCGCTGCTCGCCATTCCGTTGCAGATCGCCCTCGTCCCGCTCGTGCAGCTGTACAACAGCGGCGCCCATCTGACGATCCCCTGGCTGGACAAGACGGTCACGGTGGTTCCCGATCTCGATCTCTACGGGACGACCAACGCGGTGTGGCTCAGCCACACAGCGTTCGCCCTGCCGTTCGCCATCTTCCTGTTGCACAACTACATCTCTTCGCTTCCCCGCGACCTGTTCGAAGCGGCCCGGATCGACGGGGCCGACCACTTCAAGATCTTCTGGCGGCTGGTGATTCCGCTGTCCATCCCGGTCCTCGCCGCGTTCGCCATCTTCCAGTTCCTGTGGACGTGGAACGACTACCTCGTCTCCGTCACGATGATCGGCGTCAATGCCCAGAACTGGCCGTCGACCGTCTCGATCGCCAACCAGGCCGGCGAGTTCGGCCAGCAGGAGCACATCCTCACCGCTGGAGCGTTCGTCCAAGCGGTGGTCCCGCTCGCCGTGTTCTTCATGCTCCAGCGCTTCTTCGTGCGCGGCATCCTGGCCGGCAGCGTCAAGGGCTGATGCCAACCGTCTGTGTCAGCGTGCACGACGTCGGCGGTCGTGTTCGCTGACACAGAGCGCTTACTGGATGCGTTCGCGGGTGGTGGCGTCGAAGAAGTGGAGGTTGTCGGTGGTGACGGCGACTTCGATCTGGTCGTCGGAGGTCTGCACTCGTGAGCGGGGGCTGAACCGGGCGACAGCGTTGGAGATGCCTTCGCCGAGCTCCTGCTCGGGGGCGTCGGGGTCACCGGAGTTGACCGTCTTGGCGTCGCCGAGCACGAAGTGGACCATCAACTCCGAGCCGAGCGCCTCGACAAGCTTGGCCTCCCCACGCAGGCGGCGGTCAGGCGCCGCATCGGTGGCGATGGCGGCGTCCTCGAAGTCCTCCGGGCGGATCCCGAGGACCACCCGCTGACCGCTGTAGTTGCCGAGGTTGGGGAACCTCGCCAGCACCTCGGGACCGAACCCGACGGTCTGATTGCCGACCGTCACCGTGCCGCCGGCACCACCGTCGTTGACCGTCACCGTGCCCTCATACAGATTCATCGACGGCGACCCGATGAACGCCGCGACGAACACGTTCGTCGGGTGGTCATACAGGTTCTGCGGCGTGTCGACCTGCTGCAGGTAGCCGTCCTTCAACACAGCGACCCGATCACCCATCGTCATCGCCTCAACCTGATCATGAGTCACGTACACCGTCGTCACACCCAAATTGCGCTGCAAACTGGCGATCTCGGCGCGCATCTGCACCCGCAACTTGGCATCCAGGTTCGACAACGGCTCATCCATCAAGAACGCCTTCGGCTGACGCACAATCGCCCGACCCATCGCCACACGCTGACGCTGACCACCCGACAACTGCCCCGGCTTACGATCCAGCCACGGCTCCAACTCCAAGATCGCAGCAGCCTTGCGGACCCGCTCGTTGATCTCCCCCTTAGGCACCTTCGCCAACTTCAACGCAAACCCGATGTTGTCGAACACCGTCATATGCGGATACAGCGCATAGTTCTGAAACACCATCGCGATGTCCCGATCCTTCGGCTGCACATCATTGACCACCCGATCACCGATCATCATCGTCCCCGACGTAATCGTCTCCAACCCGGCGATCATCCGCAACGCCGTCGACTTCCCACAACCCGACGGACCAACAAGCACCAAGAACTCGCTGTCGGAGATATCCAGGCTCAGATCGTGAATCGCCTGAAAGCCATTGTCGTAGACCTTGTTGACGTCATCCATAACCACGGTTGCCATGCGCGGGATGATAACGCGTGTGACTTCTGTCGGACGCGGTCGGTCAGCGATAGCGTTGCCCGACCGTGAATCAGATGAAGACGCGGCTCCAGGCGCTGGGACTCCTCGACCGCGCAATCCGGGCATCAACCGACGAGGATCTGACGGCGGCCGTCGAGGCACTCGACGACGATCACCGCGAGGCGCTGGAACGGGTCGTCGGGGGCGAGGCTACGCCTGAAGCGATCCGCGAGGGCGCCACTAAGGGCCGCATCAACGGGACGATGGAGAGCATCGCCCTCGTGCTCACCGACGCGGCGTTGGCGGACTGCATCGAGAAGCTCGGCGACAACGCCGACAACCCGACGAGCGAGCAGCTCACCGAGGTACTACCCGGAGTCGTCGAGCGCCATGGACTGGCGATCACCCGGCTGATGCTGGCGTCCACCGTGGCCGGCGAAGCCGCCGCCTCCAACGCCATCCGCGACCTGCTCAAGCACGACGACGTCGTCAAGCTGCCACCCGAGGAGCCGCGCCCGATCGCTCCCGCCGTCACGTCCGACGACGACGACACCAGCCCCGAGCGCGAAGCACTCAAGGCGAAGCGCGTCGAAGCCCGCCGCCGCAAGTCCGAGGAGGCCGCCCTGCGTCGCGAGCAATCCGCCCGCGACCGCGGCCGCACCTGACCGTTCCTCCATTGGAGCGTTTCCTGCTTGGAGTGTCAGCTGCCGGAAAACCCGGCACGTGACACTCCATCAGCAGCAAACACTCCGATCGGACATCAGCGGTCGCGTTGGCGGACGGCGCGCTCGTGGTCGAGCAGCCAGGCCTTGCATTCGATGCCGCCGCCGAAGCCGGTGAGGTGTCCGTTGGCGCCGACGACGCGGTGGCACGGCACGACGATGGGCAACGGGTTACGCCCGTTGGCGGCGCCGACGGCCCGTGCCTTGCGCGCGTCACCGAGGCGGCGTGCCTGCTCGCCATAGCTCACCGTTTCCCCGTAGGGAATCGTGCGCAGCGCCTGCCAGGCGGCGAGCTGGAACGCCGTCCCGTGCGGTGCGAGTGGGACATCGAACTCGAGGCGGTCCCCGGCGAAGTACTCACGCAGCTCACCGGCCGCCTGAGCGAGGACAGCGTGGTCGGCGGGCGTCGTGTCCTCGGCTGCGGTCGTCGACGACGTCCTCTCGTCGGGCAGGTGGACCTCGACGAGGGCATCGTCTGCGGCGACGAGCGTGATCGTGCCGATCGGGCTGTCGATGGTCGTGCGGTGGTTCACAGGAGGGTCCTTTCCCAGAGGTGATGGAGGGCGTACGAACGCCACGGTCGCCAACGTTCGGCGACGTCGACGGAAGCGCCGACGAGAGCGAGGCCCTGTTTGACGCCGAGGTCGTCGGGGAGAAACACGTCGGGGTCGCCGAGCCCACGCATCAAGACGTAGTCGGCGGTCCACGGCCCGATGCCAGGCACGTCGAGCAAGCCGCGCCGCACATCGGTCCGGTCGGCGCCGGCGTCGAGTGTGAGCTTTCCGAGGTCGGTCCGTTCGGCCAACTCGACGATCGTTGCCCGGCGGCGCGTCGGCATCGGCAGCAACACCTGATCGATGACGGCGAGCTGGCCGGGCGTCGGGAACACATGGGTGAGCGTTTCGTGGCCGAACGAGAGCGGCGAACCGACCGCCTGGACGATCCGCCCGGCGATGGTCCGGGCTCCGCGGACGGACACCTGCTGGCCGATGACGGCCCGCACAGCCGTCTCGAACGGATCGACGCTCCCGGGAACACGTAGACCCGGCCGCCCGGCAACGAGCGGGGCGAGGAACGCGTCGCCGGCCAACGCTGCGTCGATTGCCTCAGGATCGGCGTCGAGGTCGAGCAACCGACGCAAGCGGCGCACGGCGGGCGCCAGGTCGCGCCAGTCGGCGAGGCGGAATGCCACACGCACATGGGTACGCCCGGCCTTGACGACCGCTGTGCCGTCGACGCGGGCGACGCCGTGGCCGTTGGGGAGCGCCAGGGTGCGGACGAATGTGTCGCCGTCGAACGACTCGACGCCAGGAATCGCCCGGGACGCCAGGAACGACATCACGTGGTGCAGGTCGAACGGCTGACGCACCGCCAGGTCGACGACGACTTCACCAGTGGCGGTCGCCGCCGCCTGGGTCCTGTCGCGGCGGCGTGCCGCGGCGACTCGCAACTGCGACGGTGACGCCGCGAACACGGCCTGCACGGTGTCGTTGAACTGGCGGATGCTGCGGAACCCGGCGGCGAACGCGATCGCCGTGAACGGCATCGTCGACGTTTCGATGAGCACGCGGGCGGTGGTAGCCCGCTGCGCCCTGGCGATGGCGAGCGGGCCGGCGCCGAGCTCGTCGGTGACGAGGCGGTTGAGATGGCGGTCGCTGTAGTGCAGTCGCGCGGCCAGGCCGGTGACGCCGTCGCGATCTACGACACCGTCACTAATCAGTCGCATTGCCCGCGCAACTACGTCACCCCGCGTGTCCCATTCCGGCGATCCCGGCGAGGCATCGGGTCTACACCGCTTGCACGCCCGGTATCCGTGCTCGTGGGCCGCTGCCGCTGTCGGGTAGAACTCGATGTTGGTGGGCTTCGGCGTGACGGCCGGGCAGCTCGGGCGACAGTAGATGCCCGTGGTCCGCACGGCCCCGACGAAGTAACCGTCGAACCGGGCATCGCGGCTCTTGACGGCCCGATAGCACTGCTCGTGATCCAACACCATGGTTCCATGATGGCCGCCGCCGGCCAACTTCACTAGCGGAAATCGGACAGCGACGATCAGACGCCTGCGCAGGGTTGAACTCTTTGGTTTCGTTGGCGACGTTGGTGGCGCCAAACATGCCAAAGACATGATCGCCGCCCTAGTGCAGGTCGGTGCTGGCGGCGGCGAGCGGGGCGACGGCGGGCATCGGCTCATCGCCTTCGGCAGTGGCCGGGATGACGACCGTGCGCAACACCCACACGCCGACGACACACAGGACGACGCCTGCGGCAAAGCCGGCCCGCTTGCCGAACACGTTGGCGAGTGCCCCGAGGGCCAGTCCGCCGACGGCCGTGCCGGCCTCGAAGAACATCGTGAACGAGGCGATCGCCCGTGGCCGCTCGACCTCCGAGGTGTGGTTGACGGTGTACGCCATCAGCGAGGGGTACATGAACGCCATTCCGACCCCGACGCACGCGGCGGCGACCCAGAGCGCCCACGGTTCGGCGACCGCAGCGAGCAACGCCAAACCAATGCCGAGCATCGTGAACGCGGTCGTCACCGACAGCCGCGGTCCGAGGCGCTCGGGCAGGCGGGCCCCGCCGAGACGCAGGACGAGGCACACGGCGCTGTAGACCGCGAACAGCCCGCCCGACCCGGACAGGCCGAGCGAGCGGGCGTAGTCCGGCAAGAACGCCGAGAACACGGCAAACGCGGCCATGCCCGTGGCGAGGACGACTCCAGGTCCGACGGCGTCCGGATGCAGCCAGCGGTCTCGTCGCCGCCGCGGGACCGCGGGTGCGGGCGAATCTGGCGACACGGCCGCGAACGCGAGGCGACGTGGCACACTCGTCGAGACGAGTGCGGCACCGACCGCGAACAACCCCGAGAGCGCGAATGCGTTGCGGAATCCGGAGTTGCTGAGCATCGCCTCGCCGACGATCGGGCCCAAGCCGATGCCGCCGTAGACGGCGACGGAGAAGTACGACGCCGCCTCGGCGCGGCGATCGGACGGACTGAGGTCGGCGATCAGCGTCATCGCGGCGACGAAGATCGCGGCCTCGCCGGCGCCGGTGATGCCACGCAAGACGAGCAGGACCGGCAGCGAATCGACGAACCCGTACATCGTGCCGGCAGCGGCCGCCAACAACGCGCCACCGATCATCACGGCGCGACGCCCGAACCGCACGACAAGTTGGCCGATCAGCGGACGAACGGCGATCGCCGCGGCCGCAAACGTGGCGATCGCCAGGCCGAGGCCGAGCTCCCCGCTGCCGAGCTCGTCCTCGATGTACTTGGGCACGAGCGGGATGAGCACGCCGACGTACATGAAGAACGCGAATGTCGCCGCCGTCACGGCGAGGAAGGGGCGCGTGATCAGGCGAGCGATCCGTTGAACCTACAGGCGCCTCACCTCGACGGCGACGGTCAGTTGCTGTGACGCCGGCGGCCCGATGACGACACCGCGCACGGGCGCGACGTCCCCGTAGTCGCGCCCCCACCCCACGGTGATATGGCTGTCGATGGGCAGATGTCCGTTCGTCGGATCGAAGTCGACCCAGCCGAGCGACCCGGCCCAGACCGCACACCAGGCATGGGATGCGTCCATCGCGTCGTCCGCCCCAGCGGACTCGATGTAGCCGCTGACGTAACGGGCGGGCAGGCCGAACATGCGCAGGGCGGCGATCGCCAGGTGGGCGAAGTCCTGGCAAACCCCCCGCTTGGCGTCCAACACAGCGGCGAGCGGGGTTGACACTTCGGTGAACGCGTGGTCGTAGTCGAACTGCTCGTGGATGGTGCGGCAGAGCGCTCGTGTCGCTTCGACGATCGGTCGGCCCGGCGCCAACGCCGGCGCGGCCAGATCTCGGACGCTCGCCCGGTCGGCATCGTCGTTCACGAGTGCGACGCCACCAGCGAAGGGCCTGACTGCGAGCGCGTCCGGACCGCGCAGGCCGGGTACCGATGCCGCCACGGCTTCCCAGCGCGGACCGGCATCGTCGAGCTGGATCGGCAACAGAGTCACGTCGGACTCGGCACGCACGCTGAGTCGGTCATGTTGGTGGTGGATTCCGAGCTGCACCACACGGTTGCCGAACACGTCGCCGCGCTCGGCGCGCTCGTCGGGCTCCGGGTCGACCGTGATGGAAGTGTGATCGACCCGCTGCCAGGGTGTCGCCCGCGGAGTGACGACGGCGAGTGTGTAGCCGTCGCTCATCGGCAATGCGTACTGGTACGTCGTTTGATGAGCGACGCGAAAGCGCTGGCTGTTCATTGCCCTGCGGCGCGACCGGCCTGCATCAGCATCGGCTTCACCGGCGTGGCGAACCATCGGTCGACGACCTCATCGGCGAACGCCCGGAGTGCGCCTGCGACGGTCGCCAGCTGATCCGCAGACGCTAGTTCGTCGACAGAAGCATGGGTCACGAGATCGATGAGCCGCCGGATCATCGCCGTCCCCTCGTACCAACCGACGTCGGCGACATGTTCAGCGACCCGCTCCATTGACGTCAGCAGCCCGCGCGGGTTGTCGCTGTCGCGCAGCAACAGTTCGAGCGTCGGGGCGAGGGCGACGTCGCTGCGATGCTGCCGGCGATAGGCGACAAGGCTCTCGTTCGCGGCGAGCAGCACTTCCAAACTCGCCACGTTCGCCGTGTCGATGCCGTACGCGGCGGCCAACGCGGACGTCAGCTCGAGCACGGCCAGCCCCCGCTCAACACGCAGCCCGATTTCACCGAAACGCCAGGCCGGCCCACGGACCGTCGACTCGTTCCACATCCCCGCAAAGGCGGCGAGAGAAGCCAGCACGTCGTCGATCGTGTCCACCGTCGCCGGGCCAGCGTGCCGAAGACGCCCGCGACGCCGACCTGCTCGCGGTCGCGCCGTTCGACGTGCTGGAGCCGTCGCTCCAGCTCTGGCGGGAGGGCATGGGCGACGTGCTCTCCCGCACGCTCGACGGGGCGGGCCCGGTCCGCACCGTGTCGCCGACCGTGGTGCTCCAGCGCTGGAGCGGCCGCGCCGATCCCGCCTCCGCCGAGGAGCTGGGCCGCCGCACCGGCGCGGGACTGGTTGTCTACGGTGCGGTGGCGCCGCGGGGGCGGGACTCCGTGTCGCTCCGCGCCACCCTGCTCGATCGCGCCGGCGGAATGGGAAAGACGGACATCGAGGTCTCGGGCGAGACGGCCCGGATCGGTGAGCTCGCCGACTCGCTCGGCATTCGGACGCTGCAGGCGCTCTCGTCCGGCCGGGCTATCGGCTCGGTCCGCCGGATGTCGATCGGCTCGAGGTCACTGCCCGCGCTGAAGGCCTTCCTCCAGGGCGAACAGTTCTACCGGCGAGGGCAGTGGGATTCGGCGGCCACCCGGTACGACCAGGCGATCGCGGCCGACAGCACGTTTGCGCTGGCGCTGAGACAGATGTTCATGGTGCTCAGCTGGGGCCCGCCGACGGCGGGCGCGTACCGGCCGGGCGAGGAGTACATGCGCCGTGCGACTCTCAATAACCACGGGCTTCCCCCGCGGGACAGCCTCCTCATCGTCGCCGAGTCCTTGGACATCGCTGCGGGGGAGATGACCGATCCGGAGGCATATGTCCGTCTGAAGTTCCGCGGCCTGACGACGGTGGAGGAGGCGGTCCGCCGCTACCCCGAAGACCCCATGACCTGGTATAGGCTCGCCGAATGGCGCGAGCACGACGGGTGGCCCATCGGCGGGCCGCCGGCCGCGTCGCTCGAGCTCTTCGCCCGCGCGATCGCACTGGATCCGGGGTTCGCGCCATCCTACAAGCACATGCTGAGCCTGCTACTCAGGCTGGGACGCCCGGACGAGGCCCGGCAGGCCGCGGCCACCTACCTGGCCCTCGACTCGACCTCTCCCAACCGATCGGAAAACCGCCTGGCGGCGCTGTTGCTAGACTCGAGTGCGACCGCCAGAGCCGAGGCGGAGCGGATGCTCGATACGGCGTCGGTGCATACCGTCTGGAGCGCCGCCATCGAACAGGGACTCGCCGGCTGGCCCGACACGGCCGAGACTGCGATCCGGGTGCTGCGGCGCCTCGGCGAGCCGGGCCGGGGCGCCGGTGGAGTTCACCCGTGGGTGCACGACTCGGCCATGTGGCCACAGTACCTGGCCCACGCGCTCGCGTTCCGCGGCCACCTGCACGAAGCCTTCGCGGTGAATGAGCGCCTGATGCGCCAGCCTTCCGCCTCGCAGTGGAGCGGCTTCCTCGACCCCCTCGTCGACCTCAGTCTGCTCGGGATCGTTCCGGACTCCCTGGCCCGCGCGACCTTCGATCGCGCCCTCGAGGCAGACGCTGCCTGGGGGGCTTCCTCACTCCCCGTCACTTGACGGGGCTGCCCTGGTGGCTGTCGCGCGGCGACACGGCGGCCCTGGCACGCTTCGGCGCCCAGGCGGCCCGCGCGGCGCGAGCACCCGCCGATCGGCACGCGGCCCTGCGGGCTCGGATGCTGGGAGAGACGAGTGTCGCCTTCCTCGATCTGGCACGGGGGGATACCGGGGCGGCGATTCGGAAGCTGAGCGCGATCCCCGACACGCTCTGCTTCGCGGATTTCCCCACTGCCAACTGCTTCCACCGGAACCTGACGCTGGCGCGCCTCCTGGCGGCTCGTGGTGACGATCGGCGCGCCGCCGCGTTGCTGGAGCGCTGGCGGTGGTATGTCGGCGGCACACCGATGGCCGTCCTCGCGACGCTCGAGCTCGGCCGTATCGCCGAACGGCTCGGGGATACGCGGAAGGCGGCCGAGTGTTATGGCTTCGTGACGGCGGCTTGGCGCCGCCCAGATCGGGAGTTGCTGCCCTACGTGGCGGAAGCCCTGGAAGGGCTGGCACGGCTCCGTGTGGAGTAAGCCCATCGAGCTACTCCGTGCTACGCCGGTGAGGCGACGATGCTGAAGGTGATGGCATCACCCGCGAAGCCAGTGAGCCTTCGAGCGGCTGGTTCGCTGGAGAAACTGTAGCAGAAACGGTAGCAGCGGGCGCAGAAACGAAAAGGCCCGACCCACTGAAGTGGTATCGGACCTTAGAGTTGCCCCTCCTGGGCTCGAACCAGGACTCTCCTGATCCAGAGTCCTCTCGCCCAGGCAGACTTTTCCGACAACTTGTTGGGAATCGGCCACTTTCCGAGCATCGGTGCCCGCTTTCCTGGCGCCTAGTTTGCCCGATTCTGCCCGGACAAACTACGGCGAAACTACGGCAGCTAGAGGTGACTAGCCGACCGCGGTCAGAGCTTGTGCCACAGCCTCATGGCGATCCTCGTGGCTGCCGACTAACGATTGGCACGTCAGCTGCGAACGACCATCATAGGTTGCCGGCCTCCTCCGATGACGGCGGAGCGAGGGTGAAATCGTAGTCCAAGGCGTAGTACGGTCGCGTTAGACCGTGAGCGGCCATTGCGGCCGGAAAGTCATTCTTTGCCAACCCGATTACCAGTGATGACTTGACCGCGCCCACCACGTCAGAGTCAATCCACGGATCGTCAGCTATGTAGAACTGGGTCGTGAGCGGCTCGATACCTTCGTGACTCACTTTGACGTGGAGATGCGCTGGCCGGAACGCGTGACGACCAAGCGCAGCTAACAGCTTTCCGGTAGGACCGGCAATCGATCAGGCCAAGTTCGGTGAGGCTTCGCGCCAAGTCCGGGCCAGCAACTTCGATCTCCCCGTCGCGCTCGGCCTTCAGCTCGCGGATCGCGCCCTCAAGGTCATCCTCAACAAGCCTGGCGTTGGGGCCGACCGACTTCAACGAGCGTGAGACGACCCATTTCGGCTGGTTCCGCCACGCCGCCGCGAAGGCGTGTTCCTCTGCATCCCACTCAGGATGGTCGTCATCCCAGTAACGCATGACCTCATACATTCGGCGACCGTAGACACTGCCCGCCTGCCCCTGAGCCTCCGCGATGAAGTGGCGGAAGAGCGTGGGACCTGGCGCGAACGTCATATGGTCGACGTAGCCGTCCAGGGACTGGTTCATTCCGAACACGAGCTTCCTCGACCGACCTCCGGCTTAACCCTACTGTGCTTACGACCGATCTGGCGGAATTCACCACGGCGCTTGAAGTGGGTGACTTCGCGCGGGCGGTCGGCGCGTACGGCGGGCGGCGTTGCGAGGCTCACGCGCGACGCAAACGCCGAGAGAGAAGCCGGACGGGTCAGGTGCTTCAACTTGTGTATCAAGTCTGAGGCGGAAGTTACCCGCATGATGTGTCTAACGATGCGTCTGATTCTCCGCTAAGTCGACATATTCCAGCGGAAAGGCTGTACGGCGGCGTTTAGGACCGAATCGCGCTTATCTTCACCATCCGAGTTTCGAAGCCTCCAGAAGAAGAGCGAAATCTATCCCCCGTCATGCGCGTCGTGCTTCAGCGGGTCTTGCGAGCGTCGGTGACGATCGATGGCCGGACCGCCGGGGCCGTCGAGCAGGGCTTCTGCCTGCTCGTCGGCTTCACCCACGGCGACACGGAGGCGACGGTAGATTGGATGGCCGAGAAGGTCGCCGGGCTCCGGCTCTTCTCCGACGCGGAGGGCAGGATGAACCTCGGCCTCGATGAAGTCGGCGGCGCCGTCCTGGTGGTCTCCCAGTTCACCCTCTACGGCGACGCCGCCAAGGGCCGCCGGCCCTCGTTCGTGGACGCGGCCCGGCCGGAGCAGGCGATCCCCCTGTACCAGCGGTTCGTCGCCGCCTTGCGCGGCCGGGGCCTCGAGGTGGCAACGGGCGAGTTCGGGGCGCACATGATGGTGGAGATCCACAACGACGGGCCGGTCACCCTCATCCTGGAGCGGAACGCATGACGCGGGAGCCCCTCACGCTCGCCTCCTCCTCGCCTCGCCGCCGGCAGCTGCTGGAGATGCTCGGCATTCCGGTGCGCGTGGTGCCCTCGAACGTGCCCGAGGTCCGGCAGCTCGACGGAGACCCCGCTCGACTACGTGGAGCGTCTCGCCCGGGAGAAGGCGCTCGGCGTGCAGGGACGCCTGGTGCTGGGCGCGGACACGACGGTGATCGTCCGGGACGTTGTGCTGGAGAAGCCGGTGGACGAAGCGGACGCGCTCCGCATGCTGGGCAAGCTCCAGGGCCGCACCCACCAGGTGGTGACCTCGGTCGCCCTCGTCGCCGGCGACCGGATCCACCAGGCCACCGACGTGACCAACGTGTCCTTCCGGAGGATGTCCGAGGAATTTCTGCGGGCCTACGTGGCGACCGGAGAGCCGATGGACAAGGCCGGTGCGTACGGAATCCAGGGCTACGGCGCGGCCCTGGTGGAGCGCATCGAGGGGGACTTCTTCAGCGTGATGGGGCTGCCGCTGCGCCTCGTGCTCAGGCTGTTGGAGGAGGCGGGAGAGCGCTACGAGTTCGGTGCACCGGCCGGTGCCGCGAGGTGATCGTCGTCAGTTCGCCTGTTTGATCCGGTACACCTGCACGCTATGCGACTTGCCCTTGAGCCCGAGCTCCGGCAAGTACTCGTGGTCCACGGGGTGCTTGACCATCCGCAGCAGCGCCTCGCTCACCAGGATCTCGCCGGGCCCCGCCTCCGCGCAGAGGCGCGCGGCCACGTTCACGGCGTCTCCGAGCACGGTGTACTCGAGCCGCCGGTGGCTGCCGATGTTGCCCGGCGAACACGTCGCCATGGCTGATCCCGATCCCGACCCCGATCTCCGGCCGACCCGAGGCCACCCACCGCCCGGTTGAGCTCCTCGATCGTCGCGCTGCATCGCCACCGCGGCCTTGAGTGCGCGGTCGGGATCGTCGGTGTGAGCGATGGGGGCGCCCCACAGGGCCATCACGGCGTCGCCGATGAACTTGTCGAGCGTGCCGCCGTGCTCGAAGATCACCTCGACCATCTCGCTGAAGTACTCGCTCAGGAGCTGGGCGACGGCGTCCGGGCCCATGGACTCGGCGATCGCGGTGAAGCCGCGGATGTCGCTGAAGAGCACCGTGATCGGCCGGCGCTCCCCGCCCAGCCGGATGTCCCCGTCCTGCCGAGCGATGTCGGCCGCCACGTTGGGCGCGAAGTAGCGCTCGAAGTTGGAGCGGACCAGCGCCTCCCGCCGGCTCCGATCGGCGAAGCGGCTGTTCTTGATGCCGAGGGCGGCGAGGCCGCTGAAGGCCACGAGGAACTGGAGGTCCTCGTCGCTGAAGGTGCCGGGCGCGCTCAGGTTGTCCACGTACAGGAGGCCGAGGATCTCGTCGCCTGGCGTCCAGGAGCGGGGAGCACATCGCGCTGCGGACGCTCTGGGTGACGATCGAGTGCCCCTTGAAGCGGGCGTCGGCCGGCGCGTTGTGGGAGACCACCGCGACCCGCTCCTCCACCACCTTGTCGCACGATCGAGCGGGGCACCGCCTGGACCTGGGTGTCGCCCAGGCGACTCTTGGAGAGGCTGGGCACCAGCTCGCCGGTGTCCTCGTCGCGCAGCAGGATGGTGACCCGGTCCACCTCCATGACCTGGAAGGTCATGTCCACCACCGCGCGGAGCAGCCGGTCCAGCTCGAGCTCGCTGGTGAGCTTCTGCGCCATCTCGAGCAGCATGGAGAGCTTCTTCGCCTGTCGCTCTTCGGCGGTCGCGGCCGCCACCCGAAGCTGGCCCCGGGTCGAGCGGCCCGTCGCGGCTGGTGATGCCCGCCGAGCCGCCGCCGCTCACCATCAGCTTGCGCACGATGGTGCCCGACGGCTCACCCGGCTCAGGCGTGGCCTGATCGGGAGCCGAGAGCCCGGCTTGCCGGATCTTGTAGGTGACCTTGCCGAAAGTGATCGAGTCGTTGGCCGTGAGCCGGCCGGTGGAGACCCGGCTGCCGTTGATGCAGGTGCCGTTGGAGCTCCCGAGGTCGCGGACCTCGACCGCGTCGCCCCGGGCCGTCAGCTCGGCGTGGCGACGCGAGATGGTGGGATCGTAGATGGCGATGTCCGTCGCGACACCCCGTCCGACGACCACACTGCGCCCGGGCGGGAGCTCGAAGCTCTGGTCTCCGGTGGTGCTGACGAGGCGAAACGTGGCCATGGGGGGAAAATAGTCCGGATGTCACCCGAGCGGAGCGAAGGGGGCCATACCGAGCATGGCCCCCTTCGCTTCGCTCAGGGTGACATTTCTTGTCCTTCAGGGTGACATCTTTTGTCCTTGCGTCCCCGCCAGGGCCAGCGCCAACAGCACCGCCCGGGCCTTCGCCTCCGTCTCCCTCCACTCCGCCGCCGGATCGGAGTCGGCCACGATGCCCGCCCCCGCCTGGACCCACGCCCGGTCTCCCCGAATCACACAGGTACGGATGGCGATGGCCGTGTCGAGCGTGCGGGCGCCCCAGCCGACGTAGCCCACCGCCCCCGCGTACGGTCCCCGTCGGACCGGCTCCAGCTCGTCGATGATCTGCATTGCCCGCACCTTGGGCGCCCCGGACACCGTTCCCGCCGGAAAGCAGGCCGCCAGCGCGGCCACCGCGTCCAGCTCGGGCCGGAGCAGTCCCCGCACCTCGCTCACCAGGTGCATCACGTGCGAATACCGCTCGATCGTCATGAACGCGGTGAGCCGCACCGAGCCGAACTCGGCCACCCGCCCCACGTCGTTCCGGCCGAGGTCCACCAGCATGAGGTGCTCGGCGCGCTCTTTCGGGTCGGCGGCCAGCTCGTCGGCGAGGGCGGCGTCCTCCGCGGCGTCGGCTCCGCGCGGACGGGTCCCGGCGATCGGGCGCAGGGTCACCTCGCCGTCCTCCACCCGCACCAGGATCTCCGGCGAGCTGCCGATGACATGGATGTCGTCACAGTGCAGGTAGTAGAGGTACGGCGCCGGATTGAGCGCCCGCAGATAGCGATAGCTGAGAAACGGATCCGGCGCCGCCACGTCGATCCGCCGGCTCAGCACCGTCTGGAAGGTGTCGCCCGCGGCGATGTACTCCTTGATCCGTCGCACATCCTGCTGAAACCGCTCGTCCGCGTAGGACGAGCTTGCGCGCGGGAGCGGTGGATGGGCCTCGAGGGTGAGCGGCCGCATCGTTCCGGGCGACGCGAGGCGCTCCAGCCAACGCTCGATCCTCGCCTCCGCCTCATCATACAGCCGTCGCAGCTGGTCTCTTCCTGCCGACGGCGGGACCTCCACGCTGGCGATCACCGTGGCGCGATTGAACAGGTTGTCGAGCACCAGGAGCGTGTCCGCCACCATGACGAGGGCATCGGGCAGATCCCGGTCGTCGGGCGGCGCGTCGGGCAGGGACTCGATGGTGCGCACCACGTCGTAGGCCCAGAAGCCCACCGCGCCCCCGGTGAACCGTGGCAGGCCGGGCACCACCACCGGCGGGTGACGCCGCATGGTCCGCCCGAGGTGCTCGAGCGGGGCGATGTCGCCCTCCACCACGCGCCACCCTTCGTCCGCCGTCCAGCGCGCGCACTCGCGGCCGCGGTAGCGGAACACCTCCCGTGGCTCGGTGGCCAGGAAGGTGTAGCGGGCCCAGCGCTCCCCTCCCTCCAGCGACTCCAGGAGAAACCCCCACTGCCCGCGGTGCAGCTTGGCGAACGCGGTCACGGGGGTATCTCCGTCCAGCACCACCTCGCGGGTCACCGGCACGATCCCCCCGCCGAGCCGGGCCTGCTCCACGAAGCGGTCCAGGCCGCGGCTCATTGCGGCGCGGCCACCAGGTAGGTGCCCGCCGCGGGGAGCGGCGCCTGCAGCACGTCGGGGAAGGGGCGGGTCGAGGGGAGCAGCGCCAGCAAGGGGTCGGGGCGCCGCACCCGGCCGACCGTGAGCGCGCGCTCGTAGGCGATGTCGGAGCCGTACTTCGTGCGCGCCCGGCTCGGGGCGGCGAAGTACCGGGCATACTTGAACGCGATGGTGGCGCTGTCGCGAAGGGCGAGACTGGTGGTGACGTCCAGCCCGTACACGCCGGGGCGCGGCCGCACCTCCACGCGTACCTCGCGTCCCCGTTCGGCGAAGGCCGCGGCGGGAAAGCTGAGCTCGGCGAAGACGATGTACTCCGGCGGTCCGTGGCGGATGACGATGACGCGGGGCTCGCCGGCGGTGAACGTCACCACGGTGTCGGTCGGCGGGGGACCCGATGTCTCCAGCACGATGGCCTCGGCAATAGGAATGACCCTCGTCTCCGTGCCCGGCGCCTTGTCGCCGCCGGCCGGCGCGCGCGCTCCGCCGCAGGCGGCGACCGCGAGACAGAGCCAGCTTGCTCGTCCCCAGAGCCCCCGGAATATTCCGGCCATCGACTCCCTGGCGGTGAGAGGTTCACGGTGAGAGTGATGCGGTGCCTTCGCGCGATCGGCACGCTGCTGCTGGCCCCAGCGGCGCCGCTCGCGGCGCAGGGCTGGGATGCGCCCCAGGCGGTCGCGCTGGTGCGCCGGGCGGTGGACCAGCGGGCCGCGGTGGCAGCCGACTCGATGCTGCTGAGCTATCGAACCCGCGCCCACGGGTTCGTCTTTTTCCTGGCGCAGGTCGGCGAGGGACTGACCGAGCCGCCCCGCTTGGTCAAGGCGGACGAGCTGGACGTGGAAGTGTATTGGCAGGCCCCCGACCACAGCAAGCAGGTGGTGCTCGGATGGCGCGACGGAGCGTTCCTCCCCACCGACATCGAGTACCACCGCGACCACCTCGGCATCGTCACCAACAACTTCGGCGACGTGATCCGGATCGGCGAGGGCGACGAAGTGCGCGACGCCATCCACCCGCTGTCGCTTGCCGGCCTCGGACTCTACCACTACGCGCTCGGCGACTCGCTCACGATCCGCACCGGCAGCGGCGAGGTCACGGTGCGCGAGGTGCAGGTCCGGCCCCGCGATTTCAAGCGGCCGCTCGTCGTGGGGACGCTGTTCATCGACACCGAGACCGCCGAGCTGGTCCGCTTCCGCTTCAGCTTCACCCCGTCGGCCTACCTCGACCGGCAGCTGGAGGACATCACCATTGCGCTGGAGAACGCCCGCTTCGAGGGACGCTGGTGGCTCCCGTACCGGCAGGAGATCGAGATCCGCCGCCGGGCAAGCTACTTCGACTTTCCGGCCCGCGGCATCATCCGGGGTCGCTGGGAGATCGAGGACTACGACCTGAACGTGGGCATTCCGCCGGGAGTGCTCGCCGGACCGGCCATCGGCGGGCTGGTGAGGCCCCAGCCTGGCGACTCCGGCTGGGACGAGCCGCTGTCGCAGGCGATCGCCGACGTCGCGGCGCCGATCAACGCCCAGGACATGGAGGCACTCAGGGTGGAAGTCGAGCGCATCGCCGGGTCACGCGCCCTCGGCGGGCTCCCGTCGAGTCGGATCGGGACCGGCTCGCTCAGCGATCTCGCCCGGGTCAACCGGGTGCAGGGCCTCGCACTCGGGTTCGGGGGAGTGATCGGCATCGGCGGCCGGTTCCGCCTTCGGCCGAAGATCGGCTACGGCACCTCGGACGAGCGCGTCACCGGCGGTCTCACGCTGCTCGCGGGCGCGGGCGCGACCCAGCTCTCGGTTGGCGCCGAGCGGCAGATCCGCGACTTCGCCGACTTCCCCGTCATCTCGCCGCTCCTCAACTCCCTGCTCGCGCAGGAGGCAGGCGACGACTATGGCGACTACGTCCTGCTCGACGCGGCGACCGCAGGCGTCCGCCATCGGCTCGACGGGCGGACGTCGGTCGAGCTCCAGCTGGGCGTCGAGGAGAGCCACTCGGTGGACGTCGCCTCGACGCCCGCCAACGGCAGCTACCGTCCGAACCCTCCGCTCGGCGCGGGCACCTTCTGGATCGCGAAGGCGACCCTCGAGCGGGCGAGCGGCGGCATGGCGCTGGAGCGGGATCTCCAGGGGCGACTCTCGCTCGAAGCCGGCGACGGAGACGGCGAGTATCTCCGGGCGGCCGCGGAGGGCCGCTGGCTCACCGGCGCGGGGGCGGGCCGTCTGCTCACCCGGGTCTACGCGGGGGCGGGGACGGATGAGCTCCCCGCCTACCGCAGCTTCGCCCTCGGTGGCCGGGGGACGCTGCTGGGCGAACCCTTCCGGGCCTACGGCGGCAGGGCGATGGCACTGGTGCAAACGGAGTGGCGACTGGAGGTGCCCGTGCCGGCGCTGCCACTGGGCTCCTTCGCCAGCACGGGGAGGCGTCTCACCCTCGCCCCCTTCCTGGCGGCCGGCTGGTCGGAGCGCCCGCTCCCGGGCCTGCCGTACGTGGAGACCGACGGAGTCCGCCCCGTCGCGGGCCTGGCCGCTGAGTGGCTGATGGGTCTGCTTCGATTCGAGTTCGGCGTGGGGCTCCGCAGCGGGGACGTAGGGGTCAGCGTCGACGTGAATCGGGACTGGTGGGGGATTTTGTGATAGCGCCCAACCGGTGGTCCGGGCTACATTTCCACACTCCGTAACCTCCCCGAGCCGCTTGATGCAGTTTCTGGACGAATGGCTGGTCCCCACAGTCGAGCCGTTGCTACCCGCTGACGTACTGGCTGGACTCCGCCAGGAGGTGGCCCCGGCCCCGGTGTCGCTGTGGGAAACGGCGGTGCAGCGCAGGATCGTCACCGACGACCAGGTGCTCAGCGCCATCGCCACCCGCTTCCGTCTCCCGCTCGCCGATCTCTCGCAGATCGACGCCCGGGTCACCGGCGTCATTCCGGAGCAACTGGCCCGTCGGTTCACGGTGGTTCCGGTGGGGCAGACCGACTCCTACCTCGAGGTCGCCACCGCCAACCCGTTCGACATCGATGCCGAGAAGATGCTGGCCTTCGCCACGGGGCGGGAGGTGCGGATGCTCCTCGCGTCACCCGGCAGGCTCAGGGCCAAGCTGGACGAGATCTACCGCAGCGGCGAGGAGATCGTCTCCCGCCTCCTGGCCGGCATCAACGAGGAGGCGGAGGTCAAGGAGCTCTCCGACGAGGAGGCGGACTACGCGAGCGCCGAGGAGGCGAGCCAGCGCCCGATCATCCGGCTGGTGGACATGATGCTGGCCGACGGCGTAGTGAGCCGGGCCAGCGACATCCACGTGGAGCCGATCGAGGGCGGTGTGGTGGTGCGCTACCGCATCGACGGCGTGCTGCGCCAGGTCATGAAGGTGCCCCGCAACGCCGGTCTGCCCCTCATCTCCCGCATCAAGATCATGTCCGGGCTCGACATCGCGGACCGGCTGCGGCCGCAGGATGGACGCGCCCGGGTCTCGGTGAACGGCGAGCCGGTGGACCTCCGGGTCTCCACCCTTCCAGCCTCCCTGGGCGAGAAGGTGGTCATCCGGATCCTGAGCCAGCGGACCACGGTGCTGAACCTGGAGTCGTTGGGGATGCACCCGGACGAGCAGGAGGCGGTCAAGCGGCTGCTGACCTACAAGGAAGGCATCATCCTGGTCACCGGTCCGACCGGCTCGGGCAAGACCACGACCCTCTACTCCGCTCTGCGCCTGGTGCAGAACGAGGGCGTCAACATCGTGACGGTGGAAGATCCGGTCGAGTACCGTCTGGGCCAGAACATCGTCCAGGTCCAGGTCCACGACAAAGCCGGTCTCACCTTCGCGTCGGCGCTGCGCTCGATTCTGCGGCAGGACCCCGATGTCGTGCTGGTGGGCGAGATCCGCGATCAGGAGACGGCGCAGATCGCGCTCCAGGCGTCGCTCACCGGCCACCTGGTGCTCTCCACGCTCCACACCAACGACGCACCCAACGTGGTGACGCGGCTGGTGGACATGGGCATGGAGCCGTACAAGATCGCCTCCGCGCTCCGCGGCGTGGTCGCCCAGCGGCTGATGCGGCGGCTCTGCAAGGCCTGCTACGAGACGCGGGAGGAGCCGGTGCCCGAGCCGCTCGCGCGGTTCATCCCGCCGGGCACGAAGCTGCTCCGGGCCGTCGGCTGCCCCGAGTGCGCCATGACCGGCTACCACGGCCGCTTCAGCATCTTGGAAGTGCTGACCATGAACTCCGAGCTGGAGCGGCGGATCGGTCAGGGGGCGACGGCCGACCTGATCGCGGAGTCGGCGCGCGCCAACGGCATGCGCTCGCTGTTCGAGAGCGGGCTGCGGCACGTGCTCGCCGGAGATTCGACGCTGGAGGAGCTGCTTCGGGTCGCCGACGTGCCCGCGGACGAGGAGCCCCGCCGCGCGCCTGCCCGCGCCGGCAAGCGGGCCGCCGCGCCGCCCGCCGCGGCTGCGCCTCCACCGCCGCCGGCGAAAGCGGACTCCTCGCTCGCACTCGACTTCGCGGAGGAGCTGGAGCTGGTGGAGGACCCGAACGGCGCGGCTCCGGCCTCCGCCGCGCGGGGCGCGGGCACCTGCGTGCTCCTGGTGGAAGATGAGGACCAGCTCCGCCGGGTGATGAAGGATCTGCTGGAGCGCGAGGGCTACACCGTGGCCGAGGCGCGCGACGGCGTCCAGGCCCTGGACCAGGTGGATCGCTTCGCACCCGACGTGATCATCCTCGACCTCAACCTCCCGGGGCTCGACGGCTACACCGTGCTCACCCAGCTCCGGTCCCGGCCGGCCACCCGCACCATCCCCGTCATGGTGCTCACCGCCAAGGGCGACGAGGACAACGAGGTGCGCGTGTTCGAGCTGGGCGCCGACGATTTCATCACCAAGCCGTTCCGGGCCAAGGCGCTTTCGGCACGGCTCGAGGCGGTCCTCGGCCGCCACCGCGCTTGAGCAGAGCAGCCGCTTACCACCTCCTCCACCCCCGTCCGACCGACCACTCGCGACTCCACCGGCCCGGGGGAGACCCTTCCGGACGCCGCCGAGGGGCTGGCGCTGGTGAAGCCGGGCGTGCGGGCGCAGGCAGGGTACACGCTCCGCGCCCTTCAGGCCCGCCGCAAGCTCAACCAGAACGAATGCCCCCACGACTTCCCGCCCGAGCTGAAGCGCTCGGTGCTCGAGCGCGCCGCCGCGGCGCCGTGGCAGCGCTATCCCGAGTTCGTGCCCGCGCGGCTGGTCGAGCGCCTCGCCGGGCACTATGGCTGGCGGCCGGACGGCGTGGTGGTGGGCAACGGCTCCAACGAGCTGATCCAGGCCACGCTCTCGGTGGTGCTGGCGCCGGGCGACGCGGTCGTGGCGCCGTCACCGACCTTCTCGCTCTACCGGCTGCTCACCGGCGTGCTCGGCGGGCGCTACGTGCCGGTGCCGCTGGGCCAGCGCTTCGAGTTCGACGTGGACCGCATCGTGGAGACGGCGGTCCGGGAGCGGGCGCGAGTGGTCGTGCTCAACTCGCCCAACAATCCGACCGGCTCCGTGCTGCCTGAGGGCGCGGTGGAGCGCATCCTCGCCGAGACCGACGCGCTCGTCGTGTGCGACGAGGCGTACCAGGACTTCGGCGGGCCGACCGCGCTCCCCCTGCTGCGCCGGAGCGCGCGGCTCGTGGTGCTGCGCACGTTCTCCAAGGCGATGGGCATGGCCGGGCTGCGCTTCGGGCTGGCGCTGGCGCACCCCGAGGTGGCGCGGCGAGCTGGCCAAGGGCAAGCTGCCCTACAACGTGAACGTGATCACGCTGGCGGCCGCCGAGGTCGCGCTGGACCACGCCGAGCTGCTCGCCGCGCGGACCCGGGTGATCGCGGAGACGCGCGACCGGTTTCTCCCGCGCCTCGCCGCGATTCCCGGCATCGAGGTCTTTCCCACGGCGGCCAACTTCGTGCTGATCCGCTGCCGGGCGCGGCCCGGCGAGCGAAGTGTTCCGCCGGCTGCACGAGGAGCACGGCATCCTGGTGCGGGACGTCTCCGGCTCCGCCGAGCTGGCGGAGTGCCTGCGGATCTCGATCGGCACCGAGGAGGACATGGAAGCGGTGCTCGAGGCGCTGTCGCAGATCGTCGCCCAGGAGGCACGGTGAGCGAGCGCGTGGCCGAGATCCGTCGCACGACCAAGGAGACCGACCTCTACGTGCGGGTCGATCTGGACGGCCGCGGCGAGGCCCGGGTGAAGACCGGGATCGGCTTCTTCGACCACATGCTGGAGGCGCTCGCGCGGCACGGGCTGCTGGACCTCACGGTCGAGGCCCAGGGCGATCTCCACGTGGACGGACACCACACCGTGGAGGACACCGGCATCGTCCTCGGCGCCGCGATCGCGCGGGCGCTGGGCGACCGGGCCGGGATCCGCCGCTACGGCGATGCTCTGGTCCCGCTGGACGACGCGCTGGTGCGCGCGGTGGTGGACGTCTCGGGCCGCCCCTATCTCCACTACGACATCGAGATCCCCAAGTGGCAGATGCTGGGGGACTACGACGTCTTCCTCACGCCCGAGTTCTTCCGGGCGCTGGTGCTCAACGCCGGGCTCACCGCGCACCTCGACCTGGTGCGCGGCGACAACCCGCATCACATCGTCGAGGCGGCGTTCAAGGCGTTCGCCCGGGCGCTCGACGCGGCCACGTCCATCGATCCGCGGGTGGCGGGGGTGCCGTCTACCAAGGGGACGCTGTGACGATCGCGGTGGTGGACTACGGCGTGAACAACCTGAGGAGCGTCGTGCGCGCGCTCGAGGCCGGCGGCCACGAGGCGACGCTCACCGCCGACCCCGAGGAGGTGCGCGCGGCGGACCGGGTGCTGGTGCCGGGCGTGGGCAACTTCGGCCAGGGCACCCGCAATCTCTCCGTCACCGGCCTGGGCGATGCGGTGCGCGAGGTCGCCGACGGCCGGCCGCCCGGTGATGGGGATCTGCCTGGGTCTCCAGCTGCTGTTCGAGACCAGCGAAGAGGCGCCGGACGCGCGAGGCATCGGGCTCCTGCCCGGCCGGGTGCGGCGCTTCGTGACCACGCTCCACGTGCCGCACGTGGGCTGGGCACGGGTGGACCTGACCGAGCGGGGGCGCGACCATCCGATGCTGGGGCCGCTCTTCGCCGGTGAGTCGCGGTTCTTCTACCACGTGCACAGCTACCATCCCAGCGATCTTCCCGACCGACTCGGTGCTGGGCACCGGCGAGTACGGGGCGACCTTCCCCACGATCGTGGGGCAGGGGCCGGTGATCGGGGCGCAGTTCCACCCCGAGAAGTCCCAGCGGGCCGGCATCGAGCTGCTGGACGCGTTCGCGCGCTGGGCGTCCATGACCTCGGTGCGTGTGTCGCTGGTGGATGTGTACGTGCTCCGGCAGGGCAGGGAGGGGCTGCGGTGCCTGGTCCTCCGCCGGGCGGCGGGAGGCCGCTGTCCCGGCTCGTGGGAGACGGTGCACGGGCACATCGAGGAGGGCGAGCGACCGGGGGAGGCGGCCGCTCGCGAGCTGCAGGAGGAGACCGGGCTGGTGGCTGAGCGGCTGTACAACCTGAGCCGGGTCGAGACGTTCTACCAGCACCGGAAGGACGAGGTGGCGCTGGTGCCGGTGTTCGTCGCCTTCGTCGCGCCCGAGATACCGGTGCGGCTCGGGCCCGAGCACGACGCGCACGAGTGGCTTTCGCCGGCGGAGGCGGGCGCCCGCTTCGCCTGGCCCCGCGAGCGGCGCGCCCTCGAGGACGCGGTGCAGCTGCTCGGCTCGGGTGACGGCGGGGCGGTGGAGGACGTGCTCCGGATATGCTAGCCCGGCGGATCATCCCCTGTCTCGACGTCGCGGGAGGCCGGGTCGTGAAGGGCGTGCACTTCGAGTCCCTGCGCGACGCCGGCGATCCGGTCGAGCAGGCCGCCCGCTACGACGCGGACGGCGCCGACGAGCTGGTGTTCCTCGACATCTCCGCCAGCCCCGACGAGCGCCGGACCACCCTCGAGATGGTGGCGCGGGTCGCCGACTCGATCTTCATCCCGTTCACCGTCGGCGGGGGCATCCGCTCCGTGGCCGACGCCGGGGCCGCGCTGCGCGCCGGCGCCGACAAGGTGTCGGTGAACACCGCCGCCGTGCGCGATCCCACGCTGGTCGTCCCGGCTCGCGGACAGCTTCGGCAGCCAGTGCGTCGTCGCCGCGGTGGACGCGCGGCGGGCCAACGGCCGGCTACACCGTCATGGTGAACGGCGGCCGGGAAGAGACGCCGCTCGAGGCGGTGGCCTGGATGCGGGAGCTGGAGTCGCGCGGCGCGGGCGAGATCCTGCTCACCTCGATGGACCGCGACGGCACCGGCGCCGGCTACGACCTGGAGCTGGTGCGCGCCTCGGCCGGCGCGGTGGGCATCCCGGTCATCGCCTCGGGCGGCGCGGGCACCCTCGCGCACCTGGCGGAGGCGCTGGAGGCCGGGGCGCACGGGGTGCTCGCCGCGACCATCTTCCACTTCCGCGGCTCCTCGCTCCCCGAGGCTCGCGCGTTCCTCCGGGAGCGCGGCTACCCGGTCCGGCCATGATGCTCACCCTGTCGCTCGTCGTCACGGTCCTCGCGGGCGGACCACCGGCCGACGCGAGCGCTCCCTGTATCCGCCCCACCCGCGCGGGCACCCAGGTCCAGGGCGAGGTACGGGTCTGTCCCGGCCGCTACCGGATCGCCGACCCCTCCGAGCGCGGGGTGATCGTCGCGGCGGCCTCGGGCACCCGCATCGATCTCACCGGCGTGGTGCTGGAGAGCGGCGACTCGGTGGCGGCGCGCTTCACCGGGATCGGCGTCGTGAGCAAGGACGTGGACCGCGTCTCCATCCTCGGCGGGACGATCCGAGGCTATCGCATCGGCCTCCGCCTGGAGGGTGGCGCGGGGCACGAGGTGCGCGGCACCGAGCTGTCCGGGAGCCGCGCGGCGGCGCTCCGCTCGACCACCCGGCCGGACACCGCCGACCGTCTCAACCCGTTCCGTCTCGCGCCCTTCACGGAGGCGGGCGCGGGGCTGGTGCTGGTGCGAACGACCGACGCCAGGATCACCGGGGTGATCGCGAAAGAGGCGCAGAACGGCATCGGCCTGATCGACGCCCGGGGAAGCTACGTCGCGGACAACGAGATCCGCGGCAACACGGGATGGGGCATCAGCCTCTGGCGCTCATCGAAGAACCTGGTGGTCCGCAACCAGGTGCAGCGCACGGTGCGATGCGCGCCCCCGACGGTGGACTGCCACGCCGCCGCGATCCTCCTCCGGGAGGGCAGCGACTCGAACACGATCGCCGAGAACGACCTTTCGGGCTCGAGCACCGGGGTCCGGATCACCGGTCAATCGCCGCTGAACCGGGCGTCGGTCGGCAACCTGGTCCTGCGGAACGACGCCTCGGAGTGTGGCGTGGCCTTCGCCGCAGGTCACACCTGGAACGTGACCTTTCTCGAGAACCGCGGCGACAGCACCGCCATCGCCTTCCGTCTCGACCACCTGAACGGCAGCGTGCTGCGGGGGAACACGGTGATCGGCTCGCGCATCGCGGCGATCACGCTGGAGCACGGCAGCGACAACGCCATCGAGGCCAACGTGCTGCTCGGCGGGCGGGTGGGCATCATGGTGACGGCCCCGGTCCGCGGCGAGGCGCCCAGCCGGGGGCAACGGATCGACGACAACGTGGTGGGCGGGGTGGAGCAGGGGATCCTGCTGCAGGGTACGACCGGAAGCCGGGTCCGGGGGAACCTGCTGGACGGGCTGGTGGACGGGCTGGTGATCGACAACATCGGGCACGGCACCGAGGTCACCGGCAACGTCTTCCTGCGTGCGAGCGGCTGGTTCATCGACGCGCCGGACCTGGCCGCGGGCGGGAACTACTGGGCCACGGCGGACGCCGCGGCGGCATCGGCGCGGGTGCGGGGACGCGTCAGCGTCCTTCCGTGGCGGCCGGCGAGGGCGGCGGGGTACTAGCGAAGATCTCCTGCGCCGCGGCGTTGAGCTCGCGGAGGTTGAACGGCTTCCGCGCGCCCCGCGCCCCCGCCTGCACCGCGGCTTCGTGCAGCTCCCCGTTGCCCGCGACTCCCACGAGCAGCCTGCCGCACAGCTCCGGACACTCGGACGCCACCGCCTGGACGAACAGCTTGGATGGGTCCACGGCGGCCAGCGCGTCCACGACGACCAGGTCGAAGGCGCGCTCTTTCAGCATCCGGATGCCCTGGGTGCCGGACCGCACCGCTTCCACCACCGCGCCCTGGGGCGTGAAGAGCGCGCTCACCATCCGGTGCACCGCCGGATCGTCGTCCACCACGAGGATGCGGCGGAGACTCGGCCGGGCCTCGGGCCGCTGGTGCTCCGCGGCCGGCCCACCGTCCGGGGCGCGGTAGGCCGGCAAGGAGATGCGGAACTCCGCTCCTCCCTCGGGCGGGGCGTCATAGGCCAGCTCGCCCCCGTGCGCCTTGACCAGGCCGTAGCTGAGCGAGAGACCGAGCCCGGTGCCCTCGCCCGGGGCCTTGGTGGTGAAGAACGGGGTGAAGAGATAGTTGACCAGGTGCGGCGGCACGCCCGGCCCCGAGTCGCAGACCCGCAGGATCGCCGTCCCACCCTGGAGTCTGGTCTCGATCCGGATGTGGCGCTGCCGGCCGGCCTCCAGCTGGCTGACGGCGTGCACGGCGTTGTTCACCAGGTTGAGCAGCACCTGCTGCAGCTCGTGGCGGTCGCCGAGCACCACCACCGGGTCGGCATGGAAGTCGGACTCCAGCTCGATGCCGTGGAGCTGGAGCTCGTACATGATCAGCAGCGAGGTGCGGGAGGCGACGTCGTTCAGGTCCACGGCCACCTTCTCCGCCACGCCCTTGCGGGCGAAGGTGAGCAGGTTGCGGACGATGCGTCCGGCCCGCTCCGCCTGGTCGTGGATCACCCTCAGGTGCTCGTGGGGGAGGCTGGGATCCGGCGCCCGCTCCAGCAGCAGCTCCGTCAGGCCGGCGATCGAGGTGAGCGGATTGTTCAGCTCGTGGGCCACACCGGAGACCAGCTGGCCGATGGAGGCCATCTTGTCGTTCTGGATCAGCTGCGCCTCGAGGATGCGCTGCTCGGTGACGTCCTCGACCAGGATGACGACCGGGCGGGTGCCGGCCGGGGCCCTGCCCGGCTGGTCGGCGAAGGGGGCGGCGGTGAGCCGGAGGACGCGCTGGTTCCGCTCCATCCGGACCACCAGGGGCGCGGTACGCTGCCCGCGGTAGGCGGCGCGGATCAGGTCCTCGACCGCCTCGGAGCTGCCGAAGAGCGTCTCGCAGAAGTCGAGGCCGACCAATTCGCTCTCACCGACCTCGGCGAGCGCCGCAAGCGCGCGGTTGGCGCGGAGCACGGCGCGGTCGGGGCCCACCACCGCGATCCCCTCGGTCAGGGCGTTGAACGCGGTCTCCCACTCCTCCTTGCTCTGCCGCACGATCTCGTAGAGTCGGCTGTTCGCCAGCACCACGGACGCGTTGGTGGCGACGGTGGAGAGAAGCCAGAGGTCCTCGGTGGTGAACGGGCCGCCCTGCCGGTCCGCCACCGCGAGCGCGCCCATCGTTACACCCTGCGAGCGGAGCGGCGCCACGGCCGCGGAGCGCACCGAGACATCGGCGATGAGCTTCACCGCGCCCTCGGTCCCGCCCTGGGCCACCTCGATCCGCTCGCGGCTGATGGCGAACCAGACCAGCCCCGCGTCGCCCTCCTCCGCCCGCTGACCCTGGAGCTTCTCCAGCGTCCCCGAGGCCGCGACCACCCGGAGACGCTGAGAGCGCTGGTCGTCCGCCAGGACGACGATGGCGCCGTCGGTCTGGAGGAAGCGGCCCGCGTAGCGGACGACCTGATCCACGATCCGGTCGAGCTGAATGGACTCCGAGAGGACGTAGCTCAGCTCCTGGAGCGAGAACAGCTCGCTGATCCGGCGATCGAGCTGGCTCGCCAGCGCCTCGCTCTTGCTCTCCGTCTCCCGCACCTTGCGGCGCCCGCGGGTGATCGCCACCCAGAAGCTGGCGGACACGGTCAGCACCGCCGCGACCGCGAGCCACCAGATCCGGTCGTCCGCGTACCACACCACCACGCCGAGGAGGGTCACCGCCACCGCGTGGAGCGGGACCTCCCACTCGCGGCGCCAGGCGGCGAGCAGCACGATCAGCGCGCCGGCCAGCCCCGCGACGACGGTGAGGACCGCGGGGAGCCCGCCGAGCGCCGATGCGATGAAGGCGCTCGCCAGGAGCGCCCACGCGGCGATGGCGGAGGGGGAGAAGTACCAGCGCTCCCGGCGGCGAGGCAGGCTAGGGCTCCGTTGTCGCGCCGGGCGACCCGCTCGGTGACGTACGACTCGGGCGGAGCGTTGGGCTTGATCCGGATGGACTTCGCGGGGATGCCGACGTTCACGTGGTACGGCCGGACGTCCTTGGTGGCCACGGCCACCGCGCCGACCATCCCGTTGCGGCCCACCCGCACTCCCGCGAGCACCGTCGCGTGGTAGGTGATCCGGACATCGTCCTCCAGCACCGTGCGAGCGTTGGTGACGTCCTTCTGGTCCACGATGCTGTGGGTGTGGCTGTAGATGTTGGCGTAGTCGGAGATGCTCACCCGGTCGCCCAGCGTGATCCCCCCGCGGTCGTCGAGCAGGACGTGGCGGTGCACCACCACGTCGTCACCCACTTCGAGGTTGTAGCCGTAGGAGAACTCGGTGTGCTGGAAGCACTTGAAGTTGCGGCCACAGCGGGCGAAGAGGTGGCCCGCGAGCATCCGCCGGAACCGAACGCCCAGGTGCACGTTTTGCCCGCCGAGGGGCGAGCGGTCGAAGCTGTACCAGAGCCAGAGGAGGGGCTTCACCCGGGCGAACCGCTCCGGGTCCACGTCCGCGTAGTACTCGGGCTCGAGCGTGATGTTGCGCGGGTCGAGGGACATGAGGGCGATCCGCGCGGCCGGCGGCGTCCGTTTGTCAGCGAGCCGCTCGTCGTAGTCGCCGAATCCGGGGTAGTAGAGCTGGTAGAGCACCTCGCGCGTCAGGCGGGCCCAGTCCGCGCCGGGCTCGGCGATCCGGCCCCCGATCTCCTCGAGCCAGGCGTCGAACACCCGGTTCGTGGCATCGGGCAGCGCGATGGTGCGCAGCGGCAGGAGAGGCATGGCGACTCCTCAGGGCGCCGCGGCGCTGTCGGGCTGCGTCACCCGGGCGCGGGCGGCGACGCGTCCCCGCTCGCGGTCCAGGGTGCGCTGCTTGTTGCCCCAGCTCTCCGACGTTCGCCCCTGGTAGGCGAAGTTGAAGTCGTCGGTCACCGGCAGCAGCTCATCGAAGACGTAGATGCCGCTCGCCTGCTCCCGGACCCCGAGCTGGTGGGCCGTGAACCGCGGGCTGAACGGCACCACCCCGCGGGCCCGGGACACCTGGTTGCGAATGCCGAGGGTGAGCGAGTAGGGATCGAAACGCGCCCCCTCGCGCTGCCCGAAGAAGGTGACCAGCGCGAGGCCGGGCGAGCTGATGCCGTACATCCGGGCCACCGAGTCAATCGAGGCGCGGCGCGAGTGCACCAGGCTCTGCAGCGACTCGTAGGCGTCGCGGGTCAGCAGGCGGGTGACGCGCTCGTCGAGCGGCACCAGCCGAATCTCCAGCTCGTCGTTCCGCATGCCGAGCGCAAGATCGCTCTGCTTGAGGGAGCCGTAGCCGGGGGGCGGCAGGGCGTCCACGGCGCCTCCTCCTCCGGCCTGGCCGGCACCGCAGGCCGGCACCAACGCCAGGAGGATCCAGGCACAGCCCAGCACGGCGATGGTCCTCATCGGTCTCCTCCTACGGTGGCGAATATGCTCTGCCCCAGCTCGGCGATGCCCTCGCGGGACTTGCTGCTGGTGAGCTGCACCTGGTCCTCGCGGAGCTCCAGCGCGGCGGCCAGCTCGCGGGCGCGGGTCATCCGCGCGGCGCGACCCAGCTTGTCGCCCTTGGTGAGCGCGGCGAGCACCGGACGGCCGCTCGCGACCAGGAGGCGCTGGATCTCCAGGTCGTCCTTCGAGGGGTCGTGACGGATGTCGAGCAGCCACACGACGCCCGCGAGCGACGGACGCTCACCCAGATAGCGGGTGACCAGCCGCCGGTACCCGGCCCGGGCGGCCTTGCCCGCGCGGGCGAATCCATAGCCCGGCAGGTCCACCAGGTAGAAGGCCGGCAGCCGGAAGGCGTTCAGCAGGGTGGTCTTGCCCGGCGTGGCGCTGACCCGCGCCAGCCCCGGACGTCCTAGCAGCGCGTTGAGCAGGCTCGACTTGCCAACGTTGGACCGGCCGATGAGAGCGATCTCCGGCAGCGGGGGCTCCAGCCGCACCAGCGGGTCGGGGAAGGAGCCGACGAACTCCACCCCCATCCCGTAGAGGGGGTTGGTTGGTACCGCCCCCATCAACGCCACTCCCCGGCGGTAAGGCGGTAGGGCGGTAGGGCGGTAGGGTGGTGGAGCGAAGCGAGGGATCTTCTCCTCGGGCGTCGCCGCCGGGTGAGAAGATCCCTCAGTCGCGTTCGCTCCCTCGGGATGACAGGCACTCGCCCCCGCTGCTTTACCGCCTTACCGCCTTACCGCCTTACCGCGGGCGGCGGGGTGCCGGGCGGGGTACCGCCGTACCGGCCTACCGCCTCACGCCTCCCGCTTGGTCCGCGCGCGCTCGGTCACGACGATCGGGGCCACGCCCTCGTTGATCGCTTCCTTGGTGATGACGATCTCCCGCACGTCGTCCCGGTGCGGCAGGTCGAACATGATGTCCGTCATCATGGTCTCGAGGATGGAGCGGAGGCCCCGCGCCCCGGTGCCACGCTTGAGCGCCTTCTGCGCCACCGCCCGCAGCGACTCGGGATCGAAGGTGAGACCCACGTCCTCCAGCTCGAACAGCTTCTTGTACTGCTTGGTGAGCGCGTTCTTGGGCTCGATGAGGATCCGCATGAGGGCGTCCTCGTCGAGCGCCTCGAGCGAGACCACCACCGGGAGACGGCCCACCAGCTCCGGTATCAACCCGAACCGCAGCAGGTCGTCGGGCTCGACCTCGGCGTAGGGGTTCTTCTTGCTCAGCTCCGGCGCGCGCTTGCGCTCATCGCCGGCGAAGCCGATCTGCTGCCGGCCGGTGCGGGCCTCGATGATCTTCTCCAGCCCGTCGAACGCGCCCCCGCAGATGAACAGGATGTCCTTGGTGTTGATCTGGATGTATTCCTGCTGCGGGTGCTTCCGGCCGCCCTGGGGCGGGACCGAGGCGATGGTGCCCTCGAGGATCTTGAGCAGCGCCTGCTGCACGCCTTCGCCGGACACGTCGCGGGTGATGCTCGGGTTCTCCGACTTGCGCGCGATCTTGTCGATCTCGTCGATGTAGACGATGCCGCGCTCGCACTCCGCCACGTTGAACTCGCCGGCCTGGAGCAGGCGCACCAGGATGTTCTCCACGTCCTCGCCGACGTAGCCCGCCTCGGTGAGGGTGGTGGCGTCGGCGATGGTGAAGGGCACGTCCAGGATGCGGGCGAGGGTCTGCGCGAGGAGGGTCTTGCCCACGCCGGTCGGGCCGAGCAGCAGGATGTTGGACTTGTCCAGCTCGACGTCGGTGTCGCGGCCGTTGGAGGCGTTGATGCGCTTGTAGTGGTTGTAGACGGCGACGGCCAGGGTCCGCTTGGCGCGCTCCTGGCCGATCACGTACTGGTCGAGGACGTCCTTGATCTCACCCGGCGTGGGGACCTGGGTAATGCTGTCCGCGACCTCGCGCTCCTCGTCCTCCGCCAGGATCTCATTGCAGAGCGTGATGCACTCATTGCAGATGTAGACCGAGGGCCCGGAGATGAACTTCCGGACGGAGTCCTTCGATTTGCCGCAGAAGGAGCAGCGGAGGTGCTTGTCGTTGGACATGGAACCCACTTCGCCTGGTGATGGAGGGGTGCCGGAAAGGTGTTCCCGGCCCCCGGGGGCGTCAAGTCTCCTTCTTCCCGTCGGTGTGGGGCACCAGCTCCTTGCGCGGCGAGAACACGGCGTCGATCAGCCCGTAGGCCTTGGCCTCCTCGGCGCTCATGAACCGGTCGCGGTCCATGTCGCGCTCGATGGTCTCGATCGGCTGCCCGGTGTGCAGCGCGTACAGCGCGTTCATCTTCGACCGCAGGTAGAGGATCTCCCGCGCCTGGATCTCGATGTCCGCCGCGGTGCCCTGCGCGCCGCCCGAGGGCTGGTGAATCATGATCCGCGAGTGGGGCAGCGCGCTCCGCTTCCCCTTGGTGCCCGCGGCCAGCAGGAACGAGCCCATGGACGCGGCCATGCCCATGCAGATCGTGTTCACCGGCGCCCGGAGGTGCTGCATCGTGTCGTAGATCGCCATGCCTGCCGACACCACGCCGCCCGGCGAGTTGATGTAGAGGTAGATGTCCTTCTCGGGATTATCCGCCTCGAGGAACAGGAGCTGGGCGATGATGATGTTGGAGACGTCGTCGTTGATCGGAGCCCCCAGGAACACGATCCGGTCCATGAGGAGCCGCGAGAAGATATCGTACGTCCGCTCGCCCCGGCTGGAGCGCTCGATGATGTACGGAGGATAGAGCGTGGCCATCGTCAGGAGGTCGCCTCTTCGACAGTGGATTGTCCGAGCAGGAACTGGAACGCCTTCTCCTCGGTGAGTCCGCGCTCCAGCTCCGCGAGCCGGTTGGACTTCTGCAGCGAGGCGTAGAGCTCGCCCGCCGAGACGCCCCGCGCCTCGGCCATCGCCTGCACCCGGGCATCGATCTCGGACTCGGTGGCGCGGAGCTCCTGCTGCTCCACGATCGCGTCCAGCACCAGGTCGCGCTTCACCTGCGACTCGGCGAGCTCGTGGAACTGTCCCTCGAAGGCGGGGAGCTGCTCCCGCGGAACGCGATAGATCTCGGCGTAGCCGTGCATGAGCCGGTGCACCAGCGACTCGGGCGCCGTGATGTTGTTGGCCTCGACCACCTGGGCCAGGAGCGCCTGGCGCACCTGGGCGTCGGCGTCGCGCTCGGCCTCGCGCTCGAGGTCGCGGCGGACGGCCGCGCGGAGCGCGTCGAGGTTCTCGAAATCGCCCATCTCGCGGGCGAAGGCGTCGTCGAGCGGGGGCAGCTCCTGCCGCTTCACCTCGTGGAGCGCGATCCGCACCCGGCGGGTCTGGCCCCGGCGGCTCTCGTCCGGGTGATCTTCAGGCAAACGCACCTCGGTCTCCCGGGTCTCGCCGGAGAGCATCTCCATGATGCGCTCCTCGACCTCCGGGATCGCCTGGTTCTGGCCCAGTACCAGGTCGTAGGGCTGCGCGGCGCCCGCGGTGCCGTCCTCGATCGGCGCAACCTCGACCCGCACCATGTGGCCCGGGGCCGGCTTCTCCCCGGTGAGCGGAATCCAGGCGGCCTTGGCCTCCTGGAACGAGGCCAGCCGTTCGGTCACGGCGCCGTCGGCCACCGGGGCGAGACGCCGCTCCACCCGGAAGCCGCCGGTGCGCTCCAGCTTGATCTCGGGCCGGACCTCGACTAGAAGATCGAACTCGATGGGGCTGCCCTCTTCGAACTTGAGATTGCGGACGGAGGGGTCGGCGATCGGCTTGAGCGACTCCGCGGACTTGGCCGTCTCCCAGCTCTCGCGAAGCAACTCCTCCAGCATCGTCTGCCGGATGGCGTCGTTGAACCGCTTGCGGACCACGGCCTCGGGGGCCTTGCCGGGCCGGAAGCCGGGCAGCCGGGCGCGCTTGGCGTAGTACTTCACGGCCTTCGCCTCGGCCTCGCGCACCCGGTCCACCGGGACGGTCACCCGGAGGGACTTGGAGGCGGAATCCTCGGCGGTTTTCTCGATGGTGATCTGACTCATTTGTCGGGGAATCTAGCCGGGGCTCCGCGGGGGTACAAATGACCGGCGAGGCTGGGGCCGGTGGTTACGGCCCCCGAGCGTGGGGGGCCGGGCGTTGTTCTGGTCCTTCAAACGTGTGGCGGGTATTATGAGTCGGTTTGGCGGAAAGCGGCGGAGGAAGGGCCGTGCGTTATCGAGCCGCGCCGGACGCATACCCGGCCGACAAAGCATGACTACGCCGAGCATCCGCGAGGCGCGCCTGCTGCCGGCCTACGCAAGCCTCTACCCGGACATGAAGCCCGGCGTTTGGCTCCCCGCATGCTCGCTCGCCGAGTTCGTCCTGGAGCGCGGGCTCTACCAGAGGCGCAGTGGCTCTCCCGCCAAGCATCGGCTCCTCAACGAATCGCACTTCGAATTTCGCGGCGGCCCAGCCCCGGCCGACGATCCCCACCGCTGGCCCGAACGCATCGGCGATACGTACCCCAGGCGTCTCGACGGCCCCTAGGAGGCGCGATGCTCCACGAAAGAGGTTCTGATGCCTCAAACCGTCCATCTTTTCGTCTTTGATACTCTCGCCGACTGGGAGCCCGGCTTCGTCGTGGCCGGCCTCAACAACCCCGAGGGACAGAAGGTCCCCGGGCGTTACCGGGTTCGCACGGTCGCTGCGACCCCCGAGCCGATCACGACCATCGGCGGTGTTCGGATCCAGCCCGACTTCTCCCTCCACGAGGTCAAGCCGGAGGCGAGCGCGATGCTCATTCTTCCGGGTGGCGAGTCCTGGGACCAGGGTGGGAACGTCGAGGCCGTGGAGAAGGCCAAGGCGTTTCTTGCCTGGGGTACCCCGGTGGCGGCGATCTGCGGCGCGACCGCGGGGCTGGCCCGGGGTGGCATCCTCGACACCCGTAAGCACACCAGCAACGCACCCGAGTATCTCGCGGCGACGGGCTACCGCGGCGCTCACCTGTATCAGGCAACTGACGTCGTGAGCGATGGCGGCGTCACCACGGCCAGCGCGATGATGTCTCTGGAGTTTGCCCGGGAGATCTTCGCGCGACTGGATGTCTACGAGGAGAAAGTGCTCGAGGCCTGGTACGGACTGTTCAAGACCGGTGACCCCAAGTACTACGCCGCTCTGGCGGGTTGAACGGCTTCACCCGACACCGTGACCGTCTCCGCCAGACTGGTCTTCTTCGTCCTGATCGCCGCGCTCCCGCCTGCCTCGCGGGAGGGACCCCGGCCCGCATCCCCCCGCCGTTTCTTCGTTCGGGTCGAGGCCGCGGAGTCACTCCAGGTGACGATGGCGGGTGAGGGCGAGCCGGTCGTCCTCATCCCGGGTCTCTTCGGGTCGGCCTACGCCTTCCGGCACCTGCTGGACCTGCTCCCCGCCGCCGGCTACCAGGCCATCGTCATCGAGCCGCTCGGCATCGGGACCTCGGCCCGCCCGGAAAAAGGCGACTACTCCCTCACCCGCCAGGCCGACCGCATCGGCACGGTGCTGCAGGAGCTCCGCACCGGCCCGGCCACCGTGGTGGCGCATTCCACCGGCGCCTCCGTGGCGCTCAGGCTCGCCTACCGTCAACCCGCGCTCGTGTCCGGGATCGTATCGCTCGACGGCGGACCGGCGGAGCGTGCGACCAGCCGAGGATTCCGACGCGCGATGCAGTACGTCCCCTGGATCAAATGGATGGGCGGTGTGAAGCGGGTGCGGGCCAAGATCAAGGAGGGCCTCATCGAGACCTCCGGGGACACGACCTGGGTCACGGAAGAGGTGGTGGACGGCTACACGGCGGGTGCCAGCCAGGACCTCGACGGCACGCTGAAGGCGTACCTCCGCATGGCGGAGTCGAAGGAGCCGGAGCGTCTGGTGCCGAACCTCGGAGCCGTGCGCTGCCCCGTTCGCCTGGTGGTCGGGACGGCGCCGCACGACGGCGGCATTCCGGACCGCCAGCTCGAGGCGCTTCAGCACGGGCTGGCCGACTTCGTGGTGGACAGCGTTCCGGGGGCCGGACTCCACGTGTACGAGGAGCGCCCCGAGGCGATCGTCGAAGCGGTGCGGCGAGTCCGCACCGGGACCTCGTCGCCCTAGACGGCGTTTGTCAGGCAGCGCTGGAGACGGTGAAGCAGCAGCGCGGCCTGGGCTCCCGCTCACAACAGAGCGTCACCGGCGTGCCGATGACTTCGGCGAGCAAGCCCTGCACAGCCCGACAGGCCTCCGGCCGCCGGGCCACAGTCGCTGAGAGAGGGCAGCCGCTGCCGCGGATCCGGATCCCCTCGGGCCCGCGCTCGATCGTGATGTCGCCGCCGAGCTCGTTGAGCAGCGCCGCGGCCTCCCGGACCCGGTCCTCCAGGGCGGCCGATCGGGCCGGCAGGGCCGCGGCGAGACGGCTGCCCGCCTTCCGCATAAGGGCCTCCGCGTCCGGCGCCGGAAGCCGGGCGCTCAGCTCCTCCAGCAGCGCGGTGAGCACTGGGGCGTAGGCCCGGGAGAGGCGGGTTTCGGCGTCGGCCGTGAGGTCGTAGACAGCCGCGGGCTTCCCCGCACCCGGCCCCCGGCGCACGCCCGTCTGTCGAATCAGGCCGTCCCGCTCCAGGGCCGTCAGGTGGGCTCGAATGGCGTTGTCCGTGAGGTCGAGGGCCTTGGCCAGCTCCTCGACCGTGGCCGGCTGCCGCCGAAGATGCGCGAGAACCCGTCCGCGAGTGGTCTCAAAGAAGCGCCCGGACGGGTCTGGGTTCACGAGTCTGCTCCGCTGGGGGTTCCCCCAACCTTACAGGAGGTCCGTTCTGTTGTCAAATAAGTCAAGGATTATCTTGACAAATCATCTAATCCTCTGCAGTGTAGGGGTGTGGAAAAGGCTCAGGACGTTCCAAGACCCCACTTCCGGAGGATTCGATGCGCTCGACCATTGCCGCCGCCCTCGCCCTCATGACCGCCTCCGCGGCCCTCCCCAATGCCCCCCTCCAGGCGCAGGCCGAGGGGCCGGACGATCCCACCATCATGGCCATCTTCGACGCCGCCAACACCGCCGACATGGAGACCGGCGCTCTCGCGCAGCAGCAGGGGGCCAGCCAGGAGGTCCGGGAGTTCGGCGCCATGCTGGTGCGCGACCATCGCGCCGTCCGGCAGCAGGGCAGGGACCTGGCCGCGAAGCTCGGCGTCACCCCGACGCCGCCGAAGGATGATCAGAGTGCCGAGGACCATGCCGCGGCGATGACCCGGCTCCGCGGACTGAAGGGAGCGGAGTTCGACCGCGCCTTTCTGCAGCACGAGGCCGCGTTTCACCAGGCGGTCATCGATGCGATCCAGAGCACGCTGCTGCCGGCGATCGACAATCAGGAGCTGAAGGCGCTGGTCGAGAAGGTGGCGCCCGCATTCCAGGCGCACCTGCGGATGGCGCAGGAGCTGGAGAAGAAGCTCTCCAGCGCTTCGTGACCGAATCGTGACCGAGGCCCGGCTACGGCGAAACCGGTGGCTCGAGGGTCTCGCTCAATCGCGCGAGCACCTGTTGCCGTTCCTGCTCGCAGACCTGCGGGGCCTTGTCGGACATCGCGTCCGGTGCCACCCACCGGGTGGTCGTGCTGATCGTGGACTCGCGGGTGTCACCCGCCAGGTCCAGGGAGAGGACCACCCGGCAGCTCGCCGCCGTGCCGAGCTGTGCGTTGCGGCTGGGATAGCGGGTGCCCGTCAGATGGCCGCGAGCCGAGTCCACCACATCCATCGAGAAGGTCTCGGAGGAAAGGCCCCGCCGGGCCCTCACGTAGGCGGAATCGCGGGAGACGGGAATGGACGTGGAGGCCGCGACCTCCGGCCCGGCGATGAGCCCGGTACACGCCCCCGACATCGAGGCGAGACCGAGGCACGCGAGTACGATCGAGGCAGGACGCAGCATGGCTGTCTTCCGAATGACGGGAAGCACAGTCTGTCCTGCCCATGTCACGACTGTGTCACGGAGATTCGTGCAGGTCGAGCTCGAAGTGTCCCGCCCAAACCTCTCGCGGCCGCCCGTCCACTTCGATCCAGAGGAAGCCCGCGCGGGCGCGGGGCTCGAGGGCCGCGGGATTGTGTGCGATGACCTTGTACCAGCCGTTGGGCCTGAGTGACGGGTAGTGGTAGGACACACGGGGAAGCAGGCGAGCCTGACCGATGGCTACTGCGACCGAGCCCGTCGGCCTGGACCAACGCCGCCTCTCTTCGGCCATGCGCACCTCCCGGTTCACGAATCCCTGCAGCGAAGCTGTGGGCGTCCGGGGGACCTCGCCAGTCCTGCCCCGAAGGATGTTACAAGCAGGGGCGATCCATTGCGAGATGAGTCGGGCGCAGGGAGCCGGACCTTGACGCGGTGGCCGCTGCGCCCGATGGTGTGGCGCCATGACCCAGACACTGCCGCCGATCGCCCCACCTGGAGTGGTCACCCAGGAGTTCCGCACGCCGGTGAGCGTCCGCCGCGGCGTCATCGCGGGCGTCGCCGGCAACATGCTCGAGTGGTACGACTTCGCGCTCTTCGGCTTCTTCGCCCCGCAGATCGGCGCGCACTTCTTCCCGGCCGCACAATCCCACCGCCTCCCTCCTCGCCGCCTTCGGCACCTTCGCCGCCGGGTTCGTCATGCGGCCCGATCGGTGGCGCGCTGTTCGGCTGGGTGGGCGACCGGTTCGGCCGCAAGCAGGCACTGATCTGGTCGGTCATGGCGATGGCGTTCCCGTCGTTCTTCATCGGCGTGCTGCCGGACGCCGCGACGATCGGCATCGCCGCGCCGATCCTGCTCGTCGTGTTCCGTCTGCTGCAGGGGCTCGCGGTCGGCGGGGAGTACATGGCCTCGTGCCGTGTTCCTGGTCGAGGGCGCCGAGCCCGGCCGGCGCGGGTGGATGGGAAGCTGGGGACCGTTCGGCGCCTCGACGGGCACGCTGCTGGGCTCGGCCGCCGGGGCGATCGTGAACGCCACCATGTCGCCCGAGGCCGTGATGGCCTACGGCTGGCGCATCCCGTTCATCCTCGGGCTCGGCGTGGGACTGGGCGGGCTCGTCATCCGGCGCCACTTCGTCGAGCGGGTGCCCCACCAGGCCCCGGCCAAGTCACCGCTCGCCGAGGCGTTCCGGTCCCACTGGCGGACCATGCTCCACCTGGTGGCGCTCGTCGCGGGACTCGCCGTCGGGTTCTACACCACGTTCGTGTACGCGCCCACCTGGCTCGCGCAGGTGGCCCAGGTGCCGGCACGCACCGCGCTCGAGATCAACAGCCTGGCGATGGCCCTGTCGCTGGTCTCCTCTCTGGTTGCCGGGTGGCTGAGCGATCGGATCGGGCGCCGCCCGGCGCTCCTGATCGCGTGCCGGCGCGCTCGCGCTGCTGGCCTACCCGCTCATGGCGCTCATGGCGCGGGGGAGCACGGGCGGGCATCCTGGTGGGCCAGGTCGAGTCTGGCCCTGGTCGTCGCCTCGAACGGAGGCATGATGCCGGCGACGATGGCCGAGCTGGCGCCCTGGCGGGTGCGCTGCACCGTGATGTCGGTGGCGTACAACCTCGGAATGGCTCTGCTCGGCGGCTGCACGCCGCTGGTCGCCACCTGGCTCATCGCCCGCACGGGGTGGGCCCTCGCGCCGGCAGGGTACCTGGCGGGCGCCGCGGCGCTGTCGTTCGCGGCGGCCTGGCTCCTGCCGAAAACGCCGGCCCACCGTCTCACGAAGGAGTTCGAGTCGGCGCGGTTCCGTTAGATTAAACCAGCACCATGACCAATCACCCCGCAGTCCTCGGTATCGCCATTATGGCGGGCGCCTGGCTCTCCAGCGGCTGCGCCCCGACCACCAACCTGCTGAGCGCTAATCAGCCTGCCTTTCTGGGGAGCTACGCACCTGCCTCGGTGTCCTCGAAGGCCCCGCTCCGAGTGGTCACCTTCAACATCCGTGAGTCGCGGGAGATCGACCGGGCGATCGCCGTGCTCCGGAGCGACAGCGTGCGGGATGCGGATGTGGTGGCGCTCCAGGAGATGAGCGATAGGGGTGTGGAGCGGATCGCCCGGGCCCTGCACCTGAACTACGCCTATTACCCCGCGGTCATTCACCACCGGACCGGCGGCTACTACGGCCCGGCGGTTCTATCGCGCTGGCCGATCGAGCGGAGCTGGAAGGTGCTGCTGCCGCATGGGAGCTGGGATCGGGGCCAGCGCCGAACGGCGACCGCCGCCATCGTACGCGCCAACGGACTCCAGGTCCTGGTTTACGCCGTGCATCTGGAGACGGTGGTGAAGCTGTCGCCGGCGAAGCGGGCCGAGCAGGCGCGTGCGGTCACCGAGGATGCGAAGGCCTTCCAGGGGCCGGTCGTGATCGCGGGAGACCTCAACGACTACGGCATGGCGGCCCGAATCCACGACCAGGGCTACACCTGGCTCACGGAGTGGGTGGGAGCGACCCACACGATCTTCTCGATGGATCACATCCTGACGCGGGGACTGGTGGCCGCGGAGGTGGGGAGCGTGGGTGTGGTGCGGGAGGTCTGGGGGGCCAGCGACCATCATCCCGTGTGGGCGGTGCTGGTGCCGGCCCAGGCGGCGGCACTCGCCGGTGCCGCTGGTCCCTAGCAGCGCGGCGCAGCTGGAACGACAGGGCTGCCGACCGCTGACGTGTGAGCACCTTCCCTGCAGCACGACGGAACCAACCGCATGCCTCGCTCGGCCTCGTGGGCGTCCCGACCGGAGGTGCGGTCGGCCGTCATCCTCGGCGTCATACTCATCACTGCTGCGGCGCTGAGGCTGCACGGTCTCGGACTTCGCACGCTCAATCATCCGGAGGTCTACAGCCCCGGAATCGATCTGCCGTGGTACCTGTCCAATCCGAATCCGCGCTTTACCCTGGCGCAAACGCTGAAAGGGAGCATCGCCGGCGAACCGCACCCGCCGGGTTATTACATCGTCATGCTGGGATGGACCAAGGTCTTCGGCAGCGGCATTCTCGCCCTGCGCATGCCGTCGGTCCTGTTCGGGGTGGGAAGCGTCCTGCTGGTGTACCTGCTTGGACGCCTGACGGTCGGCACGGGAGCCGCGCTGCTCGCTTCGGCGATGCTCGCCTGGAACGGCTTTCACATGTTCTGGTCGCAGATTGCCCGAATGTACTCCATGGGGTGCTTCCTCGGTCTGCTCTCGACCACGCTCCTGGTGCTGATCCTCCGAAAACCGGAGCGCCCGCTCTCCTACTGCGTGCTCTACGTGTTCGTCACCCTGGCGGCCTTGGGGACCCACGTGTATCTCTGGCCGCTCTTCATCACCCAGCTGTTGTGGGTCCTCGTCGCCGGCATCCGCAGGCAGGGTGGCCTCGTCGGGCTCGCCCGAGTTCAGATCCTGACCTTCATTCTCGCCACCCTGCTCATCGCGATCGCGGTCTTTCAGAAGAGCACTGCCTCGCGTCCTCCCACCGTTGGCCCCGGCGCGGGAATCCTCCAGTACCTCCAAGCGGGAGCCCTCTTCCAGGTCGATGCCCGGAATCTCTCCGGAACGACCGTCCCCGCCGTGGCGGCGACTCTCGCGCTCACCGCCAGCCTCCTGCTGCTCGCGGCGGCCGCGACCGCGTGGGGCCGCCGAGTTACGGATCCCGGCTCGGTGGGGGACCTGCGGGGGTGCGGAGTCATGCCTTCGGCGGTAATGCCGGTGGCCGCTCTCCTGATGACCTCGAGCATTCTGCTGTTCGCCTACGTCGCCAGGACGTTGCTGCCGGATCGGAGCATCACCGCCATCCTCGCGACCAGCATTCTGCCTCCGGTCCTCGCCTTGCTCGATGCGTTGCTCCGTCGGCGCGAGGAGTGGCTAGTCTGGCTGCACAGGATCTCGGCAAGAGCGGTCCCCAGCCTTACGACCGTTCAGTCGCTCATTCTTGCGCTTGCCGTGGTGCCGGTGGCGATCGTGGCGGCGGTCTCGGTGCTGAGCCCGATGCTCGTCCTGCGCGGCACTCTGATCTTCGCGCCCTACCTGCTCCTCGTGTTGGCCGTCGGTTTGGATGAGCTTCTGCGGCGAGATCGGCGGTGGGCCGCCCTGGCGCTGCTTCTCGCGGCCGTGCACTGCGTGAGCGTCTTTCACTACAAGTCGATGCCTGTGGCCCACGACTACAAGGGGTTGGCGGCGCGATGGGCCCCGGAGATCGAAGGAAACGATCTGATCTTCGTTCACGGTCGGGGACACCAGTTCGACTGGGCGGTGGCGCCCATCTTCTACTACATGAACGCGCGGCAGTACCGGTATGTCGGCCGGCACTTCGCGGAGGCGGTTCGGGACAATCCCACCTCGAGAGTCTGGGTCATGTCCTTTCCCCGGATTCCCAGAGAGCAGGAAGTGATCGAGGCCCTGGCGGGCTACGTCCGTCGGAAACGGGTCGAGGCCGTTGGGCTTTCCGCGGAGCTCTACGTCCAGCGAGTTTCGGCACCATGAGCGCTGGAAGGAACGACGAGCCTCGCAACTGTCGTGATCTTTGACCGAAGGTGAGTGTCGAGTGATACCGCTCACCGCCGGCCCCGCGCGATGGCCGGTAGCCTGGACCAGGGTATTCGAGGAGGTCGCAATGCGGATTGGCCTGGGCGTGGCATGCGCCACGATCGCGATCGTTGCCGCCGCAACTGGATGCGGGAGCTACAGCAGCCCGAGCGAGTCGGGCAACTCCCCTAACTCTCCGAGCGCGGACAGCACTCGGGATACTATGTCGTCGCCGCCACCCTCGCCCTACCTCCAGCGCTAGGCGGACGCCGGCTCTCGACCTGTCCACTCCCAAAGTGAAGGAGGCGGGGGTCGTCAGGGCTTCCAGTCGACTGCATAGGCCGCGAGATAGGCATCCACAGCGGCGCCGACGGTGGGGTGGAAGCAGTTGGCCTTGAGGCGATCGAAGATCTCGAGGCGCCTCAGCTTGTCCTTCACCGGGTCCTTCATTTCGGCGAAATGCAGCTCGATCGTCGACTCGACCAGGGTCTGCTCCAGCTCGGTCAGCATGTCCGCGGAAGTCACGTCCACGTCCGTGACCGGCTCGGCGGCCACGACGATGCGCCGAACCGGGACGGGCGAGGTCGCCACGGAGTGCAGCACGCGCTCCTGGAACAGCTCGGCGTTGGCGAAGAAGAGCGGCGCGTCCCAACGGAAGAGCACCAGCCCGGGAACCAGCCGGGCGTCGGGATAGCGCTTGACATCGTGGTACCCACGGATGCCGTCGACGCGCCCGAGCACCGCGGAGTGCGGACGCCAGGCATCCCAGAGGAACTCCCCGACGGCGATGGCGATCGCCAGACCGATCCCCGGAATGGCGCCCAGTACGGCCACGCCGACGAAGCAGGCGATGGACAGCCAGAACTCCCATGGCTGGATGCGGTAGATCCGGCGGAGGTCGGCGATCTCGAACAGGCCGATCGCCGCGGTGATCACGACCGCCGCCAGGGCGCTGGTGGGAAGGTTCTGCATCAGGTTGGGAGCGAACAGGAGCAACAGGCCGACCGCCACGGCGCCCACGATGCCGGTGACCTGGGTTCTGGCTCCGGACGCCTCGGCGACCGGCGTGCGGGAGGAGCTGCTGCTGATCGGGAATCCCTGAAAGAAGCCGGCCGCGAGATTGGCCGCGCCCAGGCCGACCATCTCCTGATTGGGGTCGACGTGGGTGCGGGTCTTGACCGCGTAGACCCGGGAGAGAACGCTGGTGTCGGCGAACGAGACCAGCGCCGTCGCGCAACCGCCGGCGATCACCGCGCCGAGGTCGGCGAACCCGACCCACGGCACGGAGAACGAAGGCAGGCCCTGGGGCAGCGGACCGAGCACCTTCACGCCGGCGGTTGCGCCAAGTCCGAGCATCCCCACCGCGATCGTGGCGCCCGCCACCGCGATCAGGACGCCGGGGACCCGCCGAAGGGGCTTGAGCAGGAGGATCACCAGCAGGGTTGCGAGGCCGACGGCGAACGCGGTCCAGTTGGCGTGGCCGCCTACGACTTCCCGGACGATGCTCCAGAGGGCCCGCAGCGGACCCGAGCTCTCGATCGAGATGCCGAACACCTTGGGCAGCTGGCTGACCAGCACCGTGAGGGCGATGCCGTTCATGTACCCGTAGCGGATCGGCTTGGAGAGAAGCTCGGTGATGAACCCGAGCCGCAGCAGGCCGACCACGATACAGACCGCGCCCGACACGATCGCCATCAGGCCTGCGAGGGCCACCGCCCGATTCGGATCGCCGGCGGCGTGCGGTAGCACGACGGCGAGAATGACCGCTGCGAGAGACGAGTCCGGTCCCAGCACCATGATGCGGCTGGGGCCAAACACCGCGTAGGCCAGGAGTGGAATCACCGTGGCGTACAGTCCGTAAATGCCGGGGACGCCGGACGCCTCCGCATAGGCGATGCCGACCGGAACCAGCATTGTGGTCAGTACCAACCCGGCTACGAGGTCTTTCGGGAACCAGCCCGGCTGGTAGTTGAGGAGGACCTGGACTCCCGGCAGCCAGCGCCGCCAGCCCGACGGAGCGACGGCCAGCGGACGCGAGAGGCGTCCGGGCTCGGGGCGGGGGGTGGCGATGGCCATCGCGAGGCACCCTTCTCGGCTGGTTCTGACTGGGTTGTCAGAGGGGAACGCGAACGCCGGCAGTCGAACCCGGAGTTTAGACTGGGGCTTCGGCCGGGGCGATGGCCCCGAGTCGCAGGGCCCTGGCCTCTCGCCTCCCCGCCTGCAGCAGCATCATTGCCGTGAAGAACACCACGAAAAGCACGACCCAGCGGACCGCGGTGAGCGGCAGGGATTTGACGAGATAGGCGGCGATCAGGAGCGCGGGCACGCCCCCGAGGGTCAGGCCGACTGATGCGGACAGGTGATAGCGACCTTCGCGCAGGAAGCGGGCCCCGGCGACGGGCATCAGGAACGCACACGAGCCCATCATGATGGGAAAGGCCGCGAGGGGGCTCATCCCCAGCAGGCTCACCAGGATCATGCACGGCGCATACAGGCCGATCCCGAGCGTCATGAGGCTGCCGAGCACGAAGTTGCCGAGCACTGCTACGATCCACCGCCCGCCGCTGAGGCCGAGGGCCTCTCCGCCGCCTGGGAGCCAGCCGAGCTGCGTCAGAAGCATGATGGTGGCCGCCACGAGCAAGGCGGTGCCCATGCCCAGGCGGATTCGGTAGCGAGGCAGGCGGGCGACCAGACCACTGCCCAGCCAGGCGCCCAGGCCGGACGCGACGATCATGGGAAGCAAGGTATCGGAAGCAACGGGGACAAGACCGATGAAGATGAACGCGGACAGCACGCCGGCGAGACCGTGCCCGACGTTCAAGGTGCCGGGAATAAGCTCATCAGGCACCAGGTGCCAGGTGCGGAAGATCGTCGTGGTCGTCGCGAAATTTCCGATACCGAGGGTGTCGAAGAAGGTCGTGACGAAGCCGGTGGCTGATGCTGCGGCAGACGGTGCCCACGGCTCGGCCGGACTCGCCTGGCGGAGGCGGATCAGCAAGGCCCGCAGGAACCACAGGCCCAGGAGACCGATGGAGACGAGGAGGGCGACCCTTGGGCCCTGGCTCGACACGCGTGCTCCACTGATGTAGCCGATTTGGCCGTCAATAATGGGGGGGCGGTACAGCAGCGGGCTAGTCCGCCTCCGATCCACGGTGCTACCATCCGGGGTGCTCGTGGACCGCGGCCCCGCGGCACGAATACCGGTTCCCGGAAACGGCCGGACGCCAGGAGCGTCCCGCCGGTCCCACAACGATGGCCGCTTGCATGCCAGAGGTTCCCATGCCCACGCTCCGCCCCGATCCCACCTTCTACCCCTCCGCCCGCCAGGCCACGGAAGCGCCCCCGGAGCAGCTCGCCTATCTGGCCATGCTCAGCCCCGACGCCAGCCAGGCCCGACGCCATCGGCGTGGTGGACGTGAATCCCGACTCCCGATCCTTCGGCCGACTGGTGGGGCAGGTCGACATGCCCAACGCCGGCGACGAGCTGCACCACTTCGGCTGGAACGCCTGCAGCGCCAGCCTCTGCCCCTGGGCGCCGCACCCGCACGTGGAGCGCCGCTACCTCGTGGTCCCCGGCATCAACTCCACCCGGATCCACATCCTCGACACCAAGGCCGATCCCCGCCGGCCCGAGCTGGTGAAGGTGATCGAGCCCGAGACGGTGGCGAAGAAGACCGGCTACGCCTCGCCCCACACGGTGCACTGCGGGCCCGACGGCATCTACCTGAGCGCCCTCGGCGCGCCCGACGGCGGCGGGCCCGGCGGCCTCTTCGTGCTCGACCACGACAGCTTCGAGCCACGACGCGCCTGGGAGCAGGATCGCGGTCCCCAGCATCTCGCCTACGACTTCGCCTGGCACATGGGACACGAGACCACGGTCACCAGCGAGTGGGGCACGCCCGACATGGTGCGCCACGGTGTCAACCCCGAGCTGCTGCTCGGCGGCAAGTACGGCAACTCGCTCCACGTGTGGGACCTGCGGAAAGGCAATCACCGGCAGAAGCTCCCGCTGGGCGACGAGTACCAGATGACGCTCGAGCTCCGCCCCGCGCGCGACCCGCGCAAGGCGTACGGGTACGTCGGCGTGGTGATCTCGCTGAAGGATCTCTCCGCTTCGGTCTGGATCTAGTACCAGGATCAGCAGAACGGCCAGGAGTGGAAGGTGAAGAAGGTGATCGAGATTCCGGCCGAGCCGGCCGATGCGGCCGACCTGCCGCCGCTGCTGCAGGGGTTCAAGGCGGTGCCGCCGCTGATCACCGACATCAATCTCTCGCTCGACGACCGGCAGCTCTACGTGTCGTGCTGGGGCACCGGCGAGCTGCGCCAGTACGACGTCTCCGATCCCTTCGCGCCGAAGCTCACGGCGACGACGCAGATCGGCGGCATCGTGCGCCGGGCCGGGCATCCCGCGCGGCCGAGCCGGCGGCTCAACGGCGGGCCGCAGATGGTGGAGCTGAGCCGCGACGGACGCCGGGTGTACCTGACCAACGGCCTGTACTCCCCGTGGGACCCGCAGTTCTACCCCGACGGACTCGACGGCTGGATGGTGAAGCTCGACGCGCGGCCCGAGGGCGGGATGACGATGGACTCGCAAGTTCTTCCTGGAGATGGAGCAGGGCCTTCGCTCCCACCAGGTGCGGCTCCAGGGCGGCGACGCATCGTCCGACACGTTCTGCTTCTCCTCGTGACCGACGCCGCCGCGGTCTCGTGGCCCGCGCTGCTCGCGCTCGGCGCGGGCCACGGCATCAACCCGGCCATGGGATGGCTCTTCGCCGTGGCCCTGGGACTCCAGCGCGGGACCGGCGCGCGGTGTGGACGGCGCTCGGTCCGCTCGCGCTAGGTCACGCCGCGGCAATCGCGCCGACGATCATGGCCGCCGGCCTCGGGGGCTTGGTCCTGCCGTTGGACGCCTTCCGATGGGTCATCGCGGCGCTGCTCGTCGGCCTCGGGGTGTACCGGCTGGTCCGCGCGAGGCACATCACCTACGGTGGGATGCGGGTGAACGGCCGAGAGCTGGCGACCTGGTCGTTTCTGATGGCCTCGGCCCACGGCGCCGGGCTGATGGTGCTGCCGCTGGTGCTCGGCGCCGCGGCTCCTGCGGCGCATGTACACCGCATGGCGCTGGCCTCGCTCGGGCTCGGGTCCCTCGAGTGGAGCGGTCTGGCGGCGGCGGCCGTGCACTCGGCGGGGTACCTGCTGGTGACGGGAGCGATCGCCGCGGTGGTCTACGAGCGCGTCGGACTCCGGTTCCTGCGGGAGCGCGTGGGTGAACCTGGATCTGCTGTGGGCGGTGGCGCTGGTCATGACCGGGCTCGCGACGGTGGCGCTGTAGCCCGGGCGGTGCGGCCGAGGGGGTGACGATGACACCATGTCGGGCGTTGGCCGCGCTCGCCCTCCGGGAACCTCTCTCGTTTCAGGTCACCGCTACCTGCTGAATCGGGCCGCATCCTCCGAGCCGCCGGTCACGTTGCCCGCACTATACGAGTGTGCGCCGGCTCCGGCGAGCGCCCCGCCCGCGACAATCAGATACTCTTCGCGAATTGGGCGGCCTTCGAACCAGCACTCCAGTATCTCGCGCACTCCGGCGGCGTAACGCGCCTGGGCCGATAAGCTGGTACCGGACACATGCGGTGTCATCCCGTGATGAGGCATGGTCCGCCAGGGGTGGTCCTTCGGCGCGGGTTGGGGAAACCACACGTCGCCGGCGTAGCCCGCGAGCTGGCCGCTCTCGAGCGCCCGCACGATCGCGTCGCGATCGCAAATCTTACCCCGTGCCGTGTTCACCAGGTACGCTCCCCGCTTCATCTTCTTCAACAGGTCGTCGTTGAACAGATGCTCGGTCTCGGGATGCAGTGGCGTGTTGATCGTGACCACGTCGCAGACTCGGACGAGCGATTCCGCGTTGGGGTGGTAAATGAGGTTCAGCTCTTTCTCCACCGCCGCTGGCACCCGGTGCCGGTCGGTATAGTGCAGTTTGACGTCAAACGGCTCAAGGCGGCGGAGCACGGCCGTCCCAATGCGCCCTGCGCCGACGGTTCCCACGGCCATTCCCTCGAGATCGTAGGACCGCGATACACAATCCGCGATGTTCCATCCGCCCTTGATCACCCACTGGTACGAAGGGATGTAGTCCCGTACCAAAGCGAGGATCATCATCACCACGTGCTCGGCGACGCTGATGCTGTTGCAATAGGTGACCTCCGCGACCGTGATACCCCGTTGGATGGCAGCCTGGAGATCGACATGATCCGAGCCGATGCCTGCGGTGATAGCGAGCTTGAGCTTCGCTGCTTTCGCGATGCGCGCCGCAGTCAGATACGCCGGCCAGAATGGCTGTGAGATGACCACCTCCGCGTCGGGCAACTCCTGCTCGAAGGCGGACCCCGAGCCGTCCTTGTCCGAGGTGACGACGAAGCTGTGACCCTGAGCCTCGACGAACTTACGGAGGCCTAGCCCGCCCGATGTGCTGCCGAGCAGGTGGCCCGGCGTGAAGTCGATGGCCTTCGGTGTCGGCAATGTCTGGCCGCCAGGATAGCGCTCGAGCTTAGGGATATCATCGCGTGCGTAGCTGGTGGGATAGCCGGTCACCGGGTCGTCGTAGAGAACGCAGAGAACCTTCGCCATCGTCCAGATCTCCGATGAGTGTGCAGCCCGACATGTTGGCGCAGTACTCGTGTGGCGCGACAACACTCGCGCCCGTGCGGAGAAGTGTCAAAGTGGCGGGGCCAATGAAACGATAGGCGTGGCCGAACAGGCGGTGCTAAAGCGGGATGGGGCTATGGGTTCGGTGATCCGGCGGTGCCGATGAGCGAGCCACTCGCGGCAGCAAGCCATCCCTCCACGTCCACGGTACGCGCCACCGAGAGGAGCGCCCGTGCGAGCGGGGGCGACGGTTCGCGGTCGGCTATTACTAAACCAACGCTTCGCTCCGCGAAGGGCTCGACGAGAGGGACCATATGGACACCGCGCATGCCTGCAAGGAGAGGCCGGAACGTGTCGGGCAGGATAGCAGACCAGCGGCCGGACTGCACATGGGCGCACACGGTGAGGAGGGATGTCGTCTCAATAGGTGTGGCTGCCGCCACACCCGCGGTACGGAAGATGGCGTCGAGAATGCGACGATTCTGCATGCTGGCGTTGAGCAGGCACAGGGGGAGCCCGGCGGCCTCGCGCCAGGTGATATCCTCTCGCGCCCCGCATGGGCCATCCGCTTGGGTGGCCAGGAGGTAACGCTCACGGTAGAGCGGCTGGGTGCGAACGCGCGGGAGCGGCTCGTTATCCAGGTAGGTGAGCCCAACATCGACGCTGTAATGATCGAGTCCGCGCTGGATTTCCAGTGAGGTCTGCGCCAGCACGGTGACGGTCACCTTGGGATGCTGGTCAAGCAGGGCCGTGGTCAGTATAGGCACAACCGGATGTACCGCGGGAATAGCCCCGAAAGTGAGATGCCTCCGACGCATCCCTCCCGCAGCTCACCGACCTCCTGCGCCATCCAGTCATAGTCCGCAATGATCGACGCGCCCACGCCGACAACGCGTTCGCCTGCCGGCGCGAGTCCCTGAAAGCGTTGTCCTCCGCTCGACGAGGGGCACGCCAAGCTCGTCCTCTAGATGCTTGATGCCTTCGGAGAGGGTTGGTTTGGTGACGTGGCAAGCGGCCGAGAACGCCTCGCCTTCTGACTTTCCCGCACCGTCGCGATCCCCCACTTCGGATCGCTGAAAACAGTCCGCCTTCACCCTCGTTCGCGTCGCTTAGGAGCTGGCGCAGCAATGCCCTGAACTACCGTCGCAACAGAGTTCTCGCTGATCCACCCGTGAAGACCGAGTTGGAGGAAGCATGTCGATTCCAGCAACCAAGCACGGATATCCTCCGCTTGAACCGGCGGAGGTGGTTACCTTCGGAGTGTCCCAATTCGCCGGTTATGTGCCGGTCGGCGAGATCGCTGAGTTCTACGGCTTACCCATCCCCCAGGCCGAAAAGGCAACGCCGGTAGGGGACTTCATTGCCGGGCGCTTGCCCGCAAAGCCAGCGGTGGGCGACGGCATCGGGATCGGTATGATCGGGCTGGTTGTCCATTGTGTGGACGAACGGATCACCGCGGTAGGACTTGAGCTTAACCTCCTTGCTCATGCCCCTCGGCTGGCCGGAACAGTTGGGGCTGGCTGTGCTTGAAGCTATGGCTGGGCGTCTACGAGGCGCTGGCCAAGGAGCAGGTATTGTCCTCGGGCGGCGCGGCGCTGGCCGGCCTGAACGCCGCCGGCTGGCGTACAGCAGGCAAGGTGCAATCAGCGCCGCAGCAGACCCCAGATCATGAGCCCGGTCGCAAATGCAACCGCAACGCTGACAAACGGCCGCTCCTCGATCTTGCCCGCGATGTTGCGTGCCTGTTGCCGGCCTGTCGCTAGCAAATCGCTGCCATCAGGCGCCCCGTGTTCCCCTCTTTCAGCCGCGAAACTGTAAAAGTCCTTTCGCAATGCCTCGAGAGCCGACCGAAGCGCATCGAAGTGCTCGCTCACGTCACGCTCGCCATTGGATCGTGCTCGTCCTCGTAACATCTGTCCCTCCATTGCGCCCCGCTTAGGCGGTTCGTCGCCCTAGTGGTCGCGGGTTCGGTTGCCTGGCGGCCTGCCACCGACTGGCCTGTCGCTGTGGGCTACCTCGTTGTGGCGGGCAACGTCCGCGACTCAGTTAAGTTCCAACCTGCAGCAATCTCCCGCCAACTGCCCCCAAGACGGGCGAGGGCGATCGGTATGGGTGCTTTGGCCCCCCTCTCTGGCGGTAGTGAGGCTGGGACGTACGCCGCTTGACCGTCCAGGCCGGCACCGAGGCGATGAGGGCGATCAACGTTCGGGCACATTCGCTACCGTGACAGCGCGCGAGGCACCGATGCCCTGCGGGTCACTCTGCCGCCAGGCAGCGGAATCCGAGCGGGCATCCTCACCGCTCTCGATCTCTGCATCCAGCAGGCGCAGCTGGCGTTCGAGCGGCGCTCGGCGCTCTTCAGGCGCACACTGCACCAGATCCTCGAAGCAGGCGCGCAGCCGCCGCGTCACCTGGACCGAAGCCGCGGCGCCGTTGCGGATCTCCTCGAATGACAGGCGCACGTAGTCATCCCACGAGAGGGTCTTGATTACCAGCCGCACCGTGCCGGCTTGGTCGCGGTACTCGCCGCTCGGAAATCTTCGATGCACGAGGTGGCGCAGGAAGTCGTGAAGCCTGTCGATCGCTTGCACCGCGGTCGTCGGGTCGAACGGCTCGGCGAGCGAGCGTATGCAAATATCGACCAACAACCTGGGGCCATAGGCGAGGTCCTGGTCGAACGACCGCTCCGTGTCGAGAGAGATCCTGCGCAAGACGTCCGATGCAAGGTCGAGCTTCGGCTGCCCCTTGATGCGCACCAAGCGCGCGCCGGCCGGAACGAAATCGCCAAGCGCGGGCAGCACGTGGAGCGCCACGTCGGCTCGGCGCGCGAGATCGATCAGGTGTGTGTGATCGATGTGGAGCAGCACTCCTGATCGAGGGGCGAAGAGGACGCCTGGGGTTTCGCGCTCCTCGGTCAGCTTCTCGGGATAGAGCTCGTCGAGCTTCGCGCGAATCTGATGACCGACGGCTTCGATCAGCGAGGCGGCCCTGAGCTTGTGCCCGATATGGTTTACATACAGGACCAGCACCATGATGCTAACGATGATCAGAACGAAGGCGACGACGATCGCCACGCCCGGCACGAATTCGGCCCCCTCGGCCGTGCTCACCTGGCTCAACGACAGCATCGCATGCGCGAATGTGCCGACGAAGGTGCCGATCGCGAACTGGCTGGGCTTGTCCTGCAAAATGGTGGCCACGATACGGGGGGAGAATTGACCCATTGCGAGTTGAACCACCACCAAGACAACAGTCAGCACCAGAGCGGTGAGGCTCACCATCGAGCCCGCGACCGTGCCGAGGATTTGCAGTGCCGCATCGGGGCCGCCGGTGAGCGCGCGCGGGATCAAGGCCCCCATCGAAGGCGCGATCGACCATAACGCTGATCACCGATAACGCGATGCCTGCGCCGATGCAGATCAGCGGCCACAACCACATGCTGGTTTGGAGCCAGTGAATAGTGCGGAATTTCGTTACTGCGATCAAGATGCCGATCCTCTCAAGCGGGTGGGCGTATACCGGCGAGTTCCACTCGTCCGTTAAGTCCCCCAGCGCGCCGACATGAGCAAAGTGGCCGGCGTCATGACGATCGCCGCCTGCCGCGCGTCGGACCCGATCTTTCAGCGGCCCGCGACCTGCTCGCCCATGTCAATGGCGGAAATCTTCGATACCGCTGACTCCAGGGCGCGCCGGCGCTGCTCTACTCTGTGCCCAGACGGGTGACAGCGAGTTCAGCGCGAGGCCGCGTAAAGCTTCTGCGCGATCTCGAACATTTCTTCAGGCGCGTATTCGGGCGTGAAGGCTGAGGCTAGGCCGTCGAGCTCGGGATCTTGCCGCCGTCCGGTACGCCCTCGACGACCTCGAGTTCGCCCGGGGGGTCACCAGGCAGCGCGGTCTCGCCCTTGCCCCAGATGCCCGCCATCGCCTTGTAGTCGGTAGGGCTGTTGGTATAGAGCCAGCGGTGCCGGCCCTCTTCCAGGTATTTGGCACTCCGGGATGCGCGCGAGCTTGATGTTCGGGACGGGCAGCATCTTCTCGATCGTGACCCCGGTCAGCTTCTTCAGCACCAGGGCGTAGGCGTGGGCGTGCACCGATCCACGCACCAGCAAGTAGCCGCAAACCTCACGGCCGGTCGCCTCGGTCATCGTCTCGTAGACGCGCAGCTTGTGGATCCGGGCCCCGCACTCGAGGTGGAAGTTGAACAGCATGTCCATGATCACGTTGCCGGTCGTCGTGACGAACGTGCCGTTCCACGGCAGACCGTTGCTATCGACCGGCATGGCTCCGCCGCCATTGGAAAGGAAGGAGGCGGCGAGGCGGATGTCCTGCATGGCGCCGAATGGGGCATCACTGATGTCGGCGTCGCCGGTCTCATCGCTGTCTGGGCCGTTGTTGAGCATAGCGACGCCATTGGAGACCAGTTCGACGTGCCCGACCTCCTCGGCGGTGATGCTGGCGACGATGTCGTAGATCGCGCGCAGCTTCGATTTACTGCGAAAATTGAAGCTCTGGTACATGTAGTTGTTGAGCGTAGACATCTCGCCATACTTGCCGCCGAGCAGCTCCTGCAGGCAGCACCGGCGTTGGGATCCTGCTTCTTCGGCATGGGCAGATCGGTGAGCAGCCTGTCGACTCGCATGAACATGACTGTCGTCCTTTGTCTCGAAGGAGAAGTGCAACTCATTGCACA
>CAVTBY010000004.1:0-11727 GCA_963733085.1 Ilumatobacteraceae bacterium
CGGGCGAATGGAGCCAGTTGCGTCCTCAACGATGCTTACGCTCGTCCCGGCAACCCCTTAGGTTGCGCGTCATGGAGGCCCCGTACGGAACCTGGAAGTCGCCGATCGACGGCGCGGCGGTGGCGGCCGATCGCGGCTGGACGTACTCGCTGGTCACCGCCGCCGGCGCCGATGTGTACTGGTCCGAGGCATGCCGCTCGAGGGCGGCCGCGACACCATCGTGGTCAAACGCGGCGACGCGGCGCCGGCCGACGCCATCCCGGCCACGTTCAGCGCCCGCACGCGCGCCGCGGCTTGCCCATCCGCTTGGCGAGCAGCGCCTGTCCGAGGACGTTGTTGATCTTGTGCGAGCCGGTGTGGTTGAGGTCCTCGCGCTTGAGGAGGAGACGCAGCCCGAGCCGCCCGCCGAGGTTGTGGCACTCCGACAGCAACGATGGCCGCCCGGCGTAGTCGCGAAGGATGGCGTCGTACTCGCCGCGGAATGCCGCGTCGGCCCAGGCTTCGCGGAACGCCGACTCCAGCTCCTCGCAGGCAGGCACCAACGTCTCCGGCACGAACCGCCCGCCGAACTCCCCGAACCGACCGAGCCCGGTCGGTTCGCCCATCAGTGAACTCACTCGACGCTCACTCGTCCGACCAATCGTAGGGAACCTCGTCCGGACCGAGGTACGGCACCGGGGCTGCGGCGCGGGCGCGCTCGATGAAGCGCTTGACCTTGAGCGGGTCCTTCTTGCCCGGCGACGCTTCGACACCCGTCGAGACGTCGACCCCCCAGGGGGTCACGGTCTGCACGGCGTCGGCGACGTTCTCCGGCGTGAGTCCGCCGGCGAGGATCATCCGCATGCCCTCGGGCAGCTCGCCGACCAGCGACCAGTCGAACAGGTGCCCCGATCCCGGCGACGGCCCATCGATCATGATCGTGTCGGTGGCCAGCGACGCCGACGCGGCGATCAGCGGCGATCCGGCTGGATAGGCCTTGACGAGGAAACGCACAGCTTTGCCGACCTCGGCGACGACCTCGACCGATTCGTTGCCGTGGAGCTGCGCGCCCTTGACTCCGGAGCGGTGGACGATGTCGACCACCCGCTTGGGGTGCTCGTCGCGGAACACGCCCACCGTCATGATCTCCGGGGGCAGCCGGCGCGTGATGTCGTAGACCTGTTGCACGGGCACCTGCCGCGGTGACGGCGCGAAGACGAAGCCGACCGCGTCGGCGCCCATCGCCACGGCGAGGAGTGCGTCGTCCTCGGTCGTGATCCCGCAGATCTTCACGAACATGCAGGCGTCACCGTACTGGCGAGCAGGCCTACCGATCGGGATGGAATCCGGTCGTCAGCCTGGCAGTCGCTCGACGGCGACGGTGATGTAGTGCTCGACGTCCTCAGCCGGGAACGGCTCGAACAGCGACTGGAACGTGAGCCCGGCGATCGACCCGCCGGACCGGACGGCGACGATGTCGACGTAGGCGTCGAGGTCGAGACTCGAGACCGACATCGGCAGCGTGACTCGATAGGCGACCACCTCATCGCCGGCAGGCTCGATGAGGACCTCCCCGATCGTTACCTTGCCGATCGTCACGTCGCCGGGGAGCGTCTGCGACGGATCGTCCTGGCTCGCGAAGGTCTCGGCAACGAATGTGGATACCGCGCCGCCGAAGCACTCCTCGACGCCGGGCGCGGCGAAACGAGCCATGAAGTCCTCGGCGACGGCGGTATCGACGATCGTCACGGACTGCTCGACGCGTAGTTCGTCGGGACCGACGAAGTCGGGCGATTTCGCTCGTGGACCTCCGAGCTCGAGCAGGTTTCCAGTGCCGCCTGCGCACTCGGCCATCGTCGCTTGGTAGGCGAGCTCCTGCTCTGTGGGCTCCTCCTCAACCTCCGCGGTCCAGCCCGTCGGGAAGTCTGACAACACCAGCAGGGCGGCCTCGGCGGCGGCCTGCTCCTCGCTGACCGAGGTGGTCGGCGCGGGCGGTTCGGTCGGCGGTGTCGTCGCCACGGCGACGTGGTGAGCGCCGGCGATCTGGCCGGCCAGGCCGGCCGCTCCGATCACCACCGCGGCTCGTGCTCGCCTCATCAGCTTCCTCCTGTGTCGCGTTCGAACCGCCGCAGGCTAGGGCCGTCCGGCGTCACCTCACCTGGCGAGGAGCTCGGCCAGCGTCCCGATCGGGTCGACGGAGGTGACCAGCGTCTCCCCCACCAACACGGCGTCGTAACCAGCGTCGGCGAGGCGTTTCGCGTCGTCGGCTCCGCGGATGCCCGACTCGGCGACCTTGACGACCGTGTCCGGGATCGCCGATGCCATCCGTAGCGCCCGGTCATGATCGACCTCGAACGTGGCGAGATCGCGTTGGTTGACCCCGACGATCATCGCCCCGGCGTTGAGTGCCTCCTCCAGTTCCGGCTCGTCGTGGACTTCGACGAGCACATCGAGACCGACCTCGGTGGCGAGCTGGTGCATCTCGACGAGCTCGAACGGGTCGAGCACGGCTGCGATCAGCAGGACGGCGTCGGCGCCCATCAGCCGGGCATCGACGACATCTCGCGGATCGACCGTGAAGTCCTTGCGCAACACCGGCAAGTTGGTGGCGTCGCGGGCGGCGGTGAGATCGGCCACCGATCCACCGAAGAACTCCTCGTCGGTCAGGACCGAGAGACAGCAGGCGCCGCCGCGTTCATAGCTGGCGGCCACCTCGGCGGCATCGAGGTTGCGGTTGAGATCACCCTTGACCGGCGACCGCCGCTTGATCTCCGCGATCACGCCCAGGCCCGGGGTGCCGATGAGGGCGGCGCGGAGTCCCCGTGTGGGGTGCAGACAGGCAGTCTTGGCGATCAGGTCGCCGAGCCGCCGCTCGTCAGCGGCTGCTTGTTCCCGGTGCCGATCGACGATGCGGTCGAGGTAGGTAGTCATGGAAGTCGGCTGGCAGTACCCAGATCCTCAGAATCCGAGCCGGTCGGCAACCTCGCTGACGACGTTGTCGATCGGCACGCGGATCTGATCGGTGCTGTCGCGGTCGCGGATCGTGACCGCCTTGTCGTCGAGCGAGTCGAAGTCGATCGTGACGGCGAGCGGTGTGCCGATCTCGTCCTGGCGCCGGTAGCGCCGGCCGATCGCCTGCGTCTCGTCGTAGTCGACCATGTAGCGCTCGGCCAGCGCCTTGCGCACGTCGCCGGCGAGCTCGATCAGGGGCTCCTTGCGCGACAGCGGCAGCACGGCGACTTGGTACGAGGCCAGGCGGGGGTGGAGGCGGAGCACGGTGCGTTCCTCACCGTTGACCTCGTCGACGTCGTAGGCCGCGAGCATGAACGCCGCCATCGTCCTCGTGACGCCGGCGGCGGGCTCGACCACATAGGGGGTGTAGCGCTCGTTCGTCGCCGGGTCGAAGTAGTCGAGGCGTTCGCCGGAGTGAGCGCTGTGCTGCTTGAGGTCGTAGTCGGTGCGTTGGGCGATGCCCTCGAGCTCGTCGAATCCCCACGGGAACAGGAACTCGACATCGGACGTCCCGGCCGAATAGTGCGACAGCTCGTCGGGGCCGTGCGGGCGTAGGCGCAGTTGGTCGCGGGGGATGCCGTGGCGGACGTACCAGTCGAGGCGCTCGTTGCACCAGTACTCGAACCAGCGCGGGCCGTCCGCAGGAGGGACGAAGAACTGCATCTCCATTTGCTCGAACTCACGGGTCCGGAAGATCCAGTTCTGCGGCGTGATCTCGTTACGGAACGCCTTGCCGACCTGGGCGATGCCGAACGGCGGTCGCTTCCGCGATGTGTTGAGCACGTTCGTGAAGTTGACGAACATTCCCTGCGCCGTCTCCGGGCGCAGGTAGGCGACGGCGCTGGAATCAACGACCGGGCCGGCGTGGGTCTTGAACATCAGGTTGAACTGCCGGGCCTCGGTGAACGTGCCGTGCTTGCCACAGCTCGGGCACGTGTTCGGGTCGTCGAGCTTGTCCTGGCGGAAGCGCTGTTTGCAATTGGTGCAGTCGACGAGCGGGTCGGTGAAGTTGGCGAGGTGCCCGCTCGCCTCCCAGATCTGCGGCGGTCCGAGGATCGCCGCGTCGATGAGGACGACGTCGTCACGCTCCTGGACCATTGCCCGGATCCACGCGTTGCGGACGTTGCGCAGGAGCAGGGCGCCGAGCGGCCCGTAGTCGTAGGTGCTGCGGAAGCCGCCGTAGATCTCCGCCGAGGGGAACACGAAACCGCGCCGCTTGGCGAGGTTGACGATCTGATCGAGCTCGGTCGCCGGCATAGACCGTTCAGGCTACGTGCGACCCGCCGAAACTCTGGTACAGCATTCGCGCCACCGGCCTTCCGTTCGGGCTGCGTCGTCAGGGCGACACATCTTCATGTCCGCGGTGAGCACGGTTGCATGCTCTGGAACGGAGCGGAGAGCCGTTGTGCAGGGTGATGCATCCCCGAACGCCAACCGATGGGTGTTTACATGACCGTACGGTCCCCCTGACACCCATCGGTTGCTTGCGTCAGCGTTCGAACATGGCGACGGCGCGGAGGCGTCGTTCGAGATGGTGCTCGAGGGCCTTGGTGGCGAGCGTGGCGACCTCGTGGGTGGCCGGCGAGTCCGGAGTGGCGAGGGCGTCGTTGAGGCGACCGCCGAGGATCGCCCGCAGCAGGTCGAGGGCCCCTGCCGAGACGGCGACGCCGGAGCGGCAGGTGCGACACAGCACCCCGCCCTCGTCGAGGTCGAAGGCGACCAGCTCGGTGCCGTCGCCGTCGGCGCCGCAGCGAACGCACATGTCGAGTTCCGGGCGCAGCCCCTCGGCGGCGAGCAGCTTCCAGTAGAACGCCGGGACGACGAGCGGCGACGTCCGTTCGGCAATCGTCCGCAACGCCCCGATCACCATCCGGTACAGCTGCTCGTTCGGCTCGCGCTCCAGTGCGAGTTGATCGGCGGCTTCGAGCACGGCCATCCCCTGCGACGCCCGATCAAGACTGGACAGCATCGGCGACAACGGCTCGACCGACTCGGCCTGACTGACGATGTCGAGTTCCCGGCCGCGGTACAACAGCAGTCGAACGTGGCTCATCGGCTCGAGGCGGGCGCCGAACCGCGACATCGTCTTGCGCACCCCCTTGGCGACGGCGCGCACCTTGCCGTTCTGCAGCAGTCAGCAACACGACGATGCGATCAGCCTCGCCGAGCTTGTAGGTGCGCAGGACAACGGCAGTGTCCCGGTAGAGGTGGCTGGGCTCATTGGGAGGCCGAGTCGATCGGCGGGGGCGACGGCGGTGAGCTAGCGCCGACTGATTCGCTCGCCGAACTCGCTCGCAAGCCGAGTCGACCTGCGGCTGCGCCCGTAAAACGTCTCGATGGCGGCCTGCAGATCCGCCTCGGAGAGTTCGGTCGGGAGGTCGAGATCGACGAACACCAGCTCGCCGTAGGCGAGCTCCCACACCAGCGACGGCGGGAGGTGATCGTGCGGTCCGAGGACGACGATCAGGTCGGGCTCGACGTCCGCCGGTTGCGTACAACTCCTGGGCGATGGCCTGCTCGTCGACGACCACACCGTCAGGGACGGCGGCCGCGGCGGCGGCAAACGCCTCGCGACCGTCGGCCAGCTCCTGGATGATGACGGTGCACGGACCGCTCGCCACCGTCGAGCGCAGGTCCGGCCGGCTGCTCGCCGGATGGGGGCCGTAGGGACGGATCGTCAGCCATCTGGCACCAGCCGCCGCCGCGACGGCGCCGAGCGTGATCGACCAGCCCACCCCACTCGTCGGTTCCGATGTCGTCCCAATCCTTGGGCGTGCCGCCGACCACCATGACGTGTTCGAGCGACGACCCCACGGCACCCATTCTCGCACCCGGATCATCCGTTCGCCTCGTAGCGTGACGCCGTGGGGACGATCCAGTCGCGGCCGCTGCACATCGGCTGCATCATGGATGGCAACGGACGGTGGGCTGCCCGCCGGGATCTGCCGCGGACGGCCGGCCACACCGAGGGCGAGGAGAACCTCGCCCGCCTCGTACGCATCGCCGTGCGACGGAACATCGGTTGGCTCACCGTGTTCGGCTTCTCCACCGAGAACTGGATGCGTCCACCGACGGAAGTGCGCCACATCCTCGGCCTGCACAAGAAGCTGTTCGGCCGCATCGCCGAGCTCAACGAGCTCAACGTTCGAGTGCAATGGATCGGCAGACCATTCGACACACCAGGGGCCCGCACGCCGCGGCTGATCCAGCGGGCGATCCGCAAGGCGATCGCCGACACCAGCGCCAACACGGGAATGTTGCTCACCGTCGCGTTCGACTACGGCACCCGGGTCGAGTTGCTCGATGCCGTGAACCGCCTGCGCGCCGAGGGCACTCCGGTGACACCATCGACGATCGACCGGCAGCTCTACCTCCCCGAGCTGCCGCCCGTCGACGTACTCGTGCGCACGAGCGGCGAGGGTCGTGTCTCCAACTTTCTGCTCTGGCAGGCCGCCGGCGCCCCGGTGTACTTCACCGAGAAGAACTGGCCGGACTTCGACGGCGACGAGCTGGACGCGGCGATGACGCTGGCCTCGTGAAGGAGGTCGCGACATCGTCGCTGGCGACTGTCACGTCGGCGCTGCCCGACGCCGAGGAGCGGCCCGGTCAGCAACGAATGGCGGAACTCGTCACGGCGGCGATCGAGAGTGGACGGCACCTCGTGGTGCAGGCGGGCACCGGCACTGGCAAGACGCTCGCCTACCTCGTCCCGGCCATCGAGTCCGGCGCCAGAGTCGTCGTCGCCACCGCCACCAAGGCGTTGCAGGACCAGCTCGCCGACAAGGACCTCCCGTTCCTCGCCAAGGCGCTCCCGGTGGAGTTCGACTGGGCGGTGCTCAAGGGGCGCAGCAACTATCTGTGCCTGCAACGTCTGCGCGAACTGACGGCACCCGGTGACGATGCGCAGGGCCAACTCGAGCTCGCCGAGCTGACTCCTCGATCGACGACCAACCTGCAACGGATCGCCAAGTGGGTGGCGAGGACATCGACCGGTGACGTTGCCGAGCTCGACATCGCGCCAAGCGACGCGGTGCTGCAGGCGATCACCGTCGGCAGTGACGAATGCCCCGGTGCCAGCCAGTGCCCGATGGGTGAGCCGTGCTTCGCCGAGCTGGCGCGTGCGTCGGGCAGCGGTTGCCGACGTCACGGTTGTCAACACGTACCTCTACGGACTCCATGTCTCGTCCGGCGGGACGCTCCTGCCCGAGCACGAGATCGTCGTGTTCGACGAGGCCCACGGCCTCGAGGACATCATGAGCACGACGTTGAGCGTGCAGATCAGCCCGGGCCGTTTCATCGTCCTCGGAGCTGTGCTCCGCCGGGTCCTCGAAGATCGCGACGTGACAACGAGCGTCGTCGACGTCGCCGACGTGTTGCGCGAGGCCCTCGCTCCACACGCCGGGGACCGCCTGCCGATCCCCTATCCCGACGACCTGGGCGAGGCGCTGCTCGACGCTCGCGGTCGCCTGGAGCGGGTCCTCGGCATCCTCACGGCTCTCGACCCACAGACCGACGACGCCAAGCAGAAGCGACTGCGCGCCCAACTGATGACCGGCGACCTGATCAACCGGATCGACACCGCCCTCGACGCCGCAAGTGCACCTCCTGGCAGCAGGGTCGACTTCGTGAGCGGCAGTGCGACCAGACCGCACCTCGAGATCGCCCCACTCGATGTCGGGCCGTTGCTGCGCGAGGGCGTCTGGGAGCAGCGAACGGCAATCCTCACCAGCGCCACCGTCCCGACGTCGCTCGTCCAGCGAGTCGGGTTCCCCCCGACAACCGTCGATCAGGATGACGTCGGGAGCCCCTTCGACTACGCCCACAACGCCATGCTGTACTGCGCGATGGCGCTGCCCGATCCCCGCCACCCCGACTACCGAGCGGCCGTCCACGACGAACTCGCCGCCCTGATCACCGCTGCCGGAGGCCGAACCCTCGGGTTGTTCACGAGCTGGGCTGCGATGGACGCCGCTGCCACGGCATTGCGTGACCGTCTCGATCTTCCCGTCATCACGCAGCGCGATCTCCCCAAGCCGGCATTACTGCGCGCCTTCGCCGCCGACGAGGCGACCACGCTGTTGGCCACCGCCGGGTTCTTCCAGGGCGTCGACGTCCCCGGCCGCACACTCACCCAGGTCGTCATCGATCGGCTGCCATTCCCGCGACCTGACGACCCGCTGCTCTCGGCTCGCCGCGAGCTGCTCGGCCCGGCGGCGTTCAGCCAGATCGATGTTCCCCGGGCGGCGATGATGCTCGCCCAGGCCGCCGGGCGGCTGATCCGCACGGCCACCGACCGCGGGGTCGTCGCAGTCCTGGACCGGCGCCTCGGCGCGGCGCGCTACCGCTGGGACATCGTCAATGCCTTGCCGCCGATGCGCCGCACCCGCGACCGGGCGGAAGTCGAGCGCTTCCTCGCCGAGATCGTCGCCGGCTGAGCCCCACTATGGTCGCCGTGGATGACCGGTGAGCTCGTTCACCTCGAGATCGGGGACGGCGTGGCGACGATCACGCTCGATTCGCCCGCCAATCGCAACGCGCTGTCGCGGCAGCTCGTCGCCGACCTGCACGCCGCTCTCGACGGCGCCGAGGCCGCAGCCGCGACCGCTGAGGTCCGCACCATCGTGCTTACGCACACGCCGCCCGCCTTCTGCGCCGGGGCCGACCTCAAGGAGCGGGCCAGTGGGCCTCCCGACTCGGCACCAGTCGTCAGGGCGTTCGAGCGGTTGATGGACGCCGACGTACCGACGATCGCCGCGGTGGCCGGTCCGGCGCGGGCGGGCGGTCTCGGGCTGATGGCCTCCTGCGACCTCGTTGTCGTCGACCGCGCCGTCACGTTCGCGCTCACCGAGGTCCGCATCGGCGTGGTCGCGGCGATGATCTCCGTGCCGATCCTGCGTCGGGTCGTGCCCGCCCACCTCGCGGCAGCGTTGCTCACCGGTGAACCGTTCGGCGCCGAGTTTGCACGAAACGTCGGGCTCGCCACCCATGTCACCGACGACGTCACGGACGTCGTCGACCACCTCTGTGCGGCGATCGCCGCCGGGGCGCCACAGGCCGTCGCCGCGACGAAACGGATGCTCCGGGAGGCCACCGACGCCGACGCCGGAGCACGCCAGGCGGCATTCGCCCGGATGCGGGCACTCTCCGATCACCACTTCCAGAGCGCCGAGGCGGCAGAGGGAATGGCCGCGTTCGCCGAGAAGCGCCGACCTTCGTGGCCGCGACCCGAGCACCCCGGCTAGCACCACTACCGTCATGATCGTGCTGCCCTCCCTCGTCCTCACCGCCACGCTGGCTGCCGCGGCCACCGTGACTGCGACCACGACCGAACCCGACGACACCTCGTTGAGCCCGTTCGAGCAGTCGCTCGACCGCATACCCGCCAGCGCCCTGGAGGAAGCAGGTGCCCAGCTGTACTACGTCGACCTGGAGGTTGCGTGGGAACGAGCCGGACTCGCTCCCGATGCCGACGAACGCGAGCGGGTCAGGGCGATGACCACGCTTCCGACGTGGACGCAACCCGCCCAGATCTTCGGCCAGCGCTTCGTCCAGGCCGAGGAGACGCGTGCGGAGGTCGGATTCACCGTGTTCGACATCGACCGAGAGATCACCGTGCAGTCCCCACCGCACAACATCTCGATTGCCGAGACGACTATCCATCCCGAAGAGATCGCCGCGGCGGTGGAGTCCGATCCGTTGTGGTCGCCGGTGCTGACGATCGTCGACCATCCCGACGGTGACTACTTCCAATGGGGTGACGACCCGACTGCGCACGACGTGCAACGGATGTCGCCGATGCGACCGTTCGGCCAGGGTGGCGTGCTCGCCCTCATCGGCAGCGATGCCGAGGCGACCGTTGTGCGCACAATCGCTCCTGGTGACATGGAGGCCGTACTGTCCACCGTGGCGGGCAGGGGCGATTCGTTGCTCGATGTCGAGGCGTTCTCGGCCGCAGTCGATGCCCTCGGTGACGGCGACGTCATCCAGGTGACGGCGGTCGACGAGGTGGTCGCCTTCAATCCCATTGATATGAGGTTGACGCCCGAGGAGTTCGAAGCGATGGGCGACACGTTGGTGCTGCTGCAGCCCTACGACAGCGTCGTCATCGCCGAGCTCTACGACGGTGCGGAGTCGCACACGGAAGTCCTCCTTGTGCACGCTTCCGCAGACGCCGCCACGGACAATGCCGAGCTCGTCGAGCAAGCGATCGCCGAGGGAATCGATCCGGTGACCGCGGAGCCGCTCGCCGACGTGCTTCCCGGCGCCGAGGTGGCGACCGTCGGCCCCGTCGTCGTTGTCACGCTGCCCTTCGAAGGTGCCTATCCGCGTGCCCAACAGATGCTGATGCAGCGTTCGCTGTTTCCGGTCGGCTGACCCGACTACCTCCGGCGGACCGCCCGCACGGCATCGGCGATGTCGTCCTCGGAGACGAGGACGAGGTTCGCCGCGTCACCCAACGGCACGAACGAATCACGGGCGGCGACACGGGCGATCGGACCGTCGAAGCCATGCTCGACGAGCGCCGTAACCACCGCTTCGCCGACTCCACCCTGGTGCCGTGTCTCGTCGACGACGACGACGCGGCCGACGTCCCGTGCAGTGGTGACGAGGTCGTCGACCGGCAGGGGGACGAGCCACCGCAGGTCGAGCACACAGCAACTGATGCCCTCGACGCGCAACCGCTCGGCGACGCGCAGCGACATGTACAGCCCGTTCGCCCAGGTGGCGATCAGAACGTCCGTCCCGTCGCGGGCGACGCGACCGCTGCCGATCGGCACGTGCGCCTCGGCCCACCCATCCGGCCCGACGTACGGCGACAGCCATCCTTCGTCACCGGTGTCGTGCAGGTCACGGGTGTGGTAGAGGGCGATCGGCTCGAGGAAAACGCACACCGTGCCGTCAGTCTTCGCCGCCGCGGCGCAGGTGCGCAGCATCGCGGCCGCATCCGATCCCCGCGCCGGCGAGGCGACGACAACCCCCGGGAGGTCGCGCAGGCCGCCGAGGGCGTTGTCGTTGTGGAAGTGCCCGCCGAACCCCTTCTGATAGCCGTACCCGGCGATGCGCACGACCATCGGGTTGACGTACTGACCCGTCGAGAAGAACGACAACGTCGCCGCCTCCCCGCGCAGCTGATCGATGGCGTTGTGGACGTAGGCGAGGTACTGGATCTCCGGGATCGGCAGCATTCCCGACACCCCAGTGCCGAGGGCGAGGCCGAGGATCGTCTGCTCGTCGAGCGGTGTGTCGAAGACGCGGTCGACGCCGGCCATGCGTTGGAGGCCGCGGGTGACGCCGTACACGCCCCCTTTGGCACCGACGTCCTCACCGAACACGAGCACCGATGGGTCGCCGGCGAGCAGCTCGGCAAGTGTGCGATTGATCGACTCGGCGAGCGTGAGCGCCGCCCCATCCTCGGGCAGCGTGCCGAAATATCTCCTCCGGCGAGCGGCCGGCGCGGCGACGGCGACACGGTCGGCGACGAGTCGAGGGCGCCGCCGAGCCAGCGGTTCGATGACCTCGTCGGCGGTCGTCAGACGCTTGCAGTCCATCAACCCGGCAGCCCGCGCCCGCACGACGGCACGGGAGTCGAGGATGCGCCGAACGAGATCCGCCGGCGTCGTGGTTCCGCCGGTGACGAGCAGTCGCGCCGTGGCAACGATCGGATCGGCGGCTCGGTCGGCGCGGATACCGGCAGCGTCGCGGTACGACGACTCGACATCGCTACCCGCATGACCA